>DATLJE010000001.1:0-25849 GCA_035539095.1 Luteimonas sp.
CCCGGTCGCCCTGCGCGAGCGCGTCGCCTTCGCCGACGACGCCGTCGCGCCGGCGCTGGCGCGGCTCAAGGCGCTGCCGCAGGTGCGCGAGGTGGCGCTGCTGTCGACCTGCAACCGCACCGAGCTTTACGCTGTCACCGACGACGACGGCGGCGTGCTCGCCGACTGGCTGGCGACGCATCCGTCCGAGAGCGGCGACCTCCACGCCTACCTCTACCGCCACCAGGACGGCGACGCGGTGCGGCACCTGTTCCGCGTCGCCACCGGGCTGGATTCGCTGGTGTTGGGCGAGCCGCAGATCCTCGGGCAGGTCAAGCACGCCTGGGCGCTGGCGCGCGAGGCCGGCGCGCTGGGCGGGCAGTTGGACCGGCTGTTCCAGCACGCCTTCGTCACCGCCAAGCGCGCGCGCACCGAAACGCGGATCGGCAACAGCCCGGTGTCGGTGGCTTCGCTGGCGGTGCGGCTGGCGCAGGAATCGTTCGCGCAGCCCGCCGATTCCACCGTGCTGCTGGTCGGCGCCGGCGAGACCATCGAGCTGGCCGCGCGCCACCTCGCGCAGGCGAAGGTGAAGCAGCTGCTGGTCGCCAACCGCACCTTCGCTCACGCCCAGGAGCTGGCCGCGCGCCACGGCGGCGTGGCGCTGCCGCTGGACGAGCTCGACCGCCACCTGTTCCTGGCCGACATCGTGTTCTCGGCCACCGCCAGCCGCGACCCGATCATCAGCAAGGCCCAGGTCGCCGCCGCGCTGGCCACGCGCAAGCACCGGCCGATGCTGCTGTTCGACCTGGCCGTGCCGCGCGACGTCGCCGCCGACGTCGGGACGCTCAAGGACGCCTTCCTCTACACCGTCGACGACCTCGAGCGCGCGGTCGAGGACAACCGGCGCAACCGCCGCGAGGCGGCCGACGACGCCGAGGCGATCGTCGACCTGCAGGTGGCGCACTACGTCGAGGCGCTCGCCGCGGGCACGCGCAACGCCCCGCTCAAGCGCCTGCGCGCGCACGGCGAGCAGGCGCGCGCCGAGGTGCTGGCGAAGGCGCGGCAGCAGCTCGCCGCCGGCCAGCCGCCGGAAGCGGTGCTCGACTTCCTCGCCCACACCCTGACCAACCGCCTGCTGCACGCGCCGACGGTGGCGCTGCGCGAGGCGGCGCTGGGCGGCGACCTGGAGTTGATGCGCGCGGCCGACCGGCTGCTGGACGGCGCGGGACAGGCCTCGGGCGGAGAGGATTAGCGACGGTCCACGCCTGTTCCGCCGCAACGCCTGTCCTCCCCGTCCTGCGATCCTCCCGCCATGCTCCCCACGCTGCGCCGCAAACTCGAAGCCCTGGCCGAACGCCGCGAGGAGCTCGAGCGCCTGCTCGCCGACCCGGGCGTGGCCGGCGACCAGGACCGCTTCCGCGCGCTCTCGCGCGAGTTCGCCCAGCTCGAGCCGGTGGCCGCGGCGCTGGCCGACGAGCGCCGGGCGCGCGACGACCTCGCCGCCGCGCAGGCGATGCGCGCCGATCCGGAGCTGCGCGAGCTGGCCGAGGAGGAAATCGAGGCCGCGAACGCGCGCCTGGACGCGCTCGACGCCACGCTGATGGCGCTGCTGGTCCCGCGCGACGCGCGCGACGAAGGCGGCCTGTACCTGGAGATCCGCGCCGGCACCGGCGGCGACGAGGCGGCGATCTTCGCCGGCGACCTGCTGCGCATGTACTCGCGCTACGCCGAGCGGCAGGGCTGGCGGGTGGACGTGGAATCCGCCAGCCCCGGCGAGCACGGCGGCTTCCGCGAGGTGATCGCGCGCGTCGAGGGCCGCGGCGCCTACGCGCGGATGAAGTTCGAGTCCGGCACCCACCGCGTGCAGCGCGTGCCGGAAACCGAGTCGCAGGGCCGCATCCACACCTCGGCCGCGACGGTGGCGATCATCCCGGTGGAGGAAGACGGCCCGCCGGTCGAGATCAACCCGGCCGACCTGAAGGTCGACACCTTCCGCTCGTCCGGCGCGGGCGGGCAGCACGTCAACAAGACCGAGTCGGCGATCCGCATCACCCACGTGCCCAGCGGCATCGTGGTCGAGTCGCAGACCGAGCGCTCGCAGCACGCCAACCGCGACAAGGCGATGAAGCGCCTCAAGGCCACGCTGGCCGAGGCCGAGGCGGCGAAGCAGGCGGCCGCGACCGCGCAGGTCCGCAAGCTGCAGGTCGGCAGCGGCGACCGCAGCCAGCGCATCCGCACCTACAACTACCCGCAGGGCCGCATCACCGACCACCGCGTCGAGGGGTTGACGCTGTACGACCTGCAGAACGTGCTCGAAGGCGCGCTGGACCCGCTGGTCGAGCGGCTCTCGCGCGAGCACCAGGCCGACGAGCTGGCGCGGCTGGTGGATGCGGGGTGAGGTTGGGATTCCGGGATTCGAGATTCGAGATTCGGGAATCGCGAATCGGGAATCGGGAATCGGGAATCGGGCAATGACGAGCGGCGCCGCAGCATCGATCCCCGGCCCTTGGCCCTCGCGAAGGCCGCAACCTTGGATCGTCATCCCCGCGAAGGCGGGGATCCAGTGACTTTGCCCACGTCGCAACGCACTCGGCATTGCCGCTTGCCCGCAGGCATCGATGGCAATGGCACTTCGACGAGCCATCGGCTCGCAGGTGGGGACTGCCAAGGGCACTGGATCCCGCCTTCGCGGGGATGACCGTAGACGGAAACTCGACCACAAGATGGAACCCCGATGACGGCAGGCGAGTCGGAGTCACGGCCCGCCTGCGCGACGAAACGCAGCCACGGACGATCGACGCGCGTGACGACGGGTTAGGATGCGGCCAGCCCTCCGAGCCACGCCTCGCATGACCGCCATCCACCGCGCCACCCTCGACGACCTCGACGCCCTGGCCCCGCTGTTCGACGGCTACCGCGGCTTCTACGGACAGGCTTCCGACGCCACGCTCGCGCGCGACTTCCTGCAGGCGCGGCTGGGCAACGGCGAGTCGGCGGTGTTCCTGGCCAAGCTCGACGACGGTACGCCGGCCGGCTTCACCCAGCTGTATCCGATGTTCTCGTCGGTGCGCGCGGCGCGCACGTGGGTGCTCAACGACCTGTTCGTCGCGCCGCAGGCGCGCCGGCACGGCGTCGCGCGCGCGCTGCTCGACGCCGCGGCGCGGTTCGCGCACGAGGACGGCGCGATCCGGCTCGAGCTCGAGACCACGCCGGACAACCGGCAGGCGCAGGCGCTCTACCGCGCGCACGGCTGGCAGCCGTACGACGACACGCTGCGCTTCCACCTGCCGCTCGGCGGCTGAGCGCCGCGCGATGCCGCACAGCGGCGATCCCCGCATCGAGGCCCGGCGCGCGGTCGCGCGCGAGCCGCGCAACGCGATCGCCTGGGTGGTGCTGTCGGATGCGGAACTCGACGCCGGCGACCTGCAGGCCGGCCGCGCCGCGGCGGAGCGCGCGCTGCAGCTCGCGCCCGGCCATCCCGAGGCGCTGGCGCGCCTGGGCCGCGCGCACTGGATGCGCGGCGACCTGCACGCGGCCGCCGACAGCCTGCGCGCGGCCGCGCGCGCGGCGCCGGGGCATCCCGGCATCGCGGTGTGGCTCGGCCACGTGCTCGAGGACATCGGCGAGGCCGAAGCCGCCAGCGAGGCCTACTCACGCGCGCACGCACTCGACCCGCGCGAGCCGCTGGTGGCCGCCTACCTGCTGGCGTGGCGCCGCCGCCTTTGCGACTGGCGCGACCTCGACGCGCTGTCGCGGCAGGTGCGCGACGCGGTGCGGCGCGAGCTTGCGCCGGTCGAGCCGTTCGCCTTCCTCGGCGAGGACGCCACGCCCGCCGAGCAGTTGCAGTGCGCGCGGCTGCGCGCGGCGATGATCGCGGCCGCGGTGCGGCCGATGCCACCGGCGCCACCGCGCGCGGCGGGCCCTGTCCGCCTGGGATTCCTCTCCAACGGCTTCGGCGCGCACCCGACCGGGCTGCTGATGGTCGCCTTCCTCGAGGCGCTGCGCACGCACACCGGGATCGAGGCGCACCTGTTCGCGCTTGGTGCCGACGACGGCAGCGACATCCGCGCGCGCCTGCGCGCCGCGACCACGCTGCACGACGTCGTGCAGCTGCCGCACGAGCGCATCGCCGCGGCCATCCGCGGCGCCGGCATCGACGTGCTGTTCGACCTGCGCGGCTGGGGCGGCGGCGGCGTGCCGGAAGTGCTGGCGATGCGGCCGGCGCCGGTGCAGGTCAACTGGCTGGCCTATCCCGGCACTTCCGGCGCGCCGTGGATCGACCACGTGCTCGCCGACGACTTCGTGCTGCCCGCGTCGCTGACGCCGCACTTCAGCGAGAAGGTGCTGCGGCTGCCGCGCTGCTTCCAGCCTTCAGACACCACACGCGCCATCGGGCCGCCGCCGTCGCGCGAAAGCTGCGGGCTGCCGCCGCGCGGCGTCGTCTACTGCTGCTTCAACAACAGCTACAAGCTCAATCCCGCCAGCTTCGCGCGCGCGATGGCGGTGCTGGCGCGGGTCGAGGGCAGCGTGCTGTGGCTGCTGTCCGGCCCCGGCCGCGCAGACGAGCGCCTGCGCGAATCGGCGCGCGCTGCCGGCTTCGATCCGGCGCGGCTGGTGTTCATGGACAAGCAGCCGCAGCCCGTGTACCTGGCGCGCCTGCAGCTGGCGGAGCTGTTCCTCGACACCAATCCCTACAACGCGCACACCACCGCCTCGGACGCGCTGTGGGCCGGCTGCCCGGTGCTCACGCGGCCGGGCGAGACCTTCGCCGCGCGCGTGGCCGGCAGCCTCAACCATTACCTCGGGCTGGACGAAATGAACGTCGCCGACGACGCGGCCTACGTCGAGCTGGCGGTCGCGCTGGGCCGCGACCCGGCGCGCCTGCGCGCGCTGCGCGAGCGGTTGCAGGCGGCCAGGCGCACGTCGGGCCTGTTCGACATGCAAGGCTTCGCCGCGGATTTCGCGGCGATGGCGAAGGACCTGGTCATATGCCATCTCGACCCGCCGTAGGAGCGCACCAGGGCGCGACCGCTTTCGCCGGCAAGGCGGTCGCGCCCTGGTGCGCTCCTACAGGGGCTCGGCTTTGCGCTAGGCTTCGTCCATGACCGCGAAAGCCGACTTCATCCCGCTCGCGCTGTGCGTGCTCACCGTCTCCGACTCGCGCACGCTGGCCGAAGACGGCTCCGGCGACTACCTGGTCGCCGCGCTCGAGGCCGAGGGCCATCGCCTGCACGCGCGCGCGCTGCTGCCCGACGACCGCTACCGCCTGCGCGCGCTGGTCTCGCAGTGGATCGCAGACGAGGCGGTCGACGGCGTGCTGGTCAGCGGCGGCACCGGCTTCACCGGCCGCGATTCCACGCCCGAAGCGCTGCTGCCGCTGCTGGACAAGGAAATGCCCGGCTTCGGCGAGCTGTTCCGCGCGATCAGCTTCGAGGAGATCGGCACCTCGTCGCTGCAGTCGCGCGCGTTCGCCGGGCTGGCCAACGGCACCTTCGTCTTCGCCCTGCCCGGCTCCACCTCGGCCTGCCGCACGGCATGGGACAGGATCATCCGCGCGCAGCTCGACGCGCGCACCCGCCCCTGCAACCTCGCGACCCTGCGGCCGCGCCTGAAGGAAGACCCGCGCGCGCAGGCCGGCCGCGGCCCGGCTTCCGGGGAGTGAACATGGCGATCGACCAGACCCTGCGATTGCTGGCCAAGGCGCGCGGCCTGTCCGCCACCGACATCGCCACCGCGATCCCGCGCGCCGGTGCGGCGACGGTGTCGGCGTGGCTGCGCGGCGACAAGCTGCCCGGCCGCGAACAGCTCGACGCCCTCGCGCGCACCTTCGGCGTGCCGGCCGGCGCGCTGCTCGCCGAACTGGCCAGCACGCTCGACCCCGCGCGCACCAAGGGCGAGCACGCCCTGCTCGCCGCCTACCGCGGCCTCGACACGCGCCGCCAGGGCGCCCTGCTCGAAGTCGCCCGCGCCATGTCCCCCCACAAGCCCGCCAGGAAAAAACCGTAGGGTGGGCCCCGGCCCACCGCCCGGTAGACCCCTACCCACCGCCCCGTAGACCCCGATCCCGCGCGGCGTCGCCCCGGCCCACCGCATCACCTCCCTCGCCCGTCCGCCGCGCCCCATCCCGCTACCGCACGCGCCCCCGCATGAAGAAGCTCAAGCGCAAGCACTACAAGAAGCTGCTCGAACCCATGCAGCTCGAGCTCGCCGCCATGGCGCGCTGGCTCGCGCACGCCGGCAAGCGCGTGGTGGTGGTGCTCGAGGGCCGCGACACCGCCGGCAAGGGCGGCGTGATCGAGGCGATCTCCGAGCACCTCAACCCGCGCCAGTGCCGCGTCGTCGCGCTGCCCAAGCCCAACGACCGCGAGTCGACCCAGTGGTACTTCCAGCGCTACGTGCCGCACCTGCCGGCGGCCGGCGAGCTCGTGCTGTTCGACCGCAGCTGGTACAACCGCGCCGGCGTGGAGAAGGTGATGGGCTTCGCGACGGACGCGCAGGTCAAGGCCTTCCTGCAGCAGGCGCCGGCGTTCGAGAAGCTGCTGGTCGACGACGGCATCGTCCTGTTCAAGTACTGGCTGTGCACCGACCAGGCGCAGCAGGAGGAGCGCTTCGCCGAGCGCCTGGACGACCCGCTCAAGCGCTGGAAGCTCTCGCCCATCGACCTCAAGGCGCGCAGCGCCTACGCCGACTACACCCGCGCGCGCAAGGCGATGCTCAACGCCACGCACACCAGGCACGCGCCGTGGACGCTGGTCGACTTCAACGACCAGAAGCGCGGCCGCCTGACCCTGGTGCGCGACCTGCTCGACCGCCTGCCGGACACGCGCGTGCCGGAGGCGGCGATCGAACTACCCGCGCTGCCGGGCAAACCGTTGAAGGAGCGCTACGGCGTGCTGAAGCCGATCGCGGCGTTCGAGGACTGAGCGTTAGTCGTGGGAGCGGCTTCAGCCGCGAGTTTTTTCGGCGAGTTGGCTCGACCGATGGTTCAAAGCGAAAAGCTCGCGGCTGAAGCCGCTCCCACAAGCCGCTCCCGACAGCTGGCGCCGGCCTCAGCCGATCGTGAATCCCTCGCCGATCCCGCCCGCGCCGGCCTCGCTCCGCGTCACGCCATCCACGCGCGCCATCGGCGGGCCTTCCCGCAGCCATCCTGCGAGCGCCTCGAGCGCGCCCGCCTCGCCGGCGGCGACGACCTCGACGCTTCCGTCCGGCAGGTTGCGCGCGTGCCCGCGCAGGCCGAGCCGCAGCGCCTGCTCGCGGGTGCCGGCGCGGAAGCACACGCCCTGCACCCTGCCGACGACCAGGAAGCGCGCCGCGGCTTCCATCGTCAGCCCTGCGCCTGCGGCTCCGGCTTCGGGCCGCCGGCGGCGGCGATCGCGGCCTCGATGTCCTTGGCGGTGACCGGCCCGAGGAAGTGCTTGGCGACCTTGCCGTCGGGCGCGATCAGGTAGGTCGTGGGCAGCCCGCGCGGCGTGGCGAAGTCGGCCGGCGGGTTGTAGACGTCGACGATCGCGACCGGATAGACCACCGGGTGCTTCTGCAGGAACGCCCGCATGTCGGCGGGCGCGATGTCCTCGTAGGCCAGGCCGAGCACCTCGACGTGCTCGCGCATGGCGTCGAGCGCGGACAGCTCCGGCATCTCCTTCAGGCACGGCGCGCACCAGGTCGCCCAGAAGTTCACCACCACCCAGTTGCCGCGATGCGCGGCGAGGTCGTACTGCGCGCCGTCGACGGTGGCCAGGCGCAGCGTCGGGACGGCGGGCCTGGCCGTCGCTTCGTCGGCGCCGGCGGTGGGCGCGGTCGGCGGCTCCGGCGCCTTGGCCGGGGTCTGCGCCGCGGGCACCGCGGCGGGCGTGGCGGCTTCGTCCGCGGGCCGCTTGCAGGCGGCGACCGCGGCGACGGCGATGAGGATGGCGAGCAGGCGCAGGTGTCGGTTCATGGGGTTTCCCGGGGGATGTCGTAGAGGCTGGAGACGCGGCGCTTGAGCAGTTCGCGCAGCGGCACGCGCAGTTCGTCGAGGATGCGGGTGGAAGCGAGGCCGAGCGCGTCGTCGCGGCACGGCAGGTGCGCCTCGTTGACGGGGATGCGCAGGTTGCACGCCTCGTAGAGCTCGCCCAGCGAGAGGTCGTCGAGGTCGCGCGCGAGCAGCCATTCGCCGGTCTCGGCGCGCGTGACCAGGCCGATCTCGCCCAGCTGCGCGAGGATCTGCTGCACCAGCGCGTCGGTGAGCATCGGCTCGAGTTCCTGGATCTCGTCGCTGTGCAGGCCCTTGCCCTGCTGGCGCTGCATCGCGAACCGCCCGAGCATGCGCAGCAGACCGTACAGCTCGTGCCCGACCGGCAGCCGCATCGACGCCGGCTGGTAGCGGAAGGCGGAGATCGACGACGCGAACGAGGCGCCGAGCAGGATCGACACCCAGCCGAAGTAGATCCACAGCAGGAAGATCGGCAGGAAGGCGACCTGCTGGTAGATCTTCGCGTAGGCGTTGAAGCTGCCCAGGTACAGGCCGATGCCCCACTTCACCAGCTCCAGCAGCAGCACCGCCAGCGCCGCGCCTGCCATGGCGTGGCGCCACTGCACGGTGCGGTGCGGGACCACCCGGTAGATCGCGGTGAAGGCGATCCACTCGATCAGCATCGGGGTCAGGCGCAGGATCACGCCCTCGAGCCATTGGCCGGAGGCCGTCCTGAAGATGCTCATCGCGAAGAACTGCGTCGACAGCGCCAGGCTCGCGGTCGCCACGATCGCGCCGAGGGTGAGCACCGTCCAGTAGACGAGGAAGCGGCTGAACTTGGGCCGCGCCGTCTTCACCCGCCAGATCTTGTTGAACGTGGCCTCGATGCTCACCAGGGTGATCAGCAGCGAGATCACCAGCGTCAGCACGCCGACGCCGGTGAGTTCGCCGGTGTTGCTGGTCGCCTTCTCCAGCCATGCCCTGATCGCGCTCGCCGAGCTCGGCACGAAGTTGGCGAACACGTAGTTGCTCAGCGCGTTCTTCCACTTGTCGAAGGCCGGGAACGCCGACACCACCCCGAACACCACCATCGACAGCGGCACCAGCGCGAACACCATGGTGAACGACAGCGCGCCGGCCGATTCGAACAGCCGGTCGTCGAGGAAGCGCCGCCACAGGAAGCGCAGGAACGTGCCCGTGCGCGCGCGGTCGCGCAGGCGCTCGCTCCAGCGGTAGAGGGTGTCGAGGGGCTCCATCGGGCGCAGGGTAGCAAAGGGCGCCGGGCCGGCGCGGCGGCAACGGCGGGGCCGGAGCGCGACCCGCGCGCGCCCTGCGATCCCGGACGCGCCCCTTCCCTCGAACCCGTCATCCCTGGCGCAGCGAACGGGCACGGGCCGGCACTCGCACGCGGCCGCCGCATCGACGCGCGCCGCCCGCGACCTGCGACAATCCCGCCATCCCATCGCGACGCGCGCCATGCCCGAGATCCTCGTCCTCTACTACAGCCGCGGCGGTTCGGTGGCCAACCTCGCACGCCAGCTCGCGCGCGGGATCGGCGAAGTCGACGGCATGGCCGCGCGGCTGCGCACGGTGCCGCCGGTGGCGCCGGCCACGCAGGTCGCGGCGCCGCCGGTGCCGGAGGAAGGCGCGCCGTACGTCGGGGCCGCGGACCTGGACGAATGCGTCGGCCTGGCGCTCGGCAGCCCGACCCGCTTCGGCAACATGGCCGCGCCGCTGAAGCATTTCATCGACGGGCTCGGCGCGCAGTGGGCCAGCGGCACCCTCGCCGGCAAGCCGGCCGCGGTGTTCACCTCCACCGCGACCATGCACGGCGGGCAGGAATCGACCCTGCTGTCGATGATGCTCCCGCTGCTGCACCACGGCTGCGTGCTGGTCGGCATCCCGTATACCGAGCCGGCGCTCAACACCACCCGCGGCGGCGGCACGCCCTACGGCGCCAGCCACGTCTCGGGCCTGCAGGACGATCCGCGGCCGAGCGACGACGAGGCGCAGCTCGCGCGCGCGCTGGGGCGGCGCCTTGCGCGCGTCGCGGCGAAGCTGGCATGACGCGCCCGCCGTCCCGGATCACGCTCGCGGCGGCGCTGTTCGCGCTCGCGGCGCTGTTCGCCGCCTGGTTCCACGCCGACCGCCACCTCGTCGCGGCGCTGCTGGTGTTCGTGCTGCCGCCGCTGCTGGCCGCGGTGGCCGTGCTGCGCGGCGGCGCGAAGGCGGCGTTCTGGGCCGGCGTGCTCGGCCTGCTGTGGTTCTCGCACGGCGTGATGGTGGCCTGGAGCCGGCCGGCGGAGCGCTGGCTGGCGCTGGCCGAAGTGGCGCTGGCGGTGGCGGTGGTGGTCGCTTCCAGCTGGCCCGGCCTGCGCGCGCGCCTGCGCAAGTAGAATGTCGCACCCGTAGGAGCGCACCTGGGCGCAACGTGGCCTTGCCGGCGCAAGCCATCGCGCCCAGGTGCGCTCCTGCAGGACCAACCTGAGGGCACTGCGGATATGGACGAACTCCTCGTCGTCACCACCGGCGGCACCATCGACAAGGTGTATTTCGACGACAAGTCCGACTACCAGGTCGGCGAGCCGCAGATCGGCCGCATCCTGGAGGAGCTCGGCGTCGCGTTCCGCTTCCGGGTGATCCCGATCATCCGCAAGGACTCGCTGCACATCGACGCCGCCGACCGCGAGCTGGTGCGCGCCACCATCGCCGCGCAGCCGGCCCGCCACGTGCTGGTGACCCACGGCACCGACACGATGGTCGACACCGCGAAGGTGCTGTCCGGCATCGAAGGCAAGACCATCATCCTGACCGGCGCGCTCAACCCCGCGCGCTTCCGCGGCTCCGACGCCGAGTTCAACATCGGCTGCGCGGTCGGCGCGGTGCAGTCGCTGCCGCCCGGCGTCTACATCGCGATGAACGGCCGCATCTGGGACCCGCTGAAGGTGCGCAAGAACGTCGACGCCAACCGCTTCGAGGCGGCTGGCTGACGTTCGGCCGGCCACGCCGGGTCCGCGCGACGCGAGAAGGGTCCGGTCTCCGACCGGGCCCCGTGGAAAGTGGGGCGTCCCTGCCCCGCTACCGGCGCCAGCGGCGTCAGTAGGTGCCCTTCAGGCTCACGCCCGAGTACGTCGAGTACGCCTTGACGCGGATGTAGTACGTGCCCGCGGTGGGGCTGTTGAACGTGCAGGTCTCGTTGTTCCCGCTCCGGTACGGACGGCAGTCGTAGCTGCTGTCGGTCGGCGCGCTGCCACGGCGCACGTACATGTCCGCGTCGCCCGAGCCGCCGGAGATGGTGAACTGCAGGCTGCTGCGGCCCGAGGGCACGACCATGGTGTAGTTCACCGAGTTGCCGGTGCTCGCCGCCAGCCCGGTCGCAGGCACGCCGTTGGTCAGCACGTTGCCGCCGCCACCGCCGGTGCCGTAGTTGCCCACCAGGCTCACGCCGGAGAACGACGAGTAGGCCTTGATGCGCACGTAGTACGTGCCGGCCTGCGGCGAGGCGAAGGTGCACGACTCGCTGTTGCCGCTCTTGTACGGGCGGCAGTCGTAGGACGAGTCGGTCGGCGCACTGCCGAACTTCACGTACAGGTCGGCGTCGCCGCTGCCGCCCGACATGGTGAACGTCAGGTTGGACGCGCCCGCCGGCACCACCAGCGTGTAGTTGAGCGAGCCGCCGGTGCTGGCCGACTGCCCGGTGACCGGCACGCCCTTGGTCAGCACGGTCGTGCCGCCACCACCGCCACCGCCGGTGCAGCTGACGTCGACGGCCGCGAACGCGGAGGTCACGTCGGCCTTGCTGTAGCCCAGGTCCTCGGCCGCGCTCTCGACGCCGCAGGCGCCCTGGTCGAAGTCGGTGCTCGGGGTCCAGTAATCGCGGTTGGCCACGGCGAAGGCCATGAACGCCTTCTGCGTGTTCCAGCCCGACTTGTGCGCGAGCTGGTAGAACGCCTTGTTGTAGACGCCGGACGAGTAATGCACGTCGAGGCCGTCGTAGTAGTCGTCCGCACTGCCGATCGACGCGCCGTCCTGGGTCGGGTCCTGCATGTACCGCAGCGCGCCGTTGCCCTTGATGATCTCGGCGCCGATCAGGAAGTCGTTGCTGCCGTTCATGAAGTACTCGGCCGCCTCGCCGGCGATGTCCGAGAAGGCCTCGTTCATGCCGCCCGGTTGGCCGTCGTACTCGAGCCCGGAGTTCTGCTCGGTGTAGCCGTGCGAGACCTCATGCGCGGAGACGTCCAGGCTCACCAGCGGGTAGAACGTGCTGGCGCCGTCACCGAAGGTCATGCCGGTGCCGTCCCAGAACGCGTTCTCGTAGTTGTGGCTGTAGTGCACGCGCATGCTGAGCTGGAAGCTCAGCGGCGAGGTGCCGAGCCAGGCGTCGTACATGTCGAAGATGACCTTGCCGAAGTAGTGCGCGTCGTTGAGCGGCGAATACGCGCCGTTGATCTGCTTCACCGTGTTGCGCGGGCAGGTATAGGAGAACGCGGTGCTGCCACTGGTGCCGCCGTTGAGGTTGATGGTCTTGACCTTGGCGTTGTTCATCGTGCAGGTGCTGCCGCTCTGCGCGACGTCCAGGTAGCCGAAGTCGGTGCCGTACTCGTATTGGCCGGTCTTCTGGTTGCCACCGGGGCCGGTGCCGATCTCGGCGTTGGCCAGGGCGTCGAACTGCCTGAGGATGCGTCCGCTCTGCGCGTCGACGATGACCACCGGACGCGTGGGGCTGCCGCCGGCGGCGCTGTCGGCGAAGAACGACACCACGTAGGCCAGGTGCGCGCGATCGTTGCCGTCGACGTAGATCATCTTGCGGCTTTCCTCGCGCTCGGTGCGCATCGCCAGCAGGCGGCTGCCGAGCGTGGCGCGCTTGGCGACGGCCAGCGCGTTGGCGCCGGTCAGCTTCGCGGCGACGCTGGGGATCTCCTTGGCGAGGCCTTCGACCTTGCGGCCGAACACCCTGCGGACCTTGCCGTCCGCGCCTTCGCTGACCACGACCTGCTCGCCGTACACCGGCACGCCGCGGAAGGTCTGCTGGTAGCGGATGTTGCGCGCGCCCTTGCCGGCGTCGCGCGCCTTGATCACGGTCAGGGCCGAGTCGGCCCCGAGGCCGAGCATCTCCGCGTGGCGGAGGTTCGCCTGCCTGCTGACCCCGACCGCCACGGTGGCGCCCGCGTACTGGGCGTTGAGCGCGGCGACGTCCTGCTTGTGCAGGTCGACGCGGGTGGCGGCCTGCGCCGATGCGGTCGCGAGCGCGAGCGCGAGCGGCGTCACGGCGATCAGGGCGAGCGGATGCTTGCTGGAATGGATCACGATTGCATTTCTCCCGAATTGTTGGATTGGCGATCGCCTCGCGGGCGATCTCTCTGTGTGCACTTCCAACTGCACCGTCGCGGTCTTCCGGTCCGCATCCGGCTTGCACGCTGCTTTTGTCCCGGGACCCGTCGATCCGGCGGCGACGGCCCCCCGTCCACCGGATCAGGTTCCCCGCAGCTTTCTTCAGCTATCGAGCAATGTTGCGTTCGACCAAGTGGCGGCAGGCCACGCCGGCGTTCCATCCGGCGGGACCGCCCGGGTCCTGTCCCCGCGGGCACGGCCGGTGCCCGTGGCCGCTTCCGGCGCCGCGCATGCCGCGGGACGCGGCGGCGACGGGCGGGAAGCGCAACCTCGGGAAAGCTCCGACATCGATTGCCCCGAACTGGTAGGGACCGCCATGGGCGGCGCGCGGTGGGCAGTGCCGAACTCCTGTCCACCGGGAAGGGACGCATGACGCAATGCGTCCTTTGTTGACCCTACAAGACAATTCAGGAGGTGTTCACGCTGCAAACGCAGCAAATCCGCCCTATTTATCGTGATCGATTCCGCACTTTCCGAATGTAGACGGTTACACGAGGAACCAATCCGGACGGCTTGCCGGAGCGGGCGGCCGAAGTCCCGCATGCATCGGCGTCGCCGCGGGACCTGCACGGGTCGTCGACTCGAGCGGCCAGCATCGGCGGCGACCGCGCACGCGATGTGCGGGAACCCTTGTGCCGACGCGGGAGCACCCGTCCCGGCCACCCCATATCATCGGGGTCCCGTTTCGCGATGCCGCCTGGCCGATCGATGACCGCTGCTTCCAACGACTCGCGCCTGGCCGGCCTGGCGCCCGACGCCATCCAGCGCATGCAGGGCGCCGCGCAGGCCATCCAGCGCGGCGACGCCGACGCGGCGCTGCGGCTGGCCGGCGAAGTACTCGACGCGGCGCCCGGACATCCCGAGGCCCTGCGCCTGGCCGGCATCGCGCACGCCGGCGCCGGGCGCCACGCGGCCGCGCGCGAGGCGCTGCAGCGCTCGATCGAGCGGCGACCCGGCGACGCGCTGGTCCTGATCGACCTGGGCAACGCGCAGCGCAACTGCGGCGACGCCGACGCCGCGCGCGCGAGCTGGCGCGTCGCCACCGGACTGGCGCCGGAGCATCCGCTGCCCTGGTACAACATCGGCCGCAGCCTGCAGCTCGAAGGCCGCACCGCCGAGGCGATCGACGCGCTGGCGCGCGCGGCCGGGCTGGCGCCGGCCTTCATGCCGGCGCGCATCCTGCTCGCCGACGCGCTGGTGCACGCCGGGCGCCTCGACGAGGCCGACCGGCACTACCGCGAGGCGCTGCTGCGCAATCCCGCCTGCGGCGACGCGTGGCGCGGGCTGGCCAACATGAAGACGCGGCCGCTCTCGGACGAGGATCGCGAGCAGCTCGCGCTCAACCACGACCGCCCCGACGTCGGCGGGCCCGACCGCGTGGCAATGGCGTACGCGCTCGCCAAGGCCTGCGAGGACCACGGCCGCCACGCCGAGGCGCTGGCGGCGCTGCGGTCGGCCAACGGGCGGCTGCGCGACGAGGCGCGCTGGGACGCCGACACCTTCCGCGCGCACGTCGACGACGTCATCCAGGCCACGGCGCGGCTGCCGCCGCCGCGCGACCCGTCGCTCGGCGAGGAGGCGATCTTCATCGCCGGCATGCCGCGCTCGGGTTCGACGCTGTTCGAGCAGGTCCTCGCCGCGCATCCGGAGGTGGAAGGCGCGAGCGAGCTGCCCGAGCTGGGCATCGTGATCGGCGAGGAATCGCAGCGCCGGGGGCAGCCGTTCCCGCGCTGGGTCGCCGACGCCGATGCCGGCGACTGGCAGCGCCTGGGCCGCGACTACCTCGCGCGCACCGCGCGCTGGCGCGAGCGCCGTCCGCGCTTCACCGACAAGATGCCGGAGAACTGGCTGCACGCGGGCGTGCTGCGCGCGATGCTGCCCGGCGCGACCGTGCTCGAGACCCGGCGCGATCCGGTGGAGACGGCCTGGTCGTGCTTCAAGCAGCACTTCTACCGGCTGCCGCACTTCTCCTGCGACTTCGACGACATCGCCGCCTTCATGCGCGACTGCGCGCGGACGATGAATGCGTGGCGCGAGCGCGACCCGGTGCACGTGCATGCGCTTTCCTACGAGGCGTTGCTGCGCGATCCGGACACCGGGATCCGCGGCCTGCTCGACGCCTGCGGGCTGTCATTCGACCCGGCCTGCCTGGCGTTCCACGAGGCCCGTCGCAGCGTGCGCACCGCCAGCGCCGCGCAGGTGCGCCAGCCGCTGCGCACGGACACCGCCCGCACGCCGGCCTACGGCGCCCTGCTCGACCCGCTCCGCGAAGCGCTCGCCCGCGCGGGGGTGGCCTGAGCAGCCGGGCATCTATGCCTAAGCAGAAGAGCGTTGACCGGTCGAACGCCGAAGGTTCTTGTTTGGACTGGGGGGAAGCGGGACGGATGGCGTGGCGCCGGGTGCGGATGCCCTTGGGTGCGAATGTCCCCCGGCGCCGGCCCTTGGCCGACGCCTCCTCCTTGATTTCGCACCCAAGGGCATCCGCACCCGCGTGGCAACTTGCGCGGTGGTTTCAAAAGCACAAAGCAGTCGGGGCTACGTCCCCGACAGCACGCCATGCCAGGATCTTTTTTTGGAAAGCCTGCGATCAGGGCCCCGGTGCGGGCATGCCATCGAAAGCGGATCACGAACACTACAGATTCACCATCCCGGCATCTGTTCTCCCGCAACCATGCGATCAAACGCCCCGAGCGGCCGGCAGTCCTTTGGGGCGAAATAAAGGAGGAGGCGTCGGCCGCAGGCCGGCGCCGGGGGACATTCGCCCCAAAGGGCTGCCGGTCGCCCCGGGGCCCGTCAGGTCGCGGCGAGGCATGCGATCAAACGTGCACGAGTCCTCGAAACAAAAAAAGGGCGGGGACAAGCCCCGCCCTTCCACGTTTGCAACGTCTGCTTCCGGCATTCCGGCCCCGGCCTGCCGGCCAGGGCCGGGGACGGTCAGAAGGTCACGCTCCAGCTGTTGAGCTTGCCGGTGTCGCCCACGCCGTTGTCCTTCACGCGCAGGTTCCAGGTGCCGTTGAGGCTCTCACCCGACAGGTCGACCGTGTAGGTCTTCTTGATGTCGTTGGCGCTGCCGCCGGTGCGGTTGTGCAGCACGTACACGCTGCCGTCCGGCGCCACCAGGTCGACCTTCAGGTCGCCGATGTAGGTGTGCGAGATGTCCACCTTCACCTGCGTGTCGGCCAGGCCGTTGCTGCTGCGGCCGCTGACGTCGACCGGGCTGCGGAACGAACCGTAGTCGCGGATGTTGAAGTCCGCGTCGTTGGTGTAGGTCTGCACCTCGTCGCCGCCGCCACTGCCGTCGTTGTAGTCGCCGACCAGCGTCACGCCGCTGTAGGACGTGTAGGCCTTCACGCGCACGTAGTACGTGCCCGCGCTCGGGGTCGGGAACTCGCACACCTCGCTGTTGCCGCTCTTGTACGGACGGCAGTCGTACTCGGTGTCGGTGGCCTCGCTGCCGAAGCGCACGTACAGGTCCGCGTCGCCCGTGCCGCCGGAGATCGTGAACGACAGGTTCGACGAACCGGCCGGCACGTCCATCGTGTAGCGCAGCGCGTGCCCGCTGGCGATCTCCAGGCCGGTCACCGGCACGCCCTTCTCCAGCACGACCGGATCCGGGTCGGGCGGCGGGCCGCCGCCGCATTCGACGTCGACGCCGGCGAACGCCGCGGTCACGTCGGCCTTGGCCCAGCCCTGGTCCTCGGCCGCCGTCTCCACGCCGCAAGCGCCGTCGTAGAAGTTGGTGGTCGGGGTCCAGTAGTCGCGGTTGGCCACCGCGAAGGCCATGAACGCCTTGTGCGTGTCCCAGCCGGCGGTGTGCGCGAGCAGGTAGAAGGCCTTGTTGTAGACGCCCGACGAATAGTGGACGTTGAGGCCGTCGTAGTAGTCGTCCGCGCTGCCGATCGAGATGCCGTCGAGGGTCGGGTCCTCCATGTAGCGCAACGCCTCGCCCGGGGCCTTGAAGATCTCGCCGCCGATCAGGAAGTCGTTGGTGCCCTTGAAAAAGAACTCCGCGGCCTCGCCGGCGATGTCGGAGAAGGCCTCGTTCATGCCGCCGGGCTGGCCGGCATACTCCAGGCCCGAGTTCTGCTCGGTGTAGCCGTGCGAGACCTCGTGCGCGAGCACGTCCAGGCCCACCAGCGGGTAGAACGTGCTGGCGCCGTCGCCGAAGTACATCGTCTGCGTGGACGGCTCCCAGAACGCGTTCTCGTAGTTGGTGCTGTAGTGCACCTTGAGCGTCATCTTGCCGGTGAGCGGCGAGGACTGCAGGTAGTCGCTGTACATGTCGAACACGACGTGGCCGAAGTAGTGCGCGTCGTTGAGCGGCGCGTAGGCGCCGTTGATCGCCTCGACGGTGTTGCGCGGGCAGGTGTAGGTCCACGGGGTGGAGCCGCTGGTGCCGTGCGCGAGGTTGATCGTGGTGACCTTGGCGGTGTTCATCGTGCAGTTGGTGCCGTCCTGCTCGACGTCGAGGAAGCCGAAGTCGGTGCCGTACTCGTACTGGCCGGTCTTCTCGTTGCCGCCGGGGCCGGTGCCGATCTCGGCGTTCTGCAGCGCGTCGAAGCTCTTGAGCACGGCGCCGCTGGCCGCGTCGACGATCACGCGCGGGCTGGTCGGCGAACCACCCTTGGCCGAATCTGCGAAGAACGACACTTCCCACGCGACGTGGGCGCGGCCGTTGTCGTCGACGTACACGACCTGGCGCGACTTCTCGGCCTGGACCTTCATCGACAGCAGGCGGCTGCCGAGCGTGGCGCGCTTGGCCGTGGCCAGCGCCTGCGCGCCGCCGACCTTCGGCGCCACCGCGGCGAGCTCGCGCTCGAGCCCCTCGACCTTGCGGCCGAACAGGGTGCGGATGTTGCCGTTGCGGTCCTCGCTGACCACCACCTGCTCGCCGTAGACCGGCAGGCCGCGGAAGGTCTGCTGGTAGCGGGTGTTGCGCACGCCGTCCTTGGTGGTGTGCACCTTGATCACGGACAGGGCCGATTCGGCGCCCAGGCCGAGCATCTCGGCGTGGCGGACGCTGGCCTGCTTGCTGACCCCGGCCGCGACGGTGGCGCCGGCGTACTGGCTGTTGATGCGGGCGACGTCCTGCCCGTGCAGGTCGACGCGCGTGGCCGCGTGGGCGGACATCGCCATGCAGGCGACCGCCAGCGGCGACAGCGCGATCAGGTGTAGGGAACGCTTCTTGGAGTGGATCACAGATGGATCTCCCGATGGGTTGGACATGCGACCGGCCGCCTGGCCGGCTCCTCTCTTGCCTTCCAACGACTGCGCCGGCGGCCCCCTCCAACCGGCATGCCCCTGCTGCTGTCCGCCGGGATCCTTTGGTCCCGGTCCGATGGCCGTCGGCCATCGCCCCGCAGCTTCTTGCCGCACCCGCCTCCTTCGGTCGGGAAAGTGGAACCGGCGCGCGACCGGTTCGCACCGCCGCGCAACGCACCTGGGCCCTGCCGGCACGCAGGCCGGGCCGGAAGCCCGGGGAACACCCGCCCCTGCCCCGCAGTGCGGGGCGCGGACGCCTGGATGCCTGGAACGCGTGCCCGAGGACGAACACCGGGCAGTGACCCTTGGTGTCCGGATACTGACCAAAAACGGCAACTCAGCGGGCGTTCACGTTCAAAATGGCCACGCGAATGCTTGAAAATGTGATGAATATCACATTTTCAACAGGAACCGTGGCCCGCCCCGGTTCGGCTTGCCGGCAGCCGGGCAGGACGCATCGCATCGCCGACGGCGCGGCGAGGGCGGGATCGCTTCGGGGCGGGCCGGGCGGCCCTTCAGAGCATGCCGGTCTCGAGCCGGGCGGCCTCGGACATCATCGAGCGGTTCCAGGGCGGGTCGAACACCAGCTCGACGTCCGCCTCGGCCACGGTCGGGATCAGCTCGAGCTTGGTGCGCACGTCGTCGACCAGGATCTCGCCCATCCCGCAGCCGGGCGCGGTGAGGGTCATCCTGACCTCGACCGAGCGCTCGCCGTCCTCGCGGTGGATGACGTTGGCCTCGTACACCAGGCCCAGGTCGACCACGTTGATCGGGATCTCGGGGTCGAAGCAGGTGCGCAGCTGCTGCCACACCAGCTTTTCCACCGCTTCGTCGCCGGCGTCGTCGGGCAGCGACAGCGGCGGCGCCGGCTCCTTGCCGATGGCGTCGGCGTCGTGCCCGGCGATGCGGAACAGGTTGCCCTCGACGAAGACGGTGTAGCTGCCGCCCAGCGCCTGGGTGATGTAGCCGATGCTGCCCGCCGGCAGGGTCACCGCGTCGCCCTGCGGCACCAGGACGGCGGCGCAATCGCGTTCGAAGCGGACGGGTTCGCTGCTGCGGGAGTACATGGGGTTCCTGGCCTGGCGGTGGTGCGGCGGGTCGCTTCCGCGCGACGGCGGGACAGGCCCTGGATGGGGGCGGCGTCGCGCCGCGCAATGGCGTGAATTGTACCGCCGCGCCGACGGTATGCTGTCGGGCTTTCGTCCCGCGCCTGGCCGATGCACGCCGATCCGACGCCCCGCTTTCCCCTGCCCGCCCTGGTGCTGCTGCTGCTCGGCGGCGTCGGCATTGCCGCGGCGTGGACGCTGTTCTCGCTGGCGGTGGGCGGCCAGGCGAGCTGGATCGCCGTGCTGGCCGCGCTCGACGCCGCGCTGCTGCTGCGCCTGGGGCGCATGCCCGCCGGCTGGCCGCGCGCGGCGTGCGCGGTCGCCGGCACCGTGCTGTGCATCGCGCTGGCCAACTGGGCCATCGTCGCCACGCAGGTGGGCCGCTCGCTGGGGTTGCTGCCGTGGGACTCGCTGTTCCGCCTGGGCCCGGACTTCACCTGGACGCTGGTGCGGCTCGCAAACGACCAGGTCGACCTTGCGTGGTGGGGCGCTGCGCTGGTGGTCGCCGTGGTGGCTGCGCGCTGACCGGGAACACCTCGTCCAGGCTGCGCGCGAACAGCCCCAGCGCCTGCGCGATCTCCGCCACCGGCATGCCGCTGTAGCCCATCACCAGCCCGCTGCGGTCGTGCGGCCGCAGGTACAGCGGCGCGGTCGGGTACAACCCCAGGCGCGCGCGCTGCGCGTGGCGGATGAGCGCGGCGACGTCGGCGTCGTCGCGTCCCGGCAGCCACGCCACCAGGTGCATGCCGGCGCGCGAATCCTCGACCTCCAGCCGCCCGCGGCTGCAGGCGCGCAGGCCTTCCACCAGCGTCGCGCGCCGCTGCCTGAGCTCCTGCGCGGTGCGCCGCAGGTGGCGCTCGAAGCCGCCATTGGCGATGAACGCCGCCAGCGCCGCCTGCTCCACGCCCGGCGAGGCGAAGTCGCTCGCCCACTTGGCGGCGATGAAGTCGCGCCGCAGCCGCCGGGGCATGACCAGGTAGCCCAGCCGGATCGTCGGCAGCAGCGCCTTGGAGAAGGTGCCGACGTAGACCACGCGCCCGCCTTCGTCGAGCGAGCGCAGCGCCGCCAGCGGCTTGCCGTCGTAGCGGAATTCGCCGTCGTAGTCGTCCTCGAAGATCCACGCGTCGTGCCGCTGGGCGTACTCGAGCAACGCCATGCGCCGGCGCAGCGACATCACCGCGCCGGTCGGGAACTGGTGCGAAGGCGTCACGCACACCAGCTTGGCGCCGTCGTGCGGCAGCGCGTCGCATACCAGCCCTTCGCAGTCGACGTCGACCGCGTGCATGCGCGCGCCGTGCGCCAGCAGCACCTTGCGGATCGCGGTGTAGTGCGGCTCCTCGATCGCCACCGGGTCGCCCGGGTCGACCAGCACGTCGGCGATCAGCGCGATCGCCTGCTGGGTGCCGCTCACGATCAGCACGTCCTCCGGCGCCGCATGCACGCCGCGGCGGCGCGCGAGGTAGTCGCAGGTCGCCTCGCGCAGCGCATGCAGGCCCTGCGAGGGCGGATAGTCCGCGGGCGCCCGGCGCGCGGCGCGCGCGAGCTCGCGCGACCAGGCGGTGGTCAGGGCCGGGTGCGTCATCGGCACGCCGCATTGGAAGGCATGCATCACGCCGGGCGCGACCAGGCCGGGGATGGCGCCGGGCTGGTGGCATTCGCGCATGCGCCGCGCGAAGGCGGACTGCGGCGCGAGCTGCGGCGCGGGACCGTCCGGGCGCGGCGTCGACGGCAGTTGCCGGGCGACGTAGCTGCCGGAGCCGGCGCGCGCCTCGATGAACCCTTCCGCGCGCAGCTGCTCGTAGGCCGACAGCACGGTGTTGCGCGAAAGCCCCAGCTCGCGCGCCAGCTGGCGCGTGGCCGGCAGCCGCCGACCGCCGACCAGGCCCGCCAGCACCGCCGCGCGCAGCGCGCGGGTGAGCTGCGCGTGCATCGGTCCGTTGCCGTCGAATCGCAAGTCCATGGCGCGTCGCGTGGCTCCGTCGGTCAGTCCCGGCCCGCGGGCCCGGCAGTGCCGCGGCGAGCGGCGGCGCTCACCGCCCGGCCCGCGCGCCGCGCGCGCGCCATGCGCCCGGCTGCTTGCCGTGGCGCGCACGCGCGGCCGGCCGCGGCGGCGCGGGCCGCGAGGACGGCGCGACCGGGAACACCTCGTCCAGGCAGCGCGCGAACAGCGCCAGCGCCTGCTCGATCTCCGCCACCGGCATGCCGCCGTAGCCCATCAGCAGCCCGCCGCGGTCCTGCGAATGCAGGTAGTAGGGCGCGATCGAGTACATCCCCAGTCCGGCCTGCCGGGCCTGCTCGACCAGCGCCTCGGCGTCCGCGTCGCCGCGCCCGGGCAGCCACACCACCAGGTGCATGCCGGCCTGCGAATCCTCGATCTCCAGCCGCCCGCGGCTGCACGCGCGCAGGCCCTCCACCAGCGTCGCGCGCCGCTGCCTGAGTTCCTGCGCGGTGCGCCGCAGGTGGCGCTCGAAGCCGCCATCGGCGATGAAGTTCGCCAGCGCGGCCTGCTCGATGCCGGCCGACGAGAAATCGCTCATCCACTTGGCGGCGATGAAGTCGCGGCGCAGCTGCGGCGGCATGATCAGGTAGCCCAGGCGCAAGGTGGGGAACAGCGCCTTGGAAAAGGTGCCGACGTAGATCACGCGGTCGCCCTCGTCGAGCGAGCGCAGCGCGGCGAGCGGCTTGCCGTCGTAGCGGAATTCGCCGTCGTAGTCGTCCTCGAAGATCCACGCCTCGTGGCGCGCGGCGTATTCGAGCAGCGCCATGCGCCGGCGCAGCGACATCACCGCGCCGGTCGGGAACTGGTGAGACGGCGTCACGCACACCAGCTTGGCGCCGCCGGGCGGCAGCGCGTCGCAGACCAGGCCCTCGCGGTCGACCGCGGTGGTGTGCATGCGCGCGCCGTGCGACTGCAGCACCTTGCGGATGGCGTCGTAGTGCGGCTCCTCGATCGCGACGGTGTCGTCCTCGTCGATCAGCACGTCGGCGATCAGCGTCATCGCCTGCTGGGTGCCGTTGACGATCAGCACGTCCTCCGGCGCCGCATGCACGCCGCGGCGGCGCGCGAGGTAGTCGCAGGTCGCCTCGCGCAGCGCCGGCAGCCCCTGGCTGGCGGGATAGCCGGGCGGGGTGTACTGCGCCGCATGCGAGAGCTCGCGCGCCCAGGCCGTGGTCAGGGTCGGGTTGGTCATCGGCACGCCGTACTGGAAGGCGTGCATGACGCCGCGCAGGCGCCGGCCCGGCAGCTTGTCGTGGTCGTGGCATTCGCGCATGCGCCGGGCGAAGGCCGACTGCGGGGCGATGCCGTCCTCGCGCGGGCGCGGCGGCGGCCGCACCGCCGGCAGCTGCGGCGCGACATAGCTGCCCGAGCCGATCCGGCCGTCGATGAAGCCCTCCGCGCGCAGCTGCTCGTAGGCCGCCAGCACGGTGTTGCGCGAGACCCCCAGCTCGCGCGCCAGCTGGCGCGTGGCCGGCAGCCGCGCGCCGCCCGCGACGCCGGCCAGCAGCGCCGCCTTGAGGGCGCGCGTGAGCTGGGCGTGCAGCGGGCCGTTGCCGTCGAGTTGCAGGTGCATCGCGGGCTCCGCGGGGAATTGGCCCCATTTCAGCCGGGGCGATTGGCCCTTGATAGTGCCACTTCCGGCGTTCGTGATAGGGCCAATCCTCCTCCACCCCCACCTGGAGTCCCGCGATGCGCGCCACGCTGCCTTCCCATGCCGGTTTCCCCTTCCCGCGGCGCCACGCCGCGCGGATTCCCTGGCTGCTGCTCGGCGGCTACACCGTCGCGACGTTCGACATGGCGTTCGCGATCGTGTTCTGGACCGAGCAGGGCGCCTCGGCCATGCGGGTGATGCAGTCGATCGCCTCCTGGTTCCTGGGCACGGCGGCGTATTCGGGCGGCGTGGCGACCGCGCTGCTCGGCGCGGTCCTCTACGGCCACCTGATGTGGGGCGTGGTGGCGTTGTACCGCGCGCTGTCGCGCCGCCTGCCGGTGCTGCTGCGGCGGCCGGTCGCCTGCGGCGCGGCCTACGGCGTGCTCGCCTACGCGGCGATCTTCAAGGTCGCCGTGCCGCTGCTGGCGGTGCACGACCCCGACTCGGGCAGGCTGGACTGGACGCTGGCCTGCGTGGCGGTCTATGCGCTGCTGGTCGGCATTCCCAGCGCCCTGTTCTCGCGCGCCGCCGCCGGCCCGGATTGAATGGCCCCGGTTGCCGGCACCGGGTTGGAACTGGCGCCGCGCCACGGCTTCCCCTGCAATCACTTTCCCGCAGACCACCACGGATCCCGATGAACACGACGACGCTGCTGTCCAGTCCCAACGCCATGCATCCGCGCACCGCCGTCGCCCTGGGCGGGCTGGTCGCCGGCACCCTCGACCTCGCCTACGCGTCCACGTTCTGGGGCATCCAGATCGGCTTCACGCCCAAGCAGATCATGCAGTCGATCGCCGCGGGCTGGCTGGGCCGCGATGCCGCGTATGCCGGTGGCTGGACCTCGGCGCTGATCGGGTTGTGCTCGCACTACGGCATCGCGATCGTGATGGCGGCGGTGTTCTACCTGGCGTGCCGGCGCTGGGCGGCGCTGGCGCGCAGGCCCGTGCGCTACGGCGCGCTGTACGGGCTGGTGCTGTACGCGGTGATGACCTATGTCGTCGTGCCGCTGTCGCAGGCCGGCGGCGGCAAGCTGCCGCCGTGGCGCTGGGAGAACCTCTCGCACATCGCCGGCCACATGCTGCTGGTCGGCGTGCCCTGCGCGCTGGCGGCGCGCTACGCACTGTCGTTGCGCCGGTCCGGCTGAGGCGATCGCGGGTCGCGGGCGCGCGGGTTCGCGCGCGCCCGCGGCGTCCCCACCACGGCGTCATGCCGGCGGCGGACAGGTCGACAGCGGCATCGCCAGCGCCTGCAGGCCTTCGCCGGTCTTGCCGGATTCGGCGAACAGCACCAGGCCGAGCCGGTCGCGCCCTGCCTGCGCCGGCAGCTGGATCCGTGCCTGGCTGGACAAGGGCTTCGCGTCCAACTGCCAGGGTCCCGCGAGCGCGCGCACGACGTGGTCGTGGTGCAGGGTCGCGCCCTTGTTCTCGCCTGCGCCGACGTCGGTGCTCAGTCCGTCCTGGTACAGCGCCAGCCACACCAGCGTCGGGCCGGCAGCGGCGGCGCCCGGCCGCGCTTGCGCCTGCACGTCCACCTGCAGCGCATTGCCGTCGTCGCCGGCGATGCGCATCGCCAGGTCGAGCGGCGACGGCCGCGCGCGGGTGGCGTCGAGCGCCGACGCCACGTTCGCGTCGCGGTTCCATTTCACCATCACGTTGCTGCCGACCATCACCTGCGGGGTGTAGGTGACCTGCTTGCCTGCGAGCCGCACCCGCAGTTCCTGGCGCTGGGTGTTGAGCGCGCTCGCGAAGCGGTCGGGCCAGCCCTGCGAATCCCAGTAGTCGACGTGGAAGGCGAGCATTGCCGCGCGCGTCGGCGGCGTCTCGCGCGCGAGCTTCGACAGCCAGCGGTCCGCGGGCGGGCAATCGTTGCAGCCTTCGGCGGTGTAGAGCTCCACCAGCGGCAGCACGTTCGCGCCGCTCTTCGCATTGCAGGATTCGGCGGCGTGCGCGGCGGCGCACGCCAGCAGCAGCGGTGCGAGCGCGCACCAGGCGGGATGGGACATGGTCGATTCGCTCCGTCGGTCTGCCGCGCAGGCTAGTCGACTGGCGCGCGGCGCGCTGTGCCGGCGTTGCGCGGACGCTGTGTCGCCGTGGAGCGAAGCGCGCGGCACCGACTTCCCAATCGGCGCACATCGTTTCCATCGTGCGCCGCGCAGCACCACTGGTTAAGGATTCGTAATTTCAGGCGGACCTTCCCGATGGGGCCATTGCCTCCGGTGGACGGTTCCATTCGCCATTCCAAAGACCTGGAGAAAGAGATGACCTTGCACATCCACCGGCTTCACGGCGCGATCCTCACGGCGCTGGCGGCCACACCGCTGGCGCTGGCGGGCGCGCAGGACGCCCGCGCGCAGGATGCCGCTCCCGCCGGCGACCAGCAGGCCACGACCCTCGACCGCATCGAGGTGACCGGCTCGCGCATCCCGCGCGCCGAGATCGAGAACGAACAGCCGATCATCACCGTCACCCGCGACCAGATCGAGAAGCAGGGCTTCAGCTCCGTCGCCGACA
>DATLJE010000002.1:0-16196 GCA_035539095.1 Luteimonas sp.
TTCCCAGAGATAGAGGTGGCCCGCGATCCAGCGGTCCCCGCCCAGCTGGAGCAGCACGAAGTTGGCGGCGACGAAGGCCGTCAGCGGCAGGACCAGTTGCCACAGCACCCACGGCGCGGGCAGGGCCCGGGGCAGCCGCAGCATGCCGCTGGCGCCGCCGCGGCGCCGGGCCACGCTCGGAATGCCGGTGCCCGGCTTGCAGCCCCGGATCGGGGCCTGGGCGTCCGGCCGGAACGCCGGGTTCTGCTTGCTCAAGGGGTGGCTCGCCGTCCGGCGAAGGCTTGCCGGCGTGTGCGGCATGCTGGGGGCGCGGCTGTCGGAGAGCGGTCGGAGCGGGGTTCGCCCGGCGTTAATCGGTGTGCGCGCCGATGCAATTCCGACAACCAAGGTGCGATCCTGACCGGGTGGCGCGCTCCGTCGCGGCCCTGGAGGAGCGTTCGCATGCGGCTGCTGGTCATCGAGGACAACCGCAACCTGGTCGCCAACCTGTTCGAGTACTTCGAGGCGCGCGGGCACGTGCTCGACGCCGCGCCCGACGGCATCACCGGCCTGCACCTGGCCAGCACGCAGGCCTACGACGCGATCGTCCTGGACTGGATGCTGCCGCGCATGGACGGGCGCGAGGTCCTGCGCCGCCTGCGCGAGGAGCACGGCCGGGACACGCCGGTGATCATGCTCACCGCGCGCGACGAGCTGCCGGACAAGATCGCCGGCTTCCGCGGCGGCGCCGACGACTACCTGACCAAGCCCTTCGCGCTGCCGGAGCTGGAAGTGCGGCTGGAGGCGCTGGCGGCGCGCGCGGGCGGCCGCGCGCGGCGGCGGGTGCTGGAGGTCGCGGGCCTGCGGCTCGACCTGTCCACGCTGGAGGCGACCCGCGACGGCAAGCGCCTGCACCTGTATCCCGCCTGCCGCAAGCTGCTGGAGGTGCTGATGCTGGCGAGCCCCGCTGCGGTCACGCGCGAGCGACTGGAACGCGTGCTGTGGGGCGACGAACCGCCTGACGGCGACATGCTGCGCTCGCACGTCTACGAACTGCGGCGCAGCGTCGACGGGCCGTTCGAGGACAAGCTGATCCACACCCTGCCGCGCGTCGGCTACCGGCTCGCGCGGCTCGTGGAAGGGGAGGGCGCGGATGCGTAGGACGGGCCTGCGCCTGCGCATCACCCTGCTGGTGGTGGCCTACATGCTGCTGCTGTCGCTGGCGGTGGTCTACCACGGCAATGTCGTCAACGAGCGCGCGGAAAGGCTCGTGTGGCGCTCGCTGCTGGACTCGGAGCTCGACCACTACCTGCGCAGGCGCGCCGAGGATCCCGCCTACCGCTGGCGCGACACCGACGACGTGGCGCTGTACGGCGAGGCCGGCGGCGTCGTGGCGCCGCCCAAGCTCGCCGGGCTCCATCCTGGCCTGCACGACGAATTGCGTATCGACGGCGGGCAGCGGGTGGCGCTGGTCAAGGACATCGAGGGCCGGCGCCTGGTGCTCACGCTCGACATCACCGAGTTCGAGGCGGAGGAGCGGCACCTGACCACGCTGATGGCCGGCTCCGCGCTCGGCGGGCTCGCGCTGGCGGGCCTGCTCATCGCCTGGGGCCTGCGGCGCCTGGTCAAGCCGCTGTCCGACCTGGCGCGCGACATCGCGGCGCTGCGGCCGGACCGCGGCGGCCAGCGGGTCGCGGTCGGCCGGCAGGCGAGCGCGGAGCTGGTGGTGATCTCGGACGCGGTCAACGACTACCTGGCCCGCAACGAGCGCTTCGTCGAGCGCGAGCGCGCCTTCATCGACAGCACCAGCCACGAACTGCGCACCCCGGTCGCGGTGATCGCCGGCGCCAGCGAGCTCGCGCTCGGCCAGCCCGGCGCGCCGGAGGCCGTGCGCAACCAGCTCTCGCGCATCCTGCGCACCGCGCGCGGCGTCGAGCAGCTGGTCTCGCTGCTGCTGGTGCTGGCCAAGGACCCGCAGCGGCTGGCGCAGGCCAGCGACCGCTTCGCGCTCGACCAGCTGCTGCCGGAGATCGTCGACGACCACCGCCACCTGTGCGCCGACAAGGACCTGGAGCTGCGGGTGGACGCGGCGTCGGCGTGCGAGCTGGTCGCGCCGCTGGCGATCGTGCAGGCGGCAATCGGCAACCTGCTGCGCAACGCGATCGAGAACAGCGACCGCGGCGTGGTCACGGTGGCGCTGCGACCGGGCGGCGTGGTGGTGATCGAGGATCCCGGCCACGGCATGACGCCCGAGGAGATCAGCGCGATCTACGCGCGGATGGCGCGCGGCGGCGGCGGGCGCGAGGGCAGCGGCATCGGCCTGGACCTGATCGCGCGGCTGTGCGAGCACCTGGGCTGGCGGCTGCGGATCGAGCCGCGCGCGCCGCGCGGCACGCGGGTGACGCTCGACCTGGGGCCCGCGCTGGCCGCTGCGTGAGTCCGCGCGGGCGGCTTCATCGGCTGCGCGGATGCGCTTCCAGCCAGGCATACATGGCCAGCGCCACGAGCAGCGGGCCGATGTAGAACAGCGCCCGGTAGGCCAGCAGCGCGGCCAGGATCGCCGGCGCAGGCGCGTGCGCGCCGAGCAGGCCGAGGAACACCGCCTCCAGCACGCCGAGGTTGCCGGGCACGCGGATGACGAGGTTGGCCAGCACGCTCCACAGCAGCGCGCCCAGCGCGTCCGCGTAGCCGATGCCCGCGGGCAGCAGCAGGTGCAGCAGGTTGGCCATCGCCAGCCAGCTCGCCGCGGCCACCGCGACCTGCGCCAGCGCGAACCGCGGCGGCGGCAATTCCACCTCGTGCCCGCGCCACGACCAGCGCCGCCGCGGCGACCACGCGGCCATCGCCAGCGCGGCCGCCAGCAGCGCGAGCAGCCCGCCGCCGAGCGCGCGCTGCGCACCCTGCGCGAAATCCCAGCGCTGCGGCAGCGGCAGCGGCGCGAACAGGAACACCAGCCCCGCCAGCAGCAGGAAGCCCGACCAGTTGCCGGCGATCGCGAACGCGACGATCCGCGAGATCGTCCCCGTTTCGACGCCGTCGCGCGAGTACAGCCGGTAGCGGAAGCCGATGCCGCCGACGGTGCCGCCGATGTTGAGGTTGAAGGCGTAGCTGGCCGAGGCGATCGCCAGCACCCGCGGCCATGGCAGGCCGTGGCGCGTGTAGCGGCGCGCGAGCAGGTCCAGGCCGCAATAGCAGGCATGCGCGAGCATCGCGGCGAGCGCCGCGGCCAGCAGCAGCGACGGCGGATAGCCCGCCAGCGCCGCGGCGACCTCGTGCCATGCGATCGAACGCGCCTGCCGCCACAGCAGCCAGGCCGCGGCCGCGAAGAAGGCCGCCAACAGCAGCGGGCGCAGCCGCGCCAGCCCAGGCTTCGCGCTCATTGCGGCGGCTCCTGCCCGGGTGCCACTGCGACCACCCGCGGCGTGTGCGCCGGCCACAGCCCTGCCCACGCCGGCAGGTGGCGGATGACGTGGAACACCAGCAGCCGCGACAGCGTGCGCAGCGGCGTGCGCGGCGGCAGGTCGTCGCGGCCGACCTCGCGGCAGTGGTGGTCGATCAGCCGCTGCAGGCGCGCGCGCACCTGCGCGTTGAACGCGCGGTCGCGGATGAAGACGTTGGCCTCCAGGTTCAGCGACAGGCTGAGCGGGTCGAGGTTGCTCGAGCCCACCGTCGACCAGTCCCCGTCCACCAGCGCCAGCTTGGCGTGCAGCGGCCGCTGGCAGTACTCGACGATGCGCACGCCGCCGCCGATCAGGTACGGATACAGCCCGCGCGCGGCGTTGGCGACCATCGGCATGTCGGGCTTGCCCTGCAGCAGCAGGGTCACGCGCACGCCGCGCCGGGCCGCGCGGTGCAGCTCGTGCAGCAGGTGGTAGCCGGGCAGGAAGTAGGCGTTGGCGATCGTGACCTCGCTGCGCGCGGCGCGGATCGCGCTGATGTACGCGCGCTCGATGTCGGAGGGGTGGCGGCGGTCGCGGCTGAGGAAGCGCACCGCGGCGCCGCCCTCGTGGGCGACGCCTTCGCCGCCGACGCGCTCCCAGCCGCGCGGCGCGGCCGGCGCGTGCAGCGCGAGCCGAGCGAAGGCGCGGATCGTCGCCACCGCCGGCCCGCGGATCTCGATCGCGTAGTCCTGCTTGGCCAGCTCGCCGAAGTCGAGGAGATGGTCGGCGGAGAAGTTGATGCCGCCGACGAACGCCACCTCGCCGTCGACCACGGTGATCTTGCGGTGCAGGCGCCGGAACAGGTTGGTGCGCAGCCCGAACAGCCGCGGCTTGGGATCGAAGTAGCGCAGCCGCACGCCGGTCTCGACCAGCGCGGCGGTGAATTCGGTCGGCAGGTCGGGCGAGCCGTAGCCGTCGACGGTGAGCTCCACGCGCACCCCGCGCCGCGCCGCCGCCAGCAGCGCCGCGTGCAGCAGCCGGCCGACCTTGTCGTCGAACAGGATGAAGGTCTCCACCAGCACCTCCGCGCGCGCCGCGCCGATCGCCGCCAGCACGCGCGGGAAGAACGCATCGCCGTTCTCCAGCAGCTCGACGCGGTTGCCGGGGATCCAGTCGTCCGTCATGTCGACACGTCGACCAGCAGCGGCGCATGGTCGGACAGGTGCGACCACGGCCGTCCCGACAGCACACGCGGCCGCGCGGAAGCGATGTTGCGGGCGTAGACGCGGTCCAGCGGCAGCAGCGGCAGCCGCGCCGGGAAGGTGCGCGCCGGGCGCCCGTTCGCCGCGGCGAACACCTCGTGCAGCCCGCAGCGCGCGAGGATGGCGTCGGCGCGCACGCGCCAGTCGTTGAAGTCGCCGGCGACCAGCAGCGGCGCGTGCGCGGGCACGTGCTCGTCCAGCATGCGGCACAGCGCCTCGAGCTGCAGGCGGCGATGCGCCTCGCGCAGGCCCAGGTGCACGCAGACCACGTGCAGTTCCAGGGCGCGGCCCGGCACGTCGAGCACGCACCAGAGCATCCCTCGCCCCTCCGCGGAGGCGACCGAGACGTCGTGGTTGCGCCAGTGCGCGATCGGGAACTTCGACAGCACCGCGTTGCCGTGGTGGCCTTCCGGGAAGACGGCATTGCGGCCGTAGGCATGCTGCGGCCACAGGGTGTCGGCGATGAACTCGTAGTGCGGGACCGCGGGCCAGTCGGCGCCGCGCCGCGACCGCGGCTCGTGCGCGCCCAGCACTTCCTGCAGGCACACCACGTCGGCGGACACCGCGTGCACCGCCTCGCGCAGCTCGGCGAGGATGAAGCGGCGCTTGAGGGCGCTGAACCCGTGGTGGATGTTCAGCGTGAGCAGGGTGAACTGGACCATCGCGGTGCCGTCGGGGAGACGGCGGCGACTGTAGCGTCCACGGCGTGGATGCCGCGTCGCGCGCTCAGCCTGCCGGCAACAGGCCCCGGGCGCGCAACCATTCCCGCGCGTCGTCCGCGTCGCGCTCGAACCACGCCTGCGCCGAGCCGAGCCGGAAGGTGTATCCCCAGGCATCCATGTCGCGCATCAGGCGCAGGCGGCCGACCGCGGGCAGGGCGTCGGCGAGCAGGATCTGCAGGTAGCAGGTCGCGTCCTCTTCCTCGACCGAATCGGTGGCGTCGGTATGCACCGCCGCGCGCCGCTCCGGCGGCAGCACGATGAGATGGCAGCCTTCGTGCAGCAGCGAATGCACCGGCGTGTCGCCGCGGGCGTACACGGCCTCGCCGATCACGCCGGCCTCGCTGTCGCCCCAGTAGCTGCCCGGGATCGGCGCGCCGTCGGCGACGCGTTCCAGTCGCAGCCCGTGGCGGGCGAGCAGCGCGGACGGATCGGCGAAGCCGATGTCGCGCAGGCGCAGGACGTCGGGAGTCGCTCCGACAGCATGCTCTGCTCCCTCCCCTTCAAGGGGGTGAGGGCGATCCGCTTGCGCGGCAGCGCCGCGCGGATCGACCGAACGCCCGGCGCGCTGCGCCGGGCCGGACGGGCTGGGGTGGGGATGGGGTTCAGCGGCGTGCATGCGGGCATCAGGGCGACAGAAGGGAAACCCATCCCCACCCAACCCTCCCCTTGAAGGGGAGGGCTTTTGTGCGCGAGGGCTTCGGTCGTCAGGCCGTCGCCGCGCGCCCGTCGGGCAGGGCGACCGAGATGTCGAGCACGTCGTGCTCGCCGTCCTTGACCACGTCGACCTTCACCGCGTCGACGTCGACGCTCACGTACTTGCGGATCACTTCCAGCAACTCGCGCTGCAGCAGCGGCAGGTAGTCGGGGCCGCTGCGGTTGGTGCGCTCCTGCGCGATGATGATGCGCAGGCGATCCTTGGCGATCGAGGCGGTGTTCTTCTTCGCCTTCAGGAAATCGAACATTCCCATGCCTCAACCCCCGAAGATCTTGCTGAAGAATCCCTTCTTCTCCAGCTGGGTGAAGCGCATGGGCCGCTCCTCGCCCATCAGCCGCGCGACGGCGTCGTCGTAGGCCTGGCCGGCCTGCGATTCCACGTCCAGGATCACCGGCTCGCCCTTGTTGGAGGCGTTGAGCACGTCGCCTGACTCGGGGATCACGCCGATGGTCTTGAGCCCCAGCACCTCCTCGACGTCCTTGACCGACAGCATCTCGCCGCCGTCCACGCGCTGCGGGTTGTAGCGGGTCAGCAGCAGGTTGGCCTTCACCGTCTCGCCGCCCTCGGCGCGGCGGGTCTTGGAGTCGAGGAGGCCGAGGATGCGGTCGGAGTCGCGCACGCTCGAGACCTCGGGGTTGACCACCACCACCGCCTGGTCGGCGAAGTACATCGCCAGGAACGCGCCCTTTTCGATGCCGGCCGGCGAGTCGCACACGATGTAGTCGAAGCCGTCCTCGGCCAGGTCGTCGAGCACCTTCTGCACGCCTTCCTTGGTCAGCGCGTCCTTGTCGCGGGTCTGCGAGGCGGCCAGCACGAACAGCGTGTCGTAGCGCTTGTCCTTGATCAGCGCCTGCTTGAGCGAGGCCTCGCCCTGGGTGACGTTGACGAAGTCGTACACCACGCGGCGCTCGCAGCCCATGATCAGGTCGAGGTTGCGCAGGCCGACGTCGAAGTCGATCACGGCGACCTTCTTGCCGCGGCGCGCGAGGCCGCATGCCAGGCTGGCGCTGCTGGTGGTCTTGCCGACGCCGCCCTTGCCCGAGGTGACTACGATGATTTCAGCCAAAGGACTTCTCCGTGATCCGTGGTGCTTGCGCTTGGGGGATGGTTCGTGGGCCGCGATGCGCGGCGGCCGGGGGCTTCATTCCAGTGCCGCGATCTTAAGCTGGCCGCCGTCCAGCCACACCTGCACGGCCTTGCCGTGCAGCTCCTTCGGGATGTCCTCGAGCACCTTGTAATGGCCGGCGACCGCGACCAGCTCGGCGTGGAAGGCGCGACAGAAGATGCGCGCCTTCTCGTTGCCCTGGGCGCCGGCGAGCGCGCGCCCGCGCAGCGCGCCGTAGATGTGCACCGAGCCGTCGGCGATCACTTCGGCGCCGGCGCCGACCGTGGCCAGCACGGTGAGGTCGCGGTTGTCGGCGTAGACCTGCTGGCCCGAGCGCACCGGCGTGGCCTGGATGAGGCCCGGCTCGCCGGGCGGCGCGGCCTTGGCCGGTGCGCCCTTCGTGGGAGCGGCTTCAGCCGCGACTTCCTTCCGGGAGGGAGCGGGCGAAGCGCTCGCGGCTGAGGCCGCTTCCGCGGCAGGCGCGCCGGCGGCGGATTCGTACTGGGCGCGGAACTTGGCCAGCAGCGGCAGGCCGAGCTCGACCGCCAGCTTCTCGTTGTCGCTGCTGCCGTAGGCCAGCGCCACCGGCAGCACGCCGGCCTCGCGCAGACCCTGCAGCAGGGCCCTTGCCGTCGCCGCGTCCGGGGTGGCGGCGAGGCCGCCGAAGTCGACGATCACCGCGGCGCGGGCGAACAGCTTGGGCGCGCGGGCGACGCGGTCGGACATCTCCTGGGCCAGCCGCGCCACGTCCAGCGTGCGCACGCGCAGGTTGGCGATGCCGACCTGCCCGATCTTGAGTTCGCCGGCCGGCTCGTAGTCGAACGCCGTCGACGCGGCGGGAGGCGCCACGTCAGGTTCCCGTCGCGCGGTGCGCGGGGGCCGGGGTGCGGGGCTGCGGCAGCCAGGGCGCGTCGGGCAGGGCGTCGCCGTAGTGCTCGCGCACCCAGGCGTAGCTGCACAGCTCCTTGACCAGCATCGAGGCGCGGATGCCCGGCCGGCCGTCGACGCCCGGCATCACGTGCTGGCCGACCTCGTGGAAGCCGAAGCTGCCGTGGAAGACCCGCGCCGGGTCGCTGTCGTGCTCGATGAACACCTCGCACGCCAGCTGCGGGTAGCGCAGCTCGGCGTAGCTCTGCACGTCGGCGTAGAAGGCGCGGCCCAGGCCGCCGCCGCGGCGGCGGCTGGCCACCACGATGCGGTCGATGTAGAGGAAACGGCCCTGGCGCTCGCGGAACCAGCGGAAGTTGCTGCTGTCGTGCCCGCTGTCCGACCCGAACGCGACCAGGAACCCGGACAGGGTGCCGTCGCGCACGGCGACGCGGAAATATTCGGCGGTGTCGAAGAACCAGCGCAGCCTCGCGGCATCGAGCGGCAGGATGGCGGGGCCGGCGGCATTGTTCAGGGCAAGGATGGAATCCAGCTCGTGCTCGCGCACGTCGCGGACGACAATCGACATTCCTGGCTCCCTTGCTTCAAAAATGCGGCTACTGCCGGCAATCATGTAACGAAACCGGCGCGTGGCCGCGGCCGGATTATCGCACGGCCGGCGCTCGCGGGGCGACTCCGCCGGGGGCGTTCGCATGACTTCAGTCGGGGGCGTACGGGGCCGTTTTCCGCCTAACATGACGGGATGTTCGCGCGCCTGGACCCGACCCGACTGCTGCGCTACGCCGGCCTGTTCACGTGGGCGGTCGTGGGGCTGCCGCTGCTGCTGCTCTCGCTGCCGCCGGACCCGGCCGTGGAGGCGGGCGAGGACGTGGCGGTGGCGGTCGTGCTCGGCTGGCAGGCGTGGCTGGCGTGGGCCACGTTCGGCTTCAGCTACGGCTGGCTGACGCGCACGCTCACGGTGCGACGCGCCAGCGCCCTGGATTACGTCCTGCTGCTGCTGCTGACCGGCAGCGCCATCGCGATCAGCTACTACAGCGCCAGCGGCCTGGGCAGCATCCTGCTGATGGTGCTGGCCTGCGTGCTGCCCTGGCTGCTGCCGCTGGGCGTGGGGGTCGCGCTGCTGGTGCTGTGCGAGTTCGTGATCGTGCCGGTCTACGTCCGCGGCCTCGGCATGTACTGGGTCGAGGCGGTGATGCAGGCGGTGCTGTACGTCGGCGTGACCGGCTTCGTGTTCGTCACCAGCATGGTCGCGCGCCAGCAGGCGCAGGCCCGCGACGAGCAACGCCGGCTGAACGCGGAGCTGCGCGCCACCCGCGCGCTGCTGGCCGAAAGCGCCCGCGTCAACGAGCGCACCCGCATCTCGCGCGAGCTGCACGACCTGCTGGGCCACCACCTGACCGCGCTGAGCCTGAACCTGGAGGTCGCCAGCCACCTCACCCAGGGCCAGGCGCACGAGCACGTCGGCCAGGCCCACACGCTGGCCCGGCTGCTGCTGAGCGACGTGCGCGAGGCGGTCAGCCAGATCCGCGGCGACGACGCCATCGACATGGCCGCGACCCTGCTGCCGCTGGCCGACAACGTGCCCGGGCTGCGGATCGACATGGCGATGCCGCGGCCGTTCCTGCTCGACGACCCGGAGCGCGCCCACGTGCTGCTGCGCTGCACCCAGGAGATCATCACCAACGCCGTGCGCCACGCCCACGCGCAGGTGCTGCGGCTGCGCTACGGCTGGGACGGGCAGGCGATCCGCCTGCAGGCGCGCGACGACGGCCGCGGCGCCGAGGCGCCCAGCGCCGGCAACGGCCTGGCCGGGATGCGCGAGCGCCTGGCCACCTACGGCGGCGACCTGGAAACCGAGACCGCGCCGGGGCAGGGCTTCACCCTGCGCCTGTGCCTGCCGCTGGCGCCGGGCAGCCGCTTCGGCGGCCCGCCGGCGCCGCAGCCGCTGCCGGAGGCCTGACGGCATGGCGATCCCGGGCAGCGGCCGCGCGTCCATGCCGTTTGGCCCCTGCGCCGGGGCTGCCGACGGTGCATCCTGCAACCATGGGCCCGGGGCGGGCCCGACGACCGAATCGAAGGACTGGGAGGCCGCATGATCCGCGTGTGTCTGGTGGACGATCAAACCCTGGTGCGGCAGGGCATCCGCTCGCTGCTGGCGCTGGACGACGGCATCGAGGTGGTGGCCGAGGCCGGCGACGGCCGGCAGGCGGTCGAGCTGATCCCGCAGGTCCGGCCCGACGTGGTGCTGATGGACATGCGAATGCCGGCGATGTCCGGCCTGGAGGCGCTGCAGGCGCTGGCGCGGATCGACGCGCTGCCGCCGACCATCATCCTGACCACCTTCGACGACGACCAGCTGGTGCTGGCCGGGCTCAAGGCCGGCGCCAAGGGCTACCTGCTCAAGGACGTCTCGCTCGAGCAGCTGGTCGGCGCGATCCGCACCGTCGCCGACGGCGGCTCGCTGGTGCAGCCGGCGGTGACCCAGCGCCTGCTGTCGGGCCTGGAGCACATGCGCAACGACTTCGTCAGCCTCGACCGTCCGGATCCGCTGACCGACCGCGAGACCGAGATCCTGCGCCTGATGGCCTCGGGCTTCTCCAACAAGGAGATCGCCAACTCGCTGGGCGTGGCCGAGGGCACGATCAAGAACCACGTGTCCAACATCCTCAGCAAGCTCGGCGTCCGCGACCGCACCCGGGCCGTGCTCAAGGCCTTCGAGCTGCAGCTGGTCTGACCGACAGGATGCCCGGCCCGGCGCAGCGCGCCGGGCGTTCGCGGCCGCGCGCGCCAGTGGCGCGCAAGCGGCGGCCGCTCACCCTGCCCAAGCTCGGCGTCCGCGACCGCACCCGGGCCGTGCTCAAGGCCTTCGAGCTGCAGCTGGCCTGACCGCCGCCGGGCACGATGCGGCCAAGGGAGCGGCTTTCGTGGGAGCGGCTTCAGCCGCGAGCTTTTCCCGGGAAGGCCATCGGACCGGCCGGAAAGCGCGCGGCTGAAGCCGCTCCCACGGCCCCCGGCTCGGCCGCCGGCCCTTCTCGCCCGTCCCGGCTCAAATTGCTACGATTGCCGGTCTGTGCCCGGCCCGGCCGGAAATGGTCCTGGAGAACCCTGAATGACCCGTCTCATCGAGATCCTGATTTCGTTCGCGATCGTCGCCGCCCTGATGCTGCTGGTGGGCCTCGTGCTCCCGTCCAGCCGCCATCTGCGCGAGAGCGTCGAAACCAACCGCAAGATGACGATCGTGTTCGACACGCTCAACAGCCTGCGTCGCTTCAAGGACTGGAACGCGCTGGTGCTGCGCGACCCCAAGGCCAAGCTGGACCTCTCGGGCCCCGCGTCCGGCGTCGGCGCCAAGCTCAGCTGGAGCTCGGACAACAAGCAGGTCGGCGACGGCAGCTGGGAGATCGTCGAATCGGTGCCGGGCAAGAGCGTCAAGTACGCCATCGACGACAACCGGCGCGGCCACGACAAGACCACCGAGTTCATCCTCACCCCGACCGGCCGCGGCGCCGTCAAGCGCAACGTCGAGATCACCCAGACCTACGACGTCAAGTACGGCTGGAACCTGCTCGGCCGCTACGCCGGCCTGTACGTCAGCCGCCACGTCGGCGACGACCTGAAGCTGGGCCTCTCGCGCCTGACCAACATGCTCGCCACCGTGCCCAACGTCGACTACAACGTCGAGGGCAGCAAGATGCGCGGCATGGCCGAGGTGCAGCGCCCGGCCGAGGACCTGCTGGTGGTCAAGGCCGGCTCGATCGAGCGCAACAACGAGAAGATCAAGGGCTCGATGAAGTCCAACATGGAGTGGATCAAGCGCACCATGGACGCCAACGGCCTGGTCGCCGCCGGCCCGATGCGCGTCATCTCCACCGAGCTGGGCCGCGACAACTACACCTTCGACATCGCACAGCCGGTGAAGAAGGCCGGTTCCGGCGACAAGGCCGCCGCCGACGCCGACAAGGCCAAGGACGAGAAGACCGCCAAGGCGGACGAGGGCGCGGAGAAGAAGGACGGCGAGCTGGTGTTCGACGTCGACACGCCCACCCCCGTGGTCGCCGCCGGCGAGCCGCTGGACGTCAAGATCCCCGACGGCGCGCCGGTGCAGTACGTGCAGACCAAGCCCGGCCACGTCGCGATGGCGTACTACACCGGCTTCATGGCCGAGCTGGACAACGTGCGCAACGCGCTGCGCGCCTGGGCGCTGACCCAGGGCTACGAGGTCACCGACCGCCCGTACGAGATCTACAAGAACGGCATCGACAAGGCGTTCACCTCCGACGGCGAGTACGAGGTCTACTGGACCCTGAAGTAAGCCGCTTGCCTGCGACGGCAGGCGATCCGCGATGTTTCCCGGCGCGCCGCATCCCGTGATGCGGCGCGCTGCGTTTGGAGGACTGCATGGGTGCTGACGCGACCGCAACCGGCCCGGCCATGTCGCGCGCTGCCCGCTGGCTCGCCTTCGCCGGCGCGCTGCTGGCCGGCGCGGCGGTGGCGCTGTGGGCCTATGCCTCGCACGGCGCGCAGGGCGCCGCGCAGGCGGCGCTGCAGTCGGCGGCCGCGATCGCGTTCGGGCACGGCGTCGCGCTCGCCGCGCTGTCGCGGCTGCCGCAACGCCGGCTGGGCATGGCCGCGCTCGCGGCGATGGCGGCGGGAGTGCTGCTGTTTTCGGGCGGCATCGTCGTCGCGCACCTCGCGGGCGTTCCCGCGCGCACGGCGCCGTTCGGCGGCACGCTGCTGATCGCATCCTGGCTGGCCGTGGCCGTCGACGCGCTGCGGCGCTGATCCGGCGCGCTTGACGCGCGCGGACGCGGCGTCGAAGCGATGCGCCGGCGGCGTCCGGCGCTGGTCCTGGACATCGGATGCTGGTCGCGATGCCAGGGGCGCGACCTGCGTTCCGCCGCCCGGCGGCGGGCGTGTGCCAACATTGGGCGTTCGGCCCGATGGGCCATCCCGAGGAGTTTCGATGCATCGTCCCCTGGTGACCGCTCTCGCGCTGGCGCTGGCCGGCCTGTCCGTACCGATGGCGCACGGCGCGCCGGCCGCGCCGGCCGCGCCGGCCGCCGCGGCGCCGGTCACCACCCAGCTGCCGCGCAACGTGCGCCCGCTGCACTACGAGGTGGCGGTGGTGCCGCACGCGCAGTCGCTCACGTTCGACGGCAAGGTGGCGGTGGCGCTGGAGGTGCTGGAGCCGACGACGAGCATCGTCCTCAACGCGGCGGGCATGGAGTTCTCGTCGGTCTCGCTGGCGCCGAAGCAAGGCCATGCCGAATTCGCCGCGCCGAGGGTGACGCTCGATGCCGGGGCGCAGACGGCCACCTTCACCTTCGACCGCGCGCTGCCGGCGGGCGCCTACACGTTGTCGATGGCCTACACCGGGCATATCGGCACCCAGGCCAACGGCCTGTTCGCGATCGACTACGACACCGAGGCCGGCAAGCGGCGCGCGCTGTACACGCAGTTCGAGAATTCCGACGCGCGCAAGTTCATCCCGTCGTGGGACGAGCCGACCTGGAAGGCCACCTTCGACCTGCAGGCGACCGTGCCGGCCGGCCAGATGGCGGTGAGCAACATGCCGGTGGCCTCGCGCGAGGACGCCGGCGGCGGCCTGGTGCGCGTGCGCTTCCAGACCTCGCCGAAGATGTCGACCTACCTGCTGTTCTTCGGCCTCGGCGACTTCGACCGCGCCACCGCGACGGCCGACGGCACGCAGGTCGGCGTGGTGACGCAGAAGGGCAAGGCCGCGCAGGCCGCGTTCGCGCTGGAATCCGCGCAGGCGATCCTGCACGAGTACAACGACTACTTCGGCGTGCCTTACCCGCTGCCCAAGCTCGACAACATCGCGTCTCCCGGCCGCAGCCAGTTCTTCGGCGCGATGGAGAACTGGGGCGCGATCTACACCTTCGAGTACGCGCTGCTGCTCGACCCGTCGATCTCGACGCAGTCGGACAAGCAGTCTGTGTTCTCGGTCGCCGCGCACGAGATGGCGCACCAGTGGTTCGGCGACCTGGTGACGATGGCCTGGTGGGACGACCTGTGGCTCAACGAGGGCTTCGCCTCGTGGATGGAAGGCCGCACCACCGCGAAGCTCCACCCGGAGTGGAACACCGCGCTGTCGGCGGTGTCGGTGCGCGAGCGGGCGATGGGCCGCGACGCGGTCGCGACCACGCACCCGGTGGTGCAGCACGTGGAAACGGTGGAGCAGGCCAGCCAGGCCTTCGACGCGATCACCTACTCCAAGGGCGAGGCGGTGATCCACATGCTCGAGGACTACGTCGGCGCCGAGGCGTGGCGCGAGGGCGTGCGCCGCTACATCAAGGCGCACGCCTACGGCAACACGCAGTCCGACGACCTGTGGCGCGCGGTCGAGTCGGCGGCCGGCAAGCCGGTCACCGCGATCGCGCACGACTTCACCCTGCAGCCCGGCGTGCCGCTGGTACGCGTGGAGTCCTCGCAGTGCGACGGCGGCCACACCACGCTGCGGCTGTCGCAGGGCGAGTTCACCCGCGACCGGCCCGGCAAGCAGGCGCTGTCGTGGCGGGTGCCGGTGATCGCGCAGGCGGTCGGCGGCAAGCCGGTGCGCACGCTGGTCGAAGGCGGCAAGGCGGCGCTGGTAGTGCCCGGCTGCGGGCCGGTGGTGGTCAACGCCGGCCAGGCGGGCTACTACCGCACGCTGTATTCGCGCGGGCAATTCGCGGCGCTGCGCGACGGCTTCGCGACGCTGGCCCCGATCGACCAGCTGGGGCTGATGAACGACACCTGGGCATTGGGCATGGCGGGCCTGCAGCCGGCATCGGCCTACCTCGACCTTGCCGACGCCACGCCCGTCGATGCCGACCCGCAAGTATGGGGCGACATCGTCGGCAGTTTCGGCAGCCTGGACGCGTACTACCGCGGCGACGCTGCGCGGCAGGCGAAGTTCCGCGCGTTCGCGACCGCAAAGCTGGAGCCGGTGCTGCGAAGGATCGGCTGGGAGGCGAAGGCGGGCGAAACTGCGCCGGTCGCGATCCTGCGCGAGGACCTGATCGACACGCTCGGCGACCTCGGCGATGCCGCGGTGGTCGCCGAGGCGCGCCGCCGCCACGCCGCGGCGAAGGACGACCCGGCCGCGGTGCCGGCGGCGCTGCGCAAGACCATCCTGGCGGTGGTCGCGCGCCACGCCGACGCGGCGACCTGGGACGGGCTGCACGCGGCCGCGCGGGCGGAGAAGACGCCACTGGTGAAGGACGAGCTGTACATGCTGCTGTCGGCGAGCGAGGACGAGGCGCTGGCGCGGCGCGCGCTCGACCTCGCGCTGACCGGCGAGCCCGGCGCGACCAACAGCGCGGCGATGATCGAGCGCGTCGCGCAGCTGCATCCGGAGCTGGCGTTCGACTTCGCCCTCGCGCACCGCGAGAAGATCGACGCGCTGGTCGACACCACCTCGCGCGCGCAGTATTACCCGGCGCTGGGACGCCGCGCGCAGACGCAGGCGATGGCCGACCGCATCCGCGACTACGCCGACAAGCACATCGCCGAGGGCTCGCGCCGTGCCGCGAACACAGCGATCGCCAACATCGGCGACCGCATCCGCGTGCGCGACCAGCGCCTGCCGGAGATCGACGCCTGGCTGCAGGCGCAGGGCTGAGCCGGGCCACGACGCCGCGGGGCGCGCCCGCGGCGTGATTCCCGGTCCGCGGGAAAGCGGGCCGCGCCGACTCGCAGTCGGCGTGCGTGCGTCGCCATGCGGCGGCGGGCTGAATCGTTCATGCAAGCCTCGCGCGGGTCACGTGGCGCGAGACCGCCAACGGCGATCATGGTCCGCGATGGCCACGACGACACTCGCATGACCCGCCGCGGCGGAAGCGCCGACCTGCCGCTGCACGGCGGCCGCGTGCCGGCATGGCTGGCCGCGCGCATGGCCCGGCTCGGCGCCGTGCTGTGCCAGGCGATCGTGCTCGAGTACGGGCGCGACGAATTGCTGCGGCGGCTGGCGCATCCGTTCTGGTTCCAGTCCTTTGGCGCGGTCATGGGCATGGACTGGCATTCGTCCGGCATCACCACCAGCGTGATCGGCGCGCTCAAGCGCGGGCTCGCACCGCTGGCTGGCGAACTGGGGCTGCACGTGTGCGGCGGGCGCGGGCGGCATTCGCGCGCCACGCCCGCCGA
>DATLJE010000003.1:0-18394 GCA_035539095.1 Luteimonas sp.
CCTCGGGCGGCATCCTCGCGCCGCTGTTGATGATCGGCGCGGGACTGGGCTGCGTGCTCGGCCAATGGCTGCCCGGCGGCGACATCCGGCTGTGGGCGCTGGTGTGCATGGCCGCGACCCTCGGCGGCACCATGCGCGCGCCGCTCATGGCGGTGGTGTTTGCCTTCGAGCTGACCTGGGACACCAACGCGCTGCTGCCGACGATCCTGGGCTGCGTGGTGGCGTACGGCTTCTCCGTGGTGGCGATGCCGCGCTCGATCCTGACCGAGAAGATCGCGCGCCGCGGGCTGCACGTGTACCGCGAGTACGGCGTCGATCCCCTGGAGCGGCACTTCGTCAGCGAGGTGATGACGACCGAAGCGGTGACGATCCCCGCCGCGATGCCGGTGCCCGAGGCGCAGGCGCGCTATTTCGGCGCCGGCCAGAAGCACCGCGCGTATCCGGTGGTGGCCGACGGCGGCCGGTTGCTGGGCATGGTCGACCGCGACGACCTGCCGCCCGAGGTCGTGCAGGACGCCGGCCAGCCGGTGGGCGAGCTGTTGCAGGGCATCGATGCGCCGCATGCGCTCGCCACCGAAACCTGCCGCGCCGTCGCCTCGCGCATGGCGGCGCTCGACGTGCAGCGCCTGCCGGTGGTGGAGTCCGCGCAGTCGCCGAAGCTGCTCGGCGTGGTCAGCCGCAGCGACCTGCTCAAGCCGGCGCGGCAGCTGCACGAGGAGGAATCGCGGCGCGAGCGCTTCCTGCGCCGCTAGCCGGGCCAGGGAGGCGTCAGCGCCAGAACGGGATCCGCCAAGGCTGTGCCGCCTCGTTGTTGCCCGTCTTCTTCGACGTGCCGCCGCGCGCGACCTGCAGCTCGTGCCGGCCGGGCGCGAGCGCGCGCACGTCGATCATGGCCACCAGCGCAGGACGGTCGGTGCGCGCGTCGCTGCCGAGTTCGTAGCGCAGTGGCGCGAGCGGCTTGCCATCCAGTGCGACGGCATGGATCCGCTCCAGGCAAGCCAGGAGCGCGCTCGCCCTGGCATCCCCCTGCAACGGCATCGCCTCCGCGCAGCCCCGACGCACCGCCGGGGCATCGTTCGCCGGCTGGTACGGCACCACCAGCCGCACATAGGGTTGGCTGGCGATCGCCGAACCGATGAAGGGCGACGAACCGCCGCGCGTGGGATCGCGCTGGTCGTCGTAGTGGGCGGCGTCGACCGTGCGCGACGCATCGGAAAACACCGGAAACAGCGAATAGCTGCCGACGTTGCGCGGGTTCTCGCCGGAATACACCGACAGGACGATGGCCGCGCCCGCGACCAGGAACACCCCCAGCATCACCAGGGTCGCCCGGCCTTCGCCGCCGTGGCTCGACAGCAGCGAGAACGTCGGGTTCGAGCCACGCTGCATGATGCCGGTGCGGCTGTAGAAGCTAAGGACCGACGACAACGCCCGCCTGGCGAAGCCATCCTCGCGCAACCGGTCGCCGAACCGGCGGTCCAGGGCCATCGCGGCGAACAGCGGCGCGAAGACCGCAAGCGTGCAGTAGCCGAACACGGCGCCGAGGTCGACGCGCGCGCCAGCCAACGTGGAACCGCCGAGGACGAGCGCGAAGATGCCGCTGACCACCACGGTGATGGACAACAAGGTCGAAGCCAGCGTGACGCCGAGGGAGAACACGATCGTCGCCCGGTTGTCGGCGCGTTCGACCGTCGCATCGCGGCCCGTGTAGCGCTGCACCTCGACCTCGCGTTGCACCGGCCCCATCCGCAGGCGCTCCCAGCGGATGCCGCCGGGGAAGACCGAGTACATGCCGACCAGGGCGATCCATTGCGCGCGCAACAACAGGTGCAGGGAGAAGGTGCCTGCGAGGATGAGCGCCGCCGACTTGAGGTAGATGTAGACGAGCATCAGCGGCTGGCGCCAGTCCTCGCCGAACCGCGGCGCAAGCGCGAAGTAGCGGTCGTCCAGCCATCCCGGCAGCTGCAGCATCGCGAACACCGCCACGCCCGAGATCAGCAGCTCGACCTCCCAGGTCGGCGTGGTGTGGCGGGGCAGGCGCGAGGCGTCGTCGTCCTCCGGTGGTGGTGCTGGATCGGTCATCGTCGTCCCCGGGTCGGAGCGCGCAGGCTGGCAAAGCGGCACGGGAGATGCAAGCGCCGGCACCGGCGTCGCGCTGCCACGTTCCCTCGTGCGTTCGGCAGTGCGGGAGGGCGATCGCCGGCGAGGAGCACACCAGGGCGCGACCGCTTTCGCCGCGCCAGCGGGGGGTCGTGCCCAGATGCGCCTACAGGGCGAGGATCAGCGCGCGCGGCGGACCAGCGTGCGGTCGACCGGGCCGCGCAGCTGCCAGTCGGGCGTGGCGTCGCCGGCGCCGTCGCGTGCCGCTCGCAGCGATTCGCCGTAGGCCGGCTGCGGGATGTCCGGCAGCCGCGCGACGGGCGGCGTCGCGGCGCCGGCGACGGCGTACTGCGGCGCCATGTCGCTGCCCTGCACGATGCCCAGCGGCGAATAGCCGCCGTAGCCGGGGAAGACCGTACCGATGCGGTTGTTGCCCATCCGCCGGACCAGCAGCTCCGACAGCACGCGGCGGAAGTCGGTGGTGACCGGGACGTCGCCGAAGTAGGGCGAGAGGATCTCGGGATCCAGCCCCTTCCAGCTGCCGTAGAGCCTGCGCCCGTTGACCGCGCCGCCGAACACCAGCAGCGGATTGCCGTAGCCGTGGTCGGTGCCGCCGCTGCCGTTCTGGCGCACGCGGCGGCCGAATTCCGACTGCACCACCACCGTCACCCGGCCGATCTCGCCGCCGGCCTTCAACTCGCCGTAGAACGCGGCCAGCGCCTGCGACAGCTCGGCGATCTTGTTCTGGTAGTAGTGGTAGCCCGCGCCCGCGGTGCCCTGGCCGTCGTGCGTGTCCCAGCCGCCCAGGTCGAGCGCGGCGTAGCGCATGCCGAGGTTGAAGCGGACCGACTGCGCGACCGTCCACAGCTGGCGCGCGAACTCCGTGGTCGGCCAGCCCGCGGGCAGGTTCGCGTACGGCTGGCCCGCGACTACTCGCAGCGACGCGTCGGCGCGGCGACCGGCGAACTCGAGCCCGGTAGGCCCCTGCCACAGCGCCGCCAGGGTCTCGTTGACGCCCTTGAACCCGGCCGGCGAATCGCTGCGCGCCTGCTGCCAGCCCCACGCGCCGGCGTTGAGCGCGAAGTCCGACGGGCTGCCCATGGTCAGCGCCTGCGTCGCGCCGAGCAGGTTGGTCGGCGTGCGGCTGTTCACCGCGAGCGCCGGCATGGTGACGCCGGCCGGCGCGCCCAGCTGCGAATTCCAGGCGCGCGTGATCCAGCCGGTGCCGATGCCGTGCTGGCCCGGCGTGCCGAGGTCGAGGTAGAGCTGCGCGTCGAAGTGGCTGCGCGTGACCGTGGTGAGCAGGCCGCATGCGTGCACGATCGCGAGCTTGCCGTCGGTCCAGATGTCGCGCAGGCCGGTCGCGGACGGATGCAGGCCGAAGCCGGTCGCCGCGCCGCTGGCCAGCGTCAACGGCAGCGCGCCGTAGGTGCCCGAGGCGGCGATCGCCAGGTCCGGGCGCGCTTCCTCGTAGAAGCCGCGGTCGTTGCCGGACACCGGCGGCACCAGGTTGAGGCCGTCGATGCCGCCGCGCAGGAAGACGTGGACGATGGTGTCGTGGCTGTTGGCCGCGGCCCGCGCGGGATCGGCGAAGAACAGCGACGGCCCTGCGACCGCGCCGGCCGCCGCGGTGGCGCAGCAGCCCTTGAGGAATTCGCGGCGGTCCAGGCGCAGCCGGTCGGCGTGCGATCGGGTCATGGTCGGCTCCTCAGCGGGCCAGGAATTCGGGGGACATCAGCACCAGCGACACCATCGAGCGCAGGCGCTGCTGGTTGTAGTGCTTCTTCAGGTCGTTGGCCGACCAGGTATCGGTGTCGGCGATGACCGCGCCGGCCGCGCCGTTCTGGCGCATGAAGTCGACCAGCACGCCGCGCCGCGCCGGCAGGTAGCCGAGCAGGCGCCTGCACCAGAAGTCGACCAGCGCGGTCGAGGTCCACTGCGGCACGCCGCTGCGCGTGGCCGCGAGGATCGGCAGCACCGGCGTTTCGCCGTCCTTGGCCTCGGTGAGCCAGTTGAGCAGCTTCCAGGTCATGCCCAGGCTGTTGGAGCCCGACCACGCCACCGCCGTCGCCGGATAGCCGTTCGGCGCCGGCCAGTCGTAGGGCGTGTGGCCGGTGAAGCCCATGCGCCACATGAACTCGTCGCTCTTGCCGTCGCCCACGCGCGGCGTCCAGTCGCTGCCCGAGGCGCGCAGTGCGGCGGCCACCGCCTCGAACGGGCGCCGCTGCTTCTGCCCCCAGTCGTTGAGCGCGGCGTCCGACAGCAGGATGTGGCGCAGCGTGCGCGCGATCTGGTCGGGCTGCTTCCAGTTGGCGCGGAACACCGCCGCGGCGCTGTCCACCAGCGGCTGGCTCGGCCGGTCGGCGAAGAAGTGGCGGATGAGCTTGCGGCAGATGAACTTCGCCACACGCGGGTGGCTGGCGAGGCGGTCGAGGATGTCGCGGCCGTCCTTGAGCGCCGGCTGCTCGGGATTGAGGAACATGCCCAGCGGGAACTTCGGCCCGGCGTCGTGCCAGGTGGAGCGGTAGGCGAAGGTGCCGTCGTTCTCGGTGGGGAATTCCCAGTGCCCGTCCCGGACCGTCCAGCCGGTGAAGGCGGAGGCGGTCTCGTAGACGTCGATGTCGGTGTAGCCGATCGGGTAGGCAGGGTCCTCGGGGCAGGGCGGCACCTGGAACGGGTCGACGAAGCCCAGGTAGTTCTCCGTGCCGAAGGTGTGCAGCTCCATCAGCTCGCGGGCGAAGTTCTCGTTCGGGCCGGCGCGGGTGTTGGAGCGGTTGTCGAGGTAGTAGAGCATCGCCGTGCTCTGCGCCACTGACTCGAGCATCGTGCGGAAGTTGCCGAAGGCGTTGGCGCGGATCACGTCGCGGTCGTAGTGCACGTAGACCGGGCCGGCCGAGTAGTCGCTGGCCATGACGTTGAAGTGGTCGTGCCAGAACGCGACCACGACCTCGCGCAACTGGCGCTTCGAATGCACCGCGCGCCCGAGCGCGGCGCGCTGGACCTCCCATGCCGGGCGCATGCGCGTTTCCCACGCCGGATCCGGCAGCACGTGGTCGGCCCACAGCTGCTGCAGGGACTTGCCCAGGGTGGTGTAGCCGGCCGCGGCCAGGCGCGACTCGACCGCGCCGTCGTCGATCGATTCCCAGGCCAGCTGGCGGTCGACCCACGCCGTCAGGCGCGCCGTGTCGTTGCCGCCCAGCGCGTCGAAGGCCGCGATGTCGGCGGCGGTCGCGCCGTAGGCCATGTTGCCCAGCGCGCGCACGGCCAGCGGCGGCTTGGCCAGGGTGATCCGCACCGGCGTGGACATGCCGCTCATGGAAGGCGCGGAGGGTGCATCGGAGGCGCCGGCGGCGACGGCGGTTTCCGCGTCGTCGTCGTCGCTGGTGTCGTCGAACAGCGGCGTGACGGCGTTCGACACCGCCGCGCGCGCGGGCGGGGCCTGGAAGTGCAGGCGCTTGCCGCGGCCGTAGCGACGTTCGAGGACCTTGCGGGCCTGCGCTTCGTCCGGCGCCGATGGCGTGGTCTCGCGCCGCGCGCTGGCCACCTGCCGGCGCGGGGCCGGCGACGCGGTGGCTTCCGGCGGCGACGGTTCGGCCTGGGCCAGGAAATCGGCCGGCGCCGGGCACTGCAGCGGGCTTTCGGCGACGCGCGGCGACGGCGTCGCGACGGGCGACATGAGGTTCGGCATTGGGTCTCCCCCGGCAAAACTCCCCTGTCCGGAGAGTATGCGGGCATTCGCCCGCCGGGTTGTGATCGCCTTCGCAGAGATCGCGTTCGCGGAGCCCGGCCGGCCGCGGCCGGCCGTCAGGTCAGCCCGGTCGCGTAGAACACCGCGATCACGAAGAACACCGCCAGCGTCTTGACCACGGTGATCGCGAACACGTCCTTGTAGGCCTGACGATGGGTGAGCCCGGTCACCGCGAGCAGGGTGATCACCGCGCCGTTGTGCGGCAGCGTGTCCATGCCGCCCGAGGCCATCGCGGCGACGCGATGGAAGACCTCCAGCGGGATGCCGGCGGCCTGCGCGTTGGCGACGAAGGTGTCGGCCATCGCCGCCAGCGCGATGCTCATGCCGCCGGAGGCCGAGCCGGTGATGCCGGCCAGCGCGGTGACCGTGACCGCCTCGTTGACCAGCGGGTTGGGGATCGCGCCCAGCGCGTTGGCCACCACCAGGAAGCCGGGCAGCGCGGCGATCACCGCGCCGAAGCCGTATTCGGAGGCGGTGTTCATCGACGCCAGCAGCGCGCCGCCGATCGCCGACTTCGTGCCCTCGGCGAAGCCCGACAGCACCGGCTTCCACGCGAACGCGAGCACGGTGAGGATGCCGACCAGCAGCGCGCCTTCCACGGCCCAGATCGCGGCGACCTTGGAGACGTCCTGCACCACCGGCGCCGCGTTGCCGACCACCGCCGGCGCGAAGGCGTGCTCGCTGCCGTAGGCCATCGGGATCCAGTCGGTGAACAACTTGTTGGCCACGCCCACCAGCACCAGCGGCAGGATCGCGACGACCGGATTGGCGAGCTTGCCGCCGGTGAACTCGGTCGGTTCGTTCACCAGCGTCGCGGCGTCGCCGTAGCCTTCGCCGGCCTTGAGCGCCGCGCGCCGGCGCCAGTCGAGGTAGGCCATGCCCAAGGCGAGGATGAAGACGCCGCCCAGCGTGCCCAGCCACGGCGCCGCCCAGGCGTTGGTGCCGAAGAACGAGGCCGGGATGATGTTCTGGATCTGCGGCGTGCCCGGCAGCGCGTCCATGGTGAAGGTGAACGCGCCCAGCGCGATCGTGCCGGGAATCAGGCGCTTGGGGATGTCGCTCTGGCGGAACAGCTCGGCCGCGAACGGGTACACCGCGAACACCACCACGAACAGCGACACCCCGCCGTAGGTCAGCAGCGCGCACACCAGCACGATCGACAGCATCGCGCGCTGCGCGCCGACCACGCGGATGGTGGCCTGCACGATCGCCTTGGAGAAGCCCGACACCTCGATCAGCTTGCCGAACACCGCGCCGAGCAGGAACACCGGGAAATACAGCTTCAGGAAGCCGACCATCTTGTCCATGAACAGGCCGGTGAACATCGGCGCCACCAGCGACGGGTCGGTGAGCAGCACCGCGCCCAGCGCCGCGACCGGCGCGAACAGGATCACGCTGTGGCCGCGGTAGGCCACGAACATCAGGAAGCACAGCGCGGCCAGCACGATCAGGAATGCCATTCGACGGTCCATGCGCGGGGGAGGGCCGCGCGTCGCCGAAGGCAGTGTCCTGCGGCGCGGCACGGCCAGCCCATTGTCCGAAGGTACGATGCGCCCGCTCCGGCGCCACGCCTAGTCTTGCCCCCGGGCGGCCATCGGCCGCAAGCATCGCCACATCCGCCGAGGGGAACCCGATGAAGCGCGCCACCAGCAAGCATTCCACACTCAGCCTGGCCATCGCGCTGGGGCTGTTCGCCACGCCCGCGCTGCACGCGCAGGAGGCGACGGCCACTGCCGGAACCGCCGTGCCCGCAGCCGACGCGACCACCTTGGACCGCATCACCGTCACCGCGCGCAAGCGCGAGGAAACCCTGCAGGAAGTGCCGGTCGCGGTCACCGCCTTCACACCGGCCGTGCTGGACAAGCTCAACGTGCAGGACCTCGGCGACCTCGACGCGCAGGTGCCCAACCTCACCATCTACGCCGCGCGCGGCTCCAGCAGCACCGCCACCGCCTACATCCGCGGCATCGGCCAGGCCGATCCGCTGTGGGGCGTGGACCCGGGCGTGGGCATCTACCTCGACGACGTCTACATCGCCAGGCCGCAGGGCGCGCTGCTGGACGTGTTCGACGTCGGCCGCATCGAGGTGCTGCGCGGCCCGCAGGGCACGCTGTACGGCAAGAACACCATCGGCGGCGCGATCAAGTACATCTCGCGCGAGCTGCCCAAGGAACTCGCCGGCTTCGGCCAGGTCACCGTCGGCAGCTTCAACCAGCTCGACGCCAAGGCCGCGATCGGCGGCCCGGTCGGCGGCACCGAGGCGCTGCGCGCGCGGCTGTCGGTGGCCAGCCTCAACCGCGACGGCTTCGGCGAGAACAAGGTCAACGACCAGGAGGTCAGCGACAAGGAGATCAACGCGGTGCGCTTCCAGCTCGGTGCGTTCGCCAGCGAGGAATTCGACGCGCAGTTCGCGATCGACTGGCTGGACGACCAGTCCGGCGTGCGCGGCGCCAGGCTGCTGGCGCCCAATCCCCTGGCGCCGGCATACCCGCCGCTGGACGACCGCTACGACATCCGCAGCGGCATGCCCAACGTCAACGACACCGAGATGAAGGGCGCCTCGGCCACGCTCAACTGGCGTCCCAACGAGGACTGGGCGTTCAAGTACGTGGTCGCCAAGCGCGAGTCGGACACCGAGACCAACATCGACTTCGACGAGACCCCGCTGCCGCTGGTGGACGTGCTCGCGTTCTACAACGACCAGCAGGTCAGCCACGAGCTGCAGGCCAACTACGACGCCGGCGGCCGCGCGCGCGGCGTGATGGGCCTGTACTTCTTCGACGGCGAGGCCGGCGGGCAGGTGCTCAACCATTTCGAGAACCCGCTCCTGGCGCCGTCGCTGACCAACCCGTTGTTCGGCGACACCCAGGGGAAGGTGCTGACCGAGAGCGTGGCGCTCTACGCCGACTGGACCTTCGACCTCACCGACCGCCTCAAGCTCGACGTCGGCGCGCGCTACACCGACGAGGACAAGCACGCGATCGCGCTCAACCGCTTCTACCTGACCGGCGACTACGAGACCTCGTGGGGGACCGCCGCCAACTTCGACAAGACCGTCAACTTCAAGAACGTCTCGCCGAAGGTGTCGCTTGACTACCAGGTCACGCCGGACATCATGGTCTACGGCCTGGCCAGCCGCGGCTTCAAGTCCGGCGGCTACAACATCCGCGCCAACACCACGGCGGTCCCGCGCTCGGGCGAGCCGTTCGACGACGAGGTCGTCGACAGCTACGAGGTCGGCAGCAAGATGGCGCTGCTGGACCAGCGGCTGTTCCTCAACCTGTCCGCGTTCCACAACGTGTACAAGGACATCCAGCTGTCGGTGTTCACCTCCTACACGCTGCCCGACGGGAGCCAGAGCTTCTTCGGCGACTTCACCAACGCCGGCAAGGGCACGATCGACGGCGCCGAGGTCGAGTTCCAGTACCTGCCCACGCCGCACTGGGCGATCAGCGGCAACCTGGCCTGGCTGGACGCGAAGTACGACGAGTTCATGAGCGGCGGGGTGAACATCGCCGACACCCAGGAGTTCACCAATGCGCCCGAGTTCTCCGGCGCGCTCAACGTCGAGTACCGCACCGACCTGGCCAACGGCGGCAACCTGTCCGCGCGCGTGGGCTACAGCTACCAGAGCGACGTGTGGCCGACCACCGACCTGAGCCCGGCGATCCACCAGGACGGCTACGGCCTGCTCGGCGCGGGCGTGATCTGGCGGGTCGACGACGCCTGGTCGTTCTCGCTGCAGGGCAGCAACCTGACCGACGAGGAATACCGCACCACCGGCTACAACATCGCGGCCTACGGCGTGCTGACCGGCTTCTACGGCGCGCCGAGGCAATACACGCTGAGCGCGCGCTACGACTTCTGACCCGCGCGCAGCCGGTGTCGACGGCGGGCCACGGCCCGCCGTCCCTCTTCGTGGGAGCGGCTTCAGTCGCGAGTTCCCCACGGGACGCAAGCGGGAAGCTCGTGGCTGAAGCCGCTCGTGCGGGGCGCAGGCGGTCGCGGCGATGCACGGCGGCGGCTATGCTCCGGCACCGAAGGGGAGCACGCTTGGACCACCGCCCGACATCGCAGGCGCAACCGGAACCGCGCCGATGCTGAGCATCGGCGTCGTCGTGCTGGCCGCCGTGCTGTGGCTTGGGCTGATGTTCGGCACCGCGCTGTACGGCGAGCGCCATCCGGCGGTGCTGGCGCGGCACTGGCGGCACGTCTACGCGCTCTCGCTCGCGGTGCACTGCACGTCATGGTCGTTCTACGGCACGGTCACCCAGGCCGCGCGCTACGGCTGGCCGCTGCCGCCGACCTTCCTCGGCGCGATCGCGTTCTACGCGCTGGCGGTGGCCTTCATGGTGCGGCTGGTGCGGCTGGCGCGCGAGACCAACGCCACCTCGCTGGCCGACCTGATCGCCACCCGCCTGGGCAAGGACGCGTGGCTGGCCGCCGTGGTGACGCTGGTGGCCGCGCTCGGACTGATCCCCTACATCGCGCTGCAGCTCAAGGCGGTGACGATGAGCTTCGTCACCCTGACCGGCGACGGCGCGCGCGGCGACGTGTCGCTGTGGCGTGACGGCTCGCTGTACGTGGCGCTGGCGATGGCGCTGTTCGCGATGCTGTTCGGCACCCGCCGCGCGAGCGCGGTGGAGCACAACCGCGGGCTGGTGCTGGCGGTCGCCTTCGAATCGGTGTTCAAGCTCGCGGCGATGCTCGCGCTGGGCGCGTTCGTCTGGTTCGGGCTGGGTGCGCTGCCGGAGGCGCCGCCGCCGATCTCGCGCCAGACCACCGACGGCTTCGCGCCGCTGGTGCTGCTGGGCGCGCTGGCGATGTTCATCCTGCCGCACCAGTTCCACGTCGGCGTGGTCGAGTGCCGAGACGAGGGCGACGTGCGCAGCGCGCGCTGGCAGTTCCCGCTGTACCTGTTGCTGATCGCGCTGCCGGCGCTGCCGCTGGCGCGCGCCGGCGGGGCGCTGCTCGGCGACAGCGTGCCCTCGGACATGTACGCGCTGGCGCTGCCGTTCTCGCGCGGGCACGAGGGCGTGGCGCTGTTCGCCTTCCTCGGCGGGCTCAGCGCGGCCACCGGCATGGTGGTGGTGAGCACGCTGACGCTGAGCCTAATGATCGGCAACCACTGGTTCGCGCCCGGCCTGCTGCGCGGCGCGTGGTCGCGCGGCGGCGACGACGGCGACCGCCGCGGCGACGTGCTGCTGCTGCGCCGCGCCGGAATCGCCGCGACCATGCTGCTGGCCTGGGCCTACAGCCGCCTGATCGCGGGCAGCGATGCGCTGGCGGACGTCGGCGCGGTGTCGTTCTCGGCGCTGGCGACGCTGGCGCCGGCGCTGGGGTTCGCGGTGTGGCGGCCGCAGACGCCGGCGCGCGCGGCGACGGCCGGCGTCGTGGTGGCGTTCACGTTGTGGGCCTGGGTGATGCTGGTGCCGATGTGGATCGCCGCGACCGGCGGCGACGCCGGCTGGTTGCGGCAGGGCCCGCTGGGCATGGCGTGGCTGTCGCCCGACGGGCTGTTCGGCCTCACCGGCTGGAGCCGGCTCGGCCGCGCGGTCGGCGCCAGCCTGTTCGCCGGCACGCTGGCGACGGTGCTGGTGGCGATCGTGCGGGTGGCGCCGCGCAGCGCGGCGGTGCGCGGATCGGACCTGCGCACGCTGCGCAGCGCCGGGCGCAGGTTCCTGCCGGCGCGCAGCGTCGACCTGCTGCTGCGCGACGCGCCGCCGAGCGGCCCGGTGCCGGCGCACATCGAGGCGCGGCTGGAGCGCGAGCTCGCGGCGGTGCTCGGCAGCGCCTCGGCGCGGCTGCTGCTCGACGCCGCGCGCCGCGAGGCCGGCGCCGACCTCGACACGGTGGCGGCGATCGTCGGCGAGGCCTCGCAGGACCTGCGCTTCAACCAGCGCGTGCTCGAGGGCGCGCTGGAGAACATGAGCCAGGGCATCAGCGTGGTCGACGCGCAGCTGCGGCTGGTGGCGTGGAACCGGCGCTACGCGGAGCTGTTCGGATTCCCGCCGGACCTGCTCCAGGTCGGCAGGCCGATCGCCGACCTCAGCCGCTGGGCGCTCGCCCGGCTGCCGCCCAGCGGCGGGATCGAAGGCGCCCTGCAGCGGCGCCTGGCCTTCATGCGCGCAGGCAGCCCGCACCTCACCGAGCGGGTGATGCCCGACGGCAGCATCGTCGAGATCCGCGGCAACCCGATGCCCGGCGGCGGTTTCGTGGCCACGTACACCGACGTGACCGAGTTCCGCAGCGTCGAGCACGGATTGCGCCAGGCCAACGAGACGCTCGAGCAGCGCGTCGGCGAGCGCACGGCGCTGCTGGAAGCGGCCAAGCGCGAGGCCGAGCACGCCAACGACGCCAAGGGTCGCTTCCTGGCCGCAGTCGGCCACGACCTGATGCAGCCACTGCACGCCGCGCACCTGCTCGCCGACGCGCTGCGCCAGCGTGGCGACGGCGAGCAGCGCGAGCTGGCACGGCAGATCGGCGGTGCGCTCGAATCCACCACCGACCTGCTGGCCACGCTGCTCGACATGTCGCGGCTGGAGGCCGGCGGCCTGGTGCCCGAGCCGCGTGCGTTCCCGCTGGCGGACGTGCTCGACCCGCTGGTCGCGCAGTTCCGCGTGCTCGCGGCCGAGCGCGGCCTGCGCCTGCGCCACGTGCCCACGCGCGCCTGGGTGCGCAGCGATCCGCAGCTGCTGCGGCGCGTGCTGCAGAACTTCCTCGCCAACGCGGTGCGCTACACGCGCACGGGCTCGGTGCTGCTGGGCGTGCGCCGGTGCTGCGGCGCGCTGCGCATCGAGGTGCTCGACACCGGCCCGGGCATCGGCGCCGGCCAGCGCGAGGCGATCTTCGAGGAATTCCGCCGCGGCGACGACGCGCCGGGGCAGGGATTGGGCCTGGGCCTGGCGATCGCGCGCCGCATCGCCGCGCTGCTGGGCTCGGCGGTGCGGCTGCGCAGCCTGCCGGGGCGCGGCAGCGCGTTCGCGATCGAGGTGCCGCGCGCGGCCGCCGCGCACTCGCTCAAGCCCGCGCCGCGCGGCCTGGCCGGCCTGCGCGTGCTGGTGGTGGACAATGAGTCGCAGGCGCTCGAAGCGCTGGCCGCGGTGCTGCGCGGCTGGGGCTGCGAGGTGGCGACGGCGGCCGATGGCGATGGCGCGGCTGCGGCGCTGGCTGCGCGGCCCTGCGCGCTGTGGATCTTCGACTACCACCTCGACGGCGGCGACGACGGCGTCCGCCTCCACGCGCGCTTGGCCGAACGCTTCGACGCGGCGCCCTGCGTGATCCTGAGCGCCGACCAGACCGGAGCCGTGCGCGCCGCCGCGCAGGAGGCCGGCTTGCCGCTGCTGATGAAGCCGCTGCGTCCGCTGGCGCTCAAATCGGTGCTGGACCGGATGCTGGCCGCCGCAAGGCGCCGGGTTTCCCCGTAGGCGCGGCTTCAGCCGCGAGCCTGCGCGGTGGGGTGGGGACTTTGTAGGGGCGACGGGAGTCGCGACGCGGCTTCCCGGCGGGTGCAGAATGGCTTTTCCCGCCCGAGGAATCCGCGCATGAGCACCAAAGCCTACGGCGCCCGCGCCGCCGACAAGCCGCTCGAATCCATGGACATCGCGCGTCGCGCGCCCGGCCCGCGCGACGTGCAGGTCGAGATCGCCTACTGCGGCGTCTGCCATTCCGACCTGCACACCGTGCGCTCGGAGTGGGGCGGCACGATGTACCCCTGCGTGCCGGGCCACGAGATCGTCGGCAAGGTCAGTGCGGTCGGCGCCGACGTCACCGGATTCAAGGTCGGCGACACCGTCGGCGTCGGCTGCCTGGTCGGCAGCTGCCAGCATTGCGCGGCCTGCGGCGAGGGGCTGGAGCAGTACTGCGAGAACGGCTTCGTCGGCACCTACAACGGCCCGACGCCGGACGCGCCCGGGCACACCCTGGGCGGCTACTCGCAGCGGATCGTGGTGGATGAGAAGTTCGTCCTGCGCATCCGCCACCCGCAGGAACAGCTGGCCGCGGTCGCGCCGCTGCTGTGCGCGGGCATCACCACATACTCGCCGCTGCGGCACTGGAACGTCGGCCCCGGCAGCAAGGTCGGCATCGTCGGCATCGGCGGGCTGGGCCACATGGGCATCAAGATCGCGCACGCGATGGGCGCGCACGTGGTCGCCTTCACCACCAGCGAGAACAAGCGCCAGGACGCGCACGACCTCGGCGCGGACGAGGTGGTGGTCTCCCGCAACGCCGGGGAGATGAAGGCGCACGCGAACAGCTTCGACTTCATCCTCGACACCGTCGCCGCCAGCCACGACCTCGATGCGTTCTCGTCCCTGCTCAAGCGCGACGGCACCCTGGTGCTGGTCGGCGTGCCGGAGCACCCGCATCCGAGCCCGAACGTCGGCAACCTCATCTTCAAGCGCCGCGCGATCGCGGGATCGCTGATCGGCGGCATCGCGCAGACCCAGGAGATGCTGGACTTCTGCGCGGAGAAGGGGATCGTCGCGGACATCGAGATGATCCGCGCGCAGGACATCGACAAGGCCTACGACCGCATGGTGCGCAGCGACGTGAAGTATCGTTTCGTGATCGACAACGCTTCGCTGGCGGGATAAGGCGCGCACGATCGGGAGCAGCGGAACCGCGACCACCTGCGCATCGGCGGCATTCCCGGATCCGTGCATCCCGGCCGCGACTTCTTTCGCTCCTGCAGTCGGGGAAGCGGGCGTCGCCGCGGCGAGCGTGATCGCAGTCCCGGGAGGACCGAATGGCCGGCTCGTTCAATCGTCGCGACTTCATCAAGTCGACCTCGCTCGCCGGCCTGTCCGTCGCCGTTGCCGGCCCGGAGACGATGCTGCTTCCGTCCGGCGACCGCTACACGATCGGCAACCGCTTTTTCACGGCATCGTTCGACCGCGCGGCGGGGACGTTCGACGTCCAGCGCAACGACGGGCGCGAGCTGCTGTCGGGCGCGACGTCCTGCATCAACCTCGATCCCGATGCGGCGGGCGCGGGTGCCCGCAGGCGCCTGTCCGACGGCGGCTTCCGCTTCAAGGCCGGCACGGCGGGCTTCGAGGATCGCCTCGGCCGCGGCACCCGGCTCGTCGTGCATTGCCGCGACGCCGGGAAGTCGACGGACGCCGACGTTTACCTTTCGCTCTACGACGACATCCAGGCGTTCGCGTTCGAGGTGAGCTGCCGCAACGTCTCGTCGCGCGACATCGCGATCCACAGCCTGGAACCGGTGCGCGCGGCGGCGGGCGAGGGCGGCGTGCTCCGGATGCCGGGCGTGTCGAAATGCCTCACCAACGGCGAGATGTACTACGACGCCGGCACGGTCCACGCGCTGGGAAGCCGCGAAGGCGCCATCGCGTCCGGAGACCTCAAGGGCGTGCGCCTGGCCAACGGGCCGTTCGCCGGCGGCGCCGCGACGATCCACAGCTGGTGGAACGCCGGCCTGTTCGCCGGCCATGGCCGCGAAGGCATCGCGCTCGGCTACCTCGGCAACGACCAGGGCCTTGGCAACCTGCTGCTCTCCAGGCCGGCCGACGGCGAGATCTCGTTCCTGGCCGAATCGGTCTACGCGCCACGGCTGCTGCTTCCGCCCGGCGGTTCGATCGGCTCGAACCGGTTCATGCTCGGCATCGCGGAGGATGCCTGCGCCGCGCTCGAGCAGTACGCGGCGGCGGCCGGCAAGTCCGGCGAGGCGCGGACCGGCTCCGTGCTCAACGGGTGGTGCAGCTGGTTCTACACGCTCGCGCGGGTGACGGAAGACGAGGTGGTGTCGAACGCGGAATTCGCCGCCAGCCACCTGAAGCCGTACGGGCTCGAATACATCCAGGTCGACGAAGGCTTCCAGCGCTGGCACGGCGACTGGGAAGGCAACGAGCGCTTCCCCCACGGCATGGCGTGGCTGGCCGGCAGGATCAGGAGCCTGGGCTTCGAGGCCGGGCTGTGGATCTCGCCCTACGTCGTCTCGGAACCGACGCGCCTGTTCCGCGAGCATCCCGAATGGCTGGTGCACCGTCGCGACGGCAGCCTGCAGCGCATCGGCAACTGGCCTCCGGACGCCGAGCCGCCCGCCGACGAGAATCCGAAGCGCTATTGCCTAGACGTCACCCATCCCGGCGCCGCGCAGTGGCTCCACGACCTGGTCGACACCATCGTCAACCGCTGGGGCTACGGGATGATCAAGATCGACTTCGTCGCCTGGTCGATCCTCGCCGCCGAGCGGTTCCACGATCCCGCCATGACCACGGCGAGCGCCTACCGCAAGGGCATGGAGATCATGCGCCACGCGGCCGGCGACCGTTGCCACATCCTCGAATGCGGGCCCGGCGCGATCACCACCGGCCTGGTCGACAGCATGCGCATCGAGGCCGACGTGAACTACGGCTTCCATGACACGGCGTGGGACACGTACTTCACCAATCCGTCGAGCAGCGCCGCCGCGGCGGCCAAGCGCTACTACTTCCACAAGCGCACCTGGGTGAACGACGTCGACCACCTGTGCATGGACCTGCTCACCGGCCCGCAGTCCGAAGCCGCGGCCACGCTGATCGCGATGAGCGGCGGCAACCTGTTCTCCGGCGACAGGCTCACCCAGCTGGACCCGGCGAAGCTGGAGATCCTGAAGAAGATCACGCCGTCGCTGGGCCAGGCGGCGGTGCCGGTCGACCTGTTCGACGGCGGCACCGGCCACGCGTTCGCGCTGGACGTGGAGCGCAGGTTCGGCCGCTGGACGCTCCTGGCCGTCTTCAACCCGGGCCTCGCCGAGCCGGTGACGCGCAAATTCGAGGTCGCCAGGCTCGGCCTGGATCCCGCGAGGACCTACCTGGCGTTCGACTTCTGGAAGCAGCAATTGCGCGGCGAGGTGCGCGGCGAGCTGGAGGTTGCAGTGCCGCCGGGCGGCGTGGCGCTGCTCGCGCTGCATGAGCGCTCGGGCAAGCCGCAGTTCCTCTCCACCGACCGCCATGTGTCGCAGGGCGGCCTCGAAATCGAGGACGTGGCGTGGGACGACGCGGCGCAGGCGCTGTCCGGGACGTCGCTGGGTCCGCCGCATTCCGCCCACCAGGTCTTCGTGTACCTGCCCGAGCCGGTCGACTGGAGCTGGGACGGAAGCGCGCTGTTCCGCGACCACGACGGCTACAGCCTGAAGCTGGTCGACCGCCACGTCGTGCGCGTGCACCTGCGCTTCGACACGACCGGCAAGGTGCGCTGGGCGGTCAGGCCCGGGGAATTCCGGGCGTAAGCGCCAGCCGTCGGACAGCCGATGCCGCGATCCCCCGGTTGGGGAGTGCCTTCGGCCAGGTGCCATCGGGGGCGGGCGCCGGCGCGGAAGGGGTGTCCGGAAAACGAAAAGGGCCACCGCGAAGGTGACCCAAGTCATTGAAATCATTGGTGGGCGGTGCAGGGTTCGAACCTGCGACCCTTGCCGTGTGAAGGCAATGCTCTACCGCTGAGCTAACCGCCCGATGGGCCGCGCAGTTTACTGGCGGCGCCGTGCCTTGCCAAGCCGGCGGCCGGCCTTGCGCCGGGGCCGGCCCGGCTACCCGGATCGCCATCTCGCCCGGTGAGGCGGGCAGGCCGGTCGCCGTCGTCCGGCCCTGCGAATGCAGTGATGCGCGTAGTTCGCGTCTGCGTCATCACCAATGGTGCACGCGCCACGCGATGCCGGTTCATCGTCGAACGCATTCATCGCGCGCCTGAACGGACTAACACGTATTCACATAAATGTATGCGCGCGATTGCGCATTTCGGTGAATCCGCGGTGGCGTTCCGTGACCCGGCCGGTAAAGTGATGTGAAAGGGGGGTGAAGCCATTCGTGGCTTCGATTCGTTCGTCACCGCGGGACCATTTCCAGCTGAATACGGCCGAGCGTCTTGCGGCCAAACCTGTCCGTCCACTCTCCGAGAACACCAGGCATGACCCTTCCAAAGCGCGCGTCCGACGCGCACGACACTTCGCTTGCGCGCCGGGATTTCCTGCGCAGCTCGATCCTCATCGCCCTGCCGGCGATCGCCACGGCCACGCCGGTCATGGCGGCCGTTTCCATGTCCGCGCCGCTGCCGGCGCTGCTCTCGCCGGACGTGTATTCCCCGCCTTCGCGCGCGCGCGGCACCAAGGTCCTGAGCGTGCGCAACTACGGCGCGCGCGGCGACGGCAGCACGGACGACACCACCGCCTTCCAGAACGCGATCAACGCGTTGCCCGCCGACGGCGGCACCATCGACGTGCCGGCGGGCACCTACATGATCGACGCGGTGCGCTCGGTCAAGCTGCGCAGCAAGATGCACTTGCGACTGGCCTCCGGCGCGTTGCTCAAGGCCAAGGGCAACGCGGAGAAGTGGTCGAACGTGCTGATCGCCGAGCGCGCCAGCGACGTCGAGGTCTCCGGCGGCGAGATCCAGGGCGAGCGCGATCGCCACCAGGGCACCACCGGCCAGTGGGGCCACGGCATCACCCTGCGCGGCGCCTCGCGCGTGACCATCCGCGACATCCTGATCAGCAAGTGCTGGGGCGACGGCATCTGCATGGGCTGCGCCTATCCCACGGGCAGCAAG
>DATLJE010000004.1:0-61320 GCA_035539095.1 Luteimonas sp.
GTGCTCCAGTAGCCCGCCGCCGTCGATTCGATGCCGCCCGCCTCGCTCAGCGCGCCCGTCGCCGTGCTGCCGTCGCCGGTCGCGTACGCCGCCGCGCCCGTCGCCGTCGACTGCTCGCCGGAAGCCACGCTCTCCGCGCCCGTCGCCGTCGCGTATTCACCCCAGGCCTCGCTGTTGGCGCCGATCGCCGACGCATTGTCCGCGTAGGCGCCGCTGCCGGCACCGGTCGCCGTCGACGCGTAGCCCGCCGCAGTGCTCTCCGCGCCGAGGGCGGTCGCCCCGTCGCCCGAGGCGGCGCTCAGGTAGCCGTTGGCCGTCGACCAGACGCCGCTCGCCGCGCTCGCCACGCCGGTCGCGGTGGCGTCCTCGGCGGTCGCCTGGGCGCCCGCGCCGGTCGCGGTCGACTGCAGGCCGGATGCGTTCGCGCCCGAGCCCGAAGCGGTGGCGTAGTCGCCGGTCGCGCTGGCCGCCAGGTCGCCCGTGGCCTGGAAGTACTGGGCGGTCTCGTTGGCGACGTCGGCCACCGCGTTGAGCTGGCCCATCGTCGCGGCGTCGCTGTCGGCGATGCCGTCGCTGACGTTGGTGATGCGGCGCGTGGCCGGGCCGACCGTGCCGGCGCCGCCGCCGTTGCCGACCGAGAAGACGTTCGCCTCGAGCGCGCGCGCGCCGTAGCCCAGCGCCACGCTGCCAGCGGCCGCGGGCGCGACGTAGGCGTTGAAGCCCATCGCCACCGCACCCTCGGACAGCGCCTGCGCGGACTGCCCCACCGCCGTGCTGCGCAGCCCGGTGGCCTGGGTGTTGGCGCCCAGCGCCGTGCTCGCGGCCGCGTTGGCCAGTGCGTTGCTGCCCAGGGCCGTGGTGTTGGCCGCCTGCGCGCGGGCGTTGTTGCCCACCGCCGTCGCGCTGACGGCGGTCGCGCGCGCCGCGGCGCCGAGCGCCGTCGAACCCGCCCCGCTCGCCACCGCGCCGTTGCCGCAAGCCAGCGAGCCCGGCTGGGTCGCCGAAGGAGGTGTCGTGCCGTCGCCCTGCTGCCTGCACCGGTCGCCCGCCATCGCCGGCGCGGATGCGATCGCGCTGGCGACGACTACCGCCTGCAGCAGCCTCGCACCCTTGCCCTTGCCCTTCGCCTTGGCCAGTTCCGAAACAACGACAACACCACGCTCGACACTCCAGATCTTGCGATAAATGCGGTTCATCGACTCTTTCCCCTACGGATTTTTGATGGCGAAGATGGCAGCGACCGCCTGGCTCATCGCCAGGCGATCCGATGGGACGTAACGAACTCCGGTTTTGATTTCAGCCGAACGGCTGTACTTCGAAAGGGCGGCCAGCGGTGGTCTGCTGAATGTTCCCCAAACCGCCAATAGTTGTGCCGATACTCACCGGTGAGATTTCGTGAGTCAAGTCACAGTCGCCGGAAATTTGACGCGCCACAACGCGGCATCGATTCGATCTTTTCGAATTAATTCAATGGGTTGACTTGTGAACGCAAGGTGCCGCAGAGCGTCACTTTTTGATGTCCACGCATGAAAAACCCCGGCGCGGGGGCCGGGGTTTTTTCGGGGGTCCGTGGTGGGCGCCCGGGTCAGCTCATGGCCGCGCGCGCGTTGCGGAACATGCGCAGCCACGGCGACACCTCCGGCCAGCCATCCGGCGACCAGCTGAGGTTCGCCGTGCGCGGGGTGCGCTCGGGGTGCGGCATCAGGATGGTGGCGCGCCCGTCCTCGCTGGCCAGGCCGGCCACCGCGCCGGCCGAGCCGTTCGGGTTGGCCGGATAGGCGGTCGCCTCGCCGCCGTCGCCCTGCACGTAACGCAGCGCGACGCGCGCGGCGGCCTGGTCGACCGCGCTGGCGAACACCGCCCGCCCCTCGCCGTGCGCGATCGAGACCGGGATGCGCGAGCCGGCCATGCCGCGCAGGAACAGCGACGGCGACTCGACCACCTCGAGCATCCCGAAGCGGGCCTCGAACTGCTCGCTGCGGTTGCGCAGGAACTTCGGCCAGTGCGCCGCGCCGGGGACGATGTCCCGCAGCTGCGACAGCATCTGGCAGCCGTTGCACACGCCCAGCGAGAAGCTGTCGCCGCGGGCGAAGAAGGCGGCGAACATCGCCCGCAGCGGCTCGTGCTCGAGGATCGAGGTCGCCCAGCCGCGGCCGGCGCCGAGCACGTCGCCGTAGCTGAAGCCGCCGCAGGCGACCATGCCCGCGAACGCCGACAGGTCCGCGCGCCCGGCGATCAGGTCGCTCATGTGCACGTCGACGGCCTCGAAGCCGCTGCGCACGAACGCCGAGGCCATCTCGACCTGGCCATTGACGCCCTGCTCGCGCAGGATCGCCACCCGCGGCGCGGCGCCGGTGCCGACGTACGGCGCGGCGACGTCCTCGGCCGGGTCGAAGCCCAGTTTCGGCTGCAGCCCGGGCGCGTCGAAGCGGCGCGCGGCGGCCCGCTCCTCGTCGGCGCAGGCGGGGTCGTCGCGCAGCTTCTGCATCGCGTGGGTCACCGACCACCAGGCGTCGAACAGCGCCTCCCAGTGCCACTCGACCAGGGTGTCGCCACCCTCGGTGACGCGGATCGACGGCGCCGTGCTCGGCCGCGCGATGCGCTGCGCGCACTCGACCAGGCCATGGCGCGCGACCATGTCGGCGAACTCGGCGCGGTCCTCGCCGCGGATCTGCACGATCGCGCCGAGTTCCTCGTTGAACAGCGTGCGGCAGACGTCGTCGGCGCGATCGCCGCCCCAGCCTTCCAGCGAGATGTCCAGGCCCAGGTGCGAGCAGAACGCCATCTCGCACAGCGCGGCGAAGGCGCCGCCGTCGGAGCGGTCGTGGTAGGCGAGCAGCAGGCCGGCGGCGCGCGCGTCGCGCACCAGCTCGAACAGGCTGCGCAGGCGCTGCGGGTCGTCGAGGTCGGGCGCGGCGCCGCCGAAGGCGTCGAAGCACTGCGACAGGATCGAGCCGCCCAGGCGCTGGCGCCCGGCGCCCAGGCCGAGCAGCCAGATCTCGGTGTCGGGCTCGCGCGACAGCAGCGGCGTGAGCTGGCCGCGCACGTCCGCCACCGGCGCGAACGCGGTGACCACCAGCGACACCGGCGAGACCGACTTGCGGGCCTCGCCCTCGTCTTGCCACTGCGCCTGCATCGACAGCGAGTCCTTGCCGACCGGGATCGACAGGTCGAGCGCGGGGCACAGCTCCATGCCCACCGCGCGCACCGCGTCGAACAGCCGCGCGTCCTCGCCGGGATGGCCGGCGGCGGCCATCCAGTTGGCGGAGAGCTTGATGCGCTCGAGCGCCTCGACCGGCGCGGCGCACAGGTTGGTGACCGCCTCGCCCACCGCCATCCGCGCGGCCGCGGCGGGATCGAGCAGCGCGACGGGCGTGCGCTCGCCGATCGCCATCGCCTCGCCGGCGTGGCCCTCGAAGTCCGACAGCGTGATCGCACAGTCGGCCACCGGCAGCTGCCACGGCCCGACCATCTGGTCGCGCGCGGTCAGGCCGCCGACGCTGCGGTCGCCGATGGTGACCAGGAAGTGCTTGCACGCCACCGTGGGATGGGCGAGCACGCGCAGCCCGGCCTCGTGCAGGTCGAGCGTGTCGGTGGACAGCGACGGCCAGCGCACATGACTCGGCCGCCGCGCCTCGCGGTGCATCTTCGGCGGCTTGCCGAAGAGGACGTCCATGGGCAGGTCGATCGGGTGCCGGGCGCCCTCCCCCGCTTGCGTGGGAAGGGAGTCGGCGGAAACGCCATGGCCGACGACGAGCCGCTCCTCCGCCGTGGCCGTGCCGACGACCGCGAACGGGCAGCGCTCGCGCTCGCACAGCGCGGCGAATTCGACGAGCCGCGCCTGCGCCACGCCGAGCACGTAGCGCTCCTGGGATTCGTTGCACCACAGCTGCAGCGGCGACAGCGAGGGATCGTCGCTGGACACCTTGCCCAGGTCGATCACGCCGCCGACGCCGGAGTCGTGCAGCAGCTCCGGGATCGCGTTCGACAGGCCGCCCGCGCCGACGTCGTGGCACCACAGGATCGGGTTGTCGTCGCCGAGCGCGACGCAGCGGTCGAGCACTTCCTGGCAGCGGCGCTCCATCTCCGGGTTGTCGCGCTGCACGGAGGCGAAGTCGAGGTCCTGCGCGCTTTCGCCCGAGGCCACCGAGCTCGCCGCGCCGCCGCCCAGGCCAATCAGCATCGCCGGGCCGCCGAGCACCACCACCGCATCGCCGGGCGAAAGCAGGGTCTTCTCGACCATCCGGCGGTCGATCGCGCCGAGGCCGCCCGCAAGCATGATCGGCTTGTCGTAGGCGCGCACCACCGCCGGCTCGCCGCCCTGCGCGGGCTGCTCGAGCTCGAAGCTGCGGAAGTAGCCGCTGAGGTTGGGCCGGCCGAACTCGTTGTTGAACGCGGCCGCGCCGAGCGGGCCGTCGAGCATGATCTCCAGCGCCGGCGCCATGCGCGGGTTGAGCGCGCGCGGATGCTCCCACGGCTGGGGCAGCGCCGGGATGCGCAGGTGCGAGACCGAGAAGCCGCACAGCCCGGCCTTGGGCCTGCCGCCGCGGCCGGTGGCGCCCTCATCGCGGATCTCGCCGCCGGCGCCGGTGGACGCGCCCGCGAACGGCGAGATCGCGGTCGGATGGTTGTGGGTCTCGACCTTGATGCAGAACGCGCTGTCGAGCAGCGGCCCGGCGCGGTAGGCCTGCGTGGCGGGGTCGGGGCGGAAGCGCCGCGCCGGATGGCCCTCCACCACCGCGGCGTTGTCGCTATACGCCGACAGCGTGTACTGCGGCGTGCGCGCGTGGGTGTGCTTGATCATCTTGAACAGCGAAGCCGGCTTGCCGTCGCCGAACGACTGGTCCTGGCCGTCGATGGTCCAGGTCGCGTTGAAGATCTTGTGCCGGCAGTGCTCGGAGTTGGCCTGCGCGAACATCATCAGCTCGACGTCGCTGGGATCGCGCCCGAGCTCGCCGTAGCGCGCGCGCAGGTACTCGATCTCGTCGTCGGCCAGCGCCAGGCCAAGCCGCGCGTTGGCCGATTCGAGGTCGGCCAGGGCGATGCGCTCGAGCGCGCCGCGCGCGGGCGTGCGGAACAGCGCCGCGCCCTCGTCGCGCGAGGCCAGCAGCGACTGCGTCATCGGGTCGTGCAGCAGGCCCGCGAGCGCGGCCTGCGCGGCGGCGTCCTCCGGCCAGCCGGCCAGGTCGATGCGCATCCCGCGCTCCACGCGCCTGACCGGCAGCTCCGCGCCGCGCAGCAGCTCGGTGGCCTTGCTGGCCCAGGGCGAGATCGTGCCCATGCGCGGCGCGACGTGGCGCGAGACGACGTCGCCGGCGCGCGGCGCGACGGCCTCGCCGGCTTCGAGGATGCGCTGCAGGGTCGCCGCATCCGGGACGGCGCCGGCCTCGGGCTCGACCCAGTACACCCACCAGGCGCCGGTCACGCGGACCGCGGGGGCGACGGCTTGCAGGCGGGTCTGGAGGCGGTCGCGGCGGAACGGCGACAGGGCCGGCTGGCCCTCGAGGACGATCATGTCCGGAGGCGGTCGGGGGTTGCGGGAGGCGGCATTGTAACCGGGGCGGTGCGGGCGCGTTCGCCGCGGCGAGGAGCTGGCGTCGCGGCGAGGGCCGGCGTCGCGGTCGCGACGACGGCCCGGCCGCGCGCGACGGCTAGCGGCTGCCCGCGCTGCCGGTCGCGTCGGCGGCCAGCTTGTCCAGCGCCGCGCGCAGTTCCTTGGGCGGCATGTAGCCGGGCATCGCGGTACCGTCGGCGGCGACGATCATCGGCGTGCCCTCCAGGCCGACGCGGCGGCCGATGTCGTATTCCATCGTCACCGGGTTCTTGCAGTTGCGCAGCGGCACCGGGCGGTCGTTCTTGGCGTCGGTGAGCGCCTTGCGTCGGTCGGGCGCGCACCAGACGTTGACCATCTTCTGGAAGTCCGGGCTGCCGATCCCCATCCGCGGGAACGCCAGGTACTGCACCGCGATGCCCTCGCGGTTGTAGTCGGCGATCTGCGAATGCAGCTTGCGGCAGAAGCCGCACTCGACGTCGGTGAACACCGAGACGGTGTACTTCGGGTTGGCCGGCGCGAACACGATGCGGTCGGCGACCGGGACGGTCTCGAGCAGCGCGCGGCGCAGGCTCGCCACGCTGGCCTGGCTCAGGTCGAGCTTGCGCTCCATGTCGTACAGGCTGCCCTGCAGCAGGTAGCGGCCGTCGTCGCTGACGTACAGCGTCTGCCCGCCGACCAGCACTTCGCGGAAGCCCGGGATCGGCGCGGCGCCGATGCGGTCGATCTGCACCCGCGCGTTGAGCTTGCGGATCGCGTCGCGCGCGCGCGCGTCGGCCGAGCCGGGCGCGACCCTGGGCTCGGAAACGGCCGCGACCGGCGCTTCCTGCGCGGCGGTCGCCGGCGCGGCGGTGGCCGGCGCCTCGCCCTGCGCGCAGGCCGAGAGGCTGAAGACGCCGAGCAGCGCGGCGAAATAGGGTTTCATGCGGAGGATCCTGCGGGAATGCGTCTGCCGGCATTCTCGCACGCGGCCAGCCCGGCCATGCCCGTGCCGGCGGTCACGTTCAGCCGCCGGCGACGCGCGCTCAGGCCCGCGGATGGTGCTTCGCATGCAGCTGCTTGAGGTGCTCGCGCGCGACCAGGGTGTAGATCTGGGTGGTCGAGAGCGAGGCGTGGCCAAGCAGCATCTGCAGCGCGCGCAGGTCGGCGCCGCGGTTGAGCAGGTGGGTGGCGAAGCTGTGGCGCAGGCCGTGCGGGCTGACCTTGGCCGGGTCGATCCCGGCCGCGGCGGCGTAGCGCTTGACCAGTCCCCAGAACTGCTGCCGGCTCGGCGCCTCGCCGCGGCCGCCGAGGAACAGTGGCGCCAGCGCGCGCTTGCCGGCCAGCACGGGGCGGGATTCGGCGAGGTAGCGCTCCAGCCAGTGCTGCGATTCCTCGCCCAGCGGCACCAGCCGCTCCTTGCTGCCCTTGCCGGTGACGCGCAGCACGCCCTGGCGCAGGTTGACCGCGTTGGCCGGCAGCCCGACCAGCTCGCTCACGCGCAGGCCCGCGGCGTACATCAGCTCGAGCATCGCGCGGTCGCGCAGGCCCAGCGGGGTGGCGACGTCGGGCGCGGCGAGCAGCGCGTCGACCTGGCTTTCGGCCAGCGCCTTGGGCAGCGAGCGCGGCAGCTTCGGCGGCTCGAGCAGGGCGGTGGGGTCGTCGCCGCGGCTGCCGCTGCGCACGCGCTGCGCGAAGAACGCCCGCAGCGCCGACAGCAGCCGCGCGTTGCTGCGCGGCGAGAAGCCGTGCTTCGTGCGCCAGGCCAGGTAGTCGAACAGGGTCGCCCGGTCGGCCACGGCCAGGCCGCCGCCGCGCCCGTCCTGCCAGCGCGCGACGCCCTCCAGGTCGCGCCGGTAACTGTCGAGCGACTGCCGCGCCAGCCCGTTCTCGGCCCAGGCGCCGTCGAGGAAGGCCTCGATCGCGCGGCCGTCGGCCTCGCGCAGCGGCGGCAGCTGGCGGGTGAGTTCGCGGCGGTCGGCAGGCGTGGGCATTGGAGGGAAGGCGGGCCGGTGGCGGCCAAAGCGTAGCGCGGACGACGACGCCACCTGCAGGAGTAGAGCCTGTGGGAGTTGCACCCGTGGAATCGTCACCCGTGGCATCGACACCCGTGGGACCGGCACCTCCGGAACCCGTGGGAGCGGCTTCAGCCGCGAGCTTTTCGCGCCGAGTCCCGTCCACCAACGAGAGCTTGCGGCTGAAGCCGCTCCCGCGTCGCTTCGCACCCTCCGCCCATCGCTCCCGCCGCCAGTCGTGCGGCCGGTATCGGTATCCTTTCACGAATGCCAGCTCCTGCCCCCGGATCCCAGCCACTCGCGCGCGCCCTCGTCGTCTGGCGCCTGCTGGCGCTGTTCTACGACCTGTGGCCGGCGCTGGCGCTGTGGATGCTGGCGTCGCTGTGCTTCACCCTCGGCTACACCATCGCAGGCCACCACGATCCGCACCAGAACATCGCCCCGCTCAGCGGCCTGCAATGGCTGCTGTGGCTGGTGTGCTGGCTGCTCGCCGGCGCATACGCGGTGGTGAGCTGGCGGCGTGGCGGGCAAACGCTGGGCATGCGGCCGTGGCGGCTGCGGGTGGTCGGCCGTGGCGGCGCAGCGCCCTCGTGGCGTGCGCTGTGCCTGCGCTACGCCGTCGGCACGCTGTCGCTGCTCGCCGCCGGGCTGGGGTTCTGGTGGGCCTGGATCGACCGCGACCGGCTGGCCTGGCACGACCGCGCCAGCGGCACGCGGATGGTGAGGCTGCCCAAGGCTCCGTAGGAGCGCCCCTTGGGCGCGATTGCCCGGCCTTGCCTCGTGCGTGCAGGCATCGCGCCCAAGGGGCGCTCCTACCCGGCCGACGCCGGAAACAGGGCTTCGGCCTCGCGGGCGCTATCCCGACCTGCGCCGGAACAGCCACGCCGACACCGCCAGCATCACCGCCGGCGGCATCAGGTAGGCGATGCGGAAATCGAAGTGGTACACGCCGGCCAGCTTCACGAACTGCATCTGGAGCAGCCAGAACCCCAGTGCGAACACGATGCCGATGAACAGCCGCTTGCCCGCGCCGCCGCTGCGCAGCGCGCCGAACGCGAACGGGATCGCCGCCAGGCACAGCGCCAGCACGTTGAGCGGGTAGAACCAGCGGCCCCAGTAGTGCTCCTCGAACTCGCTGGCGTCCAGGCTGTTGCGCTTGCGGTAGGAGATGCCGCTGCGCAGGTCGTGCGCGGACATGTAGCGCGGCCGCCAGATGTTGCTGGCGCTCGCCGCCAGCGCGGCGGCGTCGAGCCGCGAGGCCCAGTGCTCCTCCATCACCTCGGTCTGGGTGACCGAGTTCTCCTCGAAGTAGGTGCGCTTGACGTTGCGCAGCAGCCAGCCGTCCTTCCGGTGCTCGGCGGTGCCCGCGCGCGCGATCGATTCCAGCCGCCCGTCGCTGGCGAACTCGAACAGGCGCACGTCGCTCAGCTCCAGCCACGCGTCCCCGCCTTCGGCGCGCTCCTGCCCGTTCTGCGCGTTGAGGAAGGTGTTGCCCTCGCGCGCCCACAGGCCCGAGTACTGCGCCACCGCCATGTCGCTGGACTTGGCCGCGGCCTTGAGGCCGTCGGCGCTGCGCTGCGCCCACGGGCCCAGCGTCTCGCCGTTGACCACCATCAGCGCGGTCAGCACCAGCAGCGGCGCGGCCACCGACAGGCTCAGGCGACGGCGCGACAGCCCCAGCGCGCGCAGCGCGGTCAGCTCCGAGCTCGCGGCCAGCTGGCCCAGCGCCATCAGCGCGCCGATCACCGCGACCGTCGGGAACATCGTGTACGCCCGCCGCGGGATCGTGTAGGCGATGTACGTCAGCGCGTCGAAGAAGCCGTAGTTGCCCTTCCCGATGTCGCTGAACTCGCCGACCATGGCGTTGACCACGTCCAGCCCCACCAGCACGGTCCAGGTCAGCATCACCGTCATCAGCACCATGCGGCTGACGTACAGGTCGTGGATCTTCGGGAACGGCGTCATGCCGCGCCTCCCGAAGGCGCCGCGACGCGCCCGGGCCGCCCGCGGCCCGGCCGGCCGTCGCGCAGGTAGACCCACGCGGCGAAGGCCAGCAGCGGCAGCACCAGCCACCACAGCCCCGCGCCCAGCGGCAGCTTGCCCTTCTCCAGCCAGCTGGTGCCGATCCACATCAGGTTCATGCCGACCAGGTAGGCGAGGAAGCCGAGCATCACCCGGCCATAGCGGGTCTGCCGCGGCGAGCTGCGCCCGAGCGGCACCGCCAGCAGCGCGAACGCCAGCGCCAGCAGCGGCGGCGCCAGCCGGTAGTGCAGCTGCGCGGTCGCCTCGCGGCGCGGATCGCCGAACAGCGCCGTGGTCGGCAGGCGCTCCGGATCGTCCTCGTCGGACTTCTGCGCCGCGTCGGGCAGTTGCAGGTCGTTGCTGGCGTAGCGCATCAGGCGGTAGTCGCGGCCCTCGCCCAGCGGCCCCTCCACCTCGAAGCCCTGATCGAGGGTGAGGAAGCGGTCCTCGCCCTCGACGTTGAGCTTGCCGGCGCGCGAGGTGGTCACGTCGAGGCGGTCGCCCTTCTGCCGGTAGACGAACACGCGCGCCAACGTGGTGCCGTCGTTGGACATCGAACCGACGTAGACCACGCCGCCGCCGCCGGGCAGCTCGATGAAGCGGCCGGCCTCCAGGCCCGCGACCAGCAGGCTGCGGTTGCCGGCGTCGATCATCCGCTGCGAGTAGTCGCGCGCCCACGGGCCCAGCCACAGCGAGCACAGCCCGATCACCGCCACCACCGGCAGCACCAGCATCAGCACCGGCCGCAGCAGCCGGCGCGGGCCGACGCCGATGGCGGTGATGACCGGCATCTCGGAATCGCGGTACAGCCGCCCGACCGCAAGCAGCAGGCCCAGCATCAGCCCCAGCGGCAGGATCAGCGGCAGGTAGTTGAGGATCTGCAGCCCCAGCTGGGCCAGCATCATCCCGGCCGGGACCCGCCCGCGGGCGACGTCGCCGAGCACGTCGGCGAACACCCCGCCCAGGCTCACGACCATCAGCACCACCAGGGTGGCGAAGGTGGCCTGCGCGAACTCGCGGAACAGGTAGGAATCGAGCTTTTTCGGCATCGGGGGCGGGGGTTGCCTTAGAATTGAGGGTCCAACCTTCGTCACGTCGGCCGCAGCGCCCGGCATCCATGCCGCAGGTGAACGGCCAATTGTAAGGAACCCTTCGAGGGACCTGTGAGGATCCGTTCATGCCGGGCCGTCCTGCCGGCGCGGACGCCTCGGGGTTCCTGCACGCCACGCCGCCGACGCGGCCACGTTTCCGGACCAGAAAGCACCATGAGCCTCGAATTCACCCTGAACCCGTCCGTCCCCGCCTCGGCCCAGACCGACTGCGTGGTCGTGGGCGCCTTCGCCGACAAGTCGCTCACGCCCGCCGCCCAGGCCATCGACCAGGCCAGCGGCGGCCGCCTGCGCGCGCTGCTCGAACGCGGCGACGTGTCCGGCAAGACCGGCCGCACGGCGCTGCTGCACGACCTGGCCGGCGTCGCCGCGCCGCGCGTGCTGGTCGTGGGCCTGGGCGAGCCGGCCAAGTTCGCGGTGCCGCAGTACCTCAAGTCGGTCGGCGACGCCGCCCGCGCGCTCAAGGGCGGTCCCGGCGCGGGCGCGCTGTTCACCCTGTCCGAGCTCGCGGTGGCCGGCCGCGACCAGGCCTGGAACATCCGCCAGGCCGTGGTCGCCGCCTCGCACGCCTGCTACCGCTACACCGCCACTTTGGGCGAGAAGAACAAGGCCAGGACCGACGACAGCGGCCTCAAGTCCTTCGCCATCGCCGGCGACGACGCCGCCGCGCTGGCGCAGGGCGAGGCGATCGCCGCCGGCGTCGAGTTCGCCCGCAACCTGGGCAACCTGCCGCCGAACATCTGCAACCCGGCCTACATCGCCGAGCAGGCGCAGCGGTTCGCCGCCGACAACGGCGCCGAGTCCGAGATCCTCGACGAACGGCAGATGGAAGCGCTCGGCATGGGCTCGCTGCTCGCGGTCGCGCGCGGCTCGGCCAACCGGCCGCGCCTGGTCGTGCTGCGCTGGAACGGCGCGACGAAGGCCGGCGTCGCCGATGCCAGGCCGTTCGCGCTGGTCGGCAAGGGCATCACCTTCGACACCGGCGGCGTCAACCTCAAGACCCAGGGCGGGATCGAGGAGATGAAGTACGACATGTGCGGCGGCGCCACCGTCATCGGCGCCTTCGTCGCGGCGGTGAAGATGAAGCTGCCGCTGGACCTGGTGGTCGTGGTGCCGGCGGTGGAGAACGCCATCGACGGCAACGCCTACCGTCCGTCGGACGTGATCACCTCGATGTCGGGCAAGACCATCGAGGTCGGCAACACGGACGCCGAGGGCCGCCTGATCCTGTGCGACGCGCTGACCTACGTGCAGAAATACGAGCCGCAGGCGATCGTCGACGTCGCCACCCTCACCGGCGCCTGCGTGGTCGCGCTGGGCAAGTACGCCTCGGGGCTGATGACCCGGAACGACGACCTCGGCGAGGAACTGCTGGCCGCGGGCGAGACCGTGTTCGACCGCGCCTGGCGCCTGCCGCTGTGGGACGAGTACCAGACGATGCTCGATTCCACCTTCGCCGACGTCTACAACATCGGCGGCCGCTGGGCCGGCGCGATCACCGCAGGCTGCTTCCTCGCCCGCTTCACCGAGGGCCAGCGCTGGGCGCACCTGGACGTCGCCGGCACCGCCAGCGACGACGGCAAGCGCGGCATGGCGACCGGCCGGCCGGTGGGACTGCTGGCGCAGTGGCTGCTGGACCGGGCGGCCGCATGACGGTGGCGTAGAAGCGCATGGCCACGGCCGGGCAACCGGCCGCGGCCGCGCCGCGACGCCGACTCCACGATGCCAAGGGCCGACTTCTACCTGATCGCCAAGCCGCGCTTCCGCGACGAGCCGCTGAGGCTGGTGTGCGAGCTCGCGCGCAAGGCCCACGACGCCGGCCAGTGGACGCTGGTGCTGGCGCGCGACGCCGCGCAGGCCGAGCTGCTCGACGATCTGCTGTGGGACATGGGCGACGACGCCTACATCCCGCACCAGATCGCCGGCGCCGACGTCGAGGAGGACGAGGCCGCGGTGCTGATCGCGCCGCCCGGCATCGACGCCCCGCTGCGCCCGCTGGTGATCAACCTGCGCGACGCCGCGGTGGAAGGCGCCTTCGAGCGCGTGCTCGAGGTGGTGCCGCCCGACGACGACGCGCGCGGCCCGCTGCGCGAGCGCTGGAAGCAGTACAAGGCGCGCGGCCTGGACGTCAGTAAGCACGACATGTAGGAGCGCCCCTTGGGCGCGACTGGTTTTCGCGGGGAAAGCCATCGCGCCCAAGGGGCGCTCCTACAATGGACCCGACCCTCCGAAATCCCCACCCGAACGCACGCGCCATGACCCTCGCCACCGGCTACGACCCCAAGGCCTTCGAATCCCGCCTGTATGCGCAGTGGGAAAGCAGCGGCGCGTTCGCCCCGCAGGGCGACGGCCCGGCCTACACCATCCTGCTGCCGCCGCCGAACGTCACCGGCACCCTGCACATGGGCCATGCGTTCCAGCACACGCTGCAGGACGCGCTGGTGCGCTACCACCGCATGCGCGGCTTCCGCACGCTGTGGCAGATGGGCACCGACCACGCCGGCATCGCGACCGAAATGGTGGTGGGCCGCAACCTCGCGCTCGAGGGCAAGGGCGAGACGCGCGATTCGCTGGGCCGCGAGCGGTTCATCGAGAAGGTCTGGGAGTGGAAGGCCGAGTCCGGCGGCACCATCGAGCGGCAGATGCGCCGGCTCGGCGCCAGCGGCGACTGGTCGCGCAGCGTGTTCACCATGGATCCGATGGCGTCGGACGCGGTGACCGAAGCCTTCGTGCGCCTGCATGAACAAGGACTGGTCTACCGCGGCAAGCGGCTGGTGAACTGGGACCCGGTGCTGAAGACCGCGATCTCCGACCTCGAGGTCGAGAACCGCGAGGTGCCCGGCCACATGTGGCACTTCAAGTACCCGCTCGCCGGCGGCGAGACCTACGAATACGTCGAGCGCGACGCGGACGGCAACGTCACGCTGCGCGAGGTGCGCGACTACATCTCGATCGCGACCACGCGCCCGGAGACGATGCTGGGCGACGGCGCCGTGGCGGTGCATCCGGACGACGCGCGCTATGCGCCGATCGTCGGCAAGCTTTGCGAGATCCCGGTCGGGCCCAGGCAGCACCGGCGCCTCATCCCGATCATCGCCGACGAGTACCCGGATCCCGGGTTCGGCTCGGGCGCGGTCAAGATCACCGGCGCGCACGACTTCAACGACTACCAGGTCGCGCGGCGCCACGGCATCCCGCTCTACGCGCTGATGGACGACGCGGCGCGCATGCGCACCGACGGGCTGCCGTACGCGGAGAGCGCGGCCATCGCCGGCCGCGCGGCGCGCGGCGAGGACGTCGGCGACGTGTCCGCCGTCAACCTGGTCCCCGACGAGCTGCGCGGCCTGGACCGCTACGAGGCGCGCGCGCGCGTGGTCGAGGCGATCACCGCCGAAGGCCTGGCCGTGACCGACGCCGAAGGCGCGCCGGTGGTCGACAACAAGCCGATCATGCAACCGTTCGGCGACCGCAGCGGACAGGTGATCGAGCCGTTCCTGACCGACCAGTGGTTCGTGGAGATGGAGGGCCTGGCCAGGCGCGGCCTCGAGCTGGTCGCCGGCAGCGACGGCAAGCCGGGCGAGGTGAGGTTCGTCCCGCCGAACTGGATCAACACCTACCGGCACTGGCTGGAGAACATCCAGGACTGGACGATCTCGCGCCAGCTCTGGTGGGGGCATCGCATCCCGGCGTGGTTCGACGAGGCGGGCAACGTGTACGTGGCGCGGACCGAGCACGATGCACGCGACCTGGCGAAGGCGCGCAACGGCGGGCTCGAGCCCGTCCTGCGGCAGGATCCCGACGTGCTGGAGACCTGGTTCTCGTCGGCGATGTTCCCGTTCTCGACCCAGGGCTGGCCGGACGAGGATGCGATGGGCGAGCGCGGCTTCGACATCGCGCTGCCGACCAGCGTGCTGGTCACCGGCTTCGACATCATCTTCTTCTGGGTCGCGCGCATGATCATGATGACCGACCAGCTGGTCGGCCGCGTGCCGTTCCGCGACGTCTACATCACCGGCCTGGTGCGCGACAAAGACGGCCAGAAGATGTCGAAGTCGAAGGGCAACATCCTCGACCCGCTCGACATCATCGACGGCATCGGCGTGGACGAGCTGGTCGAGAAGCGCACGCGCGGGCTGATGCAGCCGAAGATGGCCGAGAAGATCGAGAAGGCCACGCGCAAGGAGTTCCCGCACGGCATCAACGCCCACGGCGCCGACGCGCTGCGCTTCACCATGGCCGCGCTGGCCGGCCCCGGCCGCGACATCAAGTTCGACCTGGCGCGCGCCGAGGGCTACAAGAACTTCTGCAACAAGCTGTGGAACGCGACGCGCTTCGCGCTGATGAACGTCGGCGAGGCCTCCTTCGACGGCGCGCCGCGGCCGCGAACCGACGCCGAGCAGTGGATCCTCGCCCAGCTCGACCGCACCTGCGCCGAGGCCGCGGGCCACTTCGCCGAATACCGCTTCGACCTGCTGGCGCAGTGCCTGTACGAGTTCACCTGGAACCAGGTCTGCGACTGGTTCCTGGAGCTGGCCAAGCCGGCGTTGAACGGCGACGACGCGGCCGCCGCCGACAGCACCCGCCACACCCTGTTGTACGTGCTCGAATCGCTGCTGCGGATGCTGCACCCGCTGATCCCGTTCGTCACCGAGGAGCTGTGGCAGGCGGTGGCGCCGCGGCTCGGCAAGTCCGGCAGCATCATGCTGCAGGCCTATCCGCAGGCCGGCGACATCGACGTCGCCGACTACGCGCGAGCCGACGGCGACATCGAGTGGCTGAAATCGATGGTGTCCGCCGTGCGCCGCATCCGCAGCGAGCTCGGCGTGTCGCCGTCCAGGCAGGTGTCGCTGCTGCTGCGCGGCGGCGGCGAGGCGGATGGCGCGCGGCTGGACCGGCTGGACGCGCAGCTGCGCTTCCTGTGCCGGCTGGACCGCGTCGAGGCGCTGTCCGGCGAACCGCCGGCCGCGGCGCCCGCGGTGGTCGGCGAGCTGCAGCTGTTCGTGCCGCTGGAAGGCCTGGTCGACCTCGACGCCGAGCGCGCGCGACTGGACAAGGAGCTGCGCCGCGTGGAGGCGGAGCTGGCGAAGGCGCAGGGCAAGCTGGCCAGCGAGACCTTCGTGCGCAACGCCCCGGCCGCGGTGGTCGAGCAGGAGCGCGCGCGGCTGGTGGACTGGACCGCGCAGCGCGATGCGCTGGGGGCGCAGCGGGCTCGGTTGTAGGGGCATCGCAGCGGCGCGCCGCTGGCTTGAAACGCGATCGCGAAGAACCCCGGATCGTCATCCCCGCGAAGGCGGGGATCCATGGACGTTGATCTCCGCTTCGATTAGCCGAGTCGCGACTGACACTCCCTCACCCCAACCCCGCGCTTCGCGCCCCTGGCCCGGCGCAGCGCGCCGGGCGTTCGGTCGTGCCGTGCGGGAGTCGCCTCGATGGCTAGCGCTCCTGGAAATCACCGAATCGTCATCCCCGCGAAGGCGGGGATCCAGTGACGTTGGCCTTGGCTTCGCTCGTCTGCGTCGCAACCTGACACTCCCTCACCCCAACCCCTCTCCCGCAAGCGGGAGAGGGGCGATCGTGCCGTGCGGGAGTCGCTTCGATGGCCTGCACGACCATCCATGCCGGCGTCACTTACGGATCCAGCAGTTCTTTGGCCATCACGATCGCGTCCTCGCGGCCGGCGTGCGAGGGGTAGTAGCGCGGCCGGCGCCCGATCTCGTTGAAGCCTTCGTCGTGGTAGAGCGCGATCGCCTGCGGGTTGGACGGGCGCACTTCCAGGAACACCCGCTGCGCGCCGTGACCGGCCGCCAGCTTCAGCAGCGCGCGCAGCAGCCGGCGCCCGTGGCCCCGGCCCTGCCCGGCGGGATCGACGCACAGGTTGAGCACGTGCGCCTCGCCGGCGGCGATGCTGAGCACGCCGTAGCCGAGGAGGTGGTCACCCTCGTGCAGGATCCACGCCGGATAGTCGGCGCGCAGGCAGTCGCGGAAGATGCCGTGCGTCCATGGGAAGGGATAGGCGCGGCGCTCGATGTCCATCACCGCGTCGAGGTCGGCCTCGCGCATCGGCCGCAGTCGCCCCTGGGCGGCCTCCGCCTTGCCGGCGGCGATCGCGCCCATGGCCGCTACCGCGCCCGCGCCGAGGCGCGCAGCGCGCGCAGGCGTGGCCACAGCGCGCGCTTGGCGGCAGGGTCGCGCAGCCGCGTGGCCGGCGACCACTCGCGGCACAGCGCCGCCGCGTCGGGCGCGTCGGCGTCGCGGCCGGCAGCGCGCAGCAGCGCCTGCAACAGGGCGTCGCCGGGCGGTGGCGCGACGTCGTAGACGGTATGGCCCATCGCCTCGAGCACCTCGCGCTGCAGCCGGTCCCAGCTCACGGCGACGGCCCCGCATCCACCTCGGCGGACAGCTTGCGACGCCGGAACCACAGCGCCGGCCCCGACAGCGCGTACAGCACGCCGGCGGTGAGCAGGGTCTTGGGCGGGTCGATCACCAGCGCGATGATCACCGCCACCGCGATCAGCAGCGCGAAGAACGGCACCCGGTCCGACTTCGGCCCGCGGCCGCCCTTGAAGCTGTTGTAGCGCAGCCCGCTGACCATCAGCAGGCCGGCGAGGATGGTGACCGCCAGCGCGGCGTAGCGCAGCTCGTCGCCGGTCCAGTCCAGGTCGTGGAAGGTCCACACGAAGCTGGCCATCAGCCCCGCCGCCGCCGGGCTGGCCAGGCCGATGAACCAGCGCTTGTCGACCTTGCCGACCTGGCTGTTGAAGCGCGCCAGCCGCAGCGCCGCGCAGGCCGCGTAGAGGAACGCCGCCAGCCAGCCGACCTTGCCCAGGGTGCTGCCGTCGAGCTTGAGCGACGCCAGCGCCCAGTGGTACATCACCAGCGCCGGCGCCATGCCGAAGCTCACCAGGTCGGCCAGCGAGTCGTACTGCACGCCGAACTCGCTCTGGGTGTTGGTCAGGCGCGCCACCCGGCCGTCGAGCCCGTCGAGGATGGCGGCGACGAAGATCGCCACGCAGGCCGCCTCGAACCGCCCCTGCGAGGCGGCGATGATCGCGAAGAAACCGCCGAACAGCCCCCCGGTGGTGAACAGGTTGGGCAGCAGGTAGATGCCGCGTCCGCGCGGGCGTTGCAGGGGCGTTTGATCCATGGCGCGAGTGTATCCGCCCGCGCCGCGGGGCGGCAGCCGTGCCGCCGGCCGCATTTCCGGCATGCCGCGGCTTGCGCGCGCGGCCCGGCGATGCTGCAATCGCCGCGCAAAACGCCCCTTGGCAGGAGTTCCGACATGCGAAGCCACCGATTCCAGGCGCCCCGGTCCCGGACGCCCCGCGCGTTCCCCGCGCTGCTGGGTTTGTCCCTCCTGCTCGCGGGCGCGTCCGCCTCGGCCGGCGATCTCTACCAGTGGAAGGACGCCAACGGCGTGACCCACTACTCGCAGACGCCGCCGGCGAGCGGCAGCTACAAGGAGCGCAGCGAGAGCGGCCGCGCCACCGCCGCCGCGCCGGTCGATACGGCCGCGGCCAAGCCGGCCGAGCCGGCCGAATGCACCACCGCGCGGGCCAACGTCGCCCTGCTCGAGGGCAAGGCGGCGCTGCAGCAGGACACCGACGGCGACGGCAAGCCGGACAAGACCCTCGACGACGCCGAGCGCGCCAGCCAGCTCGAGCTCGCCCGCGCCGTGATCAAGGCCCGGTGCACCGCCACCGCCACGGCGGCGAACTAGGCACGGTCGTGGCCCCGGGGCGCCGCTGATGCGACTGGCCTGGGCGCTGGCGCTCGGGATCGCCGCGGGCGGCGCCGTGGCCTGGTGGGCCTCGCGCGACACGCCCGACCAGGCGCGCGCGAAGCAGGCCCGCGCCGAGCGCGCCGCGGCCGCCAATTTCGAGGATGCCCGCCCGGTGCTGTACCGCTGGCGCGACGACGCCGGCGCGCTGCACGTGACCGACACCGCGCCCCAGGGGCGCCAGTACGAACGCGTGCCGGTCGAGCCCGACCCCGCGATCGAAGTCCACGGCGATCGCCCCTCCGGCCCCAGGTAGCACCCGCCGGGGCAGCCGCGTGCTGCAGTGCCGCATGGCAGAATGGCCCTCCCCTGGCCGATTCCCGCCCGCATGCGCCTGTCGCGATTCCACCTCCGCACCGAAAAGGAAACCCCCGCCGACGCCGAGATCGCCAGCCATCGGCTGATGCTGCGCGCCGGCATGCTGCGCCGGCTCGCCGCCGGCCTGTACACCTGGTCGCCGCTGGGGCTGCGGGTGCTGCGCAAGGTGGAGGCGATCGTGCGCGAGGAGATGGACCGCGCCGGCGCGATCGAGCTGCTGATGCCCACGATCCAGCCCAAGGAGCTGTGGGAGGAAAGCGGCCGCTGGCAGAAGTTCGGCCCGCAGCTGCTGAAGATGCGCGACCGCAAGGAGGCCGAGTACTGCTACGCGCCGACCGCGGAGGAAGTAATCACCGACTTCGCGCGCAACGAACTGGCCAGCTACAGGCAGCTGCCGGTGAACTTCTACCAGGTGCAGACCAAGTTCCGCGACGAGATCCGCCCGCGCTTCGGGGTGATGCGCGCGCGCGAGTTCCTGATGAAGGACGCCTACTCGTTCGACCTCGACGCCGACGGCATGCAGCGGTCGTACGAGGCGATGCATGCGGCCTACGTGCGCATCTTCACCCGCCTCGGACTGCGCTTCCGCGCGGTGCAGGCCGACTCCGGCGCGATCGGCGGCGACGCCTCGCAGGAATTCCACGTGCTCGCCGAGTCCGGCGAGGACGCGCTCGCCTCCTCCACCGGCTCCGGCTACGCCGCCAACGTCGAGGCCGCCGAAGCCGCGCCGCCCGGCCCGCGCCCCGGCGCCGCCGAGTCGATGCGCAAGGTGGACACGCCCACGCAGAAGACCTGCGAGGACGTGGCCGCGCTGCTGGGCATCGCGCTGGCGCGCACGGTCAAGGCGATCGCCGTGGTCGGCGCGGACGCCGACGGCAACGATCGCTTCACCCTCGCGCTGGTGCGCGGCGACCACGAGGCCAACGCCATCAAGCTGGGCAAGGTCGAGGGCCTGGCCGGCTACCGCATGGCCACCGAGGCGGAGATCCTCGCGCACCTGGGCGCCGAGCCCGGCTTCCTCGGGCCGGTGGCGCCGAAGCAGGCGGTGCGCGTGGTGGCCGACCGCGACGTCGCCGCGATGGCGGACTTCGTGGTCGGCGCCAACGAGGCCGGCTTCCACCTGGCCGGCGTCAACTGGGGCCGCGACCTGCCCGAGCCCGCCGTCGTCGCCGACATCCGCAACGTGGTCGAGGGCGACCGCGCCATCGACGGCGGACAGCTGCGCATCGTGCGCGGCATCGAGGTCGGCCACGTGTTCCAGCTCGGCGCCAAGTACGCGCAGGCGCTGGGCTGCACCGTGCTCGACGAGCAGGGCAAGCCGCGCACGCCGATGATGGGCTGCTACGGCATCGGCATCTCGCGCATCGTGGCGGCGGCGATCGAGCAGAACCACGACGACAACGGCATCCTCTGGCCCGAGGCGATGGCGCCGTGGCGGGTGGCGGTGTGCGTCATCAACCCCAAGCGCGACGAAGGCGTCGCCGCCGCGGCCGAGGCGCTGTACCGCGAGCTGCTCGACGCCGGCATCGAGACCGTGCTCGACGACCGCGGCCTGCGCCCCGGGCAGATGTTCGCCGACATCGAACTGGTCGGCATCCCCCATCGCGTGGTGGTGTCCGAGCGCGGCATCGCGGCCGGCACGTTCGAATACCGTGCGCGCCGCGAGACCGAAACCGAGCAGCTGGATCGCGCGACGCTGCTGGCGAGGCTGCGCAAGGGAGAAGCCGCGGGCGGCTGAGCCGTTGGAGAGAGCGGCGACTTCGGCAAGTCCGCCGAGAGGGCCGGGGCCCGCTCCTCCCTTCCGCGGTCCGTCCATGGCCCGAGGAAGGGCCGTGCGCCATCCATGGCGCACTTTCCGCGGGCCCCGGCCCTCCCGGCTCCATGGCGGCTTCGGGTTGATCGGCTTCGGTTGAAGGACGTAGGTCGGGGCTGCTGCCCCGACGGTTCCATCTATCCAAGCGTCGGGCGCGTAGGCCCGACCTACGTCACCGGCGCGAAGACGTTTCCTGCAACCGGAGCGGCGCGCGTTCGGCAGGAAGGCGGCGGCCGGGGGATCGCGTCAAGCCGGCCATGGATGGCCGGCGCCCTCGTCAGGGCAGGATGAGCACGGGCGGCTTGCGCGGCACTGCCGCGCGACCGTGCGAATGCCCGGCGCGCTGCGCCGGGCCGGGGGAGCCGCGCAGCGGCGTACCTGCCGGGGGAAGAGCGATTCACCGGACGGCGACTTCCCTCGCGCAAACGACCGAAGTCCTCGAGAAACAGGGCAGCAAGGCGAAAAGCCGGGCCCTCACCCTGGCGCTTCGCGCCCTCCCTCTCCCGCTTCGCAGGAGAGGGCTTGTTGCCGGAAAGGAACGCGTCTTTGGCCCCCCGGACCTTTGCGACTAAACTCGTGGCGCGCAACGGCGCGATATCCCCCAGATCATCCGGAGTACCGATGTCGATCGACCTCAACGGCCTGTCCGCCAAAGAACTCGATTCGCTGATCAACAAGGCGAAGTCGCGCATGGCCGCGCTCAGCAAGCGCAGGCCCATCGCCACCGTGCGCAGCAAGCTCACCGCGCTGGCCAAGGCCGAGGGCTACACCATCGCCGAACTCTTCGGCGGCGCCGCAAGCGCGCCCACTGCCGCGCCGCGCAAGGCCGCCAAGCGTGGCAAGTCCACCGGCAAGGTCGCGCCCAAGTACCGCAACCCGGCGAACCCCAAGGAAACCTGGACCGGCCGCGGCATGCAGCCGCGCTGGCTGGCCGAGCAGGTCCGCCGCGGCAAGTCGCCCACCGACTTCCTGATCAGCGCCAGGCCCACGCCCAAGCCGACCGAGCCCGGCAAGCGCCTGGTCAAGGCGTCGCAGGCGGTCTGAGTTCCGATCCGCCCGGCGTGCCCGGGCCTGCGACTGCAACGCACGCCTTCAGCCGGGCCTCGCGCGCACCATCAACTCGCGGCGGGCTGCTCCATCGCCGGCGCGCCTTCCCGCCCGTGGCGACGTGCGTAGCGCCACCGCGCGCAGGCAACGGGCCGGATCAGAGGTTCCGCCGCGTCGGCAGCAACAGGTTGCCGAACAGCAGCCCGGCGATCAGCGCCAGCAGGATGTTGAGCACGGCCAGCGCCGCCTGCTGGCCGGCGCCGAAGTCCTGCTGCTGGATCAGCGTCAGCACGCTGCGCACGCTGGCGCTGCCGGGCACCATCAGGATGATGCCCGGCACGCGCACCAGCGCGCCGGGGCGATGCCGCCAGCGCGCGTAGCCGTTGCCGGCGGCGGTGAGCACCAGCGCCGAGAGGAAGATCCCCACCGGCATGTTCCAGTCGTCGCCGACCAGGCGCGGGACCAGGTAGCCGGCCATCGCCGCCAGCATCACCAGCGGCCAGTCGCGCAGCGCGGCGCGGAACAGGATCGCGAACGCGAACGCCGCGCTGACCAGCGCGCACCATTCCACCCAGTCCGGCTGCGGCCGCAGCGCGCGCACGTGCGGCTCGATCCCCAGCATCTTCGCCGCGGTGAGCGCGATCATGGTGCCGACGGTGAGCTTGAGCATGGTGCTGACCGCGCCGGCGAAGCGCGCCGTGCCCGACACCAGGTGCTGGCTGGTGAGCTCGTTGATCGCGTTGGTGAGCCCCATGCCGGGCATCAGCACGATCAGCGCGGCGATCACCACGGTGTTGAGGTTCAGCGGGCCGACGAAGCTGGCCACGGCGATCGCGACCGTCGCCGCCAGCATCGCCGAGATCGCCTCGCCGGCCTCGCGCAGGCGCGGCCGCGGGCCCGAGAACCAGTCGACCAGCCCCACCAGCACGCCGATCAGCCCGGCGGTGGCGATGTCCAGCCACGGCAGCCGCAACAGCCCGGCGACGCTGGCCGACGACAGCCCGAACGCCAGTGCGAACAGGACCTTGTCGCGGCGCGGCGGCGGCCGGTCCAGCGCGCGCAGCGCCGCGTAGCCCTCGGCCAGCCCCACCCGCCCGGCCATCACCTCCTCGGCGATGCGGTCGGCCTCGCACAGCTTGCCCAGGTCGTTGTCGCCGGGCGGGGCCCGGATCACGCGGGTGGCGTCGCTGTCGCCCGGCGGCCGCGCGGGGTCGCTGAAGGCCAGCACCATCCCGGTCGGGTTCACCACCGGCTCGCAGTGCATTCCCAGCTTCTGCGAGACCGACACCAGCGCCCCTTCGAGCCGCTGCGCAGTGGTGCCGTAGGCGTGCAGGCGCTCGGCCAGTTCGACCACGAAGGCGATGCGGGCGGCGTAGCCGACGGTCTGCGGGAAGGCCTGCGTCATGCGCGAAGCATCGCATGCGCGCACGACGCGCGGCACCCGCGCATGGCGGGACCGCGCCGGCTGGTAGCCTGTATGCTCGCCGCCAGCGCCGCCCGCGCGGCGGCGCCCACCCGGAGGACGCACCCGCGCATGAGCGCCGCCAGCCGCAACGCGCCGGCCATCGACGTCGACCCGCAGGACGACGGCCTGCTGCGCCTGCGCGGGCAGTGGACGCTGGACCATGCGCTCACCGTCGGCGAGGCCCTGCGCAGCGACCTCGGCGACGTCCGCTCGGTCGACGCCACCGGGGTCGAACGGCTGGACTCGGCCGGCGTGCTGCAGCTGCTGCGCTTCGCCCGCCGCAAGGGCATCGATTACGACGTCTTCCGCTTCCGCGACGACCACCTGGCGCTGGTCGCGGCGATCGAGGACGTCGCCGACGAGCGCCCGAAGAAGAAGCGCGACTACGGCTTCCAGGCCGCGCTCGCGCGACTGGGCTTCGCGGTGTCCGACGACCTGTCCGAGGTCGTGGCGCTGGTCAGTTTCCTGGGCGAGAACCTGGTCAAGCTCGGCCGCGTCATCGTGCAGCCGCGCCGGCTGCGCATCACCTCGGTCGTGCACCACATGGAGCAGGTCGGCCTGGACGCGGTGCCGCTGGTCGCGCTGCTCTCGTACATGGTCGGCGCGGTGATCGCGTTCCTGGGCTCGACCATCCTGGCCGACTTCGGCGCCACGATCCTGGTCGTGGAGCTGGTCGACATCGCCTTCCTGCGCGAGTTCGGCGTGCTGCTGACCGCGATCCTGCTCGCCGGACGCACCGCCAGCGCGTTCACTGCCCAGATCGGCGCGATGGTCAGCCGCGAGGAGGTCGACGCGATCCGCACGCTGGGCCTGGACCCGATCGACCTGCTGGTGATCCCGCGCGTGCTGGCGCTGCTGGTGATGCTGCCGCTGCTGACCTTCATCGCGATGGTCGCCGGCCTGCTCGGCGGCATGACGGTGGGCGCGTTCAGCCTCGACATCCCGCCGCAGGCCTACTACGCGCGCATGCACGACACGATCGAGCTGCGGCACTTCCTGGTCGGGATGTCGAAGGCGCCGGTGTTCGCCGTCGTGATCGGCCTGATCGGCTGCCTGGAGGGGCTGCAGGTGCAGGGAACCGCGCAGTCGGTCGGCGAGCGCACCACGTCCAGCGTGGTGCAGACGATCTCGCTGGTGATCGTGATCGACGCGCTGGCGGCGATCTGGTTCATGCACATGGGCTGGTGAAGACGGTGAATCGTGGCTGGTCATTCGCAACGGCAGGCCCTGCCCGCGGCGCCCCGCGGGGCGGGAGCGCCTCACCGTGACGAACCGCGAACCGCCAGCCAGCGGCCACGACGATCGCGACGCGATCGTCTCCGTCCGCGGCCTGGACAACCGCTTCGGCGAGCAGGTCGTGCACGAGGGGCTCGACCTGGACGTGCGGCGCGGCGAGATCCTCGGCGTGGTCGGCGGCTCGGGCACCGGCAAGTCGGTGCTGATGCGCTCGATCATCGGCCTGCGCACGCCGGACGCCGGCCGGATCGAGGTGCTGGGCGTGGACGCGCGCTCGGACGACGCGCACAGCCGCCTGCACATCGAGCGCAACACCGGCGTGCTGTTCCAGGACGGCGCGCTGTTCTCCTCGCTCACGGTCGGCGAGAACGTGCAGGTGCCGCTGAAGGAGCACCATTCCGAGCTGCCCGACAGCTGGCGCTACGAGCTGGCGCTGCTCAAGGTCAAGCTGGCCGGGCTGCCCGCGGACGCGGTCGACAAGCTGCCCTCGCAGCTCTCCGGCGGCATGCGCAAGCGCGCCGGGCTGGCGCGCGCGCTGGCGCTGGATCCGCCGCTGCTGTTCCTGGACGAGCCCACCGCGGGCCTGGACCCGATCGGCGCCAGCGCCTTCGACCACCTGATCCGCACGCTGCAGCAGGCGCTGGGCCTGACGGTGTTCCTCATCACCCACGATCTCGACACGCTGTACGCTATCTGCGACCGCGTGGCGGTGCTGGCCGACCGCAAGGTGGTGACGGTGGGGCCGCTGGCGGACGTCCAGGACTTCGACCACCCCTGGGTGCGCGAGTACTTCAACGGCCCGCGCGGGCGGGCGGCGCAGCAGGCCGGGAAGTCCAGCCATGCGGCCGTCGGAAGCCGGGAACCGGGGATCGGGAGTCGTTGAAATGCAGCTCCAGCCGCCACCAGCCCGCTTCGCGCCAGGTCCCCGCTCCCGCCCGGGCGCTGCCATGAAACGCCGCGTCCGATTCCCGATTGCCCATTCCCGATTGCCGTCCTGACATGGAAACCAAGGCCAACTACGTCCTGATCGGCGCGTTCACCATCCTGGTGACGCTGTTCCTGCTCGGATTCGCGCTGTGGGCGGCGAAGTATTCCTCCGACAAGAGCTGGCGCGAGTACGACGTGGTGTTCCGCGAGCCGGTGACCGGCCTGACCAACGGCAGCAGCGTGCAGTACAACGGCATCGCGATCGGCACCATCGAGAGCCTCAAGCTCGCGCCCAACGACCCGCGCGCGGTGATCGCGCGGCTCAAGCTGCAGGCGGACGCGCCGATCAAGACCGACACCCGCGCCAAGCTGTCGATGACCAGCCTGACCGGCAGTCCGATCATCCAGCTCACCGGCGGCGACCCGCGCAGCCCGCGGCTGCTTGAGACGCCGGGCAACGAGGTGCCGATCATCCTCACCGAGCCGTCCGCGCTGCAGAACATCGCCGACACCGCCAACCGCCTGGTCGAGCGCCTCGACCGCATGCTCAGCGACCAGAACGTCAGGCGCATCTCCGCCACCCTCGACAACATCGAGACGCTGACCGGCTCGCTCGCCGACCAGCGCGAGGACCTGACGGCGCTGGTCGCCAACGCGCGCCGCGCCAGCGAGCAGCTCAACACCACCCTCGACACCACCAACCGGGCGCTTACCGACGTCGACCGCGAGTTCGTGCAGAAGCTGCCGGGCCTGGTCGAGCGGCTCGACGCCACCCTGGCCAAGCTCGACTCGGCGGCCGGCGGCGCGGACCGGATCCTCAGCGAGAATCGCGGCGCGATCCACAGCTTCGCCAACGACGGGCTGTCGCAGCTCGGGCCGACGCTGTCGGAGCTGCGCGCGCTGACCCGCGACCTGCGCCGGCTCAGCGACCGCATCGAAGGCAATCCCACGCGGTTCCTGCTCGGCCGCGACGGGCCCAAGGAGTTCGAACCCAAATGAAGCCGGGAACACCTGCCCTGCGGCTGCCGGACGCCGCAAGAAACGACCTCGTGGCCGTCGCGGGTTCCGGACCGCGGATCGCGGCCCGGGCACGCGCGGTCGCCGCCGTGCTCGCCTGCGCCCTGCTCGGCGGCTGCGCCCTGCTCGGCGGCGGCGGGGAACGCGAGCCCACCTCGATCTACGCGCCCGATCCGCGCATCGCGCCCGACGCGTCCTGGCCGACCGTGCAGTGGCAGCTCACGATCAGCCCGGCGACGGCCGCGCGCATGCTCGACAGCACCCGCATCGCGGTGCAGCCGACGCCGGGCGAAATGCAGGTCTACCGCGGCGCGCGCTGGTCGAAGCCGCCGACGCAGATGCTCGAGGACGCGGTCCTGCGCGGGCTGGAGGACTCCGGGCGGATCGCCGCCGTCGCCCGCCAGGGCAGCGGCATCGACGGCGATTACCGGCTGCTCATGGACCTGCGCCGCTTCGACGCCGACTACGCCGGCGGCGCCGTGCCCGCCGCGACCATCGAGGTCAACGCCAAGCTGCTGCACCCGCTCGACCAGCAGGTCGTCGCCTCGCGCACCTTCCTGGTCCGCAAGCCGGCGGCCGGCACCGCGGTGGCGCAGGTCGCAGACGCGTTCGACGCCGCGCTCGGCGACATCGCCGGCCAGCTCGCCGGCTGGACGCTCGCCAGCGGCGAACGGCACGAGCACGCGCCGCGCTGAGGCGCGCGACCCGCGGCGCGGTGGCGGCCGGATTTGCCGCGCCCGCCGCAAACCCGCGACAATCGCGGCATGCACAACCAGGCCGCCGACATGAGCGAACCCAAGGGGCAGGCGGGCAATGGCGCGCCCGAGATCGAGCGCGACGTCATGGAATACGACGTCGTCACCGTCGGCGCCGGCCCGGCCGGGCTGTCGTTCGCGATCCGGCTCAAGCAGCTCGATCCGTCGCTGTCGGTATGCGTGATCGAGAAATCCAGCACCATCGGCGCCCACATCCTCTCCGGCGCGGTGATCGAGCCCGGGCCGCTGGACGCGCTGCTGCCCGGCTGGCGCGACAACCCGCCGCCGATCTGCGTGCCGGCGACGCACGACGAGTTCTGGTACTACACCCGCACCGGCGGGACGAAGTTCCCGGTCGTGCCGCCGCAGATGCACAACAAGGGCAACTTCATCGTCAGCCTCGGCGCGATGTGCGCCTGGCTGGCGCCGCAGGCCGAGGCGCTGGGCGTCGAGATCTACCCCGGCTTCGCCGCGGCCGAGACGCTGCACGACGCCGACGGCAAGGTCGTCGGCGTGCGCATCGGCGACATGGGCGTGGCGAAGGACGGCTCGCACAAGCCCGGCTACACGCCCGGGATCGACATCCGCGCGCGCGTCACCGTGCTCGCCGAGGGCGCGCGCGGGCACCTGACCAAGCGGCTGGTGAAGCGCTTCGCGCTGGACCGCGACAGCGACCCGCAGGCCTATTCGATCGGCACGAAGGAACTCTGGCAGGTGCCGCCCGGCCGCGTCTCGCCGGGGAAGATCGTGCACACCGTGGGCTGGCCGGCGGACACCAGGACCTACGGCGGCAGCTTCCTCTACCACCTCGACAAGGACCGCATCGCGCTCGGCTACGTCAGCGGGCTGGACTACGCCGACCCGGCGTACAGGCCGTGGGAGGCGTTCCAGCAGTGGAAGAACCACCCGTTGGTCGCGCCATTGCTCGAGGGCGGCAACATCCTCTCGGCCGGCGCGCGCGCGATCGCCAGCGGCGGCTGGCAGTCGCTGCCGAAGGTGGAAATGCCCGGCGCGCTGCTGGTCGGCGACACCGCGGGCCTGCTCAACGTGCCCAAGATCAAGGGCACCCACCAGGCGATCCGCTCGGGGATGCTCGCCGCGGAGCACCTGGCGGCCTCGTCGCTCGCGCCCGAGGGCTTCGACGCGAAGCTGCGCGGCTCCGAGGCGATGGCGGAGCTGCGCAAGGTCCGCAACATCAAGCCCGGCTTCAAGAAGGGCCTGTGGCTGGGGCTGGCGAACGCCGGCTGGGAGACGGCCGTCGGCGGCCTGTCGCCCTGGACGCTCAGGGTCAAGCCGGACTGGTGCTCGCTCGACAAGGTCGGCGAGCACGAGGAGCCCAGGCGCGACTACGTGCAGCGCGCGCTGCCGCCGCGCGACCGCCTGGCCGGCGTGTACTTCGCCGCCACCGAGCACGACGAGGACCAGCCGGTGCACCTGATCGTGCACGACACCTCGGTGTGCGTGACCCGCTGCGCGGAGGAATACGGCAACCCCTGCACGCGCTTCTGCCCGGCCGCGGTCTACGAGATCGTCGAGGACGCCGCCACCGTCCACGGCAAGCGCCTGCAGATCAACGCCGCCAACTGCGTGCACTGCAAGACCTGCGACATCAAGGATCCCTACGAGATCATCACCTGGGTGACGCCGGAGGGCGGGGCCGGGCCGAATTACCAGAACCTGTAGGCGCCGGCGCCCGGACCATATCGGATCCAGGCGCCGGCGGCATCGCGCTAGTGCAGGGTCCAGCCAGCGGGCTGGGATCCCACGAGCTTCGCCGTGAACGTGCTCCCGGCCCCCTGCCACAGCCAGATGCGCGAGCCGTTGGTCCATACCAGGTCGACGATGCCATCGCTGTTGAAGTCACCGGTGGTCGACAGCGAATAGCCCGTGACCCTGCTCGAGCTCGATTTCTCGCGCACGGTGGCGCCGTTCATCAGCCAATAGGCGAACCGACCGCTGGACTTGTTGTGCCAGAGCAGGTCGGCCTTGCCGTCGCCGTCGACGTCGCCGGCCCCCACGACACCCCAGCCCGCAGGGCGCGCGCTGAAGATCGACTTGGTGAAGCCACCGGACCCGTTGCCGCGCCACATCGCAACCTGGGTGTTGCTGGACCACACCAGGTCCACGTAACCGTCCCCATTGAAGTCGCCCGTGGCCGAAAGCGCGTAACCGGCGACATTGCTCGAGGTCGACTTGGAGCGGACCGTGACGCCGTTCATGAGCCAATAGGCAAACCGGCCAGTGGACTTGTTCTGCCACAGCAGGTCGGCCTTGCCGTCGCCGTCGATGTCACCGGCACCCACGACGCCCCATCCAGCCGGGCGGGCCGTGAAGATAGATTTCGTGAAGCCCCCCGCCCCGTTGCCGCGCCACATTGCAACCTGGGTGTTGCTCGACCAGACGATGTCCTCGTAGCCGTCACCGGTGAAATCGCCGGTGGCCGAGAGCGCATAGCCCGCGACGTTGCTCGAGGCAGACTTGGACTGGACCGTGCTGCCGCTCATCAACCAGAACGCGAAACGCCCGGTACTGCCGTTGACCCAGAGGAAGTCCGACCTGCGGTCGCCATTGATGTCGTTCCGCGCGCGCTCCCCGACCGGCACGACGGTAGCCCGGAACGTGGAAACGATCGGCATCGTCTGGTTCATGCTGCGCACGTTGTCCGACTGGTTCGCCACGCCGGTCGCGCGACCCTGGTACTTGATCGCCGGGTTGGCGAAATAGCGGATCGGGAACTGGTCGCCGTCGGACTGCGGGTAGGCCATGACGGTGTAGAACCCGGTCGACGAGGCCTCGCGATAACCGTAGGAATACGCATGCGCGCCGGCGCTGTCGCTGTCTTCCTCGTTGTGCGCCTGGCCCATGTTGTGGCCCAGCTCGTGGGCCAGCGTTTCCTCGCGGCACAGGTAGGTGAAGCCGTCGTCCTCGTCGATGTCGGTGCCATCGCTGACCACCGAATAGCCGAACGGCGCATCACCCTCGGTGATGCCGCTCTGGTCGCCGCCCAGGAGCCAGGCGATGCCGCAGCCGTTGTTCTCCGGCGTGCGGAACGCGCGCACCAGCGAGACCAGGTCCGCGCCGGACTCGTCGCGCGCCGCGCGCAGGTCGTTGAAGGCCGGGTCCGGCGTGATCGGGCCGCCGCCGGAGCCGGACTTGTAGCCCGTCAGTTGCTCGAGCGCGTCGCCGTTGTCGGTGTTGTCCGCGTAGCTGACCTTGAGGGTCTTGACCAGCCGCACGCGCATGGTGACGCCGCTGTTCTGGTAGGCCTCGTTGGTGATCGCGATGCGGTTGTTGAGGCGGGTGACGGCGCCGGAATCGCCGTTGTTCTGCGAGGCGAACCCCGGAGTGAACCCCAGCAGCACGTCGACCACCGTCGAAGCCGCGCCGGCGGCCGCCGTGCCGACGGACTCCGCCCGCATGGACGCGAGCGAAGGCAGCCCGGACGCCACCGACAGCTTCGGCGGGACGAGCTGGTCGCCGCCTTCGCGCAGCTTGGCGCCACCGCGCCCGGCTTGCTTGCTGCGGTCGGTCGCGACCAGCCAGGAGCGGCCCGAGGCCATGGTCAGGCGCAGGGTTTCGTTGGCACCCTGCGGGATGACGCCGAACGCGGCCTTGTCGCCGAAGGTGATCACCGCGTTCGCGCCATCGGCGTTGCGGCCGATCCACGACCAGTTGCCGTCGGTGCCTTCCTCGTAGCGCTCGTACTTCAGGCGCAGGAGCTCGCCGTTCGGCGCCTTGAGGACCATCTCGCCGCTGCGCATGGCGTCGAGCGCGTGCGCTTCGCTGAGCGCGACCGGGTACGCGGTGTACGCGCCGCTCTGGCGGGGCTTGAGGACGGGGTCGTAGGCCAGCAGCTCGCCGCGGTCGGGCAGCGAGGCGAAGCTCGACGTGGCGGCGCGCGCCGCAGGGGCCGCGGACTGGCCGTCCGGCAGCGCCGGGGCGCCGCTGGCGGCGAGGCCCGCCTTGGCGGCCGGGGCGCCTTGCTCGGAAGAACAGCCGGCCAGCAGCGCGAGGGCGATCGCCGCGGTCAGGTAGGTGCGCATTCGCGATTCCTTGGAGTCGATGGATCCAGTGGGCGAGTTTGCCCGAAAAACCCGCCGGGGCGGTCAACTGGATCGCAGTTTGGATCGCCGGACGCGCGATCCGGCCAGTCCGGGTTCACTTCGCCTTCGTGAACGGGACCCCGGTTTTCCGCGCCAGCTCGTCGGCGTCGACGCCCGGCGCCAGTTCGGCGAGCACCAATCCGTCGGCGCCCACGTCGAACACCGCCAGGTCGGTGATGATCCGGCTCACCACGCCCACGCCGGTCAGCGGCAGGGTGCACTCGGGCAGGATCTTGTGGCTGCCGTCCTTCGCGGTGTGCTCCATCAGCACCACCACGCGCTTCACGCCGGCCACCAGGTCCATCGCCCCGCCCATGCCCTTGACCATCTTGCCGGGCACCATCCAGTTGGCGAGGTCGCCCTGGTCGGTGACCTGCATCGCGCCGAGGATCGCTAGGTCGATGTGGCCGCCGCGGATCATCGCGAACGAATCGTGGCTGCCGAAGTAGCTGGCGCCGGCGCGGGCGGTGACGGTCTGCTTGCCGGCGTTGATCAGGTCGGCGTCGACCTCGTCGTCGGTCGGGAACGGGCCGATGCCGAGCAGCCCGTTCTCCGACTGCAGCCAGACATCGACGCCCTCGGGGATGTGGTTGGCCACCAGGGTCGGCAGGCCGATGCCCAGGTTGACGTACATGCCGTCGGCAAGCTCGCGGGCGGCGCGCTGCGCCATCTGGTCGCGGGTCCAGGCCATCACTGCGCTCCTTCGGCACGCACGGTGCGCTGCTCGATGCGTTTCTCGGGATGCGGGTTGTGCACGATGCGGTCGACGTAGATGCCGGGCAGGTGCACGTGGTCCGGATCGAGGGCGCCGACCTCGACGATCTCCTCCACCTCGGCCACGCAGGCCTTGCCGGCCATCGCGCAGGCCGGGTTGAAGTTGCGCGCGGTCTTGCGGAACACCAGGTTGCCGGCGGGGTCGGCCTTCCAGGCCTTGACCAGGGCCACGTCCGCGACCAGCGCGGTCTCGAGCACGTAGTGCCGGCCGTCGATCTCGCGCGTTTCCTTGCCCTCGGCCACCACCGTGCCGTAGCCGGTGGCGGTGAAGAACGCCGGGATGCCCGCGCCGCCGGCGCGCAGGCGCTCGGCCAAGGTGCCCTGCGGGTTGAATTCCAGCTCCAGCTCGCCGGCCAGGAACTGGCGCTCGAACTCCTTGTTCTCGCCCACGTACGACGAAATCATCTTGCGGATCTGCCGCGTGCCGAGCAGCTGGCCGAGGCCGAAACCGTCCACGCCGGCGTTGTTGGAGATCACGGTCAGGCCCTTGGCCCCGGAATCGCGCAGCGCGGCGATCAGCGCCTCCGGGATGCCGCACAGGCCGAACCCGCCGACCGCCAGCGTCTGCCCGTCGGCGACCAGGCCCTCCAGCGCCTCCGCGGCGCTCGCGCAAACCTTGCCCTTGCGGGCGCCGCCCTTGCCCGCGGCGGTGGACTGGACCATCGATCCGGCTCCTCGAAGACGTATTCGCGGCATTCTAGCGTGGCGCCGCGGCGCGCCGGCACCGGCCTTTCGGACAATGCCCGGCGGATCGCGGGCTTGCGCCGAGTGGGCCCGCGGCTCGCGCGCCCCTGCCGCAGCGGCTAAAATCGCCGGTCTGCGCCGGATTTCCGCGGCCGCCTTTCCAGCCATCGCAAGGATTCCCCACCCGATGAAGATCCTCGTCGCCTACAAGCGCGTGGTGGACTACAACGTCCGCATCCAGGTCAAGCCGGACGGCTCCGGCGTGGTCACCGACGGCGTCAAGCTCTCGGCCAACCCCTTCGACGAGATCGCGCTGGAAGAGGCGCTGCGCCTGCGCGACAAGGGCATCGCGACCGAGGTCGTGGTCGCCACCATCGCCCCCGCCGACGCCCAGGCGCACCTGCGCAACGGCCTGGCGATGGGCGCCAACCGCGCGATCCACGTGGTCGCCGACCAGCCGATCCAGCCGCTGACCGCCGCCCGCACCCTGCTCAAGCTGGTCGAGAAGGAGCAGCCGGACCTGGTGATCCTGGGCAAGCAGGCGATCGACGACGACGCCAACCAGACCGGCCAGATGCTGGCCACGCTGTGGGGACGGCCGCAGGCGACGTTTGCATCGAAGCTGGACGTGGCCGACGGCAAGGCCACGGTCGTGCGCGAAGTGGACGCCGGCCTGGAGACGCTCGAGGTGGACCTGCCGGCGGTGGTCACCACCGACCTGCGCCTGAACGAGCCGCGCTTCATCAAGCTGCCCGACATCATGAAGGCCAAGTCCAAGCCGCTGGAGTCGATCCCGTTCGCCGACCTCGGCGTGGATTCGGGCGACACGCTCAAGACCACGCAATACGCGCCGCCGCCCAGGCGCAGCCGCGGCGTGATGGTGAAGGACGCGGCCGAGCTGGTCGCCGCACTCAAACAGAAGGGGTTGCTGTGACGCCGTATGGTAGGCCCCGGCCCACCCGCATCGCGCAACCGGAACGGTGGGCCGAGGCCCACCCCATGCATCAAGGGATCGCCCCATGTCCAAAGTCCTGATCGTCGCCGAGCACCTCGACGGCAAGCTCAACGCCTCCACCGCCCGCTGCGTGTCCGCCGCGCAGGCGCTCTCGCCCGAATCCATCGACATCGTCGTGCTCGCCGCCGATCCCGCCGCCGTCGCCGCCGAGGCCGCGCAGGTCGCCGGCGTTTCGAAGGTGCTGGCCGTCGCCAATCCCGCCAACGCCAACGCGATCGCCCAGGTGCAGGCGCCGCAGGTGGCGAAGCTCGCCGCCGGCTACAGCCACGTGTTCGGCCCCAGCACCACCTTCGGCAAGGACCTGATGCCTTGCGTGGCCGCATTGATCGGCACCGCGCAGGTCTCGGACGTGATGGCGGTGGAAGGCAGCCATGTGTTCAAGCGCCCGATCTACGCCGGCAACGCCATCGTCACCGTCGAGGCGCCGGCCGACCACGTCGTGGTCGCCACCGTGCGCACGGCCTCCTGGCCGGAAGCGGCGAAGGGCGGCAGCGCACCGGTCGAGGCCGCTTCGGTCGAAGCAGCGCTGCCTTCGCACACCCGCCATGTCGGCCTGGCAGCCGGCAAGTCCGATCGCCCCGACCTGCAGAGCGCGCGCCGCGTGGTTTCCGGCGGCCGTGGCGTCGGTTCGAAGGAGAACTTCGAGATCATCTACAAGTTCGCCGACAGGCTGGGCGCCGCCGTCGGCGCCTCGCGCGCCGCGGTCGACGCCGGCTACGTGCCCAACGAACTGCAGGTCGGCCAGACCGGCAAGATCATCGCGCCCGACCTGTACGTCGCCATCGGCATCAGCGGCGCGATCCAGCACCTGACCGGCATCAAGGACGCCGGCACCATCGTTGCCATCAACAAGGACGCCGAGGCGCCGATCTTCGAGGTGGCGGACATCGGGCTGGTGGGAGACCTGTTCAAGCTCCTGCCGGAGCTGGAAAACGCCCTTTGAGCGACGTGGCGTTCCGCCCCGTCATCGGTCTGGTCGGGCCGGTGTGGCCCTATCGTGGCGGCATCGCGCAATACACGACCCGGTTGAAGCAGGCGCTGGAAGCGGCCTGCGAACTGCGGACGGTCTCCTTCCGCAAGCAGTACCCGAAATGGCTGTATCCCGGCACCAGCGACATCGAACCGGCGTCCGGCGGTCGCCGCGAAACGGGCGTCGACTACGCATTGACGCCATGGTCACCCTGGACCTGGTGGCGCACGAGCGGACGCCTCGCGGACTCCGGATGCGGCCACGTCATCATTGCCTGGTGGACGCTGTTCTGGGCCCCGGCGCTGGCCGCCATTGCCTGGCTGCTCCGGCGGCGCGGCGTGCAGGTCGTGTTCCTTTGCCACAACCTCGCCGACCATGATGCCCGGGGACTCAAGTCACGACTCGCACGCTGGATGCTCGGGCAGGCCGATGGTTACATCACCCATTCCGTGGACCAGGCCGCGACGTTGTCGTCGATGCAGCCCGGCAAGCCCGTGTTGCAGCGCCTGCACCCGATCTACGATCGATTCCCGGCAGCCAGGACGCGGCTGCCCGCGCGCGGGCGCCTCGACGTGCTGTTCTTCGGCTTCATCCGCCCCTACAAGGGCCTCAAGATCCTGCTCGATGCGGTCGAGTCGATGCAGGATCCGGACCTGTACCTCTCCGTGGTCGGGGAGAGCTGGGGCGCCACGCCGGAAATCGACGCCGCCCGGGCGCGGCTTGGCGATCGCCTCGACGTCCACCTCGAGTATGTGGATGACGAAACCGCGGCGACCTTCTTCGACCGCGCCGATGTCGTCGCGTTGCCCTACCTGAGCGCCACCGGCAGCGGGGTTGTCGCGGTCGCCTATCATTATCGGAAGCCGGTCCTGGCCAGCAGGGTCGGCGGCCTGGAGGATGCCGTGCTGCAAGCGCGCACGGGATGGCTCGTTCCAGCAGGGTCGGCCACCGCCTTGGCCGAGGTGCTCCGGGACGTGGACAGGGAAAAGGCGCGCGGCCTGCGTGATGGCATCGCGGCTTTTGCGGACGAGAACGGATGGGATGCGATGGCCTCCGCCGTCGTGGATTTCCTGGCGAAGATGCCGCAGCGCCGGGACCGGGGCACGGCGGTGCGCCATGCCTAACCCGATCGTCGAGTTCGCCAGGAAGGCGCAACATATCGAGAAGGCGGTGCCCTCCGCGCTGAGGCTGCCGCTGCGCTTCCAGGTGCAGCGGATGCTCGGCGCGCTCGAGCCGGAGATCGCCCTACTCCCGGGCCTGCTGGAACCGTCGCGGGGAATCGCCCTCGACGTCGGCGCCAACGTCGGCATCTACACCTATGCGCTGGCGCGCCTCGGGGCGACGGTGCATGCCTTCGAGCCCCAGGTCGCCTGCAGCGACACCATCGCTGCGTGGGCGGAGCGCCGCGACGACGTGACCCTGCATCGCGCCGGCGTCGGCGCCAGCGCCGGCGAACTCATCCTTTACGTACCGCTCGTGCGTGGCGCGCCGGTCCGCACGCGCGCCTCCTTCCAGCCGCTCGCGGGCGAACAAGTCCAACTGAGAGTGCCGGTGATCGCGCTGGACGGCATGCAGCTGCCCAGCGTGGCGTTCATGAAGATCGACGTCGAGGGCTTCGAGTTGGAGGTCCTGCAAGGCGCGCGCGCGCTGTTGGGGCGGGATCGCCCGACGCTGCTCGTGGAAATCGATCGCCAGCGGCAAACCGCCGAATCCTTCGCCTCGATCATCGAGCTGCTGGCCGAGTTCGGCTATCGTGCCCACGTGCTGTCGGAGGGGCGGCTCCTGGACTGCAGCCCGGAGCCATGGCAGGCCCCCGCGCAGGCCTACAATTTCATCTTCCCGGCACCTGGCGCAACCCGATGAACGAGCAAGAAGCCCGGAGCAGCAAGGAGCTGCATTCAGGCGACTACGTCCTGAAGTACGAGCACAAGCCGGTCTCCCGGATCTCGCGCCTGGTCCCGGCGATGGCCCTGGCGCCGGACACCAGGCTGGTCGATTACGCCTGCGGCAACGCCATGCTCCTGGGCGAAGTCCATGACAGGATCCTGCATTACACGGGCGTCGACTTCTCCGAGGACTTCATCGCTTCTGCACGAAGCCGGGCCGCACGACTCGGTGCGAAGAACTGCGAATTCCACTGCGAGGACATCGTTGCCTTCTGCAGCCGGCACCCCGGCAGCTTCGACGTGGCCACCGCGCTCGACTTCACCGAGCACGTCTCGGACGCGGAACTCCTGCCTATCCTCGCCGCCATCCGCGAATCGCTCAAGCCGGGGGGCAGGTTTTACCTGCATACCCCGAACCTCGATTTCTTCATGGAGCGCATGCGCGACGCCGGGTTCATCCTCAGGCAGCGGCCGGAGCACATCGCGGTGCGCGGCCTGGAGGGGAACGTTGCGCTGCTGGAGCAGGCGGGCTTCGCGCGCGGACGGATCCGGGCGATGCTGTTGCCCCACTACAACGTGCTGCGCATCGTGCATCCGCTCAGGCACTTGCCGCTGGTGGGCAGGCATTTCGAGGCGCGGATCTTCATCGAATGCCAAAGGTGAAACGCCTGTACCTGACGGTGGCCGGCTCAGCCGTCGCAATCGCCTGCACCCTGTTCTTCGTATTCGAAGTCAAGCGCCTGATGTCTGGCGGGCACGTCGAACTCGACGGCTTTCTGCGCCTGCTGCCGACCGCACTGGCGGCATTCATGTCGGCGTACCTCGGTTTCGCCTATGGCTGGCACCACCTCCTCGCGGCAGCGGGGGCAAGGTCACGGCCCTGGACGGACATCGGCATCTTCACAACCACCCAGTTCGCCAAGTATCTCCCGGGCAACGTCGGGCACCACGTCGGCCGCGTCGCCCTGGCGGCGAAAATGGGCCTCCCTGCCTATACCGTGGTCGCCAGCATGATCGCCGAGATCGCGATCGTGGCGTCGTTGATGGCCCTGTTCAGCCTGCCATTACTGGGCTTCTGGGTCAGGCGGCTGGGCATCGATGTGTCCTGGCTGGCCTATGCGGCGGCCGGCATCGCATGCATGGGCCTGCTCGCGCTGCTGGCGCTGCGTTCATGGCGCCAGCATCCGGCGCTGTCGGGGCTGGCGGCGGCGTGGAAGCGATTCCGCGGCAATGGGGCGCGAGCTTACGCGCACTTGGCGCTGGCGACCGGCCTGCTGGTCGCCGGAATCGTGCTCAGCGCGATCTCCCTGGCCTTGCTCGATGCGGGCCATGGCCTCCTGCGGCCAGGGGCCTTCGCTCCCGTGCTGGGCCTGTTCGCGGCGGCATGGTTGCTCGGCTTCGTCACGCCCGGAGCTCCGGCGGGCATCGGGATCCGCGAAGTCGTGCTGACCGAGGGCCTGGCCCCGATGGTGGGCCGGGATGCGTCGATTGCGATCGCGCTCGTGTTCCGTATCCTGTCGACCGGCGCCGACCTCGTCGCATTCCTGCTCGGCATCCTCATCCTTTGGCTGGGGAACCGGCACAGCCGCGACTGACGCCACGCCCAGGGGAAACGCCCGCCGCGCCGGCGCAACGCGATCCCTGCAACCAATCGACGGGAGCGTCCCAGCTTGAAACTGATCATCCAGATGCCGTGCCTCAACGAGGAGGCAACCCTGGCGATCGCGCTGGGCGATCTTCCCCGCGAAGTGGCTGGATTCAGCCAGGTCGAATGGCTGGTCATCGACGATGGTTCCACCGACAACACGGCGATCCTGGCCAGGCAGCTAGGCGTCGACCACATCGTGCGCCATCCGGTGAACCGGGGCCTGGCCACCGCGTTCATGACCGGGCTGGACGCCTGCCTTCGGCTGGGCGCGGACGTGATCGTGAACACCGACGCGGACAACCAGTACCAGGCGCTGGATATCCCTGCGCTGACCGGACCGATCCTCGCGGGCGAGGCCGACATGGTGATCGGCGCGCGTCCGATCGACGAGACCGAGCATTTCTCCTGGATCAAGAAAAAGCTCCAGCGCCTGGGCAGCTGGGCGGTCCGCGCGGCGAGCAAGACCAGCGTCGCCGACGCGCCGAGCGGCTTCCGGGCGATCTCGCGCGAGACCGCGATGCGCCTGAACGTTTTCAACGCCTACACCTATACGCTGGAGACGATCATCCAAGCGGGCCTGAGCAACCTGCGCGTGCTTTCGGTCCCAATCCGCACCAATGCCGACCTGCGGCCTTCGCGGCTGGTCAAGAGCATCTCGAGCTACGTGAAGCGCTCGCTGCTGACGATCTTCAGGGTCTTCGTGACGTATCGTCCGATGGTGCTCTTCTTCTGGATCGGCACGGTCTTCATGTTGCCCGGCCTGGTCGTAGGCTGCCGGTTCCTGCTTTACTACCTCAATGGTGAGGGCGAAGGCCATATCCAGTCGGTCGTGCTCGCATCGCTGTGCATCACGCTGGGCACGTTGCTGTACATGATGGGACTGATCGCCGACCTGGTCGCGACCAACCGCAAACTGCTGGAACGCATCAACCTCCGCGCATGGCACCTGGAGATGCGGGGCGGCGTACCACGCGGCAATTCCCTTCCCCCTGCCGATGGCCGCGATGATGCGGAGTGAGCCGATGACGCGCCCCTTTTCGCCGGCGATGCGAGCGGACGGCGTGGCGGCCACACGGGCCCGGGACCAATGGAAGGCGTCGCAGGGGATCTGCATCGCGATCGCGGTGCTGTTCTTCGTGAAATTCGCCGCTTTCGGGTTGTACCTGACTCCGTTCTGGGACATTCCCGACGAATCCGGCCATTTCTCCTACGTCGAAGACCTCAGTCACGGCCACCTGCCGATCCTGGGCGAAGCGCGCGTCTCACGCGAAGTGACCGATTCATGGATCGCCCCGGACGCTCGCCAGGGACGCAACTGGATCGCGCAGCACCCGCCGCTGTTCTACGCGCTCGCCGCGCCTGTCGTCGCAGGCATCAGGGCGGCGGGCGGCGACTTCGATGCGCAGGTGCACGGCGCACGGCTGGTGAGCGCTTCGGTCGGGGCACTCGCGATCCTCGGCCTGATGGGATTCCTGACGCTCGCGACGGGGCGCGCCCTGCTCGGCGTCGCAGGCGGCGTCTTCATCGGTGCCACGCCGATGTTCACCCAATTGGGCAGCGGCGTCACCCACGACACCCTGGTCGCCTGCACCGCGGCATGGGCTTGCTACTGGTTCCTTCGCTGGCTGCGAAGCGACAAGTTCGGCCATGCCCTGTCGTGCGCCTTCATCGCGGGGTTGTGCTGCGTGACGAAGATCACCGGTCTGGCGCTGGCGATCCCACTGTTCTTCTCGATGGCATTTTGGATGCTAAGGCTGCGGGGGTTCGCCAGACCATGGCCCAGCCTTGTCCGCAGCGCCATCGTCTGGCTGGTGATGTTCGCCCCGGTGCTGCTCTGGGCCGCGCACAACCTGGTGCATTTCCACCAGATGTTCCCCGACGCGCGCCTGTTGCATGTCTATCCGGACAACCCGACGGAAATGGGTTGGCTCGAGTACATGCAGAGGTATCCGATCTGGCAGAACGTGCTCCTCAACTTCGTCGGCCTGCTTGGCTGGATGGGCACCGTGCCGCGCACGGTGGTCACCGTCCAGGCCAACGGTTTCATCGCGCTCGCCTTCGTCACCGTGTTCCTGTTCTGCAGCTTGCTCGCGATCCTGCATACCTTCCGGAGCCAGCGCGAAGGGAAGCACGGGTGGGCGTGGATCGCGGTGCTGGCCGTCGCATGCATCCTGCTCGGCTCGACGATGAGCACCTACCGCCTCGCGACGATCACATGCGCCACCATCTTCGTGGCCACGCTATGGGTCGGCGCGGCCAGCGTTCCGAAGCTCCGGGGCGAACCTTCCGTCCGCTCGTGGCTTGTGTTGACCGGCTGCGCGTGCATCTTGTTCTTCTCGGTCCTCTACTACCATCGCATCTGGGAGGGCTACATCCAGATCGGGCGCGTGAAGGCGCTGCACGGCCGTTACTTCTACACCGTCATGCCGTTCCTGGCGCTGCTCATGCTTTGGCCACTGCGGAAGCGATGGCTGCCTGTCGCCGCGGTGGCCATCGCGGCCTTGGCGCTCGTCGTTTCGGACGGCTTCTTCCTGCATGACGCCTTCGTGATGTACGGGAAATTCCAATGATTTCGCCACGCCGTTTCCTCTTCCTGCTGCCAGTCGTCGCGCTCGTAGTGTTCGAGGCTGCGTTCGTATGGCACCCGTTCGAGGTTCGCACCACGCTCTACCAGACGGCATGGCGCGGCAACAAGCCGGTCGGCGAGCTGGTTGACGGCTTCCAGGTCAGGCAGGTCGTGCCGGCCGGACTCGTCCGCACGCGCCCTTCCGGCAGGAAGAGCGTCCACTGGCGCGGTCCGCACAGCCTGCGGGCCACGCTCCGGCCCAACTGCTTCTCGATCCGCTTCGCGACGTACAAGCGCACGAACGGCGGGCGCATCGAGACGACCTGGCAACAGGGCGATGTGGCGCAATCCTGGCAGGTCGCGGCTGCTGGCTTGGCGGACAACGAGTTCGTGGACTTCTGCCCCGAGGGCGGCATCGACACCGATCGCCCGGCAATGGTGGGCATCCGCGGCATCGGCGGCCGGTCCGGCAGCGCCGCGACGGCTTGGCTGACCCGATCGAAACTCGAACCGGCGACTGTCCAGGGCAAGCAGACCGGCAATCGAAGCCTCGCCCTGCAGCTGGCCTACCTGCGCCGCGCCCACCCCGGCGACATCGCATTGCTGGGTGGAGGTGCATTCCTGCTCGCGTGCCTGTGCTCGCTCGGCATCGGGTTGCTGGCGTTCATCGCGGTACGTCGCGACCTCGCTCGAACCGATGTTTCCTGACGATCGAAAGACGCGCAGGCGCGATCGAGTGTGGCGACGAAGCGAACCGCATCATGCCCGTCGACGCGCACAAGTATAAGATGCGGTTCCCGGTCTCCCACGGTGCTCCCAAAATGCGTGCTTCCCATGGCTTGATCCTGGCCTCCGCTGTCCTGCTGGCGTCCGCATGCGGCGGGAAGCAGGAAAGCCAAGACACTTCCCCTGAGCGCCCCGAGGCGGCTGCCGGCCCCACGGGACTCTGGTTCGAGCCGAAGGCGCTGAGTTCCTGCGAGACCAAAACGCTGGTGAAAGTCCATTGGAACGTCGCTGCCATGGAAGGCGTGAAAGCCGTCAATGTCTTCACCGTCCGTCCTGGGGGCGAAGAAGCCATGTTTGCCAGGCGCGCCCGCCCCGCGGGCATGAAGCGCACCGGCCACTGGATCCGTGCGGGCCGCGAGTTCGTCGTGCGCGACCCCGCTCGCGGCACGAGCCTGGCGCGCGCGGCGGTCGGAACACTGCCTTGCGCTACCGGCCCGGAATCCTCGGCGCCTTGATGGCAGGCTCGAGCAAGCGGGCAGAAGCTACCACCGCACACATTCCTGGCCGGCTTGGCGACCCGCGGCGGCGGGCCACGCAGCGATCACGACGGCCTGAAGGCGTGGCCTGATGGCCGCCATGGCCTCGCTGGTGCACGAAGGGCGCCGCCTCGGCTTGTTTCCAGCGGCGGCGCTGGTCGCATTGGTGTTCTTCGCGAAGTTCGCCGCCTACGCCTGGATGGTGACGCCGCTCTGGGACGTACCGGACGAGTCGGGCCATTATTCCTACGCCATGGACGTCAGCCGTGGCGAATGGCCATTGCTGGGAGAGGCGCGCATCGACGATGAGGTCGCGCATTCCTGGATCGGTGCGCAGGCAGCAGCCCCGGGCAACTGGATTGCACAGCATCCCCCCTTGTTCTACGTGCTGGATGCCCCGGCGGTCCTTGCGGCGCGCGCGATGGGCCTGGAGTTCGAGTCGCGGGTCCGGCTGGCCCGGATGCCGTCCGCGCTGTTCGGCGGCCTGACCATCCTCGGGCTCGTCCTGTTCCTGGCGTCCGCCACCGGTCGCCACGAGTTGGGCCTTGCAGGCGGCATATTCCTTGGTTCGACGCCAATGTTCGCGCACCTGAGCAGCGGCGTCACCCACGACACCCTGGTCGCCTGCACTGCGACATGGGCGGCGTACTGGATCATGCGTTGGCTGGAATCCGAACGATTTGCCCACGTGGTCTATGCCGGGCTCCTGATCGCGGCCTGCACGATCACCAAGATCACCGGCCTCGCGATGGCGGTCCCGGTGTTCTTGGCCATCTCCTGGCGGCTGTGGCGGACGCAGCCGCGAACCGGCGTGTCGTCGAAGCTGGCCTTGCTTCGCTGGGCACGATGCGCCGCGGCGCTGTGGCTGGTGATGTTCCTGCCCGTCTGCTTCTGGATCGCACGCAACGTATCGCATTTCCACGAGATGTTCCCGGATGCGTCCCATCTGCATCCGGCCACGCTCGTGCCGATCGGCTTCATCGAGTTCATGACACGGTTCCCCGTCTGGGAGCACATCGTGCTGAACTTCATCGCGCTGGTCGGATGGAACGGCTCGGGCTACGGCGTCCTGAAGTGGATCCAGGCCAACGGCGACCTCGCGCGGTACTTCCTGTCATTCCTCGCCATCGGCAGCCTCTCGGCGGTCTTCGCGCCCGCCCTCCCGCCGCGGGCGCAGTTGGCACGTCGAGTGGTGATTGCCGTGATCGTGTCGGCCGTGGCATGCGTCTATGCGCGATGGCCGGAGATTCAGCTCGCAAGGTGGACATGCCTGCTCGTGCTTGCGGCGCTCGTGGCGAGTTTGGCTGCACACTCGCGCGCGTTCTGGCGGTCCGACGACGTCGGTTGGCTGCTCGCGACCGGCGCGGGATGCATCCTCTTCTTCCTGCTCGCGTATTACGAGACCCTGCGCGGCGGGTTCGCGGGCAGCATGCGCGCGACGCACGGCCGGTACCTCTATCCGGTCTTGCCTTTCCTCCTGCTGATACTGCTGTGGCCCCTTCGCGACCGGCTGGCGTCCAGGTTAATCCTGTGCATGTCGGTGTTCGGAATGATCGTTGCCGACGGGTTCTTCCTGCGACAGGTCGTGCCACTCTACGGGCAGCTTCCCGGATGAGGGCCGCATGGCTGGCGATCGCGGCGTTCGTGCTCGTGGCGGGCTTGTCGTGGCTGCCATTCGACAGCTATACGCCGCTCTACGAAACGCGCCCGGTCAACGGCGTGCCTGCCGGGGAGATCGTTTCGGAATTCAGGCTGGTCCAGCGCGTGCGACCTCCGTCGGCCTACGCCGACGCCGGATCGGCGCAGCCCTGCTTTGCCATCCGTTTCGCGACCTACGCACGGGACAACACAGGGCTGCTGCAGGTGCATTGGCGACAGGGCCGGCACGCGCAATCCTGGACGGTCGCGTTCGAGGACTTGGTCGACAACGCCTACCGCCACTTCTGCCCGGGGGCCTTCTCCTCCCGCCGGCCATTCCAGCTGGAAGTCCGCGGTGTGAACGGCAAACCAGGGCAATCGGCCACGCTGTGGCTCGTCGAAGACACGCGACTCGGCAGCACGAAGTTTCCCCTTGGACATGGGACGCCCGGCAAGTCCATGGCGCTGCAAGGATCGACCAGGCACCACGTGGACTCGGTGGGCATCGCCCGCATCGATCACGGCGCCTGGCTGTTCGGCTGGCTCTGCACGCTGGCCATCGGGATCGTCGCCCTGGCATGGTGCTTGCGCGACACCCGCCGGTAGACGCACCGCCCACAGAAGCTGGACACCCGCGTCGATGATCGCGGCGCTGGCGGCTATCGCGGCGGGATTGCCAGCTCGCAGGTAAAGCTGCGCAACGACAGGTTGGGGTTGTAGGCCGGGTCACACGGCAGCTGCTCGCCCCAGCGGCGCTGCATCAGCTCGACCTCGCGCGCGAAGCGCTGCTTCTTCTCCTCGGTGTCCTCGCTGCCCCGCGAGGCCGACTCGTGGTGGTAGAGCTCGGCGAACGGCGTCCACACGTTGCGGTAGCCGGCTTCGCGCAGGCGCAGGCAGAAATCGATGTCGTTGAAGGCGACCTGCAGCGATTCGTCGAGTCCGCTGACCTGCTCGTAGGCGTCGCGCCGCACCAGCAGGCACGCGCCGGTCACCGCCGACAGCGACTGCGCGACGCGCGCGCGGCCACCGTGCCCGGGATAGCCGCGCGGCATGCCGGTGTACAGATGCGCCGCGACGCCATGCACGCCCAGCACCACGCCGGCGTGCTGGATGGTGTCGTCCGGGTAGTACAGCATCGCGCCCACCGCGCCGACCTCGGGGCGCATCGCCTGCGACACCATCTCTTCCAGCCAGTCCGGCGTGATCACCTCGATGTCGTTGTTGACCAGGCCGACGACGTCGCCCCGGCATTGCCCCACCGCCCAGTTGTTGATCGCCGAGTAGTTGAACGGTGCGTCGTAACGCAGCACGCGCACGCGCTCGCGTCCTTCAAGCGTCCGCAGATAGTCAAGTGCGGCCGGGTCGCTGGACTGGTTGTCGACCACCACCACCTCGAAGGCCGGATACGTGCTCTGCTCCACGATGCTCTCGATGCAGGTGCGCAACAGTTCCACGCGGTCGCGCGTGGGGACGATCAAGCTCACTTTCGGAGGCGGCGACGGCAGCGGCCAGCGCACGCGGAAGTGGCCGTGCGAGAGTTCCTCCACGCCTGCGCCGGGATGCATGCGCGCGAGGTGCTCGCCGACCGCGCGCGCGCCCGCCGACGAGGCGTAGTCCTTGGCGTCGCGCGAAAGCGCCGTGGACCCGGGGATCGCACGCCAGTGGTAGAGCACCTTCGGCACGTGCCGGACCTGCGCCGGCCGCAGCCGCTCGGTGCAGCGCAGGACCAGGTCGTGGTCCTGGCTGCCCTCGAAGCCCTGGCGGAAGCCGCCGACCGCGCGCACGAGCTCGGCGCGGATCGCGGTGAAGTGGCAGACGTAGTTTTGGCCGCGCAGCAGGTCCGGGTCGAAATCGGGCTTGAAATACGGGTCGAAACGGCGCCCCTCGGCGTCGAGCTTGTCCTCGTCCGAATAGACCAGTTCCACGTCCGGCGCGGCGACGATCGCCTCGGCGACCTCCAGCAGCGCGTGCGGCCGCAGCTCGTCGTCGTGGTCGAGCAATGCGACGAAGTCGCCGCGCGCCATCGCCAGCGCGGTGTTTGACGCCTCGGAAATGTGGCCGTTGGCCTCTCGGCGCTCGACCCGGATGCGCGGGTCGCGCGCGGCGTACCCGCGCGCCACCTCGACCACGCGCGGATCGGGCGAGGCGTCGTCGGCGATACAGAGCTCCCAGCGCGGATACGCCTGCGCGAGCACGCTCTCGATGCAGCGGCGCAACCAGCGCTCCGGCGTCTGGTAGGTCGGCAGCAGGATCGAGAGCAGCGGGGCGGCATCGCCCAGTCGCTCGGCACGCGCGCGCAGTTCGATCATCCGCTCGGCGGTGAGAGTGTCGTGGCGCGCGACCCAGGCGGCGTAGTCGCCTTCCTCCGGCAGCAAGCGGCGGCGGTAGTCGCGATACAGTGCATCGGTCGCGGGGGAAACGCCGTCGCGCAGCGCGGCGGCGACGAACACGGCGGCACGGCGCGGCACGCCGCCCGGCGCGCGCGGCGTCGGCGCGAGCATCCGTACCAGCGCGCGCGCGCGCGAAACCCGCTGCAGGCTGAAGCCGGAAACGCGGAAGCTCGCCGGCACCTGGACAGGACAGAAGCGCAGTGCCTCGACGTCGTACTTGAACAGCACCAGGGCGCTGATCCGGCCGTCGCCGTCCGGTTCGGGCAGCGGGATCTGCGGATCGCCGTCCGCGCCGCGGTCATATCGGGGGTAGAGGCAGGGCACCGCGGCGATATCGTCTTCCAGCGCCAGCCACCCGTCCAGCCGATACCAACCGGCCGGCAGGCGCGCGCCGAGATCGTGGCCGGACAGCGCGAAGCACGCCCGCTCGCCGCTCGAGCGCCACTGCCCGCCCGCCGAGTCCTGCACGGGACGAAGGCCGGGATCCGCGCGCAGCCGCACCGCCGCACCGGGGGCGGCCGCCGACATGGCGATGTTCCAGCTCGTGGCATCCGCCTCCGCTGGGGCAGGCCGGTCTGGCATTCGGGGCTCCGTGATCGCGCTTTCGCAGCCCGATAGCTTAGCGCTGCCGCCTTGCTCCCGGCCGACCGGCTACGCCGCCGAGCGCCTGTCCGGTCGCGTGTCCGCGCCAAGGCACCCGAACAGTTCGCCGAGCACCCGTTCCCAGGCGCCTTCGCCAGTGGCATCCAGCATCCGGGATCGCGCCAGCCGCAGCGCCTCGCCGCGGATCCGGTCGCGCAGCGAGGCGTCGGCGGCCAGCCGTGTCATCGCCGCGACCCACGCGCGCGGATCGTTCTCCGCCAGCAGGCCATGCACGCCATCCGTCACCGACTGCCCGTAGGGCCCGGATGCGCTGTAGATCGCCGGCACGGCCGCCAGCGCGTAGTCGAGGAACTTGATGTCGGACTTGACCGCGTTGAACGGGGTGTCGCGCAGCGGCGCGAGCGCGAACGTCGCGACCGACGCCACCGCGCGGAACCAGGCGACGAATCCCGGATAGTCCGCGTGCTCGCGCGGCACCTTGAGCTCGCCGGCGCCCGGCAGCAGGCGTCCGCCACCGACCTGCACCACCTCGAAGCCCGGATGCGTGGCCAGGAAGGCCTCCATCGCCGGAGCGACCAGGTCCAGGTCCGCCGCATGCGAGCGGGTGCCCATGTACAGGATGCGTGGCGCACCTGGCCGCAGCCCGTGCGCGGACGCGATCGCCTCCACCTGCGCCCGGGGCAGCGGCGAAAGCCACAGCGCGGGATCCGGCGCGTTCGGCACCACCCGGACGCAGCCGTTGTAGCGCGCGAGCCGCTCGCGCAGCGCTGGCGTGGCGGTCACCACCACGTCCGCGGCGCGGATCGCCGACATGATCGCGCCCTGTTGGGCGAGGTCGATCTCATGGTCGCCATGGTCCTCCGGCAACTCCCACAGCAAGTCGTCGATCTCGTACAGCAGCGGCACGTCGTTGGCCTCGACGGCGCGCAACAGGGAATCCATCGAAGCGGCGGGCACGGCGTCGCGTTGCACCACCAGCGCGTCGATCCGGGCGAGCCCGCCGGCCAGGAGCCAGCCGACGTCGACCGTGCGCACCTCGTGCCCCGCGGCCCGCGCCGCCGCGGCCAGCGGGCGCAGCACGCGGATGTGCGCGGTCGGCGGATGCCGCGCATCGCCCTTCACCAGCATCCCGATCCGGCGCCCCGCCCCGGCCGGCTGCGCGTCGAGCAACGGGGCGTACAGGCGCCGGTATTCGATGGCCATCGCCCGGGTGTCGTTGCACACCGCCTCGCCCGCCTGCCAATCCTGCACCGCGCGCAGGCGCGCCTGGTAGCCCGCGGCGTCCTCGACAGCGGCCTGCATCGCATCCATCACCGTGCGCGCGGACGGATCCCGCCGCACCAGCCAGCCGGCCCCACTCGCGCGGATCCGCTCGCCCACCGCGCCGACGTCGACGCCCAGCACCGGCACGCCGCAGGCCCACATCTCGGTGAGCGTGTGGCACCAGGTTTCCGGCCACACCGACAACACGACACCGAGATGCGGCGCGATGCCCGCCACCTTCGCCGCGAACTCCTCGCGCCGGTACGGGCCATGGCGGACGCCGACGCCGTCCAGCCCCGGCCATACGTTGCCGAGGAAGTGGAATTCGAAGCGGCCTTCGTCGTCGAGTTCCGCCATCCGCGCGAGCAGCATCGCCCCCTTCGCCGGGGAGATGTTGCCCGGCACCAGCACCCTGATCCTGGCGCCGCGACCCGGGTAGCGTGCGCACGCCGACAGCTCGGCGAAATCGCGCCCATGCGCGATGACCGCCAGCTTGCCGGCCTGGCGCGGGAATGCCTGCGCCACCAGCGCCGCCGCGGACGCGGTGGTGGTGACCAAGCGGTCGCATCCGTCCATGAAACCATCGAACATCTCGCGCCAGCGCCCGACGAAGGCGTGCTTGAGCGGTGGCAGTTGGTCCGGCTTCCACAAGCTGGCCTGGCAGGCGCCTTCGCCCGGCGTGCAGCGCCCGCCGCAGTGGCGCAGTTGGTCGTCGAGCAGGTTCAGCGACGGGCACAGCGAGTAGAAGTCGTGCAGCGAATACACCACCGGGATGCCCAGCGCCTTCGCGGCCGCCGCCAGCCCGAGGCCGTGCCAGGCGACGTGGCGCACGTGCAGGAGCGAGATCGCGTGTCGATAGAGGATGTCGAGCACGATCGCGTCGTACTCGTCGGAACGATGCGTGACCGGTTCGATTGCCTGCGCCAAGGACCAGTGCCCGAGCTCGACCAGCTCGCCATCGCGCAGCTCGTGCAGGTGCAGGCTGCGCGCGTCGCACCGCAGCAGCAGGCAGCAGTAGTGGCCCTCCATCGCGCGCATCAGGTCGAGGTTGGTTTGCGGGGTGCCGCCGGTCTGCGTGGAGATGACGTACAGCACCCGTGGCAGCGCCGCCGACGGGTCGTCGCCGTCGAGCGCGCGCCGCACGCGGTGTCGCAGGTACGAGAACTCGGCGTCCCGGAAGCGCCGGACCAGCGCGCCGTACTCGGGGTAGCGCGCGTCCAGTTGCCGGCGCCCCGCTTCGACCAGCGCGGCTTTCTCCTCGCCGAAGCTCTGCGACCGCTTGTGCGCGACGAACGCACGATCGCACACGAAGTGGCGCCAGCCCGCGCGCAGGGCCCGCATGCAGAAGTCGTTTTCCTCGCCGTAGCCGCGCGGGAACCGCGCTTCGTCGAAGCCGCCCAACGCCTCCAGCGCCTGCCGCCGCACGTACATGCAGAAGCCGTTGCCGGTGGGAACCTCGAGCAGTCGCCCGGGTCCGGCGCTGGCTGCCAGTCGCCCCCGCTGCACCACGTCCAGGTGTGACGGGCACGCGTTGGCCTGGCCGATCTCCGGTACCGAGAACGCGCCGGCATTGTCCGAAAGCGGCGTTACCGTCGCCACGCGACTACGCGCGTACGCCGCGTAGCGCAGGTTCTCCAGCCAGCGCGCGGTCACTACAGTGTCGCTGTTGAGCAGGACGACGTCGCGCCCGGCGCACAGCGAAATGCCGAGGTTGACGGTGCGGGTGTAGCCCAGGTTGCTTTCGTTGCGATGGACGCGGAAGCCGGACAGCCCCTGATAGCGTCGCAGCAGGACGGCGATGCGCGGGTCGCTGCTGGCGTCGTCGACCAGCAACGCCTCCGCATCGCGCGGCAGGTGCCGATGCAGCGACTCGAGGCACTCGGCAACGGCCTCGTGCGCGTCGTGGATCGGCACGATCACCGTCGCGGGCAGGATGCGCCCCTCGCGATGATTGGCAAGACAGATCGATTCGACGGGCTGGCGCCGCTCCACCGTGGCCGTGGTGCGCTCGCCTCGGGCGAGCACCTCGCCCGAGGCGCGCACGCGCACCTGCACCCGCGCGCCCGCGGGCAACAGATCGGTCGGCCATGCCAGCCGGAAGCCTGCGACGTCTCCCTGGAGGCCTTTCACGGACAGGTCCTTGCGCGGCAACGACGTCCGGAACTCGAGCCAGGGTTCGCCGTCGAGCAATACGTCCAGCGCCACCGGCCGGCCCGGATCGAACTCGTCCACGGCCCAGCCCGACATCCCCTCCGCGTCCAGCCGATCGAGATTGCCACGTATCGCCGGCCGGCCTGCCAGCGCGATCTCATGCACCAGGCTGCCGGCGCAGCTGAACATGGCAAAGCGATGCGTTCGTCCCCCGGCCATCGATGCCAGGCCGCCCGGCAGGTGCTCCGCGAACGGGCGAAGATCCTGGCTGAAGCCGCACTCGAGCGCGCCTTCCGCCGCGAGTACGTCCGGCCTGGGCTCGACAGCATCCACGAAACCGAGCGACCTGCCGTCCATCCGCAGTTCGAACCGGTTGCCTTCATGGCCGGCGACGCGGCCGATGTACCAGCCTTTCAGGTGGGTGCCGTCGAGACCGTCGATGATGCCGATCGACCGGTCGTCCACGGCTGCGGACGCCAGCCGGCGGAAACGTCGCAGCCGCCACGGCCGGCGTGGGGACGTCCGGTTGGATTCCTGGTCGACGGGACTCTCCATCGGGCTCGCGTTCCTGGCCAGCGCCACGTGCGCCGCATCGTCCGCGACCGTAGGTTGCCGGGGTTACCGCTTCATGACGCGGGCTTACTCCGACGCGGTCGAATCGGCGCGAAACGCCATCGCGGCTGCCACCGCATGGCGCCATCCGCCACGCAGCCCTACCCGCACGTCCTCATCCACCAGCGGCTCGAACATGCGCTCGCATTGCCACTGGGAAGCGATCTCCTCCATGCTGGACCAGAAACCGCACCCCAGGCCCGCCAGGTAAGCCGCACCGAGGGCGGTGGTTTCGAGGATGCTCGGACGACACACGGTCGCACCGAGAACGTCGCTCTGGAACTGGGCGAGGAAATCATTCGCTATCGCGCCTCCGTCGGCGCGGATCCCGTGGGTCCGGATGCCGGCGTCGGCCTGCATCGCTTCCACGACGTCGCAGACCTGGAAAGCAATCGACTCGAGCGACGCACGGACGAGGTGCTCCCGCCTCGAACCGCGCGAAAGGCCCAGGATCGCGCCTCGCGTCTCGCGGTTCCAGTAAGGGGCACCGAGCCCGACGAACGCCGGGACCATGTAGACCCCTTCGGTCGAACGGACGCTGCTCGCCAACGCCTGGGTCTCGGCGGCACGTTCGATGATCCGGAGCCCGTCCCGGAGCCACTGCACGACGGCGCCCCCGATGAAGACGCTGCCTTCGAGCGCGTAGACGACGCGTCCGCCGACGTCCCATGCGATGGTCGTCAGCATCCCGTGCCGGGAGCTGACGGCGTGATCCCCCGTGTTCATGAGCACGAAGCAACCCGTGCCGTACGTGCTCTTGACCGAACCCTCCTCGAAGCAGGCATGGCCGAACATCGCCGCCTGCTGGTCGCCCGCGATCCCGGCGATCGGAATCCCTGCCGGAAGCACGTCCGAAGCGGCGGTCACGCAGTGCAACCCGCTGCTCGGGCACACCTCGGGGAGCATGTTCGCCGGCACGTCCAGCATTTCCAGCAATCCGGGCTCCCATTTCCCGGCGTGGATGTCGAACAGCAGCGTGCGCGACGCGTTCGTGGCGTCGGTGATGTGCGATCGCCCCCCGGTCAGGTTCCAGATCAGCCAGCTGTCCACCGTCCCGAACAGCAGGCGCCCTTTCCTGGCATCGTCCTTCGCGCCGGGAACGTTATCGAGGATCCACTTGATCTTGGTGCCGGAAAAATAGGGGTCGATGACGAGTCCGGTGCGCTGCCGGACGAACTCTTCATGCGCCTTGATCTGGTCGCATACCCGCGCCGACTGGCGGGACTGCCAGACGATGGCGTTGTAGATGGGCCTTCCGGTCCGTCTGTCCCAGACGATCGTGGTTTCGCGCTGGTTGGCGATGCCGATCCCGGCAAGCTCGCTTGAATGGACGCCCGCCTTGGCCAGCACCTCCGCGACGACGGCGACCACGCTGGACCATATCTCGATCGGATCGTGCTCCACCCACCCGGGCTGCGGGAACCACTGCCCGAACTCGCGCTGCGCGATCGCCACGATGCTGCCGCGATGATCGAACAGCAGCGCGCGCGAGCTGGTCGTGCCCTGGTCGATGGAGAGGATGTATTGGCTGCCCATGCGCGACCGGCCAGCCCCTTATTCGACCACCGCCAACCGTGCCGGGCTGGCGCAGGTCGAATACTGGCCGTCCACGAACTCCAGCAGGGACACGGAGTATTCCCCGGGACGAACGGCGTCCAGCGGCTTCCGGGACCGGAAGCCCGCGTCGGCGAGCATTTCAGACTTGAGCGCGGCTGCGACGTCCTCGCGCTTGCGACCGGCCGACGCGTTGGTTGCATAGGTCCCCTGCTTGCTTCGCAGCACCACGAGGAAACGATCCGGCGTGCGCAGCATCGGATCCGCCACCCAGCCATTGACCGTCAGCTCCTGGCCCAACGCCACCGTCACCGGCTGCCCCTTCACCGGCTTCTTGCCGTTGATGCGTTCGATGGAACAACGATGGGAAGCCTTGGCGGCAGCGAACGTCGCGGCGTCGTTGAGGCGGAACCAACCCGTCTCGGCCGCGGAATCGGCGAATGTCCTGATCACGGGCGAGGCCGGCGACTGCGTCGCAGCGGGTGCGGGCGCCTTCGGCGCCGGGGGCTGGCTGCCCGTCGAAGGCTCGTTGCCGCCGCACGCGGCGAGGGCCATGGTCAGACCGGTGCATATCAGGAGCTTGTTCATCTCGTGTCCTTGTTGGGATTGTTTCAGGCGATCTCGGAGCGCTTGTAGCGTCGGCCTTCGTTGCTGCCGTAGGCGCTCCAGTGCGCGCGCGCGGAGTTGGCGGCGCTGATCCCGGCGCGCCTCAAGGCCGGGTTGAGGTCCAGGTATTCCATGTAGTTGAAGTCGTTGGGAACCGTGCACCTGGTGCTGCGACCCTCGGCCCTTCCGTACTTCAGGTAGTGGACCGTGGCGGAGATCTGGTTGTCGCAGCCCGCCTCGACGAGGCCTGGATTCAGGAACAGGTAGTCCACCCAGCGGAAATCCCCGAGCGGCGCGCCAAACTGGTATTGCTCCGAATACGCATCGGCGAAAAGCCCGAGGTTCCTGCGCATGATCTCGGGGTACTTCGCCAAGGGCGCGCCGTGGATGTACAGCCGCTTCCAGAAGCTGAAGAACTCGAGGAACTCCGGATACTCGTAGCTCGGCCGGTCGAGGTGGTGGTTGATGTACGGGATCGAAATGCCGATGACGATGTGCTCGTTGACGGCCAGGCAGTGGCGGATGAAGTCGCGCGCGCCCTCGCCGACCGGGTTCTTGTAGAAGTACTTCCAGACCGCCAGCAGGGTCCTGCGGAAACCCTTGCGTGCGGCGTAGTCGAAATCGGCATTGCTGTAGCACTGCAGCACGATCCGGTCCAGCACGCCTTTCCCGGTCGCGAGTTCGAACAGTTCGTCGGCGACGCGCCGGTACTCCTCGCCGGTCGCCTTGATGTCGCAGACGAGCGCCTTGCCCTTCTTCGTGCACGCATCCACGGCGCGCTCGAGGGAGATGGGCTTGAGCTCCCCGCCGAAACGGGCGTCGAGGAACTCGCCGACCGTCGTCTCGGCGAATGGCTTCGACAACCCGTACTTGGATTCGTAGCCGTCGTGGGCGACGATGAGCCCGTCCTTCGCGCGCACGATGTCCAGCTCCACCACATCGACCGCGCCGAGCGCCGCCGCGATGGCATCTTCGGAGTTCGAAGCGTGGTGGGTTCCGATGTTTCCGGCCGCATGGGCGATGAGCCTGTTCCTGGCGAAGAACAGGTTCTCGTGGACCCGGGACAGGTTCAGGTCGCGCAGCGCGGCCTGGCCCTCGATCGCCGCCTGCTCCGGCCTGGGCAAGTCGCACGCACGGCCGATCTCCGCGACGATGGCATCGCCACTGTCCGCGCGGATGTGGGTCCCCGCGAGGATGCGGTCGCGCATGGCCTTCATCGCGAGATCCACGTGCGGATCCCCGCCCAGCGCCCGGCGCACCGTATCGGCGACGGCGTCGGGCCTCGCATATAGCCCGCCGCAGAACAACTCGGCGGTTCCCGCGACGTAGGGAAAGTCGAAGAGGATCGCGTTGTTGTCCGAGTACTCGCGAAGCCCGACCTGGACCACCGGCTTTCCAAGCGCCGCCGCCTCGAAGATCGTGGAAGACGTATCGGAAACGATGCAATCGGCGTGCTTCAGGAGCTCCGAGGTGATCCCGTTGATGTTCTCGACGAGGTTGAGTCCGGTCGTATCGAGGTTCGCGGTTTCCGGATGCAGCGCCGCCACGTGGTTCTCGATCCCGGCGACATTGGCGATCGCTGCCGCCATGTCGCGGTTGTTGGTGATGTGCCATGTCGGCGCGAACAGGACGATCGGCTTCGCGGGATCGAGCGAGAAACGTGCCGCGATCTCTTCGCGCGTCGTCGTGGGCGGGGCGAGGAGGAGCTCGGACTTGATGAATCCGGCCGACCTGACTTTCGAGTTCGCCTCCTTTTCCTCGGCGAAGAAAGCCAGCAAGGACTGGGCGTGGGCGGGCCCGGCGGTCACGATCCAGTCGAAGAAGTCGTACCGGGCGCGATTGGCGAGGAACCACTTGAGGTTGCTGGCGCCGTGGTCGATGACCAGCCTCGGCTTGCTTTCGTACTCGGCCGGCGGAGGATTGGCGGGCCTGTTGAAATAGACGATGCAATCGCAGTCGATGCCCGGCGGCAGCGACTTCCCGGTCGTGATGATCGGCGCCATGTTGGCCGCGGTCATCCTGTTGATCAGCGACAACGCGCAGTCGTAGTGCTTCTTGACGTACGTGTCGCCGAAAAGCACCTTCTTGCAACGGAACATCTCGCCGATGCTGAGCTTCGCATCCGTGGATGAAACGCCGGGCGTCCTGCTGAGATAGCGGACCTGGCAGCTGACCCAGTCGAACTTCCCTTCCCAGTCGTCGCCCATGACGAGAAGGTCGGCATGGTGCTGCTTGATGTACTCGTCCTTGAGCTCGAGCGCATCCTCGAGGAACACTTCGTCGACGTACTTCAGGGCCGCAACGCACTTGGCGCGCTGCTCCTGGGAGAAGAAGGAGCGCTTCCCCTTCTCCGCGTTGAGCCGGTCGGTGGATACGCCGACGATGAGGTGGTCCCCGAGCTCCCGGGCGCGCTGGAGCAGCCTGAGATGCCCCTCGTGCAACAAGTCAAAGGTACCGAACGTGATAACCCGCATTTCTTCCTGTTTCCTTGTTCTCTGAATCCGGCCGGCCGGTTATTTCCAGAAGCGCGATGGGGCGAAACGATCATGCTTGAAATCGGCGATGTGGCCGACCGCCGAGGGGTCGAGTTCGACGTCCGGCTTCACCAGGCCTGCGAGTTGGGACGGATCCAGCTCCTGCGAAAGCCTTGCCAAGTAGGCGTCCGCCTTGTCCTTCGCGCCCCACTTCCTGGCGAGGTAGTAGGCGCCTTTCAGCATCGACCTGCGGCGATCCGTGGCGGTCGAATCGTCTTCCTGCCTGTAGAACCGCGGCGTCACGTCGTGCATGTACCTGGCGGTCGGACACACTTTCAGCTTCCCGCCGGACAGCCGGACCCGCCACGACAGGTCGACATCCTCGCAATAGAGATGGATCCTTTCGTCGAAGCCCTTCACCTTGTCCCAGGTGCGCCGGGACATGCCGAAGCAGGCGCCGGATACCCACTGCGTATCGAACGTGAGGGGGTCGTGCCACTTGGGGTGGTCGATCGGCATTGCCGAAGCTTCGATCAGGGCATGCCCCTCGAAATACTCGTTGAAGTCCACGAGCGCCTTGATGCAGCCGGGAACGAAGTAGCCATCGGGGTTGGCGCCGATGTACAGGCGATCGCGGCCGAAGCACTCGCCCATCAGGAGGTTGTGGGCCCGGCCGAACCCGATGTTCTCGGAGTTTGGCGAAGCCACGACCCTGTCTCCGACGATCTTCCGGTAGCGCTCGACCTCGCCGTCGTTCGCCATGTACCTGCACTCGATGTCGTAGCCCGCCGTATTCCGGATCTCGTGCTCGATCGATTCCTGGAGGCGCCTGACGTCCGCGTCGCTGTTGCGGAAAAGCACGACCCCTACGAAGGCGGAACGGCGCGACTCATCGGCGATGTGCGAGAGCGCCGGGACCGAGCGCTGCGCGTATGGCGTCGGCCAGAACGGCCCGGGGAGATGCGTCTTCCCGTCCGTGGATTCCAGCATGCCGGCGAGCGTCGCCATCCGCTCGTCCGCGAACAGCACCGCCGAATTGCGGAGGAACTCGGCGCTGACGGTTTCGACGGTATTGAACCTCCTCCCCTCGCCAAGCCCGTACATCAACAGGTGGCGCAGCGGGATGACTCGCGCGGCGGCAAGGTCCGGGTGCTTCGCCATGTAGTAGTTGAGCGAGGCAAGCGGCGTGCATTCCAGGTACGCATTCTGTGCCGGCACCCGCCCCCGGCGCCGGATGTAGTCTTCCAGCGGGATTTCCGATTCCGCCACGAGGCCTTCGTTGGCCGCGCGGTAGTGCGAGTTGCTGAAGAAGAACGAGGGGTCGCAGCCGGTCTGGATCAGGAGATTCCGCAGTCCGCCATGCCGCGACAGGATCGTGCGGCTCGCGACCGCCATGTCGCTGTCGTGCAGCGATGCGTCTTCCTTGACCAGCTGTTGCAGGATGTACCTGATATCGACCATGGGCGACGGGTTTCGGCCTTCGAAATACCCGTGCCTGATGTAGTGCAACAACGGGTTCATCCCGGCCCTGCGGACGTCGCGGTTCCTCGACAGGTAGTAGCCGCCATCGAACAGGGCCGAAGTCTGGCGCTTCCAGTTGTCGCGGTCTTCCAGGTACGCCACCTCCAGCGGGACATCCGCGGCGTCGGCGCGCTTCGAGGCCGGGACGAAGACGTCCGGATCCAGCAGCCCCGAGTCGTGGATTACTTCGATTCCGCTTGCTTTCTTCGGATCCATCTGGGCAGTCTCAAAAATCACTGGCGAAGAACTTGATTTCATAGCTCGACCTCAACGCCGACAGCCGCGCGGCGCTGTCCTTCCAGTGGCTGCCTGTCTCCCGCCTCCCCACCGGACCTTCGCCCAGTGGCGTCGAATTCGTTCCGTCGGTACGCATCATGTACAGGCCGATGCTCGTGCCAAGCTTCGAGAAATCGCAGGGGTTGCGACCCGCCACCCTGAGCAGGAAGTCGTAGTCCTCCAGCCGGCACAGGTCCGCCCGGAAGTAGAGGTCCTCCGGCTGGAGCGCGCTGGTGTCCAGCAAGTAGGAGTGCAGCGGGCAGAAATTGTCCCTGACCAGGTCGATCTTGTTCCGGCCCTTGTACGGCCTGGACAAGCCGTAGACGAACTCGTAGTCCTTCAGGGACACGACGTTCGCGACCTCGACCGATGCGAACGCGATCGCGGCGCCACTGGTATCGAGCGCTTCGATCAACGTGGCGTAGGCGTGGGTATACATTACGTCGTCGTAGTCCAGGAACGCGAGATACCTGTTGCCGAGCTCCCGGTGGCGACGGATCCCCAGGTTGAGCAGGTCCGACCTGGCGTCATGGCTGCTGCCATCGTCCAGGTTGAGGATCTCCGGCTCCGGCAGGCCGCTGAAGAACCACTGCCGGCGCACGGCCGCCCGCAGCACCTCGAGATCCCGGGCCGAAAACCGTTGCGCGACGACGATCGGCTGGAGCATCACGCCAGCCTGCGCATGCAGGCTCTGGATCGATCGCTCGAGAAGGGCCAGCTTGCCGACGTCGTGGAACCTGACAATGACACTGACTACGTCTTTGTACACTCGTTCTTCCTCGCAAAATGACTGCTCCTAGCGAGACTCCCCCGGCCCGGAGTCCCTGCCCTCGCGCCTGCCGAACCGGATGTAATGGAGCAGGGGATTGAGCCCCGCCGCCTTCACGTCCGGATAGCGGTCGAGATAGCCGCGCGTATCGAACCCCGGGTTCGGGTTGCGCATTTCCGCCACGCCGAAGCGCAGGTAGTGCTCCACGGGATCCACGCCGTCCTTCGCGACATCCGGGTAACGGTCGAGATACCACTGTCGGTCGAACAGGCCGGAGCTTTCGATCGCCTCGGCATCGGCCGGCTCGTCCAATGGAACGCCCGCCCGCCGGCCGAGCGCGCGCCTGAGCAACCCCAGGAACTTCCAGCCCCTGCTGTTGTGCACGAGGTCCAGTTCGCCCACCAGCGCTTCCGCGCGGCGCTGCTGCCGTGCGATCTCTTCCTGGAGCGCGGCCCTGTCCCTCGCATGGGAGGAACCCAGCTGGTCGAGCTCCTGCCTGAGATCGCCGATCGCGCGCTTGTCGGCGCGGATCTTGTTCGCATGCGATTCGAGGACGGCGTTCTGCTCGGCCACCGTCCGTTCGAGTTCGACGTTGATGGCCTTCCTTTTCGCGGATTCCTGGCGGTACAGCTCGTTGGACTGCTCGAACCGACGGCGCAGGGCCGCCAGCTCCTCGCCTCGCCCGCGGAGCCTGGACTCCAGGTCCTCCGCCAGCTGCCTTCGGGTCTTCAGCTCGCCAGCCAGCGCAGCCAGTGCCGCACCGTGTCGCTCGGCATCCATCCGCATCGACTCCGCGAGCTCGGCGATCTCGCCGCGATGCGTCGCCCGCTCCGCCTCCATCGATTGCGCAAGCCTGGCGACCTCGGACCGATGCGCCACGTTCTCCGCCTTCGCCGCCTCCGCGATCCTCGAAATCCCGGCTTGTTGCTCCGCTTTCAGTCTCGACTCGAGCTCCGCCAGCTTCTGGTTCATGCCAGCGACGATTTCCGCGGCCGATGGCACGGGCGCGGCGGGTCTTGCGTCGAGTTGCCTGCGAAGGCCTGTCATCGCTTCGGCATGCGCCGACTCGGACTCGCGGAACGCCGGCGCGAACAGGGAGGCAGCGAGGTTGAATTCGCGCCGGATGTCGTCGAGGCGCTGCATTGCGCCCGGCGCTTCCTCCCGTGCCAGTTCCCGCAGGCTGGCGTAGGCGCTGTTGACCCAGCCATCGAGCCGGCTGTCCGCATCATCCACCTCTCCCGAGAAATGGCGCAGGCCGGCATGCAGGAATTCCTCGACCCGCGGCCTGGCCTCCGCGGGCGGAACCGGCCATTCCAGCGCGAGGTCCACGGCCATGCGTTCGACTTCGTCCTGCCAGGACGCGAGCAGATCCGCGTACGGCACGAAGGTCCGCCGGATCCCGCGGGTTGCGTGCTCGGCATCGAGCACGTGCCTGAGCCAGATGAGGCGTGAGCGGATCATTCCCAGGCGGTTGCGCGACTCCAGCGAACTCGCGACCTCGGCCGGGTGCCGGATCGGGATGACGGCTTTGGCTTCTATGCCTTTCCGGACGAGCGCGTCCAGCCAGACGCCCGGGAAGCGGCACATCCTGGGATCCTTCACGAAGAACAACCTGGCATCCCCGAATTCCTGCTCGATCAGGCCCGGCAGCAGCGCGACCTGCGCGGCGACGTCCGCGGACCGGAGTGAAGCCTCGTCGATCTCCGACCAGTCGGACCACGCGCTGCCGATCGATGCCAGGAGGCGTTCGTGGAAGGCCACGATTTCCCGTGATTCCCAGAAACCGCGCGGATTGTCGCTGGCCGGCTTCATCAGCGTCTTCGGCGGTTGGACGCCGAGCTGCGCCAACACGCCACCCAGGGCGGATGTTCCCGATCGGTGCATCCCGAGAACGAGAATGGCCTGTTGTCCGGCAAGGGATCTAGTCGGCATGACTCTGCTCGCCTTCATGGAGCGACAACCCGGTCGTCGGACCGGCTGTCCGCCTTGCAACCGCCGATTCGATCGGCAAGATCAGATATTTGGCTTCCATTTCACGCCCTTGCCGTCGGATTCCCGATCCGGTCCAGATCGGATAGCTGCTTCACCCTGTCGACGACTCGCCGGGCATTCTGGTCGTCGACGTGGTCGAAGAACAGCTTGCGTTTCCATTCCAGCGCGGCCACCTGCGCAGCCGTCGCCGGGTCGAACAACCTCTCCAGCGCATCGCGCAACTGCGCGAACGTCCGGCACACCGGCCCCGGGAAGACGAAATCGAGGTCGTAGAACGCCCCGCGCTCGATGCCGAGGTAGCGCTCATGGTCGTAGGCGAAGCTCACGGCGGGCTTGCCGGTAAGCATGTAGTCGATGAAGCTGCTGGAATAGTCCGTCACCAGCGCCGAGGAAGCGCGGTAGAGCACCTCGGCGTTCGGGAACGCGTCGTCGGACAGGTCCAGGCAGCCCAGTGCCGCGAGCTGGCGGCCATACACGCGCGCGTTGTCGGCCATGTGCTCGCGCATCCCCAGGACCGCGCCGCTGCGGCGCAGCCAATCGCCCAGGAAGGCGACCTCATCGTCGCCGAAACGGTAGTAGGCATCCTCCTGCGCGTTGCGGAAGGTCGGCATGAACAGCACCAGGCGCCGCCCGTCCAGCACGCGCTCCAGCCTCTCCAGCTGCTCGCGCAGGTCGGTGGGCAGGCGCTCCCGCTCGCGCAGGATGAAGTCGTTGCGCGGCAGGCCGGTGTTCCAGACTTCGCCGATCGACAGCGGGTAGAACGCGGCGGCCATCGCCAATGTGTCGATCTTCGACGAACTGATCACCGCACGGCACTGCGCGTGTTCCTCCGCGACCTTGCCGAGCCGCCCCTGCATGTCGGCGGAGGCATACCCGATCCGCTTGAACGGGATGCCGTGCCAGAGATTGATGATGTTGTGCAGGTCGCCCGAGAGCGGATACACCAGGTTGCGGGTCGGGCTGTGCTTGATGAAGCAATTTCCGGCCCGCATCAGGCGATGCTGGCCGAGCGGGCTTTCCAGCGGCATCACCTCGACGTTGACGCCACCGGCTTCGACCGGCTTGCCTCGGGTCAGGACGATCTTGCGGATCGCCGGGTCGTCCTTCACCTCCTCGAACACCGCGCGCTCGTTGCCGGAGAACACCCCGGTGAACGCGCAAACGGGGAAGGCCCACCAGTTCCGGTACTTCGGCGTTACCCGGTCGGCCGCGAGGAATGCCTCGTTGCCCAGCAATTCGTCGGGGACCGGGAGATCGTCGGTGAGTCGCTCGCTGCCGATATGCAGGTTGCGGTACAACTGCTCCGGATCGGCCACTCGCTCCAGGTTGCGGCGGATCGTGCGGACGTCCGCGCCGGGAACCTTCTCCAGGATCCGCTCGGCCCAGTCATGCAGGCGGGGCACCGAATGATGGTTCTCGGACAGGAGATAGCGCTTGAGCAGCGGGAAGCCCTTTCCCAGCAGCCGGAAATACCAGTTGGTGAAGATGGGATGGAACGGGTACAGCGCGTCGATGAAGGTGTCGAACGCGTA
>DATLJE010000005.1:0-22219 GCA_035539095.1 Luteimonas sp.
CACCCGGCACCCGGCACCCGGCACCCGGCACCCGGCACCCGGCACCCGGCATCCGGTATCCGGCATCCGGCATCCGGTATCCGGCATCCGGCATCCGGCATCCGGCATCCGGCTGCCAGCAGCCAGCAGCCAGCAGCCAGCAGCCAGCAGGAGCCATTGGCCAGCGGGGTCCGGGCGCTAGCCCGGCAGCAGGGCCTCCGGCCCCGGCAGGGTCAGGCGGAAGCACGCGCCGCCTGCTGGCACGGACACGTATTCCAGGTTCGCCCCATTGGCGCGGCTGAGCTCGCGCGCGATGTACAGGCCCAGCCCGGTGCCGTGCTCGGAGGTGGTGAAGAACGGCCGGAACAGCTGCGTCGCCACCGCGTCCGGGATGCCGGGTCCGCGGTCGAGCACTTCGATCACCGGGCTGTCGCCGCGCCGCTCCACCCGCAGGATCACCCGCGCCGGCTGGCCGGGCATGCGGCCGTAGCGCAGCGAGTTCTGCAGGAGCACGGTCAGCACCTGCTGCAGGTGGCGCGGGTCCACCAGCACCGGCAGCGTCGGCACGCCGTGGCTGAACTTGATCTCGTCCAGGTCCGGCGGGATCGTCTCCAGGTAGTCGTCGAGGAACCGCCGCACGAACGCCACCAGGTCGAGGTGCTCGGGCTGCGCGCGCTCGCGCCGGGCCAGGCCCAGCACGCTCTCGACGATGCCGTTGGTGCGCATGCACTGCTGGTGGACGATCTGCAGCAGGCGGTGGTCGCCGTCGTCGAGGTTGGGCGATTCCTCCAGCAGCTGGGTGGCGTAGCTGATCGCCGCCAGCGGGTTGCGGATCTCGTGCGCCAGGCTCGCGGAAAAGCGGCCCATCGCGGCCAGGGTCAGCGATTCGGCGCGGCGCGAGACCATCGAGGTGTCGTCGAGGAAGACCAGGGTGGTCTCGCCGTCCACCAGCAGGCGGGCGAAGCGGGGCAGTACCTCCACCTGCTCCTCGCCGAGCAGGATCGGCGCGTCGCTCGACACCCCGTCGCTGCGCCAGGCCTGCAGGCGCACGGCGAGGTCCGGCGCGATGTCGCGGATGTTGCGCGGCTTGCCGTCGACGGTGAGGTCGATGTCGCCCAGCAGCATCATCGCCGCCTCGTTGGCCAGCCGCACGAAGCCGCTGCCGTCGACCAGCAGCACGCCGATGCGCATGCGGCGGATGATCAGGCCGTTGACCTCGCTGAGGTTGGCGGCCTCGGCGCTGCGCAGGTCGGCCACCGCGTGCGATTCGCGCATCTGCCGGCCCAGCAGGTTGCTGACCGTGGCCATGGCGAAGAAGCTGACGGTGAACATCAGCAGCTCGGCGAACGGGCGCTCGGGCGCGGTGGCGCCGAGGCTGGTCCAGACGTATTCGCCCACCAGCCCCAGCGCGGCGGCGGTGGCCACGCCCATCGCCAGCGGCAGCGGCACCAGCAGCGCGGCGGCGCCGACGTTGAACAGCAGCATCATCGCCACGCCCGGCGCGGCGCCCGGCATGGCGCGGGTGATCAGCGCGGCGACGGCGATGTCGACGGCCACGCCCACGCAGGCCTGCCAGGCCAGCGAGGAGCGGTCGCGGCGCGAGGACAGCAGCAGCGCCAGCGCCATCGGCAGGTAGGCCAGGGCGACGGTCCTGGCGAGGAAAGGATCCCTGGGCTCGCCGATCAGCGCGCCGGCCGGGCTGAACACCATCAGCGCCAGCAGCGAGGCCTCGAGCATCCGGTACAGCGCGGAGAGGTAGAGCTCGCGCCGCAGTGCGGTCTCGGCGGCGTTGCGGCGGGTCGGGGTGCGCGTCAAGGCGGGGGCATCCTGCGGCGGCTCCGGGCGAGTATAGGGGCCGCCAGCACCAGCCCTTCTCCCGCCTGCGGGAGAAGGTGTCCCGCAGGGGCGGATGAGGGGGCGCCAGCACCAGCCCTTCTCCCGCTTGCGGGAGAAGGTGCCCCGTAGGGGCGGATGAGGGGCGCGAGCGCAGCGAAGCGTGCCCTTGATCCTGATCTTGGCCTTTCCAGAGCAGGAGCAGCTCGCTTCGCTCGCGCCCTCATCCGCCTTCGGCACCTTCTCCCGCAGGCGGGAGAAGGGCTGCATGCAGCCTTGGCGGACGCCCCGACCAACGTCGGTTTTGCCCCATCCCCCCGCTTGCGCGAGAATGGCGGGCCCGCCCGCGCCCTTCCGCCGCCACTCCGGCAGCGACGGCCGCCCGCGGCCCGGCCCATGGCCGGCCTGTCTCCCACGCACGGACCCCACATGAATTTCCACGAATACCAGGCGAAGCAGTTGTTTGCCGATTACGGCATTGCAGTCCCGGCCGGGCGCGTCGCGCGCACGCCGGAGGAGGCGGTGGACGCCGCAAAGGCCATCGGCGGCGACTTTTGGGTGGTCAAGGCGCAGATCCACGCCGGCGGCCGCGGCAAGGCCGGCGGCGTCAAGCTGTCGCGCACCCTCGACGAGGTGCGCGAGTACGCCAAGGGCATGCTCGGCAAGAAGATGGAGACCTACCAGTCGGCCGGCGTCGCCCTGCCGATCGACTCGGTGCTGGTCACCCAGGCCACCGACATCGCCAAGGAGCTGTACCTCTCCGTCCTGGTCGATCGCGGCAGCAAGGCGATCACCTTCATCGCCTCCAGCGAGGGCGGCGTGGAGATCGAAAAGACCGCCGAGGAGAACCCCGACGCGATCCAGACGCTCAATGTGAACTTCGTCCAGGGCCTGCAGCCCTACCAGTGCCGCGACCTGGGCTTCGCGCTGGGCCTGACCGCCAAGCAGGTCAACCAGCTCACGAAGATCATGCTGGGCCTGTTCAAGCTGTTCAACGAGAAGGACCTGTCGCTGGTCGAGCTCAACCCGCTGGCGATCCTCAAGTCCGGCGACCTCGCGGTGCTCGACGGCAAGATGAACTCCGACGACAACGCCACCTTCCGCCACCCTGACCTGGCCGCGATGCGCGACATCCGCCAGGAGGACGAGACGGAAGTGAAGGCCAGCCAGTACGACCTCAACTACGTGACCATGGACGGCAACATCGGCTGCATGGTCAACGGCGCCGGCCTGGCGATGGCGACGATGGACGTGATCAAGCTGGAAGGCGGCGAGCCGGCCAACTTCCTCGACGTCGGCGGCGGCGCGACCAAGGAGCGCGTGACCGAGGCGTTCAAGCTGATCCTCTCGTCCGACGACGTGAAGGCGATCTTCGTCAATATCTTCGGCGGCATCGTGCGCTGCGACATGATCGCCGAGGGCATCATCGCCGCGGTCAAGGAAGTCGACGTCAAGGTCCCGGTGGTCGTGCGCCTGGAGGGCACCAACGTCGAGGAAGGCAAGGCGCTGCTCAAGTCCAGCGGCCTGGCGATCACGCCGGCCGACGACATCAACGACGGCGCGAAGAAGGCCGTCGCGGCGGCGAAGGCCGCCTGACCGGCGCAAGCCTGGCTCCAGCCCTTCTCCCGCCTGCGGGAGAAGGTGGCGCGAAGCGACGGATGAGGGCGCTTTTCGAGAAGCCGCACCCTCACCCCAACCCCTCTCCCGCATGCGGGAGAGGGGCTAAAGCAAACCAAGGACATCGAATTCCATGAGCGTTTTGGTCAACAAGCACACCAAGGTCATCGTCCAGGGCTTCACCGGCACCCAGGGCACCTTCCACGCCGAGCAGATGATCGACTACGGCACCAAGGTCGTCGGCGGCGTGACGCCGGGCAAGGGCGGCACCGAGCACCTCGGCCTGCCGGTGTTCAACACCGTCGCCGAGGCCGTCGCCGACACCGGCGCCAACGCCTCGGTCATCTACGTGCCGCCGCCGTACGCGGCCGACGCGATCCTCGAGGCCGCCGACGCCGGCATCAAGGTCATCGTCGCCATCACCGAAGGCATCCCGGTGCTGGACATGCTGCGGGTCAAGAACACGCTCAAGGGCTACGAGGACGTGGTCCTGGTCGGCCCCAACTGCCCAGGCATCATCACCCCCGGCGAGTGCAAGATCGGCATCATGCCGGGCCACATCCACAAGCCGGGCAAGGTGGCGATCGTCTCGCGCTCGGGCACGCTGACGTACGAGGCGGTCAAGCAGACCACCGACGCGGGCCTGGGCCAGTCGACGGTGATCGGCATCGGCGGCGACCCGATCAACGGGCTGAACTTCGTCGACTGCCTGAAGCTGTTCCAGGACGACGAGCAGACCCAGGGCATCATCATGGTCGGCGAGATCGGCGGCTCGGCCGAGGAAGAGGCCGCGGAATTCATCGCCGAGTACGTGACCAAGCCGGTGGTGGGCTTCATCGCCGGCGCCAGCGCGCCGAAGGGCAAGCGCATGGGCCACGCCGGCGCGATCGCCTCCGGCGGCGCGGGCACGGCCGAGGGCAAGTTCGCCGCGCTGGAGAAGGCGGGCGTGACCACGGTGAAGTCCCCCGGCGACCTGGGCGCGGCGATCGCGAAGCGGCTGCAGGGGTGAGTGGCTGCGGCGGCGCTTCTGCGCCGCCGGGCGATGTTGAATGGAAAGGCCGCCTTCGGGCGGCCTTTCTGCTTCTGTTCGGGTGCACGGCGAAAAGCCGAGCCTCAGGTGTACGGCGAAAAGCCGAGCCCTCACCCGGCGCTTCGCGCCTTCCCTCTCCCGCTGCGCAGGAGAGGGGCTACGGAACCCCCTCCGGACGTACGCGCAGCTGCTTGACCAGCCCCTCTCCTGCGCAGCGGGAGAGGGAAGGCGCGCAGCGCCAGGGTGAGGGTTCGGCTTTCCCGGCCCGGCAAGCCACGGCTTTCCCCTACAGACACGTTCCATCCCCAAGCCCAGACTCGCATCACCACCCCGCAAGGAGCGCAAGGATGCGCAACGGCCACAAGACCGGCTTCGCCCGCCATCTCCGCCGCAACATGACCGACGCCGAGCGCGAGCTCTGGCACCACCTGCGCAACCGCGCGTTCATGGGCCACAAGTTCCGCCGGCAATACCCGGTCGGCCCCTGGATCGTCGATTTCGCCTGCCCGGCGCAACGCCTCGTGGTCGAACTGGATGGCGGCCAGCACGAGGACTCGAAGGACGCCGCGCGCACCCGTGGCCTCGAAGCCCGCGGCTTCACCGTCCTGCGTTTCTGGAACAATGATGTTTTCCTGCAGCAGGGCATCGTCCTCGCCGTGATCCTCGATGCCCTGTCCACTCCCTCCGCCTCGCGCCCGCCGGCGGGCGGACAGACCAGCGCCGGACGCCCCCCATGACCCTCCGCATCGCCCTCGCCCAGTTCGACTTCCCCGTCGGCGCCGTCGCCCGCAACGCCGAGCGGATCGCGGCGATGATCGTGGAGGCGCGCGACGTGCATCGCGCCGGCCTGGTGCTGTTCCCCGAGCTCGCGCTCAGCGGCTATCCGCCCGAGGACCTGCTGGTGCGGCCCGCCTTCCTCGCCGACTGCGAGGCCGCGCTGCAGGCCATCGCCGCGAACGTGCAGGGCATCGTCGCCGTCGTCGGCTGGCCGCAGTCGGCCGGCAGCGTGGTCTACAACGCGGCCTGCGTGCTGCGCGATGGCGCGGTCGCGGCCACCTACCGCAAGCGCGAGTTGCCCAACTACGCGGTGTTCGACGAGCGGCGCTATTTCGACGTCGACCCGGACGGCGGGCCGTGCGTGTTCGAGGTCGATGGCGTCGGCGTGGGCGTGCTGGTCTGCGAGGACCTTTGGTTCCCCGAGCCGCTGGCGCAGACCGTCGCCGCCGGCGCGCGGCTGGTGCTGGTGCCCAACGCCTCGCCGTTCGAGCGCGACAAGCACGGGCAGCGCGACGCGCTGCTGGAAGTGCGTTCGCGCGAGGTGCGCGACGGCGGCGGGCGGGTGGCGCTGGCCTACCTCAACGGCGTCGGCGGGCAGGACGCGCTGGTGTTCGACGGCGCCTCGGTGCTGGCCGACGCGGACGGCACGATCCACCCGGCCGCGCGCGCGTTCGAGGACCACTGGCTGGTGGCCGACTTCGATGCGCAATCCGGCCGCTTCACGCCGGTGGCCTGGCCGGTCGAGGACGAGGAAGGGCGCGAGGCGCTGGCCTGGCGCGCGATCGTGCGCGGCACGCGCGACTACTGCCGCAAGAACGGCTTCGCCAAGGCCTGGCTGGGGCTGTCGGGTGGCATCGATTCGTCGCTGGTGCTGGCGGTGGCGGTGGACGCATTGGGCGCGGAAAACGTCACCGCGGTGCGCATGCCCTCGCGCTACACCGCCGGCATGTCGAACGACCTGGCGCGCGAGCAGTGCGACGCGCTGGGCGTGCGGCTGCTGTCGCTGCCGATCGAGAAGCCGTTCCAGGGCTTCCTCGACGCGCTGGGCGAGGTGTTCGCGGGCGCGCCGGTCGACACCACCGAGGAGAACCTGCAGTCGCGCACCCGCGGCGCGCTGCTGATGGCGCTGAGCAACAAGTTCGGCGGACTGCTGCTGACCACCGGCAACAAGAGCGAGTACGCGGTGGGCTACGCGACGATCTACGGCGACATGTGCGGCGGCTATGCGCCGATCAAGGACCTGTACAAGACCGAGGTGTTCGCGGTCGCGAAGTGGCGCAACGCGGTGGCCGGCTCGCCGGTGGTGCCGCCGGCGGTGATCGCGCGGCCGCCGTCGGCGGAGCTGCGCGAGAACCAGCTCGACCAGGATTCGCTGCCGCCCTACGACGTGCTCGACGCGATCCTGCTGCGGCACGTGGACCAGGAGCAGTCGCGCGACGAGATCGTGGCGGCGGGCTTCGACGCGGCCACTGTCGACCGCGTGCTGCGGCTGGTGCGCACCAGCGAGTGGAAGCGCCACCAGGGCGCGCCCGGCCCCAAGGTCTCCCGCCGCGCCTTCGGCCGCGAGCGGCGGTATCCGATCAGCAACGGCTACGCGGGGTAGGGCGACCACCCCTCGGGTCAGCAACGGCTACGCGGGGTAGGGCGACCAGCCCTCGGGTCAGCAACGGCTACGCCGGTTAGGTCGACCAGCCCTTCTCCCGCTTGTGGGAGAAAGTGCCGAAGGCGGATGAGGGGGCGCGAGCGCAGCGAAGCGTGCCTTTGACGTTGGCTCCCGGATGGGAAGCAAGAGCAGCTCGCTGCGCTCGCGCCCTCATCCGGCGCTGCGCGCCACCTTCTCCCGCAAGCGGGAGAAGGGCTGCCGGTCCGTGGCCGGGGAATGGGAATGCATGCAGACAAAAACGCCGCCCGGGGGCGGCGTTCTCGATGCAGCCGTCCGCGCGGCAGCGCGTCGCGGCCTACTTCTTCTCGTTGTCCAGCGCCGACTTCTCCCCCGCGAACGGGTTGAGCTTGCGGATCGTCCACGGGTAGTCGGGCCAGTCGCCGGTCAGGTAGGGGTGCTGCGGGTCGTTCTGCTGCAGCACGCGTTTTGCGTCGGCGGCCAGGGTCTCGTTGCCCAGGCGGGTGTAGGCCTCGGCCAGCAGGGCGACGGCGTCGTTCTGGTATTCGCTCTGCGGGTAGGTCTCGAGCAGGTACTTGGCGCGCTCGACCGCGCTGACGTTGGCGCCGCGGCGCAGGTAGTACAGCGCGACCTCCATGTCGTGGCGCGAGAACATGTTGCGCAGCGCCACCATGCGCTGGCGCGCGTCGGCGGCGTAGCGGCTGTTCGGGTAGCGCGTGGTGACCGTGTTGAAGTCGTTGTAGGCCTGCATCGGCGTGGCCAGGTCGCGGCGGCTGGCGTCGAGCGTCCACACCCGCTGCAGGAACACCGTGTCACGGTTGGAGTTCACCAGCCCGCGCAGGTAGTACATGTACGGCGTGTTGCGGTGGGTGGGGTAGGTGCGGATGAAGCGGTCGATCGAGGAGATTGCCTCCTCGTTGTCGCCGCTCTTGTGCTGGGCGTAGGCGGTCTCCATCAGCGCCTGCTCGGTGTACGGCCCGTAGGGGTACTGCGCCACCAGCCGCTTGTAGGTGCGCACAGCGCCGTCCCAGTTGCCGCCGTGCATGAGCTTCTGGCCCTTGGCGTAGATCTCCTCGACGGGCTGGCCCTCGAGCGCGTCCTTGTCCTTGAACATGCCCTTGATGCGCGCGCAGCCGGAGGCCGTGAACAGCGCCAGCAACAACAGGATCAGGACGTGGCGCAGGGCGGGCAGGCGTGGGGTCATGGGGGGCCGGTTGGTCGCGGGAGACACGAAGCGCGGATAATAACAGTCCGTGATCGCCATCGCGGCCAGCGCCTGAACCGATGCCCTCCACATGAATCCAAGCCCCTCCGAGCCCGGCCCGACCCCGCCCGAACAGCGCCAGGCGCGCGTGCCCGAGGCCGCGGCCGGCCGCCGTTTCGATGCCGTGCTGGCCGAGCTGTTCCCCGAGTTCTCGCGCTCGCGGCTGGCCGAATGGATCAAGTCGGGCGACGCGCTGCTCGACGGCGCGCGCGTGCGCCCGCGCGACCCGGTGCGCGGCGGCGAGGCGGTGGCGCTGGCGGTGGCGCTGGACGAGCAGACCTCGGCGCAGCCGCAGGACATCGCGCTGTCGATCCTGCACGAGGACGCCGGCGTGTTCGTCATCGACAAGCCGGCCGGGCTGGTCGTGCACCCGGGCGCGGGCAACCCGGACGGCACCCTGGTCAACGCGCTGCTGTTCCGCGACCCGGCGCTGGCGGCGCTGCCGCGCGCGGGCATCGTGCACCGGCTCGACAAGGACACCTCGGGCGTGATGGTGGTGGCGCGCACGCTGCAGGCGCACGCGGCGCTGGTCGAGCAGCTCTCTGCGCGCGCGGTGCACCGGCAGTACCTGGCGATCGTGGTCGGGGCGCTGGTGAGCGGCGGCACGGCGAACGCGGCGATCGACCGCCACCCGCGCGACCGCCTGCGCATGGCGGTGCGCGAGGACGGGCGCGATGCGGTCACCCACTACCGCCTGCGCGAGCGCTTCCGCGCGCACACCGCGCTGGAGTGCCGGCTGGAAACCGGCCGCACCCACCAGATCCGCGTGCACATGGCGCACCTCAAGCACCCGATCGTGGGCGACCCGCTGTACGGCGGATCGCTGCGCCTGCCGCGTGGGGCGTCGGAGGCGCTGGTCGCGGGGCTGCGCGGGTTCAAGCGCCAGGCGCTGCACGCCGAGGTGCTGGAGTTCACGCATCCACTCAGCGGCGAGCCGCTGCGCTGCACGGCGCCGGTGCCGGCCGACATGCTCGAACTGATGCGCCTGCTGCGCGAGGACAGCGCGGCCCAGGCGCAGGCGGGGCGGCGGTGAATCCTGCGAGCGCGGACTCGGCGGTTCGCCGCGCCGCGCGCAGCACCGGCGGGTGCAACCCTCTCCTGCGAAGCGGGAGAGGGAGGCGCGCAGCGCCGGGTGAGGGCCCGGCTGTTCGCCGCGCAACGAGCTTCTTCGCTCCGACTGGTTCTGCAGGCGGAAGTCGCGGCCGGGAAACCGCTCCACCACCGGCTGGGCAGCCATGACTTCGCCGCGACCTGACGCACCCTCACCCCAACCCCTCTCCCGCAAAGCGGGAGAGGGGCTCGAGCGAGCGGGAGAGGGGCTCGAGCGAGAGGGAGAGGAAGAGCGCACGGGCGCAAACGCCTTCCTGCTGGAGGCGGACTGGGACGCGCCCGCGAACGTGCGCGCCTTCACCACGCTGCGCTTCGGCGCCGGAAGCTCGCGGGCGCCGTTCGACAGCTTCAACCTGGGCAACGCGCGCGCCGCGGACGGCGACGATCCCGGCATCGTCGCGGCCAACCGCGCCGAACTCGTCGCGCGCGCGCAGCTGCCGTCGCCGCCGCGCTGGCTGCGGCAGGTGCACGGCACGAGGGTGCTGCGCTTCGAGGCGTCGCCTTCGTCCGCTGCGAGGGCCTCGACTCCCTCCCCTCCGGCCGGAGGGGAGGGCCGGGGAGGGGTTGCGTGGGCGCCCGCGCCTCCGGATGGCCGCGCGGGATCCGACGGCACCCCCTCCCAGCCTCCCCCTGCCTCCGCAGGGGGAGGGGCCACATCCGCCGGATCCTCGCCGTTCGCCACGTCCACCGCGTCCGCTGCGGCCACCGCATCCGCCGCAGACACCGAGTCCGAAGCCGACGCCGCCGTGACCTCCACGCCGGGCGTCGTGCTCGCAATCCTCACCGCCGACTGCCTGCCGGTGGTGTTCGCCGCGCGCGGCGGCGGCGAGGTCGGGGTGGCGCATGCGGGCTGGCGCGGGCTGGTCGCCGGGGTGCTGGAGAACACGGTCGCGGCGATGCGCAGCGCGCCCGGGGACCTGGTCGCCTGGCTCGGTCCCGCCGCGGGGCCGCGGGCGTACGAGGTCGGGGCCGAGGTGTTCGAGGCCTTCACCGCGCGCGATCCGCGCGCGGCGGCCGCGTTCGCGCCCACCCGGCCCGGGCACTGGCGCGTCGACCTGTACGCGCTGGCGCGGCAGCGGTTGGCCGATGCCGGGGTCGCGCGCGTGCACGGCGGCGGGCTGTGCACGATCTCCGAGCCGCAGCGCTTCTTCTCGCACCGCCGCGACGGCCGCAGCGGCCGCATCGCCACCCTCGCCTGGATCGCATGACCCCGACCCTGTTCCAGAAGCTCCTCGGCGCCTCCTTCTATTCGCTGCCGCCGGCGGTGCGCGCGCTGCACGGCGTGCGCGGGCACGCGCGCTACGCGGGGCGGACGACCATCGTGCGCGGGCGCAACCCGCTGGCGCGGCTGTGCGCGCGCGTGGCCGGGCTGCCGAGGGCCGGCGAGGACGTGGCCACCACGGTCGCCTTCGACGCAGGCCCGGCGGGCGAGACCTGGCGGCGCGACTTCGGCGGCCAGCCGATGCGCTCGCAGCTGCGTCGCGACGGCCAGCTGCTGGCCGAGCGGCTCGGGCCGCTGCAGTTCCGCTTCGCGCTGCACGTGCACGACGGCGCGATCTGGTGGCACGCCACCCGGGTCAGGCTGCTGGGCCTGGTGCCGCTGCCGGCAGCGTGGTTCGACCGGCTGCAGTGCCGCGAGGCCGAGCACGCAGGGCGCTATGTCTTCCAGGTCGAGGCGGCGCTGCCGCTGCTGGGCCTGCTGATCCGCTACGAGGGCTGGCTCGAGCCCGCGGGCGATGGCTGAGCCGCGTGCGACCGGCGCCGGCGACGGCGCGATCGTCGTCTTCGACGGCGCGTGCGCGCTGTGCGGCGGTTGGGTCGATTTCCTGCTGCGCCGCGACCGCCGCGCGCAGTTCCGCTTCGCGGCGATGCAAGGGGAAGCCGGGCGCCGGCTGCTGGCCGCGCATGGGCTGGATCCCGAGGATCCGCTGTCGTTCCTGCTGCTCGACGCGCGCGGCGCGCGCACCGACAGCGACGCGATCGTCGCCGTGCTGCAGCGGCTGGGCGGCGCGTGGCGGGCCGCAGGAGTGCTTCGGCTGGTTCCACGCGGCATGCGCGATCCGGCCTATTGGTGGCTGGCGCGCAACCGCTACCGCTGGTTCGGCAGGAAGGACGCGTGCTACCTGCCGTCCGCCGCGGAACGCCACCGCTTCCTGTAGGTGGGGGCGGCGCCTTACCTTGTCCCCTTGGAGACACCCGGCGTCGACGATGCCAGCCCTTCTCCCGCAAGCGGGAGAAGGGGGTGACTTTCCGGTTGCCGACGACCTTCCTTTTTCCGATCCTGCGCAGATCTCCCGTCGCGAGGCCATCCGATGCCCTGGCACCACGTCCTGCTTGCCACGCTGCTCGCTTCGGTTGCCGCTTGCGCCTCCACGCAGTCGGCCGCGCCGACCGCCCCGACCGCGGCGATGCGGGGCGACGCCGCACGTCCGGCCGAGGCCGGCGGCTGGGTCCGCAGCGAGCTCTATTTCTCGGTCGGCGACGAGGACGATCCAGGCTCGGCCATCGATGAGGCGCATTGGCGGGCCTTCCTCGACCGCGAGGTCAGCCCGCGCTTCCCGGACGGCCTGACGGTGCTGGACGGCTACGGCCAGTGGCTGTTCCGGGGGCGAGGGCAAGCCGCGGCGACAGCGCGCCAGGGTGCTGGTGGTCCTGCACGCAGACAGCGCCGCGCGCCGCGCCGACATCGAAGCGATCCGCCTGGCCTGGAAGCGGGCCACCGGCCACCAGTCGGTGCTGTGGTCGAGCCAGCCGGCGCGGGTGTCGTTCTAGGCGCTGCGCGAGGGCGAGCGTCTTGGGTGTCCCGCGGTTGCGGCGAGCGCCGGGAAGACGTGTCATGGAGGTCATCCGAGCGCAGCGAGGGAGCCGGTTCCGCCGGGACGGCATGGATGCGCGGAATGGATTCCTCGCGCGCCCGGAATGACAGCCTGTTGGACGTGTTGGCGTGCCGGTTGGCCGCGCCGGCGGGTCCTGCCGGCCGTCCCTGTCGATGGGCTCTGCCGGTTGGCTCCGCTGGCCGCCAGCTGCCGGAATTCCCGCGAGCGGCGGGCTGCGCGGGAAGCAGGGCGTAACGGGGATTCCCCTCGCGTCGGCGCGAGAGGCGGGGCCGCCGATGCAGCCACCGGGCCGATTGCCCGCGGCCTTGCCGTGCTGCAACATGCCGGTCACATCGAGCGTCGCGGGTTCACCGCGGCCGCCATCCCCGGGGAGAGCCACGCCATGCCGCACCTGTCCGTCCAGTCCCGCCGTGCGCCCGCGTGGCGCCCGCTCGCGCTTGCGATCGCGCTTGCGCTGCCCGCCGCCGCGTTCGCGCAGGACGCGCCGCAGGCCGACCCCGCCGCGCCGGCGCAGGACGCGCCGCAGGCCGCCGCGGCGACCGCGCAGGACACCGAGCGCAAGGCCGCGACCCTCGACACCATCGAGGTCACCGCGCAGCGCCGGGTGGAGAACGTGCAGGACGTGCCGGTCTCGATCAGCACGGTCAACACCGAGCAGCTCGGCGCGCTCGCCTCCGGCGGCGCCGACATCCGCTTCCTGTCCGGCCGCGTGCCCAGCCTCAACATCGAGTCGTCCTACGGCCGCGCGTTCCCGCGCTTCTACATCCGCGGCCTGGGCAACACCGACTTCGACCTCAACGCCTCGCAGCCGGTGTCGCTGGTGTACGACGAGGTGGTGCAGGAAAGCCCGCTGCTGAAGGGCTTCCCGGCCTTCGACCTGGAACGCATCGAGGTGCTGCGCGGGCCGCAGGGCACGCTGTTCGGGCGCAACACGCCGGCCGGCGTGGTCAAGTTCGAGTCGGTCAAGCCTTCGCAGGACTTCAGCGGCTACGCCCGCGTCGCCTACGGCACCGACAACCTGTGGAACGTCGAGGGCGCCATCGGCGGCCCGCTCACCAGTCGCTGGTCGGCGCGCGCGTCGGTGCTGTACCAGCGCCGCGACGACTGGGTCGACAACACCTACCCCGGCCCCAACGACGGCTTCGAGGGCTTCGACGAGACCGCCGCGCGCGTGCAGGCGCTGTACGAGGGCGATTCGTTCGAGGCGTTGTTCAACCTGCACAAGCGCGACATGAACGGCACTGCGCGCCTGTTCCGCGCCAACATCATCAAGCCCGGCACCAACGACCTCGCCGACGGCTTCGACAAGGACAAGGCGTCCAACGACGGCGTCAACTTCTCCGACCTGGAGACCTGGGGCGGCAGCGCGCGCCTGCGCTGGGACCTGGGCGACTACAACCTGTACTCGATCACCGGCTACGAGACCGCCGAGTCGCTCAACCGCGGCGACATCGACGGCGGCTTTGGCGCGGCGTTCCTGCCCGAGTCGGGCCCGGGCTTCATCCCGTTCGCGTCCGAATCGGCCGACGGGTTGCCCGACCACCGCCAGGTGACGCAGGAGTTCCGCATCGAATCCGACGAGCTGGGCCGCTTCGACTGGCAGGCCGGCCTGTTCTACTTCGACGAAGACATCACCATCGACAGCTTCAACTTCGACACGCTCACGCCGGGCGACCCGCAGGCCGGGCACGCGGTGCAGCAGCAGCGCAACAAGGCCTGGGCGGTGTTCGCCTCGGGCGACTTCGACGTGACCGACAAGTTCAAGCTGCGCGGCGGCGTGCGCTACACGCAGGACAAGAAGGACTTCTCGGCCAGCGTGCTGGAGTCGGCGCCGTTCGGCGCGCCCGTCGGCGGGCCGTACCCGGTGCACACCGACGTCAACGACGTGAGCTGGGACGCCAGCGGCGTCTACGCGATCAACGACGACGTCAACCTGTACGCGCGCGTGGCCAAGGGCTTCCGCGCGCCGTCGATCCAGGGCCGGCTGCTGTTCGCCGCCGCCGGCGCGCCCAACGGCGGCGTGTCGACCGCGGGCTCGGAGGAGGTGATCTCCTACGAGGCCGGCATCAAGGCCGACCTGTGGGACAAGCGCGGGCGCATCGGCTTCAACGTGTTCCGCTACGACGTCAGCGACCAGCAGATCATCGCGGTGGGCGGCGGCTCCAACATCGCCACCCTGCTCAACGCCGACAAGACCATCGGCCAGGGCTTCGAGCTCGACGCGCAGGCCTACCTCACCGACAACCTGCTCGTGACGCTGGGCAGCAGCTACAACGACACCGAGATCGATGATCCCGGCCTGGCCGTGCCCGGCTGCGGCGGCGGCTGCACCGTGACCGACCCGGAGACCGCACCCGGCTCGGGCCTGTACGTGATCGACGGCAATTCGCTGCCGCAGGCGCCCAAGTGGGTGCACAACTTCACCGCGCGCTGGAGCATGCCGGTGGGCGAGGACGGCGAGTTCTACGTCTACACCGACTGGGCGTACCGCGACGAGGTGAATTTCTTCCTGTACGAGTCCACCGAGTTCCGCGGCAAGGCCTCGCTCGAGGGCGGCCTGCGGCTGGGCTACGGCTGGCACTACGGCGACTACGAGGTGGCGCTGTTCGGCCGCAACATCACCGACACCACGCGCATCGTCGGCGGCATCGACTTCAACAACCTGACCGGCTTCATCAACGAGCCGCGGACGGTCGGGGTGGAGTTCACCGCGAAGTTCTGAGCCGTGTCCTCACCCCGAGCCCTCTCCCGCTGCGCGGGAGGGGGGCTATCGCCAAGCCCTTCTCCTGCGCAGCGGGAGAAGGTGCCCGAAGGGCGGATGAGGGTGCGCGGCGCAGCCGCGCAGAAGTGATTCCATGACGAATTCCGAGAAGCAAGCCAAACCCCGCTGGTTCGTCCCCGGCGACCTCAACGGCTTCTTCGGCCTGGTGGTCGACAACCTGTCGATCCTGGGCTTCATCAGCGCGGCGCTGGTGGGCATCTTCGGCATGCCGGCGGACGTGGTGTTCCAGCGCATGTTCCCCGGCACGGCGTTCGGCGTGCTGGTCGGCAACCTCGTCTACACGGTGATGGCGCGGCGGCTGGCCGCGCGCAGCGGGCGCGACGACGTCACCGCGATGCCGCTCGGCCTGGACGCGCCGACCAGCATCGGCATGGCGCTGCTGGTGCTGGGGCCGGCGTTCGCCGCGTACAGGCAGGGCGGCATGGACGACGGGGCCGCCGCCATCGCCACCTGGCAGCTCGGCGCCGCCTCGCTGGTGGTGATGGGCGTGCTCAAGTGCGTGCTGTCGTTCTTCGGCGACGCGGTCACGCGGATCGCGCCGCGCGCGGCGCTGCTGGGCTCGATCGCGGGCATCGCGCTGGTGCTGATGGGCTTTTTGCCGCTGGTGGAGACGTTCCGCTCGCCGGTGGTCGGCTTCGTCACGCTCGGGCTGCTGCTGTACGTGCTGTTCGCCAAGGGGCGGCTGCCGGTGCGATTGCCGGGGGTGCTGGTCGCGTTCCTGGTGGGCACCGCGTTGTACTACGGGCTCGGGCTGGCGGGGCTCGGCGCGCCGGGCTTCGCGCTGCCGCGCGGCGCGGCGCTGCACGTCGCGATTCCGTGGCCGTCGCTGGCCTTCGTCGAAGGCCTGCCGGCGACCGTGCCCTACCTGCCGCTGCTGCTGCCGTTCGGGCTGCTGATGGTGGTCGGCGGCATCAACGTCAGCGAAAGCGCGCGCGCGGCCGGCGACGACTACCGCACCCGCGACGTGCTGCTGGCCGAGGCGTTCTCCACGCTGGTGGCGGGCGTGTGCGGCGGCGTCGCGCAGACCACGCCCTACATCGGCCAGCCCGCGTACAAGCACATGGGCGCGCGCAGCGGCTACACGTTGCTGACCGGCCTGTTCGTCGGCATCGGCGGCATGCTGGGGGTGATCTCCGGGCTGGTGCAGTGGCTGCCGCTGGCGGTGCTGGCGCCGATCATCGTGTACGTGGCGATCGACATCACCGTGCAGGCCTTCCAGGCCACGCCTCCCAGGCACGCGGCGGCGATGGTGCTCGGCTTCCTGCCGTCGGTGGCCTACCTGGTGGCGATCAAGGCCGGCAACCCGGCGTGGATCGCGCCGGAGCAGTTCGCGCGGCTGGCGACTACCGTCGACGGCCACGGACTGCCGGAGCTGGCGGTGATCCTCGCGCTGGGCAACGGCTTCATCATCACCTCGATGCTGTGGATCTCGACCGTGGTGGCGATGATCGACGGGCGGCTGCGGCTGGCGGCCGGCTGCCTGCTGGTGGCGGCGGCGCTGGCGCTGTTCGGCCTGATCCATTCGGTGGATCCGCGCGGCGGGATCTACCTGCCGTGGGAGCTGCAGGGCTTGCCGGCGGCGGTGATGGGGCAGTTCGTCGGCGCTTACGTCGCGCTGGCGGCGGTGCTGGGGCTGCTGTCGCTGCAGAAGGCGCGGTAGGGCAGGGTGAGGCGCCGGGCGTCCCGGCCGAGGTCGCGACTTCCGTCGCTCCTACAAAGTTCTCGTAGGTCGGACTACGTCCCCGACGCTGACGCCGTGCGCGGATCGCGGCGTTCGTCGGGGGCGTAGCCCCGACCTACGGTGTCGCGCGCGGATCTCACCGAATCTTGAAACCTGCGGGGCCATCCTCATCTCGGTGGCATTGCCGGGCCGCGTCCCGGCCCTTTCTCCCCGAGGATCCCCTCCATGCGAATGGACAAGCTCACCTCGCGTTTCCAGCAGGCGCTGGCGGACGCGCAGTCGCTGGCCGTGGGCCGCGACCACAACCTGATCGAGCCCGCGCACCTGCTGCTCGCGCTGCTGGACCAGCAGGGCGGCGGCACGCGCCCGCTGCTGACGCAGGCCGGCGTCAACGTACCGGTGCTGCGCGAGCGCCTGGCCGAGGCGCTGGACAGGCTGCCGAAGGTCTCCGGCCAGGAAGGCAACATCTCGGTCGGCAACGACCTCTCGCGCCTGCTCAACATCACCGACAAGCTGGCGCAGCAGCGCGGCGACGCGTTCATCGCGTCCGAGCTGTTCGTGCTCGCCGCGCTCGACGACAAGGGCGAGGCCGGGCGCGCGCTCAAGGCCGCCGGCGCCGACAAGGCGCGGCTCGAGGCCGCGATCGACAACATGCGTGGCGGCGAGAAGGTGCAGGACGAGAACGCCGAGGACGCGCGCCAGGCGCTGGAGAAGTACACCATCGACCTCACCGCGCGCAGCGAGAAGGGCAAGCTCGACCCGGTGATCGGCCGCGACGAGGAGATCCGCCGCACCATCCAGGTGCTGCAGCGCCGGACCAAGAACAACCCGGTGCTGATCGGCGAGCCGGGCGTGGGCAAGACCGCGATCGTCGAGGGCCTGGCGCAGCGCATCGTCAACAACGAGGTGCCCGAGGGCCTGCGCGGCAAGCGCGTGCTCTCGCTCGACATGGGCGCGCTGATCGCCGGCGCCAAGTTCCGCGGCGAGTTCGAGGAGCGGCTCAAGGCCGTGCTCAACGACCTGGCCAAGAACGAGGGCCAGATCATCCTGTTCATCGACGAGCTGCACACGATGGTGGGCGCGGGCAAGGCGGAAGGCTCGATGGACGCCGGCAACATGCTCAAGCCGGCGCTCGCCCGCGGCGAGCTGCACTGCATCGGCGCGACCACGCTCGACGAGTACCGCAAGTACGTGGAGAAGGACGCCGCGCTGGAGCGCCGCTTCCAGAAGGTGTTCGTCGGCGAGCCGAGCGTGGAGGACACCATCGCGATCCTGCGCGGGCTCAAGGAGCGCTACGCGGTGCACCACGGCGTCGAGATCACCGACCCGGCGATCGTCGCCGCGGCCACGCTCAGCCATCGCTACATCGCCGACCGCCAGCTGCCCGACAAGGCCATCGACCTGATGGACGAGGCCGCGAGCCGCATTCGCATGGAGATCGACTCGAAACCCGAGGAGCTCGATCGCAAGGAGCGCCGCCTGATCCAGCTCAAGATCCAGCGCGAGGCGCTGAAGAAGGAGAAGGACGAGGCCAGCAGGCAGCGCCTGGCCGACCTGGAAACCGAGATCGGCGCGCTCGAGCGCGAGTACAACGACCTGGAAGAGGTGTGGAAGGCCGAGAAGGCCACGCTGCAGGGCGCGACGAAGGTCAAGGAGCAGATCGAGGCCGCCAGGCTCGAGCTCGAGGCCGCGCAGCGCCGCCAGGACTTTGCTGCGATGAGCGAGATCCAGTACGGCCGCATGCCCGAGCTCGAGAAGCAGCTCAAGGCCGCGCAGGAAGCCGAGACCAAGGGCTTCACCCTGCTGCAGGACAAGGTCACCGCGGAGGAGATCGCCGAGGTGGTCTCGCGCTGGACCGGCATCCCGGTGTCGAAGATGCTGGAGGGCGAGCGCGAGAAGCTGCTGCAGATGGAAACCCAGCTGCACGCGCGCGTGGTCGGCCAGGACGAAGCGATCAAGGTCGTCTCCGACGCGATCCGCCGCGCGCGCGCCGGCCTGTCCGATCCGAACCGGCCGACCGGCTCGTTCCTGTTCCTCGGCCCCACCGGCGTGGGCAAGACCGAGCTGTGCAAGGCGCTGGCCGAATTCCTGTTCGACAGCAGCGACGCGATGGTGCGTATCGACATGAGCGAGTTCATGGAGAAGCACAGCGTTGCGCGGCTGATCGGCGCGCCGCCGGGCTATGTCGGCTACGAGGAGGGCGGCTACCTGACCGAGGCCGTGCGCCGGCGTCCGTACAGCGTGATCCTGCTCGACGAGGTCGAGAAGGCGCATCCGGACGTGTTCAACATCCTGCTGCAGGTGCTCGACGACGGCCGCCTCACCGACGGCCAGGGCCGCACGGTCGACTTCCGCAACACGGTGATCGTGATGACGTCCAACCTCGGCTCGCACCAGATCCAGGAGCTTGCCGGCGACGATTCGGCCGAGGCCTACACGCAGATGAAGGCCGCCGTGATGGGCGTGGTGCAGGCGCACTTCCGGCCGGAGTTCATCAACCGGCTCGACGACATCGTCGTGTTCCACCCGCTGGACAAGGCGCAGATCCGCGAGATCGCGCGCATCCAGATGCGCGGGCTCGAGCAGCGGCTGTCCGAGCGCGGCATCCGCATCGAGGTCTCGGACAAGGCCTTCGAGCTGCTGGGCAACGTCGGCTTCGATCCGGTGTACGGCGCGCGCCCGCTCAAGCGCGCCATCCAGCAGCAGCTGGAGAACCCGCTGGCCTCGAAAATCCTCGCGGGCGAGTTCGCCGGCGGCGACACCGTGCGGGTGGACGCCGAGGGTGGGCAGCTGGCGTTCGCCAAGGGCTGAGGCGGCGCGTCGGGGGCGTAGCCCCGTCCTACTGCCCGGCCTTTGTGGGAGCGACGGAAGTCGCGACAGGTGCGGGCGATCGGAGGTTGTCGCGACTTCCGTCGATCCCACAGCAACGGGCGGCGTGGCCCGGCCTACGCGCGGATGAAGTCCGCCACCGCGGCCTGGAGGGCGACGTCCTCGTCCATGCCGCCGTGGCTGATCGCGCGGGTGGCGGCGCTGCCTTCGGCGTAGATGCGGCCGGGGCTGGGCAGCTGGCGCACCATGTGGCCCCATTCGTGCGCGGCCAGCGCCGGCACCAGGTGCTTCTCCATGCCCAGCAGCGGCGTTTCCTCGTGGTCCTCGAACGAGCGCGCGACCAGGTAGAGCAGCGAATGCCCGTACGGCGAGCAGGTGCCGTCGGCGAGCTCGGCGGCGTCGGTCAGGTTGGCGACCAGCACGCGGATGCCGCGTTCGCTGATCGCCTCGCCCAGGTTGCGGTCGAAGGCGTCGATGCGCACCGCCGGTGCGAGCAGGCTGATCGAGCGCAGGTCGAAACCGGCCTTCAGCGCGCGCGGCCCGAGCCAGGTGTGCACGATCGCGCCCGCCGAATGGCCGACCAGGTGCAGGCGGATGCGCTTGAGCTCGTCGCCGGCGAGCTCGCCGAATGCCTCGAACAGCCGCATCAGCCCCGAATCGCGCGCACCCGAGAGCGCATCCGCGTTCTGCTTCATCTCGCCCCACATCTTGCGCCCGAGCGGGCGCGCCAGGCCTTCCAGGCGTTCGTTCTTCCAGTCCTCGAAGCGCTGCTTGAAGCGGTCCCAGCGCGGGCCGCCGGCGAGCTCGGCCTCGCCGCGCGTGGCGTCGTCGAAGATGTTGCAGAGCGTCTTGCGCGCGCCCGTCTCCCACATCAGGAACACCGGCAGGATGCGGTGGCTGTACAGGTGCGGGATCCAGGTGCGCGCGGTCTTGGCCGCCGTGTCCTCGTCGGTGAGGCCGCCGTGCGCGTAGATCGCCACGTCGATCGGCGCCTGCGCGTCCAGCCCCCAGGCCTTGCGCGCCAGCGGCAGGTGCTGCTGCACCAGCGCGCGCAGGTCGTCGGCCTGGGTGCGGAAGCGCCCGCGCGCGCTGAGCCTGCCCTCGTTTTCCATGTCGACGACGAAGGGTGCGATCTCGTGGTCGCCCAGCGTCGGGTCGCTGGAGACGACCGCGCGGCCGGTGCGGGCGTCGGTCCGCAGCGAGGGCGCGTTCGAGACCGCCTCGTGCTCGGCGGTGACCACGCCCAGTTGCACCACCCAGCAGTCCATCGCGTTGTCGAGCCAGTCGGCGTAGGGCAGGACCGCGAAGCCGCCGCGGCCCCAGTTGGCCCCCCACGAGTTCTGGATGACGAAGCCCTCGCGCGTGTAGCCCACGATCGCGAACGCGTGGCCCTGGTCGCGCGCGCCCTGGCCCGCGGCGATCGTCGGGATCTCGCTCACCGTGGTCGGCGGCGGCTTCGCTTCCTCGCGCAGCAGCAGGTCCCACTGCGCGTGGGTGAACGCGCTCGCGACCAGTGCGCCGACTTCGGCCAGCGCGATATGCATGTCGCGGATGTTCTCCGGCGAGATGCGGTAGTAGGCGCCCATCGGCCGCTTCACCGCGTCCAGCCACCAGTCCTCGCCGGGCTGGCTGGTCGCGTGCGGCATCTCGAGCTTGGTCCACAGGCGCTGGGTGCTGGCGCCGTGGCCCGACCAGCCCTTGAGCACGCCGCGCAGCGAGGAGCCGCTGTCGTCCTCGTCGTTCTCGGCCCACTCGTCGTAGCGGCGCGCCATGCTGTAGAGCATGTAGCCGGAGATCGGCTCGCAGGGGCGCTGGCCGCGGTCGAGCAGGTATTCGATCGCGGTCGCCAGCGCGAAGCCGGTGCAGGCGTTGGTGTTGTCCTGGTGCTTGGTCTGGCGCGGGTCGAGCGGCATGATCCAGTCGCGCGGCGCAACCGCGATGCTCGGCTGGTACATCCAGTCGCGCAGGTCGATCGGGTCGGGGCGCACGTTGCGCCGGCGCGGGTTGTTGCGCCGCGTGGACTGCACGACGGCGAACGACTCGCGTCCCGGCGGCAGCGCGTCCGCGCCCGGCGCCGCTTCTCCGGCCGGCGCGCCGACGGCGCCCGCGCCCACGGGCTTGTACCTGGCGTACGCCGCGGCCATCTTGCCGTCGTAGTCGTTGGCGGCGTAGCCGGGCCCGTTGTAGGCCGCGGCGAACTGCTTCCAGTTGCGCCGCCGCAGCGCCGCCAGGAACGGCGGCCGCGAGATGAAGTGCGCGAACGCGCGCACCTGGCATTCGATGCCCTCGTGCTGCGCCGAGGCGAACGCCTCCACGTCCGGGAAGCCGGCGTAGGAATAGTTGAAGCCCATCACCTGGAACATGCCCCAGCTGGCCGACTGCAGCGCCGCGGTGCGGTCGAGCAGGCAGGCGGCCTCGAGCCGCTGCCATTCGCCGGCCAGCGAACCGGAGTACTGGCTGCGATCCCAGCGCGGGTAGCTCAGGTTGGGATAGCCGGCGTCGAAGCGCCCGCCGGTCAGGCGGTGGAAGGCGTGGCCTTCGAACAGCACCTTGGGCTTGCTCGCGGGCGGCGGCAGGAAGCCGTCGCCGCTCGATTCCACCTCGGCCACGGCGCGCAGCACCGCGGGCTCCACTTCCAGCACCTCGCCCAGGTGCGTCCAGAACTCGGGTGACAGCAGCCGATCCATCTTCCACCACGCTCGTCGGTGATCCGGCCCCCTAGGGGCAAACGCGGCCGCAAGCGCGTTGCGGCCGTGCGCCTACAGCGTCTTCAGGTATTCAAGCAGCGCGGTCTTGTCGGCCTCGGGCAGCTGCGTGCCGAATACGTGGCCGCCATTGCCGTTCGAACGCTGGCGGGTG
>DATLJE010000006.1:0-11129 GCA_035539095.1 Luteimonas sp.
CCGGCAGCTGCGCCGGCGTGGCGCCGGCAAGCCAGCCGAACACCAGCCCGACCACGATCCCGGCGGCCAGCCCGCCGAGCAGGCCTTCCACCGTCTTGTTGGGGCTGATCCGCGGCGCGAGCTTGCGGCCCTTGAACAGCCTGCCGCCGAAGTGGCGACCGGCGAAATAGGCGCCGGTGTCGGCGGCCCACACGATCGCCAGCGCGGCCAGCAGCCAGCGGTGGCCCATCGGCGGATCGGCCTGTCCCGGCTGGCCGCCGTGGATCAGCACCAGCGCGCACCAGGCCGACAGCGTCGCCAGCGTGCCCGCCGCGAGCTTGAACACGCGCGCATGGGTGTCGTGGTCGGAGGCGAACCCGTAGAAGCGCAGCCACAGCAGCGCCAGCAGCCACCAGCCGACCCCAACCACCACCATGATCTGGAACAGCACCAGCGAGCCCTGCGCCGCCCACACCATCAGCACCATCAGCAGCAGGTTGAGCAGCAGCAGGATGGTGCGGTGCAGGGTGTCGTCGATCTCGGCCAGCTTCAGCCATTCCCACAGGCCGGCCAGGAACAGCACCGCCGCGGCCGCCGCCATCCACGGCGTGGGCAGGAACAGGATCGCCACGATCGCCAGCGGCGCCATCAGCAGGGCGGCGATCACGCGGGTGCGGGTCATGCAGGGGTCTCCATGGCGGCGACCTGGTCTCCGGTCAGGCCGAAGCGGCGCTCGCGCTGTGCGAAATCGTCCAGTGCGCGTGCCAGGATCGCGGCATCGAGCTCCGGCCACAGGGTATCGGTGAACCACAGTTCGGTATAGGCCAGCTGCCACAGCAGGAAGTTGCTGATGCGCATGTCGCCGCCGGTGCGGATGAACAGGTCGGGCGGCGGCAGGTCGGCCAGCGCCACCCGCCGTGCGAACGCGGCCTCGTCGACCTGCTCCGGGCGCAGCCGGCCCGCGGCGACGTCATGCGCCAGCGAGCGCGCCGCCGCGGCGATGTCCTGGCGGCCGCCGTAGCTGGCGGCGATGTTGAGCGCCAGCCGCGTGTTGCCGGCGGTCTGCGCCTCGGCCGACTGCATGCGCTCGCGGATCTGCGCGCCGAAGCGCTCGCGCTCGCCGATGAAGCGCACGCGCACGCCGCGACGGTGCAGTTCCACCACCTCGCGCTCGAGCGCGTTGAGGAACAGCTTCATCAGCGCGCCGACTTCCTCCTCCGGCCGCCCCCAGTTCTCGCTGGAGAAGGCGAACAGCGTCAGCGCGCCGATGCCGCGCTCCAGGCAGAAGTCGATGCACAGGTTGACCGCGCGCGCGCCGGCGCGGTGCCCGACCATCCGCGGCCGCCGGCGCCTGGCCGCCCAGCGGCCGTTGCCGTCCATGATGACGGCGAGGTGGCGGGGAATGGTCATCGAAGGGCCGAGTCCCGGCCTTTCATACCGCCATCAGTTCCTGTTCCTTGGCCTTGACCACCTCGTCCACGTCCTTGATGCACTTGTCGGTGAGCTTCTGGATCTCGTCCTCGCTGCGGCGCTCGTCGTCCTCGGAGATCTTCTTCTCCTTGAGCAACTCCTTGACCTGCTGGTTGGCGTCGCGGCGGATGTTGCGGATCGCGATCTTGGCGTTCTCGCCCTCGCCGTGGACCAGCTTGGACAGTTCCTTGCGGCGCTCCTCGGTCAGCGCGGGCAGGTTGATGCGGATGACGGTGCCGGCGGTGTTCGGGGTCAGGCCCAGGTCGGAGGCGAGGATGGCCTTCTCGACCGCGGCCACCATCTGCTTTTCCCACGGGGTGATGGTCAGCGAGCGGGCGTCGCTCACCGCGACGCTGGCGACCTGGGTCAGCGGCATGTCGGAGCCGTAGTAGTTGACCTTCAGGTGGTCGACGAGGGCGGTGGAGGCGCGGCCGGTGCGGACCTTGGTCAGGTCGTGGCGCAGGGTTTCCACGCTCTTCTGCATGCGGGTGTGCGCATCCTTCTTGATGTCGTCGATCATGTCCGGCTCCCGGTCGATTGCTTAATCCCGGGATTATAGGGGGTGAGGCAGCGCGTCCACGAACCAAAGGTTCGTGCGCTGCCGAACGCCCGGCCATGGATGGCCGGGCCGGGCGTCCCGGAGCCCGCATGGGTCGCGCCATGGATGGCGGAGGCGAGGCCAGGTCCGCAACAGTGGGAACCACCGGTTCGTGCGCCGCTGAACGCCCGGCCATGGATGGCCGGGCAGGGCGATCCGGAGCCGATGTGGTTGCGCCATGGATGGCAACAGCGAAATTGCGCCATGTATCGCGGTAACCGCGTGCGTTGTCGAACCGCCCATGATGGCCGGGCCGGGCGTCCCGGAGCCCGCATGGGTCGCGCCATGGATGGCGGAGGCGAGGCGAGGTCCGCAACAGTGGGAACCACCGGTTCGTGCGCCGCTGAACGCCCGGCCATGGATGGCCGGGCAGGGCGATCCGGAGCCGACAACTCCCGCCGGCGCCGCCCGATCAGTGCGCGTGCGCCGTTTCCCCGTGGCCGTCGTGGCCGCAGGCGCCACCCCGCTCGATCTGCAGGGTGGGATGGTCGATGCCGAAGCGCACGTCGAGCTCGTGGACGAGGCGGGCAAGGAAGGCGTCGTGGTCGCCGTCCTGCGCGCGCACCAGGTGCGCGGTCATCGCCACCTCGTCCGACCCCAGCGGCCAGATGTGCACGTGGTGCACCGCGGACACGCCCGGCTGTGCGGCGAGGAAGGCCTGCACCGCGGCCTGGTCGACGCCCCGTGGCACCGCATCCATCGCCGCGTCGAAGCTGTCGCGCAGCAGCCCGAAGGCGCCGGCCGCCACCACCGCGCCGACCAGCAGCGCGGTCACCGGGTCCAGCCAGCGCCAGCCCAGCGTGAGCATGCCGATGCCCGCCAGCACCGCGGCCAGCGAGACCGCCGCGTCGGCGACCAGGTGCAGGAAGGCGCCGCGCCGGTTGAGGTCGTGCGCGTGCCCGCCGCGCACGAACCACGCCGCGCCGAGGTTGACCGCGATGCCGATCGCCGCCACCACGATCACCGGCATGGCCGGGACCTGCGGCGGCGCGCCCAGCCGGCGCACGGCCTCCCATGCCAGCGCGCCGGAGAAGGCGATCAGCAGCGCCGCGTTGGCCAGCGGCGAGAGCAGGGTGGCGCGGCGCCAGCCGTAGGTGTGGCGACCGGTGGGCCGGCGCCTGGCCAACGCCGCCGCGCCCCACGCCAGGCCAAGGCCGAGCACGTCGCCGAGGTTGTGCAGGGCATCGGACAGCAGCGCCAGCGAGTCGGTGGCGAAACCGTAGCCGGCCTCGAGCGCGGTGTAGGCGAGATTGATCAGCGTGACCACGGCGAACGCGCGCGTCGACGCGCCGTGGTCGTGCGTGTGGTCGTGTCCGTGCATGGGGTGCGATGTTGCCAGCGCGCGCTCGCGGACACTATTCCACGCGGGAGTGGAGCGGATGCCTTTCCCTGTCATCCCGAGCGCAGCGAGGGATCTGCCTGCACGGGGAAGCAGATCCCTCGCTGCGCTCGGGATGACAGGCCAGCGCCCGGGCCGGCTGGCGGGTGCGTCGCGCCGCGGTCAGTGCACCAGCGTCCCGATCTCCTCGCCCCGCAGGATCCGCAGCAGCACGCCGGGCTGCGACATGTCGAAGATGCGCAGCGGCAGGTTGCTGTCGCGGGCCAGCGCGAACGCGGCGGTGTCCATCACGTTGAGGTTACGGGCGATGACCTCGTCGTAACGCAGCGAGTCGAAGCGCTTCGCACCGGGGTTCTTCTTCGGGTCGGCGTCGTAGACGCCGTCGACCTTGGTGGCCTTGAGCAGCAGGTCGGCGCCGATCTCGATCGCGCGCAGCGCCGCGCCCGAGTCGGTGGTGAAGAACGGGTTGCCGGTGCCGGCGGCGAAGATCGCGATGCGGCCCTTCTCCAGGTGCCGGATCGCGCGACGGCGGATGTAGTCCTCGCACACGTCGTTGATCTTGATCGCGCTCATCACCCGCACGCGCGCGCCGAGCTTTTCCAGCGCGTCCTGCATGGCGAGTGCGTTGATGACGGTGGCCAGCATGCCCATCTGGTCGCCGGTGACCCGGTCCATGCCGCCGGCCGCCAGGCCCGCGCCGCGGAAGATGTTGCCGCCGCCGATCACCACGCCGATCTCCGCCCCGGCCTGCTGCGCCTCGATGACCTCGTGCGCGAGCCGGCCGATGACCTTGGGGTCGATGCCGTAGTCCTCGTCCCCCATCAGGGCCTCGCCGGACAGCTTGAGCAGGATGCGGCGATAGGCGAGGGGTTGCGACATGGGGGGCTCCGGGCGGGCAAACGCCGGCATTCTAGCCGATGGGCCGGTGCCGGTGATTTGCTTTTGTGGGCGCGGCTTCGGCCGCGAGCTTGATCCCGCGGGCTCGCTTGGCTGCAGGAAAAGCTCGCGGCTGAAGCCGCTCCCACGAGAAGATCCGGGTCAGGCGGCGCGATCTGGGCGCAGCGCGGTCATCAATCCCCGCGCGGCGTTGTAGCGCGTCGCGGGGTCGGGCAGGTCGAGGGTGATGCGCAGCTTGTCGGGGCCGTCCATCCGGTAATGCCTGGGTTGGCCCTGGATCAACCGGATCACCGCCATCGGGTCGACGTGCGGCTTCTCGACGAACTGCAGGCGCCCGCCGGACGCGCCGAGGTCGAGCTTGCGGATGCCCAGCGCGTCGGCCTGCAGCTTGAGCTCGGCGTTCGCGAACAGGTGCTTGGCGGCGTCCGGCAGCAGGCCGAAGCGGTCGATCATCTCGACCTGCAGCTCGCGCAGCCCGTCCAAGTCGCGCGCCGAGCTGATCCGCTTGTACAGCGTCAGGCGCGCGTGCACGTCGGGCAGGTAGTCGTCGGGGATCAGTGCCGGCACGTTGAGCTGCACCTCGGCGCCGCGGTCGTGGCCGGCGTCGACGTCCGGCAGCTTGCCCTGGCGGATGCTGCGCACCGCGCGCTCGAGCAACTCGGTGTAGAGGCTGAAGCCGACCTCGGCCATCTGCCCGCTCTGGTCCTCGCCCAGCAGCTCGCCGGCGCCGCGGATCTCCAGGTCGTGGGTGGCCAGGGTGAAGCCGGCGCCCAGCTCGTCCATCGCCGCGATCGCGTCCAGCCGCTTGCGCGCGTCCGCGGTGATCGAGCGCTTGTCCGGGATCACCAGATAGGCATACGCGCGGTGGTGCGAGCGCCCGACGCGGCCTCGCAGCTGGTGCAGCTGCGCCAGGCCGAACTTGTCCGCGCGGTTGATGATGATGGTGTTGGCGTTCGGGATGTCGATGCCCGACTCGATGATGGTCGAGCACAGCAGCACGTTGAAGCGCTGCTTGTGGAAGTCGAGCATCACCCGCTCCAGCTCGCGCTCGGGCATCTGCCCGTGGGCGACGCCGATGCGCGCCTCCGGCACCAGCTCCTGCAGCTCGCGCTGCATGCGGCCGATGCTCTCGACGTCGTTGTGCAGGAAGTACACCTGGCCGCCGCGCGCCAGCTCGCGCTGGAAGGCCTCGCGCAGCTGGGCGTCGTCCCACGGCACCACGAAGGTCTGCACGGCGAGCCGGTGCGCCGGCGGGGTGGCGATGATCGCCAGGTCGCGCAGCCCGGCCATCGCCATGTTGAGCGTGCGCGGGATCGGCGTCGCGGTCAGGGTCAGCAGGTGCACGTTCGCGCGCAGCGCCTTGAGCGCCTCCTTCTGGCGCACGCCGAAACGCTGTTCCTCGTCGACGATCACCAGCCCCAGGTCCTTGAACTTGACGTCCGGCTGCAGCAGGCGGTGGGTGCCGACGATGACGTCGATCTTGCCCTCGGCGAGCTTGTCCAGCTCGGCCTTGATCTCCTTCGTGCTCTTGAAGCGCGAGAGCACCTCCACCCGGATCGGCCAGTCGGCGAAGCGGTCGCGGAAGTTGCGGTAGTGCTGCTCGGCCAGCAGCGTGGTCGGCACCAGCACCGCGACCTGGCGGCCCGCGGCCGCGGCGACGAACGCCGCGCGCACAGCGACCTCGGTCTTGCCGAAGCCGACGTCGCCGCAGACCACCCGATCCATCGGCTGCGAGGACGACAGGTCGCGGATCACCGCCTCGATCGCGGCGTGCTGGTCGGGCGTCTCCTCGAACGGGAAGGTGGCCGCGAACGGCTCGTACATCGCGCGGTCCACGTCCAGCGCCAGGCCGGCGCGCGCATGGCGCTTGGCCTGGATCTCGAGCAGCTCGGCGGCGACGTCGCGGACCTTCTCCGCCGCCTTGCGCCTGGCCTTGGTCCACTGCTCGCCGCCGAGCGAGTGCAGCGGCGCGGTCTCCGGCGACGCGCCGGAATAGCGCGCCACCAGGTGCAGCTGCGACACCGGCACGTACAGGCGGTCGCCCTTGGCGTACTCGATCTCGAGGTATTCGCCGGGCTGGCCGCCGGCTTCCAGCGTCACCAGGCCGCGGTAGCGGCCGACGCCGTGGTCCTCGTGCACGATCGGCGCGCCTTCGGTGAGCTCGCCGAGGTCGCGGATGATCGCTTCCGGCTCGCGTCCCACGCGCCGGCGCCGGCGCGGCTGCGAGGCGCGCTCGGGGAACAGCTGGCGCTCGGTGAGGATCGCCAGCGGCACGCCGCCGGCGGCCTCGGCATCGAGCGCGAAGCCGTCGTCGAGCGGGGCGACGGCGATGGCGAAGCGCACGCCCTTGTCATTTCCGCCTTCGCGGGGATGGCGATCCGGGAGGAATGTCTGGAAGTCGGGCAACACTTCCGGCCGCAGGTCCGCCGCCTGCAGTACTTCCAGCAGCGCCTCGCGCCGCCCCGCGGTGTCGGCCGCGACCAGCACCCGGCCCGGGTAGCTGCCGAGGAACGACTTCAGCGCCGCCGCCGGCTGGGCATCCTTCGCGGCCAGCGGCAACTCGGGCGCGGGCTGGTCGCCCAGCGGCGAGGCCTGCGCGTGGCGCGGGTGTTGCGGCCCGCAGACCTCGACCCGGTCGCCCAGGTTGAGCCGCTCGCGCAGCGCGTCGGGCGGCAGGTAGAGCTCGGCGGGCGGCAGCAGCGGGCGCTCGATGTCGTGGCGGCGCTGCTCGTAGCGGTCGGCGGTCTGCTTCCAGAACTGGTCGATCGCCTCCTGCACGCCGTTGCCCAGCAGCGGCAGCGCCCTGGCGCCGAGGTAGTCGAACAGCGTCGCCGTGGACGCGCGCGCGCCGTCCGCGCGCAGCCCCTCGCGCGGGGTTTCGAAGAACAGCGGCAGGTAGTACTCGATGCCGGCCGGCGCGTGCCCGGCCTTGAGGTCCTGGAACAGCGCGCTGCGGCGGGTGTCGATGTCGAAGCGCTCCCGCAGCGCGTCCATCGCGCGGGCGACGGAGGCCTCGTCCATCGGCACCTCGCGGCCCGGCAGCAGTTGCACCGCCTCGACCTTGTCGAGCGAGCGCTGCGTCTCCGGGTCGAAGCCGCGGATGGTGTCGATGGCGTCGTCGAAGAGCTCGACGCGGAACGGCATGTCCGCGCCCATCGGATAGACGTCCAGCAGCGCGCCGCGCACGGCGAAGTCGCCCGGGTCGAACACCTGCGGCACGTTGCGATAGCCGGCCGACTCCAGGCGCCGCTTCTCGGCGTCCATGTCCAGCTTGCGGCCCACGCGCATGTCGAAGGTGTTGCCGACCACGTACGACAGCGGCGCCAGCCGCTGCATCAGGGTCTGCACCGGCACGATCACGATCGCGCCGCGCGCCAGCGACGGCAGCCGGTGCAGGGTGGCCAGCCGCTGCGAGACGATGTCCGGATGCGGGCTGAAATGGTCGTAGGGCAGGGTTTCCCAGTCCGGGAACGGCAGCACCGGCAGAGCCGGGTCCGCGCCCAGCAGGGTGCGCAGGTCGGACTCGAGCTGGTGCGCGGCCTGGTTGTCGCGCGCGATCGCCAGCAGCGGCCCGTCGCGCGCGCGCGCGGCGTTGGCGATCGACCAGGCCAGCGCGCTGGCGCTCGCCGGCGCGCGCCAGTACGCGCGCTGCTGGCCGGGCCTGGGCAGCGGCGGGGGCGGGAAAACGGGATTGGGGAGGGTCGGGGTCATCTGCGCACGCAACAACGACAGCGCCGGACGCGATGCGCCCGGCGCAGGAGCGTGCATTTTACCCGCTCGCGCCGATGGGCCCGGCAGGGGCCCGGATCAGGCCGCGGCGGCGATCGGTTCGGCGGTGACCGGATCTATCACCGCCATCACCTCCGACACGCGGTTGGCGGGGAAGCCGCCCTGGCGCGCGTGCTCGCGCACCAGTTCCTCGTTCGGCGCGATGTAGACGCAATACACCTTGTCCGCGGTGACGAAGCTCTGGACCCACTGGATCTGCGGGCCGAGCGCGCCGATCACGCTGCAGGACTTTTGCGAGATGGCCTGGAGCTCCGCCGGCGGAAGCTGGCCGGCGCCGGGGATCTCGCGTTCGATGACATACCTGGGCATGGGAACCTCCGTCAGGGTTCAGGGGCGTGCCTCGAGCACGAGGTTGAAGGGCGTTTCGGTGGCCCGGCGGAAGCGGCCGAACCCGGCCTCTCGCATGATCGCGCCCAGCCGCGCCTCGCCCGCCTGGGCGCCGAGGGCCGGGCCCTTGCGGGCCAGAGAGACCGGCACGCAGATCTGCGAGGAGGCGCCGTAGTAGAGCCGCCCGACCGGGTTGAGGTTGCTGGCCACGGTGTCGCCGGCGAAGGGCTCCACCAACATGCAGGTGCCGTCCGGCTTGAGCGCCTGGCGCGCGTGGCGCGCCGCGCCGGTGGGATCGGCCATGTCGTGCAGGCAGTCGAAGAAAGCGATGAGGTCGAAGTCGCGGTCCGGGTAGTCGCCCGCCTCGGCGACCTCGAAGCGCGCGTTGCCGACGCCGCCGTCCCTGGCATGCCTGCGCGCGACCTCGATCGACGGCGCGTGGTAGTCGTAGCCGATGAACGTGGACGCGGGGAAGGCGCGCGCCATCAGCAGCGTGCTCGCGCCGTGCCCGCAACCCACATCCGCGACCTTGCCGCCGGCCAGGAGGCGCTCGACCACGCCGTCGAGCGCGGGCAGCCATTCGGACAACAGGTGCGCGTTGTAGCCGGCGCGGAAGAAGCGCTCGGTGCCATGGAACAGGCAGGCGTGGTGCTCGCCCCATTCCATGCCCTCGCCGCTGCGGAAGTTCTCGCGCGTGCGCTCCATGGCGTGGAAAACCGCTTCGACGATGCTGTAGGCGCCGGGCACGTCGACCGGGCTGTCGGGGTTGGCCATGCACAGCGCCTGCTCTGGCCCCATCGAGTAGGTGTCGTTGCCGGCGTCGTAGTCGACGTAGCCGCCGGCGGCCTGGTTGCCGAGCCATTCGCGGACGTAGCGCTCGCTGGTGCCGGTGGCGGCGGCGAGTTGCGCCGCGGTCATCGGCGCGCGGGCGAGCGCCTTGTAGAGGCCGAGCTGGTCGCCGATCAGGATCAGCGTGGCGCTGATCGCGCCGCCCATGTCGCCCAGCGCGCGGCCGAGGAACGCATGGAGCCTGTCTTCGTTGATGCTCGCCTGGTTGCTGCTTGTCGTTTCGTTGGTGCTCGTCTGGACGGTGCTCATGTGGATCGGTTGCTCCGGTTGCGTTCCCCCTGGTCCCCTTGGGCACGGCGGGATTGTCGGCCTTCCGGGAGCACAACGCCGATTTCCCGGGCCGTCGGACACGGGCGCCCGCGCCCGCGGCGGGGCGCGAAGATGAATCGGGGAAAGGCGCGCCGGAGCGCTACTGCAGGTCGAGCACCGCGTGCACCAGGCCGGGGCCTGCCGCCGCCTCGCGCCGGAATCCCAGCGACTGCAGCAGCGAGAGCATCGGCTGGTTGCTCTCGAGCACGTCGCCGGAGAGCCGCTCGAGCTTCTTGCCCCTGGCCCAGCGCACCAGTCGGCGCATCAGGTGGCGGCCCAGGCCCATGCCGGACACGTAGCGGCTGACCAGGATCGCGAACTCCGCCTCGCGCGTCCCCGGCAGCACCGAAGCGCGCGCCACCGCGCCGACCAGCGCTTCGCCCGGCGGCAGCGGCTCGGCGGCGACCAGCGCGAACTCGCTCTTCGGGTTGGGCTGGGTCAGCCGCTGCAGCATCTCCGGGCTGAGCTCCTTGACTGCGTGCAGGAAGCGCTGGCGCACCTCGTCCGGCTGCAGCAGCGCGAACGAGGCCTCCAGCGGGCCCGCGTCGTCGGCGCGGATCGGGCGGATCAGCACGTCGCGGCCGTTGGCCAGCCGGACCTGCTCGTGCCACGGGGGAAGGCGATTGCGCGCGCTCATGCCGGGATGCTCGCATTCATCGCGTTAAGAAACCCTAGCCGTCGTGAAGGCAGGGTGTCGGGGCCCGGCGGCCGGCGCCAGCGGCCTGAATTGCATGGCCGCGCGCGAAACCGCACCATCGCCGCTCCCACGAACGATGGACACCACGATGGCCGGAAGCGGCGACTCCACCCGCGCGATCCTGTTCGCGCTCGGCGCCAACTTCGCGATCGCCTGCGCCAAGGGCGTGGCGGCGTTCTTCACCGGTTCGTCGGCGATGCTGGCCGAGACCGTGCACTCGCTGGCCGACTGCGGCAACCAGCTGCTGCTGCTGCTCGGGATGCGCCAGGCCAGGCGGCCCGCCTCGCCCGACTACCCGCTCGGCTACGGCAAGGCGATCTATTTCTGGTCGTTCCTGGTGGCGCTGATGCTGTTCAGCGTCGGCGGCATGTTTTCGCTCTACGAGGGCATCCACAAGCTGCAGGCGCACGAGCCGCTGCGGCAGTGGTGGTGGGCGGCCGGCGTGCTGGCGTTCGGCATCGTTGCCGAGGGCGTGTCGATGCGCGCCTGCCTGCAGGAGGTCAACAAGGTCCGCGGCGGGCGTTCGCTGTGGGCGTGGTTCCGCGCCAGCCGCCAGGCCGAGCTGGTGGTGATCTTCGGCGAGGATCTGGCGGCGCTGCTGGGCCTGGTGTTCGCGCTCGCCGCGGTGCTGCTGTCGGTGGCCACCGGCAACCCGGTCTGGGACGCGATCGGCACGATCGCGATCGGCGCGCTGCTGATCGTGGTGGCGGTGTTCGTCGCCGTCGAGGTCAAGGCGCTGCTGGTCGGGCAGAGCGTCGACCCGGCGCGGCAGCGGGAGATGCGGGCGTTCCTCGAGGCGCGGGCGGAAATCGCGGAGGTGTTCAACCTCATCACCCTGCAGCTGGGCAACGACGTGCTGGTCTCGGTGAAGGCGC
>DATLJE010000007.1:0-294838 GCA_035539095.1 Luteimonas sp.
GCACTGGCAGGCGCTGGACGTGGACCGGGCGGCGCGCGCCGCGCTCAAGGGGCAGGCGCCGCGCTGCGTGTGGTTCACCGGGCTGTCGGGGGCGGGCAAGTCGACGATCGCCAACCTGGTCGAGCGCGGGCTGCTGGCGCGTGGCTGCCACACCTACCTGCTCGACGGCGACAACGTGCGCCACGGGCTCAACCGCGACCTGGGGTTCACCGACGCCGACCGGGTGGAGAACCTGCGGCGGGTGGCGGAGGTGGCGCGGCTGATGACCGATGCGGGGCTGGTGGTGCTGGTGAGCTTCATCTCGCCGTTCCGGGCCGAGCGGGCGGCGGCGCGGGCGCTGTTCGGGGCAGGCGAGTTCGTGGAGGCGTACGTGGCCACGCCGCTGGCCGAGGCCGAGCGGCGCGACGTCAAGGGCCTGTACGCCAAGGCCCGGCGCGGCGAGCTGCCCCACTTCACCGGCATCGACTCGCCGTACGAAGCGCCCGAGGCGCCCGAGCTGGTGCTCGACACCACCACCCACACCCCCGAACAGCTGGCCGAACAGGTCATCGCCCGCCTCCTGGCCCCGTAGGTCGGGGGCGTAGCCCCGACCTACGTGGTCCCCGCGCACGAAAAAGCCGGGCATCGCCCGGCTCCTTCGTCTTTGCCTGCGGGCCGCGCTCAGCGCGGCGGCAGGGTGGTGCGCTTGCGCCGGAACAGGCTCACGATCACCAGGATCACGATCGCCCCGACCAGCGCGCCGATGAAGCCGGCCGGCTCGCCCGCCTCGTAGTAGCCGGTCGCCTGTCCGACCCAGCCTGCCAGCAGCGCGCCGGCAATGCCCAGCAGGATCGTCAGGATGATGCCCATGCTGTCCTTGCCGGGTTTGAGCAGGCGCGCCAGCACCCCGACGATCAGGCCGATCAGGATGATGTAGAGCCAGTTGCTGCTGCCGAACAGACCATCCATGCCATTGCCCCTCTGGTGGAAGACCGGGACGAAGCTTAACAGCCCGGCCCGGCGTCGACAGTCTCAGCAGCAGCCGTGGTCGCCATGGCGGTCGCCGCTGTCCGCGGCCACGGCGCTGCCGGAGGTCTCGCCGCGCAGGCTGGCCGCATGGTGCTCGGCGATCACCCGCGCCACCGAGGCGGTGACCTTCTTGCCCATCGGGATGTGCAGGAATTCGTTCGGCCCGTGCGCGTTGGAATGCGGCCCCAGCACGCCGGTGATCATGAACTGCGCGCCCGGGAACTTCTCCCCGAGCATGCCCATGAACGGGATCGAGCCGCCTTCGCCCATGTACATCGCCGGCTTGCCGAAGAACTCCTGGCTGGCCGCGTCGATGGCCTGCTCCAGCCACGGCGACATCGCCGGCGCGTTCCAGCCCGTGGACGCCTTCTCGAGTTCGAGGCTGACGTGCGCGCCGTTGGGTGGGTCGCGCAGCAGCGTCTCCTTGAGCAGGTCGCCGGCGCGCTTGCCGTCCAGCGTCGGCGGCAGCCGCAGCGACAGCTTCACCGAGGTGAGCGGACGCAGCACGTTGCCGGCCGACGCCAGCGGCGGCATGCCGTCGACGCCGGTCACCGACAGCGCCGGGCGCCAGGTGCGGTTGAGCACCAGTTCGGTGAGGTCCTGGGCCATCGGCGCCATGCCGGGCAGGAACGGGAACTTGTCGTAGACCGCGGTGCCGAGCACCTCGGCGCACTTCTTCGCCTGAGCCAGCCGGTCGGCGGGCACCTCGACGTGCAGGCCTTCGAGCAGGATGCGGCCGGTTTCGGCGTCCTCCACCCGCGCCAGCAGCTGCCGCAGCAGGCGGAAGCTCGACGGCACCACGCCGGACGCGTCGCCCGAATGCACGCCCTCGGACAGCACCTTGACCGTGAAGTTGCCGCCGGCCAGGCCGCGCAGCGAGGTCGTGCACCACAGCTGGTCGTAGTTGCCGCAGCCTGAATCCAGGCACACCACCAGCGACGGCTTGCCGATGCGGTCGGCGAGGTGGTCGACGTAGGCCGGCAGGTCGTAGCTGCCCGACTCTTCGCAGGCCTCGATCAGCACCACGCAGCGCGCGTGCGGCGCGCCCTGGTCCTGCAGCGCCTGGATCGCCGCCAGCGAGCCGAAGATCGCGTAGCCGTCGTCGGCGCCGCCGCGGCCGAACAGCTTGTCGCCGCGCAGCACCGGCTTCCATGGGCCCAGGTCGTCGTCCCAGCCGGTCATCTCCGGCTGCTTGTCCAGGTGGCCGTAGAGCAGCACGCAGTCCTCGCCGGTCTCGGGGCCCGAGGCGGGGACTTCGATGTAGATCAGCGGCGTGCGCCCCTCCAGCCGCACCACCTCCAGCTGCATGCCGGGGATCGACTGCGCGCGCGCCCAGGCCTCCATCAGCTTCACCGCGTCGTCCATGTAGCCGTTCTTCACCCAGTCGGCGTCGAACATCGGCGACTTGTTGGGGATGCGGATGTATTCGACGAGCTGGGGAACGATCTCGTCGTCCCACTTCCCGGCGACGTAGCGCTCGATGACGGCGGGGTCGAATTTGCTGGCATCCATGGACTGGGGTCTCCGGCGGGGAAGCGACATTCTACCGCCCCCGGCGTGTAGGACTTTTCCTACCCCACGCCGCGGCAAATCCCGGCTTCGCGCTGCTGCGTGCGGCGATAGGCTGTCCCCGCGACGCCATGGAGACTGTCGGTACCGGCGGAGGGACCGCCGGGGAATGGAATCCACCAAGACCAAGGAGATCAGCCATGACATCCATCAAGACCGTCCTCGCCTCGCTGGTGCTGTCGCTCATGCTCGCCGGCGGCGCGCTGGCCGCCGAACGCATCAACATCAACACCGCCGACGCGGCCACCATCGACCGCGTGCTGCTCAACGTCGGCCCGTCCAAGGCCGAGGCGATCGTCGCCTACCGCAAGGCCAACGGCGCGTTCAAGAGCCCCGAGCAACTGGCGATGGTCAAGGGCATCGGCCTGAAGACGGTCGAGAAGAACCGCGACCGCATCAGCTTCGGTGGTGCGGCCAGCGCCGCGCCGGCCAGGAAGCCGGCGGGCAGCGCCGTCAAGGGCGCCGCCAAGCGCTGAGGAAACGATCGCCACCGGGCCGCCACGGACGGCGGGACCGGCGGTCGGGAGCCGGAGGCTCCAGGGGAATGGGCCGGAAGCCCGACACGGACGTTTGCCACCCGGCCGCGAGGAATTGCGCGGTCGGGTGGCTTTTTCTTGAGCCCTTCTCCTGTTTTTGAGCCCCTCTCCTGCGAAGCGGGAGAGGGAGGCGCGAAGCGCCGGGTGAGGGCCCGGCTTTTCGCCGGTGTCGTTCGGAGCAGAACTCTTTCTTTGAATTGGACTTCGGATGGTTGCGTGGGGGAAGCCGGCCTCCTGCCGGAGATGCGACCGCGTCGGCTGCAAGGCACCACAAACGGCGTCCGGGCCATCGCGCTCGAGGCTTTTTTCGCTGCATCGCCGCTAGACTGTCCGCATGCAGGCCGCGCGCGTCATCCACGCCAACGAATACCGTCGCGAGCGCTGGCGCAACGATCTCGGCTGGACGCGCGAGATCCATGCCGCCCGGCGCCCGGGGCGCGAGGACTGGGACTGGCGGCTGTCGATCGCGGAAATCGAGCAGGACGCGCCGTTCTCCGCGTTCCCGGGCGTCGACCGCGAGCTCGTGCTGCTGCGCGGCAACGGCCTGCGGCTGCGCTTCGACGACGGCGAGGCGTGCGTGCTCGAGCCGCCGCACGGTCGCCTGCGCTTCGCCGGCGAGCGCGCCGTCACCGGCGAGCTCGTCGACGGACCGACCCACGACTTCAACCTGATGTGGCGGCGCGGGGCGATCGCCGCCGAGCTGCTGCATCGCCCGCTGGTGGGGCCGATGGTGTTCTTCGCGGCGCCGGGCACGACCTGGGCGCTGCACCTGCTCGCCGGCCAGGCCCGCTTCGATGCCACCTCGGGCCTGCCGCTGCTGCAGGCCGGCGACACCGCGCTGCTGGCCGCGCCGGAACACACCCGCTTCCTGCTCGACGGCGGCGGCGAGCTGCTGGCGATGCGGCTCGACGAAAAGGGCTAGCCGCCGGCGCTCGCGCGTCGATGCGAAGACGAGGACGCGCCTGCGCGGCGCGCTGGTTCGCGCGACAGCGCGACGATCAGTACACGTCGCGGCGATAGCGCCCTTCGGCCAGCAGCTGCTCCATCCGGGTATCGCCGAGCGCCTCGCGCAGCACCGCGTCCACGCCCGGCGCCATGCCCTGCAGGCTGCCGCAGACGTGCACCGCCGCGCCGTCGTCGATCCAGGCGCGCAGCGGCGCCGCCGCCTCGCGCAGCGCATCCTGCACGTAGCGGCGCGGCTGGCCGTCGCGCGAGAATGCAAGGTCGAGGCGCTCGATCCAGCCGTCGGCTTGCCAGCGTTCGATCTCGTCGCCGTAGTGGAAATCCCGCGCGCGGTTGCGCTCGCCGAACAGCAGCCAGTTGCGGCGCGCGCCGGCGGCGACGCGCGCCTTGAGCAGCGCGCGCAGGCCGGCGATGCCGGTGCCGTTGCCGACCAGCAGCAGCGGCCGCTCCGGCGCCGGCGGACGGAAGTTGGCGTTGGGCCGGATGCGCAGGTCGATGGGCTCGCCGATCGCGGCGTGGTCGCACAGCCAGCCGCTGCCCAGCCCGGCGCGGCCGTCGGGGCGGCGCATGCGCCGCACCAGCAATTGGAGCGTGCCGTCGCCGGGCAGCGAGGCGATCGAGTATTCGCGGTGCGGCAGCGGGCGCAGGGCATCGGCAAGCGCCTGCGCATCCAGCCCGGCGACCGCCTCCGGCGCCGGCAGGTGCGCGCGCGCCAGCGCCTCGGCGAGCGTGCACGGCGCGCCCGCGAAGCGAACGTGGGCATCGCCGGGCAGCCGCGCCGCGGCGAGCACGCGGTGGACGGCCCCGGCGGGATTGCGCGGGCCGACCTCGGCGATGTCGCCGGCCTGCCACGCCGGCGTCGCGCCCGCAGGCGGCGCGAGCGCGAGGTGGAATGCCGCCTCGCCCGCGCTGCCCGGATTGAGTTCGACGCGCTCGCGCAATCGCCAGGCCTCGTACGCGGCCGGCGACCAGTCGGGCAGTTCCGGTGCCTGCGCCAGCACGCCGAGGTGGTGTTGCCAATGGCGCAGCGCACCGGCATCGCCGTTGTCGACCTCGACGAGGTCGAACAGCGGCGTCGCCCCGGCCGCGCGCAGCCACTGGTCGAGGCGATGGCCGAAGGCGCAGAAGCGGTCGTACTCGCGGTCGCCCAGCGCGAGCACGGCGAACCGCAGCCCGGGCAGCGCGGGCGTCGTGGACAGCACGTCGCGCACGAATGCCAGCGCAGGATCGGGCGCGTCGCCTTCGCCGGTGGTGCTGGCGACGAACAGCGCGCGCTCGCGGCCTGCCAGCAGCGCGACGTCGACGTCGCCGAGCTCGCGCAGCTCGACGTCGACGCCCGCGCCGGCGAGCATCGCCGCGGTGCGCTCGGCCAGCTGGGCCGCGAAGCCGGTCTGGCTGGCGTGGGCGACCAGCAGCCGCGCCGGTGCATCGCCCGCCGTCGCCGCCGACGCGCGCCGCGGCCGCGAACGCCACAGCATCCAGCCGCTCGCCGCCGCGTAGAACGCGACCGCGAGACCCGCCCAGGCCCAGCGCGCGGGCAGCGGCGACGCCGGCCACCAGGCGTCGTCGTGCAGCGGCAGCAGCGCGAGCGCGATCGCGAGCAGTCCACACAGCGCGGCGGCGTGGCCCAGCGCGGCCATCGGCATGCGGCGCGCGGCGGCGTTCGCGTTCATCGCGCCAGCCGCGCGGCGAAGGTCGGGGTCATGCACGCCTCGCCGGCAGCCGGGACGAACCGCGCCGCCAGCCCGCGCGCGCGCGCGAAGGCCAGGCCCTGCTCGACGCCCATCACCGTCAGCGCCGTCGCCCACGCGTCGGCATGCATGGCGTCGTCGGCGACCACCGTGACCGCGACGGGCGCGTGCGCGACCGGCGCGCCGCTGCGCGGGTCTATCGTGTGCGCGTAGCCGCGGCCGTCGTGCTCGAAGCGATGCCATCGCGTGCCCGACGAGGCCACCGCCGCGTCGTCGAGCGTCAGCACGCAGGGCGCCTCGTCCGTGGCCTCGTCCCCGGCTTCCACCAGCACCTGCCACGCGCTTCCGTCGGGCTTGCGGCCGTGGGCATGCAGCTCGCCGCCGACGTCGACCAGCGCCGCCGCGATGCCGTGCGCGCGCAGGCAGGCCGCGACCGCGTCCACGCCGTGTCCCTTGGCGATCGCCGACAGGTCGAGCTGCACGCCGCCCGGTTGCGCGAGCGAGCCGTCCGCGCGCAGGTCGATGCGCCGCCAGCCCACGCGCGACAGGACATCGGCGATTTTGCCGGTGGCCGGGACGCGATGGCCGTCGCCGTGCGCGCCGAATCCCCACAGCGCCACCAGCGGCCCGACCGTCGGGTCGAACGCGCCGCCGCTGGCCTCGGCGACGTCCAGCGCGCAGCGCAGCACGTCGGCGAAGGCGCGCGGCAGCGCGTGCGTGCTGCCGGCCGCGGCGCGGTTGTAGCGGCTGATGTCGGAATCCGCTTGCCAGGTACTCATCTGCGCGACCACGGCGTCCAGGCTCGACTGGATCGCCTCGTGCAGCGGCGCCAGCGCGGCGCGCGCGCCCGCGACCAGGCGCACGCGCCAGCGCGTGCCCATGGTTTCGCCGTACAGGGTGTGCACGGCGCGGTCGTCGATCGTGGTGGCGTGTTGCAAGTGCACGGCTGCTCCGCGCCGGTCGGTGGTGCCCGTTGCGTGGTCCGCGCTACTGCGGCAGCACTTCGAGCGTGGCGACGTAGCCGAGCCGGCGCTGCTTCGCCTGCGGGAGCGAAACCTTGCCGTCCTCAGTGGAGGCCTCCAGCCAGTACATCCCCGGTTCCGGCCAGGTCACGGTGAACGTGCCGTCGGCGCCGGTGGTCGCCTTGATCTCCTCCTGCGCGTCGCGGTAGCGGGTGCCGCCGCGCACGATCTCCACGTCCAGCCCGGCCGCCGGCTTGCCGTCGACCTGCAGGCGGAAGGTCGCCTGCTCGCCCGCGAACAGGTCGTTGGGATGGGTGACCGGCACCAGCTCCAGGCCGACGCCGCTGGGCTCGAGCGCGCCCTCGCTCGGCGAGCCGTTGGTGACGAAGGTCTCGACGCGGCTGACCGATTCGCCGACTTCCAGGCCCTGGGCGTCCTTCGGCACCTCGGTCGCGAACGCTGCGGCGCTGCCGCGCCAGCGCTTGGGCTGTCCATTCTCCTGCCAGCGCGCGGTGGCGTAGTCGTTGACCACGCCGATGCGGTAGGTGCCCTCCTGCGCGAGCTCCAGGTCGAACACGCTGCGGTACTTGCCGGTCGCCTGGTTGCGCGCCTCGACCTTGCTGCCGTCCGGCGCGACGACGGCGACGTTGTCCAGCCGCAGCGGCACGTGGTTGAAGTAGAACAGGTCGTTGGACACCGCGGCGTCGACCGTGATCCACGGATGGTCGCCGGCGAGCACGGTCTGCGACGGCAGCAGCCAGGCCTTGTGCGCGAAAGCGGCGAGCGGCAGCGCGGCGGCCAGGAAGAGGGCGAGGGCGAGGGAACGCTTCATCGGGATGCTCCGGAACGGGAAACGGGATCGACGGTCACGGCTTGATCGACAGCGCCACCGCGCCGAGCTCGGTCTTGCCCTGCGCCTTGCCCGACTGCGGCGCGGTCGCCGGCCAGGCGAAGGGGATCTTCAGCAGCTCGCGGCCGCCGACCTCGCGCACCGCCTCGACCACCAGCGTGTAGCTGCCGGGCGCCAGCTTCGCGAGGCGCGGATCGTTGCCGTCGATGTCCAGCGCGTGCGTGCCGGCCGGGCGCGTCGGCCCGGTGACGCCGTCGACCGGCAGGTCGAGCGTGCGGCCGGACTTGCGCCACCACTGGCGCAGGTCGGGCAGCCACTTGGTGCCGTGGCCTTCCTTGCTGTCCTTGGTCATGTACCAGGCCGCGAGGTCGGCCGCGGCCTTGCCGTCGGCGCCTTCGATCCACACCGCGACGTAGGGCCGGTGGTATTCGGCGACCTTGAGCTGCGGGATGGTGACGGCGACGTCGAACGTGCCGGCGTACGCCGGCATCGCCAGCAGGCCGCTCAGGGCGATGGTGATCTGGACGCGCATGGCAAACCTCTTCGTTGGATCCGGAGTCAATGGATGAAGACCAGCGCCAGCAGCAGTGGCACCAGCAGCCCGAGGCCGACATACGGCCAGGTCATGCGCCGCTGGCGCGCGTGCATCTGCAGCAGGAACAGCCCGGTGACGGTGAACACCACGCAGGCGATCGCGAACACGTCGATGAACCAGCCCCAGGCCGGCCCGGCGTTGCGGCCCTTGTGCAGGTCGTTGAGGTAGGAGATCCAGCCGCGGTCGGTGCGCTCGTACTCCACCGCGCCGTCCGCGCGCTGGATGCTCAGCCAGGCGTCGCTGCCGGGGCCGGGCATCGAGAGGTAGACCTCGTCGGCCGACCATTCGGCCTCGCGCGCGCCGATCGCGGCGTCGAGCCGCCCGCCCAGCCAGTCGGCGACCGGCGCGGGCAGCGGCGCCCTGCCGTCGGCATGGCCGTCGAGCGCGCGCAGCAGCGGCGCCGGCAGTTCCAGCTTGCGGTTGTCGACCCGCGGGTCGCCCTCGATCTTCGCGGCGTGGTTGAGGGTGATGCCGGTGAGCGCGAACAGCAGCATGCCGACCAGGCACACCGCCGAGCTGATCCAGTGCCACTGGTGCAGCGTGCGCAGCCAGAATCCGCGGCGCTGCTGCTGCTCGGCGATGGCGGGCGAGGGCGGCATCGTGCTTCAGGCCTCCGCCCACTGGCGCAGCAGGTTGTGGTAGACGCCGGTGAGCTGCAGCAGCACGGCGCGGTCGGCGCCGGCCTGGGTGAGGCTCTGGATCGACGCGTCGAGCTCGAACAGTATCCGGCGCCGGGCGTCGTCGCGCACCAGGCTCTGCACCCAGAAGAACGCCGCCAGGCGCGCGCCGCGCGTCACCGGCTCGACCCGGTGCAGGCTGCTGGACGGATACAGGATCAGGTCGCCTGCCGGCAGCTTGACCTCGTGCTCGCCGTAGGTGTCGTGCACGACCAGCTCGCCGCCGTCGTATTCGTCGGGCTCGCACAGGAACAGCGTGCACGACACGTCGGTGCGCAGCGTGCCCGCCGGCTGGCCGGGCGCGCCGGCCACCGACATCACCGCGCCGTCGACGTGCAGGCCGTACTGCCCGCCGCCCTCGTAGCGGTTGAAGCGCGGCGGCAGCGTGCGCAGCGGCAGCGCCGCGGCGTGGTAGAGCGGGCTGCGGGCGAGCGCGGCCAGCACCTCCGCGCCCAATTCGAGCGCCAGCGGCGAGCCGTCCGCGAGCTGCAGGTTGCGCTTGACCTGCGCGCCCTGCGCGCCGACCGTCGCCCGGCCATCCACCCACTGCGCGCCGTCGAGCGCCTTGCGGAAGCGCGCGAGCCGCGCGGAGTCGAGGATGGCGGGGACGTGCAGCAGCATGTCTTGGCTCCGGTGCGTGCGCCCCGCCGCGGCGGGGGCGCGCGGCGGTCAGAAGCGGAAGTTCGCCGTCAGCAGCAGCGAGCGCGGCGCGCCCGGCGTGTAACGGTAGCCGCTCTTGTTGATCGCGGCGACGTAGTCCTTGTCGAACAGGTTGTTGGCGTTCAACTGCAGGTCGAAGCGCTCGGTGACCGCATAGCTGGCGACCAGGTCCCAGACCGTGTACGACTTGGTGAACTCCGGCGTGCCCGGCGCGCCGTCGGTACCGCGCTTCATGCGGCCGCTGTAGCGCACGCCGCCGCCGAGGGTCAGACCGAACGGGAACGCGTAGGTGGTCCACACCGTGCCGGCCTTGTCCGGCGTGTAGGCGAGCACGCTGCTGCCATCGTTGGTGACCGCCGGGCCGCTGACCACGTCGGTGTCCATGGTGGTGAAGCCGGCCGACACCGACCAGGCCTCGGTGATCCGGCCGACGGCGCCGAGCTCGACGCCGCGCACGCGCTTCTCGCCGTTCTGGTAGTACTGCTGGTCGACCGGGTCCTGCACGATCTCGTTCTCGACCCGGGTGTCGTACAGCGCGGCGGTGAGCAGCAGGTCGTCGTCGAACAGCTCCCACTTGGTGCCGACTTCCGCGGTCTCGGCCTTCTGCGGGTCGAAGATCGGGTTGTTGGCGTTGTTGGGACTGGCGCTCAACTCCAGGCTGGCGCCGCCGGGCGGCTGCTGCGAGATCGCGTAGTTGGCGTACACGCTGCCGTTGTCGGCGGGCTTGAACACTACTCCGAGCTTCCAGTTGAACAGGGTGTCGGAGCTGCTGTCGTCCACGCCGGGCAGGATGGTGCCCGGCGGGAGGTCGCCGCAGGCCGGGCCGCCGCGGCCGCCGCAGGCGACCAAACTGCTGAAGCTCGCTTTGTAATGGTCGAGGCGCACGCCGCCGGTGGCCTGCCAGCGCTCGCCGAACTTCATGGTGTCGAACGCATATACCGCCGCGGTGTCGGTGCGGCCCTTGGCGGAGGCGCCGGTGGGCCCCCACTGCAGGCCGGTCACGTGCGGATCCGGATCGTAGAGATTGGCGGCCGGCCACGCAGTGCCGTTGAGCGCCGCGATGCCGGTGCTCTGGAGCCATTCGCGGGTCAGCTCGATCCCGGTGCTGAGGTCGTGCTGCACGGCGCCCGTGCCGAAGTGCGCGCCCAGGTTGGTCTGATTGGTGGCGATCGCGTTCTCCTGGTCCTTGAAGGTCGGCAGGCTGCGCGCGACTTCCCAGGTCGACGGATCGTCGAGGTCCGGCGTCGAGAACCGCGCCGGGTCCTGCGAGGCCATGAACGAGGTCAGCAGGTAGTCCTGGCGGTTGCGGCCCCAGCGGCTGGTGTTCTGCAGGCGCAGGTCGTCGCCGAAGTCGTGCTCGACCCGGATGGTGAACATGTCGGAGACGACGTCGTCGTGATCCGACGTGGTGCCGTAGAAGTTGGAGCTGTCGACCCGGGGCGCGACGCCGATCTGCGGGCGCGCCGGGTCCGGCGTGGCGTAGCCGGGCAAGCCGATGGTCGGCACGCCGCCGTCGGGCACGTTGTCCTGGTCGACGTGCAGCAGGTCGACGTAGACGCGTGTTGCGGTTTCCAGGCCGAACGCCACCGACGGCGCGATGCCCCAGCGCTTGCGCGTCACCTCGTCGCGGCCCGGCACGCCGCTGTCCTGCGCCATCAGGTTGACGCGCAATGCGCTGCCGCCGCCGAGCGCCTGGTTGAAGTCGGCGGTGGCGCGACGCTGGTCGTCGCTGCCGATCGACAGCGAGGCCGCGTTGCGGTCCTGCAGGAACGGCTGCTTGGTCACCAGGTTGATCGCGCCGGTCGGCGCGCTGCGACCGTTGTCGCTGCCGGCCGGGCCCTTGGCCACCTCGACCTGCTCGATGTTGAAGACGTCGCGCGAGACCGAGCCGAGGTCGCGCACGCCGTCGACGAAGATGCTGCTGGAGCTGTCGAAGCCCCGCATGTACACCGCGTCGCCGGTGGAGGTGTTGCCGTTCTCGCCGACGTAGAAGGTGCCCACGCCCGGGCTGTTGCGCAGCGCCTCGGTGAGCGTGGTCGCGCCCTGCTCGTTGAACAGGTCGCTGCCGATGATGTTGAGCGTCTGCGGGGTATCGACCAGCGGCTGGGTGAACTTGGGCGAGGACGACCGCTCGGCCGAGTAGCGCTTGATGCGATGCCCCTGGACGTCGACCTTGTCGAGCGTGGTGGCCTGGGCGTCGGGACTGGGGCCGGAGGCGACCTGCGCCGCCGCGGTGGCGGGCACGCCGAGCGCGAGCGTGGTCAACAGGGTGGCGGCGGTGAGCGGCTGCGGCGACTTGGCGCGCGGGATTGCGTGCTTGCGACTCTTGATGTGGGCCATGGGCGTCTTGGTTGCGATGGAGGACGTGCGGCGTCCGCGCGCGGGCGCGGAGGCGGCGGTCGTCCGGAGCCTCGTGGCTGGCCTTGGGGGCGTGGCGAAAGGGCGGGGATGGTCGGCGCCGGCGGGCTGGCGGCGCCGGTCGGCGCGCCCGCCGCGGCGGAACCCGCGTATTTAAGCTTAAACGAGAATGATTCGCAATCGTCTTGCCGCTCGGACCGGCGGGGCGGTCAACGGTCGTCGCGCGTCCACACCGCGCCGTCCTCGACCTTCACCGGGAACTTCGCCACCGGTGAATAGGCGGGCGCGCACAGCGCGCGTCCGTCGCGGACGTCGAACTTCGCGCCGTGCAGGGTGCATTCGACGGTGGCGTCGGCGCCGTCGAACGTGCCGGCCGACAGCTCGAAGTCCTCGTGGCTGCAGCGGTCCTCGAGCGCGTAGTAGTCGCCGTCGACGTTGAACACGATGATCGGCGTGTCGCCGTCCCAGGCGACGGCGGTCTCGCCGGGAAGCAGCTCGGAGGTGGCGCAGACGCGGATCCAGTCGGGCATGGCGGCGGCTCGTATCGGATGGGACATTGTAGGAGCGCCCCTTGGGCGCGATCAGGCTTTGCCCGGCAACGTGCAAGCCTGCGATCAGAGCCCCGGTGCGGCCGGGAGGCCTTCGGGGCGAAATAAAGGGGGAGGCATTCGCCGCAGGCGGATGCCGGAGGACATTCGCCCCGAAGGCCTCCCGGCCGCGCCGGGGCCCGTCAGGTCGGTGGCGGGCATGCGATCCATCGCGCCCAAGGGGGGCTGCTACAGCGGCTTTTCCAGCACCTCGAAGCGCAGGTCGGCGCGCCTGGGGATGCCGAAGCGCTCGTCGCCGTGCGGGAACGGCTTGTGGATGCCGGTGCGGCGATAGCCGCGGCGCTCGTAGAAGGCGATCAACTCGTCGCGGATGTCGATCACGGTCATCCGCATGTCCGGCAGGCCCCAGTCATCGCGCGCGATGCGCTCGCACTCGGCCAGCAGGCGCTTGCCGATGCCGCCGCCCTGCAGGCCCGGCACCACCGAGAACATGCCGAAGTAGCCGTGGCCGTTCTCGTCGGCGACGTGCGCGCAGGCCAGCAGCGCGCCGTCGCGCCCGGCGAGCACCACGCGGCTGCGCGGGCGCGCGATGTCGTGGCGCAGCACGTCCGCGTCGATGCGGTTGCCATCGAGGAAGTCGGCTTCGGTGGTCCAGCCCACGCGGCTGGCCTCGCCGCGGTAGGCAGAGGTGACGAGCGCGACGATGGCGTCGACGTCGGAAGCGGTGGCGTCGCGGAACTCGAGGTCGGTCGCTGGCGTTCGAATCGTCATGGTGCCGATGTCCGAAGTTCGCATTCTTGTGGGAGCGGCTTCAGCCGCGAGCTCTTCGCCACCGAAGCCAAAGGGCTCGCGACTGAAGCCGCTCCCACGAGAAGGTGTGGCTGGAGGCGAGCCGATGTCAGGCCAGCAGCCCGCGCACCTTGCGCAGCGCCGCCATGAAGGCCTCGATCTCTTCGTGGGAATTGTAGAAGGCCAGCGACGCGCGGCAGGTCGCCGAGACCCCGAACCACTGCAGCAGCGGATGCGCGCAGTGCTGCCCGGAGCGCACCGCCACGCCTTCCACGTCGAGCAGGGTCGCCAGGTCGTGCGCGTGCGCGCCGTCGATCGTGAACGACACCACCGCGGCCTTGCCGGGCGCGGTGCCATGGACGTGCACGCCGTCGACCTTCGCCAGTTCCTCGTTGAAGTGCGCCAGCAGCGCCTGCTCGCGCGCCTCGACGTTGGCCATGCCCAGCGCGTCGAGGTAGTCCACCGCCGCGCCGAGGCCGGCGAAGCCGGCGATGTTGGGCGTGCCGGCCTCGAACTTGCGCGGCGCGTCGTTGAACACGGTGCCGTCGAAGCGCACCTCGCGGATCATCTCGCCGCCGCCGATGAACGGAGGCATCGCCTCCAGGTGCTCGCGCCGGCCCCACAGCGCGCCAGTGCCGGTCGGGCCGCACATCTTGTGGCCGGTGAAGGCGTAGAAGTCGCAGCCGATCGCGGCGATGTCGACCGGGCGGTGCGGCAGCGCCTGCGAGCCGTCGACCACGGTGACGATGCCGCGCCGGCGCGCCTCGCGGCAGATCTCGCGCACCGGGTTGACCGTGCCGAGGACGTTGCTCACGTGGGCGACGGCCAGCAGCTTCACGTCCGCGGTCATCTTCGCGCGCAGCATGTCGAGGTCGAGCGATCCGTCTGGCAGCAGCTCGACCACCTCGATGCGCGCGCCGGTGCGCTGCGCGGCCAGCTGCCAGGGGACGATGTTGGCGTGGTGCTCCATGCGCGTGAGCAGGATCGCATCGCCGGTACGCAGGCGCGGCAGCGCCCAGGAATAGGCGACCAGGTTGATCGCGAACGTGGTGCCGCTGCACAGGACCAGCTCGTCGGCGCGCACGTTGGTGAAGCGCGCCAGCTTGCGGCGCGCGTCCTCGTACAGCTCGGTCGCCTCGCTGCCGAGCGTGTGCACGGCGCGGCTGACGTTGGCGTTGTGGCGGCGGTAGAAGCCGTCGACCGCCTCGATCACCGCCGCCGGCTTCTGCCCGGTGTTGGCCGAGTCGAAGTAGACCAGCGGCTTGCCGTTGACCGTGCGCTCGAGCAGCGGGAAGTCGGCGCGCACGCGCGCCCAGTCGATGCCGGGGCCGCCATCGGCCTGCGGGAGGGGGCCGGCATGCGGCTGCGTCGCGTGCGGCAGGTTCATGCCTCGCCCACCAGCGGCGCCAGCGCCGCGTCCAGGCGCGCCTCCAGCGCGGCGCGCAGCGCATCGGAGGCGATCACCTCCAGCGGCACGCGCACGAACGCGGTGGTCAGCAGCCGGCGCGCATCCGCCTCCGGCAGGCCGCGCGAGCGCAGGTAGAACAGCGCGGTCTGGTCGAGCTGGCCGACGGTCGCGCCGTGCGCGGCCTTGACCTCGTCGGCGTGGATCACCAGCACCGGCTGGGTGTCGACCTCTGCGGTGTCGGAGAGCAGCAGGTTCTTGTTCGACAGGTTGGCGTCGCTGCCGTCGGCGCCGGCGTGGATGGTGATGCCGCCGTGGAACACGGCGCGCCCGCGGCCGGCGCCGATGCCGCGCCAGGTGAGCTCGCTGGCGGTGTCGCGGCCGACGTGCTCGATGCCCAGGCGGGTGTCGAGGTGGCGCTTCGCGCCGGCCAGCAGCACGCCGTTGGCGACCACGCGCGCGCCGTCGCCCTGCAGGCGCACGTTGAGCTCGTGGCGCGAGAGCGCGGCGCCGAGTTCGAGGTCCAGGCGCCGGTACTCGGCGGCGTCGTCGAGCACCGCGTCGGTGCGCAGGAAGCTCGTGCCGCCCTCGGCGGCGTCGTGCACGCGCGCGTGGCGCAGGGTCGCGCGCGCGGCCAGGCGCAGCGACAGCGTGGCGGTGTCGAGGTGGCGATGCTCGCCGGCGCACAGGTGGTGCTCGGCCAGCGCCAGCGAGGCGCCTTCGCCCAGCTCGATCGCATGGCGCAGGTGCCAGGCGCGGTCGCCCTCGGCTGCGGCGCCGATGAAGACGAGGTGGATCGGCGCCTCGATCGCGACGCCGGCCTCCACGCGCACGCTGGCGCCATCGGCGGCGAGCGCGGCGTTGAGGTTGGCGAACACGTCGTCGGCGGGGTTGCGCGGCGCGCGTTCGCCGTCGGCGGGCGCCGTGGCCGGGCCGGTCGCGATGTGCACGCCCGCCGGCAGCGCGCCAAGGTCGGAGCGCGCCGCGTCGTGCAAGCCGTTGACGAAGACCAGGCGCGGCGACGGGATGCCGGCGAGCAGCGCGGCATCGACGGTAACGGCCGCGTCGGCGGCCGGCGCGAACGTGCGCCGCTCCAGCGCCCGCAGCGGCGTGTATTTCCAGGCTTCGCTGCGCGGGCCTGGCAGCCCGTCCCGAAGGACGGCGTCGAGCGCGGCCCTGCGGGTCGCGTCGCCGCTGAAGCCGACGGCGAGGGAGTCGAGGAGGGCGCTCATGGACGGATCCCGAAGGTCGGGGCTGTTCCCGCCGCCATCCCCGCGAAGGCGGGGATCCATGGACCCTGGAGGCGATGCCGGCGCAAGAGCCAAAGCAAGGACAACGTCCATGGATTACTCGCCGCGCTCGCCCCGTTGGGGCCATCCTCCGGATGTCCTGCGCGCTTCGCGCCTGTCCCGCCTTCGCGGGAATGACGGCATGGGAGGGGGCAGAGGAGCGCCATCACGCCGCCGCCTCCGGCGCCACGCGGTCCTTCAGCCACGCATAGCCCTGCTTCTCGAGTTCGAGCGCCAGCTCCGGCCCGCCGCTCTCGACGATGCGACCGTCGGCCAGCACGTGCACCACGTCCGGCCGGATGTAGTCGAGCAGGCGCTGGTAGTGGGTGATCACCAGGAACGCGCGCTCGGGCGAGCGCAGCGCGTTGACGCCTTCGGCCACGTTCTTCAGCGCATCGATGTCCAGCCCGCTGTCGGTCTCGTCGAGGATGGCGAGCCGCGGCTGCAGCACCGCCAGCTGGAAGATCTCGTTGCGCTTCTTCTCGCCGCCCGAGAAGCCTTCGTTGACGCCGCGCTGCAGCAGCTGGTCGTCCAGGTGCAGCACGGCGAGCTTCTCGCGCACGATCTTCAGGAACTGCATGGAGTCGAGCTCGGGCTCGCCGCGGGTCCTGCGCTGGGCGTTGAGCGCGCTGCGCAGGAAGTAGGTGTTGTTCACGCCCGGGATCTCGACCGGGTACTGGAAGGCCAGGAACACGCCGGCGGCGGCGCGCTCCTCGGGCGTGAGCGCCAGCAGGTCGCGGCCGTCGTACTCCACGCGCCCTTCGGTGATCCCGTAGCCCTCGCGCCCGGCGAGGATGTTGCCCAGCGTCGACTTGCCGGCGCCGTTGGGCCCCATGATGGCGTGCACCTGGCCGGGCTGCAGTTCCAGCGAAAGGCCCTTGAGGATCTCGCGGTCGGCGACGGTGGCGTGGAGGTTTTCGATCTTCAGCATGTTCTTCTCTTCGATGCTTTGTCATTCCGAACGCAGTGAGGAATCTGCTTCCGGGGAGTAGGAGATCCCTCGCTTCGCTCGGGATGACATCGGCCGGGTGATGACGGCCCGGGGCGATCAGCCGACCGAGCCTTCGAGGCTGACCTCCAGCAATTTCTTCGCCTCCACCGCGAACTCCATCGGCAGCTCGCGGAAGACCTGCTTGCAGAACCCGTCGACGATCAGGCTCACCGCGTCCTCCTGCGAGATGCCGCGGCTGCGGCAATAGAACATCTGGTCGTCGGAGATCTTCGAGGTGGTGGCCTCGTGCTCTACCGTCGCGGTCGGGTTCTTCACCTCGATGTAGGGGAAGGTGTGCGCGCCGCACTGCTTGCCGATCAGCAGCGAGTCGCACTGGGTGTAGTTGCGCGCGCCCTCGGCATTGCGGTCGACCTTCACCAGGCCGCGGTAGGAGTTCTGCCCGCGGCCGGCGCTGATGCCCTTGCTGACGATCTTGCTCTTGGTGCGCTTGCCGATGTGGATCATCTTGGTGCCGGTGTCGGCCTGCTGGCGATGGTGGGTGAGCGCGACCGAGTGGAACTCGCCCACCGAGTCGTCGCCCAGCAGCACGCAGCTGGGGTATTTCCAGGTGATCGCCGAGCCGGTCTCGACCTGGGTCCAGGTGACCTTGCTGCGCGCGCCGCGGCACTCGGCGCGCTTGGTGACGAAGTTGTAGATGCCGCCGACCCCGTTCTCGTCGCCCGGGTACCAGTTCTGCACGGTCGAGTACTTGATCTTTGCGTCCTCGAGCGCGACCAGCTCGACGACGGCCGCGTGCAGCTGGTTCTCGTCGCGCATCGGCGCGGTGCAGCCTTCCAGGTACGAGACCTCGGCGCGGTCTTCGGCGATGATCAGGGTGCGCTCGAACTGGCCGGTGTGGCCGGCGTTGATGCGGAAGTAGGTGCTCAGCTCCATCGGGCAGCGCACGCCGGCGGGGATGAACACGAACGAGCCGTCCGAGAACACCGCCGAGTTGAGCGCGGCGAAGTAGTTGTCGCCGGTGGGCACCACGGTGCCCAGGTACTGCCTGACCAGCTCCGGATGCTCGCGGATGGCCTCCGACATCGAGCAGAAGATGATCCCCTTCTCGGCCAGCTCCTTGCGGAAGGTGGTGCCGACCGAGACCGAGTCGAACACCGCGTCCACCGCCACGCCGGCCAGCTTGGCGCGCTCGTGCAGCGGCACGCCGAGCTTGTCGTAGGTGTCGAGCAGCTCCTGCGGCACCTCGTCGAGCGACTTGTACTTCGGGCCCTTGGGCGCGGAGTAGTAGCTGATCGCCTGGAAGTCGATCGGCGCGATCCTGAGCTTCGCCCAGCGCGGCACCGGCATCGTCAGCCAGTGGCGATAGGCGTCCAGGCGCCACTGCGTCATCCACTCCGGCTCGTCCTTGCGGGCCGAGAGCGCGCGGATGACGCCTTCGTCCAGGCCCGGCGGCAGCGAGTCGGACTCGATGTCGGTGACGAAGCCGGCCGAGTAGCGGCGGCCGAGCTGTTCGATGATTTCTGCGTTTTCGACGGACATGGGGAATCTGCTCGGAATCAGCTCGCGGTCAGGCGCGCGGGGATCGCGCGGGCGCCGGCCGGCCTGGCGGGAAGGGCGGGGGGCGGGGCGAGCATCTGCGCCAGCGACACGCCGCGCAGGGCCTCGGCGACGACGTCGTTGATGCGCCGCCAGTTGGCGCGCACGCCGCAGGAGCCTTCGATGCCGCAGCTGCCGGCGTGGACGCTGCACTCGGTCATGCCGAGCGGGCCTTCCATCGCCTCGACGATCTCGAACAACGAGATGTCCGCGGCCGGGCGCGCCAGCCGGTAGCCGCCGTTGGCCCCGCGGAAGGCCTCGACCAGGCCGGCCTGGGCCAGCGGCTTGAGCAGCTTGGCGACGGTGGGCGCTTCCAGCCCCGCGCGCTCGGCCAGGCCGGCGGCGCTGGCGACGGCGTCCGGCTCGCTGGCCAGGACGGTGAGGACGACGGTGGCGTAATCGGTGAGCTTGGTGACCCGGAGCATGGCGGTGGCTCGGAGCGCGCCGGGGGGCGGCCGCTCCTGGCTGTGGAATCAATCAGGACTGAAATTGTACTGATTTGAGCCGCGGCCGCCAAGCCGTGGGCCGGGTTCAGCCTGCCTTGGGCGGCGCCGCGGCCGGTGCCGGCGGCAGGACCAGGTCGAAGTAGGGCGGCACCGGCTGCTGTCCGGGCGGCAGGTAGGCCGGCGCGGGCGTGCCTGCGGGTCCGAGCGACTTCACGAAGCGGAACAGGGCGCGCCGGTCCTGCTCGCTCATCATGCGCACGGTGAAGTCCGGCATGATCGGGCGCGTGCGCAGCTTGCCGCTGTAGTCCAGCCACTGCGCCTCGTCCATGTCGGCCAGCAGCAGGCGCAGGTTGGCGGCGTAGGTCGTGCCCCAGGGGCCGCGATAGCCCAGCGGCGAGCCGGTCAGCCACTGCGCCTTGTCCACTTCACCCTGGCGCTCGGCGTAGCCGGCGGTGTGGCAGTCGTTGCAGCCGCCGATGCGGACGATGTACTCGCCGCGCGCGAGCAGGTCGGATCCGGTGACGGGGGATGCCGTCGCCGCCGGCGCCGGGGATTCAGCGGCTTCGGCTGCGTTCACGGGGGATTTCGTGCAGCCGGCGGCGGCGACGGCAAGGGCGAGGGCGGTCAGGCACAGGCGCATGGGCGGACTCGTGCGGGAGGGGGATGGGGTTTGAACGCGGGCAGGGCGCGTAGGCGGCCATGCCGATACCCCCGCCGGGCGATTCGCGACACAATGGCCGGCCGCACACCACCCTACGGACCCATGGCCAAGAAGAAGATCGCCGCGCGCCTGTCGCCCATCCACGGCAACGGCGTGTTCGCCACCGAGACCATCGACAAGGGCGAGCGCATCGTCCGCTACAAGGGCAAGCTGCGCAGCCACGACGAGGTGGACGAGGAGTACGGCGACGTCGACGAGGACGGCCACACCTTCCTGTTCACCCTCAACGACGACTACGTGGTCGACGCCAACGTCGACGGCAACATCGCGCGCTGGATCAACCACAGCTGCAAGCCCAACTGCGAGGCGGTGATCGAGGAGAACCAGAAGGGCAAGCGCCACAAGGACAAGGTCTTCATCGAGGCGATCCGCGCGATCAAGCCCGGCGAGGAGCTGACCTACAACTACGGCATCACCCTCGACGAGCCGCACACGGCGAAGCTCAAGAAGCTGTGGGCCTGCAAGTGCGGCGCGAAGAACTGCACCGGGACGATGCTGCAGCCCAAGCGCTGAGCGCCGCGCGAAGCGCGAATCCCGTCACGGTTGCCGGCGCTGGAGCCCGCATTTGCGGGTTCTGGCACCTCCGATGCCGGAATCCGCCCAAAGGTTTGCATGACTTGTGCCAGTCGGTCGCGGGCGGCGGCGCGGCTAACGTGCGCACCTGTCCGGGAGCGACGCGTTCCCGCCGAATGGAATCCAGGATGCGCTGCACCCGCTTGTCCCTCGCCCTGCTGGCCGTGCTGTCGGCGCCCGCGCATGCCGTCGAGATCGACGGCCACGTCGACCCGGCCGAATGGCAGGGCGCGCGCCACGTCACCGACTTCCGCAAGGTGCAGCCGCTCTCCGGCCAGCCGGCCTCGCTGCCGACCGAGGCCTGGGTCCTCGCCACGCCCGAAGGGCTCGCGGTCGCGTTCCGCAACGTGCAGCCAGCGTCGGTGCCGCGCACCCACCAGCGCGTGCAGCGCGACTTCGAGGAGCAGGTCGACCGCGTCAACCTGATGGTCGACTTCGACGGCGACGGCCGCACCGGCTACAACTTCACCCTCAGCTCCACCGACGGCGTGTTCGACGCCGTGGTCACCAACGAGACCCAGTTCAACAAGGACTGGGACGGCAACTGGCAGCACGCGGTGTCCGAGGACGCGCAGGGCTGGAGCGCGGAGATGCTGATCCCCTGGTACATCGCGCCGATGCGCAAGGGCAGCGATGGCAAGCGCACGCTCAAGGTCTACCTCGACCGCGTGGTCGGCTCGACCGGCGAGCGCGCGGCGTGGCCCGCGGTGAGCTTCCTGCAGTCGCGCTTCCTGTCCGGGTTCGAGCCGCTCGAGGTGCCGGTGTACAGCCAGTCGCTGCTGGCGATCACCCCCTACGTCTCGGGCCTGTACGACAACGTCGGCGGGCGCAGCGACTTCGACGGCGGCGCCGACATCTTCTGGAAGCCCAACGGCCAGTTCCAGCTCACCGCGACGCTCAACCCGGACTTCGGCCAGGTGGAGAGCGACGACCTGGTGGTGAACTTCGGCGCCACCGAGACCTTCATCAGCGACAAGCGCCCGTTCTTCACCGAGAACCAGGGCATCTTCGAATACACCACGCCTTCCGACTACAGCCAGTTGCTCTACACGCGCAGGATCGGCGGCCCGGCCGACGACGGCGTCGGCTCAGGCGACATCACCGCGGCGGTCAAGCTCAACGGCAGCGTCGGCGCGACCAAGTACGGCGTGTTCGCCGCCGACGAGTCGGGCGAGGCCGGCCGCACGTTCACCGCGCTGCGGGTGGTGCGCGACTTCAGCACGCAGAACCTCGGCTTCATGGCGACCCACGTCGACCGTCCGTTCCTGGACCGCGAGGCCAGCGTGTTCGGCATCGACCACAACTGGCGGCCGACGCCGCGCTGGAACATCCGCAGCCGCCTGTTCGGCAGCCAGGTGCGGCAGCCGGGGCAGGATGCGGACGACCTCGGCGCCACCGTCTGGGCCGACTACGAAATGGACCACGGCTGGCGCCAGCAGTGGATCCTGATGCACTTCGGCGACGAGCTGCAGGTCAACGACATGGGCTACCTGTCGGAGAACGACCTCAACTACGGGCATTGGGAAGTCTCGCGCCGCTTCACCGGCCTGCCGGCCGAATCGCGCTACGCCTCGAAGGACTGGCGCTGGCGCGTCAGCCGCGTGACCGACGACCACGGCCAGCTGCTCAACGACCAGTTCCGCGTGAGCCGCCGCAGCGAGCTGCGCAACGGCAGCAGCGAGTACGCCCAGGTCAACGTCAACAGCGCCGGCATGGACAACCTGCTCACGCGCGGCAACGGCGTCGTCAAGCTGCCTGCCAACTTCAACTCCGACTTCGAGTACGACCGCCCGCGCAAGGGCAACTGGGCCTACGAGTTCGAGGCGCAGGCGCTCAGCGGCGGCCTGGCCGGCAACGACAAGGTGGGCTACGCGGTCCGGTTCGACCCGACCTACTTCGTCAGCGACGCGTTCCGGATCACCGGCGGCGTCTACCTCGACCGCACGCCGGACTGGCTGGTGTGGCAGCACGACAACCTCATCGGCAGCTTCGTCGGCCGCGAGTGGCACCTCAACGCCGGCGTCGAGTGGAACATCGGCAGCCGCCAGGAGCTGCGGGTGAAGCTGCAGACGCTGGCGATCGACGCGGACCTGCGCCAGGGCTGGCGGATCGACCCGTCCGGCAACGCGGTGCCCAGCGACGAGCCGATCGACGACTTCAGCGTGCGCAACCTCGGCTTCCAGGTGCGCTACCGCTACGAGCTGGCGCCGCTGTCCTACCTGTACGTGGTCTACGGCCGCGGCGGCTACCGCGAAACGCCGTTCTCCGAGGAGCCGCTGGACGGGCTGCGCGACAGCTTCGACCTGCGCGACGACGAGCAGCTGCTGGTGAAGCTGAGCTACCGCTTCGAGATCTGAGGGCGACGGACGCTATCCCGACCCACCTGTCATTCCGAGCGCAGCGAGGAATCTGCCGTCCCGCTAAGCTGGATTCCTCGCTGCGCTCGGAATGACAAAGGATGCGTCGCTACGGCTTCAACTCGCGCAGGTCCGCCGAAGCGATCCGCCAGGCGCGCTGCTCCTGGCTGGCGCCGTCGACCACGGTGCGGTGCAGGGTGTAGGTGCCGTCGTAGCGATGCACGCTGCCGTCCTTGCGGGTGGCGGTGATCGCGACCGGCACCTGGATGTAGCGCTGGCCGGCGCCCGCGTCGGCATTGACCGGCGCGCCGAGCGTGGCGACCACGCGCGCGGTGTCGGCGAAGCCGCCGGCGAACTGCTCGGGCGTCTGCCGGCTGGCGCGACCGCCGTCGGACCACAGCGCATACGCGCGGGCGTAGCTGCCGGCGTCGATCGCTGCGTAGTACTCGCCGATCACGGCCGCCGCGTCCTGCGCGGTGGGCTCGGCCGCGCCCGCGGTCGCCTGCGCGCCGTCCGCAGGCGGCGTCGCGCCGCCGGGCAGCAGGCCGGTCTCGGGATTGAGCAGGTCGACCTGGTCGGCGGGCTCCACGGCCACCGGCGGCGGTGGCGCGCCGGTCAGCGGCACCTCGCCGGGCCCGGGCTTCGATGACATGCCGGTGACCGACGCGGCCGGCGCGTCCGGCTTCGGCAGCGCCTCGGCCTGGTCCTGCGCCTGCCCCGCATCGGTCGAGGCCTTGTCGCCGCAGGCCGCGAGCAGGGCGGCGCAGGCCATCGCGCACAGCAGCGCGCGCAGCGGACGGGACAGGATCGACATGGCCATGCTCAGCGATCCAGATGGACGACGACGACGCCCTTCTCGATGGCGACGGCGCCGATGTGCTTGCCCGACGGCAGCTTGGACAGCAGGTCGGGATCCAGGCGGTAGACCGGCTCCTCGCGCGCGTACTCGGCCAGCAGGCTGTTGACCACGCCGCGCGCGCCGCCCTTGAGCAGGGTGCCGGAACCGGGCAGGTCGAACTGCTGCAGGTCGGGATCGACCAGGTGCAGGCCCTGCGTCGACGGGTCGTAGCGCAGCCCGCTGGCCAGCGCGAGGTGGCCGGTCGGCGCGCCCTCGCCGCCGAGCGCGCCCATGCCGACGTCGAACTCGAGCCGCAGGCGGGTGTCGCCCGGCGGGATCGACAGCCGCGGGTTGGCCAGCGTCACCGCGACCAGCCCGCCGAGCTTGTCGAAGGTGCGCGGGAAGCGCTTGTCGAGCGAGTGCTGCAGCTGCGACGGCGTGAACGCGACCTGGTCGTTGAGCCAGGCCGAGACGGCGCCGATGGTCGAGCAGGCGGCGAGCAACACGATCGCGAGGGCGGCGAGCAGCGGACGCAGGGCGTGGCGCATGGAAGTCCTGTGGGATGGGAAAGGCACGATGCTGCGCACCCTACGCGAACGCGGTGAACGCCGCATTATCGGCGCAGCGCAACCGCGGCAATCGCCGCGCGACCGCTCAGGCCACCGGCGGCTCGCCCAGCACCCTGCGCACCGGCTGCAGCCAGGCCACCAGCAGCCCGAGCAGCAGCATCGCGATCGCGCCCAGCACGACCTGCTTGCACACCAGCGCCACCGGCAGCGGTTGCACGGCGTAGTAGACCAGGAAGCCGGGAACGGTGGAGAACAACGCCATCGCCAGGCCGAAGCGCAGGCCCTGCGCGGAAGTCGAGCGCCCGCCGGAAAAGCCCTGCGCGTAGATCCAAGTCATCGCGAACCCGACCAGCACGTGCGCCAGCACCATCCACGGTATGTAGCGGCCGCTGTCCTGTTCGCTGCGGTACATGGCGCCGAGCGCGGCGTAGTCGGGCGCCAGCAGCAGCCCGTGCACCACGAAGCCGAGCAGCAGCGCGGCGATCGACATCACCAGCCCGCAGACCCAGAATCGCTTGTCCATGGCGTGGTCCCCCCGCAGGAAACGCAAGGCGCCGGCGGCGCCGAGTCGCGGCGATGCTACTCCGCGCGCGCCATGGCGTCGACGGACGCCTGCCGCGCGCGATCAGCGCCCCGCGCCTGCCAGGTGCCGCTTGCGCTCGTCCGTGTAGTGCCACCACGGCCGCGCCGGCGCGCCTTCCATGAAACGCACCGCGCTGATGAAGGTATCGATCACGCAGGGGTCGTGGCGCACGCCGGTCAGCGCGCACAGGCGCTCGTACATCGCGTAGGGATCCTTGCCCCGGAGCTGGCCGGGATGCTCGATGCCGAGGTCGACGAAGTCCCTGGCCATCGCCGGCCCGATGTTGGGGATCTGCTCCAGGCGCGCCGCTTCGCCGGCCTGTCGTGCCTTCGCCATGCTCAGCCCCGCTGCTGCAGCGCCAGGCGCAAGCCGATGCCGACGAACACCGTGCCGATCGCCCGCTGCCGCCAGCGCGCGAGTCGCGGGCTGCGCGACACGCCGCGGCCGAAGCGGCCGACCACGAAGGCGAGCGTGGCGCTGTTGGCGAAGCCGATCGTCGACAGCAGCGCGCCGAGCACGAGGAACTGCAGCCACGCCAGGCCGCGCTCGGGATGCACGAACTGCGGCAGGAAGGCGAGGAAGAACAGCGCGACCTTCGGATTGAGCACGCCGGTGACCACCGAGCGGCGGTAGACGTGGCCGCCGGCCTGCGTCGGAGCTTGCGTGGTCGCCTGCGCGACGGGGCGCTCGCGCCAGGCCTTGATGCCGAGCCAGACCAGGTAGGCGGCGCCGGCGTACTTGAGCGCTTCGAACGCCAGCGCCGAAGCCGCCAGCAGCGCCGACAGCCCGAAGCCCGCGGCGAGCGCATGGATCAACGTCGCCGTTTCCAGCCCGAGCCCGGCCTGCAGGCCGCGGCGGGTGCCGCCGGCCACCGTCTGCGCCACGATCCACGCGGTGCCGGGGCCGGGGATCAGCACCAGCACGGTCGCCGCGGCGAGGTAGGCGAGCAGGGTGGGGAGGTCGAACAGCTGCATCATGGGGATCGCCGGCTTCGCGCCGCGATGGCGCCGGGGAAGAGTCTAGCGGGCTGCATTGCCGTCGCGTTCGCCGCGCCGGGAAAGCAGCGTTGCGACTTGGTCGCAATCGGCCCGGCGCGCGCGATCGAACGGAAGAGACCGTATTCCCGGATCGGGAGAGACGCCCACGAAAAAGGCCGGAGCGCTTCCCTGGGGAAATGCATCCGGCCTGTTTCAGCATCGGGGCAGCGATGCCGCCCCGACGCGTCACGCATGCGCCAGGATCAGGCGGCGGCGTCCTTGAGCTTCTTCAGCGGGCGCACCTTGACCTTGACCGAGGCGGGCTTGGCGGCGAACCACTGCTCTTCCTTGGTGAAGGGGTTGATGCCCTTGCGCTTGGGCTTGGCGGGGACGTTCACGGCGGTGATCTTCAGCAGGCCGGGCAGGGTGAAGGAACCCGCGCCCTTCTTGCTGACCGAGCCGTGGACGGCGCCTTCGAGCGCGCCCATCACCGCGCGCACGTCCTTCGCCGCGACGCCGGTGGCGTTGGCGATGTGGGCGACCAGGCCCGACTTGCTGAGGGCTTCCTTGATCGGCTTCGGCGCGGCCGGCTTGGCAGCGGCGGCCTTCTTCGGTGCAGCCTTCTTGACTGCCTTTTTCGCTTTCTTCGCCATGAGTGTCCTGTTCCGTATTCGTTGGTTGGTTGTGGGCCGAACCCGTCGGCAAGCGCAATGTAGGGCAAGTTTTTGGCGCCGCCAAGTACCCGCGGGCTGAAAACATGCTTTTTTTCAGGGGTCTGGCTGGCCGAGTCCCGACGGAACGACCGCCGGTCGCCGGGTGTCGAGCGCCGGGCGCCATCGCCGTCGCCGGAAGCGGCGACGGGAGGCATTGCCGGCCCGAGGCGATACGCGGCGGAAAGCCGGGCGTCGGGTGCGCGCATCGAGGGTTGGGCGCAGGCCCTCACGCCCCCGTGACCCGGCGCCGGCATGCTGTCGCCGACACGGCCTGCACCGGTGAACGCAGCGGCGTTTCAGGAAACGGCGCAGCGGCCGACAACCCACCTGCTGCCCATATGATCCGGTCGCAGACCCAGAAGGAAAAGACGATGACGTGCCAGCCCCTGACCGCTGTGCCGGTACCGGCCGCGCGGGGCAGGCAGGGCTGCGGCGCTTTCGCGCTCGGCGGCCGCGCCCGGCGTGGCTTCACGCTGCTCGAGCTGCTGATCGCGATCGCGATCGTCGCGGTGCTTGCCGTGCTGGCGACGAGCCAGTACGCGGCCTACGTCGAGCGGGCCAAGGTCGGCAATGCGAAGGCGGACATCCTCGCGATGGAACTGGCTATCCAACGTTTCCATACCCAGAACTTCAAATATCCCGCGAGCCTCGCCGAAATCGGCCTCGACGCAAAGCTCGATCCCTGGCAGCGGCCATACCACTACACCAACCTGAGCGGAAAAGGCGCCAAGGGGAAGGCGCGCAAGGACCACAAGCTGAACCCGCTCAACTCCGATTTCGACCTGTTCAGCGCGGGCAAGGACGGGGTGTTCAAGACCCAGGTCGACCAGAAGGACAGCCTGGACGACGTCATCCGCGCGCGCGACGGCTCGTTCGTCGACCTGGCCGGGAATTTCTAGGCATGCCATGCGCACGAGCCTGAGGCCGCGTGGCGCGATCCTCGCCAGCCGCTTCGGGCGCCGGATCTTCGCGATGTTCTGCGTCGCGGCGCTGCTGCCGGCGGCGACGGTGCTGGCAATCGCCGACCGGGTCTCGGCCCGCGAGGCGGAACAGGCCACCGCGCAGTCGCTGAGATCGGATGCGAAGGACTTCGCGATCGGCGTCTATTCGCGCCTGCAGCTCGCGGCTGCGGCGCTGGAGACGGTGCCGGCCGACGGCGAGGCCGGTCCCGACCTGCGGATCTACTTCGATGCGGTGGGTCGCCTAGGCGAGGCAGACGCCGCGGGCGCCGCGCCGCCCGGCATCGACGCGCGGTGGCTGCCAGCGCTGCGTGCGCTGCCGGCCGCGGCGCGCCTGGCCGTGCTGCCCGCGACCGGTGGCGGGCAGCGCGTGGCCCTGGTCCGCCGCACGCAGGCAGGCGGCGCCCTGCTGGCCACCATCAAGCCATCGTTCCTCTGGGGCGACCCGGAGGACATGGCGAACCGCACGCGGCTGTGCGCCTACGACGGGCCGCGGCGCCTGTTCTGCGGCGGTGCGACGGCGCTGGCGGCGGATGACGACCACACCCGCGTCGTCGAATGGCCGCTGTTCCTGAAGCCGTCCTTCGGCGTGGCGGATTGGAGATTCGTCGCGGAAGGGCCGGCGCCCAGGCGCGCCCAGGCGTTTACCGGGCTGCTGCTGCCCGTGGCGATCGGCGTGCTGCTGCTCGCCCTGCTGCTCAGTTCGCTGCAGATCCGCCGGGTGCTGGTCCCGCTGGACGAGCTGATGCGCAAGATCCGCGCGTTCGGCGGAAATTCCGAAGCGGCTCCGGAAGTCGTCCGTGGCGACGAATTCGAGATGTTGTCGCGGACCTTCGATGGCATGGGTGCGCGGATCGGGCAGCAGATGCAGACGCTGCACGTGCTTGCCAGGCTCGACCGCCTGATCCTCGCGCGTGAGCCATTGGAGAGCGTCGTCGAGGCGGTGCTGGCGCGCATCCAGCACCTCGCCGGCGACGCCACCGTCGGCATCGCCATCGCCCGTGGCGATGGCACGCGCGCGTGCGAATGCCATGCCCGGCCGCGCGGCGGGCGCGAGACCGTCGTGTTCGACCTGCCGGGCATGCCGGCGATTTCCCGGATCGGCGACGATCCCGATGGCGCCTGCCTGCCGCTGCGGGCGTTGGCGCCCGGTCCGCTGCGCGACTGGTTCGAACGCTGCGACGACGAGTGCGTGCGGATGCTGCCGATCGACCACGCCGATCCAACCGCCGTGCCACTGTGCGTGGCCATCGGCGCGGACGTGGGTTCCGACGTGCCTGCGCCCGTGCTGGCGCGCGCGCGCGACCTGGCCGAGCGGATCGCGGTCGCGGTCGCCTTCGAACGGCACGAGAGGCGTCTCGTGCAGCAGGCGCGACGGGACCCGCTCACCGGGCTTCCGAACCGGCTCGCCGCCTTCGAAGCGCTCGACACGCACATCGCTTCGACGGCGGCGGGTGGGGCGGGCTTCGCCACGGCCTTCCTCGACCTGGACCGCTTCAAGTCCATCAACGACGGCCTCGGTCATGCCTTCGGCGACGAGATCCTGGTCGAGATCGCGCGCCGCATCCGCGCAGCCGTGGCCCCGGGCGACTTCGTGGCGCGGCTCGGCGGCGACGAGTTCTTCCTCATCCTGCCCGGCGTCACCGGCGAGGTGGAGGCCGCGCGCGCGATGCGCCGGCTGTCGGGCGCCTTCGCCCGTCCGGTGGTCCTGGGCCAGCGCGAGTTCGACCAGCGCTTCAGCGCCGGCGTCGCCTTCCATCCGGCCGACGGCGCCGATGCCGCGGCGCTGATCCGCGCCGCCGACATGGCGATGTACCGGGTGAAGAAGGCCGGCGGCGACGACAGCGGTTTCTTCGACGCCGAGATGGACCGCGCCGCGCAGGCTCGGCTGCGGATGGAGAACGACCTGCGCGCCGCCATCCACGATCGCCATATCGCGCTCCATTACCAGCCGCGCGTAGACAGCCGCAGCGGCCGCATCGTCGGGCTGGAGGCGCTGGCGCGCTGGGAGCACCCGGAGCGAGGCCGCATCGCCCCCGACCAGTTCATCGGGCTGGCCGAGGAATGCGGGTTGATCGACGAACTGGGCTGGCTCGTCGCCGACGAAGCCTGCCGGCAGTTGGCCGCATGGCGCGCCCGCGGCCTGCGTCCGCCGCGCGTGGGCGTGAACGTTTCCGGCCACCAGCTCGGTTCGGGCGCGCTGGTGCCCTCGCTGTCGGCCGCCCTGGCGCGCTGGCGCCTGGAACCCGGGTGCCTGGAGATCGAAGTCACCGAGACCGCGCTGGTGCGCGACAGCGAATCCGGTGGTCGGCAGCTGCAGGCCGCCCGCGAGCTCGGCGTGCAGGTCGCGATCGACGATTTCGGCACCGGCTACTCGTCGCTCGCCTACCTCACGCGGCTGCCCAGCGACACGCTCAAGGTCGACCGCGCCTTCGTGGTGGAACTCGAACGCGGCGATCGCGCCGCCGAAGCGGTCGTGCGCTCGATCATCGGCATCGCCCGCGACCTGGGCAAGGCGGTGGTCGCCGAAGGCGTCGAATCGATGGCCCAGGTGCGGGCGCTCGAAGCCCTGGGGTGCCACGTCATCCAGGGCTTCGTCTACGCGCGCCCCCTGCCGGCTGAGACGATGACGCGCCTGCTTGTCGAAGGGGGCGTGCTGCAGCCCTCCGGGGCGCAAACCCCGGAACCCCCGGTGCAGGCGCGCGAGACCTGAGTGCGCGAGCCCTTCGGCGGCGCCACGCCGCTCAGTCCTCCTCGTGCCGCGGCTTGTAGGCCTCGACCAGCTTCTGCTGCACCTGCGCCGGCACCGGCTCGTAGTGGCTGAAGTCGAGCGAGTAGCGCCCGCGGCCGGCGGTGACCGACTTGAGCTCGGCGGCGTAGCCCTCGAGCTCGGACAGTGGCACCTGCGCCTTGACCACGATCTCGCCGCCGCGCGCCGAGTCGGTGCCGCTGATGCGCGCGCGCTTGGACGCCAGCCCGCCGCTGATGTCGCCCATGTGCTGCTCGGGCGCATTCACGTCGAGGTCGACGATCGGCTCGAGCACCTGCGGGTTGGCCTTGCCGATGGCGTCGAGGAAGGCCTTCTTGCCGGCGGCGACGAAGGCGACCTCCTTGCTGTCGACCGGGTGGTGCTTGCCGTCGTAGACGACCACGCGCACGTCCTGCATCGGGTAGCCGGCGATCGCGCCGCCGGACAGCACCTGGCGCACGCCCTTCTCGACCGCGGGCAGGAACTGGCCGGGGATGGTGCCGCCCTTGACCTCGTCGACGAACTCGAAGCCGGTGCCGCGCGGCAGCGGCTCGATCCGCAGGAACACCTCGCCGAACTGGCCCGCGCCGCCGGTCTGCTTCTTGTGCCGGTGGTGGCCCTCGGCCTTGCCGGCGATGGTCTCGCGGTAGGCGATGCGCGGCGGCCGGGTGGCGACGTCGACGCCGTGGCGCTCCTTCAGCCGCTCCAGGTTCACCCGCAGGTGCAGGTCGGACAGGCCGCGGATCACGGTCTCGTTGGTGTCGGGCATGTGCTCGACCTGGAAGCAGGGATCCTCCTCGGCCAGCTTGTGCAGCGCGGTCGCGAGCTTCTGCTCCTGGCCCTTGCTGCCGGCCTGCACGGCCAGGCCGAACATCGGCTTCGGGAACTCCAGCGGCGCCAGGTGGATGTGGTCCTCGGCGTGCGAGTCGTGCAACACGGCGTCGAAGTGCAGCTCGTCGACCTTGGCCACCGCGGCGATGTCGCCGGGCACGGCCTGCGCGATCTCGACGTGGTCCTTGCCCTTGAGCTTGAACAGGTGGGCGACCTTGAACGGCTTCTTGCCGTCGTCGACGAACAGCTGCGAATCCTTCTTCACCGTGCCCTGGTAGACCCGGAACACCCCGAGCTTGCCGACGAAGGGATCGTTGACGATGCGGAACACGTCGGCGATGACGTGCGCGTCCGGGTCTGGGCGGGCCTCGACCGCCACGGCGTCCGCGCCTGTGCCCTTCGCGAACGGCGGCGGGTTGGCCTCGCCCGGGTGCGGGAACAGCCGCTCGGCGACGTCGAGCAGTTCCTTCACCCCGGCGCCGGTCTTGGCCGAAACGAAGCACACCGGCACCAGGTGGCCCTCGCGCAGGCACTGCTCGAAGGCGTCGTGCAGCTCCGCGCCGGACAGGCCGCCCTCGCCGAGGTCGAGGTAGTGGTCCATGACCGTCTCGTTGACCTCGACCACCTGGTCGATGATCTTCTGGTGCCAGTCGACGACCGGCCCGAGGTCGCTGTCGCCGGACGGCTGGCCGAAGCAGTCGACCACCGCCTTGCCGCCGTCGGCCGGCAGGTTGAGCGGCAGCAGCTCGGGGCCGAACTCGTCGCGCAGCTCGTCGAGCACGCGCGCGCAGTCGGCGGCCTCGTGGTCGATCTTGTTGACGACGACGACCCGGCACAGGCCGCGCTGGCGCGCGCGCTCCATCATCCGGCGGGTGCCGTACTCGACGCCCTTGTCGGCGTCGACCACGATCGCGACCGTCTCCACCGCCGCCAGCGCCGAGAGCGTGGGGCCGCGGAAGTCCGGGTACCCGGGCGTGTCGATCAGGTTGACGTGGACAAGCTGGTTTGAAGTCGTGGCGTGGTCCGTGCTGGCGATGGCGGCGTCGATGGAGTGGCCGCGCTCCTTTTCCATGGGATCGAAGTCGGAGACGGTGCTGCCGCGTTCGATCGTGCCTGCCGCCTGGATGGCGCCGCCGGCATGCAGCAGGGCTTCGAACAGCGTGGTCTTGCCGGCGCCAGGATGGCCCGCGAGGGCCACGTTGCGGATGTCCGGAGTCGAGTACGGCATGGGCCAGTTCCTCCCGTCGGGCTGGTCGGGAGTCCGGCCTTCGACGGCAGGCTCCCGCGGAAGGATCCACAGGGGAAGCGGGCCATGGGCGACCGGGCTCCCGCGCAGGGATCCGCACGAGGCGTCATGGCAGTCCGCGGGGGCGGCGCAGCGACCGAGCGTTGCGCTCGGCGGGCGGTCATGGCGGGGGAGGGACGATAACGCGCGATCGAACGCAGCGTCCCGTTGCAGCGCAGCAAAGCGAACGCGCGCATAACGCCGCCGCCGCTACGCTTGCCGCCCGATCATCGACTGCAACGGAGCACGTTCCATGGCCATGACCCGCCACGCCACCGCCCACTGGTCCGGCGACCTCAAGAGCGGTGGCGGCACCATCAGCACCCCGCAGAGCGGGCTGATGGCCGACACCGCGTACGGCTTCAACACCCGCTTCGGCGACAAGAAGGGCACCAACCCCGAGGAGCTGATCGCCGCCGCGCACGCCTCGTGCTTCACGATGGCGCTGTCGAACGCGCTGGCGCAGGCCGGGCACGCGCCGGACGCGGTGGACACCCGCGCCGAGGTCGACCTGTCGATGGACGGCGGCCCCACCATCAGCGCCATCCGGCTGGCGACCAAGGCCAAGGTGCCGGGCATCGACGCGGCGAAGTTCCGCGCCATCGCCGACGACGCCAAGCAGAACTGCCCGGTGTCCAAGGCGCTCTCCGCGGTACCGATCACGCTGGAGGCGGAACTGCTTGGCTGAAGCCGTCGCGTCTGCTCTGTTCGTCCACGGAGCGGGCGCTGGCGGCTGGGAATGGAACGCCTGGCGCGGCGTTTTCGCCGCGGCGGGCATCCATTGCGTGGCGCCGGACCTGGCGCCGTCGCCCGCGGGGCTGGCCCGCACCGGCCTGGACGACTACCGCGCGCAGGTGCGCGATGCGCTGCTCGCGCTCCCGCGGCCGCGCGCCGTGGTCGGCGCCAGCCTCGGCGGGCTGCTTGCCGCGATGTGCGCCGGCGACGCCGATGCGCTGGTGCTGGTCAACCCGCTGCCGCCCACGCCCTGGCACGCGCAGCTGCCGCTGCGGCAGTGGCCCGACGTGGTGCCGTGGCGGCGCGACGCGCGACTGGCCTCGACGCGCCGCGCGGTGCCCGACGCGGACGAGGCCACCGCGCTCTACGCGTTCCGGCATTGGCGCGACGAGAGCGGGACGGCGATGCGTGCCGCGCACGGCGGGGTCGCGGTCGACCGCCCGGCCTGCCCCGTGCTGTGCATCGCCTCGCAGCTCGACGACGACGTGCCGCCGGCGCTGACCGCGGCGCTGGCGCTGGCCTGGGAGGCCGACCTGCTGCGCGTGGAGGCGCTCAGCCACGCCGGCCCGCTGCTCGGCCGCGACGCGCCCAGGGTCGCCGCGCAGGCGCTGGCCTGGCTGTCGGCGCGCTAAACGCGACGGCCGCCCCGGGCTGCAAGCGTTTTCGATTCAGGCTTGCGTTACCGGCGCGGCCCTAGCGTGTGCATCCGCGCCGCATCCGGCGCCCGGGAGCCCCGCCATGAACCGTCTCGCCACCTCGCTGCTCGCTGTCGGCCTGCTCGCCGCGGGCACCGCATCCGCGCAGTCCGGCTATTACCCGTCGCAGTCGTACCCGCCGCCGGATGCCGGACGCTACGAGCGCGACGCGCAGTACGACGTGGCGCGCGTGGTCCGCGTGGATCCGGTGATCGTCTCCGGCTACCGCGGCGGCAGCACCACGACCGGCCAGCGCTGCCATTCGCGCCAGGACGGCTACTACGCCGGCGACGGACGCTACGGCGACGGCGGCTACCAGGACGATGGCTATCGCGATGACGGCTACCGCGACGGCCGCTACGAGCCCGGCTACCGCAGCGGCAGCGAGGCCGGCCGCAACGTCGCCACGGTCGTCGGCGGCGTCGTCGGCGCCGTGCTCGGCAGCAAGGTCGGTGGCGGCTCGGCGCGCTACGCGACCGCGGCGGTGGGTTCGATGGTCGGCGGCATGGCCGGCCGCAAGGTCTACGACAACAGCCACGCGCCGCCGCGTGCCGGCGTGGTCACGGTGTGCGAGCCCGTTTCCGCCGTCTATCCGCCGGCCGGCGACTATTACGCGGTCGACGACGAGCGCGTCGGCGCCTACGACGTCACCTACGAGTACGCGGGCCGGCAGTACACCACGCGCATGGACCATCACCCCGGCGACAGCCTGCGCGTGCGCGTGGACGTGAGCCCGGCCGAGTAGCGCGCCCCGACACGGCAACATGTTCGTGGGAGCGGCTTCAACCGCGAGCTTTTTCGCGGGCGCCCTGACACTCGCGCGCAGAAGCTCGCGGCTGAAGCCGCTCCCACAGGACTGTTCCCAAGGTCTGCTGCCGCCCCGGGATTTCCCTGCGAAAGCTGCGCGCGCTGCGCTTCCATCCGCAGGCCGCTGCCTGCTCGCGTGTTGCCGCTGCATGCGCAGGGCTGCATAGTGCCCGGCGTCCCGAACGGAGCCGCCGCATGCATCGCCTCGCCTCGATCGCCGCGCTGTGCTGCCTCGCCGCCAGCGCGCAGGCCGCCGACGTCCACGTGCTGACCGCAGCGCGCATCCACACCTCCGATCCCGCGCATCCGCTGGCCGGGGCCATGGCCTGGGGCGACGACGGCCGCCTGCTCGCGGTCGGCGAGGCGAAGGCGCTGCTCGCGCGCTGGCCCGACGCCGAGCGCATCGACGCCGGCGAGGCCACCGTCATCCCCGGCCTGATCGACGCGCACGGCCATTTCCGCGAATTCGCCACGACGCTGCTGATGGCCGACCTGGTCGGCACCCGCGACAAGGCCGGGGTGGTCGCGCGGCTGCGCGCGTTCGAGAAGACGCTGGGCGAGGGCGACTGGCTGCGCGGCAGCGGCTGGGACCAGAACGACTGGCCGGACAAGGCCTTCCCGACCGTGGCCGACCTCGACGCCGCGTTCCCCGAACGGCCGGTGTACCTGGAGCGCGTCGACGGCCACGCCGCGTGGGTGAACTCGGCCGCGCTGCGCGCGCTGGCGGATAACCCCGATGTGGGCCCGATGCTCGCCGGTGGCGAAGTCGAGGGTGGCCGCGTGCTGCGCGACGCCGCCGGCAAGCCGACCGGCATCCTCGTCGACAACGCCAAGGACGCCGTGTCTTCAGTGCTGCCGAAACCGGATCCCGACGACATGGCGCGCGCGCTGGCCGAGGCCTCGCGCCGCGTGCTCGCCGACGGCATGACCGGCGTGCACGAGATGGGCGTCTCGCGCGAGACGCTGGCGCTGTACCGCAAGCTTGCGGATGCGGGAAAGCTGCCGCTGCGCATCGACGCCTACGCCGACGGCGACGGCGGCGCGCTCGCCGACCTGTGCGCGCACGGCCCCTACCGCCATCCCGGCGGCCACCTGAAGATGGGCGGCGTGAAGCTCTACATCGACGGCGCGCTCGGCAGCCGCGGCGCCGCGCTGCTGGACGACTACAGCGACGACCACGGCAACCGCGGCCTGCTGGTCACCGATCCCGCGCAGTACGAAGCGATCGTACGCAAGGCCCACGGCTGCCACCTGCAGGTCGCCACCCACGCCATCGGCGACCGCGGCAACCGCATCGTCCTCGACACCTACGAGCGCGTGCTGGGCGACGACGCGAAGTCCGACCACCGCTGGCGCATCGAGCATGCCCAGATCGTCGCGCCGGAGGACATCCCGCGCTTCGCGAAGCTCGGCGTGATCGCCTCGATGCAACCCACCCACGCCACCTCCGACATGCCTTGGGCGCAGGACCGCCTCGGCAGGCAGCGCCTGTTCGGCGCCTACGCCTGGCAGCGCTTCCTGCACAGCGGCGCGCGCCTGGCGCTGGGCTCGGATTTTCCGGTCGAATCGCCGGATCCGCGGCTGGGCCTGTACGCGGCGGTGACGCGCCAGGATCGCGACGGCCAGCCGCCCGGCGGATGGCTGCCGGACCAGCGCCTGTCGGCGGCCGAGGCGCTGCGCGGCTTCACCGCGGACGCGGCGTACGCCGGCTTCGACGAGGACGAAGTCGGCCAGCTCAAGCCCGGCCTGCGCGCGGATTTCGTGGTGCTGGCGAGCGACCCGCTGGCGGTGCCGGCCGCGCAGCTCGACGACCTGCAGGTCGAGTCGACCTGGGTCGACGGCAAGCCGGCGTGGCGCGCGGAGGATTCCGCGAAGCCCTAGCGCAGCAGCCCCTGTGGGAGCGGCTTCAGCCGCGAGCTCTTTTGGAATCCTATGCATCTTGCAGGAGCGGCGGAAGCCGCGACCGTGTTGCCGGAGCACCGGTCGCGGCTTCCGCCGCTCCTACAAAACATGCGTCGCGTCGTGGAAAAAGCTCGCGGCTGAAGCCGCTCCCACTACCAGTCGATCCGGCCGCTCACCACGGTCCGCACGCGCCCGCCCGACCACACCTCGCCGTCGCCGTCGACGAACAGCTCGATGATCGCATCGTGCCCGACCTCGCGGCCCTGGCTGACGCGGTAGTGGCCATCCGCGCTGGGCAGCGCGCCGCGCGAGGCCAGCCAGGCGGCCAGCGTCGCGTTGGCGGCGCCGGAAGCGGCGTCCTCGAACTGCGCCGGCGCGCCGACGAAGGCGCGCACGGCCAGGTAGTACACCGGGTCGTCGCTGCGCGCGAACACGCACAGGCCCATGCTGTCGGTCGACTGCGCGAGCGCGCCGATCGCCGTCCAGTCGGGCTCGATCGCACGCAGCGTCGCCTCGTCGCGGATTTCCGCCAGCCACCAGCGGCGGCCACCGTCCATCAGCGCGGGCGGCAGCGCGCCCAGCGGCAGCGACGCCAGCGCCGCGCGCAGGCGCGGATCGTCGGGGCCGGCGGTTTCCATCACCCTTGCCCGCGGCGTGCGCACGGCGATGGTGCGCGCGGGTCCGCTGCCCTGCACGCGCAGCGGCAGCTCGCCGGCCACGCCCTGCTGCACCAGCAGGCCGTCGCGCGGCGTCGCCAGCCCGGCCTCCAGCACCGCGTGTGCGGTGCCGACGCTGGGGTGGCCGGCGAACGGCACCTCGCGGCGCGGGCTGAAGATGCGGATGCCGTAGTCCGCTGATCGCGATGTAGCGGGAAAGACGAAGGTCGTCTCGGGCAGCCGCGTCCAGCGCGCGATCGCCTGCATCGCCTCGTCGTCGAGGCCCTGCGCATCGAGCACCACGGCGAGCGGGTTGCCGGCGCCGGGGCGGTCGGCGAAGACGTCGAGTTGCAGGTAGGGGCGAGGGGACATGGAGGCGGCGCGGGCGGGGGTGCGCAAGTGTATCGGCCGCCGCGGGCGCGGGGACGCGTCATCCGGGAGGACTGCGCGTCGCGGGCAGGATCCCTCGCTGCGCTCGGGATGACATTCGGGGACGGAAGTCGCGACCGGCTCGCCGAGCAGACCCCAGTCGCGACTTCCAGCCGGCGGTATGCCGCCGCCGCTCCCGCGAGGGCAGGCATCCCGAGTGAGGTTCGCGCGGGCGACGCGGCGCTGTCGGCCCGCGACCGCAGGCCCTAGAATTGCGCGCTCATGCCCGGCCCGGGCGCGCCACGGCCTCCATGTCCGCCATTCCCCATTCCGATCCCTGGATCGTGCTCAAGTTCGGCGGCACCTCGGTGTCGCGCCGCCACCGCTGGGACACCATCGGCCAGTTGGCGAAACGCCGCGCCGACGAGGAAGGCGCGCGCGTGCTGGTGGTGGTGTCGGCGCTGTCGGGCGTCACCAACGAGCTGCAGGCGATCGCCGAGGGCGCGGACGACCGCGCGGCGCGGATCGCGGCCCTCGTCGAGCGCCATCATGCCTTCGCGCGCGAGCTCGACCTCGATCCCGTCGCCGTGCTCGGCGAGCGGCTCGCCGCGCTGCAGGCGCTCGACGCGGATCCGCGCGCGCCCGTGCGCCCGCTCGACTGGCAGGCCGACGTGCTGGGGCAGGGCGAACTGCTCTCGTCGACCCTCGGCGCCGCCTACCTGCGCGCGCAGGGACTGGACTTCGGCTGGTGCGACGCGCGCGACTGGCTGGAAGCGATCGCGCTGCCCAACCAGAACGCCTGGTCGACCCGGCTCTCGGTGTCGTGCCGGCGCGAGCCGGCGGAGGGCTTCCACGGCCGCTTCCACGCCCAGCAGGCGCGGATGCTGCTGACCCAGGGCTTCATCGCCCGCCACGCCGACGGCGGCACCGCGATCCTCGGCCGCGGCGGCTCCGACACCTCGGCCGCGTGCTTCGGCGCGCTGCTCGGCGCGCGCCGCGTCGAGATCTGGACCGACGTGCCCGGCATGTTCAGCGCCAACCCGCGGGTGGTGCCGGACGCGCGCCTGCTCACCCGGCTCGACTACGCCGAGGCGCAGGAAATCGCCACCACCGGCGCCAAGGTGCTGCACCCGCGCTCGATCAAGCCCTGCCGCGACGCCTCCGTCCCGATGGCGATCCTCGACACCGAGCGGCCCGAGCTGCCCGGCACGCGCATCGACGGCGAGGGCGAGACGGTGCCCGGCGTGAAGGCGGTCAGCCGCCGCAACGGCATCGTGCTGGTGTCGATGGAAAGCGTCGGCATGTGGCAGCAGGTCGGCTTCCTCGCCGACATCTTCGAGCGCTTCAGGCGCCACGGCCTGTCGGTGGACCTGATCGGCTCGTCGGAGACCAACGTCACCGTCTCGCTCGACCCGGGCGAGAACCTGGTCAGCACCGACGTGATCGCGCGGCTGTCGGAGGACCTGGCGCAGGTATGCCGGGTCAAGGTGATCGCGCCGTGCGCGGCGATCACCCTGGTCGGGCGCGGCATGCGCTCGCTGCTGCACAAGCTGTCCGACGTTTGGGCCACGTTCGGGCGCGAGCGCGTGCACCTGATCTCGCAGTCGTCCAACGACCTCAACCTGACCTTCGTGATCGACGAGGCCGACGCCGACGGCCTGCTGCCGGTGCTGCACGCCGAGCTGATCGACAGCGGCGCGATGCCGGTGCGCGACGCCGGCGTGTTCGGGCCGAGCTGGCAGGAGATCGAGCACGGCCGCCCGCTGCGCGCGACGCCGTGGTGGCGCGGCGAGCGCGAGCGCCTGCTCGCATGCGCCGCCGAGGGCACGCCGGTCTACGCCTACCACCTGCCGACGCTGCGCGAGCGCGCCCGCGCGCTGCTCGACGTCGCCGCCATCGACCGCCGCTACTTCGCGATCAAGGCCAACCCGCACCCGGCACTGCTGCGCGCGCTTGCGGACGAGGGCTTCGGGCTCGAATGCGTGTCGCTGGGCGAGATCGAGCACGTGTTCGCCACGCTGCCGGATCTGGATCCGTCGCGCGTGCTGTTCACCCCCAGCTTCGCGCCGCGCGCCGAGTACGCCGCCGCGTTCGCGCGCGGGGTGACGGTGACGCTGGACAACGTCGAGGCGCTGCGCAACTGGCCGGAGCTGTTCCACGGCCGCACGCTGTGGCTGCGCGTGGACCTGGGCCGCGGCGACGGTCACCACGCCAAGGTCGTCACCGGCGGCGCGGCGTCCAAGTTCGGCTTGCCGCTGGCCGCATTCGACGCCTTCGTGGCGCAGGCGCGCGCGCTCGACGCGCGCATCGCCGGTATCCACGCGCACCTGGGCAGCGGCATCGCGACCCCGGCGCACTGGCGCGAGGTCTACGCCGAGCTCGCAGGGTTCGCCGACGGAGTCGGCACGGTCGAGACCATCGACATCGGCGGCGGCCTGCCGATCCCGTACAAGCCCGAGGCGCAGCCGTTCGACCTCGACGCCTGGGCCGCGGGGCTGGCGGAAATCAAGGCCGCGTACCCGCGCTACGCGCTGGCGGTGGAGCCGGGCCGCTACCTCGTCGCCGAATGCGGCGTGCTGCTGGCGCACGTCACCCAGTTGGTGGACAAGCAGGGCATCCGCCGCGTCGGCCTGGACGCCGGCATGAACGCGCTGATGCGCCCGACGCTGTACGAGGCCTACCACGGCATCCACAACCTCAGCCGCCTCGACGAGGCCGAGGATGCCGCCTGCGACGTGGTCGGGCCGATCTGCGAGTCCGGCGACGTGCTCGGCGCGCAGCGCCCGCTGCCGCGCGCGACGCGCGAGGGCGACGTCGCGCTGGTGGCCGACGCCGGCGCCTACGGCTTCGTCATGGCCAACCGATACAACCTGCGCGCGCTGCCGCGCGAGGCGGTGCTGGAATGAGCGCGGCGGGCATGACAGCGCGCGCGCGCCTGGCCTGGACCAACGCGGCGCTGGCGGCGCTGCTGGCGGTGCTGGGCTACATCGCCGTCGGCCTGCTCAGCGGCGCGGGCCTGGCCGCCTGGCACCGCAACGCCGGCGCCTCGCTGAGCATCGCGCCCGCCGCCGCGATGGCCGCGGGGCTGGCCTCGTGGTGGATCACCGCGTGGTGGGAGAACGTCGACCGCGACGCGCGCCGATGGAGCGCGTTCGGGCTGGCGCTGCGCACGGTGGCGTGCGCGTTCCTGCTGTTCGCGCCGCTGGCCACCCTGTGGATGGGGACGATGGAGGCGCTCGGCCACCTGTTCTCCGGCCAGGCGGGCGAGCTGCGCGCGGCGCTGGCCTGGGTGCCGGCGATCGCGGTCTACGCGGTGCTGTTCGGCCTGCTGCTGGGCGGCCTGCCGGCGCTGTGCGTGGAATTCTTCCTGTGCCGCCGCTTCCTGCGGCAGGCACGCGGCCTTGCATTGGAGGGGGCGCGATGACGCCGTTCGACAGGGAGGCGGTGCGCGTGTTCCGCTTCGTGCGCTGCGATTTCGACGCTGCGACCGGTGTGGCGCGGCTGGTGTATGCATTCGACGACGGCCCGGAGCTGGTGGAGACGATCACCGTGCCGGGCGCGCCGTTCGCGCTCGAGGGCGCGCACGCGCGCGCGGCCGAACAGGCGTTGCGGCTGCTGCACCTGGTCGCCGGGGTGAGCTACTACAAGGCGGCGGTGCCGCGGGAGATCCGCATCGATGCGTACGCGATCGATGCCGATACCGCGGCGCTGCTGGACGAGCTCTACCTCAACGGGCTGGGCGAGTTCGCCTACCGCAACGGGCTGGACCTGCACGGCCGCATCCGTTTCCCCGCGCTTGAGCCATCTCCTTCAGGGGACGTGCTCGAGCCCTCCCTTTCAAGGGGAGGGTTGGGTGGGGATGGGTTTCCAGCCAGCCGAACCGAACCCCACCCCCGCCCCAGCCCTCCCCCTGAGGGGGAGGGAGCCAAGCTCGGCCTGCGCAAGCACGCACTCGTCGCCATCGGCGGCGGCAAGGACTCCCTGGTCTCGATCGAGGCGCTGCGCGCCGCTGGCGTCGCGCAGACCGTCACCTGGGTCGGCGGCTCGCAGCTGATCCGCGCCTGCGCGGAGCGCACCGGGTTGCCCACGCTCAACCTCGGCCGCCAGCTCGCGCCGGAACTGTTCGAGTACAACCGCCAGGGCGCGTGGAACGGCCACATCCCGGTCACCGCGATCAACTCGGCGATCATGGTGTTCGCCGCGGTGCTGCTCGACGCGGACCAGGTGGTGTTCTCCAACGAGCGCTCGGCCAGCTACGGCAGCGTGATCGAGGGCACCGGCGAGGTGAACCACCAGTGGTCGAAGGGCTGGGCGTTCGAGCGCGACTTCGGCGCCCACGTGCAGCGCGCCGTCGCCGCCGACCTGCACTACTACTCGCTGCTGCGGCCGTTGAGCGAGCTCGCGGTGGCGCGGCAGTTCGCCAGGATCGACCACTACGATGCGCACTTCTCCAGCTGCAACCGCAACTTCCACCTGCTCGGCGAGCGGCCGGCCAACCGCTGGTGCGGCGTCTGCCCCAAGTGCCACTTCGTGTTCCTGGCGCTGGCGCCGTTCATGCCCAAGCCGCGGCTGGTGGCGATCTTCGGCCGCAACCTGCTCGACGACCCGGAGCAGGTGCCCGGCTTCGACGCGCTGCTCGAGTACCGCGACCACAAGCCGTTCGAGTGCGTCGGCGAGGGCCGCGAGTCGCGCGCGGCGATGGCGGCGCTGGCGCGGCGGCCGGAGTGGCGCGAGGACGCGATCGTGAAGCGCTTCGCGCGCGAGATCCTGCCGCAGCTCGACGCCTCGCAGCTGGACATCGCGCCGCTGCTGGTGATCGATGACGAGCACCGCGTGCCGCCGGCCTTGTGGGAACGGTTGCGTGCGCATTTCGCAGCTTGAGGGCAGGCGCGTCGCGCTGTGGGGCTGGGGCCGCGAGGGCCGCGCGGCCTGGCGCGCGATCCGCGCGCGCCTGCCGGGCCTGCCACTGACGCTGTTCTGCAACGAGGCGGAGGCCGGCGACGCGCGCGCCAGCGGCGATCCGCTGCTGCTGCCGGAGACCGCGATCAGCGGCGAGCGCCTCGCGGCGTTCGAGGTGGTGGTCAAGTCGCCCGGCATCAGCCCCTATCGCACGGAAGCCGACATCGCGCGCGGGCGCGGCACGGCGTTCGTCGGCGGCACCGCGCTGTGGTTCGCCGAGCGCGGGGATGCGCGCACGATCTGCATCACCGGCACCAAGGGCAAGAGCACGACCACCGCGCTGCTCGCGCACCTGCTGCGCGCCGGCGGGCACCGCACGGCGCTGGCCGGCAACATCGGCATGCCCCTGCTGGAGCTGCTGGACGGCGAGGCGGCGCTGTGGGCGATCGAGCTGTCGAGCTACCAGACCCGCGACGTCGCCGCCAGCGGCACGCGGCCGGAACTCGCGGTGGTCACCAACGTCTTCCCCGAGCACCTGGACTGGCACGGCAGCGAGCAGCGCTACGTCGAGGACAAGCTCGCGCTGCTGACCGATGCGAAGCCGCGCATCGCCGTGCTCAACGCCGGCGATCCGCGGCTGGCCGCGCTGGCGCTGCCCGACAGCGAGGTGCGCTGGTTCGGCCGCGGCGACGGCTGGCACCTGCGCGGCGACGCGCTGCACCGCGGCGACGACTTCGTGCTCGACACCGCCGCGCTGCCGCTGCCGGGACGCCACAACCGCGGCAACCTGTGCGCCGTGCTCGCGGCGATCGACGCGCTCGGCCTCGACGGCGCGGCGCTGGCGCCGCACGCGGCCTCGTTCCGGCCGCTGCCGCACCGGCTGCAGCGGCTGGGCGCGCGCGACGGCGTGGAATACGTCAACGACTCGATCAGCACCACGCCGCACGCCAGCCTCGCGGCGCTGGACGTGTTCCGCGGCCGCCGCATCGCATTGCTCGCCGGCGGCCACGACCGCGGGCTCGACTGGTCGGGCTTCGCCGAGGCGATGAAGACCCGCGCGCCGGCCGCGATCGTGACCATGGGCCAGAACGGGCCGCGCATCCACGCGCTGCTCGCGCCGCTGGCGCGCGAGGCCGGCTTCGCGCTGCGGCAGGCGGACGACCTCGCCGACGCGATGGCGAAGGCGCGCGACGCGCTCGCCGGCGACGGCGTGGTGCTGCTCTCGCCGGGCGCGCCGAGCTTCGGTCCGTATCGCGATTACACCGAGCGCGGGCGCCATTTCGCGGAGCTGGCGGGCTTCGATCCGGCTGCGATCGGCAGGATTCCCGGACTCGGCATCGCCTGAGCCCTCGCGCGTGGGAGCGGCTTCAGCCGCGAGCTTTTGAAGGAGCGGCGGGAATCCGGCAGGGAATCGATGGACGTCGCAGCTCCCGCCCCTGCAAGGCGAGACGGAAAAGCTCGCGGCTGAAGCCGCTCCCACGAGACCAAGCGCTTCACCATCGCTGAACGCACGCGGCGTACGCTGCCCGCGCCGCGAAACCCAGGAGAGCACCCATGGCGACATCCCGCAACGCAATCCTCCGCCGCGCCGCGCTGCTGCTGGCGTTGTCGTCGCTGCCGGCCGCCGCCTGCGCGGCGATGCAGGCCAAACCGGTCGAATGGAAGGTCGGCGACCAGGCCTTCAGCGGCGTGCTGGTCTACGACGACGCCTCGGCGGACAAGCGCCCGGGCCTGGTGATGGTGCCGGACTGGCTGGGCGTCACGCCGGACGCGGTCGCGCAGGCCAAGGAGGTCGCCGGCGACGACTACGTCATCCTCGTGGCCGACATCTACGGCAAGGGCGTGCGGCCGAAGAACGACGGCGAGGCGGAGGCGCTGGTGACGAAGCTGTCCGCCGACACCGGCACGCTGCGCGCGCGCACCGCGAAGGCGGTGGCGGTGCTGGAGGCGCAGGCCGGCAAGGCGCCGCTGGACGTGGCGAAGATCGGCGCCTTCGGCTACTGCTTCGGCGGCTCGTCGGTGCTCGAGCTCGCGCGCAGCGGCGCGCGCCTGGCGGGCATCGTCACTTTCCACGGCGGGCTGCAGACGAAGACGCCGGCCAGGCCCGGCGCGGTGAAGACCCCGCTGCTCGTGCTCAACGGCGGCGACGACCGCGGCCAGATGCCGAACGTCCCCGGCTTCGAGAAGGAAATGGACGCCGCGGGCGCGGACTGGACGCTGGTCAACTTCAGCGGCGCGGTGCACTGCTTCGCGCTCAAGGCCGCCAACAAGCCGCCCGGCTGCGTCTACGACCCGCGCGCGGCCAGGCGCGCCTACCGGATGATGCGCGGCTTCTGGGACGAGCGATTCGGCGAGGATTGATAAGGCGAGTCTGCCTCGGGCGACAGGCGGAAAAGCCCTGTCATCCCGAGCGCAGCGAGGGATCCGCCTTCCGGCTTTGATGGCGGCACAAGCAGATCCCTCGCTGCGCTCGGGATGACATCTGTCTGCTTTTCGGCTGCCCTCAGTGGTCGCGATCGACCGCGTAGCGCGCCAGGCCGCGCAGGGCGGCGACGGCTTCGTTGTCGTCCAGCGCGTCGAGTTCGCGCTCGGCGGCCGTCGCGTAGTCGGCGGCGCGCGCGTGGCTGTAGGCGAGGCTGCCCTGGGCGTGGATCGCGGCCAGCACTTCCGGCAGCGCGTCGATGTCGCCGCGCTCGACGATCCCGCGCAGGCGATCGCGCGTGGCGGCGTCCGAATGCGCCATCGCGTGGATCAGCGGCAGCGTCGCCTTGCCCTCGGCCAGGTCGTCGCCCAGGTGCTTGCCCAGCGCGGACTCGTCGGCGCTGTAGTCGAGCACGTCGTCGGCGATCTGGAAGGCATGGCCCAGCGCCAGGCCGTAGTCGTGCAGGCGCTGCTGCGTGGCCACGTCGGCGCCGGCGAGCAGCGCGCCCAGCCGGGTGGCGGCGGCGAACAGCACCGCGGTCTTGCGCTCGATCACGAGCAGGTAGGCGGCCTCGTCCACGTCCGGGTTGCGCACATGCAGCAACTGCAGCACCTCGCCCTCGGCGATGCGGTTGGTGGTGTCGGCCAGCACGCGCTGCACCTCCATCGAAGCGAGCTCGACCATCAGCTGGAAGCTGCGCGAGTACAGGAAGTCGCCGACCAGCACGCTGGCGGCGTTGCCCCACAGCGCATTGGCGGTGCTGCGGCCGCGGCGCAGATCGGATTCGTCGACCACGTCGTCGTGCAGCAGGGTGGAGGTGTGGATGAACTCGATCACCGCGGCGAGCTGGTGCGCGTCCGCGCCCTGGTGGTCGAGCGCGCGTGCCGCGAGCAGCAGCAGCATCGGCCGCAGGCGCTTGCCGCCGGCGGCGACGATGTGCTCGGCGACCTGGTTGACCAGCACCACGTCCGAGGCCAGGCGGCGCCGGATCAGCGCATCGACCGCGGCCATGTCGTCGGCGGCGAAGGCCTGGATGGCGGGCAGCGCGGGGATTTTCGGGGTCGCGAGGGAAGACATGCCGGGTCCGGCCGGGGGGAGGCGCGATTATAAGGAGTCGGGCGCGCCGCCTGCGGGCGCGCGCGTCCTCGCGCAGGTGGTCGGCTGCCGCGGAGCGAGGCCGCGGCGATCGGGGTTTCCCGACAGCGATTTCAGGTTGCCCGCCCGCGGACCGGCGCCTACCTTGGCGCAACGGGACCGGAGCCGGCCCGGTATCATGCGGGACTCCCACCGTCATCCGCGTCCGCGCGGATCCGGCACCGGGCGCCACGCACCCACGCCACCGAACACGAAAGAGGTCATCCATGGCACGCGGCATCAACAAGGCCATCCTGGTCGGCAATCTCGGCAACGACCCGGAAACCAAGTACACGCAAGGTGGCATGGCCATCACCAAGGTCAGCCTGGCGACCACCAGCGTCCGCAAGGATCGCGACGGCAACCAGCAGGAAAGCACCCAGTGGCACCGGGTGACCTTCTTCGGCAAGCTCGGCGAGATCGCCGGCGAGTACCTGCGCAAGGGCTCGCAGGTATACATCGAAGGCGAGATCCGCTACAGCGAGCACACCGGCGACGACGGCCAGAAGCGCTACTACACCGACATCATCGCCAACGAGATGCAGATGCTCGGCGGCCGCGGCGAAGGTGGCGGCAGTGGTGGTGGCGGTGAGCGCATGTCGCGCCCGCAGCGCCAGGAATCCGCACCGCAGCGCCAGCAGCCGCAGCGCCAGTCCGCGCCGCCGCCGCAGGACGACTTCTCGGACGACGACATTCCGTTCTAAGCCGGCATCGGTTTCGGGGACGCGCGAGGCGCAGCGCGTCCCGGCAGTCGACGGAGCGATGAGCCCGGCCGGCACACGGCACGCCTGAATCGGATCCGCCGGCCGTCCACTGGCAGCCCGGCCGCACCGCGCGCCGTAGCGCTGCCTGCACCGGGCGGCGTTCGCGCGGCCCACGCTTCGCCTGCGGTATAGGGACCGGGAGCCGCCCTCCCGGCGCGGCACGCCCGGAGCCCCGCATGAACGCCCCCACGCCTTCCCGCCAGGCCACGCCGGCGGCGTGCGCGCACATCGTGCTGTACGCGGCCGACGGATCCGACCGCGATCTCGCGATCGACGAGATCGCGCTGCCGTCGAGCAACGACGCGCTGCTGTGGATCGACATCGACTGCGACGCGCCGGAACTGGTCACCGACGTCTGCGGCAGGCTGGAACTGCCCCGATCGGCGTGCTCGCACCTGGTCGAGCTGAGCGCCGCGCCGCTGTTGCGCCTGTACGGCGACCGCCTCGTGGTCCAGGTGGCGGCGGTGGAGCACGCGGGCGGGCTGAAGTTCGAGGGCACCGTGCTGGCGATCGCCGCGGGGCCCAATTTCGTGCTCACGGTGCACCACAAGCCGATCGACTTCATCCCGTCGATCCGCAAGCGCGAGCATGGCGAGACCCGGCTGGGCATGCTCAGCGCGCCCAGCTTCGTCGCCTCGCTGCTCGACTGGCAGCTGGGCACCTACTTCGAGGCGGTGTCGGCCTTCGAGCGCGCGGCCGAGCGGCTGGAGGAATCGATCCTGGCCGACCGCCGCGACGAGAGCGACACCGCCGAGCTGCGCCTGCTGCGCCGCGGCGCGTCGCGGCTGCGGCGGATGCTGGCGCCGCACCGCGCGCTGTTCTCCGGCTTGGCGCGCCCGGATTTCCGGCCAGACGACGACGAGGAGACGCTGCGGCATTTCCAGCGCCTGGACGAGCACTTCGAGCGCGCGATGGACATCGTCGAGGACGCGCGTGAGCTGGTGGTGGGCAGCTTCGAGCTGTTCAGCAACCAGATCGCGGTGCGCACCAATGCCTCGATGCGCCTACTGACCTTCGCCACCGTGGTGATCGGCCTGCAGACTGTGATCGCGGGCGCACTGGGGATGAACTTCAAGGCCGGTTTCTTCGACACCGCAGGCCTGGGCTTCTGGCTGGCGGTGGCCGGGATGGCGCTGGTCACCGCGATCGCGGCCTGGATCGGCAGGCGCAAGCGCTGGTTCTAGGCGGGCTGGCCCCGCGTCAGTGCGCGGCGTGGTCCTGCGGGAACATCGCGTCCAGCCGCCCGTGCACGTAGTCGCGCTCGTCGGGCGTCTGCGCGCCGCCGAGGATGTCGCGCGAGTACTGCGCGATGCGGGCGTCCAGGTCGGCGTCGGCCAGCGACTGGCGGAGGAAGGGCAACGCGGCTTCCAGCGCGCTGAGTTGTTCGTCCAGCGATTGGCGGCTCATCGCGTTCACCTCGGTCGGACCGGCTCCGGCGCGCATCATCGGAGCCGCGGCGTGAAGGCGCGGTGGGATTGGGCGCATTCGCGCGTGCGCCGGAAAGCCGGCGTTCACCGCCGCGCCGGCATCGAGGCCTGCAGCGCGGCGGCGAGCGCGGCGTCGCCGTTCACCAGCTCGGCCCAGCGCAGCTCGACGCCCTTGCGGCGACCCTTTTCCACCAGCTTCAGTCCGTCCGGATCGATGGTGAGGGTGTAGTCCTGGTCGCCGATCCGCAGTTCGCGTTTGAGCGGCTTGTCGAGCGGCGTGGTCATGTCGTGACGCCTCTTTTACGGAGCGGCAAGGATAAGTAGGCCGGCGTGACGGAGCGTGAGATGAGCCTGGCCGAGTACCGCCGCAAGCGAGAGTTCTCCGGGACCCGCGAACCTGAACCCGGCAAGCGCCTGCCCCGCGGCAGGCGCGCGATCTTCGTCGTGCAGCTGCACCACGCCAGCCGCCGCCATTACGACTTCCGCCTGCAGGTGGGCGACGCGCTCAAGAGCTGGGCGGTGCCGAAGGGGCCTTCGTACGACCCGGGCGTCAAGCGCATGGCGGTGGAAGTGGAGGACCATCCGGTCGACTACGCCACCTTCGAAGGCGATATCCCGAAGGGTCATTACGGCGGCGGCCACGTCGCCCGCTTCGACCACGGCGTGTGGTCGAGCGAGGGCGACCCGGAGGCGCAGCTGGCCAAGGGCCACCTGCGCTTCGAGCTGTTCGGCGACAAGCTCAAGGGCGGCTGGCACCTGGTGCGCACGGCCAAGCCGGCGAGGCAGCCGCAGTGGCTGCTGTTCAAGGACGACGACGCCTATGCCGGCACGCTGGAGGCCGACGACCTGCTCGGCGACGTCACCGCGCCGCCGCGCGCGGACGCCAGGCGCGCCGGCACCGGCAAGCGGGTGAAAAAGAAGCTCAGCGCAGTGCCGGTCCGGCGCGCTGCGCGCCGCGGCAACCGTGCGGCCGCAGCCGCGAAACTGCCGGGCGCGCGCAAGCGCAAGCTGCACGATCAGCCCTTCAAGCCGCAGCTCGCGCGGCTGGGGCAGTCGCCGCCGGAAGGCGAACAGTGGCTGCACGAGATCAAGTGGGACGGCTACCGGATCCTGGCCACGGTGGTCGACGGCAAGGTGCGGCTGTGGTCGCGCAACGCGCTCGAGTGGACCGGCAAGGTGCCGGAAATCACCGGCGCGATCGAGGCGCTGGGCTTCGACGCCGCCGCGCTCGACGGCGAGCTGATCGCCGGCAAGGGCACCAAGCCCGACTTCAACCTGCTGCAGGGCACGCTGTCGGGCGAGAAGCAGGGCGTGCTGGCCTACGTGCTCTTCGACCTGCTGCACGTGGACGGCGTCGACATCAGCGACGCGCCGCTGGCCGAGCGCAAGGCGCTGCTCGAAGGCGTGCTGCGCGATCCGCCGCCGCACCTGTCGTACAGCTCGCACATCCCCGGCGATGGCGCCGAGGCGTTCCGGCTGGCCGGCGAGCAGCACTTCGAAGGCATCATCTCCAAGCGCGCCGACCGCGGCTACGTCCACGGCCGCAGCGACGACTGGCGCAAGACCAAGAGCCTGGCCAGCGACGAGTTCGCGGTGGTGGGCTTCACCGCGCCCAAGGGCAGCCGCACCGGCTTCGGCTCGCTGCTGCTGGCGCGGCCGGACCCCGGACACAGCTGGGTCTACGTCGGCCGCGTGGGCAGCGGCTTCTCCGACGAGCTGATCCGCAAGGTGAGCCGCTCGCTGGCCAAGGGCCAGAAGCAGCCGACGGTGCACGTGCCGCCACACGACACCGACCTGCGCACAGCCAGGTGGTTCGCGCCCGCGGCGGTGGTGGAGGTGTTCTACCGCGGCGTGGGCGGGCACGGGCTGCTGCGGCAGGCCTCGCTGAAGGGACTGCGGCCGGACAAGTCGCCGTCCGACCTCGCCGACAGCGACCGCGCGCCGGCGCGCGCCGCCAGGGGCAAGGCAAAGGCGTCGAAGGCCGCGACGCGCAAGCCGGCGCGCAAGTCCGCGCCGCGCGCCGCGGCTGCCGGGACGGACGCGGGCGCGGACGCCGGCAACGGCGGGTTCCACCTCAGCAGCCCGACCCGCGTGGTCTATCCCGACCGCGGCACCACCAAGCGGCAGGTCGCCGACTACTACGCGGCGATGATGGACTGGCTGCTGCCGGAGATCGTCGACCGCCCGCTGTCGATCATCCGCTGCACGCAAGGGGTGGGGCGGCCGTGCTTCTTCCAGAAGCACCACACCGCCGGGCTCGAGCACGTCGACGCGGTCAGGCTGAAGGAAGAGGCCGGCAACCAGGCCGACTACCTGGTGGTGCGCGACGCGCGCTCGCTGATGGAGCTGGTGCAGTTCAACGCGCTGGAGTTCCATCCCTGGGGCTCGCACGCCGAAACGCCCGACCGCTGCGACCGCATCGTCTTCGACCTCGATCCCGGCCCGGACGTGGCGTGGAGCGAAGTCGTGGCCGCCGCGCGCAGGATCCGCAAGCTGCTCGAGGAGGTCGACCTCGTCTCGTACGTGCGCACCTCCGGCGGCAAGGGCCTGCACGTGGTGGTGCCGCTGGAACCCGGCTGCGACTGGGACCTGGTCAAGCCGTTCGCGCACGGCTTCGCCGAGGCGCTGGCGCAGGCGGACCCGCTGAAGTTCGTCGCCACCGCGACCAAGAAATTCCGCGGCGGCAAGATCTTCATCGACTACCTGCGCAACGGGCGCGGCGCCACCAGCGTGGCCTCGTTCTCGCTGCGCGCGCGCGAGGGCGCGCCGGTGGCCATGCCGCTGCGCTGGGAGGAACTGGGGCGCATCAAGGGCGGCGGGGCGTTCGACATCGAATCGGCGCCGGCGCGGATGAAGCGGCGCAAGTCGCACCCCTGGGAGGGGATCGGGAAGGTACGGCAGGACCTGGAGCAGGTCGGCCGGCTGCTGGCCGATCTGGCGCCGCCGCGCGCGGCGCGCGCGCGGGGCGGGAGGCGCTAGCCGTGGCGCGCCCCATCGCGGAACCGGCCCCGCGTGCCGACGCCTACGACTGCGCCATCGTCGGTGGCGGCCCCGCGGGGCTGACGGCGGCGCTGTACCTGTTGCGGTTCCGGCGCCGGATCGTGCTGCTGGACGCCGGCGCCAGCCGCGCGCGCTGGATCCCGGAAAGCCACAATTGCCCGGGCTTTCCGGGCGGCGTCTCCGGGCGCGAATTCCTGCGGCGGCTGTCGGCGCAGGCCGCCGACTACGGCGCCCGCGTGGAGCGCGCGCGGGTGGAGCGGATCGAGCGCGACGCCGATGGCTTCGCGCTGCAGGGCGAAGGCGGGCCGTGGCGCGCAGCCTGCGTGGTGCTGGCGACCGGCGTGGTGGACGTGCTCCCCGACGCGCCGTGGGTGGAGGAGGCGATCGCGGCCGCCGCGCTGCGGCTGTGCCCGATCTGCGACGCCTACGAGGCCCGCGGCGGCGCGCTGGCGACCTGGGGGCCGATCGGCGAGGCCATCGACCATGCCTGCTTCCTGCGGACCTACTCCCCGCGGGTCGCGGCGTTGGCGCTGGACGCGGCGGCGCCTACCGCGGCGGCGGCCCGCAAGGCGCGCGAGGCCGGGATCGAGGTCGTGGCCGGGCCGACCCGCCTGCACTACGACGGCGACGGCTGCGCGGCCACCGGGGCCGACGGCGTGCGCCGGCGCTTGGACGCGCTGTACCCGGTGATGGGCGCGGACGCGCAATCGGCGCTGGCGGTCGCGCTCGGCGCGCGCGTCGACGACGAGGGTGCGCTGGTGGCCTCGGCGCAGCAGATGACCAGCGTCGACGGCCTGTACGCGATCGGCGACGTGGTCAGCGCGGTGAACCAGATCGCGGTGGCGCTGGGCCACGCGGCGGTGGCGGCCACGGCGATCCACAACGCCCTGCCGCCGGAGCGGGCGTGACCGTCTCCGCCGGCCCGGCGATGGGACCCGGCGGGCCGTCGATGACATCCGGAATCCCATGCGATGGGGTCCGCGAACTCATCGATGGCCTCCGCGACGCCATGGGATGGGGTTCGCGATCCCATCGACGGCCTCCGCAGCCCCATGCGGTGGTGCTCGCGACCCCAGCGATGGCCTCCGCTACCCCATGCGACGGGGTCCGGAACCCCATCGACGGCCTGCGCGGCGCCATGCGATGGGGCCGCAACCCGTCGTTGCCCTCCGGGACCCCGTGCATGGGGTGGGCGACCCCATCGATGGCCTCGGCGACCCCATGCGATGGGGTCCGGCACCCGATCGACACCCCGTGCGAGCGGGCGCGGGATCCCGCGACGCCGCGGCCGCAGCCGGGTCGGCATGCGGGTCGCCTACAATGTCGCCCCCGGCCGGACCGCCCGACGCGGTCCGCCGCCGGGGCCGCGGGCAAGATCCCGCCCCCGTTCCCGACCTAGGAGTTGCCTGCGTGTCGACCTGGCTGGTTACCGGCGGAGCCGGTTTCATCGGTGGAAACTTCGTCCTGGAGGCCGTCGCCAAGGGCGTGCGGATCGTCAACCTCGACGCCCTGACCTACGCCGGCAACCGCGACACGCTGGCCTCGCTCGACGGCCATCCGGATCACGTCTTCGTCCACGGCGACATCGGCGACCGCGCCCTGGTCGCACGCCTGCTGGCCGAGCACCGCCCCGACGCGGTGGTGAACTTCGCCGCCGAGAGCCACGTCGACCGCTCGATCGACGGCCCGGGTGCGTTCGTGCAGACCAACGTCGTCGGCACGCTGGCGCTGCTGGAGGCCGCCCGCGACCATTGGAAGGCGCTCGAGGGCCCGGCGCGCGAGCGCTTCCGCTTCCTGCACGTGTCCACCGACGAGGTCTACGGCTCGCTCGGGGAAACGGGCAAGTTCACCGAGACCACGCCGTACGCGCCGAACTCGCCGTACTCGGCGTCCAAGGCCGCGTCCGATCACCTGGTGCGCGCCTTCCACCACACCTACGGGCTGCCGGTGCTCACCACCAACTGCTCGAACAACTACGGCCCGTACCAGTTCCCCGAGAAACTCATCCCGCTGGTGATCGCCAGGGCGCTCGCCGGCGAGCCGCTGCCGGTCTACGGCGACGGCATGAACGTGCGCGACTGGCTCTACGTCGGCGACCACTGCGCGGCGATCCGCGCCGTGCTCGAGCGCGGCCGCGTCGGCGAGACCTACAACGTCGGCGGCGACGCCGAGCGCCCCAACATCGCGGTGGTGGAGACGATCTGCGCGCTGCTAGACGCGCGCCGCCCGCGCGAGGACGGCAAGCCGCGCAGGTCGCAGGTCACCTACGTCGAGGACCGCCCCGGCCACGACCGCCGCTACGCCATCGACGCCTCCAGGCTCAAGTCGGAACTGGGCTGGGCGCCGGCGCACACCTTCGAGCAGGGCATCGCCGACACCGTTGATTGGTACCTGGCCAACCAGCCCTGGGTGCAACGCGTGCTCGACGGCAGCTACCGCCTCGAGCGCATCGGCGTGACGGCCTGATCCGGCACGTACCTGCACGGACCAGCGCAGCGCCCCGGCCAGGACGCGCCCGTGCACCGATGATCCGTGTCGATCCATGTGGATCCGTGGCAAAAAGATTCTTCAAGGAAACCAGATGACAACCAGGCGCGGCATCATCCTCGCCGGCGGCTCCGGCACCCGGCTGTACCCGATCACCCAGGCGATCAGCAAGCAGCTGCTGCCGGTCTACGACAAGCCGATGATCTACTACCCGCTGAGCGTGCTGATGCTCGCCGGGATCCGCGAGGTGCTGATCATCAACACCCCGCACGAGCAGTCTCTGTTCAAGTCGTTGCTCGGCGACGGCTCGCGCTGGGGCATGCGCATCGACTACGCGGTGCAGCCCAGCCCCGACGGCCTCGCCCAGGCCTACCTGATCGGCCGCGAGTTCGTCGACGGCAAGCCCAGCTGCCTGGTGCTGGGCGACAACATCTTCCACGGTCCGGGGCTGACGGCGATGCTCAGGCGCGCCGACGAGCGCGAGCACGGCGCGACGGTGTTCGGCTACTGGGTCAACGATCCCGAGCGCTACGGCGTGGCCGAGTTCGACGGCGAAGGCAAGGTCGTCGGGCTCGAGGAAAAGCCCGCGAAGCCGCGCTCCCACTACGCGGTGACCGGGCTGTACTTCTACGACGGCCGCGCCAGCGACTTCGCGGCCGGGCTCAAGCCGTCCCCGCGCGGGGAGCTGGAGATCACCGACCTCAACCGCTGCTACCTCGAGGAAGGCAACCTGCACCTGGAGCAGCTCGGCCGCGGCTATGCCTGGCTCGACACCGGCACCCACCAGTCGCTGCTCGAGGCATCGAACTACATCGAGACCATCGAGGCGCGCCAGGGCCTGCGCGTGTGCTGCCCGGAGGAGATCGCGCACAACAACGGCTGGATCGACGCCGCGGCGCTCGAGGAACTGGCCAGGCCGTTGGTGAAGAACGGCTACGGCCAGTACCTGCTCAGCCTGCTCGACCGCGGGTACGTGCCGTGAGGCTCGTCCAGACCGGCCTGCCGGGCTGCGTGGTGATCGAGCCGCAGGTGTTCGGCGACGAGCGCGGGCAGTTCTACGAGTCCTTCAACCTGGACAAGCTCGCCGCCCACGGCCTTGCGCCCGCGTTCGTGCAGGGCAACGTGTCGACCTCGGTGCGCGGCGTGCTGCGCGGGCTGCACTACCAGTGGCCCAGGCCGCAGGGCAAGTACGTCTCGGTGCTCGAGGGCGAGGTCTGGGACGTCGCGGTCGACATCCGCCGCGGCTCGCCGACTTTCGGCAAGTGGGAGGCGGTGTTGCTGAGCGCGGCGAACAGGCGGCATTTCTGGATCCCCGAGGGCTACGCGCACGGCTTCGCCGTGCTCAGCGAGCGGGCGACGTTCACCTACCTGTGCACGCAGACCTACGACCGCGACGCGGACGCCGGCATCCGCTGGGACGACCCCGCGCTGGCGATCGACTGGCCGGTGGCCGAGCCGATCCTGTCGGCCAAGGACGCGCGCGCGCCGCTGCTGGCCGACGTGCCGGCGGAGCGGCTGCCGGTGTTCGAGGCTTGAAGATCCTGCTGCCCGGCGCGAACGGCCAGCTCGGCACCGAGCTGCGCCGCAGCCTGGCGCCGCTGGGTGAAGTGGTCGCGGCCACGCGCGACGGGCGGCTGCCCGACGGCTCGGCGTGCGAGGTCGCGGATTTCGACGCGCCCGGGGCGCTGGCGGCGCTGGTCGAACGCGTCGGCGCCGACGTGGTCGTCAATGCCGCCGCCTACACCGCCGTCGATCGAGCCGAGGCCGAGCGCGAGGCCGCGTTCCGCGCCAATGCACTGGCGCCGCGCGCGCTGGCCGAGGCCTGCGCCGCGCGCGGCGCGCTGCTGGTGCATTACTCGACGGACTACGTGTTCCACGGCAGCGGCCGGCGGCCGTGGCGCGAGGACGACGCCACCGCGCCGCTCGGCGCCTACGGCGCCAGCAAGCTGGCCGGCGAGCAGGCCGTGCGCGAAAGCGGTGCGCGCCACCTGGTGTTCCGCACCGCCTGGGTCTATGCGGCGCACGGCCGCAACTTCCTGCTGACGATGCTGCGCCTGGCGCGCGAGCGCGACGAACTGCGGGTGGTCGCCGACCAGGTCGGCAGCCCCACGCCCGCCGCTTACATCGCCGACGCCACCGCGGCGATCCTCGACCGGCCGGTGCAGGCCTCCGGCCTCTGGCACCTCACCACGGCGGGGCAGGCCAGCTGGCACGGCTTCGCCGAGGCGATCGTGCAGGGCGCTTTCGAGCGCGGCCTGCTCGCGAAGAGACCGCGCGTGGTGCCGATCGCCACGTCCGATTACCCCACGCCCGCCGCGCGCCCGGCGTACTCGGTGCTCGACAACGCCCGCCTCGCGCGCGACTTCGGCCTGGCGCCGCCCGACTGGCGGGATGGCCTGGCGCGGGTGCTCGACGAACTGGCGCAGGCAGGCGCTCCGCGGCCCTGATCCGCGGCGCAGTGCGGCCTGGCGCACGTTTCCGGCTGCGGCGACGGCAGGCCCGCCCTGGAATGGCCGCGCACGACACCTGCGATGGTTAGAATGCGGCGGCCGGCGCCGTCGAGGCGATCGCGCGGTACGGAGGGAGCGGGGGCTCCCGGCATCATTCGACAAGGGGAATCCATGAAAGCATCCATCGTCGCCGCGGCCACGCTGTGGCTGCTGGCCGCCGGCATCGGCGGCGCGCGCGCCGTCGACCTCGAGGCCTTCATCAAGAAGGACCGCTTCGAGACCATCAAGATCTCGCCCACCGGCGAGTACTACGCGGCGACCGTGCCGTTCGAGGATCGCACCGCGCTGGTCATCATGGACCGCGCCAACAAGAAGCTGATGGGGACCTTCCAGCTTGGACGCGATTCGGCGGTCGCCGGCTTCGTGTGGGTGAGCCCGGACCGCGTGCTGATCAGCGCCGCGGAAAAGTTCGGCGAGCTCGACGAGCCGCAGCTGACCGGCGAGCTGTTCGCGATGGATGCCAGCGGCGGCAAGACCGAGATGCTGGTGGGCCAGCGCGTCGGCGGCAACCTGGGCTCGCGCATCCAGACCAAGAAGGCCGAGCAGGTGGCGGCGTTTCTGGTCGACGACCTGCCGGACGACGACAAGTACGTGCTGATCTCGGTCATGCCGTTCGGGCAGGACCCGTACACGCGCGTGGAACGCATGAACGTCTATACCGGCGTGCGCAACGTGGTCACGCGCGCGCCGATCCGCAACGCCGACTTCATCACCGACAACAAGGGGCAGGTGCGGTTCGCGCTCGGCGCCGGGACCGACCTCGTCAGCAAGCTCTATTACCGCGCCGACGACAAGTCCGAGTGGACGCTGCTCAACGATGAGGCGGCATCCGGTCGCATCGAACGGCCGATCGGCTTCTCGGCCGACGACGCCATCGCCTACCTGCGGGTCGAGCAACCCACCGGCCCGGACGCGCTGGTCGCCTACGACGTCGCCACCGGCAAGCGCAGCGAGGTGCTGCGCGACGCCGAGATGGATCCGCGCGTGCTGTACAAGCCGGGCACGTCCATCCCGGTGGGCGCGATGTACGGCGGCGGCAAGCCGCGCATGAAGTTCTTCGACGAGGCTTCGGACGAAGCCAGGCTCTTCCGCAGCCTGCAGGCGGCCTTCGGCGACAACGCCGCGACGATCACCTCGAGCACCAGCGACGGCAGACTCAACCTGGTGGCGGCGTGGAGCGGCCGCAATCCCGGCGACTTCTACCTGTTCGACGCCACCGCGAAGAAGGCTGAGTACGTGATCAGCCGCGCGGAGTGGTTCGACCCGGCAAAGATGGCCAAGGTCACGCCGTTCGAGTTTGCCGCGCGCGACGGGCTGCAACTCAAGGGCTTCCTGACCGTCCCGGCCGGCGCTTCCGGCAAGAACATGCCGCTGGTGGTGATGCCGCACGGGGGCCCGTTCACCGTCAGTGACGAATGGAGCTTCAACCCGGAGGCGCAGATGCTGGCCCAGGCCGGTTACGCCGTGCTGCAGGTCAACTTCCGTGGTTCGGGCGGGCGCGGGCGCCAGTTCGAGCACGCCGGCGCGCGGCAATGGGGCCTGGCCATGCAGGACGACGTCACCGATGCGACGAAGTGGGCGATCACCCAGGGTGTCGCCGATCCGGCACGCATCTGCATCTACGGCGCGAGCTACGGCGCCTTCGCCGCGTTGATGGGCGCGGCCAGGGAACCGACGCTGTACAAGTGCGCGGCCGGCTACGTGGGCGTCTACGACCTGCCGCAACTGCATACCGAGGAAACCGGCAAGCACGGTTCCATCCGAACCTGGGCCAACGAGTGGATCGGCGACGATGCGGCGACGCTCGCGGCCAACTCGCCGACGCGCAAGGCGGCCAACATCAAGGTCCCGGTGTTGCTGGCGGCCGGTCGCGAGGACGAGCGCGCGAAGGTCGAGCACACCGAGGCCATGGAGCGCGCGCTCAAGGGCGCGGGCGTGCAGGTCGAGGCGTCCTATTACGCGGGCGAGGGCCACGGTTTCTACAAGCCGGAGAACAACCGCGACTACTACACCAGGCTGCTTGCCTTCCTCGCGCGCAGCCTGGGCGGCGGCGTGGCGTCCGCGCCTGCGCCGGCGTCGGCCAGCGCTGCGGGCAACTGACCTCGCGAGGATCGCGATTCAGATGAAAACGGCGCCTTCCGGCGCCGTTTTCGTTGGTGGAGCAGTCCTTCGGGCGATACCTCGCGCGCTGCCGTCATCCCGGGCGCGGCGAGGGATCCGGCTTCACCGAAGGCCGGGTAGATCCCTCGCCACGCTCGCGGTGACACCAGGAAGAGACCGCCCGTCGCCCGGACACGCACGCGCCTACTTCACCCCGTGCATCATCCGCCGCAGCAGCGGCGCGGCGAGGAAGGCGGCCAGCGCGCAGCCCAGCGCCAGCCAGGTCATCAGCCAGAACAGGTCGGCGTACTTGGCGGAGGCCGCGGCGATGTCCATCGCGCCGCCCTCTGGCACCTCGATCGCGGCGAGCTTGCCGAACAGCGCCGCGAGCGTTTCGGAGAACGCGGTGGCCAGGAACCAGGTGCCCATCATTAGGCTCACCACGCGCGGCATCGCCAGCTGCGTCACCGCGGCCAGGCCCACCGGCGACAGGCACATCTCGCCGATCTCGAGCACGAAGTAGGCCAGCACCAGCCACCACACGCTGGCCATCTGCCCGGTCGCGCCGACCCGTTGCGCGGCCCACGCCAGCGGGATGAACGACAGCCCCGCGAACACCAGCCCCAGCGCCGACTTCACCGGCTTGGACGGATCCAGCCCGCGCCGGTCCAGCCAGCCCCACAGTGCGGCGAAGATCGGCGCCAGCAGCACCAGGAAGATCGCGCCGAGGTACGTGAGCGAGCCGGCGGTCTGCGGCAGCACCACGCAGTCGCGCACCAGGAACACCAACATCACCAGCACCACCGCGCCGAACAGCGCGCGCGGCGCGCCCGAATCCGGGTTGCGGTCCGACATTCGCGCCGCCACCACGAACGACAGCGGCGCCAGCAGCAGCGACACGATCGACCACGGGATCGGCGTGCCGCCGCGCACCACGAGCGACGGCACGATGTCCTTGGTCATCATGCGGTCGGTGAAGGTCACCCACGAGCCGTAGCTCTGCTCGTAAAGGGTGAAGTACACCAGCGCCATGAAGATCAGCACGATCAGCGTCGACATCTTCTGCGCCTGCACCGGGTCGCAGCGGCGCACCACGAACCACACGAACCACGTCGCCACCGCCAGGAACACCACGCACATCAGCGCCAGCGCCAGGCTGGTCTCGGCGATGAAGAACCCCACCACGCCGGTGCGCGTCGCCAGCCAGCCCAGCGCCACCGCGATCGCGGCGAACGCGGACATCGACGGCAGGTGCGCCGACAGCCGCTCGCCGCGGTGCCGGCGCAGCGAGTACCAGATCGACCAGCAGATCGCGACCAGCGCGGCGAGCACGACGTAGAAAACCGCGGTGATCAGGCCCGGGCCGAGCTGGATCGACGTCACCGCGCGCATCAGCCAGGCGACCGGCAGCACGCCCGCGACGGCGAGCGCGTAGATCAGCCATTCGCGCGGCAACCCGGCGACGCGCGCGCGCAGCGTCTCCGGCTCCGGCGGCTCGGCATGGCCGTGCAGGTACTTCTGCCCCCACAGGAACATCGCCAGCCCGACCAGCATGCCGATGCCGGCTGCGCCGAAGCCGTACTTCCAGCCGTAGACCTCGCCGAGGAAACCGCACACCAGCGAGGCGAACAGCGCGCCGAGGTTGATGCCGGCGTAGAACAGCGAGAAGCCCGAGTCGCGGCGCGGGTCGTCGGGCGCGTACAGCCGGCCGACGATGGTGGAGATGTTGGGCTTGAGGAAGCCCACGCCCATGATGATCAGCGCCAGCGAGAGGTAGGTGACGCGCAGCGCGCCCTCGTCGCGCACGACCTGGCCGCCGACGTTCGTGGCCGCGTGGCCTTCGAACGCCATCCCCAAGTGCCCGAGGCACAGCAGGATGCCGCCGAACACCACCGCCTTGCGCATCCCCAGCCAGCGGTCGGCGAGCACGCCGCCGATCACCGGCACGCAGTACACCAGGCCGCCGTACGCGCCGAGCAGGTCGAGCCCGGCGCGGTCGCCGAACAGGTGGTACTTGGTCAGGTACAGCAGCAGCAGCGCCTTCATCCCGTAGAACGAGAAGCGCTCCCACATCTCGGTGAAGAAGCAGACGTAGACGCCCTTGGGGTGGCCGAGGAAGTCCTCGCGGGCGGGGATGTCGGCGAGGACGGCGTCGCTGGCGGTCGCGGCCACGTGCTGCTCCGTACGGAAACCGCGCGAGTATAGCGGCCGCCATCCCGCGCACTGGACTTGCCCCGGGCCAGCCTTTAGCGTGTGGGGCTTTCGTGGACAGGGGTGGAAGATGAACAAGCCGGCGCCGCCGCAATTGACCGTCCGGGCCGTGCTGCTCGCGGTGGTCCTGGCGATGATCCTGTCCGCCGCCAACGCCTACCTGGGGTTGTTCGCCGGCCTGACGATCGCCACCGCGATCCCGGCGGCGGTGGTGTCGATGGGCGTGCTGCGGCTGCTGGGCGGCGGCACGATCCTGGAGAACAACATCGTCCAGACCGGCGCGTCGGCCGGCTCCTCGATCGCGGCCGGCGTGATCTTCACCATCCCGGCGCTGATCATCCTCGGCTACTGGCAGGACTTCCGCTATTCGTGGGTGCTGGCGATCGCCGGCCTCGGCGGCCTGCTCGGCGTGCTGTTCTCGGTGCCACTGCGGCGCACGATGATCGTCGAGGACCCGCTGCCGTTCCCCGAGGGCAAGGCCGCGGCCGAAGTGCTCAAGGCCGGCGAGAACCCCGGCCCGGGGTTGCGCATCCTCGGTATGGCCGGCGCGATCGGCGCGATCGTCAAGCTCGCTGCGGCCAGCGGCCTGCGCATGATCCCCGACAGCGCGATCGGCGGCGGCTTCCTCGGCAAGTACCTGGGCTACATGGGCACGGGGCTGTCGCCGGCGCTGCTGGGCGTGGGCTACATCGTCGGCCTCAACGTCGGCATCGTGGTGGTGTCGGGCAGCATCCTGTCGTTCAACATCGCGATCCCGATCTACCACGCCTTCTTCCTCGACAGCGACCCGGCGCTCGCCGCCTCGATCGCCGGCGCCGGCGCGGTGGACGCCGCCGGCGCGATCTGGTCGGCCAAGATCCGTTACCTGGGCGTGGGCACGATGCTGATCGGCGGCGTGTGGACGCTGTTCTCGCTGCGCAAGTCGCTGGCCTCGGGCATCAAGAGCGGGTTCGCCGCGGCGCGCAAGGGCGCCGGCAAGATCGTCGCCGAGACCGAGCGCGACCTTCCGATGAAGTGGATGCTGGTGGCGCTGGTGGCGTTCGTGGTCCCGCTGGGGCTGCTGTACCAGGCGATCGTCGACCAGTGGATGGTGAGCGTGCCGATGACGATCATCATGATCGTCGCAGGCTTCCTGTTCGTGTCGGTGTCGGCATACCTGGCCGGCCTGGTGGGCTCGTCCAACAACCCGGTCTCGGGCATCACCATCGCGACGATCCTGTTCGCCTCGGTGGTGCTGGTGTTCCTGCTCGGGCGCGACTCGCCGATCGGCGCGGTCGCGGCGATCATGATCGGCGCGGTGGTGTGCTGCGCGGCCGCGGTCGGCGGCGACAACCTGCAGGACCTCAAGGCCGGCTACATCGTCGGCGCCACGCCGTGGAAGCAGCAGCTGATGCTGGCGATCGGCGCGTTCTCGTGCGCGCTGATCATGGCGCCGGTGCTCAACCTGCTGGCGCAGGCCTACGGCATCGGCGCGCCGACGCCCGAGCACCCCAACTCGCTGGCCGCGCCGCAGGCCACGCTGATGGCCTCGGTGGCCAACGGCATGTTCGGTGGCAAGCTGCCGTGGACGATGATCGCCATCGGCGCCGGCATCGGCGCGCTGGTGATCGCGCTCGACGAATGGCTCAAGTCGCGCAACTCGAAGTTCCGCGTACCGGTGCTGGCCGCGGCGATCGGCATCTACCTGCCGCTGGAACTGATGGTGCCGATCTTCCTCGGCGGCCTGCTGTCGTGGTTCGTCGAGCGCAGGAAGGGGCTGCACGCCGACGACGAGGAGATGCGCGACCGCATCCATCGCCCCGGCACGCTGTTCTCGGCCGGCCTGATCACCGGCGAGGCGCTGATGGGCATCGCCATCGCGATCCCGATCGTGGTCTCCGGGCGCGCGGACGTGCTGGCGCTGCCGGAGCAGTTCCAGTTCGGCCAGATCGTCGGCCTCGTCGTGCTGGCGATCGTCGGCTGGCTGCTCTACCGCAGCGGCGCGAAGAAGGCGCTGGGCGAAGCCGAACCCGGCCCGATGTGATCCCGCTTGAAGCCCTCCCCTTCAAGGGGAGGGTTGGGTGGGGATGGGTTTCCCTTCGGCCCGACGGCAACCCCATCCTCATCCCGGCCTTCCCCTGAAGGGGAAGGAGAACAGCACGGCCTTCCCGCGAAGGGAAAGAAAGATTCCCTGCCGCACCCGCAACGCCAGGAGCCACCATGAAATCCCGCTTCGCCATCCTGCCGCTCGCCCTGCTGGTCGCCCTGCCGTCGCTCGCCGGCACGCGGGGCTTCGATGTGCGCGACATGGTCAAGCTCGACCGCTACTCGTCGCCGACGCTCTCGCCCGACGGCCGCAAGCTGGTGTTCGCCAAGGCGGTGATCGACGACAAGCTGGCCAAGCGCAGCACTTCGCTGTGGATCGAGGATCTGTTCGCGCGCGACGCCGCGCCGCCGAAGCGGCTCACGCCGGAGGGCTGGAGCGTCAATACGCCGGCGTTCTCGCCCGATGGGGCGACGGTGTACTTCCTCAGCGCGAAGAACGGCTCCTCGCAGCTCTACGCGATGCCCGCCGCCGGTGGCGCGCCGGTGCAGCTGACCGCGTTCGACGTCGACGTCGACACCTTCAAGCTCTCGCCCGACGGCAAGCGCGTGGCCTTCAGCGCCAACGCGTTCGCCGACTGCAAGGCCGACTTCGCCTGCACGAAGAAGAAGGTCGACGAGGCCGGCGCGTCCAAGGCCAGCGGCAAGGTGTTCGACCACATGTTCATCCGCCACTGGGACACCTGGGCGGACGGGCGCCTGAACCGCGTGTTCGTCGCCGACCTGCCGGTGGCGAAGGCGGCGACCGGCAAGGGCAAGGCAAAGGCGAAGCCCGCGCTGCAGGCCGCGACCGCCGCGACCCTGGTCGGCGCCGACGTGATCGGCGACGTGCCTTCCAAGCCCTTCGGCGACAGCGGCGAGTACGCGTGGGCGCCGGACGGCAAGTCGCTGGTGCTCAGCGCGCGCAAGTCCGACCGCAGCGAGCCGTGGTCGACCAACTTCGACCTCTACCAGGTCGCCGCCGACGGCAGCGGCGCGGCGAAGAACCTCACCGCCGCCAACCAGGCCTGGGACACCGGCCCGGTGTTCGGCGACGACGGCGCGACGCTGTACTACCGCGCGATGAAGCGCCCCGGCTTCGAGGCCGACCGCTTCGCGCTGATGGCGATGGCCCTGTCGACCGGCGCCACCCGCGAGATCGCGCCGAAGTGGGACCGTTCCGCCGACGGCATCGTCCTGTCCGAAGACGGCAAGACCATCTACACCACCGCGCAGGACGTCGGCGAGCATCCGCTGTTCGCGGTCGACGTCGCCAGCGGTGCGGTGAAGGAAGTGGTCGGCGACGGCACGGTGTCGTCCTTCGAGATCGCCGGCCCGACGCTGGCGATCGCGCGCAACAGCATGAAGACCGGCGACCAGCTGTTCACCGCCGGCCTCGACGGCGCGCAGCTGCGGCAGATCACGCCCAGCGCCGGCGAGATGGTGCCCGACGCGACCTTCGCCGACTACGAGCAGTTCACCTTCAAGGGCTGGAACAACGACACCGTGCACGGCTACGTGGTCAAGCCGTGGAACTACCAGCCGGGGAAAAAGTACCCGGTCGCGTTCCTGATCCACGGCGGCCCGCAGGGCAGCTTCGGCGACGGCTGGAGCTACCGCTGGAATCCGCAGACCTATGCGGGGCAGGGCTACGCGGTGGTGATGGTCGACTTCCACGGCTCCACCGGCTACGGCCAGGCCTTCACCGACGCGATCAGCCAACACTGGGGCGACCGCCCGCTGGAGGACCTGCAGAAGGGCTGGGCCGCGGCGCAGAAGCAGTACGACTTCCTCGACGGCGACAAGGCCTGCGCGCTCGGCGCCAGCTACGGCGGCTACATGGTCTACTGGATGGCCGGCAACTGGAACCAGCCGTGGAAGTGCCTGGTCGACCACGACGGCGTGTTCGACAACCGCATGATGGGCTACAGCACCGAGGAGCTGTGGTTCAGCGAATGGGAGAACGGCGGCACGCCGTACGACAACCCGAAGGGCTACGAGAAGTTCAACCCGGTCAACCACGTCAAGGACTGGCGCGTGCCGATGCTGGTGGTGCACGGCCAGCAGGACTTCCGCATCCCGGTGGAGCAGGGCATCGCCGCGTTCACCGCGCTGCAGCGCCGGGGCATCGAGTCGAAGTTCCTGTACTTCCCCGACGAGAACCACTGGGTGCTCAAGGCGCAGAACAGCATCCTGTGGCACGACACGGTGAACGGCTGGCTCAAGCAGCACATCGGCCAGTGACGGCGGCGAACGGGGAAGGCGGGCGGCGGATCCGATGATGCAAGCAGCAGACGCCGGCGCGCGCGCCGCCCTGATTACCAACGACATCGTCATCCTCGGCGTGATCGCCGCCACCCTGGCGGCGATCTTCTGGACCGAGTCGCGGCCGGCCGGGTTCTGGAAGCGCTTCTACACCTACGTGCCGGCGCTGCTGCTGTGCTATTTCATCCCCGGCGTCTACAACACCGTCGGGCTGATCGACGGCGCCCACAACAGCCTCTACAACCCGGTCGCCAGCCGCGTGCTGCTGCCCGCGGCGCTGGTGCTGCTGACGCTGACCATCGACATCAAGGGCATCCTGCGCCTGGGCTGGAAGCTGCTGGCGATGTACGCGGCCTCGTCGATCAGCGTGATGATCGGCGCGATCGCGGCGTTCCTGCTGTTCCGCGCGGTGCACCCCGCCACCGTCGCCGGGGACACCTGGGGCGGGATGACCGCGCTGGCCGGCAGCTGGATCGGCGGCGGCGCCAACATGCTGGCGATGAAGGAGATCTTCGAGGTCGACGCCACCACCTTCGGCCAGTTCGCGGTGGTGGACGTGGGCGTGGGCTACGTGTGGATGGCGGTGCTGATCTTCCTCGCCGGCCGCGCCAGGGCGATCGACGCACGCAGCGGCGCGGACACCCGCGCGCTGGACGAGCTGAAGGAGCGCATGGCCAGCTTCCAGGCCCAGCACGCGCGCATCGCCAGCCTCGGCGACCTGATGATGATCGTCGGCATCGCCTTCGGCGCGGTCGGCCTGGCGCACGCGCTGGCGACGCCGCTGGCGGCGTGGTTCGGCGCCAACGTGCCGTGGGCGAGGGCGGTGAGCATGCACGAGCCCTTCGTCTGGGTGGTGGCGCTGTCGACGCTGACCGGCCTGCTGCTGAGCTTCACCCGCGCGCGCACGCTCGACGGCGCCGGCGCGTCGAAGATCGGCACGCTGCTGCTGTATTTCCTGATCGCCTGCATCGGCATGCAGATGGACATCCTGGCGCTGCTGCAGCGGCCGGAGCTGTTCCTGCTCGGCGTGGTGTGGATCCTGATCCACATCGGCCTGCTGTGGCTCACCGGCAAGCTGCTGCGGGTGCCGTTCTTCTATTTCGCCATCGGCTCGCAGAGCAACATCGGCGGGCCGGCGTCGGCGCCGGTGGTGGCGGCGGTGTTCCATCCGTCGCTGGCGCCGGTGGGCGCGCTGCTGGGGACGCTCGGCTACGCCACCGGTACCGGGCTGGCCTACCTGCTGGGGCTGATCCTCAGGTCGCTCGCGGGCGCCTGACGCACCGCGCAACGGCCCGATCCTTCCCCCGCCTGCGGGGGAAGGCCGGGATGAGGGCAAGACGCGCAGGGTCGAGGCGCGTGTGGCCGACGCGCCTGCAGCCCGTTCGCGTGCAGGCATGACAGCCGGAGCCAGGAGGTCGGCCGCGCAGCGGCGAAGCGCTCCGGCATTTGCCGGCCTTCTAGGCCAGCACCGCGCGATGCTGGCGCGCCTCGGGCTGCTGCACGCTCGCCTGCAGCGCATCCTGCGCGCGCAGAACGGCCGCGCTGTCGCGCGCCGGCGTCCGCGCGACGAGCTCGAGCTCGACCTGGCTGCGGCGGTGCGCCGGGTCGGCAAGGGCGCCCTGGACCGCGAACACGCCGTCGCCACGGACCGACGGCACCACATGGTCGATGCGCTCCAGCCCGTCGAGCCGGGCGCGCGCGGCCATGCCGGCCGCGGCGTTGAGGAAGCGCTCGTGATCGGCGAGGCCCAGCTGCGGGCGCTGCGCGGCCAGGCCGCCGACCGCGTCGACCAGCAGCCGGTTGGAAGTGCCCGCGTCGCCTGCGGCCCGCGGCGTGGCGCCCGCGCCACGCGCCGATGCCTGCGGCTGCGCGAGGTCCTGCGCCTGCATCACCGAGTCGATGAAATGCAGGTCGAGGCGGTGCATCAGCATCCTGCCCGGCACCAGGCGCTCGAAGAAGCCCAGCGGATCCGGGTCCGGCAGCTCGATCGCGTGCCCGGCCGCGTCGGGCATCGCCCACTTCAGCGGGATGCTGTCTTCCTGCAGGTGGGTGAGGAGCTCGTTCCTGACGTGGTAGCTGCGGACCAGGCCCTGCTCGGCCTGTTGCCTGGCCGCGCTGGCATCGAGGCCGTAGCGCTCCAGCGTGTGGTCGTGCACGCCGGCGGCGTTGAAGGTGACGGCAGGCACATCGACGACCATCGCAGCGGCAGCCGCCAGCCCGCCACCCAGCGAATGGCCTGAGAAGACCACGTTCCTGCCGAGCTGCTCCCTGGCTCTTCGACCGAGCACGATGGCCTGGTTGTATTGCCGATCGTCGAGGCCGACGCCCTGGCCGATATTGTGCTTCCAGTCGCGCCCTTCGTCGGTGCCGGTGAACGCCAGCACGACGCGTCCTTCGGCGTTCCTGTAGAACGAAGCATCGAAGCCGGTGCGGGCGTTGTGCAGCAGCGCCGGGTCGATGCCGATCGCGCGCACGTCATCGTCGTTCAAGCGCACCCAGGTACCCGGCAATTCCGTGGCGCCCGCCTGCGTGCCTCGTCGCATGTCAGCGATCGCGTAGTTGTCTTGGAGCAGCATCGGCAGTTCCCGGTCGATCGGTCGCGGCTGCCGGCCGCGGACCAGCGCGGCGAAGTCGGTGGCCGGCGCGGCCGGGAACAGCGTGTCGTCGAGATCGCTCATGCGCAACTCCGTGCGTGGCGCCCCTCCGCCTGTTCGCCTGGCAGGCGGACGGCGCGGGACCTTCCGTGGATGGATCTACTGTTGCGGGACTCCGTGGGCCGCCAGCCATTCGCGCACCTTCTGGCGGTCCGCCTTGCCCTTGGCGTTGAGGCGCGCGTCGGATCCGGCGAAGAGGCTCGCCTGGAACGTCGCGCCGCTGTGGTTGGTTTGGCGCGGATCGACGCCGGCTTCCAGCAGCTGCAGCACCCGGTGGGCATCGTTGATGTCCGCAGCCAGGTGCAGCAGCGAATCGCCCATCGAGTCGGTGCGATGAAGGTCGACGCCCGCGGCGATGAGCATGTCGACCTGAGCATCCCGTCCGCTTTCGACCGCGCGGAAGATGGGCGACCAGTTCAGACCCCGTCGGGGGATGTCGACCGGCGCCCCGTGATCGATCAGCACTTGCAGGTATTCCGGGTCATTCACCATCGCCGCCATGTGCGCAACGGTTTCATGATCCATCCCTAGCACGGTCGCATCCGCACCCGCCTCCAGCAGCGCCGCGAGCGCGGCCGGCTTCTGGCTCCAGATCGCCCATTCGAGCAGGGTGACGTCGTCTTCGCCGTGCGCGGACAGGTCCGTCGCCGGGGCGAGGGCGCGGATCCGGGCGACGTCGCCGCGGGCGACGGCCTCGGCCAGCGGCACGATCGCCGGGTCGTGGAAGGGCATTGCGGAAGCGCCCTGCGTCGCTGCGGACATCGTGGTCTGCTCCTTTGCACCGGCCGGATCGGCGGCGCATGAAACCATCAACATGGAAGTCGCGAGTGCCGCCAGGACGGGGGCGTGCTTGCGCATGGCGGGTGTCCTTTCCTGCTTCGTTGCGGTCGCGCCGCGCGCTGCTCCTTGCGCGGCGCATCGATCCTAGCACCGCCCCGGACCGCCGCGGAGCCGCGATTCCGTGACCGCGTCCTGCAATTCGCGCATGTGGGAACCGGCGTGGGAGCGGCTTCAGCCGCGAGCTGTTTCCCCGGTTTCCGGGGAGCAAAAGCTCGCGGCTGAAGCCGCTCCCACATGCCACGGGACAGCGGCGGCGCGCGCGCCTTCAGCAGCAGCGGAACCCGCCCTTGCCCCCGAAGCGCGCTTCCTGGCGCTCGCGGAAGAAGGTCGGGTAGTCCATCGGCTCGCGCTCTGGATGCTTCTCCAGCATGTGCCGGACGTAGTTGTCGTAGTCCGGCACGCCGCAGCACAGCCGCGCCGTCTGCACCAGCCGGCGCCAGACGCGCTTGTGCGCCTGGTAGTGGCCGAGCGGGACGAGCGCGGTGCCCATCAGGGTTGCGCCGCCTGCTGCTCGGGCGTCAGCGCGACATACGGCGCCTCGCGGTCGGTGCGCGCCGTGCTGGCGCGCGCGCGGACGATCGCCCTGATCGAGTAGACGAGCACCGCCAGCACCACGAACAGGAACAGCGCGGTGAGCCCGGCGTTGACGTAGTTGTTGATCATGACCTGCTGCATGGCGCCGATGTCCTTGGACGGGGCGATCAGCTCGCCCGCCGAGATCGCCGCGCGGTACTTGTTGGCCTGCGCCAGGAAGCCCACGCCCGGGTCGGCGTCGAAGATCTTGATCCAGCCCGCCGAGACCGTGCACACCAGCAGCCACGCCGTCGGCACGATCGACACCCAGGCGTAGCGCTCCTTCTTCATCTTGAACAGCACCACGGTGCACAGCATCAGCGCGATGCCCGCGAGCATCTGGTTGGCGATGCCGAACAACGGCCACAGCATGTTGATGCCGCCCAGCGGATCGGTCACGCCCTGGTAGAGGAAGTAGCCCCACAGCGCCACGCAGCCGGCGGTGGCGATGAGGTTCGGGCCCCAGGATTCGGTCCGGCGCATCACCGGCACGAAGTTGCCCAGCAGGTCCTGCAGCATGAACCGGCCCGCGCGGGTGCCGGCGTCGACGGCGGTGAGGATGAACAGCGCCTCGAACAGGATCGCGAAGTGGTACCAGAACGCCATCATGTTGGCGCTCGGCAGCACGCTGTGCAGGATCTGCGCGATGCCCACCGCGAGCGTCGGCGCACCGCCCGCGCGCGAGAGGATGCTGCTTTCGCCGATCTCCTTCGCGGTTGCCGTCAGCACGTCGGGCGAGACCACGAAACCCCAGCCGGAGACGACCTGCGCCACCGAGGCCGCGTCGGTGCCGATGATCGCGGCCGGGCTGTTCATCGCGAAGTACACGCCCGGGTCGATGATCGAGGCCGCGACCATCGCCATGATCGCCACGAACGACTCCATCAGCATGCCGCCGTAGCCGATGTAGCGCGCGTCGCGCTCGTTGGCCAGCAGCTTGGGCGTGGTGCCCGAGGCGATCAGCGCGTGGAAGCCGGACACCGCGCCGCAGGCGATGGTGATGAACAGGAACGGGAACATGTCGCCCTTCCACACCGGCCCGGTGCCGTCGGTGAACTGGGTCAGCGCCGGCATCCGCAGTTGCGGCATCACGATCACGATGCCGATCGCCAGCGCGACGATGGTGCCGATCTTGAGGAAGGTCGAGAGGTAGTCGCGCGGCGCCAGCAGCAGCCACACCGGCAGCACCGCGGCGATGAAGCCGTAGCCGATCAGCATCCAGGTGATCTGGGTGCCGGTGAAGGTGAACGCCGGCCCCCAGGTCGGGCTGGCGGCGACCTGGCCGCCGAACCAGATCGCGGCCAGCAGCAGGACCACGCCGACGACCGAGATCTCGCCGATCCTGCCCGGGCGGATGAAGCGCATGTAGATGCCCATGAAGATCGCGATCGGCACCGTCGCGATCACCGTGAACATGCCCCACGGGCTGCCCTGCAGCGCCTTCACCACGATCATCGCCAGCACCGCGAGGATGATGATCATGATCAGGAAGGCGCCGAACAGCGCGATGGTGCCGGGCGTGTTGCCCATCTCCTCGCGCACCAGGTCGCCCAGCGAGCGGCCGTCGCGGCGGCTGGAGACCACCAGCACCATGAAGTCCTGCACCGCGCCGGCGAGCACCACGCCGGCGATCAGCCACAGCGTGCCGGGCAGGTAGCCCATCTGCGCGGCGAGCACCGGGCCGACCAGCGGGCCGGCGCCCGCGATCGCGGCGAAGTGGTGGCCGAACAGCACGTGCCGGTTGGTCGGCACGAAGTCCAGGCCGTCGTTCCTGAGCACGGCCGGGGTGGCGCGCGTGGGATCGAGCCCCATCACCCTGTCGGCGATGAACTTGCCGTAGAAGCGGTAGGCGACCAGGTAGATCGAGACGGCGGCCGCCACGATCCACAGCGCGTTGATCGATTCGCCGCGCCGCAGCGCGATGGTGCCGAGGCACAGCGCCCCCAGCAGGGCCAGTGCCGCCCATGCGATCTTCGAGAAGCCCTTCATGGAAACGCCCTCCGCGACGGATGCGACAGGGTCGCCCCAGTTTCGGAAGGGGTCAATGCACGGCGTCGTGTTGCGGCGCAATAAGGGCTACGACATTGGTCGTAGGCGCGGGCGACGCGGATCCTGTGGGAGCGGCTCCAGCCCCGAACTCCTGGCGCCTTTGCCGGGCAGGAAAACTCGCGGCTGAAGCCGCTCCCACCAGCCAGCCGCCAGCGCTCAGGGCGCGCGCAGCACCTGGCGAACCTGCGCGACGAACTCCGGGTCGAGCCTGGTCCCGACCTGCTCGGTGCGGGCGACGATGCGGCCCTCGCGGTCGAGCAGCACCAGCGCGCTGGTGTGGTTGAACTCGCCGTCGGCCAGCTGCCGGTAGCGCACGCCGAGCACGCCGGCGACGCTGCGCACGCTGTCGGCGGGCGGGCTGGCGAGCGACCAGTGGGCGGCGTCGAGGTTGCGCTTGCTCGCGACCTGCATCAGCGCCCGAGGATCGTCGCGCGCCGGGTCCATGCTGATTAGCAGGATGCCGAGCTTCGCGCGCTCTTCCGGACCCAACGCGTGCTCGACCGCCTTGCCGCTGTCGACGATCAGCGGGCAGACGTAGCGGCACGAGGTGTAGAACATCGCGACCACCTGCGGCGTGCCGCGCTTGCTGCGCCAGTCCCAGGCCTTGCCGTGCTGGTCGGTGAGCACGGCCGGCAGCTGGTACACCGAGTCGCGCGGCAGCGGCGCCTGCGCGGGCGCCGCGACGGCGGCGAAGGCGAGTAGCAGCAGCGCGGCCGGCAGGCCGAACAGGACATTGCGGAAGGTCTTCATTTCACGTCCCTGGCGCAGCGGAAGCCGAGGTTGGCGGTGGTGTCGCGGGCCTCGAGCGAGGACAGCATCGCCACCCGCATCAGCACCGCGTAGTTCTCGCGGTCGTCCATCGACAGCGCGCCGGCGCCGCAGAACTTGAGCCGGTCGGCGTCGCCCTGCATGCGGTTGTCGCCGCTGACCAGCAGCGAGGAGAAGTCGTCGGTCCATTCCCACACCAGCCCGTGCATGTCCTGCACGCCCCAGGCGTTGGGCGCCTGCAGGCCGGCGCGCGGCAGGGCCTTGTTGGAGGGCCTGGAGTACCAGGCGAGGATGCGCTCGCGCCAGGCCGGGTCGCTGCGCGCGTCGCGCCGGGTTTCGTCGGCGGCAGCGGCGTACTCCCATTCCGACCAGGTCGGCAGCCGCGCGCCCTGCGCCTCGCAGTAGGCGGAGGCCGCGAACCAGCTGACCTGCACCACCGGCTGCTGCGGCTGCGCGGCGTCGCCCAGCGTCGTCGGCCCGGCCCACTGCGAGAGGTAGCGCGGCTCGGCCAGCACCGAGGCGACCCGGTCGCGCCGCCACTGCGGGTTGGCCTGCACGAAGGCGAGGAACTCGGCGTTGGTCACCGGGCGCTTCTGCAGCTCGAACGGCGCGATCTGCAGCTCGGACGCATCCTCGTACTTGAGCGCCGAGCGGAACGCGCCGCCCGGCAGCTTCACCCAGGCCGCGCCGCCGGCCGCGAGCGCGGCGGCGGCGGGCAGGGCGAGCAGCAGGGCGGCGATGTGGCGCATGGCCTTCAATGCCCCTCGGCGCTGCCACCGGTGCTGATGCCGGGGCCCTTGCGGATCTCGGCCGCCTCGGCCTTGGTCACGTGGCCGCCCGGGTTGCCCCAGCTGTTGAGCACGTAGGTGGCGATGTTTGCGACCTCGTCGTCGGTGAGCTGCGCCATCGGCGGCATCAGCGAGTTGTAGTCATGGCCGTTGACGGTCACCGGGCCCTGCAGGCCGTGGGTGATGATCGTCGCCACGCGCTTGGGATCGGCGGCGATGTAGTCGGACTTGGCCAGCGGCGGGAACACCCCCGGCAGCCCTTCGCCATTGGCCTGGTGGCAGGTCGAGCAGGTGCCGGCGAACAGCGCCTGGCCCGCCTTGACCTGGTCTTCCACCGTCAGCTCGCCGGTCGAGGCGGCCTTGGCGGCGACGCCGACCGCGGCGAGGTTGGCGTTGGCCTGGTCGCCGATGTACATCGCGTCGACTTCCTTGCCCGAGTAGATGTCGGGTCGCTCGGCGCCATCGGCCTTGAGGATGGCCAGCGCGCCCTTGTTGAAGGCGCGGAAGATCGAATGGTCGACCAGCACGTAGCTGCCCGGCACCTCGACGTGGAAGTCCATGATGGCCGCGCCGCCGGAGGGGATGAGCGTGGTCTGCACGTTCTCCTGGAAGCGGGTGCCGCCCTCGAACCACACCTTGTCGAAGATCTCGCCGATCACGTGGAAGCTCGAGACCAGGTTCGGCCCGCCGTTGCCCACGTACAGGCGCACGGTCTCGCCGGTCTTGGCGGTCAGGGCCTTGTCGCCGGTGAGCGCGCCCTCGCGGCCGTTGAACAGCACGTAGGTCGGGTTCTCGTCGATGCCCTTCTGCATGTCGAAGTCCTGGTGGCCCTTCTCGCGGTACTTGCCCGACGTGTAGAAGTCGCCCTGCATCACGTAGTACTCCTTGTCCACCGGCGGCAGGCCGTCCGGCGGCTCGACCAGGATCAGGCCGTACATGCCGTTGGCGATGTGCATGCCCACGGGCGCGGTGGCGCAGTGGTACACGAACAGGCCGGCGTTGAGCGCCTTGAAGGTGAAGCGGGTGACGTGGCCGGGCGCGGTGAACGTGGACGACGCGCCGCCGCCGGGCCCGGTGACACCGTGCAGGTCGATGTTGTGGGGCATCTTGCTGTCGGGCATGTTGCGCAGGTGGAACTGCACCGTGTCGCCCTGGCGCACGCGGATGAAGCTGCCCGGCACGGTGCCGCCGAAGGTCCAGAACGTGTAGGTGGTGCCTTCGGAGATCTCCATCTCCTTCTCCACCACGTCCAGCTCGACGATCACCTTGGCCGGCGCGTGGCGGCCGGTCGGCGGCGGCACGTGCGGCGGGGAGGTCAGCACGGCCTCGACCGGCTTGCCCTGCGGCGGGCCGAAGTCGCCCTTGAGCGAGCCGCCGGTGTCGCCGGCGGCGACGGGCCTGGTCTCGGCGCCGTCCTGCGCCCCCTTGCAACCCCCCAGCGCGACCGCGAGCGCGGCCGCGAGGAACAACGCATGACGACAAGTCGCTGCTTTCATCTTGCTGGCTCCTGGTGGTTCAGAACGGGATCGAATACGGCGACTGCGCGCTTGCCCCCTGCGCTGCACCGGTGTCGCCGTGCGACGCGCCGTTGGCCGGGGACTCTACCGCAGCCTTGTTCGACCCCGCATTCACGCCCACGGTGAAGGCGCTGAGCGCGGCCACCGCGATCGCGATCGCGAGCAGCAGGGGATAGCGGTGGTCCCGGGTTTTCATGGTCATGTCCTTCTGTCTTCGGTGATTGGATGATCTCGATGGCGGAAGTCTGCGCGGGCGGCCGCGGCCGGCTTCTGACCTGGATCAACCCGCATCGCGCGCCGGGCGGCGGGTCGCGGCGCGCTTGATCCAGGTCAACCGCGCCGCGCCGCGCGGGGCGCGGATTCGTGCTGCGTGGGTATCCGCGTCGGCGGCGCGCCGGCATCGGCCGTGCCATCCGGACCCTGCACCGCGTGGGCGGCGCGGCGCGATGCGCGCGGCGCGCGTGCCGCGCTTGACCCGGATCAATGCGGCCGATCGGCCGTGGGCGCCTGATGGCGCCCGTCGGATGCCGGGAGGACGGCCATGGCCAATGAATTCGAATGGGTGGATTTCGGCCTGCTGCCGCCGGGCGCGATCGCCGAATCGCTGGATGCCGCCGGCATCGACGGTGGCGTGCCGCGGCATGGCGCCGGCGACGACGGCCGCGGCTGAGCCGGGCGGGCAGCCCCTACCTCGCCGTACGGGTGGAATGGCGCGGCGCGATGCCGCCTTTCACCGCGCTGCCGGCATAATCCGGGTTTTCCCCCGGATCGGATCGATGACGAGACCCTCTTCGCTGGATCGCGAACAGCTGCTGGCCTGCGGCCGCGGCGAGATGTTCGGCCCTGGCAACGCCCGCCTGCCGCTGCCGCCGATGCTGATGTTCGACCGCATCACGCAGATCGCCGCGGAGGGCGGCGCGTTCGGCAAGGGCTTGATCCGCGCCGAGATGGACGTGCATCCGGACCTGTGGTTCTTCGCCTGCCACTTCGAGGGCGACCCGGTGATGCCCGGCTGCCTGGGCATGGACGCGATGTGGCAGCTCACCGGCTTCTTCCTGCCCTGGCTGGGCGAGCCGGGACGCGGCCGCGCGCTGGGCGTGGGCCAGGTCAAGTTCAGCGGCCAGGTGCTGCCGGACGCGAAGGTGGTCTCCTACGAGATCGACATCCGCAGGATCGTGCGCGGCAAGCTCGCGCTGGTGATCGCCGACGGCCGCACGCTGGTGGACGGCAACGAGATCTACGTCGCCGAAGGCCTGCGCGTGGGCCTGTTCCGCAGCACGGAGGGCTTCTGATGTATCGCGCCGACGGCAACCGCCGCGTCGTCGTCACCGGCATGGGCATCGTCTCGTGCCTGGGCAACGACCAGGCCGGCGTCGAGGCGTCGCTGCGCGCGCTCAAGGCCGGCATCCGCTTCGTGCCGGAATACGCCGAGCTCGGCTTGCGCAGCCAGGTGGCGGGCGTGCCGGAGATCGACCTCGACGCGGCCATCGACCGCAAGCTCAAGCGCTTCATGGGCGACGCGGCGGCGTACGCATACGTGTCGATGCGCGACGCGATCGCCGACGCCGGCCTGGCCGACGAGCAGGTGCGCGCCGCGCGCACCGGCCTGATCGCCGGCTCCGGCGGCGGCTCGCCGCAGTGGCAGATCGAGACTGGCGACCTGCTGCGCAACCGTGGCGTGCGCAAGGTCGGCCCGTACATGGTGCCGCGCACGATGGGCTCGACGGTGTCGGCCGCGCTCTCCACCGCGTTCGGCATCCGCGGCATCAGCTATTCGATCTCCGCCGCGTGCGCGACCTCGGCGCACTGCATCGGCGCGGCCGCCGACATGATCCGGCATGGCGCCAAGGACGTGATGTTCGCCGGCGGCGGCGAGGAGCTGCACTGGGGCATGACAGCGCAGTTCGACGCGATGGGCGCGTTGTCCACCCACCACAACGACACCCCGGAAACGGCATCGCGGCCTTACGACACCGGCCGCGACGGCTTCGTCATCGCCGGCGGCGGCGGCATGCTGGTGCTCGAGGACTACGAGCACGCGAAGGCGCGCGGCGCGCGCATCCACGCCGAGCTGGTCGGCTACGGCGTGACCTCCGACGGCGTCGACATGGTCGCGCCCTCGGGCGAGGGCGCGGTGCGCTGCATGCGCATGGCGATGGAAGGCGTCGACACGCCGGTCGACTACCTCAACACCCACGGCACGTCGACGCCGCTGGGCGACATCGTCGAGCTCGAGGCGGTGGGCGAGGCCTTCGACGGCAAGCCGCCGCCGCTGTCCTCGACCAAGGCGCTGTCCGGCCATTCGCTCGGCGCGGCCAGCGTGCACGAGGCGATCTACTGCCTGCTGATGCTGCGCGGCGGCTTCATGGCCGGCTCGGCCAACATCGCCGAACTCGACCCGCGCGCGGCCGGCTACCCGGTCCTGCGCGAGAACCGAGACGCGCCGCTGCGCACGGTGATGTCGAACAGCTTCGGTTTCGGCGGAACCAACGGCACGCTGGTGTTCCGCGCGCTGTAGCGGTGATTGCGACCTAGGCGCGGTGGCGCGGTGCGCGCGGCGCCGCGTCCGGCCGCGGCATCGCCTGCGGCGGCGCGTCCGTGGCCTGCATGCCCTCGCCGTCGACGATCGCGCGCAGGTGCTCGCCCCAGGGCGCCGGATCGATGACGTTGCGCGCCCGCCAGGCCGGATCGAACAGCGTGCGGTCGTAGCGTTCGCCACGGTCGCACAGCAGGCTGACGATGCTGCCGCGCTCGCCGCGCCAGTGCATGCGCGCGGCCAGCTCCAGGCAGGCGACGAGGTTGGTGCCGGAGGAGCCGCCGTAGCGGCGCCCGAGCAGCTGCTCGAGCAGCAGCGCGCCGGCAATCGAGGCGGCATCGGGCACCTCGACCACCCTGTCGACCACCTCGATCAGGAAGCCAGGCTCGGCCCGCGGCCGCCCGATGCCTTCGAGGCAGGTCGAACGGGTGGCGCGCGCATCGTGGTCGCGCGTGCGCCAGGCGCGCGCGAACGCCATCCCGGTCGGCTCGGCCACGCACAGCCGCGTGCGCAGGCCGCGGTAGCGCAGGTAGCGGCCGATCGTCGCCGAGGTGCCGCCGGTGCCGGCGCCGCACACGATCCAGGCCGGCTCGGGGAAGCGTTCCTGCCGCATCTGGCCGAGGATCGATTCGGCGATGTTGTTGTTGCCGCGCCAGTCGGTGGCGCGCTCGGCGAGGCCGAACTGGTCGAGGAAGCAGGCGCCGCGCGCGGCGATCTCCCGCGCCCTGGCCTTTGGGCAGGCGCTTGGGCCGGTGAGTTCGCAGCGACCGCCCAGCGCGTGCACGGCCTCGATCTTCGCCGGCGCGGTGGTCGCGGGCATCACCGCGGTGAACGGCAGCCCCAGCAGGCGCGCGAACCAGGCTTCCGAGATCGCGGTGCTGCCCGAGGACGCATCGACCACCGCCTGCCCGGGCCGCAGCTGGCCGTTGCACAGCGCGTACAGGAACAGCGAGCGCGCCAGCCGGTGCTTGAGGCTGCCGCTGGGATGGGCGGCCTCGTCCTTGAAGTAGAAGTCGATCCCGGGCAGGCCCGGCATCACGAGGTGCAGCAGGTGCGTGTCGGCCGAGCGCGCGGCCTCGCGGTGCAGCGCCGCGATCGCCTCGGCGACCCACTCGCGCGGATCGCAGGACTCGTCCACGGCAGCGGTCACGTCAGCCATGGCAGCAGCCAGCCCAGCGGATGGTGCATGCGGGCGATGCCGAAGATGGTGGCGAACACCAGCAGCGCGGCGGCGAAGCAGCCCAGCCGGATGCCGCGCGTGCGCCCGCGCCGCAGCGCCAGCACGCCCAGCACCACGTAGGCGACCACCAGCGCCAGCTTGGTCGCCAGCCAGCCGTTGGCGAACATCGCGCCGGGCAGGATCGTCAGCAGCATCAGCGCCGCGGTCAGCAGCGTGGTGTCGATCGCATAGCTCAGGTAGCGCACGGAGGCCGCATGCGGCCAGCGCGCGCCGGCCAGCGCGAACGCCCCACGCAGCGCGAACAGGCTGCCGCTCAGCACCACCGCGAGGATGTGCACGTGGCGGATCTGCGGGTAGAACTCCATCATCGGCGCGGGCTCCCCTGCATCAGCCGGGCTTGCCGTCCGCGCGCGGCGCCAGGTAGATCCGCAGGGAGCGCAGCACCCACGGCGCGAAGGCGAGCAGCCAGCCCGCGGCCGCGGCCACGTGCCAGGCCATCTGGTCCGGCGCCAGCTCCGCGGCGATGCGCATCACGCACACCAGCTGCAGCACCACGAAGGCGAACATCGCCACGCCGCCGAACACCAGCGGCCGGCCGGAGTGCCCCTGTGTCACCCGCGTCACCATCGCCACCAGCAGGCTGCCGAAGAAGCCGATGAACAGCGCGTGCGCCGGCGCGCGGCCGAGGATGAAATCGCCATCGGCCGCGTACACGCCGCTCTGCACCAGGTACAGCACCAGCGCCACCGGCAGCCAGGCGAAGCCCAGGAACAGCACCCGCAGCAGCGCGGGCGCCGCGCCGCGCGGCCAGTTGCGCCACAGCCAGGCGGCCGAGAGCGCCAGCAGCGGCGCGTCCGCCAGCCACAGCCAGGCGTAGCCGTGCACCAGTTCCAGCGCCAGGTGCGCCAGCACCAGCGGCCAGAACGCGCCGAGCAGCCACATCGGCCGCCACGGCTTGTAGCCGGCCACGACGTTGCCGGCGAAGAACGGGAACATCCGGTGCGCCACGGTGAAATACACCGGCAGCAGCAGGCCGAAGCTGCCGATCTTGATCGCGGCGAACGCCAGCCGCGCGTCGTCGGTGTGCAGGAACGCCGCGTAGGCGGCGAAGCCCGCCAGCCCCAGCAGCATCGCGCCCGCGCAGGACACCGCGTGCCAGGTCTTGCCGCCGTCGCGCCACAGCAGGCGCAGCAGGTAGGCCAGGCCCGTGGCCCAGCCTGCGAGCGTGAACAGCGCGCCCACGTGCAGCAGGTGCGCCGGCCCCAGGGCGCCGGCCAGGGTCAGCAGCTGCCCGCCGAACAGCCCCAGCCCCACCGGCACGTAGTGCCAGCGCGTCAGCTCGTCCTGGCCCATCCAGCGCGGGAACACCGTGAGCAGGAAGCCGAACATGAAGGGCGCGAGCACCTGGTACTGCATCACGATCGCGTGCAGCCAGCCGCCATACACGCGCGGCTGCGGCAGCCCGAACAGCTGCCAGCGCGCGTCCACCAGCCACAGCGTCCACCAGGCCATCGCCAGCAGCACGTTGGCCGCGCCGATGAAGAACATCAGCCGGTGCGGCGCGCGCGCGAGCAGGGCGGGCGAGAACGCGGGCGAAGCGGAAGCGGGTTCGGAAGCCATGTGCCCAGTGTCGTCGCGCCGCGCGCTGGCGGCATTGATCCAGGTCATCGTCGCGCTGCATCGACGAGGCGGCAAAGACCCGGGCGACGCATCGCCCGGGCCGTGCGCCCCCGCCCGCGCTCAGCGGTCGGGGCGCTCGGTCTCACCCGCCAGCACCGATTCGCGCCGCGGCGCGACCCACAGCCGCAGCACGAACCAGGCCAGCGCCAGCGCACCGACGCTGAAGATCGTGTCGCCGGGCACGCGCATCCACACCAGCAGGTCGACGATCGGCTTGTTCATGAACTCCGCCGAGCGCGCGTAGGCGTAGCCGTGCTCGATCGCCGCCAGCAGCTGCATGGTGCCCAGCGGCAGCAGGGTGAGCAGCGCCATCAGCGTCAGGCCGATGTTGAGGCACCAGAACGCCACCTTCAGCGCCCGCGTGTCCCATGCCATCTGGCCGCGCAGGCCGCGCAGGCAGAACAGCACCAGCGCGATGCCGAGCATGCCGTACACGCCGAACAGCGCGGTGTGGCCGTGCAGCGGAGTGAGGTTGAGGCCCTGCATGTAGTACAGCGACAGCGGCGGGTTGACGAGGAAGCCGAACAACCCCGCGCCGACCAGGTTCCAGAACGACACCGCGATGAAGAACAGCACCGGCCAGCGGTAGCGCGCCATCCACGGCGTGGACTTGCCCAGCTTCCAGGTGTGGTAGGCCTCGAAGCCGATGTAGGCCAGCGGCACCACTTCCAGCGCGCTGAAGCTCGCGCCCAGCGCCACCACCGCGGTCGGCGTGCCGACGAAGTACAGGTGGTGCAAGGTGCCGAGCACGCCGCCGGCCATGAAGATGATGGTCGCGAACAGCACCGCCGTGGTCGCCGTGGACAGCTTGATCAGGCCCAGGCGGGTGAAGATCAGCGCCATCACCGCGGTGGCGAAGACCTCGAAGAAACCTTCCACCCACAGGTGCACCAGCCACCAGCGCCAGTACTCGACCTCGGAGATGTGGGTGTGCTCGCCCCACATCAGCGCGGAGGCGAAGAACAGGCCGATCGCGGCGGTCGACAGGAACAGCAGCGCGACGATGTGCCGCGACTCGTTGGCCTTGTCGCGCAGCACCGGCCACAGCGCGCGGCCGACCAGCGCCACCCACAGCAGCAGGCCGATGAACAGGTACCACTGCCAGAAGCGGCCCATGTCGGCGTATTCCCAGCCCTGGTGGCCGAACCAGAAGTTGTGCTCCAGCCCCAGCTTCTGCATCACCGCCAGCCACTGCCCGGCGAACGAGCCGACCACGATGACCAGCAGCGAGACGAACAGGAAGTTCACGCCCAGGCGCTGGAACCTCGGCTCGTGCCCCGACAGCGCCGGCGCGATGTACAGGCCGGTGCCCAGCCATGCCACCGCGATCCACAGCACCGCCAGCTGGGTGTGCCAGGTGCGCGCGATCGAGTAGGGCAGGTATTGCGAGAGCGCGAAGCCGTAGGCCTCCTGGCCCTCGACCTGGTAGTGCGCGGTGATCGCGCCGAGCAGGATCTGCGCCAGGAACAGCGCCAGCACCACCCAGAAGTACTTGGCCACCGCGCGCATCGACGGGGTGACGCGCAGCGCCGCGAACGGATCGCTGGCCGGGATCGCCTGGCCGCGCTCCTCCTTGTCGTGGGTCGCCGCGTGGTGCCAGCCGAGCAGGCCGATGCCCGCGATCAGGAACAGCACGCTGAAGGCCGACCACACCCACAGCGGCGCGGCCGGCGTGTTGCCCACCAGCGGCTCGCTGGGCCAGTTGTTGGTGTAGGTGACCTGTTTGGGCACCACGCCGCTCTTGTCCGGCACCAGCGCGTCGCCGGCCTCGTTCGGGCGCTCGGTGGTGGCCGCCCAGGCGGTCCACCAGAAGAACGCGGTCAGCGCGCGCCGGTGCTCGGCGGTGTCGACCGTGTCCTGCTTCATCGCGTAGGCCTCGCGCAGCTCGAGGGTCGCCGGATCGTTGCCGAACAGGCTCTCGTAATGCGCGGCGACGTTGGAGATCGCGGCCGCGCGGTCCTGGCTCACCGTGATGGTGCCGGTCGCGGGGTCGTAGGTGTTGGCGCGCATCGTCGCCTGCAGGCGGCCGCGCAGCGTGGCCTGCTGCTCCGGCGGCAGCTTCGCGTAGGTCGCCATGCCGTCGTCGCGGCGCGCCCAGGTGTCGAGCACCGCGACCGCCTCGCGGTGCAGCCAGTCGGCGCTCCAGTCCGGCGCCACATAGCCGCCGTGGCCCCAGATCGAGCCCAGCTGCATGCCGCCGATCGATTGCCAGACCTGGCGGCCGAGCTCGATGTCGGCGCGGGTGTAGAGGACGTCGCCGTCCTCGGTGACGACCTTCTCCGGGACCGGCGGCGCGGCCCGGAAGATCTCGGCACCCGACCAGAGCAGCACGCTGAAGGACGCGATCAGCAGTGCGGCCAGGCCGAGCCACAGCTTTCGATAATTGCCCATGACGGTCTCCGGTTGCGGACGGCGCATCGTGGTGCGCGCACGCCCGGCGGGCCATGACGCAGGTCAAGTGGCGAAGCTGCCAGCGCGTCACTCTCGCGCAGCGGGGGTGTGCGTGCCGTCGACCGGCCTCGGGACCGGGTCTCAGTTCCGCAGCACGGGCGCGGCCAGCGCTTCCAGGCGCGCGCGGTCGGACAGCTCCAGCTCGCGGCGGTCGACGTGCAGGAGGCCCTCGTCCTGGAAGCGCTTGAGCACGCGGCTCACGGTTTCCGGCGCCAGCCGCAGGTAGTTGGCGATGTCGGTACGCGGCATCGTCAGCGCGAAGCGGTTGGGCGAGAACCCGCGCGCGGCCAGCCGCCGCGACATGCCGATGAGGAATGCGGCCATCCGCTCGTCGGCGGTGAAGTCGCCGGCCAGCAGCGCGGCCCGGCCGATGTCGCGGCTGAGCAGGCGGAACAGGTGCTGCTGCAGCCCCGGCAGGCGCGCGGCGAGCACCGAGATCTTCGGGAACGAGAACCTGCACAGCATCACCGTGTCCAGCGCCACCGCGTTGCACGGGTAGGTGTCGCCGTCGATCGCGTCCAGCCCGATCACCTCGCCAGGGAAGTGGAAGCCCAGCACGTGCTCGCGGCCGTCGCGGTCGATGACGTAGGTCTTGACCGTGCCCGCGCGCACCGCGGCGATCGCCTCGAACGGATCGCCGACGCGGAACACGTGCTCGCCCGCGTGCAGGGGGCCGACGTGTTCGACCAGCATGTGCAGGTCCAGCAGCGAGGCCTTGTCCATGCCCTGCGACAGGCAGGCCTGCGAGAAGGCGCAGGTCGAGCAGAAACTCAGCGCATCGCCGTCGTCGGCGAGCACGCTGCGGTCGACCCGCGGGAACGCGGTGTCGGTCACGCGCGCTTCCCCGGCGCGCTCAGATGGCACGCGAGAAGCGGGGCCTGGCCGCGTCGGCGGCGGCGGGGAGGTGGAGGTAGCGGTCGAAGCACATGGCGATATTACGCAACAACAGCCGGCCTTGCGTGGTCACGGCGATGCGGCCGGGCTCGACCCGCACCAGGCCGTCGTCCTGCAGCGGCCGCAGCCGCGCCAGCGCATCGGCGAAATAGTCCTCGAACACGATCGCGTAGCGCCGCTCCAGCGCCCCCACCGGGATCTCGCCCTGGCACATCAGCCGCTGGATCAGGTCGGCGCGCAGCAGGTCGTCCTCGTCCAGCCGCATGCCCCGGAATACCGGCAGCCGGCCCTCGTCGATCGCGATCTGCCAGCTGGGCAGGTCGCGCGGGTTCTGGCTGAAGCTGTCGCCGACGTGGCTGATCGCGCTCACGCCCAGGCCGACCAGGTCGCTGTCGGCGTGGGTGGTGTAGCCCATGAAGTTGCGGTGCAGCCCGCCGCGCGCCTGCGCCTGCGCGAGCTCGTCGTCGGGCAGGGCGAAGTGGTCCATGCCGATGTAGACGTAGCCGGCCGCGGTGAGGCGGTCGATCGCCAGCTGCAGCAGGCCGAGCTTTTCCGCCGGCGAGGGCAGGTCGGCGGCGTCGATCTGCTTCTGCGGCTTGAACAGCTCCGGCAGGTGCGCGTAGCCGTACACGGCCAGACGGTCGGGGCGCATGTCCAGCACCGTGTCGATGGTGCGCGCGAAGCCCGCGGCGTTCTGCTTCGGCAGGCCGTAGATCAGGTCGATGTTGACCGAGCGAAAGCCGCTGTCGCGGCAGGCATCGACCACGGCGCGGGTTTCCTCCACCGACTGGATGCGGTTGACCGCCTGCTGCACCACCGGGTCGAAGTCCTGCACGCCGAAGCTGGCGCGGTTGAAGCCGGTCTGCGCCATGCGCGCGATGTCGGCGGGCACCACGAAGCGCGGGTCGAGCTCGATCGAGACATCGCGCGAGGACGCGCGCGAGAAGCGGAACTGGCTGCGTAGCGTCTCCATCAGTTCCTGCAGCTGGTCCGCATCGAGGAAGTTCGGCGTGCCGCCGCCCAGGTGCACCTGGATGACCTCGCGGTCGCGGTCGAACAGCTGCGCCGTCAGCCCGATCTCGCGGTACAGGCGCGTGAGGTAGGTCGCGGCGCGCGACTTGTCGCGGGTGATGATGCGGTTGCAGCCGCAGTAGAAGCACGGGCTCAGGCAGAACGGCACGTGCACGTACAGCGAGAGCCGGCGCGGGATCGGGTCGCCGTTGCTGGCCAGCGCCGCCTCGCGCAGCTGCGCCTCGCCGAAGCCCGCGTCGAACTGCGGCGCGGTCGGATAGGAGGTGTAGCGGGGCCCGGGCCGGTCGTAGCGGCGCAGCAGGTCGGCATCGAAGACGGGGTTGGCGAGCATGCGGCCACCTTAGCCGCGCCCCCCCGGCGTCGCCTTGACCGGGATCAACCCGGACGCTGCGCGCGAAAGCACGTTCGCACCCGCACGCGCATGAATGGCGTAGGGCGGGCCCCGGCCCGCCATTCGGGGTGACCGTGGCGCTACCCCACATTGCGTAGTCACGCGCGTCGCGATCCCGTTTCCATGAGCCGGGTCGCAACGCCGGGCCAGGGCCCGGCCTAAAGCCAACGCACCTTTTTCAGGTAGCGGTAGAGGCCCAGGCAGCCCAGCGCGAGCGCGCCGATGAGGATGTAGTAGCTGTAGCGGCCGCCCAGCTCCGGCATGTGGCGGAAGTTCATGCCGTACCAACTCGTCACCAGCGTCGGCGCCGCCAGCAGCGCCGCCCAGCCGGCCAGGCGCTTGACCACCTCGCCCTGCGCCAGCGTCACCAGCGCCTGGTTGGCGCCCAGCGCGGTGCCGAGCATGTCGCGCAGCGCGTCGACGGTCTCGTTGCTGCGCACCGAGTGGTCGAGCACGTCGCGGAAGTACGGCCGCATCTCGCCCGGCACCAGCGCGCTCTGCGTGCGCACCAGCTGCGACAGCACGTCCTGCAGCGGCGTCACCGCCAGCCGCATGTAGGTCAGCTCGCGCTTGAGGTCGTACAGCCGCACCATGGTCTCGCGGCGGAAGTCCTCGTCGAAAACGTCCTTCTCCAGCGCCAGCAGCGTGTGCTTGAACTCGTCGACGATCGGCAGGTAGTTGTCGACGATCGCGTCGAGCACGGCGTAAAGCCCGTAGGACGGCCCGAGCCCGAGCAGCTCCGGCTCGCGCTCCACCCGCGCGCGCACCGGCGCGTACGACAGCGAGGCGCCATGGCGCACGGTGACCAGGTAGCGCGGGCCGAGGAAGGCGTGGGTCTCGCCGTAGCGGATGCGCTCGTCGAGCACCTGCGCGGTGTTGACCACGATGAACAGGCTGTCGCCGTAGGCCTCGAGCTTCGGCCGCTGGTGCGCGTTGCGCGCGTCCTCGATCGCCAGGTCGTGGAGGTCGAACTCCTCCTGCAGCTTGTCGAGGATCGCGTCCTCCGGCTCGTACACGCCGACCCAGACGAAGCTGCCGTCGTCGTGGGCGAGCACGTCGCTGATCTCGTCCAGGGTGATGTCGCGCAGCTTGCCGGTGGCGTCGTAGACGCCGGCGTTGATCACGCAGGCCGGGACGCCCGGCCGCGGCTGCGCTTGCGCGTTGGTGGTCGCGGTTTCCATCGCGGCATCGTGCCCCCACGCCGCGCGTGCCACAAGTCAGCGCCGGCGCAGCGCCAGCCACAGGCCGGCGTGGACCGGCAGCAGCAGCGCGATCCAGTGCGCGTTGCGCTGCGGCACCACCGGCAGCCAGAGCATGAACAGCGCGACGACGGTGGCCGCGGCCACCACGGCCAGCCAGCGCCCGAACCACGGCCCGGCCGCGCGGCCGCGCGCGATGCGCCAGCCGCCGGGCAGCAGCAGCAGGCACAGCGGGTCGAACAGCAGCAGGTTGTGGTTGCCCCAGGCGAAGCGGTGCTGGGTGCCGAACCACAGGAACAGCATCAGCGCGCCGACCGCGATGCACAGGCCCCAGAACGGCAGCGCGACGGCCGCCACCGCGCGCGGCCGGCGGCGCGCCGCCAGCAGCGCGGCCGCCGCGATCGCAAGGCCCGCCAGCGCCCAGGGCCACCAGGGCCGCGACGCCTCGGCCGGCTCCGGCGCGATGCGGTGCGGCAGGATGCGTTCCTCGGCCAGCACCAGCGGCCGGTCGTTGCTGCCGTGCACTTCGCGCAGCGCGTCGGCCAGGCGCATCGGCACGAAGGATTCGTCCCACACCGACAATGGGCGGTCGGCCGCGGGGCCGAGGCCGACGTCGAAGCCCAGCCACATCCATGGCGCGGGCGAGGCCAGGCGCACCGATTCGCCGCGGTAGGTGCTGCCGTGCGAGCGGCCCTCGGTCTGCCGCTTGAGCAGCCCGCCCAGCGCGGCGTCGATCGCGTCGCGCACGCGGGTGGCGCAGTTGTCGGTGAAGTACTCGTAGTCGTAGCGCGCGTTCTCGGGCCTGGCGTTCTCCGCCAGCGCGCCGGCCAGGCGGACGGCCTGGTCGCCGGTCAGGTCCAGCCACTGCACCGAGACGCCGCGGCCGACCTCGCGGTAGTACGCCATGTCCTGCGCGAACGGCAGCGCCTGCAGCCGGTAGCGCATGCGGCCGAAGACGAAGTTGGAGAGGAAGTCGGGCTCCTCGGGGTCGAAGAAGCCGAAGTTGTAGGACGTGGCCGCGCCGGTGGCCGGATCCACCACCACGATCGCGTCGTGGCCGAAGCGCTCGAAGAACACCGTGCCCGGCTGCATCGTCGCCACGCCGATGCGCGGCGGCGCCGCCTGCGCGAACGCCGCGCCGCAGGCCAGCAGCCACAGCGACAGCGCCAGCAGCAGTCGCGCACCGGGTCCGGCGCGGCGCCGCCCGGCGCATGCCGCCCCCGGCAGGCCGGGCGCCGGCTCAGCCGCCGTCATCGCCGTGGATGCTCACCAGCAGCGCGTGCAGCCGGCGCACGTCGGCGCGCGCGACGCGGAAGCCGAAGCGCCCCAGCGACAGCTCCTCGCCGGCCTCGGGCAGGTGGCCGATGGCGGCGGTGACCAGCCCGCCGATGGTGTCGTACTCGTCGTCGTCGAAATCGGCGCCGAAGCGCTCGTTGAAGTCGGCGATCGGCGTCAGCGCGTCGACCACGTACTGGCCGTCGGCCTGCGCGGCGATCAGCGCGCCCGGATCCTCGGCGTCGTCGTGCTCGTCGTCGATCTCGCCGACGATCTGCTCGAGCACGTCCTCGATCGTGAGCAGGCCGGCGACGCCGCCGTACTCGTCGATCACGATCGCCATGTGGTTGCGCGACTGGCGGAACTCGCGCAGCAGGATGTCCAGCCGCTTGGACTCGGGGATCAGCACCGCCGGGCGCAGCAGCTCGCGGACCGTGCCCGGGCCGTTGTCGGCGACCACGCCGCGCAGCAGGTCCTTGGCCAGCAGGATGCCGAGGATCTCGTCCTTGTCCTCGCCGTGCACCGGGAAGCGCGAATGACCTGACTCGACCACCCGCTTCATCAGGTCGATGAAGCGCTCGTCGGCCGGCAGCATCACCATCTGCGAGCGCGGCACCATCACGTCGCCCACGCTCAGGTCGGACACGGCCAGCGCGCCTTCCATCATCTTCAGGGTGTCGGCGGCGATCAGCCCGTCGGCCTGCACGTCGCGCAGCAGCTCGACCAGGTCTTCGCGGGTGGAGGGTTCGCCGGACAGCATCGAGCCGATGCGGTCCAGCCACGAGCGCCGCTTTTCCGTGATCTCGGTGGCGTGCCCGGTACTACTGTCGTCCTCTGGCATTGCGGTCATGTCGATGCCCGGGGGGTGGGCCTTGGCGGCAGTTTAACGCGGCCCGCGCGCCCGCGCCCGCCCCCGGGAAATGCCGACGCGCGGCCGCGCAGTGCGCCGACGGCGGCGCGGGCGATGCGGCGATGGCGCACGGCGCCTCGCTTCCGCAGGCTTGCTGGGGCCGCGACGCGACGCCGGCCGGCGCCGCGGGTCCGGCTCCCACGACCACCCTTCAAGGAACGAAACCATGCTCCAGCACGCCATGCTGCGCGGCGCCCTCGCCGCGACCGCGTTCTCCCTGCTCGCCGCCCCGGCACTCGCCGCGCCCGCGCGCAGCCCTGCCTATGTCGATGCCTCCGCCTACCTGCAGACCGACGCCGGGATCGAGGCCTGGTGGACGCTGCGCCATAACCTCGGGCGCAACTTCGACGAGATCTGCGGCGACACCTTCTGCGAGGGCGACTACAGCAACATCGAATCGCTGCGCTACGTGTGCTCGGTGCACCAGGCCAGCGGGCGCATCGGCATGTGCGGCTGGACGTTCGCCGCCAGCGACGAAATGGTCGAGCCGCTCGGCGGACGCATCGCGGCGCGCACCCACGGCTGGTTCTGCCGCTCCCCGATCGCCGCCGGCACGACCATCGAGTCGCTGCTCGATGCGCTGCAGGGCGAAGAGCCGCTGTACGCCGCGCTGCCGTCGGGCACGACGACGCTGTTCGACGGGCTGGTGGACTGCCTGTAGCGTGCACGCGACGCCGGCCGCGCCGGCCGGCGTCGCGCTTCGTGGCGCGGTCAGTCCACCAGGTAGGGATCGGCGATGCCGAGCCCGGCGAGGATCTGGCGCTCCAGCGCCTCCATGCACTCGGCCTCGCGTGCGTCCTCGTGGTTCCAGCCCAGCAGGTGCAGCACCCCGTGCACGGTGAGGTGCGCGTAGTGGTCAGCGAGCGGCTTCTTCTGCTCGCGGGACTCGCGCGCCACCACCGGCGCGCACAGCACCAGGTCGCCGAGCAGCGGCATCCGCACGCCCTTGGGCAGCTTGACGCCCTCGGGCATGTCGGCCGGGAAGCTGAGCACGTTGGTCGCGTAGTCCTTGCCGCGATAGTGGCGGTTGAGCGCGCGGCCCTCGCGGGCGTCGACCAGGCGGATGGCCAGGTCGGCCTCGCGGATGCGGCCGGCCAGCGCCGCCGCGACCCACTTGCGGAAGCTCACCGCCGCCGGGAGGCCGGCGCGGGGCAGGGCATAGCCGACGGAGACGTCGAGGCGGACCGGACCACGGGTCATGCGCGCAGTCTACGCCGGTCCGGTCGCGCCATCCTGCGCGTCGCGGCGGTCGTAGGCGTTGACGATCCTGGCCACCAGCGGGTGGCGGACCACGTCGCGGGCCTCGAAGAAGGTGAAGCTCACGCCCTCGACGTCGTGCAGCACCTCGACCGCGTCGCGCAGCCCGGATTTCACGTGCTTGGGCAGGTCGATCTGGGTGAGGTCGCCGGTGACCACCGCGGTGCTGCCGAAGCCGAGCCGAGTCAGGAACATCTTCATCTGCTCGATGGTGGTGTTCTGCGCCTCGTCGAGGATCACGTAGGCGTCGTTGAGCGTGCGCCCGCGCATGTAGGCCAGCGGCGCGATCTCGATGACGTTCTTCTCCAGCAGCTTGAGCACCTTCTCCACGCCCAGCATCTCGTACAGCGCGTCGTAGAGCGGGCGCAGGTAGGGATCGACCTTCTGCGACAGGTCGCCGGGCAGGAAGCCGAGCTTCTCGCCGGCCTCGACCGCCGGGCGCACCAGCACCAGCCGCTGCACGCGCGATTCGTTCAGCGCCTCGACCGCGCTGGCCACCGCGAGGAAGGTCTTGCCGGTGCCGGCCGGGCCGATGCCGAAGTTGATGTCGTGGGTGGCGATCGCGTGCAGGTACTTCTGCTGGTTCGGCCCGCGCCCGCGGACGGTGCCGCGGCGCACGCGGATGGCGACGTCCTGTGGGACGTAGTCGTCGTCCACGCGGGGCGCGGGCGCGTCGGCATCGCCGGCGACGTTGTTCAGGCGCAGGTGGATGGCTTGGCCATCGAAGGTTTCCTCGCCGGCCTCCGCATACAGCGCCTGCAGCAGCTTCTCGGCCCGGTCGATTGCCGCCGCGTCGCCGCCGGTCACCCGGAACACGTTGCCGCGGTTGGCGATTTCCACCCCCAGCCGCAGTTCGATCTGGCGCAGGTGGCCGTCGAACGGGCCGGCCAGGTTGGCCAGGCGTTCGCTGTCGGCCGGTTCGAGGGTGAAGTCGCGCTGGTGGGGGCTGGGCATGCGGCGGGGCCGGGTGCGGCGTCGTCGGGGCGCAAAAGGGTAGCGCCGCGCGGGGAAGGCGGCCATGACGGCGTCGGCGCCGGCGCGTCACTTGCAATTAATTAATCATACAATTAAATTACGGGCCATGCCCGGTAAATCCACCCCCACGCGATCCCCCAAGCGCGGCACGAAGGCGAAAGCCGCCGCCGGGTCCCATTCGCCCGCCGGCGGCAAGGCCACGGCTCGTCCCCCGGCCAGGCCCACCCCCGGTGTCGCTGCCGTCAGGCCCGCCGTCGGCAAGCGCGCGCCTGGCCGGCCGGCCCGCGCCACCGGCGGCGATGTCCGCGAAGCGCTGCTCGACGCGGCCATCGCCTGCTTCACCGCGCGCGGCATCGCCGCGACCTCGCTGCGCGACATTGCGGCCCAGGCGCACGTGACGCCGGCGCTGCTGCACTACTACTTCGGCGACAAGGCGCAGCTGGTCGACGCGCTGGTGGACGGCCGCATGCTGCCGGCCTTCCACCAGGTGCGCGAGCGCGTGGCCGCGGCCGGCGACGACGTCGCCGACACCGTCGCCGCCTTCGTCTGCGGGCTGACCGAGGCGATGAAGGCGCATCCCTGGTGGCCGCAGCTATGGGTGCGCGAGGTGCTGTGCGAGGGCGGCGCGCTGCGCGACCTGCTGGTGACCCGGGTCGCGCCGCAGCTGGCGCGCACGATTGCCGGGCGCTTCGCCGCCGCGCAGGCGCGCGGCGAGCTCAACCCCGACCTCGACCCGCGCCTGCTGATGACCTCGCTGATCGGCCTGACCCTGCTGCCGGCCGCCGGCGCGCCGATCTGGCGCGCGCTGTTCGATGCCGACGACCTCGGCCTCGACGACGTCCGTCGCCACGCGATCGCGCTGCTCGATCGCGGCCTCGAGCTGAAGCCGAAGCACGCATGAAGGCCGTGTGCATCCACCGCCACCCCGATTGCGCCCGCTGCGCACGCCATGCGCGCAGGCACCGGCGGCTGGACTGGCTGGACCGGGTCGAAGACAGCGTGCAATCGCCGTTCGAGCGGCCGATGCGGATGGGCGAGGTGGTCGTTCGCGGCCTGCGCGACGGCCGCCTGCACGCCGGCGCCGACGGCATGGCGCTGCTGGCGCGGCAGGTGCCGGCGTACTGGCCGCTGCTGCCCTTGATGGCGATCCCGGCGGTGCGCCGCGCGATCGAACGCGATGTCGCCGGCGACTGCGGCGACGCCTGCACGCTCTGACCCCGAGGCTTCCCATGACCGCCATGCGCAAACGAATCGTCCCGCTGGCGCTGTGCGTGGCGCTGCTCGGCGGCTGTCGCGACGATGCGCCGCGGGCGCTGGGCACGCTCGAGTTCGACCGCGTCACCCTTCCGGCGCCGGTCGCCGAGCGCATCGTCTCGATCGACGTGCGCGAAGGCCAGCAGGTCGCCGCGGGCGCCCGGCTGATGACCCTCGAGCGCACCCGCACGCAGGCGCAGGCGCAGGCCGCGCGCGCCGAGGCGCAGCGCCAGGCCGACGCGCTGGCGGAACTGCAGGCCGGCCCGCGCGGCGAGGACATCGCCCAGGCTCGCGCCAATCTCAACGCGGCGCAGGCGCAGGCGCGCGATGCGAGCGCCTACTACGCGCGGCTGCAGCCGTTGGGCCGGCGCCAGCTGGTGGCCGCCGCCGAGGTTGACCGCGCCCGCGCCGCCGCCGGCAACGCGCAGGCGCAGGTGCGCGCCGCGCAGGCCGCGCTCGACGAACTCCTGCACGGCACCCGCAAGGAACAACTCGCCCAGGGCGAGGCCGCGCTGCGCGCCGCGCAGGCGCAGGCGGAAGCCGAGCAGGCGACGCTGGCGAAACTGGACCTAGTCGCGCCGCGCGCCGGCCGCATCGACAGCATTCCCTACAAGCTCGGCGACCAGGCCCCGGTCGGCGCGCCGCTGGTGGTGATGCTGGTGGGGGAGGCGCCCTACGCGCGCGTCTACGTGCCCGAGCCGATCCGCGCCGGCGTCGCCGTCGGCCAGCGCGCGCGCGTGTTCGTCGACGGCCGCGCAGACGCGCTGCCCGGGCGCGTGCGCATGATCCGCAGCGAGCCCAGCTTCACGCCCTACTACGCGCTGACCGGCAAGGACGCGGCGCGGCTGAGCTACCTGGCCGAGGTGCAGCTGAACAAGGGCGCTGCGACGCTGCCCGCCGGCGTGCCGGTGCGGGTGGAGTTCGAAGGCGGGGGCGCTGCCGCCCCATGAACGCGTCCGCGCAACCGGCCACCGACCTCGTCATCCGCGCCCGCGGCCTGAGCAAACGCTTCGGCGACCTGTTGGCGGTGAACAAGGTCGACCTCTCGGTGCCGAAGGCCTGCGTCTACGGCTTCCTCGGCCCCAACGGCTCGGGCAAGTCGACCACGATCCGCATGCTCTGCGGCCTGCTCACGCCCACCGAAGGCGACATCGAGGTGCTCGGCCTGCGCATCCCCGAGCAGTCCGAGGCACTGCGCAGCCGCATCGGCTACATGACCCAGAAGTTCTCGCTGTTCGAGGACCTCACGGTGCGCGAGAACCTGGAGTTCCTCGCCGCCGTGCAGGATGTGCCGAAGGCAAAGGCGCGCCGCCGCATCGACGCGCTCGTTGACGAATACCACTTCAGCGACCGGCAGAAGCAGCTCGCCGGGACATTGAGCGGCGGCCAGAAGCAACGCCTGGCGCTGGCCGGCGCCGTCATCCAGGAGCCGGAACTGCTGTTCCTCGACGAGCCCACCAGCGCGGTCGACCCCGAATCGCGCCGCGACTTCTGGGAAAAGCTCTTCGACCTCGCCGACGCCGGCACCACGCTGCTCGTCTCCACCCACTACATGGACGAGGCCGAGCGCTGCCACCGCATCGCCATCCTCGACCACGGCGCGCTCGTCGCCGATGGCACGCCGGACGAACTCACCGCCGCGCTGGAGGGTCGCACGGTGCTGGTCGAGGCGAAGGAGCCGCGCCGCGCGCAGCAGGCGCTGGTCGGCAAGCCGGGCGTGCTCAGCGTGGCCCAGATCGGCAACAGCCTGCGCGTGCTCACCGACCGCAATGGCGATGCCGCGGCGCGCATCCGCGAGGTGATGGCGGGGCAGGGGATCCAAGCCGATGTCGACGCCTCGCAGCCCAACCTCGAGGACGTGTTCGTCTCGGCGACCGGCGGCAGCTCCGACGACGAGCGCCAGCAGAAGGCGGATGCGGCATGAACCTGCGCCGCCTCTCCGCGATCGTCGTCAAGGAAGTCCGCCAGCTGCGCCGCGACCGCATCACGCTGGCCATGATCCTCGGCATCCCGGTGATGCAGCTGGTGCTGTTCGGCTACGCCATCAACCTCAACCTGCGCGGACTGGACGCGGGCATCGCCGACCAGGCCAACACGTCGGCCTCGCGTGCGCTGGTGATGGACATGGTCGCCACCGGCGTGATCAAGCCGAAGCTCGTGGCGACCTCGCCCGCGCAGCTGATGGAGGCGCTGCGTCGCGGCGAAATCAGCGTGGGCGTGGTGGTGCCGCCCGACTTCGAGCGCCGCCGCGTCGACGGCCGCGAGGCGGTGCAGGTGCTGGTCGACGGCAGCGACACCGTGGTACAGAGCGCCGCGGTCCAGCTCGCGCAGCTGCCGCTCGACACCGTGCCGGCCAGCAACGCGAAGAGCGAGCGCACGGGCCCGGGGCAGGTCAGCGTGGTCAGCTTCTACAATCCCGAGCGGCGCTCGGCGGTCAACATCGTGCCGGGCCTGGTCGGCGTGATCCTGACCATGACGATGGTGCTGTTCACCGCGGTGGCGATCGTGCGCGAGCGCGAGCGCGGCAACATGGAACTGCTGATCGCCACGCCGCTGAGCCGCTCCGAGCTGATGGTCGGCAAGGTCCTGCCGTACATCGTCATCGGCCTGCTGCAGACCACCGTGGTGCTGGCGCTGGGGATGTGGCTGTTCCAGGTGCCGGTGCGCGGCAGCGTGCTCGACGTCTACGCCGCCGCATCGTTGCTGATCGTCGCCAACCTGACCCTGGGCCTGCTGATCTCGACCAAAGCGCAGTCGCAGTTCCAGGCGATGCAGATGACCTTCTTCGTGTTCCTGCCCTCGATCCTGCTGTCGGGCTTCATGTTCCCGTTCGCCGGCATGCCGCGCGTCGTGCAGTGGCTGGCCGAGGTGCTGCCGCTGACGCACTTCTTGCGCCTGGTCCGCGGGGTGATGCTGCGCGGCGCGAGCCTGCTGGAGCTGTGGCCGGAAGTGCTGGCGCTGCTCGCGTTCACCACGGTGATGATGGCGGCAGCGATCCTGCGCTTCCGCAAGCGGTTGGACTGACGGCCCGCCTCAGCGGGTGCAACCGGGACCGCCGCGATCCATCGTTTCCTCGAACGCGAGCCCGACGCGCGCATCGGCGGTCTTGCGGTAAACCAGCGCCGTGCAGGCCTCGTTCTCGGTTTCGAAATCCTGGTAATACGCCGCCCCCGCGACCGGAGTGAAACTCACGCTCGGTGAGCACGAGTAGTTCATGTAGCCATCGCTGGAGACGAAGTTCACGCCCACCGTGACCCGCCTGTCGGCAGGGATCGCGGCTTCACCCTGCCGGTCGCGCACCAACAGTTGCGGCGGTGTGTCGGCGCAGATCCAGGCAGTTGCGCCCTTCATGATCTCGATCTTCGCAGCCGGCGTGCCGGGCGCCATCTTGTAGGTCGTCATGCAGCCGGAGGCGAGCAACATCGCCAGTCCGGGCAGAATGGAACGGAACACAACGTTCATTGCGTACCCTTCGAAACCGGCTTCACCTCGGGTCCGAGGCGGGCGAGGATGTCGTCGGCGCTGAGCGCTCCGTCCTCGTCGCCGGCCACGATCCAGATGTACGCGTAGGTGGCCGGCTTGCCGCCGATCGTGCGGACGGTTCGCTCCGAACTGCGCCTGTCCGCGACCGCATCCACCAGGGACTGGTAGAGGACGAAATGGCTGCCACCCTCGCGCTTCGTGACCTCGGCGCAGCGATAGAGCAGGTACGTCCCGACCTTTTCCCCGGTGATGAAGCCGTTTCCGGAGAAACCGACCTTGATGGTGCTCCCCGGCCCGTGCGTGTCCCAGTAACCCCCCGTGTATCCCAAGATCGGGTTGTTGGCGCTGTGATATCCCGTGGCGCAGCCCACGAGCAAGACGGCCGGCAACATGCATGCCGGCAGGCGCAATGTCATTGGATCCCCCTGTACGACGCCATGCAGCGGCCGCCGGCGGTCTGGCGCGCTGATGCGCATGCCGCCTGGGACTCGCGTGCTCCCCGCAGCGAAGTATCCGCATCGGGGAGCCGTCAGGCAAGCCGGTGTCCCGCCTGGAACGATGCGCATCGGCTGATGACGTGGTGGAAAGCCAGCCGGTCGACAGTCGCCCGCGGTAGCTGCCGGGTCCGGACCTTGTCCCTGTGGCTAGGGCGGTGGGCGCCTGCCGCGATCGCGCAGCAACTCGCGCAGCACGAGCGCGATGCCGGCGACGGCGGTCACCGTCGAGCCGGCGAACCACATCCACGCGATCGGCGTCATCGCCAGCGTGTCGCCCGCCAGCGCCGCGCGGCGGAATTCGACCACGCCCATCAGCGCGATCCCGCACAGCCAGATGCCGAGCGCGCAGCGGCGCAGCAGCGACGGCCGGGCAGGCGGTGTGCCATCGTGTTGCCGTCCCGGCCGCCCCATCACAGCGTCCTGTACATCACGTAGCCGTCGACCGGCCCGAGCGTGGGATGCCGGAACGCCTTGGGCAGCGTGCCGACGATCCCGAAGCCGTGCCGCTGCCAAAGCCGCACCGCCGCGGCGTTGGTGCTGACGACGAAGTTGAACTGCATCGCCGAGTAGCCGCTGCGCCGGGCTTCGGCCAGCGAATGCGCGCACAGCGCGGCGCCGACGCCATGGCCGCGCGCGGGATCGGCGACCATGTAGCTGCCGTTGGCGACGTGGTCGCCGGGGCCCATCTGGTTCGGCGCGAGCCGGTAGCAGCCCACGACGCGGCCGTCGAGCTCGGCCACGAAGCAGCGTGCCGGCGCGTCGGTCCACATCGCGCGCGCCTGCTCCAGCGAGAGGTTGGCCGGATAGGTGTAGGTGTCGCCGCGGGCGAGGACCTCGCCGAAGATGGGCCAGGCGCGCCCGAACTCGCCGGCGCCGATCTCGCGAATGGCGACTTCCGCCATCAGGCTTCCGCGGTCGCCGCGGCGTCGACCGTCGCCACTCGCCCGCGCAGCGAGTTGGCGAGCGTCTCGGTGATGACGACGTCCACGAACCGCCCCACCAGGCGCGGATGGCCGGGGAAGTTCACCGAGCGCATGTTCTCGGTCTTGCCAGTCAGCTCGTTCGGGTCCTTCCTCGATGGGCCTTCGACCAGCACCGACTGCACGCTGCCGACCATCGCCCGCGAGATCCCGGCCGAATGCGCGTTGATGCGCGCCTGCAGGCGCGACAGCCGGGCGTGCTTCTCTTCGCTGGAAATGCTGTCTTCCAGGTCTGCGGCTGGCGTGCCCGGGCGGCGCGAGTAGATGAAGGAGAACGACTGGTCGAAGCCCACGTCCTCGATCAGCTGCATGGTCTTTTCGAAGTCCGCGTCGGTCTCGCCGGGGAAGCCGACGATGAAGTCCGAGCTGATCGAGATGTCCGGCCGCACCGCGCGCAGCTTGCGGATCTTCTGCTTGAACTCCAGCGCGGTGTAGCCGCGCTTCATCGCCGCCAGGATCCGGTCGCTGCCCGACTGCACCGGCAGGTGCAGGTAGTTGGCCAGCTGCGGCACGTCCCGGTAGGCCTCGACCAGCGAGTCGGAGAACTCCAGCGGGTGCGAGGTGGTGAAGCGGATGCGGTCGATGCCGTCGATCCCGGCGACGGCGCGGATCAGCAGGCCGAGGTCGGCGACTTCCCCGTCGCCCCCGCCTTCGACCGGCGCGATCGGGCCGCGGTACGCGTTGACGTTCTGCCCGAGCAGGTTGACCTCGCGCACGCCCTGCGCCGCGAGCTGCGCGACCTCCACCAGCACGTCCTCGAACGGCCGGCTGACCTCCTCGCCGCGGGTGTAGGGCACCACGCAGAACGAGCAGTACTTCGAGCAGCCTTCCATGATCGAAACGAAGGCGGTCGGGCCCTCGGCCCGCGGCTCGGGCAGGCGATCGAATTTCTCGATCTCGGGGAAGCTGATGTCCACCTGCGGCGCGCCGGAGGCGCGGCGGGCACGGATCAGCTCGGGCAGGCGGTGCAGGGTCTGCGGGCCGAACACCAGGTCCACGTGCGGTGCGCGGCGGACGATGGCCTCGCCCTCCTGCGAGGCGACGCAGCCACCGACCCCGATCAACACCGGCCGGTCGCCGTGCTTGAGCGACTTCCAGCGGCCGAGCTGGCTGAAGACCTTTTCCTGCGCTTTCTCGCGGATCGAGCAGGTATTGACGAGGATCACGTCGGCTTCGTCGACGTTCGTGGTCAGTTCGAGGCCATCGGAGGCCGCGAGCACGTCCGCCATGCGCGCCGAGTCGTACTCGTTCATCTGGCAACCGTGGGTCTGGATGAAGAGCTTGCCGGGGGCGCGGGCCGGGGCAGGGTGGCCCGTGGCGGGCGCGGCCGGCGTTTCACCGGGCAGTTGGCGGGTGTGGGGCATGGCGGTTCCGGGTGGGCGGCGGTGATTCCGCGCCGGGTTGGGCGCGCGAGGTTAGCAGACGCCTCGCGCGCGCAGCGGACCGGAATCCGGATGGAGGCGAGTCCGCCGGGCACGGCGGGCGGCGGGCACGGAACCCGGCCGGCGGGCGAACAGTGGCGGTGGTCACGTCCTGTCGCAGCCGCGCCCGCGCAGCCGAATCAAGGACTTGGCAAGGGAGGAGGGAAGGGTGACACTTCGCGCGATGAAGGGGGCCCGGGGACTGCTGACGATCGCCTGCCTGCTGCTGGCCGCTCCAGCCGCAGCGGGTTCGCTGTATCGCTGCGACGCGCCGGACGGCGTGCGCAGCTACGTCAGCAAGCGGGTGGCGGGCGCTAGCTGCGTCGCGATCGCCAACGCCAGCCCGCAGCCTCGCCGCAGCGCCGCGACCTGGACCCCGCCGCCGGCCTCGGGCAGCGCTTTGGCGCCCGCCAATGCCAACGCCAACGCGCCGGCCCGGTTCATGGCCGAGGCGTCCAGCGGCCAGGTGGCGACCAGCGCGCCGGCACGGCGGCCCACGCGGCTGGTGCAGGGCAAGGTGTACTCCTACATCAAGGACGGCGTCCGCCACTACACCAGCAAGCCGCCCAAGGGCGTCGCGGGCGCGACCGCGCTGCGCACGATTCGCTACAGCTTCCTCGAGACCTGCTTCGCCTGCGCCAGCGACCCGGGCGTGAACTTCCGCACGCTGGCGCTCAACACCTCGGCGTACTCGAGCGAGATCCGCCGCGCTTCCCGCCAGTACGGCGTCGAGGAAGCGGTGGTGCGCGCGATCATCCACGCCGAGTCCGCGTTCAACCCCAACGCGCTCTCGCGCGTGGGCGCGCAGGGCCTGATGCAGCTGATGCCGGCGACCGCGCGCCGCTTCGGGGTCGGCAATCCCTTCGACGCGGCGCAGAACATCGAAGGCGGCGTCCAGTACCTGGCCTGGCTGCTGAAGCGATTCAACGGCGACCTCACCCTGGCCGCGGCCGGCTACAACGCCGGCGAGGGCGCGGTCGACAAGTACAAGGGCGTGCCGCCCTACAACGAGACCCAGCGCTACGTGCAGCGCGTGGGCATCCTGGCCGCCCGCTACCGCGGCACCCTGGCCAGCGCCAAATAGCCCCGGAAGCCAGCGGCGACGCCGTTCCGACCACGCCCGGAGACGCCCGGAACGGGCCGCGATGCGGCCGGAGCATTGTCGGCGGATTCAGCGTTCCGTTACACTTCGTCGTCTTTTGCGGCCGTTCCCGTCTGGGCGGTCGTGGCAGCCAATGACTAGCGACCGAAAGATTTGCGGAGTGCCGGATGGCCAATGAACGAGTGCTTGATCCTGTCGAAGGCGGGGGGACGGTCGACCACGGCCGGCGCCGCTTCCTGACCGCCACCACCGCGGTGGTGGGCGCGGTCGGCGTCGGATTCGCCGCGGTGCCCTTCATCAAGTCGTGGAACCCGAGCGCGCGCGCCAAGCTCGCCGGCGCCCCGGTGATCGTCGACATCAGCGCCCTTGCCGAAGGCCAGCGCCTGGTCGACGAGTGGCGCGGGCAGCCGATCTGGATCGTCAAGCGCACCAAGCAGATGCTGGACGTGCTGCCGACGCTCGACCCGCGCCTGGCCGACCCCAAGTCCACCACCGACCAGCAGCCCGACTACGCCAAGAACGAGCTGCGCTCGATCAAGCCGGCGATCTCGGTACTCGTGGGCCTGTGCACGCACCTGGGCTGCTCGCCGGAAATGGTCGCCGAGATCCGCCCCGAGCCGTTCGACCCCGACTGGAAGGGCGGCTACTTCTGCCCCTGCCACAAGTCGCGCTTCGACATGGCCGGCCGCGTGTTCCAGGGCGTGCCCGCGCCGATCAACCTGCTGGTGCCGCCGCACCACTACCAGGACGACAACACCATCGTCATCGGTGTCGATCCCTCGAACAAGGGAGCCGCGTAACCATGGCCGCGAACGAAAACGCCAAGCAGGCCGCCCCGAACGACCCGGCCACCGGCCTGATCGCCGGCGCGCTGAACTGGTTCAACGACCGCACGCCGGGCCTGATGCCGGTGTACCGCAAGCACATGACGGAGTACTTCGCGCCGAAGAACTTCAACGTCTGGTACTACTTCGGCTCGCTGGCGCTGCTGGTGCTGGTCAACCAGATCGTCACCGGCATCTTCCTGACGATGCACTTCAAGCCGTCCGCGGCCGAGGCGTTCTCGTCGGTCGAGTACATCATGCGCGACGTCGAGTGGGGCTGGCTGATCCGCTACATGCACAGCACCGGCGCCTCGCTGTTCTTCATCGTCGTCTACCTGCACATGTTCCGCGGGCTGATGTACGGCAGCTACCAGAAGCCGCGCGAGCTGGTGTGGCTGCTGGGCATGCTGATCTACCTGGTGCTGATGGCCGAGGCCTTCATGGGCTACGTGCTGCCGTGGGGCCAGATGTCGTTCTGGGGCGCGAAGGTGATCATCTCGCTGTTCGGCGCGATCCCGGTCGTCGGCAACGGCCTGACCGAGTGGATCATGGGCGACTACCTGCCCGCCGACGCCACGCTCAACCGCTTCTTCGCCCTGCACGTGATCGCGCTGCCGCTGGTGCTGCTGCTGCTGGTGGTGCTGCACCTGGGCGCGCTGCACGAGGTCGGGTCGAACAACCCCGACGGCGTCGACATCAAGCACGGCCCGAAGGGCAACCGCTGGGACGCCGGCAAGCCCGCCGACGGCATCCCGTTCCACCCGTACTACACGGTCAAGGACCTCGTCGGCGTCGGCTTCTTCCTGATCCTGGCGGCCTTCATCATCTTCTTCGCGCCGACCTTCGGGGGCTGGTTCCTCGAGCACGACAACTTCACCGAGGCCAACCGCCTGGTGACGCCCGAGCACATCAAGCCGGTGTGGTACTTCACGCCTTACTACGCGATGCTGCGCGTGGTGCCGTCGTTCTTCGCGATCAAGCTGTGGGGCGTGCTGGTGATGTTCGCGGCGATCGTGGTGCTGTTCCTGGTGCCGTGGCTGGACAGGAGCCCGGTCAAGTCCTACCGCTACCGCGGCAAGCTGTCGTGGCTGATGCTGGCGATGTTCGCGGTCTGCTTCCTGTGGCTGGGCAAGATCGGCGCCGGCCCGGGCACCGACCCGGTCGAGACGATCATCGGTCGCGTGCTGACCTTCCTCTACTTCGTGTTCTTCATCACGATGCCGCTGTGGACCAGGATCGACAAGACCAAGCCGGTGCCGGAACGGGTGACGATGCATGACTAACAAGCCGGGAATCGGAAACGGGGAATCGGGAATCGTGAAGAGCCGATATCGGGGATGGGTGCGCGGCGCGGCGATGCTGCTGGCGGGTACGCTGGTGTCCTTCGCCGCGGTCGCGGCCGAGGGCGGCAACCTGCGCCATTCGGGCACCGACCTGGGCGACCGCGCCTCGCTGCAGCGCGGCGCCAGGCTGTACATGAACTACTGCTCCGGCTGCCACTCGCTCAAGTACCTGCGCTACTCGCGCATGGCCGAGGACCTCGGGCTGAGCGAGCAGGAGGTGATGGACAACCTCAACTTCACCGGCGCCAAGTTCGGCGAGCAGGTCCAGGTGGCGATGACCGAAGACCACGCCAAGCAGTGGTTCGGCAAGATGCCGCCCGACCTGAGCGTGATCGCGCGCGTGCGCGGCAGCGACTGGATCTTCACCTACCTCACCTCGTTCTACCAGGATCCCTCGCGCCCGCTGGGCTGGAACAACAAGCTGTTCGCGAACGCGTCGATGCCCAATCCCCTGTGGGAGATGCAGGGGCTGCAGCGCCCGGTCTACGGCAAGACCGACCCGGCCACCGGCGAGGCGCCGGTCGAGCGCCTGGAGATCGCCCAGCCCGGGACCCAGGACAAGGCCGCCTTCGACCAGACCGCTCGCGACATCACCACTTTCCTGGAGTACGTCGGCGAACCGGCCGCGCTCAAGCGCCAGAGCATGGGCGTCTGGGTGGTCCTGTTCCTGGCGTTCTTCACGTTCATCGCCTGGCTCCTGAAGAAGGAATACTGGCGCGACGTGAAGTAGCCCGCAGGCAGTCGACGCGGGTCCGCGCGATCGCGGCCCGCGCATGCGGCCCGCCGCGCGCGGGCGCTGCGGGGCCCGCTCGGGAAACCGGGTGACCGTCCGCGATCCGCGCGGGCGGCGCCGACGCGGCCGGCGGATTCCGGTCGTTGGAGAGGCCCACGATGGCTGCGAGTCCGCGTATGCGAAATGCACTGACCCTGTTTTCCTCCGTCGACGACGTGCTCTGCCACCGCGTGCGCCTGGTGCTCGCGGCCAAGGGCGTCACCTACGACCTGGTCCCGGTCGACCCGCAGAACCCGCCCGAGGACCTGATCGACCTCAACCCGTACCACTCCGTGCCGACCCTGGTCGAGCGCGAGCTGGTGCTCTATGCCGCCAGCGTGGTCAGCGAGTACCTCGACGAGCGCTATCCGCATCCGCCGCTGATGCCGGTCGACCCGCTCTCCCGCGCCCGCCTGCGGCTGGCGATGCTGCGCATCGAGCACGACTGGGTGCCGCAGGTGCAGGCGATCCAGTTCGGCAACAAGCAGCAGGCCGAAGTCGGCCGCAAGCGGCTCAAGGAACTGCTGACCGCGTCGGTGCCGCTGTTCAAGGCGAGCAAGTTCTTCCTCAACCCCGAGATGAGCCTGGCCGATTGCGCGATGGCGCCGATTGTCTGGCGCCTGCAGGCGCTCGACGTGCCGCTGCCCAAGGACGGCAAGGTGATCGAGGACTACGGCAACCGCATCTTCCGCAACCCGGGCTTCGCGCGCAGCCTGACGCCGCAGGAAAAGGGGTTGCGCGAGCTGCCCGCCTGAGCCTGAACGCGCGGGCCTCCGCCGTGCGCGGCGGGCCCGCCAGCGCACCGCGCCGGCCTCGTCGCCGGGCTGCGCCGCGCCATCGAGTTGCGTAGACTGCGGCCATGAGCGATGCGACGAACGCGATGACCAGCCATCGCCCGTACCTGCTGCGGGCGCTCTACGAATGGATCGCGGACAACGGCATGACCCCGCACGTACTGGTCGATGCCACCCAGCCCGGCGTGCGGGTGCCGCCGCACGCGGTCAAGGACGGGCGGGTGGTGCTGAACATCGCCGACCGCGCGGTGGCCAAGCTCGAGATGGACAACGACAGCGTGCGCTTCACCGCGCGCTTCGGCGGCGTCAGTCACCCGGTGGTGGTGCCGATCCCGGCCGTGCTCGCGATCTACGCGCGGGAAACCGGGCAGGGCATGGCATTGCCCGAGGACATCGCCGGCAGCGACGCGGCCGAGGCTGGCGTCGACGTGGACGCCGAGTCCGCCCTGGACGTGCCCGAGCAGCCGGACGACGATCCCACGCCGCCGCGGCGCGGCGGCCACCTGCGCGTGGTCAAGTAACGACGGGCATCCGCGCGCGACATCGCCCCTGCTCTCGTGGGAGCGGCTTCAGCCGCGAGCTTTTCCACGCCGGATGCGCGGGCGTTCCGCGTTCGAAAAGCTCGCGGCTGAAGCCGCTCCCACAATGCGATCCTGGCTTCGGCCGCGCGGCAGCTCAGTGCAGGCGCACCACGCTCGCCGCCTGCGCCGGGCCGCTGAAATAGACCAGCTCCTCGCCGCGCAGGACCAGCCGCCCGACGTGGCGGTCGTCGCCGCCTTCCGAGTATTCGAAGCGGAAGCTGCGCTCGAAGCCCAGCCGCCCGTCCGAGCCGCGGTGCAGGCGCGCGCCGGTGGCATGCACGGTCTGGTCGAGCAGCTGCACGCCGGCCGCGCGGCACGCGTTGCGGCCGACGACCTCGGCGCGCTCGGCGGCCGCGCGCGCCGAACTCCACAGCGCGGCGCCGATGGCACCGGCGATCATCAGGATGACCAGCGTGGGCATGGTCAGGGCGCGCCGGCGGGCGGCGGGCCAAGCTTCATCGACAGGTCGATCGCGCGCACGTGCTTGGTCAACGCGCCGATCGAGATGCAGTCCACGCCGTCCTCGGCGATCGCGCGCAGGCCCGCAAGGTCGACGCTGCCGGATACTTCCAGCGGGATCGCGCCGTTGAATGGGGCGCCCCGCGCGATGCGCACGGCATCGCGACGGGTCGCGGCGTCGAAGTCGTCGATCAGGATGCGCTCGCAGCCCTCGCGCAGCGCTTCCTCGAGCTGCGCGAGGCTTTCGACCTCCACCACCAGCGGCAGCGAGGAATGTCGCTCGCGCGCAGCACGGATCGCCGCCGTCAGCGAGCCCGCGGCGCGCACGTGGTTCTCCTTCAGCATCACCGCATCGAACAGGCCCATGCGATGGTTGTCGCCGCCGCCGGTGCGCACGGCGTACTTCTGCGCCACGCGCAGGCCCGGGATGGTCTTGCGGGTGTCGAGGATGCGCGCGCGGGTGCCGCGCACCGCGTCGACATGGGCCGCCGTGGTGGTGGCGGTGCCGCTGAGCGTCTGCAGGAAGTTCAGCGCGGTGCGCTCGGCGCTGACCAGCGCGCGGGCGCGGCCCGAGAGGGTCGCCAGCACGGTGCCGGCGCGCACGCGGTCGCCCTCGGCGACGCGCCAGTCGACCTCGACGTCCGGGTCGAGTGCGCGGTGGCAGGCGTCGAACCACGGCCGGCCGCAGACCACCGCGTCCTCCTTGCACAGCAGGTAGGCGACGTCGGCGTGGTCGGGAAGCAGCATCGCGGTGACGTCGCCGGGGCCGATGTCCTCGGCCAGGGCGCGCGCGACGTCGGCCTCGACCACGTCGCGTGGCGGCGCCACCGCTGCGCCGGCGCTCATGCGGCGGCGGGGAAATCGGGGACCTGGCCCGTCGCCAGCCCTTCCTCGACCAGCAACACCGGGATGCCGTCGTCGACGCGGTAGACGGTCCTGCGGTCGCGCGTGACAAGGGCCTCGCGCAAGGGTTCGGATTGCGCGCTGTCGTCGGCGCGGACGACGCCGCCGGCGGCGATGGCGCGATTGAGCGCGTCGACGCCGGCCTTTTCCAGCAGGGCCAGCGGCTGGCGGGTGGCGGGACAGACGAGGATGTCGAGCAGCTTGCGGTCCATGGCGAGGCCGGTGGTGGGTGGGGATGCGATTCGGATTCGGATTCGACGGACTGGGTCCGGGGCCGCTGGAAAGCGTAGCACTCCGTCCCAGCTTCCCGATTCCGGATTCCCGGTCTCCGATTGCCGGCTGGGCTAAAATGCCGCTTTGCCGCCGGAAGCCGCCATGCCCGCCACGCCCGCCACGCCCGCCAATCCCGCCGCGCCGCTGGTCGGCATCGTGATGGGGTCGCGTTCCGACTGGGAGACGATGCAGCACGCGGCCGCGAAGCTCGAGGCGCTGGGGGTGCCGCACGAGGTCCGCGTGGTGTCCGCGCACCGCACCCCGGACGTGCTGTTCGATTACGCCGCGGGCGCGCAGTCGCGCGGCCTGCGCGCGATCATCGCCGGCGCCGGCGGCGCGGCGCACCTGCCGGGCATGCTCGCGGCCAAGACCGTGGTGCCGGTGCTGGGCGTGCCGGTGCAGAGCAAGGCGCTCAACGGCATGGACTCGCTGCTGTCGATCGTGCAGATGCCGGCGGGCATCCCGGTCGCGACGTTCGCGATCGGCAACGCCGGCGCCGCCAACGCGGCGCTGTTCGCGGCGGCAATGCTGGCCGCCGGCGATCCGCCGATCGCGGCGTCGCTGGAGGCGTTCCGCCGCCGCCAGACCGACGAGGTCGCCGGCAACGACGACCCGCGCAGCCCGGCCGGGGGCTGAAGTGACCACCGTAGGAATATTGGGCGGCGGCCAGCTCGCCCGCATGCTCGCGCTGTCCGGCGCGCCGCTGGGGCTGCGCTTCCTGGTGATGGACACCGAGCCCGACGCCTGCGCCGGGCAGTTCGCGCCGCTTCTGGTCGGCGACTACCGCGACGAGCGCGCGCTGGCCGAGTTCGCCTCGAAGGTGGACGTGGCCACGTTCGACTTCGAGAACGTGCCGGCCGAATCGGCGCGCTGGCTCAGCGGGCGCGTGCCGGTATTCCCCAACCCCGGCGCGCTGGCGGTGATCCAGGACCGGCTGGCGGAGAAGACGCTGTTCCGCGAGGCCGGGATCCCGGTGCCGGAGTTCGCCGACGTGACCTCGCGCGAGGACCTCGATGCGGCGATCGCGCGGATCGGCGCGCCGAGCATCCTGAAGACGCGGCGGCTGGGCTACGACGGCAAGGGGCAGTTCCGGATCCGCGCGGCCGCCGATGCCGGCGCCGCGTGGGAAGCGCTCGGCGCGCAGGCCCGGACCGTCGGGCTGATCCTCGAGGCGTTCGTGCCGTTCCAGCGCGAGCTGAGCGTGGTGGCCGTGCGCGGCCGCGATGGCGAGTTCCGGACCTGGCCGCTGGCCGAGAACTGGCACGTCGACGGCGTGCTGTCGGCCAGCCTGGCGCCGGCGCGCGTCGACGATGCGCTGGCCGCGACCGCATTCGCGCATGCGCGCAAGCTGGCCGAGCGGCTCGACTACGTCGGCGTGTTCGCGCTGGAACTGTTCTGCCACGACGGCGTGCTGCTGGCCAACGAGCTGGCGCCGCGCGTGCACAACTCCGGGCACTGGAGCATCGAGGGCGCCGAGACCTCGCAGTTCCAGAACCACCTGCGCGCCGTGCTCGGCCGCCCGCTCGGCGACACCCGCGCGCGCGGCCATGCCTGCATGCTCAACTGGATCGGCGCGCTGCCCGAGGCCGATGCGATCCTGCGCGTGGGCGGCGGCCACTGGCACGACTACGGCAAGTCGCCGCGCCCGGGGCGCAAGGTCGGGCACGCGACGCTGCGCGCGGATTCGGCGGTGGAGCTGGCGCAGGTGCTCGAGCGCGTCGGCGCGGCGCTCGGCCGCGAGGCGCAGGTGGCGCCGGTGGCGGCGCGGCTGCGCGGGTTCTAGGTATCTCCAGCCCTGCTCGCGGAGCCAGCGCGGGGACCTTGTGGGAGCGGCTTCAGCCGCGAGCTTTTCGGGTTCCGGGACAGGTTGCCCAAGGGCTCGCGGCTGAAGCCGCTCCCACGAGGAGCGGAGGTTTCGGCGCCCGATCGCGGTTTGCGAGGTTCCGCATGCAATTGCGATCGCGCGCCGCGGCGTTCCGAAGCGTCGCGACGGCAGCCCGCACCTACAGATTCGAACCGACGAAGTCCCAGTCGACGACCTGCCAGAACGCCTCCAGGTACTTCGCCCGCGCGTTGCGGTAGTCGATGTAGTAGGCGTGCTCCCAGACATCGCAGGCGAGCAGCGGCGTGTCGCTGCCGGTCAGCGGGGTCGCGGCGTTGGACGTGGCGGCCAGCGCCAGCCCGCCGTCGGCGCGCCGCACCAGCCAGGTCCAGCCGGAGCCGAATGTCTTCAAGGCCAACTCGTCGAACTGCCTGCGGAAGGCGTCGAAGCCGCCGAACGAGCGCTCGATCGCCGCGGCCAGCTCCCCGGCGGGGACGCCGCCCCCGCCGCCGGCGGCCGGCTTCAGGCAGCGCCAGTAGAACGCGTGGTTCCAGGCCTGGGCGGCGTTGTTGAACACCGCGCCCTGGGCCTTGCGGACGATCTCCTCCAGCGGCGCCTCGGCCAGCTCCGTGCCCGCGACCAGCTCGTTGAGGCGCTCGACGTAGCCGCGCTGGTGCCTGCCGTAGTGGAAATCCACGGTTTCGGCGGAGATGTGCGGTTCCAGCGCGGCGCGGTCGTATGGAAGGGGCGGGAGTTCGATCGGCATGGCACCTGCTCGGCTCGCGGCGGCGGGCGGGGGCCCGCGGCCGTGCATGGCCTTACAATACGGGCTTCCGAAACCCCACGCACGGCCGCGGCCTCAACGTCGCGGCCGCGTGCAATGCAGGAGTCCGCAATGCCCGTCCTCGAACGGATCAAGGCCGAAGTCGAAGGCCACCCCATCGTCCTCTTCATGAAGGGCACGCCGCAGTTCCCGATGTGCGGCTTCTCCAGCCGCACCGTGCAGGCGCTCAAGGCCGCCGGCGTCACCCAGCTGCACACCGTCAACGTGCTCGAGGAGCCCGAGATCCGCGCCAACCTGCCGCGCTACTCGAATTGGCCGACGTTCCCGCAGCTGTTCATCCACGGCGAGCTGATCGGCGGCTGCGACATCACCATGGAGCTCTACGAGTCCGGCGAGCTGGCGCGCATGATCGCGGAAGTGCAGAAGGCGTGAGCGCGGCCGTGGCGAGCGCGCAGCGCCCGCAGCCGGGGGCCCTGCGGGACCGCGTGATCCTGGTCAGTGGCGCGCATGGCGGCCTCGGCCGCGCCGCGGCGGTCGCCTGCGCGCAAGCCGGCGCGACCGTGGTGCTGCTGGGCCGCAAGGTGCCCAAGCTCAACCGCGTCTACGACGCGATCGCGAAATCCGACGACGCGCTGCCGGAGCCGGTCAACTATCCGCTGGACCTGGAAGGCGCCTCGCCCGACGACTACCTCGAACTCGCCGAACGCATCGGCGACGGCTTCGGCCGCCTCGACGGCCTGCTGCACTGCGCCGCCGAGTTCCGCGGCCTGTCCTCGCTCGAGCGCACCGACCCGGCCGCGCTCGCGCGCGCCGTGCACGTCAACCTCACCGCGCGCGCCTGGCTGACCCAGGCCTGCCTGCCGCTGCTGCGCAAGGCCGCGGACAGCGCGGTGGTGTTCGTGGTCGACGACCCGCAACGCGTCGGCGGCGCCTACTGGGGCGGCTACGGCCTCGCCCAGCACGCCAACGCGGCGCTGGTCGGGATGCTGCACGCGGAGCTGGCCAATTCGCCGGTGCGCGTGAGCGGGCTGCGGCCCGGCCCGATGCGCACGTCGCTGCGCGCGCAGGCCTACGTCGAGGAAGACGACCGCGACGCGGTGGATCCGGCGCGCTACGCCGGCGATTGCGTGACGCTGCTGTCGCCGGCCGGCGCCGCGCACCGCGGACAGGTGTGGGATCCGGCGCCATGAGCCCCCGCTTGCCGGCACGCGCGCGGCCCAGGAACCGTCATTCCCGCCTGAGCGATGGTGACGGCGAGCATCGCCCGCGGCCGCGCCGATGACCATCGCCTCCGCCGCCCTGCTGCTGTTCCTCATCCTCGATCCGCTCGGCAACGTGCCGGTGGTGCTGAGCCTGCTGCGCCCGCTCGCGCCCAGGCGCCAGCGGATCGTGATGCTGCGCGAGCTGGTCATCGCGCTGGCGGTGCTGCTGGTGTTCCTGTGGTTCGGCAAGTACGCGCTGGACCTGATGCACCTGCGCCAGGAATCGGTGTCCATCGCCGGCGGCATCGTGCTGTTCCTGATCGGGATCCGCATGATCTTCCCGCCGGCCGAAGGCCTGATGGGAGCGCTGCCCGGCGGCGAGCCCTTCATCGTGCCGATCGCGATCCCGATGATCGCCGGGCCCTCCGGGATGGCCGCGGTGATGCTGATGGGCAGCCAGGAGCCCGACCGCCTCGGCGCGTGGAGCCTGGCGCTGCTGATCGCCTGGCTGGCGACGGCGGCGATCCTGATGTCCGCCACCGTTCTCTACAAATGGCTCGGGGCGCGCGCACTGACCGCGGTGGAGCGGCTGATGGGCATGCTGCTGGTGGCGATCTCGGTGCAGATGTTCCTCGACGGCATCGGCGCCTATCTTGGAATCGCTTCCACCGCCTGATCCGCACGGCGCGACAGCCACTTAGCCCGCATAGCTGAGCCGGCCTCGAAATCCCGTTCACGCCGGCCCGAAAACGGCCGCGCGCAAGCGTCATCCGGCTGTAATCCGGCCCCCCTATCGTGTTAATCTGTTGTTAACCCCAGAAGACGGGCCTGGCGCCTGCGCGGGGTGGGGCACTCCCTGTTTTTCCTTCCAGAACCGTGCGCGAGCGTGCGCACGACGTCCATCGCATCGAGGCCAACCAGACCATGAACCATTCCCGTCTTCGACTTTCCAAGCTCTCGCTCGGACTGATCGCCGCGCTCGCCGCAGCCCCCGTGTTCGCGCAGAGCACCTCCGCCGGTGTCGGCGGCGTCGTCACCAGCGCCGACGGGCAGCCGGTCGCGGGTGCGGAAGTGACGATCACCCACGTCGAATCGGGCACGGTCAGCCGCGCCACCACCGACGCAAGCGGCCGCTACGCCGCACGCGGCCTGCGCGTGGGCGGCCCCTACAGCATCACCATCAACAAGGCCGGCGCCGGCACGGACACGGAAGAGAACATCTATCTCGCCCTGAACCAGGTCAACACGGTCGACGCCCAGCTCAACAACGACGTCACCACGCTCGGCACGGTCCAGGCCGTCGCCGTGGCCGGCTCCGAGGTGTTCAGCGCCAACAAGATGGGCACCGGCACCAACGTCACCCGCGAGACGATCGAAGCGCTGCCGTCCGCCAACCGCAACATCCAGGACTACATCCGCCTCGACCCGCGCATCTCGCAGGTCAGCAAGGCGGACGGCGCGATCTCGGCCGGCGGCCAGAACACCCGATACAACGCCATCCGCATCGACGGCGTCAGCGCCGCCGACCCATTCGGCCTGGAGCCCAACAACCTGCCCACCGAGCGCCAGCCGGTGTCGATGGACGCGATCGAGGCGATCAACATCGACCTCGCCAACTACGACACCACCATCACCGGCGGCACCGGCGCGGTGATCGACGCGGTGACCAAGTCGGGCACCAACGAATTCCACGGCAGCGCCTACTACAGCTACCGCGACAAGGACATGGTGCGCAAGGAGCTCGAGGGCGTCGAGTTCAACGGCTTCGACGACGAGCAGACCTACGGCGCCACCGTCGGCGGCCCGATCATCAAGGACAAGCTGTTCTTCTTCGCCAACTACGAGAAGTACGTCCGCACGGCCCCGGGCACCAGCCTGACCGGCACCCCGTACGGCGACGGCGACATCACCGACGACGACATCCAGCAGATCCAGGACATCGCCCAGAACAGGTACGGCTTCGACGCCGGCTCGTTCTCGCTGCCTTCCTCGAGCAAGACCGAGACCGAGGAAAAGGCGATCAAGCTCGACTGGAACATCAACGAGAACCACCGCGCCGCGCTGCGCTACAACAAGTTCGAGCAGAGCGTGCTGCGCTTCCCGCTGATCAGCAGCAGCGGCGTCTCGCTCAGCTCGTCCTGGTACGCGCTGCCGAAGACCTACGAGACCTACGTCGGCGAGCTGTTCAGCGACTGGAGCGACAACTTCTCCACCGAGTTCAAGGTCGCGCACAAGGAATACGACGCGGTCCGCACCCCGTTCTCCAACCTGCCGCAGATCCAGATCCGGGGCTTCGGCTCCGGCGGCGCCGATTCCGTCTACCTCGGCACCGAGCAGAACACCCACGTCAACATCATCGGCACCAAGGAAGACAGCTTCTTCGGCGCCGCGACCTGGTACGTCGGCGACCACACCATCAAGGGCGGTGTCGACTACTCCAAGCAGGACATCCTCAACTTCTACGGCCGCAACCTCAACGGCGTGTACGTGTTCGACAGCATCGCCGACTTCGACGGCAACACGCCGTCGAGCTACCAGGTGCGCGCGCCGCGGCCCGACGGCGGCAGCTACAGCGACATCCCCGCCGAGTACACCCTGAAGAACACCGGCGTTTTCCTGCAGGACACCTGGGCGTTCAACTACAACCTCAACGTGACCTTCGGCGTCCGCGTCGACATGCCGGACTTCAGCGACCAGACGCTGTACAACCCGCTGATCGAGCAGACCTACGGCTACGACAACACCAATGTCGTCGACGACAAGCTGGTGCAGCCGCGCTTCGGATTCAACTACACCTTCGACAGCGAGCGCCCGACCCAGCTGCGCGGCGGCGTCGGCCTGTTCGGCGGCGCGGCGCCCAACGTCTGGCTCGCCGGCGCGTACCAGAACACCGGCCTGAACTACGTCGAGTACACAGTCCGCGATCCAGACGAGCTCGATGGCGTGTTCACCCCGAGCATCGACCCGCCCTACATCCCGCCGACCGGCGCCGACCCGGCCTGCACGCCGGTGCCGACCCTGGACAGCTGCCCGCGCGCCAACGTCGACATCGTCGAGCCGGGCATGAAGCTGCCGTCGGTGTGGAAGGCCAACCTGGCGATCGACCACGAGCTGCCGTGGTACGGCATCGTCGCGTCGGCCGAGCTGCTGCTGACCGACGTCAACGACGGCATCTACTTCGAGCGCCTCGACCTGTCCGACGGCAACGGCAACGCCGCGACCATGATCGGCCAGGACGGCCGCCCGATCTTCTGGAACGCCGCGGGCCTGGATCCGGCCAACACCGACCGCTTCGGCATGACCGACGGCCGCAACGGCGCCCGGGTCAAGAACTACCGCCCGAATGGCATCGGCGACGTGATCCTGATGCGCAACACCGGCAAGGGCAAGACCAACCAGCTGACCCTCAGCCTCAGCAAGCCGATGATCAACGACTGGGGCTGGTCGCTTGCCTACACGCACACCTCGGCCAAGGAAGTCAGCCCGCTCACCAGCTCGCAGAACACCTCGAACTGGGGCAACACGCTGATCGGCACCTCCAACGAGGAAGTCGCCTACAACTCCCGCTATGCCATCAAGGATCGCGTGACCGGCACCCTGAACTGGCAGCACAACTTCTTCGGCGACAACAAGACCAGCGTCGGCCTGTTCTATGAAGGCCGCTCGGGCCGCCCGTACAGCTACATCTTCTACAACGACGTCAACGGCGACGGCGCGACGACCAACGACCTGTTCTATGTGCCCAACGGCCCGGGCGACGTGGTCTTCACCGGCGGCGCCGCGATGGAGCAGGCATTCTTCGAGTGGCTGGACCAGCATCCCGACCTGAAGCGCTACCAGGGCCAGATCGCCCCGGCGAACGAGTTCAACGCCAAGTGGGTGAACAACTTCGACGTGCGGATCAGCCAGGAGATCCCGGGCTTCATGAAGGGCCACAAGGCCGAGCTGGCGCTGGACATCATGAACATCGGCAACCTGCTCAACAAGAAGTGGGGCCTGATCGACGACTACGGTTTCTTCTCGACCGCGCGCGTGGCCAACTACGCGGGCATCGATCCGGAGACCGGCAAGTACGTGTACAACTTCTCCGGCTCCACGGACGAGCCGGGCATCCAGGAAAACAACAACGACAAGGGCAACACCGGCGTCTCGCGCTGGTCGATCATGGCGAGCTTCAAGTACCGCTTCTGATCGGCGACCGTCGATGCAATACCGAAACGGCCGGGGTCACCCGGCCGTTTCTTTTCCGGGGATGCGGCATCCGCTCCTGCCTGCCGCCAATGTGGGAGCGACGGAAGTCGCGACCGCTCTGCGATGCAGGGTCGCGACTGCCGTCGCCGGTTGCCTGGAATCCCAACGATTGGGCAAGCATGCGTTCCCGGATCGCAGGATCCTCGACGACGGTGCGGGCGCGCCGCGCGCCGGTCCGGCCGCCCGCGCCCGGAGCGGTGAACCCCAGCGCCCCCGGCTGCGCTAAAGTCCCACGACTGACGACAAGAAGAAGACCAACCCCCGATGACCCCGACCCGCGACATCCCCGCGCCGGCCCCCGCCGCAGCGCTTCCCACCGTCAACGCCCGCGTCTACCCGCGTGGCGGGCTGGACGTGCTCTCGCGCGAGGAAGTCGCGCGCCTGCGCGACGCCTCCAGCGGCGGCATGCACGACCTGCTGCGGCGCTGCGCGCTGGCGGTGCTGACCAGCGGCAGCCCCTCCGACGACCCGCGCGCCGCGCAGGAGCTGTACGCCGACTTCGACATCGCGGTGCAGCAGCACGATCGTGGCCTGCGCATCGACCTGTCCAACGCGCCGGCCACCGCCTTCGTGGACGGCGAGATCATCCGCGGCGTCGCCGAACTGCTCGCCGCGGTCGTGCGCGACCTGATCTACACCTCGGTGGAACTGGCGCCGGAGTACGCCGACGAGCTCGGCACCTCCGCGGGCATCACCGACGCGGTGTTCCGCCTGCTGCGCAATGCCCGCATCCTGCAGCCCGCGGATCCCAACCTGGTGGTGTGCTGGGGCGGCCATTCGATCGGCCGCGACGAGTACGAGTACACCAAGGACGTCGGCTACGAGCTGGGCCTGCGTGGATTCGACATCTGCACCGGCTGCGGCCCGGGCGCCATGAAGGGCCCGATGAAGGGCGCCAACATTGCGCACGCCAAGCAGCGCAAGCGCAACACGCGCTACATCGGCATCACCGAGCCCGGGATCATCGCCGCCGAGTCGCCGAACCCGATCGTCAACCACCTGGTGATCATGCCGGACATCGAGAAGCGGCTGGAGTCCTTCGTCCGCATCGGCCACGGCATCATCGTGTTCCCGGGCGGCGTCGGCACGGCGGAGGAGATCCTCTACCTGCTCGGCATCCTGCTGCGCGAGGAGAACGCGAGCGTGCCGTTCCCGCTGATCCTCACCGGCCCGGTGGCGGCGGCGCCGTATTTCGAGCAGATCGACCGCTTCATCCGGCTGACCCTCGGCGAGGCGGCGACCTCGCGCTACGAGATCATCATCGACCAGCCGCAGAAGGTGGCCAGGCGGATGGCGGCCGGCATCGCCCGGGTGCGCGAGTTCCGGCTGGCGCAGAAGGACTCGTTCTACTTCAACTGGTCGCTGGACATCCCGCGGGCGTTCCAGCAGCCGTTCGTGCCGAGCCACGAGGCGATGGCCGCGCTCGACCTGCACCACGGCCGCAAGCCGCACGAACTGGCCGCCGACCTGCGGCGCGCGTTCTCCGGCATCGTCGCCGGCAACGTCAAGGAGGACGGCATGCGCCGCATCGAGCAGTTCGGGCCGTTCCGGATCCATGGCGACAAGGACATGATGGAGTCGCTGGACGCGCTGCTGCGCGCCTTCGTCGAGCAGCGGCGGATGAAGATCGCCGGCGACTACAAGCCCTGCTACGAGGTCGTCGCGTAACGCCTACTCCCTCCCCGCGAAGGCAGGGAGGGGTGGGGAGGGGCCTTCGGATCCAGCGCCTGGCCGGGACCCGCGCCCCGCTACCCTGAGTGGTCGTCCCCTCGCACGCCCCCGCCTTGTCATCCCGAGCGCAGCGAGGGATCTGGCTGGGAGCAGATCCCTCGCTGCGCTCGGGATGACAGATCACGGCTGCAGCGGCACCCGCATCCGCGCCACGAACTCCGCGCCCTCGCGCCCGGACTCCAGGCTCCCGCGCCCCCCCGTGCTCGCCAGCAGCCGCGCCCGCGTCGCCTGCAGCCCGATCGAATGCCCACCGTTGCCGACATCCTCCCCGGCGGGCACCGCATTGCGCACCGCCACCACCACCGCATCGCCTTCGGCCGCCACCTCGATGCCGACCTCGCCGCCATCCGGCAGTCGCTCGATCCCGTGCCGCACCGCGTTCTCCACCAGCGCCTGCACCGACAGCGCCGGCACTTCGACCTCCGGCAGGGGTTCCGGCAGCCGCCACGCCACCCGCAGCCGCGGGCCGAAGCGCACCGCCTCGATCTCCAGGTAGCGCCGCACCAGCGCGATTTCCTCGTCCAGCGGCACGTCGTGCGGACGCGCCAGCGCCGCCCGGAACAGCTCCGACAGCCCCAGCAGCAGCTCCTCCGCCTGCTCCGGCCGCTGCCGCACCAGCGCGATGCCGCTGTTCAAGGTGTTGAACAGGAAATGTGGGCGCACGCGAGCCTGCAGCGCTTCGAGCTCCGACTGCTTGGCGCGCACCGCGAGCTGCCGCGCACGCCAGTGGTTCTGGAAGGCGACCAGGCCGAGCAGGCCGACCACCAGCGCGATGCCCGACAGGCGCAGCAGCAGCGAGAGCCGGTTGCCGTCCTCCAGCAGCAGCGACGGGCCGAGCAACCACACGACCAGCAGGCCCACCAGCCAGGTGCAGCCCAGCAACATGCCCAGCGCCACGTAGGCGACGTGCAACGGCTTCATCCCGCGAAGCCGCCTTCGCACGAGGTAGAGGCAGGCGAAGGCAAGCAGCGCGACCCACTGCACCACCAGCGACACCAGGCCGAAATACACCCAGCGCTCGCCCTTGGCGCCGGGGCCGAGCGTCAGGATCGCCGCGACCCCTTCCCCGGCCAGCACCACCCACAGCAGGGCGGGCGCCTGCCAGAGCACGTCCAGCGGTCGTTGGCCGGGAGAGGGATGCAAAGGGGGCTGGGCCATGGGGCACGACTATGCACCATCCCGGTGCCGGGCCGGCCGGCCCCGCGAAGCCCGCTCGCGCCGCAAACCCGGCCGCCCATCGGGCCCGGCTGGCGGTTCGGGCAGCCGTTCCCGTATTTTGACGGTGGGGCAGAAGGGGGATACGGATGCACTCGCATTGCCGGCAAACACGGCGTTCGGCACCGCGCGGATCGCGCGGCTTCACGATGATCGAGCTCATGATCACCGTCGCCCTGGTGGCGATCGTGCTCTCGCTCGCGTACCCGAGCTTCGTCTCGGTCATCAACAGCAACCGCCTGGCGGGCGCGAGCAACGACCTGATCGGCGACCTGCAATACGCGCGCTCCGAGGCGATCCGCCGCAATAGCCGCGTGTCCGTCTGCGCGAGCGCCGACGGCAGCACCTGCGGGGGCGGCAACTGGACCAATTGGATCGTGCGCGTCGGCAACCCTGCCGAGGTCCTGCGGACGGGCAGCGCGAAGCAGCCGGTGCAGCTGCTCGCCAGCGCCGCGGTCGGGGCGTCCGGGGTCACCTTCCGTTCCGACGGCATGGCGCGCACGGCTGCCGGCCTGTTGCTCGATGCCAGCTTCGCGGCGTGCATCCCGACCACGAATCCCAAGGAAAACGCCCGCGTCATCAGGCTGGGATTTGGCAGCAGGGTGATGACCACGAAGGAAAACGGTGGCGGCGCCTGTGCCGCCCCCGCAGACAAGTAGAGGAAGGCGCTGTGTCGACAAAGCTTCCCGCCAATACGCGATGCCGCCGCCACCAGCGCGGCGTCGGCCTGATCGAAGTCCTCATCGCCGTACTGGTGCTCGCGATCGGCCTGCTCGGCATCGCCGCGCTCCAGGCCACCACGCTGCGTGCCGGGCAAAGCTCGTTCGAGCGCAGCCAAGCCGTGATCCAGACCTACACCATCCTCGACCGCATGCGCGCCAACGTGGCGCAGGCACGCATCGGCGCCTACGACATCCCGAAGACGTGCGACGTGCCCGATGCGGGAGGCCTGGTGGCAACCGACCTGCACGATTGGATCAAGGGGCTCAAAGACAACTTGGGCCAGGAAGGCTCCTGCGGTGCGATTGCCTGCACGGGCATCAACTGCAACATCACGGTCTGGTGGGACGACAGCCGCGCCGGCGGCAAGACCGATGAACCCGTCATCACGAGCACGCGCCTGTGAACAAGACCCTTCCGCGACGCACGTTCCGCGGCCCGCGCCAGGTGCGCGGCGTCACCCTGATCGAGCTGATGATCGCCTTGGTGCTGGGCCTGGTGGTCACGGGCGCGGCCCTGGCCCTGTTCGTCACCAATCGCCAGACCTACACGGCCTCCGAGAACCTCAACAGGATGCAGGAAACCGCGCGCAGCGCCTTCGAACTGATGTCGCGCGACATTCGAGAAGCGGCCACCAACCCTTGCGATTCCACGATGGCGCTGACCAACCAGCTCAAGGACAGCACGACCCGCTGGTGGACGAACTGGAGCTTGGCGACGGGCGTGCAGGGATACACGGCCACCACCGCCTTCCCCGATGACGGGTTCGGCACGGCGGAAAAGAAGCGCGTCAACGGGACGGCCGCCATCGAGTTCAAGTCGGCGGTGCCGACAGGCGTGATCGTGAGCACCGACATGGCCAACACGTCGTCGCCCATCACCGTCAACAACACCACCGGAGTTTCCAGCGGCGACATCCTCGCGATCTGCGACTTCAACCATGGCACGATCTTCCAGGCGACGAGCACCGGCGCCGGCCAGATCAACCATGTCACGTCCGGCTCGCCGGGGAACATCGACAGCAACCTGCCGCCTGACATCTACAAGAAGAACGCGATCGTCGCCCGCGTGCGCGCGTCGCGCTGGTATGTCGGCAACAACGCCAATGGCGGGACCTCGCTCTACCAGGCCAGCCTGATCAATACCGCCGGGGTCCCCGGCGTGACCGTCAGCGAGGTCGCCGACGGCGTCACCGACCTGGAGCTGACCTACCTGTCCAATGGCGGTGCCGCCTACCAGGCAGCCCCGGCGAATTGGGCCGACGTGGCCGCGGTGAAGATCGAGATGACCCTCGCCGGAAAGGACAAGGTCAGCACCGATGGCACCGTCCTGACCCGCACCTTCGAACACGTGGTCGCCATCCGGAGCCGCGCGCTATGAGCATCGTTTCCCCTCGCGCCACCAGCCAGCGCGGCGTTGCGCTGGTCGTCGTCCTGATCCTGCTGGTGGTGATGACCCTGCTGGCGCTGGCCGCGATGCGCGGCTCGATCCTGCAAGAGCGCATGAGCGCCAACGAGTACGACCGCAGCATGGGCTTCCAGGCCGCGGAAGCCGCGCTTCGCGAGGCCGAGGTGATCGCCAAGGACAAGCCCAAGCCCTCCGGCGCCGGCTGCACCGATGGCGTCTGCAGCACGCCGGAGCCGACCGACACCCCGCGCTGGCAGCTGGACGACGCCGGCTGGAACGCAATCTCCAAGGAAGTCTCGATCTGGACGCCGAGCGCCGCCGAACCGCTGGCCGGCAAGCCGCGCTTCATCATCGAGCTGATGGCCACGGACGCCAAGAGCGCCAACTGCACCACGAGCGGCGACGTCTCGCCCGATGCTGCCTGTTCGGAAACCGAATACCGCTATCGCATCACCGCCCGCAGCCGCGCGCAGGGTCGCGCGGACGTGATCCTTCAGACCATGTACGCGGCGCCCTAAGGCACTGGAGCCTGCCATGACCAAGACCGTTCCCAACTTTGCGAAGCAGTCTTCCCGCAAGCGCGGCAACCGCGCGCTGCCGGCGTTCGTCGCCTGCCTGTCTACGCTGCTCGCCCTGCCGGTCAATGCGGTGACCTTTCCGGACAATCCCGTGCAGACCGGCGCCGCCTACCCGCCGCCGAACGTCATGTTCATCCTCGATGACTCGGGGTCGATGGCCTTCGACTTCATGCCGGGTGCCAATTCCTCAAGCGAGGTGCCGAAGACCAGTCCCGTCCAGATCCAGTTGCAGGCCTATACGCGCAATACGTTGTACTACAACCCGAATATCAATTATCAGCCGTGGCGCAAATACGATAGCAGTCGTGCCGCCGGTGGTACGACGTACAACAAGGTCTTCACGAGTGACACAGCCTTGTCGGGATCGTACGACCTGTCTGACGACACGCAGACCTTCTACGTGCCCAAGCCAAACGCCACTGACCTGTCGAATAGCAACCAGTACTATCGGTTTCAGATGCGATGGGTCGAAAGGGGCAGCGGCAGGAACAAGACCACGACCTTGCAGATGGTCCGTAGTGCCTACGGCACCAGCAGTGGCAGCGAGGGTGAAGATGCCGCTGGATGCAGTTCGTCCAAGAATAACTGGCAAAACTGCGTGTTCACGACGCCTGTGCTTTCGGATGGGACTCAGCGCAGCGCAGACGATGAAATGAAGAACTTCGCCACCTGGTACTCGTACTACCGTACCCGGAGCAAGATGGCGAAGGCTGCGGCCAGCGAGGCGTTCGGGCAAATCGGTAGCAATATCCGGGTCGGATACGATTCCATTTGGAACCGGAGCCGTTACAAGATTCCTGTGGGTTCCGACAGCGGCAAGTTCACCGGTGATAATCGGGAAACCTGGTTTGAACGTTTGCAGGGCGCGAGTGCAAGCGGTGGCACGCCGCTCAAAGGCGCATTGCAGCGTACCGGCAAGTATTTCGAGGATGCGAGCGCTTCGGGGCCGTGGGGGCCCGGCACGGGCGGTGACCAGTTGAGCTGCCGCCAGAACTTCGCCATCCTCACCACGGACGGTTACTGGAACGATAACAACGACTATACGGACCCAGTGGGTAACGCTGATGGCGCCGATGGTGACGTAATAACGTCCAAGGACGGCAAGACGACTGGTCAATACAAAGCTGAGCCGCCGTATTCGGACAAGAACGGCAACGGCAAGTCCGGTAATTACTCGGATACGCTGGCCGACGTCGCCAACTACTACTGGAAGCGCGACTTGCGGACGAATCTCGACAATAACGTCCCGGCGTCATCGGCAGATCCTGCTTTCTGGCAGCACATGACAACGTTTGGCTTGGCAATCGGCCAGTCCGGTACGCTGAATCCTGATACGGACTTGGTGTCGATCAAGAACGGCAGCAAATACTGGCCCAAGCCCACTAGCGATTCGCAGGAAACCATTGACGATCTTTGGCATGCATCCGTAAACGGTCGCGGTACCTTCGCGGCTGCCAACGATCCCACAAAGTTCGCGCGGGCATTGGTGGACGCGCTCGCCACGGTGGCCGCGCGCACCGGCTCGGCTTCCAACGTTACTGCCAACAGTACATCTTTCCAGTCCGATACCTTTGTCTACCAGGCCAGCTACGTATCCGGCAAGTGGACCGGCGAACTTGCCGCATACGCCGCCAGTTCGGCAGGTGTCGCGGCGACCGCGACCTGGAAGGCGTCGGCGGGAATTCCAACGAGCAAACGTGAGGTCTATACCAAGGGCAGCACTTCCAAGCCTGTGGTCTTTCCTACCGACGATCAGGTGGGAAAACTCGGGCGCACGGGCGGGCTGGCGCCGATTGGGGGTGCCGACAACGCCGCATATATCGTCGGCAACCAGACCAAGGAAAGCCAGAATGGCGGAGTGCTGCGCGACCGCGTGCAGACCGTGCTCGGTGACATCGTCGATTCCTCGCCGATGTACGTGAAGGACAACCAGACGATCTTCGTCGGCGCGAATGACGGCATGTTGCATGCCGTCAACGCGCTCACTGGCGCCGAGGAGTTCGCTTACGTTCCTGCTGGCCTTAACCTGACCGATCTCGCATCACTGAGTGACCCGCAGTACGTCCATCGGTGGTTCGTGGACGGGCCCGTGGTGGTGTCGACGCGCGTGCAGACGCCGTCGAAGAACTACCTGATCGCATCGCTCGGCCGCGGCGGTAAGGGCGTGTTCGGCATGGACGTCACCAATCCCGCAGGGTTCGACGACACGAGCGGAGTGGTCTGGGACAAGACGTGGTCTGGGACTACGGCACCTGCCGGCTTCGACAACATGGGCCAGGTGCTGGGAGAGCCGCTGATCGTCAAGCTGAACAACGGCACGAACGCCGCCCTGGTGCCCAATGGCTACAACAGCACCACCGGAACCGCCAGCCTGTTCGTGATCGACCTTACCGACGGCAGCATCATCAAGGAGATCGACACCTTGGCCACCGGCGGCAACGGCCTGTCCGCACCGCGCGGCTGGGACAACGACGGCAACGGCACGGTGGACTACGTGTATGCCGGCGACCTGCTGGGCAACCTGTGGAAGTTCGACTTCAGCGGCGCGACCAAGGGCACCTGGAAGGTGGCCAACGGCGGTGCGGCAATGTTCGTGGCGCGCGATGCCGCCGGCACGCGGCAGGCGATTACCGCGGGCCTGGCGCTGGCCAAGGATCCGGTGACCAGCAAGCGCTGGGTCTTCATCGGCACCGGCAGCTTCATGACCAACGCCGACGTGACCGACATGAGCACGCAGTCGATGTATGGCGTGATCGACGACGACACGGTCGTCACCGGCCGCACCTCCGCCAATGACGGCGACCTGGCCAAGCGCAGCATCAAGCTGATCAACGGCACGGGGACGCAGCGCGGTTTCGAGCCGAACGCGCCGCTCACGGCGGGCAAGAAGGGCTGGTACATCGACCTGCTCAAGCCGCCGTCCACCCAGGAAGGCGAGCGCATCGTCAGCCGTCCTCAGGTGCGCGGCACCGTGCTGATCACCGCCAGCCTGATCCCGCCGACCAACGACACCTGTTCCGCCGGTGGTCGCGGTTACATCAATGCGCTGGACGCGTTCAGCGGCACCAGCCTGTCGCAGGGCTACTTCGACGCCGACGGCGACGGGGACTTCGACGACAAGATCGGCACCGGCGACAACCAGGTACCGGTGGGGTCGATCGACCTGGGCGTGGGCATGCCGACGCTGCCGACGATCATCGACAACCTGCTGGTGGTCGGCGGTTCGACCGGCACGATGGGCAGCATCAAGATCAATCCGCAAAGCGCAGGCGCGAGGCGACTCACGTGGCGCGAGATCCTGAGGGACCAATGACATGACGGCGACGACAGGGGGCGCGTGGGCGCGTGCCGGCAATAAGGCGCAGGGACGCGCGGCCGGCTTCACGCTGATCGAGCTGGTGATCGCGATCGCGATCGTGGCGATCCTCAGCGTGATCGCGGTGGCGAGCTACGATTTCGCGGTCATCAAGACCCGCCGCGCGGCCGCGGAGGGCTGCATGATGCAGGGCGCGCAGTTCATGGAGCGCTACTACACGACCAAGTTCACCTACGTCGGCGCGGCGCTGCCGGCATGCGAGAGCGATGTCACCGACTTCTACAACGTGGGGCTGTCGGCCAGCGCAGCGAAGTCGTTCACGATCCAGGGCGCGCCCATTGCCGACAAGCAGAACGATTCGAAGTGCGGCACCCTGACGATCAACAATGCCGGCACGAAAACCAGTTCGGGCAGCGGGAGCGTCGCGGATTGCTGGTAACGGGGAGTGGCCACGGAATAAAAAAGGCCTGCGCATTGCGCAGGCCTTTTTTCTTGTCTGGCGCCCGAAGTTGGACTCGAACCAACGACCCCCTGATTAACAGTCAAGTGCTCTAACCGGCTGAGCTATTCGGGCGGGGGCGCTATTGTGCCGGCTGGCCCGGAGGCACGCAACCGCGCGGCGTTCAGCCGCCGGTCGGGCACGCGAGGGTGGCCGTGGGCGAAGGCGCGCCCTGCCGCAGGCGGCCGCTGTTGGCCAGCACGAGCGTGGCGGCCTTGGCCGGGCCGCGGCGGTCGCAGAGGGTGAACGTGACGTTGGAGCCGGCGGCCGCGCCGCCGTGGGGCTGGAAGACGATCCGCGTGCGCCCCACCGTGCTGCGCAAGCGGACGTCGCCCGGCAGCGCGGATTCGCGGCGCATCACCGTTTCGTGCGCGCCCCTGGCGCGGTCCGCGTCCGGGTCCGCGAACGCGATCCAGCCCGTGCTCCAGTCCGTGCTGCCGTTGCAGTCCGCGCCGTCGGCGCTGGCGCAGACGACGAACTCCATGCCGGTGATGGTGGATTGGGTCATCGCCGACAGCAGCGTGCCCCCGAGCGCGGTCCGGGCTGCGCCGGCGTGCGTGGCCGCGACGGCGCCCAGATAGGCGGGAACGGCAATTCCCAGGCAGATGCCGAGGACCGCCAGCGCAATGACGATCTCGATGAGGGTGAAGCCTGCTTCCTTGCGTGGCATGTGGGCGCTCCTTGCGAACGGTCGCCAGTCTCGCCGCAGGCACGGGGCCGCGGAATCGGGCATCCGCGCCATGCCGTGTCGGGAAATCCCGGGAATCCCCGTAGGAGCGCACCAGGGCGCGACCGTTTTCCCGGGAAAGCCTGGTCGCGCCCCGGTGCGCTCCTGCAGGTTGCCCGGGACGCGCGCCGGCCCCATATCGACAAGCCGCTAGACTGGTCGGTCCGGCGTCCCCCGTCCCCCGGCGATTCCATGAACGACACCCTCCATCCCGCAGCTTTCCAGCTCGTCGCCCCCTACCAGCCTGCCGGCGACCAGCCGCAGGCGATCGGGAAGCTGGTCGATGGCTTCGAGGGCGGCCTGGCGAAGCAGACCCTGCTGGGCGTGACCGGCTCGGGCAAGACCTACACCATCGCCAACGTGATCCAGCAGGTGCAGAAGCCGACCCTGGTGATGGCACCCAACAAGACGCTGGCGGCGCAGCTCTACGGCGAGTTCAAGGACTTCTTCCCGCACAACGCGGTGGAGTACTTCGTCAGCTATTACGACTATTACCAGCCCGAGGCCTACATCCCGTCGTCGGATACCTTCATCGACAAGGACAGCTCGGTCAACGAGCACATCGAGCAGATGCGCCTGAGCGCGACCAAGGCGCTGCTGGAGCGGCGCGACGCGATCATCGTCTGCACGGTCTCGGCGATCTACGGCCTGGGCGACCCCAACGAATACTTCAAGATGGTGCTGCACATGGTGCGCGGCGAGCGCATCGACCAGCGCGAGCTGATCCGGCGCCTGACCGAGATGCAGTATGCCCGCAACGACACCGAGCTGCGCCGCGCCACCTACCGCGTGCGCGGCGAGGTGATCGACGTGCACCCGGCCGAATCCGACGCCGAGGCGCTGCGCATCGAGCTGTTCGACGGCGAGATCGAGAAGCTGACGCTGTTCGACCCGCTCACCGGCGAGACCCTGCGCACGATCCCGCGCTACACCATCTACCCGAAGTCGCACTACGTGACCACGCGGCGCACCGTGCTCGACGCGATCGAGGCGATCAAGCTGGAGCTGCCGATGCGTCTGGAGCAGTTCTACGCGCAGAACAAGCTGGTGGAGGCGCAGCGGCTGGCGCAGCGCACGCAGTTCGACCTGGAGATGATGGCCGAGGTCGGCTACTGCAACGGCATCGAGAACTACTCGCGCCACCTCACCGGCCGCATGCCGGGCGAGGCGCCGCCGTGCCTGTTCGACTACCTGCCGCCGGACGCGCTGCTGGTGGTGGACGAGTCGCACGTGACCGTGCCGCAGGTGGGCGCGATGTACAAGGGCGACCGCTCGCGCAAGGAGACGCTGGTGGAATTCGGCTTCCGGTTGCCGTCGGCGCTGGACAACCGGCCGCTGCGTTTCGAGGAGTGGGAAGGGCGTTCGCCGCGCACGATCTTCGTCTCGGCCACGCCCGGCAAGTACGAGAAGGAGAAATCCGGCGACCAGGTGGTGGAACTGGTGGTGCGTCCGACCGGCCTGGTCGACCCCGAGGTGGAGATCCGCCCGGTCGCGACCCAGGTCGACGACCTGCTCGGCGAGATCAACGCGCGCGTGGCGATGGGCGACCGCGTGCTGGTCACCACGCTGACCAAGCGCATGGCCGAGAACCTCACCGAATACCTCGGCGAGCACGACGTGCGCGTGCGTTACCTGCACTCGGACATCGAGACCGTCGAGCGGGTCGAGATCATCCGCGACCTGCGGCTGGGCAAGTTCGACGTGCTGGTCGGCATCAACCTGCTGCGCGAGGGGCTGGACATGCCGGAGGTGTCGCTGGTGGCGATCCTCGACGCCGACAAGGAGGGCTTCCTGCGCTCGACCGGCTCGCTGATCCAGACCATCGGCCGCGCCGCGCGCAACCTGCGCGGCAAGGCGATCCTGTACGCCGACCGGATCACCGACTCGATGCAGCGCGCGATCGACGAGACCGACCGCCGCCGGCAGAAGCAGGTCGAGTACAACACCGAGCACGGGATCACCCCGCAGTCGGTGCAGAAGCGGATCGTCGACATCATGGAAGGCGCGCGCACCGAGCCGGGAACCGCCAAGTCGGGCAGGGGCCGGCAGCGACGGGTGGCGGAGGAGGGCGACGACTACGCGCGGCTCGACCCCGCCCAGGCCTCGGCGAAGCTCAAGGCGCTGGAGCAGCGGATGTACCAGCACGCGCGCGACCTCGAATTCGAGGAAGCGGCGCGCGTGCGCGACCAGATCCGCCGGCTGAAGGACGCGACGCTGGCGGGCTGACTGCCGGGCCGGGGCTCGCGGAGGATGCTCGAATGCTTCGTGGGAGCGGCTTCAGCCGCGAGCTTTCCCGGTGCCGGGACGCGGGGCTCGCGTCCGTCGCATGCACGGGTATCGGGCCTCGGATTGCGGGGCCCGGGGTTGGGTCCGGGCTGGAAAGCTCGCGGCTGAAGCCGCTCCCACAGGATGCCGGGAGTCCGAAAGATTGCCAGGAGTAATCCGGGCCCCCGGAACGCAAACGGCGCGAGCCCAAGGGCCGCGCCGTGATCGGATCCACTCTCGCGAGTGGTGGGCGGTACAGGGTTCGAACCTGTGACCCCTACCATGTCAAGGTAGTGCTCTACCGCTGAGCTAACCGCCCGAAGGGACGCGAATTCTAGCCGCTGGGCACCCGGCAGACAAGCAAAAGTGCTGGCTGGGCCGCTCCTGCCGATGCCGTGCCCGCCGCCGGGCCGGCGGGGCTCCGGAGCCCGGGCTGTCGTGGGAGCGATGGCAGTCGCGACAGCCGGTCGCCCGGGAGCGTCGCGACTTCCATCGCCCCACGGCCGGCCTTTCGGCCGCCGCCGGCACGGCCGAGGCGAGCCCGTCGGGGCGATGGTGCCGACCTAGGCCGCCCGCGCCGGGCTGCAGGTGAAGAAGCCGTTGAGCGTCAGGCGGCCGCGGGCGGGATCGGGATCGAGCCGTTCCGGGTGGTGGATGTCGCCGGAATGGAACAGCGCGCCGTCGTAGAAGATCAGGCGGTTCCACTTCGCGGGCACCGACAGCAGCGGCTCGAACCAATCGTTGCCGCCGGCCATGTAGCCGCGCGCGACGCCGTGCTTCGCGCAGAACGCCTCCGCGCCGAGCGTGCCGGCATCCTCGAACAGCGGTGCCATCTCCGCTGGCGGCAGTAGCGGGCGGTAGAAGCTGGTGCCGCCCAGCGCCGGGTCGTCGAACAGGTACAGCACCGAGGCGGCGACGCGCTGCCCGGGCGCGAAGCCGAGCCGGTCGCGGTGGCAGATGCACTGCCGTGGCTGCAGTTCGTCCGGTCGCAGCGTGGCCAGCGCCAGGCGGCTGTACATGCGCAGCGTGCGGCGCATGCCGAGCCGGGCGCGCACGTGCAGGCGGAAGAAGTCGTCGAGCCGCTGCGAGAACGCCTCCGGCATCCGCAGTTCCAGCCCCGGGTAGGCGTTGTGCGGCGCCATCGCGAAGCGCCCGCGTTGCGCGATGGCCTCCAGCCGCAGTCGCTCCGGGTCGAGCAGGGCGTCGTCGACCACGTAGCACGCCTGGCCGGGCGCGATCGGCAGGACCTGGATCTCGGGGCGCGGGTTGAACATCGGCGTCACGGGCGGGGAGGGCTTCGGGATTCTAGGCCGTCGAGGATGGTCACGGCCGCTGTTGCGAGGCGCGGTCCGTGCGCTCGCAGGAGCGGTGGAAGCCGCGACAGGCCGTCGCGCCGGGAGTGTCGCGGCTTCCGCCGCTCCTGCGGCGGGAGCGTCTGCGCCGCGGTCAAGCGAAGCTTCGTGCGACGCCTTGCTGTGCCCAAGGAGACACACGGTCGGCTTGGCCGCCGTGGCGCCCAAAGAAAAACCCCGCCGGCGTTGGCCGGCGGGGCATGGGAGAACCAATGGTGCGCGGACCTCAGAACCGGTAGTTCAAGCCCAGCAGGTAGGTGCGGCCGTACTCGAAGTACTGCTTGGGCTGGTTCTCGGCGAAGCTCGAGCGGAATGGCTCGTTGTTGATGTTGTTGACCTGCAGCAGGATCGACAGGTCCTCCAGCGGGCCCGACTGGAAGGTGTAACCCATCTGGAAGTCGATCACCGTCTCGCCGTCGAAGTTGGTCTTGGTGCGGTCGCCGCCGAAGCCCTGCACCTCGCCCAGGAACGCCGAACGCTTGCGCTGGCTCACGCGGGTCGAGAACCCGTAGCGCTCGTAGTAGGCGGTGATGTTGGAGATGTACTTCGACAGGCCGGGCAGCGGTTCGCCCGGGTGATCCGGCCCCAGCGGCTGGATGTCGCTGGTGGTGTCGGAATAGTTCGCCGAGATGCCGAAGCCCTCCAGCGGCTGCCACAGCAAATCGAGCGGCACCGACACCGCCAGCTCGTAGCCCTTGAGCACGCCGCCCTGGCCGTTGACCGGACGGGTGTAGGTGCCTTCCGGGTTGGGCGGCGGGTTGAACGGATAGTCGGCCGGCGCCAGCGTGGTGTCGTTGATGTTGAACAGGCCGACCTCGTCGTAGATGTAGGTCCTCAGGTCCTTGTAGAAGTACGCGACGCTGACGTAGCCCTTGTTGCCGTCGAAGTACTTCTCGTACGACAGGTCGTACGCGTTGGCCAGCCACGGCTTGAGCGTGGGGTTGCCGCCGACCTTGGTCCACCACGGGATCTTCTGGCCGGGGTTGTTCGGATCGTCCGGGTTGGGCTCGCCGGTGATCGGGTTGTTGGACAGAGACCGGTTGACGTCGACGTTGTCGTTCGCGCGCATCTGGTCCATGCGCGGGCGCGCCATCTGGCGCGCAGCGCCGAAGCGGATGCGCTGGTCGGCGGGCAGCGAGAACGACAGGTTCATGCTGGGCAGGTAGTCGGTGTAGTGCGCGCTGCCGTCGATGGGCTGCCCGACCACGTTGGCGGGATACGTCTCGAAGCCACTCGAACTCTGGTCCACGTTGACGGCCTGGATGCCGACGTTGCCCTTGACCGGCACTGGGCCTAGGTCGGTATTGATGTTGAACTGGACATAGGCGGTGCCGACGCGCTCGTCGACTTCCCAGTTCTTGTTGGCGATGTCCGGGTGGTTGTTGCTGAAGCTGTTGTAGATCGTGTTGTAGGCGGCCAGCGCGTCGTAGCCGTAGAGCGCGTCGAGCGTCGCGAAGCCGAACGCGGGATCGCGGGCCAGGTCGGCCGGCATCGGGAACGCCGCGCCGTCCTTGCAGGCCTGGAGGCACAGGAACGCCTCGTTGGAGGAGCGGCTCTTGATGCGGTCGGTCAGGTTGGCGCCGAACTCCAGGCTGCTGAACATGCCGGACTCGAACGTGCGCTCCAGGTCCACGCGCACCGCGCTGAGCTTGTCCTTGACGCGGAAGTCCTTGATGTAGCCGTCCTGGCCCCAGCCGCCGGCGTCGGTCAGGCGCAGGATGTCGGGATCGGCGTAGTCGAGCCCGAAGTCGAAGTCGAAGAAGCCGTCGTTGGCGGTGACGTGCGCGCTGTCGGTCAGCCCGTCGACCAGGCCGGCGTAGGTCTCCAGGATGCGCTCGTCGCGCTTGCCGCTGGAGGTGCTCAGGTCGGTGCGCAGCGTCCAGGCGTCGCCCAGCCGCAGCTCGTTCTTCCAGCCCAGCGCGAACAGCGTGTCGTGCTGCGAATTGAAGTCGTTGCGCAGCACCGGGTCGAAGCCGCTCACGGTGAAGTCGTCCGGCGTGCCGACCGGGCCGTTCAGGCCGAACTCCATGCCGCGCTTGTTCTGGTCCTTGTCGAACTTCGAATAGAACACGTCCAGCACGGAGTGGAAGTCGTCGCTGGGCTTGAACTCAAGCGTGGCCATGAAGCCGTCGCGGGTGTTGTCGTCCTGGATGTCGTACAGCTTGCCGCCGCCGAGGATGCCGGTGGTGCCGTCGTAGCCCCAGGCCTCGAACTGGTGCTGCTGCTGCGGGTTGTTCAGGTGCGCGTAGCCCAGCGCGATGCCGACGGTGCGGTCGGCGAACTGGTCGATGTAGGAAATGCTGTAGCGGCCGCCGCTCTGGTCGTCGCCGTGGTCGATCTTGTTGAGGTCGTAGCGCGCGTTGGCGGCGACGGCGCGCTCGCCGAAGGACAGCGGGCGCACGGTCTGCAGGTCGACGGTGCCGGACAGGCCCTGCCCGACCAGCGAGGCGTCGGGCGTCTTGTACACGACGACCTGGTTCATCAGCTCCGACGGGTACTGGTCGAACTCGACGCCGCGGTTGTTGCCCAGGCTCACCTGCTCGGTGCCGTTGAGCAGCGTGGTGGAGAAGTCGCCGGCGAAGCCGCGGATGTTGATCTCCTGCGGGCGGCCGCCGAAGCGCTGCGCGGTCAGGCCGGGCAGGCGCGCGAGCGAGTCGGCGATGGAGGTGTCGGGGAGCTTGCCGATGTCCTCGGCGGAGACCGCCTCGACGATCGACGTCGAGGACTGCTTGGTCTCGATCGCGTCCTCGATGCCGCGGCGGATGCCGGTGACCTCGACGCGGTCGAGCGTCTTGGCGTCGTCGGCGGTTTGCGCGGGCTGTTGCGCGGCATCCGACTGCGTCGCGTCCTGGCCGGTCGTCCCGGTGGACTGCGCGCGCGCGTTGGTCGCGCCCAGCAGCATCGCCGATGCCAGCGCAACGCTCAGCACATTGCGTTCGAGTTGCAACATCTCCCCTCCCAGTCGAATGTTGTCTTGGTGTTCGAATTGGGCCCGGTGGCCACCCTGAGGGTCTTGTCCGGCCGGGCACGCCGCGGCTCAAACGCCGAAAACGCGGGGCAATAGTAGTCGTGGGCCGCGCCGCACAACCTGCCTTGCATACGTATTCATAGGCTCGGCGATCGTCCCGCCGGGCCATCATCGGCGTGGACCGATCGGCGCCGGCGGCCTGCGGGTCGAACCGTAATCGCTTTTACCAGGGCGGGGAGGGAGCATGCGCATGCGTCCGGCGGCAGCGGCGGGCAAGGGAAGGCGGATGGCGCGACTGTTCGCGGCCGGCCTGGGCCTGGGATCGCTGGCCTCGCTGGCGGCCACGGCCGCCGCCCCCGCGGACGTCCTGCACGTGCCGTCGCCGCAGTGGCGCGACCAGGTCGTCTACTTCGTCATGACCGACCGCTTCGAAGACGGCGATCCGTCCAACAACGACCAGGGCACCGGCGAATACGACCCGGCCGACGGCGCGAAATTCAGCGGCGGCGACCTTGCCGGCCTCGCGCGCCGGCTCGACTACGTCCAGGGCCTGGGCGCCACCGCGGTCTGGATCACCCCGCCGGTCGCCAACCAGTGGTGGAACCCGCGCGTGCAGTACGGCGGCTACCACGGCTACTGGGCGTCGGACTTCACCGCGGTCGACCCGCACCTGGGCGACCTCGACGACTACCGCGCGCTGTCGCGCGCGCTGCACGGGCGCGGCATGTACCTGGTGCAGGACGTGGTGCTCAACCACGTCGGCGACTGGTTCTCGTACCCGCACGGCTGGAAGCCCGGCGATCCGGCCGAAGGCTTCGTGCTCACGCCGGACGGGCAGGGGCGCACCGCGCCGGCGCGCGCGCCGTTCTCGCGCAACGATGCGCGCGACCCGGCGCAGCGCGCCGAGGGCGTCTACCACTGGACGCCCGACATCACCGACTACGACGATCCGCGCCAGCTGTCGGACTGGCAGCTGGCGGGCCTCGACGACCTCGACACCGCCAACCCCGAGGTGCGGCGCGCGCTGCGCGCGGCCTATGGCGGCTGGATCCGCGACGTGGGCGTGGACGCGTTCCGCCTCGACACCGCGTTCTACGTGCCGCACGCGGACCTGCGCGACTTCATGCAGTCCCGCGACCCGCAGGCGCCGGGCATGGTGGAAGCCGCCGCGGCGACCGGGCGCGAGGATTTCCTCGTCTTCGGCGAGGGCTTCGGCATCGACCGCGGCTGCGAGGACGTGCAGGAGCGGCGCATCGAAGGCTACGTGCGCGACGACGACGGCCCGGTGCTGCCGGGGATGCTCAACTTCCCGCTGTACGGCACGCTGTCGGAGGTGTTCGCGCGCGGCGCGCCGACCGCGCGGCTGGGTTGCCGCATCCGCCTGGCGAAGCAGCGTCACGCGCATCCGGAGCTGATGCCGAGCTTCGTCGACAACCACGACGTCGACCGCTTCCTCGCCGGCGGCAGCGAGGCGGCGTTGAAGCAGGCGCTGCTGGCGATCATGACCCTGCCCGGCATCCCGGTCGTCTACTACGGCACCGAGCAGGGATTCACCGGGCAGCGCGCGGCGATGTTCGCGGGCGGCTTCGGCTCCGGCGGGCGCGACCACTTCGACACACAGGCGCCGCTGTACCGCTACCTGCAGGGCGCGATCGCGCTGCGGCGCGGGCACAGGGTGTTCTCGCGCGGCACGCCGACGGTGCTGCGCGAGGACGCGGCGGGCGCCGGCGCGCTCGCCTATCGCATGGACGGCGAGGGCGGTGCCGCGCTGGTGGTGTTCAACACCGCCGGCCACGAGGTGCTGCTCGACAACCTCGACACCGGCCTGGCGCCGGGATCGACGCTGCGCGGGCTGTTCGGCATCGACGGCACGCCAGCGGACGTGGTGGTCGGCCGCGACGGCAAGGTCGACCTGCGGCTGCCGGCGCGCGGCGGCGAGGCGTGGCAGCTGGTGCCGATGCTGGCCGCGCGCGCGATGCGTCCGGACCTCGCGCCCGCGCGGCCTGGGCCGGCGATCTCGCTGTCGCCGGTGCCTGCGGCGCCGTTCGACGGGGATTTCGAGGTGACCGGGCGCGCCGAAGGCGTCGAGTCGTTCCGGCTGGTGGTCGACGGCGACCTCGCGTCCGCGCAGGTGGTGCGGCCGGCCGCGGACGGCAGCTGGAAGGCGACCGTCGATACCTCCGCGATGCTCGATCCCGGCGCGACGCACGCGCTGGTGGCCTGGTCGGATGCGCCCGCGGTCGCGTCGGAGCGCCGCGAATTCCGCGTCGCGCGGCCGTGGACGCTGCTCGCCGACGTCGCCGATCCTGAAGGCGACGACCACGGCCCGCTCGGCCGCTACCGCTATCCCACCGATGCCAGCTGGGGCGCCAACCGCCAGCTCGACATCGAGCGCGTGCGCACCTGGGGCGCCGGCGGCGCGCTCAAGATCGAACTGCGCATGCACGCGGTGACGTCGCAGTGGTCGCCGCCGAACGGCTTCGACCACGTCGCGTTCACCGTCTTCCTGCAGTTGCCGGAGCGAAGCAGCGGCGTCGACGCGATGCCGCTGCAGAACGCGACATTGCCCGGCGGCATGCACTGGCAGTACCGCCTGCGCGCCAACGGCTGGAGCAACGCGCTGTTCGCGGCCGAGGGTGCATCGGCGAGCGCCGAGGGGCGGGCGGTGTCGCCGGGCGCGGGCATCCTGGTCGATCGCGAGGCGCGCACGATCAGCTTCGTCATCCCGGCGCGCGCGCTGGACAACCCCGCGACGCTGTCAGGCGCACGGTTGTACGTGTCGACCTGGGATTACGACGCCGCGCCGCGCCCGCTGCGGCCCGATGGCGGCACCCACGCCTTCGGCGGCGGCGACGGCAGCCGCGACCCGCTGGTGATGGACGACACCGGTGTCATCGTCCTGCGCTGACCTTCGCCGCCGGCGGCGGCGCGAGCAGGAAGCGCAGCGGCACCTCGAGCCGCGCGTGCCAGGACTTCTCCGAGTGGTCGGCGCCTTCGTACACGCGCGAGACCCAGTTCCGGCCCTCGACGTAGCCGCGCGCGCGCATCGCCGCGTCCATCCGCTGCTGAAACGGCGCGTAGGCAGCGTCGAGCGTCGCGGTGCCGTGGTCGAAGTAGAAGCGGTGCGTGGCCGGGTCCGGCAGATGCGCGGCGAGCCAGTCGACCACGCAGCCGTCGCAGGCCGGCCAGTGCGACGACAGCGCCGCGGCGCCGCCGAACACGTCCGGGTACTCGGCCACCGCGTAGGCCGAGATCAGCCCGCCCATGCTCGAGCCCATCGCGAAGGTGTCCTCGCGCCCCGGCAGCGTGCGGTAGTGCGCGTCGATGAAGGGCTTGAGCTCCTCGACCATGAAGGCGAGGTAGTCGTCGGAAAGGATGTCCTTGCGCGGCACCGGCGCGAAGCCCTCGACGCCGGTGGGCATCGGATCCATCGTCACGGCCTTTTCCGGCATGTACTCGCCGATGCGCTGCGGGGTGTTCCAGATGCCGACGACGATCGCCGGGCGGACTTCGCGCTTGTCGAGCAGCGCGGCCATCACCTCGTCCACGCCCCATTCGTCGCCGGTGTAGGCGTGCTTGGGGTAGAACAGGTTCTGGCCGTCCTGCGCGTAGACCACCGGGTAGCGACGGCCCGGGTCGGCGTCGTAGCCGGGCGGCAGCCAGACGTCGACGTTGCGCGCGGCGACGTGGCGCGAGGGGAACTGCTCGTGGTGGCGCAGGGTGCCGGTGACGCCGGGCGGATTGGCGGTTGCCGCGTCGTCGACGGCTGCGGCGCCCGTGGACGTTGCATTCTCGGCCGGCGCGGCCGCGATGGCGCCTTCGCGCGCGGTGCCGGCGTCCCTGTGCGATGCGGCTTGGGCGTCGCCGCGCGCCGCGGGCGCGGTGCAGGCGGGCAGCGACAGGCAGGCGCAGAGCAGGGCGGCGAGGACGGTCTTCATGCGGATGGCGTGCCGTGGCTGGGCAGGCGAGGATGGCAGACGCGCGCGGAAGGCGCATGGTGCGCCGCGGCAGGCGTCATCACCGGCACGACGCGCCGTGCGTCCCGAAGCCGTCATTCCCGCGAAGGCGGGAACCCTGTGACTTTCGTTGGATCGCGGGAAGACTTTCCCGGCGAAAAGCTGCAAGTCGCCGGGTTCCCGCTATCGCGGGAATGACGATGTGGAGGTTGGCCGAATGACAGGAACCCGGAGAAGGCACATGCGACACGCAACCTGGAAACGCTGGCTGGTCCTGGCCTGCGCCGCGCTCGCGCCGGGCATCGCGCCCGCGCCGGCGACGGAGGCAAAGCACGCCGACACGACGACGACCCTGCTCGCCGACGGCATCGAAGTGCGCAGCGGGACGGCGCTGCTGCGGGTGGACGCCATCGGCGACGACATCCTGCGCGTGCGCGTCGCCGCGGACGGTCGATTGCCCGAGGACGCGTCCTGGGCGGTGCCGGCGGAAGTGCGCGCCGCGCGCGTCCCGGTGCGCGCGCTTGAGGGCGGCGCGACCGGCTTCCGCACGCGCTCGCTGGTGGTGCGGGTGGAGCCGGCCACGCTGCGGCTGGTGGTCGAGGACAACGACGGCCACGTCGTCTCCGCCGACGCCGCGCGGCCGCTTTCCTTCGAAGGCGCGGCGTTCGAGCTGCGCAAGGCCTTGCTGCAGTCCGCGCATTACTACGGCCTGGGCGACAAGACCGGCCCGCTGGACCGCCGCGGCGGCCTGTTCGTCGACTGGAACACCGACGTCGGCCGTTTCACCGAGGCCACCGATCCGCTCTACAAGTCGATTCCGTTCTTCATCGCCACCGGCGGCGACGCTGGCAGCCACGGCCTGTTCCTCGACAACACCTGGCGCAGCTGGTTCGACTTCGGCCGGCGCGACGCCGACGTCCTCGCGATCGGCTCCGACGGGGGCCCGATCGACTACTACCTCGTCAACGGGCCGACCGTGAAGCAGGTCGTGCAGCGCTACGGCGAGCTCACCGGCCGCGCGCCGCTGCCGCCGCTGTGGTCGCTGGGCTACCAGCAGTCGCGCTACAGCTACATGTCGGCCGACGAGGTGCGCGACATCGCCGCGCGGCTGCGGCGCGAGCGCATCCCCACCGACGTGATCTGGCTCGACATCGACTTCCAGGACCGCAACCGACCTTTCACCACCAACCAGCAGACCTATCCCGACCTGCCGAAGCTGGCCGCCGACATGCGTGGGCAAGGCATCCGCCTGGTCGCGATCACCGACCTGCATGTCGCCAAGGCACCCGACCAGGGCTACGCGCCGTACGACGGCGGTGTGGCCGGCGACCATTTCGTGCGCAGGCGCGATGGCAGCGTGTTCACGGGCTGGGTGTGGCCGGGCAGTTCGGTGTTCCCGGAGTTCACCCGCGCCGCCACCCGTGCGTGGTGGGGCGGGCTGTATCGCGGCTTCGTCGATGCCGGCATCGCCGGATTCTGGAACGACATGAACGAGCCGGCGCTGTTCGAAACTCCCATCAGGACCATGCCGCCCGACGTGGTGCATCGGATCGACAGCGACGATTTCTCGCCCCGGACCGCGTCGCACGCGGAGATCCACAACGTGTTCGGGATGGAGAACACGCGCGCCACCTTCGAGGGCCTGCGCGCGCTGCGGCCGGGAGAGCGCGCGTTCGTGATGACGCGCGCCAGCTACGCCGGCGGGCAGCGCTACGCTGTCACCTGGACCGGCGACAACTCCTCAACCTGGAGCCACCTCAAGCTCGCGGTGTCGCAGACGCTCAACCTGGGGCTGAGCGGCTTCGGCTACACCGCGGTCGACGTCGGCGGCTTCACCGGCGGCGCGTCGCCGGAGCTGATGACACGCTGGTTCCAGCTCGCGGCGTTCATGCCGCTGTTCCGCGACCACTCGGCGACCGACGCGCCGCGCGCCGAGCCCTGGGTGGACGGGCCGGAACACACCGCGATCCGCCGCCGCTTCGTCGAGGAGCGCTACCGCCTGCTGCCCTACCTGTACGCGCTGGCCGACGAGAACGCGCGCACCGGTGCGCCGCTGGCGCGACCGGTGTTCTACGAGTACCCGGACGCGGCGTCGCTGCCCTGCGACCAGTCGATGGCCTTCCTGCTCGGCGCGAAGCTGCTCGTCGCCGCCTCGCCGACGCCGGAATCGCCGCAGGACTACCGCGTCTGCCTGCCCGCCGGCGGCTGGTTCGACTACTGGACAGGGCGCGCGATCCCCGCGGGCGAGGCCGGCAAGCCGCAGGTGCTGGTGGAGACGCCGGCGCTCGAGCGTCTGCCGGTGTTCGTGCGCGCCGGGACGATCCTGCCGCGCCAGCCGCTGGTGCAGAGCACGACGGAAACCCCGGACGGTCCGCTGACGCTCGACGTGTATCCGGGCGCGGACTGCGAAGGCGCGCTGTACGCCGACGATGGCCACAGCATGGACTACACGCGCGGCGGCTTCCTGCGCCAGCGCGTGCGCTGCGCGGCGACGGGCGACGGATGGGAGATCGTGTTCGACGCGCGCGAGGGCGGCTTCGCGCCGTGGTGGAAGCGCATCGAGGTGGTGGTGCACGGCTGGCAAGGCGCCGCGCGCGTGGAGCAGGGAGGCCGCGCGGTCGAAGCGCGCGCCGACGCGGAAGCGGCGACGCTGCGCTTCGCCATCGACGACCAGCCGGATGCCACAAGCATCTCCATCGATCGCCGCTGAGCCTGCAGGAGCGCACCTGGGCGCGATCGCTTTCCGGGGAAGTCATCGCGCCCAGGGGGCGCTCCTACAGCGCGATCGGCTTTCCGGGGAAAGCATCGCGCCCTGGTGCGCTCCTACAGGGTGGCCGCCTCGCGTGGAGCTGCGGCTTGTTGCGGATACGCCCAGGCCAGGAACGCCGGCAGCATCCGCTTCCAGGCCTCCTGGTTGTGGTGCCCGCGTTGCAGCAGGAAGTAGGCGACCTCGGCGTCGCGCGGCGCGTGGTCCGCGGCGTCCATGTCGACGCTGTAGCCGAGCTCGGCCAGGCCGCGCGTGTGGAAGCCGTCGCTGGCGCGATAGCCGAGGATCAGGTCGCGCAGGTCGTCGACCGCGTCGTTGATGCCGTCGTGGTCGCGGTCGTCCTCGTCCTCCGAGTCGCCGATCGCGAACCAGAAGCGGGATCCCTCGCGCTTGCCGCTGGCGTCCACCATCCGCTGCGCCAGCCGCGTGCGCATGGCGTCGTCGTCGCTGCCGCGCCGCTCCGGGATCCAGAACGACGGCGAGAAGGCGCCGACCCGGCCGAACACCTCCGGATACTGCCAGCCGAGGTTGAACGCGTTCAGCGCGCCCAGCGACCAGCCCAGGATCGTGCGCGCGGACGCGTCGCGCCGCGTGCGGTAGCGGGCGTCGATGCGCGGCACCAGGCGCTCCACCAGCCAGCGCGAGTACGCGTCGGCCTTCGCGCCGACGGGGCCGTAGCGGGTGTCGCCGACCAGGCTGCGGCCGGCCCTGCGGTCGGACAGGCCGTAGGCGCCCATGCGGTCGGGCGGCATGTCGACGGCGACGACGATCGCCGGCGCGATGGCGCCGTCGCGGCGCAGCTGCGCGAGCGTGGCGGCGAAGCCGACCGCGTCCCAGTCCTGGCCGTCGTTGACGTAGAGCACGGGATAACGATGCCCGCCGCGCGCGTCGTAGCCGGGCGGCAGGTGGACGTGGACCTGGAGCGGGGCGTCGGAAACGCCGGGAGCGGGGAGGAGCAGCGTTTCCGCGGCAGGCGCCGCTTCGGTTCCATCGTCACCCCCGCGCAGGCGGGGATCCAGCGACGTTGCTTCCGGGTCGCCGCTGGACGCGCGCGGGGATGACGCCTTCGATGATTCCGGCGTGGATCCGGCATTCGATGCGACGGCTGCGGACTCGACGACATACACCACCACCGACCGCGGGGGCACCTCGAACGTGCCGGTGCCGGCGTCGTAGCGCGCCAGCTCCGCAGGCCGCCGGTCCACCGCACCCGGCGCCCGCTGCACCGGATGCAGCACGTAGCGCTTGCCGCGCTCCGCGGGTAGCGGCACCGCGTGCGCCGCGACGTCCGCGTTCACCAGGTACAGCACCTCGTCGAAGCCCGCGCCCGGATAGCCGCGCCCGTCGATGTGCGCGCCGACCACCGTGCCGTCGCCGAGCCCGGCCGGCAGCAGCCGCAGCCGCTGCTCGATATCCGCCGCGGTGCGCAGCCGGAACAGCGTCGAGCCGGCGCGGATCCGCAGCAGGTCGCGGAACGCGTCGCGCATCCAGGCGATGTCGCGCGGCGCCGGCCTGATGCGCGCGTCGGCAAGCACCGGCCTGAGCAGCGCGTAATCCCTGCGGTTGTCCGGCGCCGGCGGCAGGCCGCTGCCGAAGTGGTTGTCCGTGGCCGTCCAGTCGATCCGGTTGAACCAGTCGCCGGAGTCGAAGCTGTTGCGGTCCAGCGACTTGGAGCGCAGCAGGTCGATGCCGGCGTGGTAATAGGCCACGCCCTGGCTGAGCGCGACGACCGCGGCGCCGAGCATCTGCACGCGCGCGCGCTCGGCGGGCGGGGTGTCGCGCGGCAGGCGCAGCGCGCCGATGTCGAACAGGGCCTGGTTGTCGTGGTTCTCGACGTAGTTGACCACCTCGCCCGGCTGCGACGCATAGCCGGCTGGCTGCCCGGCGTAGTCGATCGACGACAGCGTGGCGCGCACGCCGCCGGCGGTGGTGGTGACGTAGTCGCGCAGCGTGCCGGCCAGGCCGGTGCGGACCAGGTCGGCGGCGTGCAGCAGCGCCGCCCGCGAGGTGGCGCCGGCCTCGTTCATCGCGTTCGGCGCGTACGCCAGGCCGTTGAGCCAGCCCTGGTCTCGCACCAGCGCCTCGCCGTGGTCGCCGGCCGAGCCGCCGCGCAGCGCGTCGCGGGCGCGATCGCTGAAGCTGCCGATGCCGGAATCGCCGAGCGACAGTTGCGAGGCCTGCACGAAGCGCGCGCCGTCGGCCACTTCGCCGAAGTTCCAGCCCTCTCCGATCAGGTTGACGTGGTGGCCGGCCTGCGCGTCGACGCTCGCCTGCAGCGCTTCCATCGCCGCGCGCGGCTGGTGGCCCATCAGGTCGAAGCGCAGCGAGTCGACGTGGTAGTCGCGCGTCCAGCGGGCCGCGGTGTCGACCATCAGCTTCGCCATCATCGCGTGCTCGGTCGCGGTGTTGGCGCAGCAGGTGGACGTCTCCACCTTGCCATCGGCGTCCAGGCGCTGGTAGTAGCCAGGCACGATGCGGTCGAGCACCGAGCGCGCGTCCTGGCCGGCCGCGTGGGTGTGGTTGTAGACCACGTCCATTCCCACCCGCAGGCCGGCGGCGTGCAGCGCCATCACCATCGCGCGGAATTCGCGGACGCGCACGGCGCCGTCGGCCGGATCGGTGGCGTAGCTGCCTTCGGGCGCGCCATAGTGCCAGGGGTCGTAGCCCCAGTTGAAGCAGTCGCGGCCGGCCGCGGCCATCACCGCGGCCTGCTGGCGCTCGCTGTCGGCGGGCGCATCCGCGTCCACCTCCGGGACGGCGCAGCCGCGCTCGGGCACGCTGGCGAAGTCGAACGCCGGCAGCAGGTGCACGTCGGTCACGCCGGCACCGGCGAGCGCACGCAGGTGGCGCATGCCGTCCGAGCCTGCATCGGTGAAGGCCAGGTACTTGCCGCGATGCGTGGGATCGACGCTGGCGTCGCCGATCGAGAAATCGCGCACGTGCAATTCGTAGACGACCAGGTCGGTCTGCGCATGCACCGTGGTAGGCGCGCGCTCGGCGTCCCAGCCGGCCGGCTTGGCCGCAGCGTCGCCGAGGTCGCCGATCCAGCTGCGCGCCGAATCGGTCGTCAGGCTGGCCGAGTACGGATCGGTGACGCGGTTGCGCACGATGCCGACGCCGGGCACGAACACGTCGACCAGGTAGTCGTAGTAGCCGCCCGCGGGATCGCCGTCGAGGCGCGCCGACCAGGCCCCGGTGCGCGCGTCGCGCTGCATGGCGTGCACGGCGGTGGCGCGGCCGGCGCCGTCGGCGTACGTGCACAGCGACACCGCGCGCGCGGTCGGCGCCCACAGCCGGAACGCGGCGTGGCCGTCGCGCACGCGCACGCCGTAATCGTCGAGTTCCGCGGCGCCCGCGTAGAGGTCGTCGAGCGCGCCCGGCAGCTGCACGCCGGTGGCGTCGAGCACGCGGCCGTCGTCGCCTTCATGCACCAGCAGCAGCTGCCCGGTGAGCAGGGCGGGCAGCCGCGCGACGTCGTCCGGCTGCAGCGCCAGCACCGGGCCCTTGCCGATGAAGGCGAAGCGCGCGGCCAGCGTCTCGGGCAAGGCGCGCGTCGACACCGCCAGGTCGAGCGCGCCGTCCGCGCCGGACACGGACGCGCCCGTGCGCGCGCGGATGCGCGGGCGCGCGGCGTGGTGGAGGCGGAAGCGGCCGCCTTCCGCCGCGCCCGGCCACTGCAGGTGGTTGCGGTCGAGCCAGTAGGCGCGCGCGTCGGTGGCGCGCGAGCGTGCCGGTTCGAGCACGTCCGCGAACCCGGCGTCGCATGCCGCCGGCTTCGGCGCCGGGTCGGCCGCGGCGCGGGCCGGCGCGCACGCCGCCGCCAGCCCGCAGGCGAGGATCGCCGCCAGCGCGATCCCCGGGCCCCGCCGCCCGCCACGCGTGTCCCGGGGATGACACGGCGCCGAGCCCGCGCCTATGCTGGCGCCTTCATCGACGGTCCGCGCGGCGATCGCGCCGCGCAGGGAAAAGGCGGGAAATTCCATGGCAGAAACCCTGGTTCGCGACATCGTGATCGTCGGCGGCGGCACCGCAGGCTGGATGACGGCCGCGGCGTTGTCAAAGGTGCTCACGCGCGGCTACACGATCCGGCTGGTCGAGTCCGACGAGATCGGCACGGTCGGCGTCGGCGAGGCCACGATCCCGATGATCAAGCTGTTCAACCAGGCGCTGGACCTGGACGAGAACGATTTCGTGCGCCGTACCAAGGGTTCGTTCAAGCTCGGCATCGAGTTCGTCGGCTGGGGCCGGGAAGGCGATGTCTACCACCACGGCTTCGGCAAGATCGGCCAGGACCTCGGGCTGGTGCCGTTCCACCAGTACTGGCTGAAGATGCACCAGGCCGGCAAGGCCGGGCCGCTGGAGGCGTACTCGATCAACACCGAGGCCGCGCTGCAGGGCAAGTTCATGCGCGCGGTGGCCGATCGCCCCAACTCGCCGCTGGCCGACATCGCCTACGCCTACCACTTCGATGCCGGGCTGTACGCGGCCTACCTGCGCGAGTTCGCCGAGGCGCGCGGCGTGCGTCGCGTCGAGGGCAAGGTGGTCGACGTTGCGCTGCGCGGCGAGGACGGCTTCATCGAGTCCATCACGCTCGCCGACGGCCAGCGCTTGGAGGGCCAGCTGTTCATCGACTGCTCCGGCTTCCGCGGCTTGCTGATCGAGCAGGCGCTGCACGCCGGCTTCGAGGACTGGTCGCACTGGTTGCCGTGCGACCGCGCCGTGGCCGTGCCGTGCACGAAGACGACGCCGACCTCGCCGTTCACGCGCTGCACCGCGCGCGGCGCCGGCTGGCAGTGGCGGATCCCGCTGCAGCACCGCATGGGCAACGGCTACGTGTTCTCGAGCCATTTCATCAGCGAGGACGAGGCCGCGGCGACGGTGCTGGCCAACCTCGAGGGCGAACCGCTCGCCGACCCGCGCACGCTGCGCTTCACCGCCGGCAAGCGCAGGAGGTTCTGGAGCCGCAACTGCGTGGCGATCGGGCTGTCGGGCGGCTTCATGGAGCCGCTGGAGTCGACCAGCATCCACCTGGTGCAGTCGGCGATCGCGCGGTTGACCGCGTTCTTCCCGCACCAGGGCTTCGACCAGGCCGACATCGACGAATTCAACGCGCACTCGGACTTCGAGTTCGACCGCATCCGCGACTTCCTGATCCTGCACTACCACGCCACCGAGCGCGACGACACGCCGTTCTGGGACCACTGCCGGACGATGGCCGTGCCCGAGTCGCTCACGCGCCGCATCGAGCTGTTCCGTGGCAACGGCCGCGTGTTCCGAGAGGGCAACGAGATGTTCGCCGAACCAAGCTGGGTGCAGGTCATGCACGGCCAGCGCATCCACCCGCGCGGCTACCACCCGCTGGTGGACCTGCAGCCGGAGGAGAAGATCGCGGACTTCCTGGCCGGCGTGCGCGGCGTGATCGGCAAGTGCGTGGACGTGATGCCGCGGCACGACGACTTCATCGCGCGCAACTGCGCGATCGCCGAGATGCCTGAGCCTTTTTCTTCCTGTGAGAGCGGCTTCAGCCGCGAGCTTTCCGCTGCGCAGTGAACAGGGTCGCGACTTCCGTCGCTCCCACAAGCTATCTTGTCGCGTGACCAAGAGCTCGCGGCTGAAGCCGCTCCCACAGGAACGCGTCAGGTCGCGAGGCTTGCGTAGAACACGCCATGCGCCGGCAGCGACAGCCGGCGTCCTTCGGCCTTGCCGAGCGCCAGCCCGTGGTCCTCGACCGGCTGCCATGCAGGCGCATCCGCCGGCAGCGCCCATTCCACCGGTTGCGCGGAGAGGTTGAAGGCGACCAGCATCCGCCCGCCATCCAGGCTGCGCTCGAAGGCGAGCACCGGCTCGGGCGTGTCGAGGAAACGGATGTCGCCCGCGACCAGGGCGGGATGCGCCTTGCGCCAGCGCAGGAACCGGCGCGCGAGGTTGAGCGCCGAACGCGGGTCGGCGTCCTGCGCCTCGACGCTGATCGCGCGATGCGACGCGGGAATGGGCAGCCACGGCTCGCCGTTGCTGAAGCCCGCGTCGGCGCCCGCGGTCCACGGCATCGGCGTGCGGCAGCCGTCGCGGCCCTTGAAGGTCGGCCAGAAGGCGATGCCGTAGGGATCGCGCAGCGCCTCGAATGGCACGTCGGCCTCGTGCAGGCCCAGTTCCTCGCCCTGGTACAGGCAGATCGAGCCGCGCAGCGAGCACACCAGCGCCACCATCTGCGCGGCGAAGTCGTGCGCCGCGCCCTGGCCGCCCCAGCGCGTCATCGCGCGCTGCACGTCGTGGTTGGAGATCGCCCAGCACGGCCAGCCGTGCGGCATGCGCGCTTCCAGCGTGCGCGCGGTGTCGCGGATGTAGGCGGCGCTGAAGTCTTGGGTCAGCAGCTCGAAGCTGTAGCCCATGTGCAGGCGGTGGTCGGTGATGTACTCGGCCATCGTCGCCAGCGAGTCCTCGGACGAGATCTCGCCGATGGTGGTCGCGCCCGGATAGCGGTCGAGCAGCGCGCGCAGTTCCTCGAGGAAGCCGAGGTTCTCCGGCTGGGTGTTGTTGCGGTAGTGGTACTGGAACGCGTACGGGTTGTCCGGGCTGAAGCCGCGCCCGGTGCGCAGTTCCGGCGGCTTGGGCGGGTTGTCGCGCAGCTGCCGGTCGTGGAAGCAGAAGTTGATCGCATCCAGGCGCATGCCGTCCACGCCCTTGTCGAGCCAGAAGCGCACGTTGTCGAGCGTGGCCTCGCGCACGGCCGGATTGTGGAAGTTCAGGTCTGGCTGCGAGGAGAGGAAATTGTGCAGGTAGTACTGGCCGCGCCGCGGCTCCCACTTCCAGGCCACGCCGCCGAAGATCGACAGCCAGTTGTTGGGCGGGCTGCCGTCGGGCTTCGCGTCGGCCCACACGTACCAGTCGGCCTTCGGGTTGTCGCGGCCCGAGCGGCTCTCGCGGAACCAGGCGTGCTCTGCCGAGGTGTGGCTGAGCACTTGGTCGATCACAACCCGGATGCCGAGCGCGTGCGCCTTCGCCAGCAGCCGGTCGAAATCGTCGAGCGTGCCGAACAGCGGGTCGACGTCGCGGTAGTCGGCGATGTCGTAGCCGAAGTCGGCCATCGGCGAGCGGAAGAACGGCGAGATCCAGATCGCGTCGACGCCGAGGCTGGCGACGTAGTCGAGCTTCTCGATGATCCCGGGCAGGTCGCCGACGCCGTTGCCGTCGGTGTCCCGGAAGCTGCGCGGGTAGATCTGGTAGATCACCGCCCCGCGCCACCAGGGCGCATCGCCGGGACCCCTGCCGCCGTCGGCGCGCACGGCCGGCACCATCGCCTGGTCGCCCGCTTCCGCGCGTGCAGTGGTCGGGCTGGGCGAATCGATCGGGCTCATGCGATGCTCGTTCCGGGGCGCGATGGCGCCGCGCGGTCGAACGCCGTGCGCGGGCGGGCGACACTATTCCACACGGCCGCGGCGGGCGCGCGGCGCGAGCGGGAGGGCCGGCGATGAATACGTATGCAGGCGGCCATTGTGCGGCTGCACCAGCCACTAGCATGGCGTCCACGCATGCGCTCCGCGCGTGCATGGCCTTGGCTGCGCGGAGGAACCGGATGGTGCGGATGCTGGCGGCGGGACTCCTGGGTGGCGGGCTGCTGGCGATCGCCGCGGCGGCGCCGGCATCGCCGCCATGGCGCGACGGCCTGTCCTGGCAAGGACGGTCGGCGACGATGCAAGCGGCAGGCGAGGGCGGCTGGCGCCTGCGCATCAACGCCGGCGATGCGACGCCGCGCACGGTGGCGATCGCGCCGCAACCGCTGGCCAGCGACACCGGCAGCGCGCTGTTCGACGGGCTGTTCGCGCTGGCGCAGCAGGAAATGGCGCAGGACCGGGTCGACGCGATCCGCGACGGCGCCTTCGACCACGGCAAGCCGCTGCCCTGCGACTGCTTCCAGACCGGCGAGAAGTGGCCATACGTGTGGACCCGCGACCTGAGCTACGCCGCCGACCTCGCGCTGGCGCGGCTCGACCCGGAGCGCGTGCGCCGCTCGCTGCGCTTCAAGCTCTCCGACGTGCGCAACCCGACGCTGCCGCAGGGGCTGTACGTGGCGCAGGACACCGGCTCCGGCGGCAGCTGGCCGATCAGCACCGACCGCGTGGTCTGGTTCCTCGCCGCGCGCCACCTGCTCGACGACGAGGCGTTCGGCGAGGAAACATGGCGCGCGTTGCGCGACACGCTGGCGCAGGACCGCGAGTACGCCTTCGATGCCGATATCGGCCTGTACCGCGGCGAGACTTCGTTCCTCGACTGGCGCGAGCAGACCTACCCGGCGTGGACGAAGGAGGACGTGCGCTTCATCGGCGAGTCGTTCGCGCTGTCGACCAACGTGCTGCATTACGACGCGCTGCGGCTGGCCGCGACCATGGCCGCGCGGCGCGATGACGGCGCCGCCGCCGCGGAATACCGCGCGCAGGCCGACGCGCTGGCCGCCCGCATCGACGCGCGCTTCTGGAACGAGCGCCGCGGCATGTACATGAGCTACATCGGAAGCGCCGACAACCCGGCGCCCTACGAGGCCTACGACCTGCTCGGCATCTCGCTGGCGGTGCTGTCGGGCGCGGTGCCCGAGGCGCGCGCGAAGCGCGCATTGGAACGCTATCCCGCGGTCGAGGCCGGCAGCCCGGTGGTATGGCCGCAGCACCGCGACGTGCCGGTCTACCACAACCGCGCGATCTGGCCGTTCGTCAGCGCCTACGCGCTGGAGGCCGCGCGCAAGGTCGGCGCGCCGGCGCGGATCGCGCACGAGCTGCGCTCGCTCATGCGCGGCGCGGCGCTGGCCGGCTCGAACATGGAGAACTACGAGTTCCTCATCCAGGCCGTGCACGTCGACGACGGCGCGTTGTCCGGTCCGGTGGTCAACTCGCCGCGGCAGCTGTGGTCGGTCGCCGGCTACCTCGACATGGTGCTGCGCGGCGTGTTCGGGCTCGAGGACGACGGTGGCGTGGCGCCGATGATCCCGGTGGAACTGGTGCCGATGCTGTTCGGCGAGCGCGAAGCGATCTCGCTGCGGCTGGCCGACCGCACGATCGAACTGCGGCGGCCGGCGACGCTAGACGGCAACCTGCTCGTGGCCGGCGCGACGCGCCGCGAAGGCGACCGCACGATCGTCGAGCTGCGCGCGGAGCACGTCACATCGGCACCGCTCGTGCTCGACGCCCCGCAGTTCGCGCCGCCGACCCCGGAAGCGCCGCGCGTCCAGCGAATCCAAGAAGGTTGGCGCGTCGAGGCGCCGGGCGCGGATTCGCTGTACGTCGACGGCTCGCTGCGCGGGCCGGTCGGCGACGGGATCGTGCTGCCGCGGCGCGACGCGGCGCAGTGCATGAGCGCCACCCGCACCGGTGCCGACGGCCTCGAATCGCTGCACAGCCCCACGGTGTGCATCGGCGAGGTGGCGGAGGTCGCCGGCGACTGGCCGCGCCGCTGGACCGCGCCGCGCGACGGCCGCTACCGGGTCGCCCTGCGCTACGACAACCGCAACGGCCCCATCAACACCGGCGTCACCGCTGCGGTGAAGCGGCTGTCGGTGCGCTGCGGCGACGCGCCGGAGCAGGTGCTGCCGGTGGTGATGCCGCACAGCGTCGGCGAGCAGCGCTCGACCTCGGCCACCTTCGACGCCCATTCCGGTCAGGCCTGCGTTTTTGCGCTGCACGATGGATTCAACATGAGCGACCTGCGACATTTCGCCCGCTACACCGGCGGCAAGGGCGGGGCGGAGGGGGCGCTCAACGAGGCGAAGGTGGGCGCGATGGAGATCAGCAACGTCGGGGAGGCGCTGCCTTGATTCGCCCTTCCTCCTGCCTCTGGCGTCATCCCCGCGAAGGCGGGGATCCATGGACGTTGTCTTTGCCTTTCCGCCATTCGCGCTTTCCTCTTCGCCGCACGAAAGTCCATGGATCCCCGCCTTCGCGGGGATGACGAGCAAAGGGCATCGCCCAGGGATCCAATATCGAATGACCGCAAAACCGCACCTGACGTTCTGGCAGATCTGGAACATGTGCTTCGGCTTCCTCGGCATCCAGTTCGGCTTCGCGCTGCAGAACGCCAACGTCAGCCGGATCTTCCAGACCCTCGGCGCCAGCATCGACGACATCCCGGTGCTGTGGATCGCCGCGCCGTTGACCGGGCTGCTGGTGCAGCCCATCGTCGGCTACTGCTCCGACCGCACCTGGACGCGCTTCGGCCGCCGCCGGCCGTATTTCCTCGCCGGCGCGGTGCTGGCGACGCTGGCGCTGTTCGTGATGCCCAACTCGTCCGCGCTGTGGATCGCCGCCGGCACGCTGTGGCTGCTCGACGGTTCGCTCAACATCTCGATGGAGCCCTTCCGCGCCTTCGTCGGCGACCAGATGCCGCCGCGCCAGCGGCCGGCCGGGTACCTCATGCAGAGCTTCTTCATCGGCCTGGGCTCGGTGGTGGCCAGCATGCTGCCGTGGCTGCTCGCGAAGATGGGCGTGGCCAACACCGCCGGCCCGGGCGAGGTGCCGCCGACCGTGCACTACGCCTTCTACCTCGGCGGCGCGGTGCTGCTCGGCGCGATGCTGTGGACGGTGCTGCGCACGCGCGAGTACCCGCCCGAGCAGCTGCACGCCTGGGACGAGGCGCCTGCATTGCCGCGCCGCCACGGCGATCCGGCGCGCGCGCGCCGGCACGGGGGCGCTTGGCTGCTCGCCGGCGCGGTCGCGGTCGCGCTGATCGCCTGGCGCGGCTGGGACAAGCAGCTCTACATCCTCGCCGGCCTGTTCCTGGCCTACGGCGCGATGCTGCTGGCGCGCACCTTCCTGCGCGGGCAGGGCGCGTTCGCCGACATCGTCGACGACCTGCAGGACATGCCCGACACCATGCGCCAGCTGGCGGTGGTGCAGTTCTTCTCCTGGTTCGGCCTGTTCGCGATGTGGATCTACGCAACCGCGGGCGTGGCGGCGAGCCACTACGGCAGCAGCGATCCGACCTCGGCGGCCTACAACGAGGGCGCGAACTGGGTCGGCGTGCTGTTCGCCGCCTACAACGGCTTCGCCGCGCTGGCGGCGATCGCGATCCCGTGGATGGTGCGGCGCTGGGGCCTGCGGGTGAGCCACCTGGTCAACGTCGGGCTCGGCGGGCTGGGCATGCTCTCGTTCGTCTTCGTCCGCGACCCGCACTGGCTGCTGCTGTCGATGGTGGGCGTCGGCTTCGCCTGGGCCTCGATCCTCTCGCTGCCCTACGCGATGCTGTCCGACAGCGTGCCGGCGGCGAAGATGGGCGTGTACATGGGCATCTTCAATTTCTTCATCGTCATCCCGCAGCTGGTCGCGACCAGCCTGCTCGGCTTCCTGCTCAAGACCTTCTTCGGCGCGCAGCCGATCCAGGCGCTGGTGATCGGCGGCGCGAGCCTGCTCGTCGCGGGGGCGTGCGCTCTGCGGGTGAAGGTACCGGGGGAAGCGTCATGACGATCCGTGCCGCGCTGCTGCTGATGCTGCCCCTCGCGCTGTCCGCCTGCGCGCACGCGGATCGGCCCGCGCCGGCCGCCGGGGACTTCTACGGCACGCTCGAGCCCTTCGCGAGCGAGGCGGTGTACTTCGTCGTCACCGACCGCTTCGTCAACGGCGACCCGTCCAACGACCATCGCGACCAGGGCGGCGCGCACCGCACCTTCGACATCCCGGTGCACTGCCCGGACGGCATCGACGGCAACATCGGCTACCTCGGCGGCGACTTCAGGGGCGTGCTCGACAACGCCGCGTACATCCGCGACATGGGCTTCGGCGCGGTCTGGATCACACCGATCGTCGACAACCCGGACGAGGCCTTCGCCGGCGGCGACCCGATCAGCTGCGGCAGCTCGCTCACCGACCGCGGCAAGACCGGCTACCACGGCTACTGGGGCGTGAATTTCTACAAGCTCGACGAGCACCTGCCCAGCGCCGGCCTGGACTTCGCAGGATTCGCCAGGGCGATGCACGGGCAGGGCCTGAAGGTGGTGCTCGACATCGTCGGCAACCACGGCTCGCCGGCGTACACGATGTCGGAGGACCAGCCGATGTTCGGCAAGGTGTACGACCGCGACGGCTGCCTCGTCGCGGACCACCAGGACCTGCCGCCGGCGAAACTCGATCCCGCGCACAACCCTCTGCACGCCTTCTACAACACCGGCGGCGGGCTGGCGCAGCTCTCGGACTTCGCCGAGGACAACCCCGCGGTGCTCGACTACCTCGCCGGTGCCTACGAACAGTGGATCGGGCAGGGCGCGAATGCCTTCCGCATCGACACCATCGGCTGGATGCCGGACGCGTTCTGGCACCGCTTCACGACGCGCATCCGGGCGAAGCATCCCGGCTTCTTCATGTTCGGCGAGGCCTTCGACTACGACGCCGGCAAGATCGCCGGCCACACCCGGGCGCGCAACGCGAGCGTGAGCGTGCTCGACTTCCCGCTCAAGCAGGGCCTGGACGAGGTGTTCGGGAAAAAGCAGGCCGGCTTCGAGCGGCTGGCGGCGCCGCTGTACCTGGAGCACGGCCCGTACGCCAATCCTTACGAGCTGATGACCTTCTACGACAACCACGACATGCCGCGCATGGACGCCAGCGACGCCGGTTTCATCGACGCGCACAACTGGCTGTTCACCGCGCGCGGGATCCCGGTCGTCTACTACGGCTCGGAGGTCGGCTTCATGCGCGGGCGCGGCGAGCACGCGGGCAACCGCAACTACTTCGGCCAGGAAAGAGTCGATGCCGCGCGCGGCAATCCGATCCGCGCCGCGCTCAAGCGCATCGCCGACATGCGCAAGGCATCGCCGGCGCTGCAGCGCGGGCTGCAGGTGGACGTGCGGCTGCGGGGCGACGAAGCGGCGTTCTACCGGGTCTACGAGCACGGCGGCGTCCAGCAGCTCGCGCTGGTCCTGCTCAACAAGGGCGACGCCGCGCGGACGATGGAGGTGCGCGACTACCTGCAGCCGGGCGCGTGGCGCGATGCCTTCGACGGCGGCGTGGTCGAAGCGGGTGATTCTCTGTCCGCGCAGGTGCCCGGCCACGGCGTGCGCGTGTTCCTGCTCGATGCGCCCGCGACGCGAGCGGACCTGCGCGCGCGCCTGGACGCGCTGATGGCGAATAAGGGCAATCCGTAGATCGGGGCTACGTCCCCGACAGCTCTTGTTCCGGGTGTCGCGGACGTTGCGCGATTCGACGCGAGGAGCCGTCGGGGCGTAGCCCCGACCTACGCTCCGGGAGCCGGATCCGCCCACACGCTGTTCGGTTCGCCTTCGCGCGCGCGGCGGGTGCTGGCCAGCGCCAGGCGGGCGAATGCGAACCCCATCGCCAACGCCACCGCGTCCACCCAGAACGGCGCCCACAGCCCGGCCGCGGCGCTCGTCCACGGCCACAGGCCCGCGGCCAGGCCGTGCGCGACCGGAATCGCCGTCGTCACGCCCGCCGCCAGCCACAGCATTTCGCGCGCCGAGCGCGCCGGGGCGCGCAGCGCCGCCCACGCCGCGCAGGCGGCCCAGGCCAGGAAGCAGGTCCAGCGGATCCCGGCGTCCACGTGCGCGGGCGCCAGTGCCTCGAACACTTGTGCCGCCACGAAAGCCGCCGACACCGCCACGCAGAAGCCGATGCATACGCCCACGGTCGCACGCGCCATGTTCACCTGCGCACGCCCCTGCGCCTGCTGGCGGCGCTTGCGGCGCGCCTCGATCCACAGCAGGTTGCCCGAATAGAACAGGAACGCGCCACCGACGCCGAGCACGAAGTACAGCCACGGCACCAGCGCGTTGCCGTATTCGCCGAAGTGCAGCGCGTAGGTCGCCGCCAGCGTGGCGTGGTTGGCGTCGCGGCGGCCCAGCAGCTGGGTGGCCAGCAGCTCGCCGGTGCCGGCGTCGAGCGCGACCGAACCGAGCGGGCCGAGCGAGCGCGACGATTCGCCGGTGACCTCGACCACCGCGTTGCGGTCGCCGGCGTTACCCAGCTTGAGGTAGGACGGCTCGAAGTCGCCGATGCCCTGCGCGCGCGCGGCCTCGATCGAGCGCGCGCGCCACATCGCCAGCGAACCGGTCGGCGCCTGGACGCCGGCCGCGGCGCGCACCGGCGCGGTGTCCATCGCCACAGGCACCGCGCCCATCAGCTTGCCGTCGTACACCAGCGGGTCGAGCGCGGTCATCAGCACGAACAGCAGGCACAGCAGCGCGCCGGTGATCGAGAACATCACGTGCATCGGCAGGCTGAGCACGCCGATGACGTTGTGCGCGTCCTGCCAGAACTGCTTGAGGTTGCGGCCCGGGCGCAGTGCGAACAGGTTCTGCACCAGCTTGGGCAGGTGGATCACCACGCCCGAGAGCAGCGCCAGCCCATAGAGCAGGCTCACGGCTCCCATCAGCCAGGTGCCGACGACCGGCAGGCCGAGCGAGTAGTGCAGCTCGTTGAGCAGCTCCGGCAGCCCGGCCTGCGGCGGCTTCGGGCTGCCGTCGAGGTCGTCGAGGGTGGCGAACAGCCAGGTGCCCGACGCGTCCTGCCAGTAGGCCGAGGACTGCGGCCATTCCGCGCCGGGGAACAGCATGCCCACGTGCGTGCGCGCTTCCGGATGGCGCTGCAGGACGCCGTCGAGCAGGCGCTGCGCATCGTCCAGGGATTGCACCGATTGACTGGCCGCGGCGCGCGACTGCCAGGCCGGCAGGTCGTGGTGGAACACGGTGATCGCGCCGGCGTAGAAGGCGACGAACAGCGCGAACCCGGCCACCAGCCCGGTCCAGGTGTGCACCGCGGTGAACGCGCGCAGCGTGGCGGACTTCAGTTTCATCTCATTGCACCCAGCCCAGCGCGCGCAACGCCCACAGCGCGCCGAACCCCGCCAGCGCGAGCCCGCCTAGCCAGCCCCACGCGCGTCGCCCGCTGGAGAACCCGAACGCGGCGCCGGCCGCGCCGATCCACAGCGGGAAGAACGCCACCAGCCCCGGCACGATCGTGGACTGCCACGGTCCCGGCAGTGCCCAACCTCCCAGCCCGACCAGCGCTGCGGCGAGGAAGAAGCCGGCGACGAGTCCGGCGCTGGCGCGGCTCCACATCATCGCGCCGATGTCCCGGACAACGCGGCGACGTACGGCAACGCCACCATCGCCAGCATCCAGCAGCCGAGCATCGCGCACAGCCCGGCGCCGGCGCCGAGCGCGGCGATCCACGCCGCGAGCGACGCGATCGCCAGCAGCAGGCCGGCGCGGCTGCCGTGCCGCTGCAGCACCGCCGGCCTTCGCCAGCGGCAGTGCGGCGAGCCCGCGTACAGCGCGAGCGCCGACAGCACCGCCGCGATCGCGCCCGCGATCGTCAAGCCGGTGTCCGGCCTTCGAACGCGCGCACGGCCGCCGTCGCCATGCTCACCACTGGAACCTCGCCGTCGCGGTCACCGTGCGCGGATAGCCGTAGTAGCACCACGTGCCGCTGTTGCAGACCGCGATGTACTTCTCGTCGGTGAGGTTGGCGGCGTTGAGCTGCAGGCGCCAGTGGCCGACGTCGTAGTGCACGGCCGCGTCGTACAGCGTGTACGACGGCGTGTGCCAGAGGTTGTTGATGTCGCCGTACAGGCCGCCCGTGTAGCGCACGCCGGCGGCGAAGCCCAGCCCGGCCAGCGGCCCGGTGGTGATGGTGTAGTCGGCGCCGAGCGAGGCCTGGTCGCGCGGCTGCAGCGCCAGCTCCTTGCCCAGCGTTTCCGGCGCCGTGGTCTTCGTCACTTCCGAATCGGTGTGCGTGTAGGCGCCATAGATGCCGAAGCCCGCGCCGACGTTCCAGCGACCCTCCAGCTCGATGCCGCGCACGCGCGTCTCGCCCTGCTGCACCGAGAACAGCGTGTGGTCGGGATCGACGGTCAGGGTGTTCTGCTGCGTGAGCTCGTAGACCGCCAGCGTCGCCAGCAGGCGGCCGCCGGCCGGCTGGTACTTGAGGCCGGCCTCGACCTGCTCGCCGGTGGTCGGCACGAAGGCGTTGCCGTCGAAGTCCGTGCCCACAGTGGGCTGGAACGACTGCGAGTAGCCCACGTACGGCGCCAGCCCGTTGTCGAACAGGTAGTTCACGCCCACGCGCCCGGAGAAGCGCTCGTCGCTCTGGTGCTGGCGGCCGCCGTTGATGCGGTCGCGGGTGTCGGTGCCGACCCAGTCGTGGCGCCCGCCGACGGTGAACACCCAGCGGCCGAGCTTCGCCTGGTCCTGCACGTACAGCCCGAGCTGGCCCTGCGTCTGCACCGTGTGCGAGGTGAAGTCCGGCACCGTGAGCTGCGCGCCGTACACCGGGTCGTAGATGTCCAGCGGCGGCACGCCGAACAGGAACGCCTGGGCGATGTCGTCGCGGCTGCGGCGATAGTCGAGGCCAGCCAGCATCTCGTGGCGCACGCGGCCGGTGCCGAAGGCGAACGACAGGCTGTTGTCGACGCCGAAGCTCGACGACTCGTCCAGGCGCGGGTAGTAGTAGCGCACCAGCAGCGTGCGCCCCGGGTCGCTGCCGGGGATGAAGTCGTCCTGCAGCCCGAATGCGCCGATGCCGCCGGCGGTGGCGTCGACGTCGGCGCGCATGTAGCGCAGGTTCTGGCGGAAGCGGGTGCCGCCGCCGAAGTCGTGGCTGAACTCGTAGCCCAGCGACTTGTTGGTCTTGATGTAGTCGTTGCCGCCCGGCTCGCCGGCGAAGAAGCTGCGCGGGATGGTGCCGTTCGGCCCCGGGTAGAGCGAGCCTTCCGCCGGCAGGAAGCCGCCGCCTTCCACCGTGTCGGCCTTCTGCCAGCGCGCCAGCACGGTGAGCGAGTTGCGCTCGTCGGGCGTCCAGGTGATCGCCGGCGCGAAGTAGTAGCGGTCGTCGTGCACGTGGTCGATGATGCTGTCGCTGTTGCGCGCCAGGCCGGTGAGGCGGTAGAGCACGGTGCCGCCGTCGTCGAGCGGTCCGCCGAAATCGAACGCGGCCTGGCGCAGGTCGTAGCTGCCGACCTGCAATTCGACTTCGTGCAGCGGATCGGCCGTGGGCCGCTTGCTGACGAAGTTGAGCATGCCGCCCGGCGGCATCGCGCCGTAGTTCACCGATGCCGGCCCCTTGAGCACGTCGATGCGCTCCAGCCCGTAAGGCTCGATGCGCGAGTCGCCGGTCCAGGCGCCGTCGACCACCGCCAGCCCGTCGAGGTAGCGCGCCGGCTTGAAGCCGCGGATCAGCGTCCAGTCGCTGCGCGAGTCGTCGCCGTACTGGCCGCCCTGGGTGCCGGCGGTGAACCACAGCGCCTCCTCGACGCCGTGGATGCCGCGGTCGCGCATCTGCCGGTCGGTGATCACCGAGATCGACTGCGGGATCTCGACCAGCGGCGTGTCGGTCTTGGTCGCGGTGCCGGTGTTCTTCGCGATCGGCGCGGTGACCTCGATGGCGTCGAGCGTGGTGGGATCGGTGTCGGCCGCGAGCGCCGGGCCGGCGCAGGCGAGGAGGGCGGCGTGCAGCGCCAGCTGGCGCGCTGCGGGAAGGCGGGGGGATCGCGGCTGTCTTGGCATCGGCGACTCGTGCAGGTCTGAAGGCGTGCGCGGTCCGGCCGGGCGCGAAAAAGGGCGCCGGGATGGGACGGGCGCCCTTCGGTGCGTCGGCGGGAAGCCACGCGGATGAGAATCATTCTAATTTATTGCCCGGCGGCACGGCAACGGGCGGCGCACGGGAGGCCGCTCGTGGTTGCCCTGATTCGCTCGCGTTGGCGGCCCTTTGGCCGCGCTAGGACGACGCGGCCCCGGTGGACGCCCGCGGCATCAGCCTGGCCGGGATCGCCTGGTTCTCCACCGCCTCGCCGCGGACCAGCCGCAGCAGGCTCTCGACCAGGATGGTGCCGGCCAGCCGCGTGTCCTGCTGCACGGTCGACAGCGCCGGCGTCACCAGGCTGGCCATCGGGATGTCGTCGAAGCCGGCCACGGCCACGTCCCCGGGCACGTCCAGGCCGCGCTCCTTGAGCGCGCGCATCGCGCCGATCGCGATCAGGTCGCTGCCGCAGAACACCGCGTCGAAGGCCTCGCCGCGCTCGAGCAGGGTGGTCGCCGCCTCGCGCCCGGACTGCTCGGTGGTGATCGCGTCCACCTGCAACGCCGCCGGCGCCTGCAGCCCGGCCTCGCGCAGCGCGTCGACGTGGCCGCGATAGCGTTCGAGGAACTCGGGGTAGTGGTCGGACGCATTGCCCAGGAAGGCGATGCGCCGGCGCCCGCCGGCCAGCAGGTGCGCGGTCATCTCGTGCCCGCCGCGGTGGTTGTCGCAGCCGATCGAGACCCCGGTCTGGTCGGGCGAGGGCGAGCCCCAGCGCACGAAGTGGGTGCCCTGGTCGGCCAGCTTCTGCAGCCGCGCCTGCGATTCGAGGTAGTCGCCGTAGCCGAGCAGGATGATGCCGTCGGCCTTGTGGCTGTCCTCGTACTCGGCCTGCCAGTCCTCGCAGGCCTGCTGGAAGGAGATCAGCAGGTCGTAGCCGCGCTGGCCGCAGGCGCGGGTGATCGAGCCCAGCATCGACAGGAAGAACGGGTTGATCGCCGAGTCGTCCGGGGTCGGGTCCTCGAAGAACAGCAGCGCCAGCGTCCCCGAATGCTGCCGGCGCAGGTTGGAGGCGTTCTTGTCGACCTTGTAGTTGAGCTGCCCGGCGATGGCGAGGATGCGCTTGCGGGTTTCCTCGTTGACCATCGGGCTGCCGCTGAGCGCCCGCGACACCGTGGGCTGCGAGACGCCCGCCAGGTGGGCGATGTCCAGCGAGGTCGGTTTGCCCTTGATCGTCATGCTGCTGCTCTTGCGGGTGCCGCGGTGCCGCGAAACGGCATCATGCCACGCCCGTCGCGGCCCGGCCGATGGACGGAATGCCGGGCCTGGCGCGGAAGCGATGGGTCGCGACCGCTCCATTCCGGCCCGCCTGCGCGCCGACGCAACCTGCCCCTCCATCGCGATCGGGCGCAGCCGCCGAACGCCGGCCCGCGGCCGGTGCATCGGCTGGAATCCTGAACCGCGCATCGCGTTTTCGTCTAGAATCCCGAGCCTGACCGGAAGCAAGGTGGCCCGCGGAAACGCCGGCCGAGCGTGCGACATGAGCACTACCGCCGCCCACCGCTGAATCGTTCCCCGAGGCCATCGAAGGGCGCCCGCGGGGCGCTTTTTTTGTGGCCGCGCGGCGGCCGCGGGATGCGGGACACGAACCCGGGATTGCGGGAAACCGAGTCCTCCTCCCGATCCCGCCACGCAGACCCGAATCCCCGATCCCCAATCCGGCTTTCCAATGATCACCATCACCCTCCCCGACGGCAGCCGCCGCGAGTTCGACCATCCCGTCTCCGTCATGGACGTCGCCCAGGCGATCGGCCCGGGCCTGGCCAAGGCCACCGTGGCCGGCAAGGTCGACGGCCGGCTGGTCGACGCCAGCGACGTCATCGACCACGACGCCGCGCTGCAGATCGTGACGCCCAAGGACGACGACGGCGTCGAGATCATCCGCCACTCCGCCGCGCACCTGGTCGGCCATGCCGTCAAGCAGCTGTATCCGACCGCCAAGATGGTGATCGGCCCGGTGATCGAGGAGGGCTTCTATTACGACATCTGGTACGAGCGCCCGTTCACGCCCGAGGACCTGGCCGCGATCGAGCAGCGGATGGAGGCGCTGATCGCGCAGGATTACGACGTGGTCAAGCGGATGACGCCGCGCGCGGAGGTCATCGAGCTGTTCAAGGCCCGCGGCGAGGACTACAAGCTGCGCCTGATCGCGGACATGGACGACGACGTCACCCAGATGGGCCTGTACTTCCACCAGGAATACGTCGACATGTGCCGCGGCCCGCACGTGCCCAACACGCGCTTCCTCAAGGCCTTCAAGCTCACCCGCATCTCCGGCGCCTACTGGCGCGGCGACTCCAAGAACGAGCAGCTGCAGCGCATCTACGGCACGGCGTGGGCCGACGCGAAGCAGCTCAAGGCCTACATCCAGCGCATCGAGGAGGCCGAGAAGCGCGACCACCGCCGCATCGGCAAGCAGCAGGACCTGTTCCACCTGCAGGAGGAGGCGCCGGGCCTGGTGTTCTGGCACCCCAGGGGCTGGTCGGTGTGGCAGGCGGTGGAGCAGTACATGCGCCGCGTGTACCGCGACACCGGCTACGGCGAGGTGCGCTGCCCGCAGATCCTCGACGTCGAGCTGTGGAAGAAGTCCGGCCACTGGGACAACTACAAGGACAACATGTTCTTCACCGAGTCCGAGAAGCGGACCTACGCGGTGAAGCCGATGAACTGCCCCGGCCACGTGCAGGTGTTCAACCAGGGCCTGCACAGCTACCGCGACCTGCCGATCCGCTACGGCGAGTTCGGCTCCTGCCACCGCAACGAGCCTTCCGGCGCGCTGCACGGCATCCTGCGCGTGCGCGGCTTCACCCAGGACGACGGCCACGTGTTCTGCACCGAGGACCAGATCGAGTCCGAGGTCACCGCGTTCCACGGGCAGGCGATGCAGGTCTACGCCGATTTCGGCTTCACCGACGTCCAGGTCAAGCTGGCCCTGCGGCCGGAGCCGCGCCTGGGCGACGACGCCACCTGGGACAAGGCCGAGGCCGCCCTGCGCTCGGCGCTGCGCTCGGCCGGGGTGGAATGGACCGAGCTGCCGGGCGAGGGCGCCTTCTACGGCCCCAAGATCGAGTACCACCTGCGCGACGCCATCGGGCGGACCTGGCAGCTGGGCACGATGCAGGTCGATTTCATGATGCCGGGCCGGCTCGGGGCCGAGTACGTCGACGAAGGCAGCCAGAAGCGGACCCCGGTGATGCTGCACCGGGCCATCGTGGGCTCGATGGAGCGTTTCATCGGCATCCTGATCGAGCACCACGCCGGCAGCCTCCCGGCATGGCTGGCCCCGGTCCAGGCGGTGGTGATGAACATCACCGACGCCCAGGCCGACTGGGTCCGCGAGGTGCGAAAATCCCTTGTGAATCAAGGCTTCCGGGTCGAAATGGATTTGCGGAACGAGAAGATCGGCTATAAGATCCGCGAGCACACGCTGCAGCGCGTGCCGTACCTGCTCGTGGTCGGGGACCGCGAGAAGGAAAACGGGGCGGTCGCCGTGCGCACGCGGACAGGGGAGGACCTGGGGACGATGTCCGTCGCCGGTTTCGCCGCGCGCCTGGGCGACGGGCAGGCAGTTGCGTGATGATGTGATCCGGTGCACGGCCTCGCGGCCTTGCGCCGGCAGGCCCGGGCGCGATGGCGCCCGGCACGAGTTCCCTTGGAGATCCACCTATCAGTATCCCTGACAACAAGCAGAACCGCAGGAACCAGGAAATCCGCGTCCCGCGCGTGCGCGTGATCGGTGCAGACGGCGAGATGGTCGGCGTGCTGTCGCGCGACGAAGCGCTGCAGATGGCCGAGGAAGCCGGCCTGGACCTTGTCGAGATCCAGCCCAATGCGGACCCGCCGGTCTGCAAGATCATGGATTTCGGCAAGTTCAAGTTCGAGCAGCAGAAGAAGGCCAACGAGGCCAAGAAGAAGACCAAGCAGGTCGAAATCAAGGAAATGAAGTTCCGGCCGGTCACCGACGAGGGCGACTACCAGATCAAGCTGCGCAACATGCGCCGTTTCCTCGAGGAAGGCGACAAGATCAAGGTCAACATCCGCTTCCGCGGACGCGAGATGAGCCACCAGGAGCTCGGCCGCGAGATGGCCGCGCGGATCGAGGCCGACCTGGGCGAGGACATCGTGATCGAGTCGCGCCCGCGCCTGGAAGGCCGCCAGATGGTCATGATGATCGCCCCCAAGAAGAAATAATCGCCGGCGCAGCCGGCGATGCATACCGTTCCCCTCTCTCCCGCGCAGCGGGGAGAGGGCAAAGGGTGAGGGGCTCTTGATCCTGCTCTGCTTCTGCCCGCTCCCCGGACACACCCCTCACCCTGGTCCGCTTCGCGGACCTGTCCCTCTCCCCGCTTCACGGGGCGAAGGAGAAAGCCGGGCGGCCTGCCTCCCGTCGAGGACCTGCCTTCCCGTCGAGGCGCGGCCGTCGAGGCGGAAGAGGGCGCAAACCCCCTGATTTGCAAGGCAATCCCCGACCCGGCATAATGTGCGGCCCGGTTCGCCGGGATGTTCGTGCGTGACCAGGACCCGTCCGGATCCCTTTGGGGATCAAGGACTTACAAGCCGGCAAGGGCAGGAATGGAAAGCGTGGCACACGCCACCGCCCGGGCCAGTCGAAGAAAAACCCTCAAGGACAACGCAATGCCCAAGATCAAGACGCATCGGGGCGCGGCCAAGCGCTTCCGGAAGACCGCTTCCGGCAAGTACAAGGCAGGCCACGCCAACCGCAGCCACATCCTCACGAAGAAGGCGACCAAGCGGAAGCGCAACCTCCGGCAGACGAACCACGTTCGTGCCGAGGACGCAGGCCGCCTCGATCGCATGCTTCCCTATCTCTGAGGAGGGCTGAACAATGGCACGAGTCAAGCGTGGCGTGCAGGCGCGCCGCCGTCACAAGAAGGTCCTCAAGCAGGCCAAGGGCTATTACAACGCCCGTCGCAAGGTCTTCCGCGTCGCCAAGCAGGCGGTCACGAAGGCGCTGCAGTACGCCTACATCGGCCGCAAGCAGAAGAAGCGCAACTTCCGTTCGCTGTGGATCACCCGCATCAACGCGGCGGCCCGCATCAACGGCATGAGCTACAGCCGCTTCATGAACGGCCTGATGAAGGCCGGCATCACCCTCGACCGCAAGGTGCTGGCGGACATCGCCGTGCACGACGCGGCGGGTTTTGCCGCTCTGGCCGAGAAGGCGAAGGGCGCGCTCGCGGCGTAAGTTGTTCGCACGCCCGCGGATGCCGCAAGCGGCATCGCGGCGCGGATGCACAACGCGGTACACGCATGGGGAAGGGCGCAAGTCCTTCCCCATGTTCGTTTCTGGGGGCAGTCTTTTTTCCTGGTTGTCGACGTGCCCCTCGTGTCATCCCGAGCGCAGCGAGGGATCTGCCGTTTCGCGCGAAGCCGGAAACAGGTCCCTCGCCGCGCTCGGGATGACAAGGTGATCCGATGACAGGTGATTCGAGGATGCGATACCGATGAGCGGGATCGAACAATTGTCGCGGCAGGCGCTGGCGGACATCGCCGCGGCCACCACGCCCGCCGCGCTGGAAGCCCTGCGCGTCGCCCTGCTCGGCAAGCACGGCAGCGTGACGGCGCAGCTCAAGTCGCTGGGCGCGCTGCCGGCCGCGGAGCGCAAGGGCGCGGGCGAGGCGATCAACCGCGCGCGCGACGCCATCGGCGTCGCGCTGGCCGCGCGCAAGGCCGGACTCGAGGACGCCGCGCTCGACGCGCGCCTGGCCTCGGAAACCATCGACGTGACCCTGCCGGGCCGCGACGCCTCGCGCGGCGGCCTGCACCCGGTCAGCCGCACGATGGAACGCATCGCCGACATCTTCGGCCGGCTGGGCTACGAGCTCGCCGATGGCCCGGAGATCGAGGACGACTGGCACAACTTCGAGGCGCTGAACTTCCCGCCGCACCATCCGGCGCGCGCGATGCACGACACCTTCTACGTGTCCGATGAGGGCAGCGACGACCGCCGCCTGCTGCGCACCCACACGTCGGGCGTGCAGGTGCGCTACATGCAGGACCTGATCGCCGCCGGCGGCGAGCCGCCGCTGCGCATGATCGCGCTGGGAAAGGTCTATCGCAGCGACTCCGACCAGACCCACACGCCGATGTTCCACCAGTGCGAAGGCCTGCTGGTCGATGAGCACGCCAGCTTCGCAGACCTCAAGGGCACGCTGGCCGAGTTCGTGCGCGCGTTCTTCGAGCACGACTTCGAGATGCGCTTCCGGCCCAGCTACTTCCCCTTCACCGAGCCCTCGGCCGAGGTCGACATCGCCTGGCGCCCGCCGGACGGCTCGACGCGCTGGCTGGAAGTGCTCGGCTGCGGCATGGTGCACCCGAGCGTGCTACGCAACGTCGGCATCGACCCGGAGAAGTACACCGGCTTCGCCTTCGGCCTGGGCGTGGAGCGCTTCGCGATGCTGCGCTACGGCGTGGACGACCTGCGCAGCTTCTTCGACAACGACGTGCGGTTCCTCAGGCAGTTCGCGTAACCACAAGACGCCATCCTTCGCATTGCCACAGGCTGTCATCCCGAGCTCGGCGAGGGATCTGCTTCACGCCCGATGGCAGCAAGATCCCTCGCTGCGCCCGGGATGACACGGGAAGTTGAAATGAGATTCTCCGAAAACTGGCTCCGCCAACACGTCCACACGACCGCCACGCGCGACGAGCTCGCCGCGACGCTCACCGCGATCGGCCTGGAGGTCGAGGAGCTGACCCCGCTCGGGGAACACCTCGACGGCGTGGTCGTCGCCCGCATCGTCTCCGCGGAAAAGCATCCCGAGGCCGACCGCCTGCAGGTCTGCCAGGTCGACGCCGGCAGCGGCGCGACGCTGCAGATCGTCTGCGGCGCGCCCAACGCGCGCGCGGGACTGCTGGCGCCGCTGGCCACGATCGGCACGAAGATCGGCGACATCACCATCAAGGCGGCGAAGCTGCGTGGCGTCGAGTCCAACGGCATGCTGTGCTCGGCGAAGGAGCTCGGCATCGATGCCGACGCCTCCGGCCTGCTGGAGCTGCCCGTCGATGCCCCGGTCGGCACGCCGCTCGCCGATTACCTCGGCCTGCCCGACGCCAGCATCGAGCTCAAGCTCACGCCCAACCGCGCCGACTGCTTCGGCGTGCGCGGCATCGCCTTCGACGTCGCCGCGGCCTGCGGCAGCGAGGTCGCCGCGTTCGACGCCACGCCGGTGCCCGCGCGATCCGACGCTGCGCTCGAAGTGCGGCTGGACGCCGGCGCCGACGCGCCGCGCTACGCCGGCCGCGTCATCGAGGGCGTCGACGCCACGCGGCCCACGCCGGCGTGGATGGCCGAGCGCCTGCGCCGCAGCGGCATCCGCCCGGTGTCGTTGCTGGTCGACGTGACCCAGCACGTGATGCTGGAGCTGGGCCAGCCGATGCATGCCTTCGACCGCGACCTGCTGCGCGGCCCGGTCGGCGTGCGCCGCGCGCGCCAGAGCGAGGCGCTCACATTGCTCGATGGCCGCGACGTCGTCGTTGATCCGGAGTTCCTCGTGGTCACCGACGCCGACCGCGCGGTCGCGCTGGCCGGCGTGATGGGCGGCCACGACACCCGCGTCACCGAGGCGACCCGCAACGTCTTCCTCGAGGCCGCGCACTTCGCGCCGAGCGCGATCATCGGCCGCGGCCGCAGGCTCGGCCTGCACACCGACGCCGGCCACCGCTTCGAGCGCGGGGTCGATCCCGAGCTGCCGCGCATCGCGATCGAGGTCGCCACGCGGCTGATCGTCGGGATCGCCGGCGGCGTGCCCGGTCCCGTCACCGAGGCGGTGCTGCCCGACGGCCTGCCGCAGCCCAGGGCCATCCCGCTGCGCCGTGCCCGTCTGGCGCGGGTGCTCGGCGCCGGCATCGCCGATGCCGAGGTCGAGCGGATCCTGCGCGCGCTAGGCCTGGGCGTCGAAGCCGACGCGGATGGCTGGACCGTGACCGCGCCGACGCGGCGCTTCGACCTGGCCATCGAGGAGGACCTGGTCGAGGAAGTCGCGCGCATCCACGGCTACGACGCCATCCCGGCCGCGCTGCCCGGCGGCGCCACCCGGCTGGCCGCGCCGACGGAGGGCGAGGTGGCCGAAGCGGACGTGCGCCGCCAGCTCGCCGCGCGCGACTACCTGGAGGCGATCAACTACGCCTTCGTCGACGCGGGCCTGCTCGACGCCTGGCAGGCGCGGGAAGGCGCCGTGCCGCTGGCCAACCCGCTCAGCGCGGAGCTGGGCGTGATGCGCACCGCGCTGCTGCCCGGGCTGGTCGACGCGCTGGCGCGCAACCTGGCGCGCCAGCAGCCGCGGGTGCGGCTGTTCGAGCTCGGCAAGGTGTTCGAAGGCCGGCAAGCGGGAAGCGGCAACCGGGAACCGGAAGGGCGCGCGGCGCCGGTCGAGACCGCGCGCGTGGCGGCGGTGGCCTGCGGCGATGCGTCCGCGGAGCAGTGGGGCGAGCCGGCGCGGCGGGTCGACTTCCACGACCTGAAGGGCGACCTCGAGAGCCTGGCTGCGCTGTCCGGCGCGGTGCTCGAATACCGCGCCGCGACGCCCGCCTGGGCGCATCCGGGCCGCGCCGCCGACGTGCTGCGCGACGGCGAGGCCATCGGCGCGATCGGCGAGCTGCATCCGCGCCTGCAGCAGGCGCTGGGACTGGACCACCCGGTGGTCGCGTTCGAGGTCGACCTGGCGCTGCTGCGCCGGCGCCCGTTGCCGCGCGCGCATGCGCTGTCGAAGTTCCCGTCCGTCCGCCGGGATCTCGCGTTCGTCGTCGCGGACGACCTGCCGTGGCAGGCCGTCGCCGACACCGTGCGCGCCTCCGCGGGCCCTGCGCTGCGCGAGCTGCAGCTGTTCGATCGCTACGTCGGCAAGGGGGTCGAATCGGGATTCAAGAGTCTCGCCATGGGCTTGATTCTGCAAGAGGATTCACGCACCCTGACCGACCGCGACGTGGATGCAGTGGTGGCCGGCGTGACGGCCGCGCTGGCATCCGCGCATGGGGCGCGGATCAGAGGATGAGCGGGGAGAGGACATGGCGTTGACTAAGGCGGAAATGGCCGAGCGGCTGTACGAGGAAGTCGGCCTGAACAAGCGCGAGGCCAAGGAATTCGTCGACGCCTTCTTCGACGCGTTGCGCGAGGGGCTGCAGGATGGCCGCCAGGTCAAGCTGTCGGGCTTCGGCAACTTCGACCTGCGCCGCAAGAACCAGCGTCCGGGCCGCAACCCCAAGACCGGCGAGGAGATCCCGATCTCCGCGCGCACCGTGGTCACCTTCCGCCCCGGGCAGAAGCTCAAGGAGCGCGTGGAAGCGTACGCGGGAGGCGCCGACCGTGCTTGATCCCGGCAGCAACCGCGAGCTCCCGCCGATCCCGGCCAAGCGCTACTTCACGATCGGCGAGGTCAGCGAGCTGTGCGACGTCAAGCCGCACGTGCTGCGCTACTGGGAGACCGAGTTCCCGAGCCTGAGCCCGGTCAAGCGCCGCGGCAACCGCCGCTACTACCAGCGCCACGACGTGCTGATGGTGCGCCAGATCCGCGGCCTGCTGTACGAGCAGGGCTACACCATCGGCGGCGCCCGCCTGCGCCTGGAAGGCGAGGGCGCGAAGCAGGAATCCGCGCTGAGCTCGCAGATCGTCAAGCAGGTGCGGATGGAGCTGGAGGAGATCCTGCAGCTGCTGCGCCGCTGAAGACGCCGGCACGGGCTCCCTTCGCCCGTTCCCGGCCCTGTATAATCGCCCGACCGGGGTATAGCGCAGCCTGGTAGCGCACTTGTCTGGGGGACAAGTGGTCGTCGGTTCAAATCCGGCTACCCCGACCAATTCAGATTCCGGGCACGTCCCGGAGCACCGAAAAACCCCGGCGATCCCGGGGTTTTTCGTGTCCGGATGCACTCCGGCACCCCGCTTGTACCTGGAACCCCAGGCCCGGCGATGCGCTCGTCGGCAGGCGGTTCGGGAACAGCCCCGCAGGGCGCCAGCCGGGTGCCGGCATGCACTAGAATCCGGTCCGCCCGGCAGTGCGGCGAGACTTGCCATCCGCACTCCCAGGGCCGCCAGTGTCCACCGTCGTGGCGGCGCCGGGCACATGTATCGAAAGCCCGCCTCGCGCGGGCTTTCGTTTGCTTGCGATCCCGGGAGGCATCAGTCCGTGACTGACGCCCCATGGCGCGACGACGGCGCGTTCATAGAATGCCGTTCCGACCGAATGCCATGGAACGACATGCCCACGCCCTTCCTCCGCGGTCTGTTGCTGGCCGCATGCGTTGTGCTGCCGACGCACCTGGCCGCGCAGGAGCCGTCCGCGCCGCAGCTGTCTGCCGGCGTGCAGCAGCCGTCGACGCCGGCTCCCGCCCGATCGACTGCTGCCGTCGAACCGCCCGCGATCGTCGACCTCGACGCGGTCGTCGTTTCCGGCGCGCAGCCCGGACCCGGCATGTGGAAGGTGTCGAAGGACGGCCATGTGCTCTACATCCTCGGCACGCTGTCGCCGCTGCCGAAACGCATGGAATGGATCTCGCGTGACGTCGAGGACACCATCGCGCGCTCGCAGGCGGTGATCGCGCCGCCGACCGTCAACATGAGCTCGGACATCGGTTTCTTCCGCGGCCTGATGCTGGTGCCCTCGCTGCTCAAGGCGCGCAACAACCCGGGCGGCAAGCCGCTGCGGGAGATGGTGTCGCCGGAGCTCTACGCGCGCTGGCTGGTGCTCAAGGCGCGTTACATGGGCCACGACCGCGGCGTGGAGAAGCGCAGGCCGATCATCGCCGCGCAGGAGCTGTACGAGGCGGCGATGCGCAAGTCCGGCCTGACCATCGACGGCGTGGTCACGCGGGTGGTGAAGAAGGCCGCCAAGCGCGCCGGCGTGCCGATCGTGCCTGCGGAGGCGAAGCTCGTGATCAAGGACCCGAAGGCCGCGTTGAAGGAGTTCAACGAAAGCGCGCTCGCCGACACCGAATGCTTCTCCGGCACCCTGGCGCGGATCGAGACCGACCTGGGCACGATGCGCGCTCGCGCCAACGCCTGGGCAGTCGGCGACATCCCGGCGCTGCGCGCGCTGCCGATCCACAACCAGTACGCCGCCTGCGTCAGCGCCGTCACCGAGACCGGCCTGGCGAAGCGGCTGGGCATCAGCGACCTGGTCGACCGCGCGCGCGCGGCCTGGCTGGCTGCGGCGGAAGACGCGCTGGCGAACAACGACACCACGTTCTCCACCCTGCCGATCGGCGCGATCGTCGGCCCCGAGAGCTACGTCGAGCGCCTGCGCGCGAAGGGCTACGAGGTGCAGGCGCCCTGACCCGCGCGGGCAAGGGCGCCGCGGTCAGCCCGCGGCGGTGCGCGCCGGTTGCAGCGGCTGCGCCAGTTCCGGCCAGCGCGCGAGCAGGGCGGCGCGGATGCCGGCGGCGTCGAGCCCGGCCTCGGCCAGGAGATCCTCGCGGCTGGCGTGGTGCTGGAAGGCGTCCGGCAGGCCCAGGTGCAGCACCGGCAGCGATACCCCGGCCTCGTTCAGCGCCTCGGCGACCGCGGAACCGGCGCCGCCCATCACCACGTTGTCCTCGAGCGTGGCGAAGCCGTCGTGCGTTCGCGCGAGCTCGAGCACGAGGTCGCGGTCGAGCGGCTTGACGAAGCGCATGTTGACGACGGTGAGGTCGAGTTCCCCGCCGACCGCTTCCGCGGCCGGCACGGTCGCGCCGAAGGCGAGCAGGGCGACGCGCGTGCCCTGGCGGCGCAGCTGCGCCTTGCCGATCGGCAGCGTGTCGAGCGTCGGCTGCACGGCGACGCCGGGGCCACAGCCGCGCGGATAGCGCACCGCTGCCGGGCCCTCGAAGCGGAAGCCGGTGGACAGCATCCTGCGGCATTCGTCCTCGTCGGCCGGCGCCATCACCACCATGTTCGGCACGCAGCGCAGGTACGACAGGTCGAGGTTGCCGGCGTGGGTGGCGCCGTCCGGCCCGACCACCCCGCCGCGGTCGATCGCGAACAGCACGTCGAGGTGCTGGATCGCGACGTCGTGCACCAGCTGGTCGTAGCCGCGCTGCAGGAACGTGGAATAGATCGCGACGACGGGCTTGGCCCCTTCGCAGGCCATGCCGGCGGCGAGCGTCACCGCATGCTGCTCGGCGATGGCGACGTCGAAGTAGCGCTCGGGGAATTCCTTGCTGAAGCGCACCAGCCCCGAGCCTTCGCGCATCGCCGGGGTGATGCCCATCAGCTTGTCGTCGGCGGCCGCCATGTCGCACAGCCAGTCGCCGAAGACGTCGGTGTAGGTCGGCTTCTTCACCGCGCCCGGCTTGCTGACCAAACCCTTTTCCGGGTCGAACGGCGAGACCGCGTGGTAGCCGATCTGGTCGCCCTCGGCGAGCTCGTAGCCCTTGCCCTTGGTGGTGATGACGTGCAGCAGCTGCGGGCCCTTGAGCTTCTTCACCATCTTCAGCGCCGCGACCAGCGCCTTGACGTCGTGGCCGTCGATCGGGCCGGTGTAGTGGAAGCCCATTTCCTCGAACAGCGTGGACGGCACGAACATGCCCTTCCAGTGCTCCTCCCAGCGCCGCACGAACCGCGCCGGCCCGCCGTGCTTGTCTCCGAGCAGCTTCTTGCCGCCCTCGCGCAGCGCGTTGAGGGTGTGGCTGCCGGTCATGCGGCCGAGCATCTTGGTCAGGCCGCCGACGTTCTCGCTGATCGACATCCGGTTGTCGTTGAGCACCACCAGCAGGTTGGGTTCGGGATCCATGCCGCCGGCGTGGTTGAGCGCTTCAAAGGCCATGCCGGCGGTCATCGCGCCGTCGCCGATCACCGCGACCACCTTGCGGTCGTTGCCGGCGCGCGCGTTGGCGATCGCCATGCCCAGCGCGGCCGAGATCGAGGTCGAGGAATGGCCGACGCCGAAGGTGTCGTACTCGCTCTCCTCGCGCTTGGGGAACGGCGCCACGCCGCCGGCCTGCTTGACGGTGTGGATCGCGTCGCGGCGGCCGGTGAGGATCTTGTGCGGATAGGTCTGGTGGCCGACGTCCCAGACGATCCGGTCGTCGGGCGTGTCGTACAGGTAGTGCAGCGCGGTGGTGAGCTCGATCACGCCCAGGCCCGCGCCGAAATGGCCGCCGGACTTGCCGACCGATTCGATCAGGTAGGCGCGCAGCTCGTCGGCGATCGCGGGCAGTTCGGACTCGTCGAACGTGCGCAGGTTGGCCGGGCTGTCGATGCGGGAGAGGCGCGGGTGGCGCGTGGGGTCGATCATCCGGCCATTTTCCCCCCCGGCGTCGTGACGGGCAAGGAAAAGCCGGATTGCGCGCCCAGGGCGACGACGCTCGCCGCTGGCGGGGCCGTCGTCGAGTGTCGTGGCGTGCGCGCGCGGCCGGATTCGCGGTTATTTGCCGCGCAGCCGCCCGAACAGCCCGGCCGACTTCGGCGCTTCCACCGCTTCGGGCTGCGCCTCGACCACGGGTTCGGCGAAACCGGTGGCCAGGCTGGCATTGACGAAGTCGGCCACGTCTTCGGCCGGCATGCCGCTGGCCTGGGCGATTTCGTCCAGCGTCGCCGGGCCCTTCATCATCGCGGTGGCGATGCGGAAGTGCTTGGGGTATTCGCGCTCGGTCTGCGGCCACTTGTTGAGCCGGTAGCGGCCGCCGCGGTCGTAGCCCGGCAGCAGCGCACCCTTGCCGGCGAGCAGGGCGCCCAGCCACTGCAGGCGCTGCAGGGGCTGTGCCGCCGCGGTCGCCGCGCGCGCCCAGGAGGCGTCGTCGAGTTCCTCGAAGTCCTCGCGCTGCACGCTGCCCTCGAAGCCGGCGACCAGCGGCTTGAGCGCGGCGGGGCCGTGGTAGCGGCGCTCGACGGGATCGACCAGCAGTTCGGTGCCGTCCGCCAGGCGGTAGCGCGCGCGCCGCGACAGCGCGCCGGGCGCCAGCCAGTCGGCGAGGCCGCGCTCGCGCGGGGCGGCGGGTTCGGGAACGGGTGCCGGTTCGACGGCCGGCGCCGGGTCGGCAGCAGCCGTGGTGGCCGCTGCCCCGGCGCTCGCGGGCGCCGGGCTTGCGGCGTCCGCGATCGCGGCCTGTGCCTGCGCGGCTGCCGGTTCGACGGCACGTGGCGTCGCGGCCACCGGCTCCGTCGCCTGTGCCTGTGCCGGCGCGACCGGCGCCGGCGCGCTCGGCACGGGTGCATGCCCCTGTCCAGCGGCGATCTCGCGCAGCAGCGAGGCCACCGATTCGCTGTCGAACGGGCGCCCGAGCCGGAAATCCGTCTGCGTGCGCGGCGCCGTGGTCAGGCCGATCACCCGCTTGCCGGCGGCATGCAGGCGCAACCAGCTCATCGGCCCGTACATGCTGTCCATGTCGACGATGACGTGCCCGGCCTGCGATTCGGGCAACAGCTGCCACATCCCGTCGAGCCGGGCGTTGGCGTCGGAGAAGGCCGCCTTCAGCGCGGTTTCGGTGGCCGGATCCATCCCGGTCATTCCGAGGGTCAGGGGCATCGTCGCAGTCCGGTTCCTTGCAGCCGACGAGTGTTGCCAAGTGCGCGGCGCGCGTCAATTCGCGCGCTGCGGCAACTTCCTGCGGCGTGGGTCAGTTGTTGCCGCGCGTGCGGCGGGCGGGCGCGCCAGCGGGGGCGAAACTGCGACGGAGTCCCGGTTCGCCGCGCTTCCCGGCTTCAACGCTGCCGGCGCTTGGGCAGCTGGCTCTTCAGGAAGGCCATCTGGTCGGCCAGGATGTTGCGGTTGCTCAGGATCAGGTGCTCGACCCAGCTCGGCCGGTACGGCACCGCAAGCAGCGGCATCGAAGCCTGCTGCGGGGTGCGCCCGCCCTTGCGCGAATTGCAGTGGAAGCAGGCGGAGACCACGTTCTCCCAGATGTCGCGACCGCCCTGCGAGAGCGGCTTGACGTGGTCGCGGGTGAGCAGCTGGCGGCCGAAGTCGCGCCCGCAGTACAGGCACAGGTGCTGGTCGCGCGCGAACAGCGCGGCGTTGGTCAGCGCCGGCGTGGGATCGAGCGCATGCGCACGCGCATGGCCGCGCGCGGCGATGATCGGATGCAGCGCCTGCAGGCTGCGCTCGCCACTCAGCCGGCTGGTGCCGCCGCGCACGACCAGGCAGGGATCGCCCAGCGTCCAGGCCACGGCGCCGCGCGCGTACAGGCAGGTCGCGGCCTGCCAGCTCATCCAGTCGAGCACGCGCCCGTGGGCATCGAGCGCCAGCAGGCGGACGGCATCGAGACGGGCGGGGAGGGCGGCGCTGGCGACAGCGGCGGCGGCAACCGGATCCGCATGCCCGGTCCCGACCAGTCGCAGCTTGGCTCTGTCGGCCTCCATCAGGCCCACAGCTTATACAAGAATGTTCAATTCTTGTGTAAACCTCCCGCCGCCGCCCCGGGTTGGTCGACGCCGGACAAAGCGCTCCGCGGATGCGGGCGAACCTCGTTCCAGGGTCGCCGGCAGCGCGCGAGGCCGGCGCCCGCGAATCGGCTGGAGCGCGGCCCGGCCGGCGTCGGCCGGGCACGCACTCATTGCGCCGGCCGCGAAACGGTCGCCGTTGGCCGCGCCTGCCGCTTCGGCAGCGGCAGCAGCATCGGCACCCGGCGCTGGTAATCGCGATAGGTGTCGCCGTACTGCGCGACCAGGTCGCGCTCCTCCAGGAACCGGACCGCGACCAGGATGTAGCCGGTGGTGGCGAGTGCGAACAGCAGGTGCCCGAGCGTCATCGTCGGCGTCGACCAGAACGCGATCAGGAAGCCGAGCATCAGCGGATGGCGCACGATCCGGTAGAAGGCGCGGGTCACGAACGGCTGTTCGCCGACGTCGGCGCCGCGACGGCCGTATTGCCAGACCTGCCTGAGCCCGAACAGGTCGAAATGGTTGATCAGGAAGGTGCTCGACAGCACCAGCAGCCAGCCCAGCGCGCACAGCACGTGCAGCGCCATCCGCACGCCCGCGTGCTCGATGTTCCACAGCGCCTGCGGCAGCGGCCGCCACTGCCAGAACAGCAGGAGCAGCGCCAGGCTCGACAGCAGCACGTACGTGCTGCGCTCGATCGGCGCCGGCACGAAGCGGGTCCACCAGCGCTTGAAGCCCGGTCGCGCCATGCCGCTGTGTTGCACCGCGAACAGGCCGAGCAGGGCGAGGTCGATGGCCAGCGCCGCCGCCAGCGCGCCGCTGGCGCCGCCGTCGATGTCCTTGGGCACGCCGAGCCCGGTGACGAATCCGATCGCGTACAGGAAGGTGGCGAAGAACACCGCGTAACAGGCGGTTCCGTAGAGCAGGGCGAGGATCCGGGACATTGGGCTGCTTCCTCCTGGCAGGGGCGGGGCCCGCGGCAGGAGGCCAGGCGCCGATGGCGCTTCGCAAATCCTGCCGCGGCCCCTGCGGCCAAGGTGCCCCCGTGGGCACGCCGCGCCAATGGAAAGCTTGTCCCGGTCGGCGATGCGCGGGAGCAGGGACCGGGACATTGGTCCCGGCGCCGCCCTCAGGCCACCAGTCCGTTGCGGTGCGCGAACGCGATCACCGCAGCGCGGCTGTGGATCCCGAGCTTGCGGTACAGGTTCGACAGGTGGTTGCGCACGGTCTTTTCCGAGATGCCCAGCTGCCAGCCGATCTGCGCGTTGCTCAGGCCCTGGCACAGCAGCGGCAGGATCTCGTGCTCGCGCTGGCTCATCGCGGCGACCGTGCCTTGGTCGGCTTCCGTTGCGGCGGCCTGCCCGGTGAACGCGAGCACGGCCTCGGTGAAATCCCGCCACGCCGGCTCGTGGCCGAGCAGGACGTGGTTGCACGATTCCAGGTGCACGAATTCCGCGCCGGGGATCCCGCTCGCCAACCGCACGCCTTCCGAGAACGGCACGATCTGGTCGCGGCGCCCGTGCAGCACCAGGGTCGGTACGCGCACCTGCGGCAGCAGTTCGCGCACGTCGACCTGGGCGCGCGCCTCCATCAGCGCGGCGCCGATCTCGCCGCGCGTGGTCTTCAGGCACAGCTCGTTGAACCAGCCGACCTGCTCCGCGGTGCCCTCGGGAATGAAGCGCGAGGTGAACAGCTGGCGGAACGTCGGGTTGCCCGCGTCCCAGCCCGCGCGCAGCAGTTCGACCACCGCGCGGTACAGCCTGGCGGCCTCCGCGTCGTCGCGGCGCCAGGCGCCGACCACATAGCCGCCGTACAGGATCAGGTGCGAGACGCGCTGCGGATGGCGCACGGCGTACGCCACGGCGGCCGCCGCGCCCTGGCTGATGCCGAGCAGCGCGAAGGGGCGGTCGATGGCGGCGGCGTCGACCACCTGCTCCAGGTCCGCCAGCCAGCGCGGGAACGACAGGTCGCCGACGTTGCGGCCGCTGAGCCCGCAACCGCGCTCGTCGTGGCGGATGTAGCGGAAGTGGTCGGCCAGGAACCGCGTCCAGTGGCGCCAGACCGGGCTTTCCCAGTCGTATTCCAGGTGCGTGAGCCAGTTGGAGGCCTTGACCAGTGGCATCCCGCGCCCGGCTTCCGACCACGCCAGGTCGACCTGGTCGTCGGTGCGGACGAAGTGGATGCGCTGCTTCATGGCACGCACCGGGGGAAGGCGGCACGGCAGAGCATAGAGAGTCCGGCGCACCGGCGCGACGGGGCTGGCCAGGTGGCGCCGGCCGGCGTCGTCGAGCGATCCGGCCGGCGGCCGGTGCCGGCAAGGCTACGGTTCCGTCAGGCCGTCGGCGCGTCGCCATGCGCCGCCGGCGAGCCGGCGCGGCTTCAGTCGCCGAAGCGGTCGGCGTCCATCGCCATCAGTGGCGCGGCGCCGCTTTCGATCGCGGCCTTGTGCGCGAGCGTGCGCGGCAGGATGCGCGCGAAGTAGAAACGCGCGGTCTCACGCTTGGCGTCCTTGAACGCCTGCGGCTGCGCCGACGCATCGGCGGCGGCCACGCTGCGCGCCCACCAGTAGGCGAGGGCGGCGTAGCCGGAATAGAACAGGTAGTCCCAGGCCGCGGCGCCGATTTCCTCGGCGTCGCCCATCGCGCGCTGGCCGATCGACAGCGTCAGCGCCTGCCATTCGCCGGCCTTGGCGCGCAGCGGCTCGACGAACTCGCGCAGCGCCTCGTCGCCGGCGTGCGCCGTGCAGAACTCCTCCACCATGCCGAGGAACACCCGCAGCCCGACGCCCTGCAGCTGTATGGTCTTGCGTCCCATCAGGTCCAGCGCCTGGATGCCGGTGGTGCCTTCGTAGAGCGTGGTGATGCGCGCATCGCGTGCGAGCTGCTCCATCCCGTGCTCGCGGATGTAGCCGTGCCCGCCGAAGCACTGCAGCGCGTGGTAGGTGCATTCCACGCCCCATTCGGTGAGGCAGGCCTTGGCGATCGGCGTGAGGAAGCCGAGCAGGGCGTCGGCGCGTTCGCGCTCCGCCGTGTCCGCCGCATGGCCTACGACGTCGACCAGCGACGCGGCGTGGTAGCCGAGCAGCCGGCCGCCCTCGACCAGCGCCTTCTGCGTGAGCAGCATGCGGCGCACGTCGGGGTGGACGATGATCGGGTCGGCCGGCCTGTCGGGGAACTTTGCGCCTCCGAGCGCGTGCATCTGCAGCCGCTCGCGCGAATAGCGCAGCGCGTTCTGGTATGCGCGATCGGCCAGGCCCAGCCCCTGCAACCCGACCGCGAGGCGCGCGGTGTTCATCATGGTGAACATCGCCGCGAGGCCCTTGTTCGGCTCGCCGATCAGCCAGCCCTGCGCGTCGTCGAAGTTGATTACGCACGTCGCCGAGCCGTGGATGCCCATCTTGTGCTCGATCGCGCCGCAGCGCACGCCGTTGCGCCCACTGACAACGCCGTCGCGATCGACGCGCAGCTTGGGCACGATGAACATCGAGATACCCTTGCTGCCCGCCGGCGCATCGGGCAGGCGCGCGAGGACCAGGTGCACGATGTTGCCGGTGAAGTCGTGCTCGCCGGCGGTGATGAAGATCTTGGTGCCGGTGATGGCGTGGCTGCCGTCGCCTTGCGGCACCGCGCGCGTCCTGAGCAAACCCAGGTCGGTGCCGCAGTGCGGCTCGGTCAGGCACATGGTGCCGGTCCAGCGGCCGTCGATCAGCGGCTTGAGGAAGACTTCCTGCTGCCACGACTGGCCGTGCTGCAGCAGCGCCTCGGTGGCGCCGTGCGAGAGCAGCGGGAAGTTGCCCCAGGCCAGGTTGGCCGCGTCGATCATCTCCTTGAGCGGCACCGCGGCCAGGTGCGGCATGCCCTGGCCGCCGAACTCCGCCGGCGAGGCCAGCCCCGACCAGCCGCCCTCGACGAACTGCGCGTAGGCCTCGCGGAAACCGGGCGGCGTGGCGACCGCGCCGGTGGCCTTGTCGAAACTGCAGCCGACCTCGTCGCCGACGCGGTTGAGCGGGGCGAGCACGCTTTCGGTGAAGCGCGCCGACTCTTCGAGCACCGCGTCGAGGACGTCGCGGGTGGCTTCGTCGAAGCCCAGTCGCGCGAACAGCGCTTCGGCGCCGAGGACGTCGTGGAGGGCGAACCGGATGTCGCGCAGAGGAGCGTGGTAGGTGCTCATGCCTGGGTCGGGATCTTGGATTGGATTCGGGAAAACGGCGGCGGAGCGCAAGCGGATCGTCGTCGGCGACGAGAACGTGCCGCGCAAACCCCTGTTGCTTGGAAGTGGAAGCTAGCGCAGCGCGCCGGGAACACCCGGCACCGGGTTGAGCCCGCTGGTGCGCTTGATCTCGAAGCTGCGCGAGCCCTTGCCTTCGGGCACCACCTGCAGCGTGCCCTCGAGTGCGTAGCCGATGCCGTGGTTGCCGCCGAGCGCGTCCGCGATGGCGATGCGGGCCGCGGACGTCGGCGCGTGGGCGAGGGTCACCACGTCGGCCGCTTCGGGCCCGATCGAGATGCCGGCGTTGCCCTGCAGCGTGCCCGCCGGCTGGTCGCCGAGCGTCATCGCCAGGCTGATCGCGTCGAAGCGCATCGGGATGCTGCTGTAGTTCTGCAGGCGCAGCTCCACCGACCAGCTGCCGTCGGCCTGCACGGTGAGCTGCTGGATGCTGGCGCTGGGCTCGGACACGCGCCGGACGGGCCCGGAAGAGCACGCCGCCAGCAACAGGCAACAGGTCCATGCCACCAAGCTCGCCCAACGTTTCATGCCGCGACTCCGGTCAGGATGCGGGGCAGGATACTACTTCGATACGGGCGCGAATGGATGGACGGCGGCCGTGCTGCCGTCGATCGTTGCCGTTGCCGTTGCCGTTGCCGTTGCCGTTGCCGTTGCAGGAGCGGGGCCGCCGCGATCCACGTCTGGTCGCTGCTTCCACCGCCCACGAACCGGTTTCTTGCAAATGTCGCCGCGAACCGGGCTACGCCGCCGTGCGCCGGCGCAGCGAGCCGCGCACCGTCTGTCCTTCCCAGCCGTGCAATGCGACCAGCACCGTCTCGCCGGTACGCAGGCGCACGCTGACGCCGATGGCCTCGCCCGAAGCGCGGTGCCGCTCCGCTGCGCGGTCGCTGGCGGCCCCGATGGCCTCCAGCTTGGTCGGGCGGATGTCCAGCGCCTTGCCCTTCAGTCGCACCACCCATCCGTCGCGGAGGGGTTCTACCGCAAGAATCGACCGTTCCATGACAGCCGCCTCGAAGTGGAGAGGGAGCCCCGGCCCAGCTTCACGACTTGCTCAGGGTCGCGACCCGTTTCCGTTGCTGAGCGGCATCCATTGCTGGTGCATGGGTCGTGCTGCCGGGGCAGGGCACAGCGTCCACGATCAGGAGCCCGCGCACAGTCGGCGCATGCCGCGTCGGCGTGTAGGAAAAATCTGACACGCCAGCCCAGGCGCTGGCCGGACCGCCGCAACGAAAAAGGGCTTGCATCGCTGCAAGCCCTTGAAATCATGGTGGCCGGGGAGGGAATCGAACCCCCGACACGGGGATTTTCAATCCCCTGCTCTACCAACTGAGCTACCCGGCCAGGAAACGCGGCACATCGGCCAAGGCCGTGCGAGGGCGGCATGATACGGGGATGGACAGCGGGCGGCAAGCAAGCCGCCCGCCGCCTGAATGCCGCTCGCGGCCGCCACGCCGGCCCACGCGAGCCGGGCGCATCATCGTCGAATCCTCCACCCGTGCCGCCCTGCGGCAGAGGAGCCGCCATGAAGACCTCCTGCGCCGTCCTTGGCCTGCTGCTGGCCTCGACGATGGGCGCCTGCGCCACCACCGGCATGAGCGATGCCGACAAGCTCGCCACCTACCGTGCGCACGCGGGCGCGCCGGTGAGCAGCTTCCACTACTTCGGCCGGATCAGCGGCTGGACGCCGCTGGGCGACAGCGCGATCGCGGTCTGGACCCGGCCCAACCAGGCCTGGCTGCTCGACCTCGCCGGGCGCTGCCCGGACATCGAGTACACGCCGGTGATCGGCGTCACCAGCCAGTTCGACCGGGTCAGCGCCAAGTTCGACAAGGTCATCGCGCGCAGCCACGGCTCGATCGAGATGCCCTGCATGATCAGCGAGATCCGCCCGCTCGACGTCAAGGCGATCAAGCAGGCCGAGAAGACCGCGCGCGATCAGTCCGCGGAGTCCGCGGGCACGTAGCCGGCCGGCTTTTCGGCGCCGCCGCCGAACAGGAACTTCTCCATCTCGGCCTCGAGGAAGGCGCGGTGCTTGGGGTCGAGCGGCGAGAGCCGGTTCTCGTTGATCAGCATCGTCTGGTGCGCAAGCCATGCCGCCCAGCCGGCCTTGCCGATGTTCGCGAACACGCGCTTGCCGAGCTCGCCCGGCCAGGGCACGAAATCCAGGCCTTCGGCTTCGCGGCCTTCGTACTGGCATTGCACCGTGCGGGTCATGTCGGCTCGTCCTCGTGTTCACGCAGCTGGGCTTCGACCAGCGTCCTGACCGGCGCGGGGATGCCCAGCGTCGCCAGTTCGGCGTGCGAGACCCAGCGCAGGTCGCCATTGTCGCCCACCGCGGCGCGCATCGCGACCGCGCGCCAGCGCAGCGGCAGCAGGGTGAGCCGGTAGTGGGTGAAGCCGTGCGCGATCGCGTCCAGCGGTTGGCCGCCGTCGTAGTCGCCCTCGACGTGCGCCTCGAACCATTCGCGCGCGTCCTCGTGCGACCCGGCCTGGGGCAGCGACCACAGCGAGGCCCAGACGCCGGCCGGCGCGCGTCGCTGCAGCAGCACGCGCCGGCGTGCGTCGCACAGCAGGAGCACGTGGGCGGTCCGCTCGGGCAGCGGCTTGCCGGGCTTGGACGTCGGCAGGTCGGCGACCCGGCCGGTGGCGAGCGCGACGCAGTCGTGCTGCAGCGGGCACAGCACGCATGCGGGATCGAAGCGCGTGCACAGGGTGGCGCCGAAGTCCATCTGCGCCTGCGTGTAGTCGGCCAGGCGCGTCCGTGGCAGGTGCGCCTGCGCGATGTCCCACAGCGCCTTCTCGACCTTGGGCAGGCCCGGCCAGCCTTCGACGCCGTGGTAGCGGCACAGCACGCGCTTGACGTTGCCGTCCAGGATCGCGAAGCGGTCGCCCCAGGCCTGGGCGAGGATCGCGCCGGCGGTGCTGCGGCCGATGCCGGGCAGGGCGACGAGCGCGTCAAAGTCGCGCGGCAGGTCGCCGCCGTGGCGCTCGGCGCAGGCGCGCGCGGCGGCGTGCAGGTTGCGCGCGCGGGCGTAGTAGCCGAGCCCCGACCACAGCGCGAGCACCTCGTCGAGCGGCGCCGCGGCCAGCGACGACATGTCGGGCAGCGCGGCGACGAAGCGCTCGAAGTAGGGGATGACGACACGCACCTGGGTCTGCTGCAGCATGATTTCCGACAGCCAGACGCGATAGGGCGTGCGTGGATGCTGCCAGGGCAGGTCGTGGCGGCCGGAAACGTCGAACCATGCCAGCAACCGTTCGGCGAAACCGTCGGTGGCGCTCACGGCGATCCTTCCGGTGGCAGCGACGGATCCTCGAGTTCGACCTCGACGCCTTCGAGCCGCGCGCCTGAGATGTCGAGCCGCGGCGTCGACAGGTGGCCCGTGAGCGGCGGCAGCGGTGAGCCGTCCGCGGCGGACGACATCCACGCCGTGGCTTCGGGCAGGCGGAAGCGCGCGTCGAAGCGGGTGTCGTCGCGCCGCAGCCGCAGCGAGGCGGGATCGGACAGGTCGCCGCGGCCCAGGTAGTCGAGCGCGAACGGCAGCGGCGCGTCGGAAGCGCCGATCGGCGGCGGCAGCGCCGGCCAGGCGTCGGGCCAGCCGGCGAGGCGGCCGTCGAGGTCGAGCAGCAGGCGCCGGCCGTAGGCGAGCGCGCCGCCGGCGTCGACGGCCGGCACCACGCCCTCGCCGCGCAGCGCAAGGCCGGCCGGCGCCAGCGCGATCGTTCCGCCGCGCAGCAGCAGGGGCGAAGTGACGGCGATCGCGAAGGGCAGGCGCGTCGTGCCGGATTCGTAGCGGCCGGACGCACGCGCGCGCAGCCGCGCGCTGCGGATGCCGTCGTCGCCGAAGTGCAGCGGCGCGGCGAGATGGATGCGCGCGGGCACGCGCCATGTCCCGGACGATGCGGTGACGGGCCCGACAATGGCGACGCCGGCATCATTGCCCGGCCGCGTCATCGCCACGGCGACGTCGAAGGCGAGGCCGAGGTCGCCGGCGCGGAAGCGGCCGCCGACGCGCCCGCGGACGCGTTGCCCGGGCATCAGGCGCGGCAGCGAGATCGCGATGCGATCGACGCGCCAGCCATCGCCGTCCACGCGGCCTTCCCGCACCTGCAGGCCGTCGCTGAGCGTCGGCGTCCGCCGTTCGCCGGGCGGGCGCGATGCCTGCCAGCGCTGCAGCGCTGGCAGGTCGAGCACCGGCGCGTCGAGTTCGATGCGGGTGATGTCGAGCTGCGCGCCGCGGCTGCGCACGGTCGACCACGGCACCGAGGCGTAGATCCGCCGCGCGCGCAGCAGCGGCGTTGTGGCGCCGGGCACGCGCGCGACCACGTCGCGCACCACCAGCGTAGGCGAGCCGCGCAGCGTGTACTCGCTGGCGCCGGAAGCGCTGATCTCCAGGCCGAGCGCATCGCCCAGCGCACCCAGCACCAGCCGGGCGACGCGGTCGGGCTGCGCCGCGAAGCGCAGCCCGGCGAGCAACAGGAGCAGCAGGAGCGCGCCGCCGGCGAGCAGCAGCGCGCGGCGGCGCCTCGCGCCCTCAGCCGCCGTCGCCACGGCCTTCTGTCGTGCCCAGCGACTCGGGCAGCAGGGCGTCGACGAAAGCCTGGGCGTCGAACACGCGCAGGTCCTCCGGCCGCTCGCCGATGCCGGCGTAGCGGATCGGGATGCCGAACTCGCGCGCCAGCGCGAACACCACGCCGCCCTTCGCGCTGCCGTCGAGCTTGGTGACCACCAGCCCGGTGACGCCCGCGGCGGCATGGAACTGGCGCAGCTGCGACAGCGCGTTCTGCCCGGTGGTGCCGTCGATCACCATCAGCACCTCGTGCGGCGCCGCCGAATCGAGCTTGCCGAGCACGCGCTTGATCTTGCCCAGCTCGGCCATCAATCCCTGCTGGGTGTGCAGGCGGCCGGCGGTGTCGGCGATCAGCACGCCGGTGCCGCGCGCCTTCGCCGCCTGCAGCGCGTCGAACGCGACCGAGGCCGCATCCGCGTTCTGCCCCTGCGCGACCACCGCCACGCCGTTGCGCTGGCCCCACGCCTGCAGCTGCGCGACCGCGGCGGCACGGAAGGTGTCGCCGGCGGCGAGCATCAGGCTGCGCCCCTCGTCCTTGTAGCGCCGTGCGAGCTTGCCGATGGTGGTGGTCTTGCCGACGCCGTTGACGCCGACGGTGAGGATCACGAACGGCCTGGCCGCCTCGTCGATCGCCAGCGGCCGCGCGACCGGCTCGAGCAGCGCGACCAGTTCGGCGCGCAGCGCGGCGAGCAGGCCGGCGGCATCGGCGAACTCGCGCGCCTTCATCCGCTTGCGCAGGTGCTCGACCAGCTGCGTGGTGGCGGTGACGCCGACGTCGGCGGTGATCAGCGCGGTCTCGATCTCGTCGAGCAGGTCGTCGTCGAGCTTCGGGTTGCGCGAGAACAGGCCGCCCAGGCCGCGGGCAATGCCGCTGCCGCGCAGGCGCTCGCGCCAGCCCGGCTTGCCGGGCGCGGCGGCGGGCTTTTCCTGGGTCGGGATCGCGGTTTCCGGCGCGGGCGCGGCGAGCGCGGCGGGCGCTTCGAGCGGTTCGCCCGCGGGCCCGTTGGACGGCTCGCCCGAATGCCGCGGTGGCTGCGTCGCGAGCTGCGGGGCGTCCGGGAACGCCGCGGCCAGGGCTTCGACGTCGAGGCCCTCGCGCGGCTTTCCGGTGGCCTCGGCTGCCGCCTGCTTGTCCTTCTTGCGGCGGAAGAAACTGACCATCGGGCGCCAATGCGGTGGGGGAATGTTTTTGTCCGCGCAAGCGCGGACAATGACCGGCAATGGTAGCACCGGCCCGCATTCCGACCGCATGAAACCGCGCAGTGCCAAGCCTGTCCCGCGCGGCCGCGAAGGCAGCGTGCGCATCATCGGCGGGCGCTGGCGCGGCACCCGCCTGCCGGTCGCGGACGCGCCCGGGCTGCGGCCGACTTCCGACCGCGCGCGCGAGACGCTGTTCAACTGGCTGCAGCCGATGCTGCCGGGCGCGCGCGTGCTCGACCTGTTCGCCGGCAGCGGCGCGCTCGGGCTGGAAGCGCTCTCGCGCGGCGCGCGCGAGGCGCTGCTGGTCGAGCGCGACCCCCGTCTGGTCGATTCGCTCCACGCCGCGGTCGAGCGCCTGCACGCGCGCGACGAAGCGAAGCCGCTGCGCGCCGACGCCTTGGCGCTGCTGGCGGCGCCGCTGCACGGCCGCTTCGACCTCGTCTTCGTCGACCCGCCGTTCGCCGAGGGGCTATGGGATGCGGTGCTGGCGGCACTGCCGTCGTGGCTGGCCGAGGGCGCCTGGCTGTACCTCGAATCCCCCGCCGACCGCCCGGTCGACCCCGGGCCCGGCTGGCGCCTGCATCGCGAAGGCCGCAGCCGTGACGCCCGGCACGCCCTGTTCCGTCGGGCCGCGGGGGGCGCTGATACACTTGCGCAGGCTCCCGACGACGGCGCGACGAACCTCCCATGAGCGTGGCCCGCAACCGCATCGCGGTGTACCCCGGCACCTTCGACCCGATCACCAGCGGCCACGTCGACCTGGTCGACCGCGCGGCGCCGCTGTTCGAGCGCCTGGTGATCGGCGTGGCCGAGAGCCCGTCCAAGCGCCCCGCGCTGCCGCTGCAGCTGCGCGTGGACCTGGCGCGCGAGGCGCTGGCCCACCACCACAACGTCGAGGTGCGCGGCTTCGACTCGCTGCTGGCGCATTTCGTCAAGGAAGTCGGCGGCGGCGTGCTGCTGCGCGGGCTGCGCGCGGTGTCGGACTTCGAGTACGAGTTCCAGCTGGCCAGCATGAACCGCCACCTGATCCCCGAGGTCGAGACGCTGTTCCTCACCCCCGCCGAGCAGTACGGCTTCATCTCGTCGTCGCTGGTGCGCGAGATCTCGCGCCTGGGCGGCGACGTTTCCGGCTTCGTGCCGCCGGCCGTGGCAAGCGCGCTGCAGGCCGAGTGGCAGCGCGGCAAGGCATGACCCTTCAATCCACCCGCAACAGGGGAGCACCAATGAAGAACCTCGCCATGAACACCATCACCCGCCCCGCGATGCAACTGCTGCTGGTCGCCTGCCTCGTACTGCCGTTCGCGGCCTGCAAGAAGGAAGAGGCGCCCAAGGAGGCGCCGAAGGCCGCGCTGACCGCGCCGACCACCGACGACAACGCCGCGTGGCGCACCTACGTCTCCGACGTGGTCATGCGCAACATGGGCGGCATCAGCAACCAGCCCTACGTCTACCTGTTGCCCGGCGAGAGCACCCCGGACTTCCAGGGCTCCTACGACCGCCTGCTGGAGAAGGCCAAGACCGACGTGGCCCGCGGCATCATCAGCGGCAACATGCTGGCCTACGCCTCGCCGGCGTCGGCGAAGATGGCCGACATCGTGGTCGAGTCGTTCAAGGACGTGCCCGCGGAGACGATGAAGGGCGTGCGCGTGCTGTTCGTCGGCCACGCCGCCGACAACGACCGCGTCAAGGCCGCGGTGACGCCCGCCGGCGTGGATTACACGTTCGTCCAGACCGACTGATCGCGGCGGGGCGGGCCGCGCGCCTGCCCCGACTGCGAAGCCGGCTTCCGTCGCGTTTCCCGGCCGCGGGAACGACGGAAGCCGCGACCGGCAGCCGGCAGGGCGTCGCGGCTTCCATCGCTCCCACGGCAGTCCGGGGCATGCAACCGGCCCCCGCAATCCCCCATGTCCCTCAAGATCAACGAACTCTGCGTCAACTGCGACGTCTGCGAGCCGGCCTGCCCGAACCAGGCGATCTCGCAGGGCGAAACGATCTACGTGATCGATCCGGCGCGCTGCACCGAGTGCGTGGGCCACTTCGACGAACCGCAGTGCGTGGTGGTCTGCCCTGTCGAATGCATCGACCCGGACCCGGCGCATCCGGAAAGCCATGGCGACCTGCTCGCCAAGCTGCGCAGGCTGCAAGGCGGGGCATCCGTCCCGGTTGACGCGGCGCCGATGCCGGAAGATGACGGCAACGCCGCCGATACCCAGGAAACCGCATGAAATCGATCCGCAATCTCCCGCTGCTCCTGGCCCTGGCCTTCGCGCCCGCGATGGCGGCGGCGCAGGCAGCGCCCGGTGCCGCGACGCATCCCGCCGGCGCCGCGATCGCCTCCGGCCATGCGCTCGCCACGGAAGCGGGCATGCAGGTGCTGCGCGAAGGCGGCAACGCGTTCGACGCCGCGGTGGCGGTGTCCTCGACGCTGGCGGTGGTCGAGCCGATCAGCTCGGGCCTGGGCGGCGGCGGCTTCTTCCTGCTGCACGACGCGAAGAGCGGCAAGGACGTCTTCGTCGACGCGCGCGAGACCGCGCCGGAAGCGGCGACCCCGGAGCAGTACCTGCTCGAGAACGGTGACTTCAACCGCGACCGCGCGCAGAACGGCCCGTGGTCGGCCGGCATCCCCGGCCTGCCGGCGGCGCTGGTGCACCTGTCGGAGAAGTACGGGAAGCTGCCGCTGTCGAAGACGCTCGCGTCGGCGATCCGGATCGCGAACGAAGGCTTTCCGGTCTACGCGCGCATGGCGCGCGGCTACGCGGCGCGGCGCGAGGTGATGGATCGCTATCCCGGCACGCGCGCGGTCTACCTCGCCGGCGGCAAGCCGATCGCGGAAGGCGACCTGTTCCGGCAGCCGGACCTCGCGCGTACGCTGCAGATGCTCGCGGCCAAGGGCCATGACGGCTTCTACCGCGGCGAAACCGCGAAGAAGCTGCTCGCCGGCGTGCGCGATGCCGGCGGCAAGTGGACCGAGGCGGAGCTGGCCGGCTACCAGGTGCGCGAGCGCGCGCCGATCGCGTTCGAATACCGCGGCTGGCAGGTCACCACCGCGCCGCCGCCGTCCTCCGGCGGCATCGCGCTGGCGGAGATGCTGCAGGTCCTCGAACCGTGGGACCTGCAGCAGCTCGACGACGCGCACCGCGTGCACCTGGTCGTCGAGGCGATGCGACGCGCCTACCGCGACCGCACCTTCTACCTCGGCGACCCGGATTTCGTGGAGATCCCGCAGCGCACGCTCACCAGCGCCGACTACGCCGCCGGCCTGCGCGCGACGATCAATCCCGACAAGGCCACGCCCAGCGACCTGCTGTCGGGCAAGGAAACCCCGCTCGAGGACGAGGAGACCACCCACTTCTCGATCATCGATGCCGACGGCAACCGCGTCGCGGCCACGCAGACGGTCAACCTGCTGTACGGCTCGGGCCTGATCCCGCCGGGCACCGGCGTGCTGCTCAACGACGAGATGGACGACTTCGCGCTCAAGCCGGGCACGCCCAACGCGTTCGGCGTGATGGGTTACGACGCCAACGCGCCCAAGCCCGGCAAGCGCATGCTCAGCTCGATGACGCCGACGTTCCTGGAATCCAAGGACAAGGTCGCGGTGCTCGGCACGCCCGGCGGCAGCCGCATCATCACGATGGTGCTGCTCGGGATCCTGGGCTACGACGCCGGGCTGTCCGCGCAGCAGGTCGCGGCGCTGCCGCGCTACCACCATCAGTGGATGCCGGACGTGATCCAGGCCGAGTCCGGCGCGTTCACTCCGGAAGTGGTGAAGCAGCTGCGCGCGATGGGGCACGTGGTGAAGGTCCCGGGCGAGGAAGGCGACGACGGGCGCAGGTCCAGCCACGTCTGGGGCAACCTGCAAACGGTGGAATGGGACAAGGCGAGCGGCAGGCTTTCCGGCGGATCGGACCCGCGCAACCCCGTCGGCGCGGCGAAGGTCGAGCCGGCCTCCCACTGATTGCGACAAGCGAACGCCGCCATGGCCGACAACGAGAAGAAGCCCATCCTGCACGTGCTGCCGGCCGTACTGACCGGCGCCGCCGCGCTGATCGCATCGCTGACCGCGGTGTACGTCAACCTGCGCGACGACCGCGACGCGCCGCCGCCGGCGCCGCCGGCGGTGGCCGCGGCGCCTGCCACCGCGGCCACGTCGCAGCCGCCGCCAGGGGCCGCCGTGGCGCAAGCGCTGCGGCTGCGGCTGGACCGCATCGCCGTGCGGCACGACGGCTCGGTCGGCACCACCGACTGGCGCTTCGCGGTGGAGGTCGACGGGCAGCCGCTGTTCGTGTTCCAGCAGGACGACCTCGACGACACCGGCGGTCGCAACGTCGCGCTGCCCAAGGACGCCGGCGGCGACGTCGAGCTGGCGCCGGGCCAGGCCGCGAAGATCGCGGTCAAGGCCTGGCGCGGCAGCCGTCTGCGCCTGGTGGAAGGCGAGCCCGACGCGCGCGGCGCAGGCACGCTGCGCGGCGCCGGCGCGATGGCGCCGCTGGAAGTGGCGGCGGACGAGCCCGGGAAGGGTGCATTCGTGCTGTATTTCACCGCGGGCGCGCGGCAATAGCGCGGACGTACGCGGCCGTCCCGAGCGCAGCGCCCCGACGACCGCCGCGGTAACATCGACGCAGCGAATCCGGAGACGCCATCGCCATGAAGCTCTGGTCCATCGAAGGCAACCGCCAGCAACTCGACGGCGGCGCGATGTTCGGCAACGCGCCGCGCGCGATGTGGTCGAAGTGGATCGCGCCGGACGCGCTCAACCGCATCCCGCTGGCCTGCCGCGCGCTGCTGGCCAGCCCGCTGGCGGGCAAGACGGTGCTGTTCGAGACCGGCATCGGCGCGTTCTTCGAGCCCAGGCTGCGCGAGCGCTACGGCGTGGTCGAGGATCGCCACGTGCTGCTCGACTCGCTGCGCGAGGCCGGCTTCGACCACGCCGACATCGACGTGGTGGTGCTCTCGCACCTGCACTTCGACCATGCCGGCGGATTGCTGGCGCCGTGGGCGGAAGGCCGCGCGCCGGAACTGTTGTTCCCGAACGCGACCTTCGTCGTCGGCGCCGAGCAATGGCGGCGCGCGCGCGATCCGCATCCGCGCGATCGCGCGAGCTACATCCCGGAGCTGCCGGGCCTGCTCGAGGCCAGCGGCCGGCTGGAGATCGTCGACGGCGCGCATTCGAAAGCGCTGGGCGACGCGGTGCGCTTCCACTACAGCGACGGCCACACGCCGGGCCTGATGCTGGCCGAGATCGTCGGCCCCGAGCGCGTCGGCGGGCAGGCGCACGGCGGCGTGGCGTTCTGCGCCGACCTCGTGCCGGGCAGGCCGTGGGTGCACGTGCCGATCACCATGGGCTACGACCGCAACGCCGAGCTGCTGATCGACGAGAAGCGCGCCTTCCTCGAGGACAAGTTCGCGCGCAACGTGCACCTGTTCTTCACCCACGACCCGGAGATCGCGCTCGCCCAGCTGGCGCGCGACGACCGCGGCCGCTTCGGCACCGTCCACGAGACTGCCGCGCTGCAGGCGAGGGTGCTGGGCTGATGCCGGTGCGTCGCGGCTGCGCGCGCGTCCCGGTGGGTTGGTTCGCATCGCTGGCGGGCGCGTGCGCGCTGGCCGCGCTGCTGCCGGCCTCGGCGCCCGCCCGGGCGATGCAGCCAGGCGATGCGGCCGCGCCGCGCGGCGAGGTGGTGGTCGAGCGCACGCTGCGCGACCCCGATTTCGGCGTCACCACCCGCCACCCGGGGTTGCAGCGCCACGTCGAGATGTACCAGTGGACGCGCGCCGGCAACGGCTACGCGCTGGATTGGCGCGGCGCGCGCGTGGATTCCTCCGGCTTCGCGCCGGGACACGGGAACCCGCGCGCGATCCCGCTGCGCGAGCGCGAATGGCGCGCGCGGGTCACGCTCGACGGCAAGCCTCTGCCCGCGCAGGTGGTCAATGCGCTGGGCCGATGGCAGTCCTTCCGCCCGAACTTCTCCGCCTTGCCGGGCAACATGTCGGCGACCTTCCAGCCCGAGGGCGACGGCCTCGGCAGCGCCGAGAACCCGCTCGCGCCGCAGGTCGGCGACCTGCGCATCACCTGGCGCGCCTTCGTACTGCCGCCGCTGCCGGGGGACCGGCTCGTGTTGCGCGACGGCAAGTGGACGCTCCGCGACGGCATCGCGCCCGTGGATGCGCCGCCGTCGCCGGCCGCCGACGGCAATGGCGGGCAAGCGCGGGACGCGCGTCGCGGCTGGGCGCTGCCCGCCGTCGTCGTCGTCGTGTTGCTGGTGGTGGCCATCGCTGCCACCGCCACGCGCAGGCGGCGGCGCGCCGATCGCCGGCCGTAGGTCGGGGCTGCGTCCCCGACGCCCGGACGGTCAGGCACTCGGAGATGTCGGGAGTCGCGGGATCGCCGGCAGTCGGTGGTGTCGGGGAGGCGGGATCGCCGACATTCGGGAGTGTCGGGGGCGTAACCCCGACCTACGGCGTTTGCCGCGGAATCAAGAAGGCCGCCGGCCCGGCACGCCTAGAGGACGCGCGTGCCGAAGATCTTGTCGCCGGCGTCGCCCAGCCCCGGCAGGATGTAGCCCTTCTCGTTGAGCCGCTCGTCGATCGAGGCGGTGTAGACCTCGACGTCCGGATGCGCCGCCTCCAGGACCTTGAGGCCTTCCGGCGCTGCGACCAGGAACAGCCCCTTGATCCGCGTGGCGCCGGCGGCCTTGAGCATGTCGACGGTGGCCACCAGGGTGCCGCCGGTGGCGAGCATCGGGTCGAGCACCAGCGCGGTGCGGTCGGCCATGCCGCCGACCAGGTTCTCGTAGTAGGGCATCGCCGCCAGCGAGGCCTCGTCGCGCTTGATGCCGACCACGCTGACCTTGGCGGCGGGGATCAGCTCGAGCACGCCCGGCAGCATGCCGACGCCGGCGCGCAGGATCGGCACGAGGGTGATCTTGCGGCCCTTGATCCGCCGCACCGGCACCGGCCCGGCCCAGCCTTCGACCTCGACGTCCTCGGTCTCGAGGTCGGCGGTGGCCTCGTAGGTCAGCAGCGTCGCGACCTCGGCCGCGAGCTCGCGGAAGGTCTTGGTGCTGTTGTCGGCGCGGCGCATCAGGCCGAGCTTGTGCTGCACCAGTGGGTGGCGGACCTCGACGATCTTCATGGCAGGAAGTCTAGCGTGGCGGTGCGCGCGCCGCGTAGCCGGCGGAACGAAGGAAGGCCGGGTTTCCCCGGCCTTCCCGGATCCGCGATGCGCCGCGCCTACGCCGCGTCGGCCTGCTTCTGCCGCGGGCCTTCCAGCAGCGCGCGCTTGACCATCGCCACGATCAGCGCGATTTCGTCCTCGCCGGCCTCGAAGCGCGGGGTGAAGCGCAGCGAGTTCTCGCCGCCGTGGATCACGCCCAGGCCGCGCTCGCGCAGCCATTCCTCGCTCGAGCCTGCGCCGTAGCCCTTGAATGCGGGGTCCAGCTCGCACGAGAACAGCAGGCCGGTGCCCTGGACCTTGGTGATCAGGCCTCCGAGCTCGGCCTTGAGCTTCTCCAGCGCCTCGACCGCCTGGCGGCCGCGGTCGCGGATGTTCTCGCGCACGGCGGGCGTGAGCTGCGCCAGCACCGCGCAGGCGACGTCCAGCGCGCGCGGGTTGGCGGTCATGGTGTTGCCGTAGGTGCCGCGCTTGTAGATGCCCGCGGCGCGCTCGTTGAGCGCGAGCACCGACAGCGGGTACTGGCCGGCGTTGAGCGCCTTCGAGTACGTTTCCATGTCCGGCGCTTCCTGGCCCTCGAAGCCGGGGTAGTCGACGATCGACAGCGTGCCGGTCGCGCGCAGGCCGGCCTGGATCGAGTCGACCAGCAGCAGCGAGCCGTGCGCCCTGGTCAGCTCGCGCGCGGCGGCGTAGAAGGCCGGCGGCACGCTGCGGCCCGGGTCGCCTTCGCCCATCACCGGCTCCAGGAACATCGCCTCGATGAACCAGCCGTTGGCGTCGGCATCGGCGAACGCGCGCCGCAGCGCCTCGACGTCGTACGGCGGGATGACGATGACGCTGTCCTCGCCGCGATAGCTGGCGAGGAACTGCAGGTAGGTCTTGCGGCTGGAATCGGAATACAGGGCCGGGCGGTCGGTGCGGCCGTGGAAGCTGCCCTTGACCACCAGTCGCTTGATCGCGCGGCCGGCATGGCGCGCGCCGGCGTCGGTCATCGACTTGGCGTTGGTGTCGGCGATGCGCGCCGCCAGGCCGACCGACTCCGAGCCGGAGTTCAGGCACATGAAATGGGTGAAGGGGCAGCCGCCGCGGGTGTGGCCGATCTCCGCGCGCAGCGCGCGCTCGGCGCGCAGTTGCGACAGGCTCGGGGTCATGATGTTGGCCATCGCCTGCGGCCTGGCCATCGCGTCGATCACCGCCTCCGGCGCATGGCCGAAGCCGAGCATGCCGTAGCCGCCGGTGTCGTACAGCACCGCGCCCTTGAGGGTGACGACCCACGGCCCGCGCGCGGCGAGCGCGACGTAGGGGTTCACCGCGTCCTGCGGGTAGAAGTTGACGTAGCTGGCCTGGACGGCCTGCAGCTGGGCGTCCTCGTCGAGGTCCAGCAGGTCGGCGAAGTCGGCCTGCACGCGCGCGAACTCCGCCGCGGCGGCGTCGATGGCGGCCACCAGCTCGGGATGGCCCGCGGCGAACGCCGACAGGGTGGCGTCGTCGAGGCCGGGGGTACGGCGCGTGCCCTTGCGGGCGCGGAGCGGGGCGAGCTTGTCGGTCACGGACATGTTGGGGTCCTCCGGTTCGGATGGCGGGCCGCGCTGGCGGCGGTCAACCTCCTATTATCGGCAGGTTTTCGTCGATTAACAGGTGCGATTTGCGCATAAACCCGGTAGATTTCGTCGAATCGACGAAGCGGATGGCCGGATGAAGCTCACCGACGCCGACGAGGCCCTGCTCGCGCTGCTGCGCGAGGACGCGCGCGCCCCGACCGCCCGGATCGCGCGCCGGCTCAGGCTCTCGCGCACCACGGTGCAGAGCCGGATCGAGCGGCTGGAGCGGACGGGCGTGATCGCCGGCTACACGGTCCGGGTCCACGACGACTTCGAGCGCGAGCGGATCCGCGCGCTGATCATGGTCACCGTGTTCCCGAAGCAGATGCCGGCGGTGGTCGAGGCGCTGCGGGCGATGCCCGAGGTCCGCAGCCTGCAGTCGGTCAGCGGCGGCTGGGACCTGGTGGCGGTGGGGGTGGTGCCGACGATCGGGGACATGGACGCGCTGACCGACCGCATCGGCGCGCTGGAGGGGGTGGAGCGGACGACGTCGTCGCTGGTGCTGTCGACCAAGTTCGAACGTTGACGGCGCCTTCCTCGCGGAACCCGCGGCCCCCGCCGCTTACAATGCGCGCCCCGTTGCCCCGGCGCTGCCTTGAAGAAGTCCGACTTCCACTATGAGCTGCCCGCCGAGCTGATCGCGCAGGCGCCACTGCCCGAGCGCTCGGCCAGCCGGCTGCTGGTGGTGCCGCCCGGCGACACCGGATTCGAGGACCGCCACGTCCACGACCTGCCGGCGCTGCTGCGCGCCGGCGACCTGCTGGTGTTCAACGACACCCGGGTGATCCCGGCGCGGCTGTTCGGCCACAAGGCCGGCAGCGGTGGCCGGGTCGAGATCCTGATCGAGCGCCTGCTGCCCGGCAACGAGGCGCGCGCGCAGGTCGGCGCGAGCAAGCCGTTGAAGGCGGGCGGACGCATCGAGCTCGACGCCGGCGGCGAGGCCGAGGTGCTCGGCCGCGACGGCGAGTTCTACCACCTGCGCTTCGCGGTCGAGGGCGCGCTCGAATCCTGGCTGCTGCGCGCCGGGCGCCTGCCGCTGCCGCCGTACATCCGGCGCGAGCCGGGCGCGGACGATGACGAGCGTTACCAGACCGTGTTCGCGCGCGAAGTGGGTGCGGTCGCGGCGCCGACCGCTGGCCTGCACTTCGACGAGCCGCTGCTGCAGGCGCTGCGCGAGCGCGGGGTCGGCTTCGGCCACGTCACCCTGCATGTGGGCGCCGGCACCTTCCAGCCGGTGCGCGTGGACGACGTGCGCGAGCACCGCATGCACAGCGAATGGCTCAACGTCGGCGCCGGCCTGGTCGAGCAGGTGCGCCGCACGCGCGCCGCGGGCGGGCGCGTGGTCGCCATCGGCACCACCGTCGTGCGCGCGCTGGAGAGCGCGCTGGTGGACGGCGCGCTGCGGCCGTTCGCGGGCGAGACGCGGATCTTCATCTTCCCCGGCTACCGGGTGCGCTCGGTGGACGCGTTGCTCACCAACTTCCACCTGCCGGAGTCGACGCTGCTGATGCTGGTGTCGGCGTTCGCGGGGAAGGCGCGGATCATGGCTGCGTACGAACATGCGGTGCGCGAGCGATACCGCTTCTTCAGCTATGGCGACGCCATGCTGCTATGGCCGGAGCAGGCCGCATGAACGTCGTCGCCGCTCTTGATCGTCATTCCCGCGAAGGCGGGAATCCAGTGCCCTTCGCGTCGAGGCCCGTCGTATCCCGGAAAGCAACGTCGCTGGATTGCTCGCGCTGCTCGTCCCTTCGGGACCGGCCTGCGGCCGTCCTGCGCGCTGCGCGCTTGTCCCGCCTTCGCGGGAATGACGACGGTGGAGGCAATGTCGGCGGTGGAGGCAACTGCGGAGACGAGCCATGAGCAGGATGTCCTTCGAACTGCTCGGCACCGACGGCGCCGCGCGCCGCGGCCGGATCGCGTTCCCGCGCGGCACGGTGGAGACGCCGGCGTTCATGCCGGTGGGCACCTACGGCTCGGTCAAGGGCATGCTGCCCGGCCAGTTGCGCGAGCTGGGCGCGCAGATCATCCTCGGCAACACCTTCCACCTCTACCTGCGGCCCGGGCTGGAGGTGATCGAGGCGCACGGCGGGCTGCACGGATTCGCGCGCTGGGACGGGCCGATCCTCACCGATTCGGGCGGCTTCCAGGTGTTCTCGCTGGCGCACCGGCGGAAGATCACCGAGCAGGGCGTGACCTTCGCCGCGCCGACAGACGGCAGCAAGGTGTTCCTCGGCCCCGAGGAGTCGATGCGCATCCAGAAGGTGCTGGGCAGCGACGTCGTGATGATCTTCGACGAGTGCCCGCCGGTGCACGTGGACGGCAAGCCGGTCGATGCGGACCTGGTGCGACGGTCGATGGAACTCTCGCTGCGCTGGGCCGAGCGCAGCAAGCGCGCGCACGAGGGCAACGACGCCGCGCTGTTCGGCATCGTCCAGGGCGGCGTGCACCGCGAGCTGCGCACCCGCTCGGCGGAAGGGCTGAAGGCGATCGGCTTCGACGGCTACGCGATCGGCGGGCTGGCCGTCGGCGAGACCGAGGCCGAGCGCAACGCCATGCTCGACCACGCCTGCCCGCAGCTGCCGGGCGACCGGCCGCGCTACCTGATGGGCGTGGGCCGGCCCGAGGACCTGGTGGAGGCGGTGGCGCGCGGCGTCGACATGTTCGACTGCGTGATGCCGACACGCAACGCGCGCAACGGCCACTACTTCACTTCCACCGGCACCGTGCGCATCCGCAACGCGAAGCACGAGAAGGACACGCGGCCGATCGAAGAGGGCTGCGGCTGCCCGGCCTGCGCCGGCAGCTACAGCCGCGCCTACCTGCGCCACCTCGACCGCTGCAACGAGATGCTCGCGCCGATCCTGGGCACGCTGCACAACCTCTGGTACTACCAGTCGCTGATGGCGGGGATGCGCGCGGCGATCGAGGCCGGGACCTTCGCGGATTTCCGCGCCGCCTTCTACGCGTCGCGGTAGGTCGGGCTTGCGTTCGCCCGCGTTCGCGGGAGCGCCTCATGGGCGCGATGTTCTTGGCGCGAAGCCTTTCGATTGATCGGGTAGGGCGATCGGCCCCTGGAGCGCTGCTGCAGGGGCGGGCGTCGGGACGGGAACCCCGACCTGCGGCTCCCATAGGAAAGCCTGCTAGCCGAAGCGACGGATCGCCAAGAGGAAGCCGGGGCCGGGGGATCGCGGCCAAGCCGGCCATGGATGGCCGGCGCCCCCGTCAGGACAGGATGAGCACGGGCCCGCTTGCGTGGCACTGCCACGCGGCCCGTGCGAATGCCCGGCGCGCTGCGCCGGGCCGGGGGAGCCGCGAAGCGGCATGCCTGCCGGGGGAAGAGCGATCCCCCGGTCCCGGCTTCCCTCGCGCATCCGGCCGAAGCCCGTTTCGGGCTGCACATCATCCAGCTTGGATGGAACCGGGTGGAAGGCCGCGAGGAACCTTCCACGATCCGTGGTGTCCACTGCAGCCCCGGTGCGGATTCGCCGCCGGGGCATGGCCAAGGCAGGCGATCCGGCGGCGACCGGCCGCGGCCGTGGCATAATTCCCCGCTATTTTGCCCGTGGACGACCCGATGAACCCGTTGAACCTGCTCGATTTCCTGGTGTCACCCGCCTACGCCCAGGCCCAGGGCCAGCAGCCCGCCGGCGGCGGCCTGAGCTTCCTGGTCATGCCGATCGTGCTGATCGCGGTGATGTACTTCCTGATGATCCGCCCGCAGATGAAGCGCGCCAAGGAACACCGCTCGATGCTGGAGAAGCTCGGCAACGGCGACGAAGTCATCACCAACGGCGGCATCGCAGGCGTGGTGCGCGAGATCGGCGAGAGCTTCATCACCATCGAGATCGCCGACAACGTCCGCGTGCGCGTGCAGAAGGCCGCCATCGGCAACGTGCTGCCCAAGGGCACGCTCAAGTCCGCCTGATCCGGCAACGATCCCGACCCGCCCGCCGCGGCCGCGCCGCGCCGGGCCCGACCGCAACATCGCGCGCGCGGCCCTGGCCGGCCCTCGCGATGCCCTGGAAACGCCCCGATGCTTGAATTCCCGCGCTGGAAGTACGTCGTCATCCTGCTGGTGGTCCTGCTCAGCTCGCTGTACGCGCTGCCCAACATCTACCCGCAGGACCCGTCGGTCCAGGTCACCGCCAGCCGCGGCGCCGCCATCGACGACGCGTTGCAGAAGCAGGTGCAGTCCGCGCTCGCCACCGCCGGCGTGCAGGCCAAGTCGGTGGAAACCGAGGACGGCAACCTGCTGGTGCGGCTGAACACCCTGGACGAGCAGACCAGGGCGAACGACACGCTGCGCTCGGCGCTCGGCGAGAACTACGTGGTGGCGCTCAACCTCGCCTCCACCGTGCCGCAGTGGCTGGAAAACCTGCACGCGCGGCCGATGCTGCGCGGCCTCGACCTGCAGGGCGGCGTGCACTTCCTGCTCCAGGTCGACCAGAAGGCGGCGCTGGACAAGCGCTTCGAGGCCTACGCCGAGGACATCCGCGTGGCCCTGCGTGACGCGCGCGTGGGCTATGAGGCCGTCGAGCGGCAGGCCAATGGGGCGTTCCGGGTCGTGCTCGGCCAGGGTGTGGACGCCACCAGGGCGCAGACGGCGATCAACAAGGCGATGCCGACGATGCAGCTGTCGGGCGAGGGCAACATCGTCACCGCCAGGGTGCCGGACGCCGAGGTCAACCAGATCGTCGCCGGCGCGATCGAGCAGAACGTCGGCACGCTGCGCAACCGCATCAACGAGCTCGGCGTCGCCGAGCCGATCATCCAGCGCCAGGGCACCGACCGCGTGGTGGTCGAGCTGCCGGGCGTGCAGGACACCGCGCAGGCCAAGCGCATCATCGGCGCCACCGCCACGCTGGAGTACCGCGGCGTGGTCGACGGCAACCCCTACGACGCCGCCAGCACCGGCCAGGTGCCGCCGGACGCGCGCCTGTACTACCGCAAGGACCTCGGCCCCGACGGCAAGCCGATGCCGATCCTGCTCAGCAAGCGCGTGATCGCCACCGGCGAGCAGCTGGTCGACGCCAAGTACCAGCCCGACCCGCAGAGCGGCACGCCGGCGGTGTCGGTGACGCTCAACGGCCCGGGCGGCCAGCGCATGTTCGACTTCACCAGCCAGAACGTCGGCAAGCAGATGGCGGTGGTCTACATCGAGCGCATCCCCGAGGTGAAGGTGGTCGACGGCAAGGAAGTGCGCAGCACGCGCACCACCGAGCAGGTGATCAACGCGGCCACCATCCAGGGCGTGTTCGGCAAGAACTTCCAGACCACCGGCCTGGAAAGCCCGCAGTTCGCCCAGGACCTGGCGCTTCAGTTGCGCGCCGGCTCGCTGGCCGCGCCGATGGACTTCATCGAGGAGCGCGTGGTCGGCCCGAGCCTGGGCAAGGACAACGTCGAGCGCGGCACCAGGGCGGTGGTGTATTCGTTCGTGTTCGCGCTGGTGTTCTTCCTGATCTACTACCGGATGTTCGGCCTGCTGACCTGCGTCGCGCTGCTGCTCAACCTGCTGATGGTGGTGGCGGTGATGTCGCTGTTCGGCGCCACCATGACCCTGCCGGGCTTCGCCGGCCTGGCGCTGTCGGTGGGCATGTCGGTGGACGCCAACGTGCTGATCAACGAGCGCATCCGCGAGGAGCTGCGCGCGGGCATGCCGCCGAAGACGGCGATCGCCACCGGCTACGACCGCGCCTCGGGCACGATCTTCGACTCCAACATGACCGCGCTGCTGGCCGGCGTGGCGCTGTTCGCGTTCGGCACCGGCCCGCTCAAGGGCTTCGCGATCACCATGATCGTCGGCATCCTGACCTCGCTGTTCACCGCCGTGACCGTGTCGCGCGCCTGCGCCACCCTGATCTACGGGCGCCGCAAGAAGCTCAAGACGCTGGCCATCTGACGGGACCACTGGAACGCACATGAAACTCTTCCCGTTGCACCTCATCCCCAACAACACCAACGTCGACTTCATGCGCCTGCGCTGGCTGTCGATCAGCGTGGCCGTCGCGCTAGCGCTGGTGGCCGTGTGGGCGATCGCCTTCAAGGGCTTCAACTACGCGCTCGACTTCACCGGCGGCACCCTGGTGGAACTGCGCTTCGACCGCCCGGCCGACGTCGACGACGTGCGCGGGCACCTGGCCGCGGCCGGCTACGAGGGCGCGCAGGTGCAGACCTACGGCAGCGGCAGCGACCTGCTGGTGCGTCTGCAGTCGAGCGAGTCCGAGGCCAGCGCGACGGCGAGCAACAAGGCCGCCGCGGCGGTGCTCGCCGCGGTCGACACCGACGCCAACCACGCCCACATCACCCGCTCGGAGTTCGTCGGCCCGCAGGTCGGCAAGGACCTGGCGATGAACGCGATCTGGGCGCTGCTGTTCGTGGTGGTCGGCTTCCTGGTCTACATCGCGTTCCGCTTCGAGTGGAAGTTCGCGATCGCGGCGATCCTGACCACCCTGCACGACGTGCTGATCGTCGCCGGCTTCTTCGCCCTGACCGGGCGCGAGTTCGACCTCACCGTGCTGGCCGGCCTGCTGTCGGTGATGGGCTTCTCGATCAACGACACCATCGTGGTGTTCGACCGCGTGCGCGAGAACTTCCGCAACCTGCGCGTGGATCCGGTCGAGGTGCTCAACCGCTCGGTCAACCAGACCCTGTCGCGCACGATCATCACCTCGTTCGTGGCGTTCCTGACCGTGCTGGCGCTGTACATCTACGGCGGCGGCTCGCTGGAAGGCATGGCGATCTCGCAGATGATGGGCATCGTGATCGGCACCATCTCGTCGATCTTCATCGCCTGCCCGCTGCTGACCTTCGGCGCCCTCAAGGTGACCAAGCAGGACCTGATGCCCAAGGCGAAGGACCTGGAGGCGCTGGCGCGCCGGCCATAAAGCAGAACGCGCGAAGCGCGACCAGATAAACCCTCTCCCCGCCAAGCGGGGAGAGGGCGGCTGCGAAGCAGCGGGGTGAGGGGTAAGTAACAAGCGCGCAGGGTTGCATCCCTTGCCCCGCCTCAGCGGGGAGAGGGCGGCGCGAAGCGCCGGGTGAGGGGTACGTAACAGGGAGCGTCAGCAACGAAGCGCAAGGAGTGCGCGTGAGAGGCAAACAGGACCACACCCGCGAGCGACAACTGCGGCGCGACCAGACCGAAGCCGAGCGCATGCTCTGGGAGCGCCTGCGCGACCGGCGCCTCGCGGGGTTCAAGTTCAGGCGCCAGCACCGCATCGGTCCGTATTACGCGGATTTCGTGTGCGCGGATGCGAGATTGATCGTGGAACTGGATGGCAGCCAACACCTGGACCAGGCCGACAGCGACTCAGCGCGAACGCGATTCCTCGAATCGCTCGACTATCGCGTGCTGAGGTTCTGGAACGACGAGGCGATGGTGAGGACGGAGGATGTGCTTGATGCCATCCTCCTTGCATTACGCACCCCTCACCCGGCTGCTTCGCAGCCACCCTCTCCCCGCTAGCGGGGAGAGGGGGAAAGCGCGTCAGCTGAAGGCTTGCAGGTAACCGGAGGACACGATCGCCTTCTGCAGCGGCTCGACGATGCGCACGTTGCCGGCGAGCACGTGGCGCGGGCCGGTTTCCACGTGCAGCGGGCCGAGGGCGGCGCCGCGGAAGTCGCTGACGCGGCCGCCGGCCTCGCGCACCAGCAGCACGCCGGCGGCGATGTCCCAGGGCTGCACGCCGGCCTCGAAGTAGCCGTCGCTGCGGCCGCAGGCCACGTAGGCCAGGTCGAGCGCAGCCGAGCCGGTGCGGCGGATGTCCTCGGCCGTGGCCAGCAGTTCCTCGACGCACCTGAGCTGGGCGCCGGCGCGCTTGCGCTCGCGCGGCGGGAAGCCGGTCGTCAGCACGGCGCCGGCCAGCTCCTTGCGCTCGGCCACGCGGATGCGGCGCTCGTTGAGCTGCGCACCGGAGCCGCGCGAGGCGGTGAACAGCTCGTTGCGCAACGGGTCGAAGACCACCGCGTGCAACGGCTCGGGACCCTCGCACAGCGCGATCGACACGCACCAGTGCGGGAAGCCGCGCAGGTAGTTGCTGGTCCCGTCGAGCGGGTCGATCACCCAGGTGTGGCGGCTGGGGCCGCGGCTGCCCTTCTGGGCGCCGCCTTCCTCGCCCAGCACGGCGTGCTCGGGGTAGGCGCGGCGCAGCTCCTTGACGATCGCTTCCTCGGCCAGGCCGTCGACCTCGCTGGCGTAGTCCATGCGTTCCTTCTCGACCACGTTGAGCGCGTCGAGCCGGTGCATGTGGCGCAGCAGGATATTGCCGCCGGCGCGCGCCGCCTTGACCATGACGTTGACAGCGGGTTGTTGCATCGCGGACGGCTCCGGGCGCAGGGCGGTGATCGAGGGGGAAAAGAGCGTTCCGGCACCTTGGCCGGGCCGCGCAGTTTACCATTTGTGCATGAACCACGATCCGTCGCCCGCCGGCCGCCTGCGCATCGTGCTGGTGGGCACCCAGCATCCCGGCAACATCGGCTCGGCGGCGCGAGCGATCCGGACGATGGGCCTGCACCGTCTGGTACTGGTGGCGCCGCAGCGCTTCCCGCATGCCGACGCCGACGCGATGGCCGCCGGCGCCGACGACGTGCTCGCCGCGGCGGTGCGGGTGGAGACGCTGGCCGAGGCGGTCGCCGACTGCCGGCTGGTGCTGGGCTGCACGGCGCGCAGCCGGCGGGTCCAGCTCGAGGAGCTGTCGCCGCGGCTGGCGGCGGCGCGCGCGCTGGCCGCCGCCGGGCAGGGCGGCGAGGTCGCGCTGGTGTTCGGGCGCGAGCGCACCGGGCTCGAGAACGAGGAACTGCAGTTGTGCCATGCCGCCGTGCACATTCCGGCCGATCCCGGCTACAGCTCGCTCAACCTGGCCGCCGCGGTGCAGGTGCTGGCCTACGAGCTGCGGGTCGCCGTCCTGGGCGCCGCCGGACAGGACCCCGGTGAAGTGCGCCCCGACGCCAGCGGGCATGCCGACCCGCCGGCCAGCCACGCCCAGCTCGAGGGCCTGTTCGCCCAGCTCGCCGAGACGCTGGAGGCGATCGATTTCCACAAGGGCCGCTCGCCCGATTCGGCGATGCGCAAGCTGCGCCGGCTGTACCTGCGCGCCGGCCTGGACGAGCGCGAGGTACGGCTGCTGCGCGGCATCCTCGCCGACGCCCAGCGCATGGCCCGGCTGGCCGGGCAGGACGGCGGCTGACCGCCGCGCCGCGGCCCGGCCGGCCCCGTGCCAGCGCGCCGCATTTCGGCTAGGCTCGCGCCATTCCCGCACCGGCGCCGCCCCTTGACCCCAACGCTCGATCGTTTGCGCGCATTGCTGGCGATCGGCTTGCTCTGCCTCGGGCTGGTCCCGGTCGCCGCGGCCGACGACGACAACGGCCACGTGCTGGTGCTGGGCCGCATCAGCGACAACCCGCAGGCGCATTACGAGCAGCTCAAGCCGCTGCTCGACTACGTGGTGCCGCGGATGCGCGACGTCGGCATCACCGAAGGCCGCATCCTGATGGCGCGCACCGCCCAGCAGATGGCCAGCTACCTGCGCCGCGGCCGCGTCGACTGGGTCACCGAGACCGCCGGCACGGCGATGCTGCTGGAGCAGCAGGCGCATGCGCGCGCGCTGCTGCTCACCGAACGCGACGGGGTCAGCCATTACCACAGCGTGTTCTTCGTGCGCCGCGACAGCGGCATCGACTCGCTTGACGACCTGCGCGGCCGCAGCATCGCCTTCCAGAACATCTCGTCCACCAGCGCCTATTTCGTGCCGGTCACCGAGCTGCTCGAGCGCGGGCTGCCGATGGAGATCCTGCTCTCGCCGATGGACCGGCCCGCGGCCGGCTCGGTCGGCTACCTGTTCGCGCGCTCCGAGCTCAACATTTCGACCTGGGTGGACAAGCGGCTGGTGGACGCGGGCGTGATGAGCAGCCTGGACTGGGACAACCCGCAGCGCATGCCGCCGAGCTATCGACGCGACATGAAGCTGATCCACGCCAGCGGCGAGTACCCGCGCGCGGTGGAGATGGTGCGCGGCGATCTCGACGAGCGCGTGCGCGAGCGGCTGCAGCAGGTGCTGATCGAGGCTGCCGACGACCCCGATGCCCGCGAGCCGCTGCTGCGGTTCTTCAAGACCACCCGCTTCCTGCCGATCGACGCGGAGAACCGGCAGGCGCTCGACAACCTGCGCAAGGGCATCCGGCGGGTCGGGGCGGAGATCGAATGAAGCTGCGCTACGGCCTGTATCCGCGCTTCCTGCTACTGGCCGCGGGCGTGCTGCTGGTGGTGCTGGCGGTGGTCGCGGTGGTGCTGCACCGCCAGGCGGAGATGCAGCGCGAGATGGCGGCGCTGAGCCGCGATTCCATCCACGGGCTGGTGTCCGACCGCCTGCGCGAGCGCGGCGAGGCGGTGGCCGGGCAGTTGGCCGACTCGCTGGTCAACCCGCTGTACTACTTCGACCTCGACGCGATCGGCGTGGTGGTGCGCGGCGTGCTGCGCCAGTCCGACGTGAGCTACGTCATCGTCTACGACAACAACGGCGCGGTGATCCACGACGGCTCGCGCGACATCGCCACCTACGGCCAGGCGATGCACGACCCGCTGGCCTACGAGGTGGTCACCGCGCGCGACCTGCACGTGCAGTCCGCCGGCCGCATCCTCGACGTGTCGGCGCCAGTGCGCATCGGCGACCAGCGCATCGGCGGCGTGCGCGTGGGCTATTCGCTCGATTCGGTCAACGCCGAGGAGGCGCGCGCCAGCGCGGCGATGCAGGCGCGGATGGCCGCGATCAGCCGCCACCACGCGGTCTGGATCGGGCTGATGATGCTGGCGCTGGTGGCGATCGGCGTGGTGGTGGGCCTGATCCTGCAGCGCTCGCTGGTGCGGCCGGTGCGGCAGCTGGCCAACGCGGCGCGCGAGATCGAGGCCGGCAACTTCGCCGCGGTGGTGCCGTCGACCACCCGCAACGACGAGATCGGCGACCTGGTGCGCGCGTTCTCGCGGATGGGCGAGAGCATCGTCCGCCACGACCGCGACATCCGCCGCATGGCCTACACCGACGCGTTGACCGGCCTGTCCAACCGGCTCGCCTTCCGGGAGCGCCTCGACCAGCGGCTGATGCAGCTGCGCGGCGCGGCGCGGCAGATGGCGTTGCTGTTCGCCGACATCGACGACTTCAAGCGCGTCAACGACACCCTCGGCCACGACGCCGGCGACGAGGTGCTGGTGCAGTTCTCCAACCGCATCCGCGAGGCGATCGAGCGCGGCGGCGGCGACCATGCGGGGCTGGCGCGCTTCGGCGGCGACGAGTTCGTGATCCTGCTCGAGTCCGACGACAGCGGCGCGGGCGACATCCGCGCCGCCGCCACCCGGCTGGCCGAGACCCTGGTCGGCGAGCTGGGCCGGCCGATCACGGTGCGCGGGCGGCAGGTGTTCCTGGGCACGTCGATCGGCATCACGCTGTTCCCGGAGGACGCCGCCAACGCCGCGATGCTGATGAAGAACGGCGACATCGCGATGTACCAGGCCAAGGTGGCCGGCAAGAACTGCCATCGCTTCTACAGCCGCGCGATGGACCAGGCGGTCGAGCGCCGCGTGCGCATGGAGCAGGACCTGCGCGGCGCGTGGGAGCGCGGCGAGCTGAGCCTGGTGTACCAGCCGGTGTTCCGGATGTCGGACAACGTGCTCACCGGCGCCGAGGCGCTGCTGCGCTGGCAGCACCCGGAGCACGGCGCGATCGCGCCGTCGGTGTTCATCGACGTCGCCGAGCAGAGCGGGTTGATCGAGAACATCGGCCCCGCGGTGCTGCGCGCGGCCTGCGCGGACGCGGTGCGCTGGACGCGCGAGCACCACGACGCCGACGAGCTGTTCATCGCGGTTAACGTCTCGGCGCGGCAGTTGCGCGGCGGCGACCTCCCCGACCAGGTCGCGCAGGTGCTCGCCGACACCGGGCTCGCCCCGGGGCGCCTGCACCTCGAGCTCACCGAGACCGCCGTGATCGGCGACGAAATCCGCGCCAGCACGCTGCTCGGGCGCCTGCGCAGCACCGGCGTGAAGGTGTGGCTCGACGATTTCGGCACCGGCTTCTCGGGCCTGAGCCACCTGCGCCGGGTGCCGGTCGACGGCGTGAAGATCGACCGCAGCTTCATCGCCGACGTGCTGCGCGACCCCGACGACCTGGCGCTGACCACCGCGATCATCGCGATGGCGCATTCGCTCGGCATCACCGTGGTGGCCGAGGGCGTGGAGAAGGAAGGCCAGTTCGAGATCCTGCGTGAGCGCGGCTGCGACCTCGCCCAGGGCTTCTGGCTGGGCCACCCGATGACCGCGCAGGACTTCGCGCGGCTGCTGGGCTGAACGCCGCGCAGCGTTTCGTCGAGCCAGGGATCGCCGCTGGCGATCGATGGGCAAAGCGCCGCCTCAGCGCAGCCGGTCGAACCACTCCGCCGTGGCCGCCGCCAGCGTGCCGCTGAGCACGCCGAACACCGCCACCGCGATGCCGCCGGCGACCCAGGCGACGACCATCAGCGCGCCGTCGCGCTCCAGCAGCGCCAGCGCGAACAGCAGCAGCAGGCCGCCGAAGATGTAGTTGGTGAACGGGATCGGCAGCGCCAGCAGCAGCCCGAGCAGCACCAGCAGCAGGCCGCTGAACATGACGGCGACGCGGTGGTCGAGCAGGTACGACAGCCGCGGCCGCACCAGGTGCTCGAGCCGCGTCAGCCAGGGCGAGAGCATCGCCTCGAAGCGCTTCATCGCCTGCCGGTGCGGGCCACGGTCGGCGATGAAACGCGGCAGCCAGGGCATGCGCAGGCCGATGAGCAGCTGCAGGCCGATCAGGATCGCCAGCGGCCCGCTGATCGCGCCGCCGACGCCGGGGATCGGGATGAACGCAGGCAGCGTCGCCACGAACAGCAGCATGCCGAAGGCGCGCTCGCCCAGGCCCGCGAAGACGTCGCGGAAGCGGATGGTGTCGTCGGGATCGCCCGCCGCCAGCGCCGCCAGCAGCGCGCGCGTGCCCGGTGGGCGCGGGCCGTGCCGGCCGTGCGACCGGCCCTCGCGCGCACCGTCAGTCGGCATGGTCGACGGTGGCCTGGGCGACGCGCTGCAGCAGCAGCTTGTCCACGCGCGGGCCGTCGAGGTCGACGATCTCGATCCGCCAGCCGTTCCAGTCGAAGTGCTCGCCGACGTTGGGGATGCGCCCGAACTGCGCGATCGTCATGCCGGCGGCGGTGTGGTAGTCGTGCTCGTCCTCCAGCGGCAGCGCGCCGCCGCCGAGCAGCTCGCGCACCGTCTCGACCGAGATGCCGCCGTCGACCAGCAGCGAGCCGTCGTCGCGGGCCACGATCTGCGGGATCGAATCCGGTCCCTCGCCGGCCTGGTTGCGGCCGATCACCGCCTCCATCACGTCGTTGACGGTGACCAGGCCGGTGATGTCGCCGTACTCGTCGACGACCAGCGCCAGCGATTGCTGGTCCTCGCGCAGGATCTCCAGCAGCTTGAGCGCCGGCGTGGACTCGGAGACGAACAGCGGCTCGCGCAGGTCGCGGAACAGGTCCAGCGTGCGCTGGTCGAGGCGGTCGAGCAGCGACTTGACCTCGAGCACGCCGACCACCTCGTCGTCGCCGCCGCGGTAGACCGGGTAGCGCGAGAACGTGGTCCTGCGCATGGTGTCGAGGTTGTCCTCGTAGCTCTCCGAGGCGTCGAGCCAGGCGATGCGGGTGCGCGGCGTCATCAGGCTCTCCGCGTCGCGGTCGCCCAGGCGCATCACCCGGTTCATCATGTTGCGCTCGTCCTCGTCGATCACCCCCTGCTCGTGGCTTTCGGTGACCAGCAGGCGGATCTCCTCCTCGGTGATCGCGTTGCGCGCGTCGTCGCGGATGCCGAGCAGGCGCAGCACCAGGCGGTTGATGGCGCCCAGGCCGTACACGACCGGCTTGGCGGCGGTCGCCAGCATGTCGAGCGGGATCGCGACCACGCTGGCGATGTGCTCGGCGTTGGTCAGTGCCAGCCGCTTGGGGATCAGCTCGCCGAACACCACCGACGCCGAGGTGATCAGGCCGACCGCGACCACGATGCCCAGGGTGTGCGCGTAGTCGCCCAGCCCGGGCAGCGCGTCGCTGAACCAGGCCGCGATCTTCTCGCCGAACGAGTCGCCGCCCAGCACGCCGGTCAGGATCGCGATCAGGGTGATGCCGACCTGCACGGTCGAGAGCAGGTTGTCGGGCTGCTCGGCCAGCGCCAGCGCCTTGCGCGCGCCGCGGCTGCTCTCGCCCATCTGCTTCAGGCGGATCTTGCGCGAGGTCATGAGCGCCATCTCCGACAGGGCGAAGAAGGCGTTGAGGACGATCAGTGCGATGACGACCAGCAGCTCGATCACGCGGGCGATCCGGAGCGGTGGCCGGCACGGCCGGCGGCGACCGGGGATCCGGCGGCGCGGGGCAGGGCGGGCGGGGGAGGCGGTGGTTCGTCCATAGGGGCGCCCGGGGCGCGGCGGCATGATAGCAGGGGGTTGGGCCGGGCCTCGGCGATGCAGGCCGGGACGCGCTGGATCGCCTGGTGGTGGCCCGGTGCGTGCGTCGCGGCGGGGAGAGGCCCTCCTCCTGCCTTCTGTGCGCGAGGAGAAAGCGAGAGAGTGACGCGTGCCGTGCGGGATCGCCGCGGTGGCGGGGAAGTGGCGTCGCCACGGGGCGCCCCTTGCCCAGCCTCTCCCCGCAAGCGGGGAGAGGAGGGATGGCGCCATGCGGGAATTGCCTCGAAGCCGGCGACGCATCCGTGGCGTCGTGGCTTCGGGTCGTGCCATTTTCCGGTCATAATCGCGCCTTCGCACCGAACGCAGGCCCGCGACGGGACTCCACGATGTTCTCACTGCAGACGATCTTCGGCTCCGGCAAGCAGTTCTACACCCTGCTCGAGGAGGCTGCCGACGCCGCCTACGACGCCGCCAAGGCGCTCCACGTGATGATGAAGGAGTCCGACCGCCAGCCGGCGCTGGACGCCTTCAAGCTGGCCCGCCTGCGCGAGCGCGCCGCCTCCGACAAGATCGGCCAGGCCCTGGTCGACAGCTTCATGACCCCGATCGAGCGCGAGGACATCGAGGCGCTGGGCTCGGCGCTGTACAAGATCCCCAAGCAGATCGAGAAGTTCGCCGACCGCTACTCGCTGGCGCTGCGGCACCTGGAAGGCATCGACTTCGCGCCGCGCGCGGCGATGCTGGAGCAGGCCGCGGCGGTGGTCGTGGAGATGGTCCGCGAGCTCAAGCACATGAACCTCGACCGGATGAGCGTGCTCAACGACAAGCTGCGCGCGCTGGAGAACGAGGCCGACCGGCTGATGCTCGAGCTCTACCGCGACATCTACTCGGGCAAGCTCGACCACCTGCAGATGTTCCTGCTCAAGGAGTTCTTCGAGATCCTCGAGAAGGCCATCGACCGCTGCCGCGAGGCCGGCGTGGTCGCCTACCAGATCGTGCTGAAGAACAGCTGAGCCGGGGCGACGCCGCATGCTGACCCTCGTGCTGGTGGTGATCGTGGTGGCGCTCGTGTTCGAGTTCATCAACGGTTTCCACGACACCGCCAACTCGATCGCCGCCTCGGTCGCCACCAGGGCGCTCTCGCCCGGGCAGGCGGTCAGCCTGGCGGCGGTGATGAACCTGGTCGGCGCGCTCACCGGCACCGCGGTGGCGGCGACGATCGCCACCGGCATCATCAACACCGAGGTGGTGGCGGCGACCTCGCAGGTGATCCTGAGCGCGCTGCTCGGCGCGATCGTGTGGAACCTGATCACCTGGTGGTTCGGGCTGCCGTCCTCGTCCTCGCACGCGCTGATCGGCGGCCTGTGCGGGGCGGCGATGTCGGCCTCGCACAACGACTGGAACTCGCTGATCTGGTCGCAGAGCGTCGGCGACTGGGCGCACAACAAGGGCCTGGTGTGGAAGGTCTTCCTGCCGATGGTGAGCTCGCCCGTGGCCGGCTTCCTGCTCGGCATCGTGATGATGCTGTTCCTGTGGGCGCTGATCTCGGGCATGGAGCGCGCCGGCGGCGTGCTCAGGCGGCTGGCGCGGCCGCGCTGGATCAACCGCTTCTTCATCCGCGCGCAGGTGTTGTCGGCGGCCTATATGGGCTATGCGCACGGCCACAACGACGCGCAGAAGACCATGGGCGTGATCGCGCTGACGCTGTTCGGCGCCGAGGCCAGCGGGGCGCTGGACGACCTGCCGTCGTGGCTGGCGTTCATGCATCCGGCCGCCGCCGGCGACGCCAGCGTGGCGAAGTGGATCGTGGTGACCTGCGCCGTGGTGATGGCGGCGGGCACCGCGTCCGGCGGCTGGCGCATCATCAAGACGCTGGGCCACAAGATGGTCAAGCTGCACCCGATCCACGGCTTCGCGGTCGACACCAGCTCGGCGACCATCCTTACCATCGCCGCGCACTTCGGCATGCCGGTCTCGACCACGCACAGCATCTCCACCGCGATCATGGGCGTGGGCTTCGCCAAGAACCCGCGCGCGCTCAGGCTCGGCACGGTCGAGCGCATCGTCTGGGCGTGGGTCCTCACGATCCCCGCCGCAGGCAGCGTGGCCTACGGGATCTACAAGGGGCTCGGCCTGGTCGGGTGGGCCTGAGGCCTTACAGTAGGTCGCCCTCGGCCGACAGCAGCCGCTCCAGGCTGTCGCCGACGCCGCCGATCTCCAGCACCAGGCGGTCGAGGTCGGCCGCGGTCAGGGCGTCGTAGGGACGGTTCTCGCACAGCTGCAGGTAGGGCACGCCGTCGAGGTCGTCGATGGCCAGGTAGCCGATCCGGCTCTGCCAGTTGAACACCAGCGCGCGCCGGCAGTCGACGCCGGTGGTCGGCGCGATCACGGTGTTCACGCGCAGGTAGTTGCGGCCGTCGTCGTCCTGCAGCTCGGACAGGAAGATCGCCTGGTGGCGGCGGCCGCCGTCGAGCGAGAGCTCCACGCACATCACGTAGGGCTCCTGCATGGTGACGCGGTAGTCGCCGGCGCTGACGTGGCGGCGGATCTGCTCGAAGTTCTGCATGGTCGTGGTGCCCGTTCGCGGTACCGGTCTATGCTAGCCCAATGCCTGCCGCTTCCGCCGAACAGCGCATCCTCGCCGCGATCCGCGCCGTGCCGCGCGGGCAGGTGGCCGGCTACGGCCACATCGCGCGCCGCGCCGGGCTGCCGGGCCGCGCGCGGCTGGTGGCGCGGATCCTGGCCGGCAACGAGGACGCGGCGCTGCCCTGGCACCGGATCCTGCGCAGCGACGGCCGCATCGCCTTCCCCGAGGGCTCGCGCGGCTGGCGCGAGCAGTCGCAGCGGCTGCGCGCCGAGGGCGTGCGGGTCGAGAACGGCCGCGTGCGCATGCCCAGGGAGGACAGCCTCGACGCCATGATCTGGGGGCCGGGCTAGCGGGGCGCGTCGCGCGCTTGATCCGGCCCGGGCCGCCCCGACATCTGCCGGGCGCAGGCCGCGCTGGATCGCGCGCGATCCCCGGCACGGCGGCGCGACGCGGCAGGCCGTGGCCTGCCGTTATCATGTCCGGCAGCCATAAGGATCCCGATGTTCACCAACCTGCCACCGGTCACCAAGGCCCTGCTGATCGCCAACGCCCTGGTGTTCCTGCTCGAGTACGTCGTCGGCGAGCGGGTCATGTCGCCCTTCATGCTGTGGCCGCTGCAGGCCGGCGGTGACGCGCTGTCGACCGGCGTCGGCTTCATGCCGTGGCAGCTGCTGACCTACGGCTTCCTGCACGATCCGTCCAACATCGCGCACCTGCTGTTCAACATGCTGGCGCTGCTGATGTTCGGCGCGCCGCTGGAATACACCTGGGGCAACCGCCGCTTCCTCACCTATTACCTGGTCTGCGTGGCCGGCGCCGGCGTGTGCCAGTTGCTGGTGACCTCGTGGATGGCCGGGCAGGGCGCGCCCGTCGGGCCGACGCTGGGCGCGTCGGGCGGCGTGTTCGGCCTGCTGCTCGCCTACGGCATGCTGTTCCCGAACCAGCGCGTGATGCTGCTGATCCCGCCGATCCCGATGAAGGCGCGCACGCTGGTCATCATCTACGGCGCGATCGAGCTGCTGCTGGGCTTCACCGGCCTGCAGCCGGGCGTGGCGCACTTCGCGCACCTGGGCGGGATGCTGTTCGGCTGGCTGCTGATCAACTACTGGCGCGGCAAGCCGCCGTTCGGGCGAAGCCGGCCACGCGCGCGGCGGTTCTGAGCGAGCAGGCAGGGCGAGACTCGGGAGGCGTCGCCTTGCAACCCTCTCCTGCGAAGCGGGAGAGGGAGGCGCGAAGCGCCGGGTGAGGGCCCGGCTTTTCGCCAAGGGAATCTACTTCTTGCCAGTCGGCGCCGGCTCCGCGGCCACGCTGCGCCAGATCGACACCTGCTGCGCCGGCTTGGCCTGCATCGCGCTGCCGGCCTTGCACTCGAAGGCCTCGCCGAAGGCGGGCAGGTCGACCAGCGGGCCGTTGGCGCGCCACTGGCCGGGCGCGTGCACGTCGACGGCGGCGCGTCGCGTCGCCTCGTCGGTCGACATCTGCTGCCGCCACAGCTGTGCCCAGCCGCGGAAGAAGGCCTGCTTCGACTCCTTCGGCAGCTCCGGCTGCGACGCCATCAGTGCGTCCCAGGCGAGCTCGACGCCGGCCAGGTCCGCGGCGTTCTCCTCGAGCGTCTGCGCGCCGTTGACGCGCACGCCGTTGAGGCCCGGATAGGCGTAGGCGCCGTACTGCGCGACCAGCGGGGCGATGCGCAGGTCCCAGGCGGTGGCGTCGGCCGGTGTCCACCAGGCCTTCAGTTCGCCGTTGGCGTCGACGAACTGGCCCTTCCTGTCGACGCTGCGGCCGAGCTCGTGGCCCACCAGCGCGCCGAACGTACCGTAGTGGCTCGCCGCGTCCTGGCTCATGTCCAGCACCGGCGGCTGCAGCACGGCGGCGCTGACGACCAGGCGGTTTTGCGCCATGTCGTAGGCCAACGCGGGCTCCTGCGGCAGCACGTCCCAGCGGCGGTTGGCGTTGCCGCGGCCGATGCGCTTCATCTCCTCGCGGTGGCGCCAGGTCGCGGCGATCAGCATGTTGCCGCCGAAGCTGCCGCGGCCCATCGGCTGCACGCTGAAGTCGAGGTCGCGCTTTGGCGCGCCGACCTCGATCTTGAGCTTGTCGACCTTGGCCTTCGCCACGGCCTTGGCCTCCGCGCTCATCCAGCTGTTGCGTTCGACCGCGCGCGCGAGCGCGTCGCGCACCTGGCCGGCGATCGCCTCGGCGCGCGAGGCGGTGGCGGCCGGCAGGTAGCGGGCGACGTACTCGCGCGCCAGCATCGGGCCGGCGGCGAGGTTGATCGCGTCGAGCACGCGCTGGTCGCGGGCCGGCGGCGCGGTCTCGCCGCGCAGCACGCGGCCGCGGAACTCGAAGTCCGCGTCGCGGAAGCTCTTCGACAGGTACGGCGCCATCGCGTTGCCGACGTGGAAGCGCAGGTAGGCCTTCCACTGCTCGGGCTTGAGCTTGTCGACCATCGCGTCGAGCTCGGCGAACAGCGCCGGGTTGGCGAGCGAGACGGTGTCGTCGCTCACGCCCTGCGCCTTGAGGAAGTCGCCCAGCTGCAGGTGCCTGTAGCTCTTGCCCAGCGTCGCCGACGGCACCAGCGCGTAGTTGCTGCGCGGGTCGCGCATCAGCGTCATCGGCTTGGATGCCTTGGCGATGCGCGTTTCGATGTCGATCACCTGCTGCGCCTGCGCCTCGGACTTGTCGGCCGGGGTCCCGGTCAGCACCAGGATCTTCTGGACGTAGTCCTTGTAGCGCCCGAGCAGCGCCTGCGTGTCGGGGTCGTTGCGGGTGTAGTAGGTGGGATCGGTGAGGCCGATGCCGCCCTGGGTGAAATAGCCGACGTGGCGCGAGAGGTCGGCCAGGTCCACGTCGGGGGTGAACTGGAACAGCACCGGGATGCCCACCTGGTGCAGCGCCGCGATCGACGGCGGGATGTCCTTGCTGCGCCGGATGCCGTCGATGCGCGCGAGCAGCGGCGCGATCGGCTGTGCGCCGTCGGCCTCGACCGCGGCCTCGTCCAGGCCGCTGGCCCAGAAGTCGCCGAGCAGCTTCTGCACGTTGTTCTGCGGCGAGCGCATGGCGGCGTCGAGCAGGTCGCGCTGCTGCTGCCGGGCCTGGTCGCGCAGCTGTCCCAGCGCCGACACGGCGCCGGAGCCGCCGACCACCAGGTTGGACGCCAGCCAGTCCTTGTTGGTGAAGGCGTAGAAGTCCGTGCAGGCCGTGACCGCGGGCTCTGCCTTCTTCGCGGGCCGCTTCTTCATCGCCGCGTCGGCGTCGTGCACCGACAGGCCGGCGGCCAGGGTCAGGCCGAGGGCGAGGGCGGAATACCGGGCGATGGCGGGGCGCGCGTTGGGCATTGCGGAATCCATGCGAGGGGGACGCGCGAGTTTAACAAGCCCCGGCAGCGCTCACTGAACGCCCGGGCGGGGTGGTTTTCGCCACGGATGAACACGGATGACACGGATCAGCGAAAACCCGGCCTTGGCCCTGTTCCTGGTCCCGACCTGCTCCTGATCCGCGTCGATCCGTGAAGATCCGTGGCAAAAAGAAAGGCCCGCCATCCGGCGGGCCTTCCTGCAGCAGCGCAGCCGGGACGGCTACCAGATCTGCACGCGGGTCTCTTCGGGCCGCACCATCGGGTCGCCGGCCTTGCACTGGAAGGCCCTGGCGAAGGCCGGCATGTTCGACGGCGCGCCGATCGCGCGGAACTTCGCCGGCGAATGCGGATCGGCGTTGAGCAGCACCAGCTGCGCCTTGTCGCGGATGTTGCCGCGCCACACCCGCGCCCAGCTCAGGAAGAAGCGCTGGTCGCGCGTGAGCCCATCGATCTTCGGGTCGGGTTTGTTGCCGTCGGCGGCCTGCAGCGCGTCGTAGGCGAAGTTGAGGCCGCCGAGGTCGCCGATGTTCTCGCCCATCGTCAGCTTGCCGTTGACGTGCTGGTCGGGATGGTCGGGCAGTGGCACGTAGGCGTCGAACTGCGCGGCGAGCTTGGCGGTGCGCGCATCGAAGCGCTCGCGGTCGGCCTGCGTCCACCAGTTGACGTTGTTGCCGGCGCCGTCGAACTGGCTGCCGCTGTCGTCGAAGCCGTGCCCGGCCTCGTGGCCGATCACCGCGCCGATGCCGCCGTAGTTGATCGCATCGTCGCCGTCGGCGTAGAAGAACGGCGGCTGCAGGATCGCGGCCGGGAAGTTGATCGTGTTGGTGCCCGAGCTGTAGTAGGCGTTGACCGTCTGCGGGGTCATGCTCCATTCGTAGCGGTCGGTGGGCTTGCCGATCTTGTCCAGGTCGTAGCGGTTGTTGAACGCGTTGGCCGCGCGCACGTTGGCGAAGTAGTCGCCCGGCTTGACCTCCAGGCCGTCCCAGCCGCGCCACTTGTCGGGATAGCCGATCTTGGGCAGGAAGGTGCTCCACTTCTCGAGCGCCTTGGCGCGGGTCTCGTCGCCCATCCAGTCCAGGCCTTCGATGCGGGCCTTGAGCGCGTTGCGCACGTTGTCCACCAGATGCTGCGCGCGCGCCTTGGCCTGCGGCGGGAAATACTCCTTCACGTAGAGCTGGCCGAGCGCCTGGCCCATGCCGTCGTTGACCGCCTCGAGCACGCGCTTCCAGCGCACGCGCTGCTCGGGCTGGCCCCTGAGCGCCTTGTCGTAGAAGTCGAAGTGCGCGGCCTGGAACGGCGCGGAAAGGTAGGGCGATGCGTCGTCGATCGCGTGGAAGGCGAGGTAGTCGCGCCACTGCGCCGCCGGCACGCCGGCGAGCATGGCGTCGAATTCGGCGAAGAACGCCGGCTGCGACAGCGAGAAGCCGTCGGTCACGTCGACGCCGGTGGCCTTGAAGAACGCCGCCCAGTCGAGGTGCGGCGTCACCGCGTCGGCCTGCGCGACGGTCATGAAGTGGTAGCGGTTCTTCGGGTCGCGCAGCTCCACGCGCGAGAGCGAGGCCTTCGCCAGCCGCGTCTCGAAGGCGAGGATGCCGTCGGCCTTCGCCTTCGCCTGCGCGGCGGACGTCCCGGTCAGCTCGAACAGCTTCGCGATGTGCGCGACGTAGGCCGCGCGGATGTCCTTGTGCTCGTCCTGGGTGTAGTAGTCGGGCGTCGGCAGGCCGAGCCCGCCCTGGTTGGCGAAGGCGATCTGGCGGGTGGCGTCCTGGTAGTCGGCGTTGGAGCCGAAGCGGAAGCCCTGGCCTTCGCCCCGCGCGTAGGCCCGGCCCAGCCAGGCGACGATGCCGGCGGTATCGTCGAGCTTCGCGATCGCCGCGAGGTCGGGCTTGATCGGGTCGAAGCCGGCCTTCTCGACCGCCGCCTCGTCCATGCCCGAGCGGTAGAACCAGCCGATCTTCTGCTCGATCGAGCCCGTATCGGCCTTGTCGGCGCCCGCGTCGGCGGCGTCGACGATCTTGTGCTGCGCCGCGAGGCTCTGCTCGCGCAGCGCGTCGAACGCGCCCCAGCGCGTGCGGTCGGCCGGGATCGGGTTGGCCGCGATCCACTTGCCGTTGGCGTAGGCGTTGAAGTCCTGGCAGGCGGACACGGACGGGTCGAGGTCGCGCACGTCGTACACCGGCGCGGCGGCGGCCGGCTCGGCGGCGTGCAGCAAGACGGGCTGCGCGGACAGCGCGAGCGCGGTGGCGAGGGCGAGCAGCGTGGACTTCGGCATCGGTTTCCCCTGGGCGCCTCGGCCCGCCAGAAGCGGGATCGCGCGCGGAATGGTGCGTGGAATGGACGGGTCGCACCGATGGGCCATCGGCGCAGCCGGTCGACCATACCCCCGCACGCGCCGATCGAGCGGGTGTCGAAGGTCATGGACGGCGCCGGCCGCATGCGCTCGCCGCCGCGCGTCCCGCCACCACGGCGCGCTCCCCGTCGTCATCCCGGGCGCAGCTAGGGATCCGGCATCCGGAGCCCGCGAGCAGATCCCTCGCTGCGCTCGGGATGACAGAGACTGCGAGGCGGATTCGCCTCAGGCCACCGTTCGCATCACCCGCATGCTGCGACGCGCCAGCGATGGCTCCCCGCGTCAGGGCGCGCCACGCACCTTACCGTTGTCGTCCCGAGCGCAGCGAGGGATCCCGCATCCGGAGCCGGCAGTCATTCGCTGCGCTCTGCATGCGATGCAGCCCTCGACGTGCGCCGACGGCGCTACCAGATCGTCACGCGCACGTCCGCCGGCCGAACCATCGGGTCGCCGGCCTTGCAGGCGAAGGCTTCGGCGAACGCCGGCATGTTCGACGGCGCGCCGATCGCGCGGAAGTTGCCCGGCGCGTGCTCGTTGGTGTTGACGATCTCCGTCAGGAAATCGGGCGTGAGCTGGTCGCGCCAGATGGTGGCGAAGTTGAGGAAGAAGCGCTGCTCGCGGGTGAAGCCGCCGGTCTTCGGGTCGGGCTTGCCGGCAGCCGCCGCCTGCATCGCGTCGAAGGCGGTGTTGAGGCCTCCGAGGTCGGCGATGTTCTCGCCCAGGGTCAGGTTGCCGTTGACGTGCAGCCCGGGCAGCGCCTGGTAGCCGTCGAACTGCTCGACCAGCTTGCCGGTGCGCGCGGCGAAGCCCTTGGCGTCGGCCGGCGTCCACCAGTTCTCGAAGTTGCCGCCGGGGCCGAAGCGGCTGCCCTGGTCGTCGTAGCCGTGGATCATCTCGTGGCCGATCACCGCGCCGATGCCGCCGTAGTTCATCGCGTCGTCGGCGTCGGGGTCGAAGAACGGCGGCTGCAGGATCGCGGCCGGGAAGGTGATCTCGTTGGCCAGCGGGTTGTACTGCGCGTTCACCGTCTGCGGGTTCATGCTCCACTCGGACTTGTCGACCGGCTTGCCGATCTTGCCCAGGTTCCACTTGTAGTTGAACGCATTGGCCGCCAGCACGTTGCCGATGTAGCTGTCGCGCGAGGTCTGCAGGCCGCTCCAGTCGCGCCACTTGTCCGGGTAGCCGATCTTGGGCGTGAACGTCTCCCACTTGGCGATGGCCTTCTGCTTGGTCTCATCGCCCATCCAGTCGAGCTTCTCGATCCGCGCCTTGAGCGCGGTGCGCAGGTTCTGCACCAGCGCCTCCATCCTGGCCTTGGAATCGGCCGGGAAGGCGGCCTTGACGTAGAGCTGGCCGAAGGCCTCGCCGGCGCTGTTGTCGATGCTGCCGAGCACGCGCTTCCAGCGCGCCTTGATCTCCTTCTGCCCGCGCATGGTCTTGCCGTAGAAGTCGTAGTTCTCCTGCGCGAACGCCTCGCCCAGGTAGGGCGCGGCGCCGTCGACGGTGTGGAAGCGCAGGTAGGCCTGCCACGCCGAAGGCGCGGTGTCGGCCAGCATCCTGCTCACTTCCTCGTGGAAGGCGGGCATCGCCAGCGAGAACTTCCCCTGCGGCGCCAGGCCCTGCGAGGCGAAGAACTTCGTCCACGGGAAGTTGGGCGTCAGCTTGTCGGCCTCGGCCAGCGTGACCGGCTTGTAGTACAGCGAGACGTCGCGCTGCAGGTCCTCGTTGGACAGCGAGGCCTTCGCCAGCCGCGTCTCGAACGCGACCACCGCGTCGGCCTGCCTGGCCGCGTCGGCCGCCGGCACGCCGGAGAGCTCCAGCACCTTGCCGACGTGCCCGCGGTAGGCCGTGAGCTTGTCCTGCTTGTCCTTGTCGAAGTAGTAGCCCTTGTCCGGCAGGCCCAGGCCGCCCTGGAAGGCGTAGGCGATGTTCATCGACGAATCCTTGAAGTCGGCCTCGGGCCCGAAGCCGAACAGCACGTTCTCGCCTTTCGCCGCGCTGGCGCGCAGGTAGTCGGCGATCGCGTCCTTGCCGTCGAGGGCGGCGATCGCGTCGAGGCGGTCCTGGATCGGTGCGATGCCCTGCGCGTCGACCCTGGCCTCGTCCATGCCGGTGGCCCAGAAGTCGCCGACGATCTTCTCGATGCCCGTCGCGCCCGCATCGGCCGCGGCGTGTTCGGCGAGCTGGTGCTGCACCGCGAGCGAGCGTTCGGCCAGGGCGTCGAACGCACCCCAGCTCGAGCGGTCGCCGGGAATCGGGTTCGCGGCCAGCCACTTGCCGTTGACGTAGCCCTCGAAGTCGGCGCAGGCGGTCTTGCCGGGATCGAGGTCGGCGGCGGCGAAGCGGATTACCGGCGGCAGCCGGGACTCGTCGAGCGCGAGTGGTTTCGCGGCGGGGGCGGGCGCCGCGGCGCCGGCGTCCGCGCCCGCGGCGGCGGGCTGTTCGGCGCGCTGGCAGGCTGCCAGCGCGAGCGCCACGGACAGGGACAGGAACAGGACGTTCGGCTTGGCGTTCATGGCGGGCTCCGGCCCTGACGAGGGCGCGCTGGATGGCGGGGAATGCGTGGCGGCGATTCCCCATCGCCGCGCGGCGACCATACGGCCGCGCCGGCCCGCGTCGCGGGTGTCGAAGGTCATGGCGGCCGCCTTGCCGCCCGGAAACGCAAAACGGCGGCCCCTTCCGGAGCCGCCGCTGCTTGATCGCCTGTCGCCCCGGGCAAAGCGAGGGACCTGCCGTCCGGGCCGGAAAGATCCCTCGCTACGCTCGGGATGGCAGTCCGGGTGTCCGGGCGACAGGCCCGGGCTTCGCTCAGGAAAGCATCGTCACCAGATCACCACCTGCTTGCCGTCGCCGCGCACCATCGCGTCGCCCGCCTTGCAGTTGAACGCCGCCGCGAACGCCGGCATGTTCGACGGCGTGCCGATCGCGCGGAAGTTGGCCGGCGCGTGCGGGTCGGTGGTCAGGCGCACCTTCAGCTCGTCGGGCGTGAAGTTGCGGCGCCACACCGTCGCCCAGTTGAGGAAGAAGCGCTGGTCGCGGGTGAAGCCGTCGGTCTTCGGGTCCGGCTTGCCCTCGGTGGCGGTGCGCATCGCGTCGTAGGCGGTGTTGAGGCCACCCAGGTCGGCGATGTTCTCGCCCAGCGTCAGGTTGCCGTTGACCTTGCCCTGCGGCGTCGAGTAGCCGTTGAACTGGTCCACCAGCTTGCCGGTGCGCGCGGCGAAGGCCTTGCCGTCGGCATCCGTCCACCACTGCTCGAAGTTGCCGGTGGGCCCGAAGCGCGCGCCCTGGTCGTCGTAGCCGTGGGTCATCTCGTGGCCGATCACCGCGCCGATGCCGCCGTAGTTGGTGGCGTCGTCAGCGTTCGGGTCGAAGAACGGCGGCTGCAGGATCGCCGCCGGGAACACGATCTCGTTCTGCAGCGGGTTGTAGTACGCGTTCACCGTCTGCGGCGTCATGCCCCATTCGGACTTGTCGACCGGCTTGCCGATCTTGCCGAGGTTCCACTTGTAGTTGAACTCGTTGGCCGCCAGCACGTTGCCGATGTAGCTGTCGCGGTTGGTCGACAGGCCGCTCCAGTCGCGCCACTTGTCGGGATAGCCGATCTTGGGCGTGAAGGTCTCCCACTTGGCGATGGCCTTCTTCTTGGTGTCGTCGCTCATCCAGTCGAGCTTCTCGATCCGGGCCTTGAGCGCGGTGCGCAGGTTCTGCACCAGCGCCTCCATCTTGGCCTTGGAGTCGGCCGGGAACGCGACCTTGACGTAGAGCTGGCCGAACGCCTCGCCGGCGTCGTCCTCGATCGTGCCCAGCACGCGCTTCCAGCGCGGCTTGATCTCCGCCTGCCCGCGCAGCGCCTTGTTGTAGAAGTTGTAGTTCTCCTGCACGAAGGCGTCGCTCAGGTAGGGTGAGGCACCGTCGACGGTGTGGAAGCGCAGGTAGGCCTGCCAGGTCGCCGGCGCGGTGTCGGCCAGCATCTTGCTGACTTCCTCGTGGAAGGCGGGGATCGCCAGCGAGAACTTCTCCTGCGGCGCGACGCCCTGCGAGTCGAAGAACTTCGTCCACGGGAAGTTGGGCGTCAGCTTGTCGGCGTCTGCCAGCGTGACCGGGTTGTAGTACAGCGAGACGTCGCGCGACATCTCCTCGCTCGACTTCGACACCTTGGCCAGGCGGGTCTCGAACGCGACCACGGCCTCGGCCTGCTTGGCGGCGTCCGCGGCCGGCACGCCGGAGAGCTCCAGCACCTTGGCCACGTGCGCCTGGTAGGCGTCGAGCTTGGGCTTCTTGTCCTTGTCGAAGTAGTAGCCCCGGTCCGGCAGGCCCAGGCCGCCCTGCATGGCGTAGGCCATGTTCATCGACGAGTTCTTGAAGTCGGCCTCGGCGCCGAAGCCGAACAGGAAGTTCTCGCCCTTCGCAGCGCTGGTGCGCAGGTAGTCGGCGATCTGGTCCTTGTCGGCCAGCTTGGAGATCGCGTCCAGGCGGTCCTGGATCGGCGCGATGCCGGCGGCGTTGACCTTGGCCTCGTCCATGCCGGTGGCCCAGAAGTCGCCGACGATCTTCTCCACGCCGGTGGCGTTGGCGTCGGCCGCGGCCTGCTCGGCGAGCTGGTGCTGCACGGCGAGCGAGCGCTCGGTCAGCATCTCGAACGCGCCCCAGCTGGTGCGGTCGCCCGGCACCGGGTTGGCGGCGAGCCACTTGTCGTTGACGTAGCCGGCCAGGTCCGTGCAGGCGTTCTTGCTGTCGTCGAGGTCGGACTTCAGGAAGCGGTTGACCGGCGGCAGCTTGCTTTCGTCCAGCGCCAGCGGCTTGGCTTCGGCGGGCTTGGCGGCATCGGCGCCGGCGTCGGCGGTGGCCGCCGATTCCTTGCCCTTGCAGGCGGTCAGTGCCAGCGCGACGGCCAGCGAAAGCAGCAGGACTTGCGGTTTGTTCACGCTCACGTGGATCTCCGGCCCGGGACGGGCAGTGGATGGGAAAGGGCATGCCGGCCCGCCGGGCGGGCCGAGGCATCGGGCCACGATACGCGCGCGGCTCCCGCGCGAGGGGGTGTCGAAGGTCATGGCGGCGGCCTGCGGCGGCCGCCCCGGGGCGCTGGCGGGCGGCCGCGGGCTCAGTCGCCCGGCGGCCCGGCGCCGGGCGGGGCCGCCGGGGCGTCGTCGCCGGCCGCGGCGGCCGCCTGGGCGTTGAGGGCGCGGCTCTCGCGGCGCGGCGTCGTGTACGGGGTGGGCCTGGGCGCATTGCCGATCATCAGGCCGGCACCGGCGCGCAGGTCGCCGGAGGCGGCGATCTCCAGCTCGAAGCGCTCGGCGTCGCGGCGGCGGATCTCGGTGGCGATCAGGTCGGCGTCCTCCTGCGCGATACCGACCGAGCGCAGCGCGACCTTGCCGAACTCCACCGCCGACTCGAACGTCTCGCGGATCTGGTAGTCCACGCCCGCGGCGATCAGCTTCAGCGAGTGCTCGCGGTCGTAGGAGCGCACCAGCAGCCGCGCCTGCGGAAACTCGTGCCGCGCCAGCTCGACGATGCGGTCGGCGGCCGCGCGGTTGTCGACGCACACCGCGATCACCCGCGCCACACCCGCGCCCGAGGCGTGCAGCACGTCCAGCCGGGCGCCGTCGCCGTAGTAGATCTTGAAGCCGAAGTCCGCCGCGCTGCGGATCATCTCGATGTCGTTGTCGATGATGGTCACGTCGACGTCGCGCGCCAGCAGCGACTGGCTCATCACCTGGCCGAAGCGGCCGAAGCCGATGATCAGCACGCTGCCGGTGCGGCCCTGCGCCTCCTCGATGCCTTCCATCGACGCCTCCGGCGCGCGCGCGAAGCGGCGCAGCGCCAGCATGCACAGCGGCGTGAACGCCATCGACAGCACCACCATCGCGGTGGCGGTGGCGTTGGCGCGCGCATCGATCACGCCGGCCGCGCCCGCGGCGGCGAACAGCACGAAGGCGAACTCGCCGCCCTGCGCCATCAGCACCGCGCGGTCCAGCGCCTCGGCGTGCGGGCTGCGCAGCAGCCGTGCCACCGCGTAGATGCCGGCCGCCTTAGTGGCCATCAGCGCGAGCATCCCCGACAGCACCAGCGGCCAGTCGCGCGCCACCACCGACAGGTCCAGCGCCATGCCCACGCCGAGGAAGAACAGCCCGAGCAGGATGCCGCGGAACGGCTCGATGTCGGCCTCGATCTGGTGGCGGAAGGTGGATTCGGACAGCAGCACGCCGGCGAGGAAGGCGCCCATCGCCATCGACAGCCCGCCCAGCTGCATCAGCAGCGCCGCGCCCAGCACCACCAGCAGCGCCGCCGCGGTCAGCACCTCGCGCGCGCCCGCGGCGGCGAGCACGCGGAACATCGGGTTGAGCAGGTAGATGCCGGCAACCACCAGCCCGGCCAGCGCGCCGACCGCGACCGCCACGTCGAGCAGGCGCGCGGTCGCATCGCCTTCCACGCCCGTCGGCGACATGAAGGCGACCAGCGCCAGCAGCGGCACGATCAGCATGTCCTCGAACAGCAGGATCGACACGATCTTCTGCCCGCGCGGGATGGCGATGTCGCCGCGCTCCTCGAGTAGCTGCATCACGATCGCGGTCGAGGTCATCACGAAGCCGGCGCCGACGATGAACGCCACCGGCCACGCCATCCCCAGCAGGCGGCCGACCAGGGTCAGCGCCAGCGTGCAGGTGGCGATCTGCAGCGAGCCCAGGCCGAAGATCTGCCGCCGCAGCGCCCACAGGTGCGACGGCCGCATCTCCAGCCCGATCACGAACAGGAACATCACCACGCCCAGCTCGGCGACGTGCAGGATCGCCTGCGGATCGGCGAACCAGCCCAGCCCGAATGGCCCGATCAGCAGGCCGGCCGCGAGGTAGCCCAGCACCGAGCCCAGCCCGAGGCGGCGGAACAGCGGCACCGCCACCACCGCGGCGCCGAGCAGCGCGACCACCTGGACCAGCTGGCTGGCATCGAATCCGGCCGCCATTGGCGTCTCCCCGGCGAATGTCGCGCGAATATAACCGTCGCGCGTGCCGCAGCCGCGCATGCCGCCGACACCGCGCGCTCACTCGTCGCCTGCGAGGATTGCCGCTTGCACCGGCCCGGAGGAGGGCGCGACATGGCCAAGCTGGGGATCCTGGCGAACATCGAGGCGAAGTCCGGCAAGGAGGCCGAGGTCGAGGCCCTGCTGGCCGGCGCGCTGCCGCTGGCGCGGGCCGAGGCGGGCACGCGCACCTGGCATGCGTTCAAGTCCGGGCCGTCGACCTTCGGCATCTTCGACACCTTCGACGACGAGGCCGGCCGCCAGGCGCACCTGCAGGGCGAGATCGCCCGGGCGCTGCTGGACAGGACGGAGGAGCTGCTGGCGCGGCCGCCGCAGATCACCAGCGTGAAGGTGCTGGCGGAGAAGTAGGGCGGCTTGGCCCCTTCCCCCGCTTGCGGGGGAAGGCTGGGATGGGGGTGCTGGGACGCGCGCACCCCCTCCCCAACCCTCCCCCGCAAGCGGGGGAGGGGAGCCAGGCGCGCAGAGCGGGGAGGGAGCGTGGGCGCTGGCGCATTCCCCCGCATTCACGTAGACTCCGCCGGTCCTGCAACACGGCTGCCCCGTCCCGGAGCGTTTTCCCGGGCCGATACGATCCTGGTACGCCTGCCGCGACGGCCGTTCCCACGGCCACCTCGCGGCCTTATCCCGCACGTCCTTCGTCGCGCAGGCGCGGCCCGGAGCATCCGGCGCCGTCCAACCCATTGCCCGCGGCGCGGATCCGGATGGCCGCCGGCAAGCCTCGACAGTCCCGACCGGGCATCCGTGCGCATTGCGCGGCCGGCATCGCGGACGTCGATCCCAAGGAGCCACAGATCCATGACGTTCGAACAACTCGGGCTTTCGCCCGCGCTGCTGCGCGCGCTGTCCGAAAACAACTACACCACCCCCACGCCGATCCAGGCCGAGGCGATCCCGCTGGTGCTCGCCGGCCATGACGTGCTCGGCGGCGCCCAGACCGGCACCGGCAAGACCGCCGCGTTCGGCCTGCCGCTGCTGCAGCGGCTGGCCAAGGCCACCCCGCCCAACGGCCCGCGCAAGCCGCGCGCGCTGGTGCTGGTGCCCACCCGCGAGCTCGCGGTGCAGGTCGCCGACAGCCTCAAGGGCTACGGCCGCGGCCTGCGCCTGAACGTGACCACCATCTTCGGTGGCGCCGGCATGCAGCCGCAGGTCGACAACCTGCGCCGCGGCGTCGACATCCTCGTCGCCACCCCGGGCCGGCTGATCGACCACCTCGAGCGCGGCAGCGCCAAGCTCGACGCGGTCGAGATCCTGGTCCTCGACGAGGCCGACCGCATGCTCGACATGGGCTTCCTGCCCGCGATCAAGCGCATCCTCGGCCGGGTGCCGGCGCAGCGGCAGACGCTGCTGTTCTCGGCCACCTTCGAGGCGCAGATCAAGGGGCTGGCGCTGGAGTTCATGCGCGACCCGAAGCAGGTGCAGGTGGCGGCCAACAACACCATCGCCGAGACCATCGTGCACCGCGTGCATCCGGTCGATTCGGCGCGCAAGCGCGACCTGCTGGTCGACATCCTCGCCGCGCGCCACACCGACCGCGTGCTGGTGTTCGGCAAGACCAAGCACGGCTGCAACCGCCTGGCCGAGCAGCTCGAGAAGGCCGGGCTGAAGGCCGTCGCGATCCACGGCAACAAGAGCCAGGCGCAGCGGCAGAAGGCGCTGGATGCGTTCAAGGCCGGGCGCGCGCGCGTGCTGGTGGCCACCGACGTGGCCGCGCGCGGGCTCGACATCCCCGAGCTGCCGCTGGTGATCAACCACGACCTGCCGATGGTCGCCGAGGACTACGTACACCGCATCGGCCGCACCGGGCGCAACGGCGCGCAGGGCGAGGCGCTGTCGCTGGTCTCGCCGGACGAGGGCGGGCTGCTGCGGCAGATCCAGCGCATGCTCAAGGCCGAGATCGTGATGGACACGGTCGCCGGCTACGCGCCGAGCCAGCCGATCCGGCTCGATGCGCCGATCCCGAAGAACGGCGGCGGTGGCCGCCGCCAGGGCGCGCCGCGCCCGGCGGGCGGACAGCGCCCGGCCGGCAAGCCGGCGCACCGCGCGCACGGCAAGCCGCAGTCGCGCGGCGCGCACCCGCACGCCGGCCCGAAGCAGCACGGCGGCGGTTCACGCGACGGATCGCGCCGCGGCTCGCGCGCGTAGCGCGGCTCGCGAGTCGTGCGGGAATGCGAGGAATGCGAAGGGCCGGCGATTGCCGGCCCTTTGTTTTTGCGCTTCTCTTGATCGGTGGAAAGCGTGTCGTTCGCTTCTCTTTTTCAGGCGGGCCTCGGGTCGTTGCGCGAGGGAAGTCGCCGGCCGGGGCATCGCTCTTCCCCCGGCAAGGCGTCCTGCCTTGACGGGGGCGCCGGCCATCCATGGCCGGCTTGACGCGATGCCCCAGCCGGCGCCTTCCTGCCGGACTGGCGTCGCTTCGTCGCAGAGGCATTGATCCTACGAACAGATCGAAGGCTGGCGGGTGCAGCCCTCTCCCGCTTGCGGGAGAGGGTTGGGTGAGGGTGCGTCAGGTCGCAGCGCCTGCCTGGAAAGCTCGGTCCGGAGTGGCGTAGGTCGGGCCTACGCGCCCGACGCACCGCGCGGCAATCTGTTCGGAGGCAGGCCATCGGCCGTAGCCACCGCCACAAGCCGGGCCCTCACCCTCGCGCTTCGCGCTATCCCTCTCCCGCGAAGCGGGAGAGGGGCGTGATCACCGAAGACGCGGCAAGCGGCAGGAAGTCGGCGGCCGGGGGATCGCGCCAAGCCGGCCATGGATGGCCGGCGCCCCCGTCAGGACAGGATGTCCTGCCGGGGGAAGAGCGATTCACCGGACGGCGACTTCCTTCGCGCAAACCACCGAAGCCCGCAAGAAGCCGAACCGCGCGGCGAAAAGCCGGGTCCTCACCCTCGCGCTTCGCGCTTTCCCTCTCCCGCGAAGCGGGAGAGGGTTTGGGACAGCCCATCGCGCTTGGCGTATCGAGGTGTCTTCGCCAGTGATGACGTCACTTGGTCACGTCCGGCTTCGCACCCGCCACGTCCACCGCGTCCGGGTACAGCGCGATCAGCTTGCGCAGCACGCCGTTGGTCCAGCCGAAGCCGTCCTGCAGCGCGTACTCGCCGCCGCCGGCCGCGGCGTCGCCGGTGACGTCGTACTTCTCCACCAGCTTGCCGGTCCTGCGGAACACCTCCACGTTGCGGCGGATCCAGCGCGTGGCGATGTCCTCGGCGAGCGCCTGCTGCCCGTTGTCGCGCAGCCCCTTGATCGCGATCCACTCCAGCGGCGCCCAGCCGTTGGGCAGGTCCCACTGCTCGCCGGTCTGCACGTTGCTCGCCGCTAGGCCGTGTTCCTTGAGCAGGTCCGCGCGCACGCGCGCGGCCACCTTCGCGGCTTCGTCGCGATCGGCGATGCCAAAGAACAGCGGATACAGCGTGGCGATGGTGACGTGGTCGGTGGTGCGGCCTTCCTGCCACAGGTAGTCGGCGAACATGCCAAGCCTCGCGTTCCACAGGTGCTCGCGCATCGCGGCCTTGCGCGCATCCGCGCGCGCCTGCAGCGCCTTCGCCTTGTCCGGCTGACGCGCCACGCCGTAGGCGCGGGCGAGGGTGCGTTCGAGGTTGTAGAGCAGGCTGTTGAGGTCGGGCGGCACGATGTCGACGACGCGGATCGTGGCCAGCGTGCGGCCGTCGGCCAGCCAGCGCGAGCTGTAGTCCCAGCCGCTCTCCGCGCCCGCGCGCAGGTTGCGGTAGACCTCCGCCGCCGGACGCCCGGACTTCGCGGCGGTGGCGACGTCGAGCCCGTAGCTCTCGTCGCGCGGCGTCGCGCAGTCGTCCCAGTAGCGGTTGAGCAGCGCGCCGTCGGCCAGGCGCACGACGCGCCGGTGCGCCTGTCCGCGCGCGAGGCCGTCGCCGCCCTCCATCCAGAACGCGTACTCCTGCTCGAGCTGCGGCAGGTAGGTCGCCAGCACCGCCTCGCCGTCCTTCTGCGCGACCAGGTCCACCATCGCCGCGAAGAACGGCGGCTGCGAGCGGCTGAGGAAATAGCTGCGGTTGCCGTTCGGGATGTGGCCGTAGTGGTCGATCAGCCAGGCGAAGTTCTGCAGCATGTCGACGACCAGGTCGTGGCGGCCGCTTTCCTCCAGCCCCACCATGGTGAAGTACGAATCCCAGTAGTAGATCTCGTTGAAGCGGCCGCCCGGCACCACGTAGGGCTTCGGCAGCGGCAGCAGCGTGCTGCCCGGCTGGGCCGCCGCCGGCTTGCGCTGCAGCACGTCCCACAGCGCATCGATGTGCTGGCGCACGTCGTGGCCCGGATCGGTGTGGTAGTCGCCGCCCGCCGGCGCCGGCAGGGTGAACTCGCGCGCGATGAATGCGCGCAGGTCGAAGCCGGGCCGGTCCTTGAGGTGCTCGTACTCGCTGACGATGCCTGCCGGCGGCTGGTTCGGCGTCGCGTCGACCAGCGCCTTGGCATCGGGCACGACGCGCTGCGCCTGCGCGAACAGATCGCCGTATAGCTGCGGCTGGCCCACGGCGCAGGTGTCGGCCAGCGCCGCCGGGGCTTGCAGCGACAGGCAGGCCAGCAGGATCCAGGCTGCCTTCCAGGTCCTGGCACGCACCGGGCGCGCGGTCGTCTCGGCCGTCATCGACTTCTCCTGCGGGGAGGGGACGCGGCCCAGCATAGCGACGCCGGCCCGCGGGTGCGTCCACGCGCTTCACGCCGCCCGCGGTCGAGGGATGGAAACGGCCGGGATTGTCCGGCACTATCGGCGCACGGCCGATGCGCGCAGCGCCGATGCGCGCGCCACGCGGCCCGACAGGGGGAGGTCCGTGCGCAGCCGCGGCAGGTGCGCACGCCGGCTCGACGTGCGAGCGGAGGAAGCCCCGCCGATGGAAGCATCGCAACCGGTCCCGCACGATTTCGCCACCCGCCGCGCGGCGTCCGCCGTGGCCGTCGCACCCGATTCCTGAACCGTTTTGCCGCCCGGGGTCCCGGGCGGCGCGCTTGGCCGTCGTTCGGCGGCACACACCGAGGGTTTGCGAACAACTCGAAACCACCTGGAGGGAGAGCCCATGAACCGCTTCAACGGTACCCGTTACGCGCTGTCGGTCGCGATCGCCGCCGCCCTGCTGCCGATCTGCGCGCAGGCACAGGAACCACCGCAGGCAGCGCCCGCGCAGCAGGCGGCGCCGCAGCCGCCACCGGCGGACCAGCAGGCCACCACGCTCGACACCATCGTGGTCACCGGCGCCGCCTCCGGCGGCGTGAAGAAGCTGGAGGCCAGCTACAACATCGTCACCGCCACCGCCGAGCAGATCAAGGAATCCAACCCCAAGAGCACGGCGGACCTGCTCAAGATCTCGCCGGGCATGTGGCCCGAGTCCACCGGCGGCCAGACCGGCGCCAACATCGAGATCGCCGGCTTCCCCGGCGGCGGCGACGCACCGTACTTCTCGACGCTGCTGATGGGCTCGCCGCTGTACGGCATGCCGACGCTGTCGTTCTTCGAGACCACGTCCATCCTGCGCCTGGACGACACCGTCGAATCGGTCGAGATCCTGCAGGGCGGCCCGTCGGTGGTGTTCGCCGACGGCCAGATGGGCGCCACCGCCAACTTCTTCCTCAAGACCGGCAGCGAGGTGCCCACCGGAAGCGTCGGCCTCACCTACGGCGACGAAGGCCTGTGGCGGCTGGACGCGTTCACCGGCTTCAAGGTCGCCGACGGCTGGTACGGCAGCGTCGGCGGCTTCTGGCGCAAGTCCGACGGCGTGCGCGACCCGCAGTTCCCCGCCGACGACGGCGGCCAGCTCACGGCCACGCTGGCGCACGACTTCGACAGCGGCACGCTGGTGCTGTACGGGCGCTACCTCAACGACAAGAACCAGTTCATCACCCCGATCCCGCTGATCCAGCGCGGCACCGACGATTTCAGCGCCTACCCCGGCTTCGACCCGCTCACCGACACCTACTACAGCGACGCGATCCGGCACGTGCGCCTGCCCGGCTACCCGAACGGCGGCACCAACGCCGACCTCGCCGACGGCCGCGGCGTCGACATGGTCTTCGTCGGCGGCAACTTCGACTACAGCTTCGACAACGGCTGGTCGATCAGCGACAAGTTCCTGTTCGACGTGGGCGACGTCGACACCAACGCGCTGTTCTCGGGCAACAACCCCGCGGCGCTGGACGACTTCCTCTACGACCCGGACACGGCGGGCGGCGTCTCGCTGCCGGCCGGCTCGGCCACCGCCACCTATGTCGGCGGCGGCGCGGTGCCCGGCGACCAGAGCGTGATCGCGCAGGGCTGGTGGTTCATCCACAAGCGCCTGAAGAGCTTCAACAACGACTTCCGCCTGAGCAAGGAGCTGTTCGAGGGCAACACGCTCACCGTCGGCCTGTACTACAACCACTACTCGATGAGCGACAAGTGGGCGCTGGGTAACCAGATGCTGATGACCAACACGCCCAACGCCACGCCGATCTCGGTGAGCTACGTGGCGGCCGACGGCACCGTGCACCAGCGCACCGACGACCAGGGCTTCCTGGACTACGGCGGCTTCAACATCGCCCAGCACGGCACCGCCACCAACACCGCGTTCTACCTGTCCGACTCCTGGCGCATCGGCAGGTGGCTGCTCGACCTGTCCGGCCGCATCGAGAACCAGGACGCGACCAACAACGTCTGCAACCTGCACAACATCGACCTCGACGGCAACCCGGCCACCGAGTACGACAACGCGATGCCGATCTGCGACGGCACCTATTCGAAGATCGAGTACGACAAGACCCATCCGTCGTGGACGGCGGGCGCGAACTATTCGTTCACCGACCACATGTCGATGTACGGCCGCGTCAACACCGGCGGCCACTTCCTCGACTTCGACAACGGCATCCGCGGGACCACCACCGGCAACTTCCAGCCGATGCAGAAGATCCGCAACTACGAGATGGGCTTCAAGTACCAGTCCGACCTGCTGTACGCGGACATCAGCGCCTACAAGCGCAAGTTCACCGGCCTGCCGTACCAGCCGACCGACAACGCCGGCACCCCGGTTGGCCCCGCGCTGATCTACGGTTCCGACTCGTGGGGCGTGAACTTCATCGGCGCGCTGACGCCGGTCGAGAACCTGCGGCTGCAGCTGGTCGCCAACTACCTCGACGGCGAGTACACCGACTACGACGCCTGCATCCAGTACACCGACATCAACGACGAGGAGAAGTGCGCGCGGATCGAGGGCCAGCAGCTGCAGCGTCAGCCCAAGCTGCGCTTCATGTTCACGCCCAGCTACAAGTTCGTGTTCGGCTGGGGCGACATCATGCCGTACGTCACCTACACCCACGTCGGCGACCATACCCAGGACCAGTCGGGCCTGCAGCAGCTGGGCTCGTACCACACCTGGGACTTCGGCGTGACCTCCAACGTCGGCCAGCACTGGCAGTTCAACCTGCGCGGCACCAACATGACCAACGAGCTGGGCCTGACCGAGAGCAACTCGCGCATCTTCGGCTCGGCGACGACCGAAGGCGGCGTGCTGCTGGCGCGCCCGCTGGAGGGGCGCGAGGTCAACGTGCAGGCGAAGTACAGCTGGTGACGGGCGCCCGCCACCTGCGCGGCGGGGCCCTCGGGTCCCGCCGCCGACCTCTCCCATGTACCGGCCCGCGCGTTGAAGGGCAGACGCTGTCATCCCGAGCGGAGCGAGGGATCTTGCTGGCGTGCCTACAGATCCCTCGCTGCGCTCGGGATGACATGTCCCCCTGGCGCGACACGGCGTGGGCGAGATCCCGAATGGGGCGGGAGCGGGTGTCCTGACGATGCGTTGCCTGCTGGCCCTCTTCCTGTCGCTGCTGCCCTGCATCGCGCCTGCAGCCGCGTCGCCCGGCGAAGCCGACGACACCACGCTACGGTTCCGCGTCGACGAGGGCAGGGTGCTCAACTCTTTCTACCGGCAGGGCGCGGTGGCCGCGCACCTGCTGCTCAGCTCGGGGACGCAGCCGCGGGTGCTGGTGGCGTTCCCGGCCGGCAACAGCGGTGTCGGCGTGTGGTTCGCGAATGCAGCGACGCCGGTGCGGTGGACGCTGGGCGAGGTGCGCGGCATCGAGCGGCCCGATGCGCAGGGCCGGCCGCTGCGCGGCATCGTCGCCGAGGCGACCGCGGCCGGCGGGCGGCTGGTGGTGCGCGACGCGGCGCTGGGCAGCGTGCGCGTGCTGCGCGATTTCCAGGCCGGCATCGCGTATCCGGAATCGACCCGCGCAGCCATCCGCACGTCCGCACGCCGCGTGTCGTGGGTGCGCGCGCGCATCGACGGCGCGCCGGGCTACGCGGTCTCGATCGAGCTGTCGAACGGCAGCGTGCAGGGCGGCGACGGCGCGCCGCTGGCGCTGGTGCCCGACCGCGACGGCGAGCCATTGCGACTGCGCATCACCGCGCTCACCGGCGAGCGGCCGCTCACGCCGCTCGACGCCGCGGCGCTGTTCGGCCCGCAGGCCGGCGACGACGCGCGCAGCCGCCAGGTGCTCGAGTTCCTGGCCTTTGAAGAGAAGTTCCTCGCCGGCTCCTGGCGCTTCGACACCTACTTCGGCCGCGACACGCTGATGTCGCTGAGGCTGCTGATGCCGGGCCTGCAACCGGAGGCGGTCGAGGACGGACTGGCCTCGGTGCTCGAGCGGCTGGATCCGCAGGGCGAGGTGGCGCACGAGGAGGACGTCGGCGAGTTCGCCGTGCTGCGCCATCGCAAGGAAGGCGCGCCCGCCGGCGTGCCCGGCGACGCGCCGATCTACGACTACAAGATGATCGACGACGACGTGATGCTGGCGCCGGTGGCGGCGGCGTGGCTGCTCGATGATGCGCGTGGCCGCGCGCGCGCCGCGGCGTTCCTCGCGCGCAAGACCTCGGCTGGCGAGCCGCTCGGCGCGGCGCTCGCGCGCAACTTCGCCTTCGTGGCGGGCGAGGCGGGGGCATTCGCGCGCGATCCGGTGGCGCGCAACCTGGTCGGGCTGAAGCCCGGATTCAACGTCGGCCAGTGGCGCGACAGCGAGGACGGGCTGGCTGGCGGGCGCTATCCGTACGACGTCAACGCGGTGTTCGTGCCGGCGGCGCTGGCGGCGATCGCGCGCTTCGCCGAGGCAGGCCTGCTGCGCGCCTACGCGACGCCGGCGCAGCAGGCGGCGTTCCCGGCGGCGCGCGGGCAAGCCGCCACGTGGTCGAAGCGCGCGCCGCCGCTGTTCCGCATCGACCTCGACGCGAAGGCCGCGCGCGCGGCGGTGTCGCGCTATGCCAAGGCGCAGGGCATCGACCCGGCGCCGGCGCTGGCCAGCATCGGCGACGCCGGCATGCGCTTCGACGCGATCGCGCTGGACGCGGGCGGCAAGCCGATCCCGGTGCTGCATTCCGATGGCGGCTTCGCGCTGCTGTTCCGCGATCCCCCGCCGGCGGACGTGGACACGATGGTGGAGGCGATGACGCGCCCGTTCCCCGCCGGCCTGCTCACCGACGCCGGCCTGCTGGTCGCCGACCCCGCCTACGCCGACGCCGCGATCGCCGCCAAGTTCGGCCGCACCGCCTACCACGGCACCGTGGTCTGGTCCTGGCAGCAGGCGCTGCTGGCCGCCGGCCTCGCGCGCCAGCTGCGGCGCGACGACCTGCCCGACGCCACCCGCACCCGCCTGCGCGACGCGCAGTCGCGACTGTGGCACGCCATCGACGCCACCCGCGGCATGCGTACCTCGGAACTGTGGTCCTGGACCTACGCCGACGGCCGCTTCCAGCCGCAACCCTTCGGCCAGGGCCAGGGCGACGTCGACGAATCCAACGCCGCCCAACTGTGGAGCACGGTGTACCTGGCGATCCCGCGGCCGGCGCGTTGAGGCGCGCGAAGCGTCAAGCGCGCGCGAAACCGCTTGGCTGCGGGCGCCAAACGTGTGGCCCGGGAGCGCGAGGTGCGGGGTTCCAACCCTCTCCTGCGAAGCGGGAGAGGGAGGCGCGCAGCGCCGGGTGAGGGCCCGGCTTTTCGCCTGATGCCTTCCCCTCCCGGGGCCGCTCCCGACGCTCGAAGCGGCAGGGAACCTCCCCGCCGACCTCCCGATCGCGCTTTCCGCGCCAGCGGCGACGTCCGATCCGCTTCCGACGCCGCTTCCCGCGCACCCACCGGCCCCGCGCGCGCCCGTGCCGGCGCCGAGAGCGCCGACGATGGCGCAGGAAGCGCCACGGTCGCCACTTTTCCGGCAAGGGGCTCGAGTGGAAAGTGCCTGCGTTGGCGCTTCCCGCGCCGCGCTTGCCGCACGCCGCTGCGAGCGTGGCAATTTTTGCGCCAGCACTGGCGCTTTCTTTACCACCCTGCGAGTCAGCAACGGCATCCGGAAGCGCTGGCTGCGCAAGTGGAAGCGTCGCCAAAGGCGGTGGTGGCGCATTTTTCGCCATGCATGGCGCCCGCAGGTGCGGCCGCGGCGTTTTCCCACCTTGCCTAGCCGCCGATGGCGCCGGCCTTGGCCTTCCAGAGGATGTCGGGGCTGCGGCGCGTGCAGCGGGAACATCCGGCGAACAGCCGGGCCCTCACCCGGGCGCTGCGCGCCCTCCCTCTCCCGCTTCGCAGGAGAGGGTTGCAATACCGGCGCTGAGCGCTTTCGCTGCGAGAGAACGCAGCCGGGGTTTGCCGAAGCAACGCGAATCGGCCGGAAGGCGGCGGCCGGGGGATCGCGTCAAGCCGGCCATGGATGGCCGGCGCCCCCGTCAGGGCAGGAAGCCCTGCCGGGGGAAGAGCGATTCACCGGACGGCGACTTCCCCTGCGAATCCACTCGAAGCCGCAAGAAGGTTCCTGCCGAAGCTGCAAAGTCCAGCGGGAAGAAAGCTGCTCCGGCACAGATGATCGAAGCCGCGACAGGCCGGCGATGGGCAAGTGGCGCGGGGTCGCGACTTCCGTCGCTCCTACAAGAGCAGGGCCCGTGAGTGGTTCGCAGGACGGGCGGCAGCGGGCGGCGGGCCTACCGCACCGTCACCCGCTTGCGGTTGTCGTCGGAGGCCCGGTCGACCAGCTTGTTGTAGGGATCGATGCCGGCCTCGTACGGCTCGCCGTCGACCACCAGCTCGATCGTGGTGTCGGCCGCCGTGACGTGGTGCTTGCGCAGGTACAGCACCTGCTCGTCGTCCTCCTTGCCGCCGGGTGGGCGCGAGAAGACCCCGATGTCGACCAGCTCGTCCATCTTCTCCTCGGTCTCCTTGCCCTTGCCCCCCGCGACCAGCTTGGCCGCATGGACCTTGAGCGTGACCGCGTACTTCCCGTCGGCGCGCCTGCGCGCCGTCGCCTCCACCGCGCGGTTGTCGAAGAACACGATGCGCTCGAACAGGTCGCGGATCAGCGGGTGGTACTTCGCGTCCGTGCCCGCGTACAGGTCGGCCATGAAATCGCGCGTGGTGGGGTAGGGCGGCCCCTTGAACGCCCACTTGCGCAGGAAGCCGGCGAGGATGCGGTTGAGCGCCTCCTCCCCGATCGCGTCCTTGAGCGCGTAGAACACCACCGACCCCTTGTTGTAGTGGATGTACTGCTGGTTCTCGTTGAGCGCCAGCGGCAACTCGGCCACCCGCTCCGTGGCGCGGCTGGTGAGGTAGGTGTCCAGCTCCCGCTTGAGGAACCTGCGCATGCGCTGCGGCCCGTACTCGTGCTCCATCACCATCAGCGCAGAGTACTGCGCCAGCGACTCCGACAGCATCGTCGCCCCCTGCACGTTGGCGCCGATCACCTGGTGCGCCCACCACTGGTGCGCGACCTCGTGCGCGGTCACGTAGTACACGTAGTCGATCTTCTCCTTGTCGCGCAGGTCGGCGATGAACCCGATCGACTCCGAATACGGGATCGTGTTGGCGAACGACTGCGCGAACGTCGCGTACGCCGGGAACTCCAGGATCCGCAGCTGGCGGAACTGGTAGGGAGAGAACTCCCGCGTGTAGTAGTCCAGAGACGCCTTCGCCGACTGCAGCATGCGATCGACGTTGTAGCCGTGCCTGGCGTCGTAGTAGACCTCCAGCGACACGTCCTTCCAATGGTCGCGCTTCACCTGCCAGTCCGCCGACAGCCAGGAGAAGAACGGCACCAGCTTCGCCTCGGACTTGTAGTGGTAGTAGCGGCGTCCGCCCTGCGTCCACTCGCGCTGCAGGTAGCCCGGCGCCAGCGCGATCTGGCCCGCGCTGGTCGAGACCGTGGTCTCGAAGTCCACCCAGTCGGCGTTGCTGGTGAGGTAGCTGTTGTTCCACTGCGCGCGGTCGTCGATCTTCGGCATCCGCGGCAGTTCCGGCAGGCCGTATTTCTTGCGGTCGTTGCGGTCCTGCAGCTGGCGTCGCGCGTCGTAGCCGAACTGCGGCAGCGCCGCCATGTTGTTGAAGAAGGTGCCGTTGTAGACCACCGCCGTGCTGCCGCCGTCGAGCGGGAAGCCGTGCGGCGCGTCGGTGTAGGCGAAGTCGAAGTCCATCGCCGCGCCGGGCGCCAGCGGCGTGGCGAGGCGGTAGATGCGGTAGCCGGAGACCGGGTCGGACTTCACCAGCGTATGCGCGGGGAAATCCAGCTTCGCCTCGATCTCGGGATCGATGGTGACGTGGATCTGGCCGATCGGCTTGCCGGTGCGGTTCTCGAGCCGGTAGTGGCCGCGGATCGCCACCGTGCGCGACTCGGGGAAGATGTCGACGTCGGCGCGGATCGACGCGATGCGCGGCTGCGGCAGGTCCCTGTAGCGGCGGTAGGCCTTCTCGTAGTCCGCCTGCTGCTGCTTGGCCTCGTCGCCGGGCACGTAGCGGTTGAGCACGTTGGTGTTGTAGAAGATCCACCCGCCCAGGCCGACGAACGCGAGCAGCGAAACCGCGAGCGTCGCCCGCAGCGGCGCGCCGCGCAGGCGCGCCTTCGCCGCCTTCCAGCGGTCCGGCCACGCCAGCGAGGTGCCGCGCGGCCACAGCGCGGTGGCGATGCCGAGCAGGAACAGCGCGAACGCGGCCCAGTAGGCGCGGAACCACAGCATCGGGCCGATGAAGTGGCCGTAGCCGTTCATGTCCGAGTACGGCGTCGGCGTCGCGCGCCCGTAGATGTACAGCGAGTGGTCGAAGTCGTAGAAGCCCATCGCCCCGCGCGCGACCAGGTAGCCGATCATCAGCACGTAGCCGACGAACTTGTTGCCGCTGGCCACCTGCAGGAACACCGCCAGCGCCGCGGTCAGCGCGAACGGAACGAGCTGCAGCAGCAGCTCCTTGGCGTACAGCAGCGGCTCGAGGTCCGTGTAGCCCTCGAAGAGCTGGTAGCCGATGGTGAACAGCGCGCAGGCGACGAGCACCACCGCCAGCACGCCGACCAGCGCGGTCATCTTCGCCGCCAGCGGCACCCAGTCGGGCGCGGCGTAGGCGTCGGTGGCCTCGGCCACGCGCATGCTGCGCTCGCGCCAGACCATCTCGCCGGCGTAGAAGGTGACGATGATGACCAGGAACAGGCTCATGCCGCCCTGGATCGCCTCCAGCATCCGCCGCGTCACCGGCCACGTTTCGGTGCCGTAGATCATCCCGCTGAACTTGAGCACCACGAACACCAGCAGCAGGCCCAGCACCACCATCACGATGAAGGGCGCGCCGCGCACGGTGTCGCGCAGGTCGAACCACGCCTGGTGCAGGTACTGGCGCCACTGCGCGCGCCAGTCGCTGCGCAGGCGCACCTGCGGCAGCGGCGTCGCCGCGGCGGCGCCGTCGGCGCCTGCAGCGGCCTCGGTGGCGCGGCGCCGGCGCAGCACGATGCCCTCGCGGTCGGCGCGGAACAGCCGGAACGCCACCAGCAGCATCGCCACCGCCACGCCCAGCCACAGCGCACGGTTGGCCAGCAGCAGGCCGGTCAGCGCGGGCAGCCGCGTGTTGAGCTGGGCGCTGGACCAGTAGCGGATGTGCTCGCCGACCGCGTTGCTGCCGGAGGGGTCGACCAGCGCGCCGATCCAGCGCGTGTCGAGGTCGCGCGTGAATGAGTCCGACACCGTCCACAGCACGAAGAACACGATCACGCCGAGGTAGGTGTAGAGCATCGACCGCGTCAGCGTCGCCATCAGGAACATCAGCGCCGAGACGAACAGCAGGTTGGGAAGCACCAGCACGCCGAAGGCCCAGGCGTAGGCGCTCCACGGCGTCGGGCCCAGGCGCGTGGCGTCCAGCCACGGCATCAGGCTGCCGGCGTACAGCCCCAGCGCCATCGCCAGCATGATCGCGATGCTCGCCAGCAGGCCGCCGCCGAAGCGGCCGAGCAGGTAGTCGCGCTTCTTCATCGGCGTGGCGAAGAACAGCTCGGCCGTGCGCTGCTCGAAGTCGCGGATGGCGATGCCGGCGACGAAGATCGTCGCCAGCAGCACGCTGAAGACGCTGTAGGCGCCCAGCAGGTTGATCACCACCGCCGGCGCGTTGCGCATGGTGTTGCCGACGCCGCCGCCGAAGCTGACGTTGTCCGAGGCCATGGTGCCGAAGCCGAACAGCGCCCAGACCGCCGTCACGATCCAGAACACCCCGTTGCGCAGCAATTGCCCGAGCTCGAAGCCCAGCAGGTGGCGGACCATGGCTCAGGCCGCCCTGGCGGCGGGCGCGGCGTCGGCCGCGGCGCGACGCAGCTCGCCGAAGTACACGTCCTCCAGGTCCGGCGCGACCGCGGCGAAGCCCTCGCCGGGGCTGCCGTCGCTGAGCACGTGGATCACCGGCTGGCCGCCGACCAGGCGCGTGGACAGCACGTTGTGCGCCTTGAAGTGCTCGTCCAGCGCCGCCTTGTCGACGGTCTTCTTCCACACCCGCCCGTCGAGCGAGCGGATCGCCTCGCGCGGCTCGCCGGTCAGGCGCAACTCGCCGCGGGCGATGATCGCCATCCGCGGGCACAAGTCGGTGACGTCCTCGACGATGTGGGTGGACAGGATCACGACGACCTGCTCGCCGACCTCCGACAGCAGGTTGAGGAAGCGGTTGCGCTCCTCGGGGTCCAGGCCCGCGGTGGGCTCGTCGACGATGATCAGCTGCGGCTGCCCGATCAGCGCCTGGGCGATGCCGAAACGCTGGCGCATGCCGCCGGAGAACGTGCCCAGCTTGCGGTGGCGCACCGGCCACAGGTTGACCTGCTGCAGCAGCGCGTGCACCAGCGCCTTGCGCTGCCTGCCGTCGACCACGCCCTTGAGGATCGCGAAGTGGTCCAGCATCGCCATCGCCGACACCTTCGGGTAGACGCCGAACTCCTGCGGCAGGTAGCCCAGCCGCCGCCGCGCCTCGGTCTTGTTCGCCAGCACGTCGAGATCGCCCAGGTGCACGCTGCCGGCGTCGGCGTCCTGCAGCGTGGCGATGGTGCGCATCAGCGTGGACTTGCCGGCGCCGTTGGGGCCGAGCAGGCCGAACATGCCGGTCGGGATGTCGAGCGTGATGCCCTTGAGCGCGTGCACGCCGTTGGCGTACGTCTTCGAGAGATCGCGGATCTTGAGCATGGATGGGCTTCCCCTGGGATCGGGGCCATCCTAAACGCTGGCGGCGACGACGCAACCGCGCCGGAAGTCACGGTGCGCAGCCGGTGCGCAACCGTCGCCTTTCGCCACCCACCGTATGGAGCGTTCTCGCTGCCGCTGTCATCCCGGGTCCGCTGTCATCCCGAGCGCAGCGAGGGATCTTCCATCCGGCACCGGCACAGGCCCAGGATCCCTCGTTGCGCTCGGGATGACAGCGGAGACGATCCGCCGCTGCGTCAATCGGTGCCGAGCAGATCTCGCTGCGGCGAGTAATCCACCAGTTCCAGCGTCTTGTCCTCGAGGATCTCGCCCATGATCGGCCCGTCGAGCTTGCGCACGCTCTCGCGCTTGATCGCCTTCCACTCCTCGTCGGCCATGAACGCGGCCCAGGCCTTTTCCTTGGTGGCCCGGTCGGGCCACTGCAGCAGGTAGACGAACTCGGTGGGACCGGAGGCAGGACGGCTTTCCCAAATGGCGACGACGTTGAAGCCGTGGCGGCGCATGATGCCCAGCGCGTGGTCGCGGAAGCGACGGTTGAACGCGTCCTCGTTGCGTTCCACCATTTCGTACACGCGCAACTGGTGGATCGGTCCCTGACGGGTCCCGTTCCCGGCGTCGGGCCGGGCCGCATGCAGAGGCCCTTGCCAGGCCAGCACGCCGCACAGCAGCGCGGCGGCGATCATCTTGGCGTGTCGCGTCATCCCGACCTCCCGGGCTCAGCCCTTCTGCTTCTCCGCCAGCCAGCGGTCGATCTTCGCCTCCAGCACGTCCAGCGGCACCGCGCCGTCCTTCAGGATCTGCGCATGGAACTCGCGCGGGTCGAAGCGGTCGCCCAGCTGCGCCTTCGCCTTCTTCTTCAGCGCCTGGATCTTCAGCTCGCCGATCTTGTAGGCGGTGGCCTGCGACGGCCAGGCGATGTAGCGCTCGGCCTCGGCGGTGGCGTCGGTCTCGCCGGCGGCGGAGTTCTCCAGCATGTACTTGATCACCTGCTCGCGGGTCCAGCCCTTGCTGTGCAGGCCGGTGTCGGTGACCAGGCGGATCGCGCGCCAGATCTCGTTCTGCAGGTAGCCGAAGTAGTCGTACGGGGTCTCGTACACGCCCAGGTCCTTGCCCAGCGACTCGGCGTACAGGCCCCAACCCTCGACGTAGGCGGTGTTGCCGCCGAAGCGACGGAACGCCGGGATGTCCTTCAGCTCCTGCTGCAGCGCGAGCTGGAAGTGGTGGCCGGGGATCGCCTCGTGCAGGAACAGGTCCTCCGCGTCCCAGGTCTTGCGCGCCGGCAGGTCGTAGGTGTTGACGTAGAAGATGCCGGGGCGCGAGCCGTCCTCGCTGGGCGACATGTACTCGCCACCCGCGGCCGACTTGGCGCGGAACGGCTCGACCGGGCGGATCTCGAAGCCGGCCTTGGGCAGCAGCGTGAACTGCTCGGGGATCTTCTTCTCGATCCTCGCCTCCAGCGAGCGGTAGTAGGCCAGCAGTGCGTCCTCGGACTTGAACTGGAACTGCTTGTCGGTGCGCATGAACTCGAAGAAGTCCTGCAGCGAGCCCTTGAAGCCGACCTGCTGCATCACCCCGCGCATCTGGCCCTGGATGCGCGCGACCTCGTCCAGGCCGATCTGGTGGATCTGCGCCGGCGTCAGGTCGGTGGTCGTCGTGCTGCGCACGTTGTAGGCGTACCACGCGGCGCCGTTGGGCAGCTTGTCCAGCCCGACGCTCTCGCGCGTGGCCGGCAGGTACTCGTCGGCGATGAAGGCGCGCAGCTTGCGGTAGGCGGGCATGATCTTTTCGCCGATCATCTCGCGGTAGGCGGCGGTGAGGCGCGCCTTGTCGGCGTCGCTGAAGTCCGCGGGCATCGACTTGACCGGCCCCCACAGCAGGGTGTCCTCGGGCTTGTCCTTGATCACCGCATCCAGCTGCGGGATCACCTTTTCCATCAGCGCGCGCGGCTGCACCACGCCGGCCTTCATGCCCTGGCGCATGTTGTCGATCGCCGAGTCGAACAGCACCGGCAGGCGGTTGCCGCGCGCCAGCCAGTTGTCGTAGTCCTTGACCGTCTTGAACGGCTGCGCGCCGGTGCCCGAGCCCAGCAGGATGGTGTAGCTGGCGATGCTGCCCATCTGGTTCACCGGCATCATCCAGTCGGGGTACTGCTCGCCCTCGAGCGCCGTCTTCGCGTCGCGCACGAAGATCTCGTAGCTCAGCAGGTCCTGGCCCGACAGGCCGTCGCTGCCGATCGCCTGGATCCGCTCCAGCCACCGCGTGGTGAAGTCGTGCATCTGCGCGCGGAACTGCGCGCTGTAGAAGTCGGGCAGCTGGTCGTTGTAGCGGTTATCGCCCTGGAAGGTGGCCTGGACCGGGTTGAGCTTGAGCACCTCTTCCCAGTACTCGCCGTACAGCGCATTGAGGCGCGCGGCCTTGTCGCTGGCCGGCGTGGCCGCCTGGTCCTGCGCGAACGCGGGCGCGGCCGGGGCGAGCGTGCCGGCGATGGCGGTGGCGACGGCGAGGCCGAGCAGCAGGGGACGCAGGGTCATGGCGGGCTTCCTTGGCTGGGATGGGCAAACCGCGACTGTCGCGCGCGGGGCAGGGAGCGGCATGGGCCAAAGGTCATCGCCCAGGATCGTCATTCCCGCGAAGGCGGGGATCCAGTGACCTTCGTTCCGTTTATCCGATCCCTTGCCTTCCCGTTGTTCCGACGACGTCCGTGCCGAAAGTCGCTGGATCCCCGCCTTCGCGGGGATGACGACGTGAGGTGGGAGCGTTGCGCGGGCAGGCTGCGATGTCGCCCGCGTTGTCGCCATCGCCACGGCGCAATCACCCCGCCGCGGCAAGCTCCTGCAGCTCTTCGGCCCGCTCACGCCCGAGGTAGCGCCGGATGCCCGCGCGGGCGAGGTAGAGCAGCGGGATCAGCGCGATCGCCGCCAGCATCTTGTAGAGGTAGTTGAGCGTGCCCACCGCCAGGAACAGCGAGGTCGGCCAGTGCTGCGGCCCGATCACGAAGGCGATGTAGAGCACGACGAAGCTGTCGATCAGCTGCGAGACCGCGGTGGATCCCGTCGCGCGCAGCCAGGCGTGGCGGTCGCCGGTGCGCCGGCGGATGCGGTGGTAGACCGCGACGTCGACCAGCTGGCCGAGCATGAAGGCGATCAGCGAGCCCCAGATCGTCCACAGCCCCTGGCCGAACACCGCCGCGAACGCGGCCTGGTAGTCGGGCACGCCCTGGTCCTTGGCCACGCCGACCCACCACGGCGCCGGCGCCAGGTGGATGGCGATGTAGGCGAACGCGAAGCCGTACACGATCAGCGCCGCGGCCAGCCAGCTGATGAAACGCACGCCGCGGCGGCCGAAGTACTCGTTGATCGTGTCGGTCATGATGAACACGATCGGCCACAGCAGCGTGCCGGCGGTGAAGTTGAGCGAGCCAGCCTGGCCGAACAGGTTCCACTCCAGCGGGCGGATGCCGAGCGTGTCCTCGAGCGCGAAGATCTTGACCCCGATGAACTCGGCCAGCGCCGCGTTGACGCAGAAGAACGCCGCCAGCGCGATGAACAGCCGGGTGGTGCGGTCGTCGATGAAGCGGTTCATGGGCTCGTCCGGGGCCGCGTGATCCGGGCGGGCGCCGCGGCCCACCCGTGCCAGGCAATCGCTGTCATCCCGAGCGCAGCGAAGGATCTGTCGGTGCCGCAACAAAGGTCCCTCGCTGCGCTCGGGATGACAGCCGCGGCGATCACGGGAGTTCGCGCGCGCGGTCGCCCGCACCCGGCGCGGATCCCGGCGCCGCGAACGGGATCGAATCCGGCGACACCGCGCCGCCCGAGATGATGAAGCTCATCGCCTGGTCGACGGTCCAGTCGGTCGGCGTGATCTTCTCCACCGGCACGATCTCGAGGTAGCCGGAGGTCGGGTTCGGCGTGGTCGGCACGTACACCGCGGCGAGCTCGCGCCCGGTGCCCTGCTCGCGGATCACCCGGGTGACGAAGCCCACCGACTTCATCTGACTGTGCGGGAAGTCGATCAGCACCACGCGCTGGGTGCCGTCGGGCTTGGTCTGCAGGATGTCGAGCAGCTGGCGCGCGCTGCCGTAGATGGTGCTGGCGAACGGGACGCGCCGCACCAGCGCCTCGAACCAGCGCAGCATGCGCTGGCCGAACACCCGCCGCGCCATCACGCCCGAGAGCAGGATCACCAGCAGCGTGGCGACCAGCGCGATCGCGGTCTGCACCCAGGGATCGTCGAGCCAGCCCCACATGCGCGGGTCGGAGACCGCGACGTTGTGCAGCAGCGGCTGCACCAGCGGCCGGCTGGTGTCCGACAGCAGCACGAACACGAACTTCACCACCACCCAGGTCAGCCAGATCGGCAGCAGGGTCAGCAGTCCGGTGAGCAGGGTCTTCTTGAAGCCGTGCCGCGGCGGGCGGCTGGTCGGGGGCGTCGACATGGCGGCGATTCTACCGGGCCGCCGCCGTGGCGCGGACGCCGCGCGCGATCACCCTGCGCGATCATCCGCTCCAATCCACCGTCGCCGCACGATCGCACCCGTAGGAGCCACGGAAGTCGCGACGCCTTCCCCGCGAACACACCGGCCACCGAGTCCGGCCCGAGCCGAGCCGCCCAATCCAACCCGCCGCCGGCCTCGTCAGCGCTTCGCCACCGCATGCGGCAGGTCCGTCACCAGCCGGATGCCCACGTCGTCGTAGCCGCGCGTGGCCTCCAGCGCGCGCGCGCCGCCGCCGCCGCGCCAGCTCGTGCCGCTGCGCATCCGCTGGCTGCAGTCGCCGCTGCAGTCGGTGTTCCATTCGGCGACGCGCTTGTTGCCGCCGGTGGCCGGCAGCAGCCCGGCCTCGCGCGCGTGCGGCAGGCGATAGGCGTGGCCGTCGCGCTGGCCCAGCCAGCGGGCGTAGGCGGCGGCGTCGTCCCAGGACACGCAGACCACCGGCTGGTCGCCCGACTGCTCGAAGCCGGGCGACTTCCAGTCGCGCGGCGCGACGATGCGCAGCAGCGAGGCGCTCGCACGGCAGCGCGCCGGCGCGCGGCCGGTGGCGGCGGCGAAGCGCGCGTACTCGTCGCGGCTGACCGGCCGCCGCGAGGCCGCCAACATGGTGTCGCCGTTGCGCACCAGCACCATGTCGCCGGCGATGCGGTCGAGCCGCTCGCCCGGCCTGGGGATGTCCTCGGCGCGCGCGGCCAGCGCCGCGACCTCCGTGCGCGGCAGGCCGAGCGCACGCGCGGTGTCCACGGCCTTCTTCGCGGCGGCAGGATCGAACGCATCCGCCGCGGCCTGCACCCGCGCCTGCAGGGCCTTGCCCATGCGCTTGTTGAGCGCGGCCACCGCCGGCGCGTCGTACTGCTGCAGCACCGTCGCGAGCGAGACCGCGTCGCCGACCAGCCGGCGCGCGCGCTCGTCGTCGCCCGCCTCGAGGCTGTCCGCCACCTCGTCGGCCATCGCATCGACGAACCGGCCCACCGCCGGCGCCAGGCCCAGGTAGGCCTGGTCGCTGCGCTGCGCCGCGAGCAGGCTGTCGCGCGCGTTGCCGTCCTTCGGCGTGGTGAGGCGGCCCTGGCGGATCTGGCGGTCGGCCAGCGCCACCCAGCGTTCGGCGTCGGACTTGGGCGCGGCGCGCAGCAGCGCGCCGGCCGGGTCGGCGGTGACCACGCCGGCCGGGTCCGGTGGCGCCGGCAGCAGCACCGACGCGTCGGCATCGGCGGAGGTCGCCACCGCCGTGGGCGCCGGCTGCACGCGGAAATAGCCGTCCTGGTCCTGGCCGCCGCGCAGGTAGACGCCGATGCCGGCGGCCACCACCAGCAGCACGCCCAGCCACGCCCACACCGGCATCTTGCGCACGCTGGCCGCCTTCTCGCGCAGCGCCGGGAGCGCCAGCATCTCGTGTGTGCCGCTGCGCTGCGGCACGCGATCGAGCGCGGCCTGCATGTGCGCGGCGTCGCGGAAGCGCTTCAGCGGTCCCTTCGCCAGCGCATGGTCGATGAAGCGCTGCCAGTGGCGCAGCCGCGGCGGCAGGCGCGGGATCGGGTCGCGCACGTGCATGATCGCCATCGACACCGCGTCGCCGGCCTCGTAGGGCAGCTTGCCGGTGAGCATCTCCCACGCCAGCACGCCGACCGAGTACAGGTCGGCGCGATGGTCGACCTCCTCGCCGCGCGCCTGCTCCGGCGCCATGTAGGCCGTGCTGCCGACGGCCATGCCGGTGGTGGTCACGCGGGTGCCGTAGCCGCGGCGCAGGGCGATGCCGAAGTCGGCGAGCAGCGGGCGCTCGGCCTCGTCGAACAGGACGTTCTCGGCCTTGACGTCGCGATGGATGGTGCCGCGCGCATGCGCGTAGCCCAGCGCCGACAGCAGCGCGTGCAGCACCTCGCGCACCTGCGCCTGGTCCATGCCTTCGGGGTGCTCGCCGATGCGCTGGCCGAGGTGGCCGCGCGTGAGGTGCGGCATCGAGTAGTAGGGCAGGCCGTCGCGGGTGCGGCCGACGTCGAAGATGCCGACGATGTGCGGATGCTCGAGCCGCGCGATGGTGCGCGCCTCGTTCTCGAAGCGGCGGCGGCTGACCTCGTCGGCCAGCGCCTCGGGCAGCATCACCTTGATCGCGACCTGGCGCGCCAGCGAGACCTGCTGGCCGAGGTACACCGTCGACATGCCGCCGTGGCCGATCGCGCGCAGCACCGCATAGCCGGCGATTTCCGGCAACGAACCCTTCCCGCTCTCGTCAGACAGCGTGTCGTGCATGGATCCCCCCATGGCAGCGACAAGCATAGTGCAATGCGCGCGGCGCGGATGAACGAGGTTGGATTCGTTAAAGTGGCGCGAAGACGGGGAACGGGGGAGCGTGATGCGGCGATTGCTGAAGTGGTTGGCGTCGGGCCTGTGCGTGCTGCTGGTGCTGGCCGCCGGACTGTGGACGTGGTCACGGATGCAGCCGCTCACGCCCGCGCAGCGCGAGGCGATGGCGTTGCTGCAGCCGCGCCCGGCGCCCGCGGGCCGCAACGCATTCGCGGCCGTGTGGCTGCTGCGGTACGACGTGCCGGCCGCGCGCATGGAGGCGGTCACGGACGAGGACATGGCCAGGCTGCGGGCGTTGGTGGCGGAGATGCCGGAGAGCGTGGCGCGGCTCCAGGCGTACCGCAGCGTCGCCGCGGACCGGTACGCGGAGCTGCAGCCGGCCGCGGCGGACGCCGACCTGTTCTGCGGCATCCGCGAGGACTGCCTGCAGCGGGTGCGCGCCGATCCGGCGGCCTATGCCGCGCTGGTGGCGCGCAACCGGCGGCTGCTCGAGCGTGTCGCCGCGCTGCGCGGCGATGATTTCCTGCGCGACCGCAGGCCGGCGGACTTCAGTGTGCCGATGCTGGAGCACAACCTGCTTGGAACGGGCATCACGCAGGCCGCACAGGCCTATGCGATGGGCGATATCGACGCGGGCGTCGCCCGGGCCTGCGAGGGTGTCGGGACCTGGCGCCGGCTCGGCGCCCGCAGCGACACCCTGATCCTGCGGATGCAGGGCATCGGCCTGGCCACCGACGGTTACGGCAGGTTGCTTGCGCAGATGCTGGCGGAACTGCCGGCCGACCACGCATTGCCGCAGGCGTGCGAAGCAGCGCTTGCGCCGCCAGCGGTCGAAGAGCTTTCGGTATGCGACGCGCTGCGAAAGGAGCATGCGGTCAGCAGCGAGGTGATGCGCGGCATCCTCGATTCCAAGGCAGTCGGCAGGATCGGCCGGGCCCTGGGTTCGATCGTCTATGACCCGGCGCGCACCGAGGCGCTGGCGGCCGAGTCGCGCACGCTGGCGTGCAGCGGGCACACCAGGCGGCTGCTCGAGGCGGATGCCAAGGTGTCACCGGCGCCTTCGCCGCAGCGCTCGTACTGGCGCATGGAATGCCTGGCGAATCTTTCGGGCTGCATGCTGGCCGACATCTCCAACGGTGCTGACGCCGGCTACGTCTGGCGCACGCAGGACGCCGGCGCCAGGCTCGACCTGCTGCGCGGCGTGGCATCGCTGCGCGACGCAAGGGCCGGGGAGGCGGCGGCGCGCGCGGCCGCGCTGCGCCGGTTCTGGGCGACGACGCGCAGCCATGCGCGCGAGCTGCGCTTCGTCGACGGCGGCGCCGCGGTGGAAGTCCGCCAGTTCGACCAGCGACGCGGGGGCTGGTGGCGGTTACCGCTGGAGGCGCCCGTGAAGGCGTCCGCGCCGGAAACGCCGGCCGCGCCGGCGCCTTGAGTCAACCGTCTGCCGCGCGCGGCGGCTTGCGGCGCACGTAGACCTGCTTGCGCACCAGCGCGACGGTGTCGCCGGCGGCGTCGACGACCGGGGTCTCGAACCAGTGCAGGCATTTGTCGCCGCCGGCCGTGGCGGCGCGGATGCCGTCGAGCACGGCGTCGTCGAGCCGGAACGCGGCGGACACGGTGCCGCGGCCGGGCTTGGTGAATTCGATCTGCGCGGCCTTGTCCCAGACGATGTAGCCGTCGCCCAGCGCCTGCATCGTCATGATCATCCAGAACGGATCGGTCATCGCGAACAGGCTGCCGCCGAAGTGCGTGCCGACGAAGTTGCGGTTGTACCAGCGCTGGCGCAGCTCGACCCGCGCGCGGCGGTAGTCCCCGGACAGCTCGCGCACGCGGATGCCGGCGAACAGGAACGGCGGCCAGAGGTTGAGGACGCGGCGCAGGGTGGATGCGGAGACTTTGCGGGCCATGGGTCGGGTGGCGGTCCTTCGGCGCGAACAGCAGGAATGTCATCCCGAGCGCAGCGAGGGATCCTTTCGCGACGGGCAGATCCCTCGCTGCGCTCGGGATGACAGGGAAAACATCGGCGCTGGCCTTGGGGTCACACCAGCAGCAGCGACGACATCCTGCGGCGGTAGCGGCCGACCAGGTCCTCGTCCTCGACCACGCGGAAAGCGTCGATCAGCGCCTTCTTCGGCAGGCCGTCGTCGAAGCCGCGGTCGCGCCGCAGCATCTCGAGGAACTGCTCCAGCCCCGCCTCGGCGTCGCCGGACACGATGCGGTGCACGCCGAGCAGGTGGCGCGCGCGCAGGTCGCCGGCATCGGCGGCGATCGCGGCCTCCAGCACTTCCGGCGCCGGCGCGTCCTTGAGCAGCGCGGCGAAGCCCAGGCGGGCGCGGGCTCGGATCGCGCGATCGTCGGTGGCGAGATTGGCCGGCAGGGCGTCGAGCAGCTGCTCGGCCTCGTGCGCGCCGCCGGTCTGCAGCAGCGCGAGCGCGAGGTCGAGCCGCAGCTCGGCCTTGTCGGGCTCGGCCTCGATCGCCTTGCGCAGGCGCATCACTTCGGCGTGCGGGTCGACCGGCGCGGCGGGCGCCGGCTCGCCGGGCGCCTCCGCCGCGGGCTCGGCCGGCACGATGCCGTGGTGGGACAGGAACTCGCGCAGCTGGCCCTCCGGCAGCGCGCCCTGGAAACCGTCGACGATCTGGCCGCCGCTGACCAGGAACACGGTCGGGATCGAGCGGATCTGGAAGGCGCCGGCGATCTGCGGCTCGGCCTCGGTGTCGACCTTGGCCAGCTCGAACGCGCCGTGGTACTCGGCCGCCAGCTTCTCCAGGATCGGGCCGAGCGCCTTGCAGGGCCCGCACCACTCGGCCCAGAAGTCGACCAGCACCGGCTTCTGCAGGGATTTCTGCAGCACCTGCGCCTCGAACGTGGCGGTGGTGGCGTCGAAGACGTGCGGCTTGGGCGTGGCGGTGGGGGACATGCAGGGTTCCTGTGGACGTGGTGCAGTGAGCGTGCCGACCACATTGTGGCAGGCTTGCGGGATTCAACCGCGGGGCAGAGACGATGGTGGCACGACGGGCCGGGACGAACGCCGGGCGGGCGCCGGCAGCGCAGGCCGCGGCCGCGGCGCCGGTGCGCGTTTCCGCGGCGCAGGCGCGGCGCATCGCGCTGGCCGCTCAGGGCTTCCTCGACCCGCGCCACGCCGCGCCGACGATGCGCAGCCTCGACCGCGCGCTCGCGCGCACCGGCGTGCTGCAGATCGATTCGGTCAACGTGCTGCAGCGCGCGCACTTCATGCCGCTGTACAGCCGCATGGGTCCCTACGACACCGCGCTGCTGGCGCGTGCGTCCGGGCGCCGACCGCGGCGGATGGTGGAGTACTGGGCGCACGTGGCCGCGTTCATGCCGGTCGACCTGTGGCCGCACATGCAGCACCGCATGCGCCACTACCGCGAGCGCGGGCACGCCTGGACCGGCGAGCGCGGCGATTCGGCGCTGGTCGCCTCGCTGCTGGCGGAGGTGCGCGAGCGCGGCGCGTCGACCTCGCGCGACCTCGACGACGGCCTGCCGCGCACGCGCACCCACTGGGGCTGGAACTGGTCGCGCACCAAGCAGGTGCTGGAATACATGTTCCTCGCCGGGGAGCTGGCGGTGTCCGGGCGCAACGCCGCGTTCGAGCGGCTCTACGACCTGCCCGAGCGCGTGATCCCGCCCGAGGTGCTGGCGCGGCCGCAGCCCGCGGACCGCGATGCGCACGTGGAGCTCGTGCGCCGCGCGGCGCGCTCGCACGGCATCGCCACCGAGGCCTGCCTGCGCGACTACTACCGCATGCAGCTCGACGACAGCCGGCGCGCGATCGCGGCGCTGGCCGGGTCGGGCGAACTGCTGCCGGCGGAGGTGGAGGGCTGGTCGCGACCGGCGTGGCTGCACCGCGATGCGCGGATGCCGCGGCGAGTCGAGGCGCGCGCGCTGCTGAGCCCGTTCGACCCGGTGGTGTGGGAGCGCGCGCGCACCGAGCGGCTGTTCGGCTTCAGCTACCGGATCGAGATCTACGTGCCCGACCATCGGCGCGTGCACGGCTACTACGTGCTGCCGTTCCTGCTCGGCGACCGGCTGGTCGCGCGGGTCGACCTCAAGGCCGCGCGCGCCCAGGGCGTGCTGGTGGTGAAGGGCGCGCACGCCGAGCCCGACGCGCCGGCGGGCACCGCGCAGGCGCTCGCCGCGGAGCTGCGCCCGCTGGCGTCCTGGCTCGGCCTCGACGACATCCGGGTGGAGCGGCGCGGCGACCTGGCGCGCGCCCTGCGCGCCGCGGTGGGGGCGGGCGCGTGAGCGGCGCGACCCGCATCGCCGCGGTCCTGGCCACGCTGTCGTGCGTGGCCGCAACGCTCGCCTGCGGCGCGCTGCTCGAAGGCTATTCGCAGCTCGCGCACCCGCTCGGGCTGCTCGGCGCGCGCGGGGTGCCGCATGCGCTGGCGTTCGATGCGTTCGGCTTCGCGCTGCCGGGGCTGCTGGCGGCGTTCGTCGCATGGCGGTTGCGCGCGGCGGTGGGCGACGGCGCGGCGTGGCCGGCGCGCATCGGCGCGTGGCTGGCGCTGCTGTCGGCGCTGGCGTTCGCGGCGCAGGGCGTGCTGGCATTGGATCCGCGCGACCTCGAGTCCACCGCCAGCCGCGCGCATGCGACGGCGTGGATGCTGTGGTGGGTGGCGTTCGTCCCGGCCGGCGCGCTGCTTGCGGCGGGCGTGCGCGGCATGCGCGCGGGGCGGCCGTTCGCGGCGGCGTGCGCGATCGCCGCGGCGGTGGTCGTCGTGCTCGCGCTGCTGCCGCTGGACCTGCTGGCGCCCGCGCTGGCGCAGCGGGTGGCGTTCGCGGCGTGGCTGGCGTGGGTGCTGGCGGCGGGGGGGTGGGTGGGCGCGCAACCGGGGGCGTCGCGGTGGTAGGGACGATGGCGGGGCGTTGCGGGGCGTTCGGGCGGGAACGTGTAGCGGGCGAGGCGTCGGGGGCGTAGCCCCGACCTACGGTTCGGCCAGCAGCGATGCGATCTGGGCGCCCAGGCGCAGGTCGTCGAGCAGGCCGAAGCGCTGCAGCCGCAGGCGGCCGCGGCGGTCGACCAAGCACAGCGTCGGCGTGCCCTGCATCGCGTAGGCCTGCATCGTCAACGGCAGCGGGTGTGCGGCGGGGTCGTCGCCGCGATGCGCGTCGACGCCCACCGGGTAGCCGATGCGGTTCTCGTGCAGGTATACCGCCAGCGCCTCCGGTCCCATCGCGTGGTGGTGTTCGAACACCGTGTGCAACCCCACCACCGCCAGGTCGGTGTCGGCGAACGCGGCCGCGACCTTCAGGCTCTGCGGCACCGCGTGCTGCACGCAGGCCGGGCAGAGCATCTGGAAGGCATGCAGGAACACCACCCGCCCGCGCAGCGATCGCAGCGAAGGCCCGCCGTCCGCGCCGGCGTTGAACCAGCGCGACACCGACCATTCCGGCGCATCGACGTCCGGCATCGCCTCACCCGTGCCGCAGCTTGAGCGCCAGGATCACCGACGCCAGCACGAAGGTGATCGCGTTGGACGCGATCATCGGCCACGATCCCAGCGCCACGCCGTAGCAGAACCACAGCGCGACGCCGATGGTGAACGCCACGTACATCAGCAGCGAGATGCCGTGGGTCTCGCGCGTGCGGATGGTCTTCACCGCCTGCGGCACGAACGACAGCGTGGTCAGGGTGGCGGCCGCGGCGCCGAGCCATTCCGGGTTCATGGCGCCACTTCGCGGCCGTCCTCGCGGTAGACCTGGCCGGCCTTCATCACGAAGCCGACCTTCTGCATCAGCGTGATGTCCTCGAGCGGGTTGCCAGGCACGGCGACGATGTCGGCGTACTTGCCCGGCTCGATGCTGCCCAGGTCCTTCGACTTCTTCAGCAGCTCGGCGGCATGGGTGGTCGCGGCCTGCAGCGCGTAGGCCGGCGGCATGCCGGCGTCGACCATGTAGGCGAACTCCTTCGCGTTCTGCCCGTGCGGATACACCGCCGCGTCGGTGCCGAAGGCGATCTTCACCCCGGCCTTGTAGGCGCGGCCGGCGGTCTTCTGGATGATCGGCCCGACCTGGCGCGCCTTGGCCGCCACCTGCGGCGGGTAGTAGCCGGGCACCGACGCCTTCTCCTCGACGTACTTGCCGGCGATGATCGTCGGCACGTACCAGGTGCCGTGCTGCTTCATCAGCTGCATGTCGGCGTCGTCCATGAAGGTGCCGTGCTCGATCGAGTCGACGCCCGCCGCCACCGCGCGGCGGATGCCCTCGGCGCCGTGCGCGTGCGCCGCGACGGTGTAGCCGTAGTCGTGCGCGGCGGCGACCACCGCGGCGATCTCGTCCTGGGTCATCTGCGGGTTGTCGGCGCTGGCGCTTTCGTCGAGCACGCCGCCGGAGGGCATGATCTTGATCGCGTCGACGCCGTCCTTGTAGTGTTGGCGCACCGCCTTCCACGCGTCCTCGGGGCCGTTGATGATCCCGTCCTTCGGGCCGGGGTCGCCGGCCAGGTCCTTGCGGTAGCCGTCGGTGCCGTCGGCGTGGCCGCCGGTGGAGCCGATCGCCATGCCGGCGGTGAAGATGCGCGGGCCCGGCAGCACGCCGGCGTTGATCGCGTTGCGCAGCGCGACCGACTCGTTGGCGCTGTCGCCGAGGTTGCGGACGGTGGTGAAGCCGGCCTGCAGCGTGCGCCGCGCGTACACGGTGGAGCGCACGGCGTAGTCGGCGATGTTCCAGCGGAACTGGTCGGTGAAGCCGGTCGGGCTGGTTTCGGAGGTCAGGTGGGTGTGGGCGTCGATCAGGCCGGGCAGGCAGGTGGCATTGCCCAGCTCGACGACGGTGGTGCCCGCGGGCGCGGCGATGGCGCCGGCCTGGACCGACTCGATCCGCTCGCCGCGCACGACGATGCTGGTTTCCCCGCGCATGCGGCCGGCGGGGGCGTCGAAGAGCTGGCCGCAGTGGACCACGCGCACGGCCGGCGCCGGCGCGGCGGGCGCGGCCTCCTGGGCGGTGGCGATGGCGGACGGAAGGCTGGCCAGCGCCAGCAGGACGGCGGTCGCGAGTCGGTTCATCGGGGTCCCCTCGGGTTTGCGGCATCTTACGGCCCGCGGCGGGCGGGCGCCGATGGCGGCGATTTGTGCACTGCGGTAGGCTTGCTGGCCGCCCCGAAAACGCCCCCGCCGTGTCCGCCGAACCGTCCGCCTACGATCCCAAAACCGTCGAATCCGCCGCCCAGCGCTACTGGGACGAGACCCGGGCCTTCGAGGTGACCGAGGACGCGTCGAAGCCCAAGTACTTCTGCCTGTCGATGCTGCCTTACCCCTCGGGCGCGCTGCACGTGGGCCACGTGCGCAACTACACCATCGGCGACGTCATCAGCCGCTACCAGCGCATGACCGGCAAGAACGTGCTGCAGCCGATGGGCTGGGACGCCTTCGGCCTGCCGGCCGAGAACGCCGCGATCAAGAACGCCACCGCGCCGGCGAAGTGGACCTACGCCAACATCGACCACATGCGCGCGCAGCTCAAGACGATGGGCTACGCGATCGACTGGTCGCGCGAGTTCGCCACCTGCCGGCCGGACTACTACGTGCACGAGCAGCGCATGTTCGTGCGCCTGCTGAAGAAGGGCCTGGCCTACCGCCGCAACTCGGTGGTGAACTGGGACCCGGTCGACCAGACCGTGCTGGCCAACGAGCAGGTGATCGATGGCCGCGGCTGGCGCACCGGCGCGCTGGTCGAGAAGCGCGAGATCCCGCAGTGGTTCCTCAAGATCACCGACTACGCGCAGGAGCTGCTCGACGGATTGGACGCGCTGGACGGCTGGCCGGACTCGGTCAAGACCATGCAGCGCAACTGGATCGGGCGCAGCGAGGGCCTGGAGATCCAGTTCCGCGTCGACGGCGAGGACGCGCCGCTGACGGTGTTCACCACGCGCCCGGACACGCTGATGGGCGCGACCTTCATCAGCATCGCCGGCGAGCATCCGCTGGCGCTGAAGGCCGCGCGCGACAATGCCGAGCTCGCCGCGTTCCTGGCCGAGCTGCGCCGCGGTGGCGTCTCCGAGGCCGAGATCGAGGCGCAGGAAAAGCGCGGCATGGCGACCGGGCAGTGGGCGATCCACCCGGTCACCGGCGAGGACGTCCCGGTCTACGTCGCCAACTTCGTGCTGATGAGCTACGGCACCGGCGCGGTGATGGCGGTGCCGGCGCACGACCAGCGCGACTGGGAGTTCGCCAAGGCCTACGGGCTGCCGGTGCGGCCGGTGATCGTGCCCGACGGCGTGCGCGATGCGCTGCGCGAGATCGGCCACGACGTCGCCGTCGACGCCGACCCGTTCCAGGCCGCGCTGTCGGGCGCCACGGTCGACGCCTTCGACACCGCGGCCGCGGTGTCGATGGTGCGCGAGTACCTGGACGGGATCCTGCAGCAAGGCGCGTACACCGGCCGCGGCACGCTGGTGAACTCCGGCGAGTACAGCGGCATGGACTTCGACGCCGTGTTCGACGCGCTGGCCAGGCGCTTCGAGGCCGAGGGCCGCGGCGCGCGCAAGGTCAACTACCGCCTGCGCGACTGGGGCGTGAGCCGCCAGCGCTACTGGGGCTGCCCGATCCCGGTGGTGTACTGCGAAACGTGCGGCGCCGTGCCGGTGCCCGAGGAGCAGCTGCCGGTGGTGCTGCCGGAGGACGTCGCCGACGCGTTCTCGCGTCCCGGCGTCGTGCATTCGCCGATCAAGTCCGACCCGGATTGGCGCAGGGCGGCCTGCCCGCAGTGTGGCGGCCCGGCCGAGCGCGAGACCGACACCTTCGACACCTTCATGGAGTCGAGCTGGTACTACGCGCGCTACACCTCGCCGGGCGCGGCCGACATGGTCGACGCGCGCGCCAAGTACTGGCTGCCGGTGGACCAGTACATCGGCGGCATCGAGCACGCGATCCTGCACCTGCTGTATTTCCGTTTCTACCACCGCCTGCTGCGCGACGAAGGGCTGGTGCCGGGCGACGAGCCGGCGATCAACCTGCTGACGCAGGGCATGGTGGTGGCCGAGACCTACTACCGCGAGGCCGCAGATGGCCGCCGCACCTGGATCAACCCCGCCGACGTCGACGTCAGGCGCGACGAGCGCGGCCACGTCGCCGGCGCCACGCTCAAGGCCGACGGCGCGCCGGTGTCGATCGGCGGCATCGAGAAGATGTCGAAGTCGAAGAACAACGGCGTCGACCCGCAGGCGATGGTCGAGCGCTACGGCGCCGACACCGTGCGCCTGTTCTCGATGTTCGCCTCGCCGCCGACGATGTCGCTGGAATGGAACGAGGCCGGCGTCGAGGGCATGGCGCGCTTCCTGCGCCGTTTCTGGCGCGAGGTCGCCACCCACGCATCGCAGCCCGATCACCCGGTCGTGGACCCGGCCGTGCTCACGCCGGCGCAGAAGACCCTGCGGCGCCAGCTGCACGAGACCATCCAGAAGGTCGGCGACGACTACGGCCGCCGCCACAGCTTCAACACCGCGATCGCGGCGCTGATGGAGCTGCTCAACCACGTGGCGAAGTTCGACGACATGTCCGGACAGGGCCGCGCGGTGCGCCATGAAACGCTGGAGGCGATGGTGCTGCTGCTCGACCCGGTCACCCCGCACGTGTGCCACGCGCTGTGGCAGGTGCTGGGGCACGGGGAGCAGCTGCTGGAGGACGTGTCGTTCCCGCGACCCGACCCGGCCGCGCTGGTGCGCGACGCGGTCACGCTGGCGGTGCAGGTCAACGGCAAGCTGCGCGGCACCATCGAGGTCGCGCCCGACTATCCGCGCGAGGCGATCGAGGCCGCCGCGCTGGCCGAGCCGAACGCGGCGAAGTTCATCGGCGAAGGCCAGGTGCGCAAGGTCATCGTGGTGCCGGGCAAGATCGTCAACATCGTGGTTGCCTGAACGCGGCCGCGGCCGCGCTTGCCCACCCCTCCGCCCTCGTCCAGACTTGCGCGCATGACCCGACTGATCGTGATCCTCGCCCTCGCGCTGGGCCTGGCCGCCTGCGGCTTCCACCTGCGCAGCGCGCTGAGCCTGCCGCCGGACCTCGGCCCGGTGCGCGTGGTGGCGCGCGACCCGTACAGCCCGCTGGCCAACTCGCTGGCGATCGCGCTGGAGAACGCCGGCGCGACGCCGGCGCCCGAAGGCGCGACCGAAGGCGTGGCCACGCTGCGCATCCGCCTGGAGAAGTGGGGCTCGATCCCGATCAGCATCGACCAGTTCGGCCGCGCGCAGGAGTACACGCTGCGCTACGCAGTGATGTTCAGCCTCGACAAGGCCGACGGCACCAACGTGGTGCCGGAGCAGACGGTGGAACTGGCGCGCGACTACATCTCGGTGCCGACGCGCTCGACCGGCACCGAGGGCGAGCGCGAGGTGCTGGCGCGCGAGATGCAGAAGGAAATGACCGCGTCGATCCTGCGCCGGATCGACGCCGCGGCGCGCGCCCCGCGCCCGGTCGGCGAGCCGGTGATGCCGCCCGCGCCGGCATCGGCCGACGCCGCGCCGGCCATGCCCGCCGCGCCCGCGCCCGCGCCGGCGGACGAGGCCGACGCGCCGGCGCCGGCAGCGGAACCCGCCACCACGCCCTGAGCGCCGTGGCGCAGCGCGGGAGCCCGCCATGGAACTGACCCCGGACCGCCTCGCCGCGCAGCTCGCCGGCGAGCCGCTTCGCCCGGTCTACCTGGTCGCCGGCCCGGAGCCGTTGCTCGTGCTCGAGGCCGCCGACGCGGTGCGCACGCACGCGCGCTCGCAGGGCTACGGCGAGCGCGAGGTGTTCGAGGCCGAAGGCCGCGACGTCGACTGGGCCGGCCTGGCGGCGACGTTCGACGCCCCCAGCCTGTTCTCCAGCCAGCGCCTGATCGAGCTGCGCCTGCCCACGGCCAAGCCGGGCAAGGAGGGCGCCGAGCTCATCGTCGACTACTGCAGCCGCCCGCCGGGCGACACCGTGCTGCTGGTCACCGGCGGCGACTGGAGCCGCCAGCACGGCGGCAAGTGGAGCGAGGCGATCGCCAAGGCCGGCCATGTGGTCGTGGCTTGGGCAGTGCGCCCGGACCAGATGGCGGGCTGGCTGGAAACGCGGCTGCGCAAGCGCGGCGTGCAGGCCGACCGCGAGGCCGTGCAGCGGCTGGTCGACCTGGTCGAGGGCAACCTGCTCGCCGCGGCGCAGGAGATCGACAAGCTCGCGCTGCTGGCCGACGGCGAGCGGCTCGACGCGGCGCGGATGGAATCGCTGGTCGCCGACGCTGCGCGTTTCGACGTGTTCCGGCTCGTCGACGCGGCGTTGAACGGGCAGGGCGCGCGCGCCGCGCGCATGCTCGCTGGCCTGCGCGCCGAGGGCGAGGCGGTGCCGGCGCTGATGGGCATGGTGGTCAAGGAGCTGCTGCTGGTCGCCGGGCTCGCACGGGTGCAGGCGCGCGGCGGCAACCTCGCCGCCGAGTTCAAGGCGAGGCGGGTGTGGGATTCCAAGCAGGCGACCTACCGGCGCGCGCTGGCGCGCCACGCCGCGCCGCAGTGGGAGCGCTTCGTCGCCGAGGCCGGCCGCATCGACCGCATCGCCAAGGGCCGCGCGCCGGGCGACGCCTGGCAGGTGCTCGAGCGGCTGCTGCTGGTGGTCGCCGAGTCGAAGGCGCGGCCGCTGCTGGCATGAGCGGCCCCGGCGCCAGCGACGACGCGCCTGCGCGCCTGCTGGTGTTCTACGGCGGCACCTTCGATCCCGTCCACGACGGCCACCTCGCGATCGCCCGCGCCGCGCGCGACGCGCTGGCGACCACGATCCGCCTGATGCCGGCCGCCGACCCGCCGCACCGCGCGCCGCCCGGCGCGAGCGCCGCGCAGCGCGCGGAAATGCTGGAACTCGCGATCGCCGGCGAGCCCGGCCTGTGCGTCGACCGCCGCGAGCTCGACCGCGCCGGCCCCAGCTACAGCATCGACACCCTGCGCGCGCTGCGCGCGGAATTCGGCCAGGACGCGCCGATCGCGCTGCTGGTCGGCGCCGACAGCTTCGCGATCCTGCCGAGCTGGCACGCGTGGCGCGGCCTGTTCGAGCTCGCCCACTTCGTCGTCGCCGACCGGCAGGGCAGCCCGCTCGACCACGGCCTGCCCGCGGAACTGCACGAGGCGCTGGCCGGACGCTGGCGCGAAGCCCCGGAGGCGCTGCTGCGCTCGCCGGCCGGGTGCGTGCTGCGCCTGCGCCAGCCGCTGCATGGGGAGTCGGCCACCGCGATCCGCGAGCGCATCGCAGACGGCCTGCCGTGGCGCGACCAGGTCCCGCCCGCGGTCGCCGCCTACATCGGCCGGCACGGTCTGTACCTGAATAGCGGCGGCGATGAAGGGGCGGATACGCCCGCTCCCCTATAATCCAAGCACCACCCCGGAGCCACGTTTCCCTTGACCAGCACTGCCCAAGTCATCAAGACCCGCCTCCCCAACCCCCCGCCGCCGGCCGACGTCCTGCTCAAGTCCGTCAGGGACGCCGTCGCCGAGCTCAAGGCCAACGACGTCGTCGAGATCGACGTCCGCGGCAAGACCAGCGTCTGCGATTTCATGGTGATCGCCTCGGGCACCTCCACCCGGCACGTCAAGGCGATCGCGGACGAAGTCGTGCGCTTCGCCAAGAAGCTCGACTGCCAGCCGCTCGGCGTGGAAGGCGAGCGCGAGGCCGAGTGGGTGCTGGTCGACCTGGGCGACGTCGTCGTCCACGTGATGCTGCCGCGGGTGCGCGAGTTCTACGCGCTCGAGCGCCTGTGGACCGTCGGCGACCAGCCGCCGCACGAGCACGAGGAAGCTCTGGAAGCGGAAGCCGGCCCGCTGCGCTGAGGCGGGCATGGGTCCGTCGACGGCCACGCGCACCTGCCTGATCCGTCGTTGCCGCGATAGCGGATTGCCAGCGACGTTGCTGCGTTCCGTTGCCGTCGCACGGCGCGAGTCACCGGGTTCCCGCGTTCGCGCGAATGACGTCGTGGATGTCCGGGCGGGCTTCCGCACCGGCACGATCGAAGTGGCGCGGCCTTGAAAGCCCGCCTCGTCGCCGTCGGCGAACGCGCCCCGCGCTGGGTCGCCGAAGGCTACGCCGAGTACGCCAAGCGCCTCTCGCACTGGCTGCCGCTGGAGCTGGTCGAGATCGAGCCCGGCCTGCGCGGCAAGCACCGCGACGCCGCGCGCGCCACCCAGGACGAAGGCACGCGCGTGCTCGCCGCGCTGCCGAAGAACACCCACGTCGTCGTGCTCGACGGCCGCGGCCGCCAGCATTCCTCCGAGCAGCTCGCGGCGCGGCTCGAGCACTGGCGCGGCCAGGGCCGCGACCTCGCCTTCCTGGTCGGCGGCCCCGAGGGCCACGCCGCCGAGGTGGTCGCGCGCGCCGACGAGCAGTGGTCGCTCGGCCCGCTGACCCTGCCGCACATGCTGGTGCGGCTGGTGCTGGCCGAGCAGCTGTACCGCGCGGCGGCGCTGCTGGCGAATCATCCCTACCATCGGGCGTGAGCCCGGGAGACGGATTCCCGCCGCAGGGGATGTTCGATCGCATGCCACGTTGTGAACTGACGGGGCTCCGATCGCAGGCTTGCCGGGAAAGCGGGATTCTGGTTGCCGCTTTTTCGTTGAACCACCGCGCAAGTTGGACGCTGGTGCGATGGCCTTGAATGCGAACTCAAAGGGGCGGCGTTGCCATCGAGGGCATCCGCAGTGAGCGCTTTGCATCGACGTACGCAGTGCCCTTCTGGTTTTGATGTTAGTGCGCACGCTTGATCGTGATTTTCGATTTGGCATGCGCAGCGTCGGGCGCGTAGGTCCGACCTACGCCAGCCTTCTTATGCGGCCGAACGCCGAGCGTGTCTCAAGAGAGGAAACGCTCCTTGTAACCGAAGCGATGCAAGGCCGGGAGAGAGGCGGCGGCCGGGGGGTCGCGTCAAGCCGGCCATGGATGGCCGGCGCCGTCGTCAGGGCAGGATGCCCTGCCGACGGAAGAGCGATCCCCCAGCCGGCGACTCCTCGCGGATTGAGCCGAAGCAGCTCGAAAGAGGCACACGACGCAGCCGCTCGTGACGCAGCGATCTCCCAACCAGAATTGGAAAAACGAAGCCCGCTTGCGCGGGCTTCGTCGTTTCGTGGCGACAGGTCGCCGTCTACGCGCCGGCCATCTCAGCCCAGGTCGTAGGCGATCGGCACGATCCCCACGGCCTGCACCGGGCGGCCATCGACGGTGGCCGGGCGGAAAGTCCAGTGCCTGAGCACGAACTTGCGCGCGGCGTCGTCGAGCTCGTGGTGGCCGCTGCTCTTCTGGATCTCCACCCGCAGCGGGCGGCCGTCGACGTCCACCAGCACCTGCAGCAGCACCGTGCCCTGCAGCCCGGCGCGCAGCGCATCGCGCGGGTAGGGCGGCGGCGGCGCCTTCGCGTATTCCAGCCGCATGCCGGCGATCGGGAGCGCCGGCGGCGCGATGTCGGCCGGGCCGGTGTCCACGGGCGTCGTGGTGGTCTCCTCGGCCGGCAGCACGCCGTCCTCGACCACGACCTGGTCGACCACCGGCGGTGCGACCTCGGTGCGCATCGGCACCCGGTGCACGGGCACGGTCGGCGGGGTGGGCGTCGTCACCGGCACCACCGGCGGTGTCGGCGGCACCACCCGCTCGATGATCGGGATCACCATCATGCCGCGGTCGACCGGCGCCGCCACGTCCGGCAGGCCCGCCGGGATCAGCAGCAGCAGGAGCACCGCCACGTTGAGCGCGATCGCCCCGGCGCCGGCGGCGATGCGGGCGAAGTCGAGCTTCGGGAAGGAAACATCGGAAAACGGATGAGCGTGTTGCAGCACCATGACCCACCTCCACAGGTTGCGAAGCACGTTCCACAACGCACGGGCGGCACGCACGGGGTCGACGACCGCCATCCGGCACCCGTCCCGACTGCAACCCCAAGGTGCGCCGGCCGCGCGTGCACGGCAAGTGACGGGCGACGGACGGGCGCGCGCATCGTCTTCGCGGACATCGATGAGGTCCCGAAGGCCATGCACGGGGTCCGCAACCCCCATCGATGGAGTCCCGAAGTCCATGCACGGGGTCCGCAACCCCATCGATGGGATCCGGAAGCCCATGCACGGGGTCCGCAACCCCATCGATGGGGTCCGGAAGCCCATGCACGGGGTTCGCAACCCCATCGATGGAGTCCCGAAGGCCATGCACGAGGCCTGGAACCTCATCGACGGGGTCTGGAGGGCCATGGACAGGGATCCACGACCCCCATCGTCCGGTGTCGCTTAGCCCGCCAACGCCCCGATCAGCGGCCGCAGGTACGCGCGGTACGGTTCCCACTTCGGCCGCTCGCGCGCGGACACCTCGCCGCGGACCTGCACCGCGCTGGCGGTCGCCACGCCGCGCGCGCGCGCGCGGTGCGCCAGCATCGCCGGATCGAAGGGCAGGCCGCAGAACGCCGCCACCTGGCGCATCACCGCCTCGGGCTCGCGCACCAGCCTGGCGTAGTCGACGTCGAGGATGCGGCCCGGCCAGGCCTGCTGCCAGTGCGCCATCAGCCGCCGGTACTGCCGGTAGTGGCCGGCCAGCTCGAGCTGGTCGTACGAATAGGCATTGGCGTCGGAGAACAGCTCGCGCAGGTTGGAGAAGCACGTCTCCACCGGGTCGCGCACCATGTGCAGGATCCGCGCCTGCGGCAGCGCCCGGCAGATGAAGCCGAGGTTGAGGAAGTTGGACGGCAGCTTGTCGGTGAAGAACGCCTCGCCCCGCAGCCGCCACGCCACCCCGGCGAGGTAGTCGCGGCCGACCGCGGCGAAGTCCAGCCCCCGCGCGCGCTCGACGATGGTGGCGTCGATGACGCCGCGGCAGTGGTGGTCGGTGGCGTTGCGCATCGCGCTGGTGAAGTCGTACAGCTCGCCGGTGGCGTGCACCTGCGGCGAGCCGTCCAGCAGCTGCTCGAGCAGCGTGGTGCCGGAACGGTGCATGCCGACGATGAAAACCGGCACGCTGCCCGGGGCCTGCGGTCCGGGCGGCGGCGCCGCTTCCGTGCTCCAGTTGCAGAGCGCGTCCACCAGCGCCACCGACTCCGCGGGCGCGTGGCGCAGGGTCGAGCGCTTGGCCCGGCAGCCGAGCGCCAGCGCATCCCAGGCCCCCGCGTGGTCGCCGAGCGCGTCCAGCTCCGCGTGCAGCGCGAAGCCGAGCAGGGCGATGTCCGCGGGCGTCCTGCCGGGCCGTGCCAGCTGGGCGCGGATCGCATCGGCGCTGGCTGCCGATGGCGACCGAGCGGCGAACTGGGAGCGCAGCCAGTACGCATGCGCGATCTCCGGCGCGCGGCGTAGCGCGCGCGCGATGTCCGCGCCCGCCTCGTCGAAGCGGCCCAGGTAGATGAGCACCTGCGCGCGGGCCAGCAGCGTGGCGGGATAGTCGGGGTCGCCGCGCCGCGCCTCGTCGAGGAACCCGATCGCCTGGTTGGACAGGTTGAGGTAGCTCAGCTGCGCCGCCACCGCGACCAGCAACGGGATCGGCACGCGCGAGAGCGGACGCAGGCGCCGCGTGCATTCGATCAGTTCCGGCACGGCGTTGAAGGTGCGCAGCCGCGGCAGCAGCTCGGCCAGCACCCGTGGCGGAATCGGATCGCAGGCGGCCGCCTGCCGCGCGTGCTCGCGTCCGGCGCGGTAGTGCCCGGACAGCGAGTGCAGGTAGGACAGTTGCACCAGGACGTCCGGATCGCCGGGTCGCATCCGCAGCGCCGCCTCGTACGAGGCGATGGCCTGCGGCAGCTCGCGCCGCGCGGCCTGCGCTTCGGCGCGCGCGAGCAGGGCCGCATGCGCGTCGGTGCCCGTGCCGGTCATGCGTCGGCGCGCTCCAACGCCGCGCGCAGCGGCTCGAGCTGCGAAGCGTAGCGGCGCCACGCGCCAATGCCGCGGCCGTGGATCGGCTCGCGCACCTGGGCGCTGCTGGCGGTGGCCACCGGCGCATCGTTGCGGGTGATGTCCGCGAGCCCGGGCGCGTGCGGCAGGCCGAGGAATTCGAGCAGCCCGGCCACGGTGGCCTCGGTGTCCCCCACCAGCGATTCGTAGCGCACGATGCGCACGGCGTCGGGTGCGACGCGCGCCCAGTGCCGCATCCAGCGCCGCGCGACGGCGACGTGCGCGGCCAGCGCGTCGAAATCGTGGCTGTAGCCGTAGGCGCCGCCCTGGAAGGGCTCCTTGAAGTTGGAGAACGCGCTGTCCATCGGATCGCGCTCGAGCACCAGCACCTTGGCCTGCGGCAGCGCGCGCAGGATCAGCGGCAGGTTGAAGAGGTTGCGCGGGTTCTTGTCGATCGCCACCGCGGTGGCCGAGGCGTGCCGGGCCAGCCGCTGCACGTACAGGTGGCCGACCGCGCGATGGTCCAGGCCGGCCAGCGTGGCGGGATCGGGCTCGTCGGCGAGGTTGGAGAAGAAGCGGTCGCCGACCTCGCTCACGGCCGCGGCGAAGTCGTTGCGCTCGCCCGCGGAGGTGACCCAGCCGTGGTTGCCGAGGATGCGGTCGAGTAGCGTGGTGCCGGTGCGTGGCAGGCCGACAATGAAGACCGGCGTCGGCTGCGAAGAACTTCGCCCTGCGGCCCCCTGCGGCAGCGATGGGCCATTCTCGCGCATCAGCGCTTCCAGCCGCGCGGTCTCGGACGCCGCGTCATGGCGCGCGTGCGCGTGCAGGGTCCGGGCGCCGCGGGAAAGGGCGTCCCAGGCGCCGGCGGTGTCGCCGGCGGCGTCCAGCTCGCGGAACATGGCGTATCGCAGTTGCGCCTGGTCGGTATCCTCGCCTGGATGGCCGTCGAGCGCTTCGCGCAGGCGCTGCAGCCGCGCGTCCGGAGGCATCGCGCGACGGTGCGTGGCGACCGCCCAATGCGCGTCGGCGAATCCCGGCCGCAGCGCGAGGCATTGTTCGTACAGGGCCGCGGCCTCGTCCATGTGCCCGAGGTAGCGCAGCACGTTGGCGCGCGTGAACAGCAGCAGCGGCTGCGGCGGCAGGCGCGATGACACCGCGTCCAGGAACCGCAGCGCGTCCTCGTACCGCCCTGCCAGCCACAGGTGCTGGGCCAGCATCGGCGACTGCGCGAGCACGTGCGGGTCTTCCCAGTCCACCGACAGCACGAGCGTGGCGACCTCGATGTCCTCGGCGAACTCCAGCAACCGCAGCGTCACGTGCGAAAGCAGACGCGTGCCCGCGCCGCCTCGGATCGCGTCGGCGGCCTGCAGCGCGTGCTGGCGCGCGCGCCGGTAGCGGCCTTGCATCTGCTCGAAGCGCGACAGCCGCAGGCGCGCCGGGATGTGGCGGCCGTCCAGCGCGAGCAGGGTCTCGTACTCGGCGCGGGCCGCAGCGAGGTCGCGCGCGGCCTCGAACTGCTGGCCCCGCTTCCAGTGGTCGTCCATTTGTTGCTGCATCGGTGTTCGCTCGTGGATCAAGGGCAAGGATACCCAGTGGCCGGCGCTGGCGGGCGCCCATCAAAAAGCCGGCCACCTTGCGGTGGCCGGCCAGGAGAGAGACGCTTTCTTCTTGCCTTGCGGTCGATCAGAAGTCGTACTGCACCATGAACCTCACGCTGCGCGGCGCCTGCGTGCTGCGGGCCAGCCCGTAGGTGGCCAGCGGATTGCCGGTCGAGCCGTCTTCGGCCACGTCGGAGACCGCCGTGACCTTCTGGTTGTCGAACACGTTGAAGACGTCCACCTTGAACTGCAGGCCCTCCGCCCAGTTCGGACGGTAGGCGATGTTCAGGTCCAGGGAGTTGGTCCAGGGAAGCCGGCCCGCCTTGCCGCGAGGGGTCGCCACCGCCGGGCCATCCACGCCACCGGCCTCGGTCGTGCCGCAACGGAAGAACGACGAACCGTAGGGGTGGATGCCGCCGTTGTACGGGTAGAACACGCCCAGGCAGTTCTTCGGGCGGCCGGACTGCACCAGCAGGTTGGCGCCCATCGACCACTCGTCGGTGAACTCGTAGTTGCCGAACACCTTCAGCGCGTGGCGGCGGTCGTTGGGCAGGTAGCCGTAGGAATCGACCATCAGTTCCTTGTAGTCGAAGTCCTGCGTCACGCTGGTGTCGGCCTGGCCGATGTCGGACTTCACGCCGCCTTCGGTGTTGCCCTTGTTCCAGGCGATGGTCCACGAGGCCTGGAAGAAGAACTTGTCCCAGCTGCCGTCCCAGAACAGTTCCAGCGCCTTGTAGGTGCGCTTGGCTTCCGGCGACAGCAGGTCCGAATCGATGGTGTACTCGGTCAGCGTGCCGTCGCCCTCGATGTCGGTCAGGAAGACGGCGTCCTTGCCGGGATTGAACATGCGGCAGTACGGAAAGCCCGCGTTCGGGAGGACCGGGTCGAAACCATCGGCGATGGCTTGGTTGTAGATGGGCGTGTAGTCGCAGTTGTCGTCGATGGCGGCCTTGAGCTTGCGGAAGATGCCGCGCGCGCCGATGGCCTGGTGGTCGGTCACCTGGGCCTGGAAGCCCAGGATGAACTCGTCCTGGTACATCGGATCGAGGTTGGTCGCGGCGATGGTGGCCGGATTCTTGGGCTCGCCGAACTCGCCGTTGATGTAGGTCAGGTCGTTGATCGGAACGATCCCGATCGGTGCGCCGGTGACGGGGTCGACGCCGGTGAACGTGAAGTTCTGGCGGGTGTACAGCGAGGCGCTCGCGCCACGAACCGCGACGCTGGGCGTCAGCGGCAGGGCGTAACGACCGGCGTTGCCGTAGATCTTGAAGGTCGAATCACCGTTGACGTCCCAGGAGAAGCCCAGGCGCGGGCCGAACTGGTTGTCGATCTTCACGTAGGCCTGGCCCTGGCCATTGAAGTTTTCGAACGTGTCCCAGCGCGCGCCGAGGTAGGCGAGGAAGTTGTCGGTGATGCTCCAGCTGTCCTCGACGTAGTACGCGTGCTGCTTGACCTTGACAGTGGAGCCCTGGTTCGTGATCTGCTCACGCACGATGTCGAACTCGTCGCCCGTGTCGGGATTGCCGTCGGGGCCGTTGTTGGTCGAGTAGCGCCACAGGCGGCCGCCTTCGATCGAGGTGCCGGCTACCGACTCGTACTCGTCGCCGTCGTAGCCGAAACGGATCAGGTGGTCGCCGAGGGACCATTCCGCATCGACGCGGAACTGGTCGCGCGTGTCGCCAGAGTCACGGCGATCGATCGCGCCGTTGGTGATGTTGCACAGCGAGCCGTACGCGCCACCGGTCAGTTCCTGCCTGTAGAGGGGCCGGACATCGGTAACGCGCGGACAGCCGGTGGCAGGGGTGTTCAGGTCCCCGCCGTATTCCACGAGGGTGCCGTCCGCGGTTTTCAGGTGCGTCGATCGCGAGAACTCGCCATGGCCGTACAAGGCCGACAGGGTGAAGTTGTCGGTCAGATAGCCGGTGTACTTGCCGATGTAGTTGTCGCCGCCGTTCTCGACGTAACCGGTGCCGATCAGGTCGCCGGTATCGGGATTGTTGTATGCGGTCTCGAACTTCTGGGTGTCGCTGAACGCCGTGAACTCGAGCTTGTTGCTGTCGTTGATGTTCCAGTCCATCTTCAACAGCCAGGTCGGGTTCCGGATCTCCTCGTCGCTCGGGTTGTCGCCGAACACAGTGGCGGCAGTCGAGTTCTCGGATCGGCCATAGGAAACCAAGCCGTAGGCGAAGAGCTTGTCCTGGATCAAGGCGCCGCTGGCCCAGGCGGAAGTGACCCACTGCTCCTTGGAGACGTTGGAGTTGTCTTGCGCAAGGGTGCCATCCGCGGCCGGATCGAGCGGGTTGGCGTAGTAGTAGTCCACGGTCTCGGATTCCAGCGAGTCCGGCGAATAAAAGACGTTGCCGCCCGCGTGGAATTCATTCGTGCCGCGCTTGGTGATCTGGTTGACTACGCCGCCGGTCGAACGGCCAAATTCGGCGCCGTAACCGCCGGTCTTGATCTGCTGCTCGGCGACCGCCTCGAACGGGATCTTGGAGAAGTTGAGGCCGCGGAACGAGTTGGTGATGTTGAAGCCGTTGACGTAGTACTGGTTCTCTGCGACCGACGAGCCACCGAAGGAGGCCAGGTTGCCGAATGCCGCGTCGCCGCGGACCGTACCGGGCGCCAAGAGGGCAATTGAGGTCGTGTCGCGCGCGACCGGGATCTTGGCGATCTGCTCGGAGGTCAGGATCGAGGTGGACTCGACCGAAGACACGTCGATGGGATTGACGGCCCGGACGCCGACCACCTGGACCGCGTCCAGCGTCGTCGCACTGCTCCCTGCCGCGGCGGCGAAATTGACCGACGTACCGGTGCCGACGTTGACGTTGACCCCCTCGCGTACCGAAGCCGCGCTGCCATCGGCGCCCTGCAGGGTGACCGTGTAGGTGCCGGTCGGCAGCGCGGAGAAGCGATAGGTGCCGTCGTTGCCCACGGTCACGGACCGCGAGAAGCCGGTCGCCGGGTTGACGATCTGCACGGTCGATCCCGCGCCGGCCTGGCCGAAGATGGCGCCGGAGGTGTTGGACTGGGCGAGCGCGCCGGTGCTGAAGCACAGTCCGAGGGCGGCGCACAGCGCCGTGCGGTGGAAGGTCTTGCGGTTCCTGTTCTGATACTGCTTCAAGGTCTCTCTCCCCTCTTCTGAGCAGTTGGAAGGCCCGGTCCCGGGCGGGAACGGGTGTCGCCGTTTCGCTGCGGGCCCCCCCGCCGCGAACAGGCAACCCGTCGAGTAAAACATGGGTTTGGGCGCAAAACGACAATCTGGGCCAATTTTTTTGCCCAACCGTGTAAATGGGCCGGGGGGCGCCAGCAGGCATCGTGGAACCAACCCCGCGACGGTCTTTCGCCGATCGAGCAGGGCGACCTGCGTGCACGGCCGCGATTTCCGCGGTTTCGCGGCGGCCCGGTCCCGTGGCGCCCCGGCCTTGTGCCGGCGTGGCGGAGCCGTCCGTCCGCGCCGGGATGACTGCGACGTGGTTCCCAGTCCCTCCCGCGCAGCGTTGCCATCGGTGGCCTTTTGCTCTATCGGAAAAGGTGGCTGACGCCGGATTCGGGGGGATCCATTCCCAGACCAGAGAGAGGCCCCACCCCCATGTCCCAGGCAACCCTCGGCCGTGCCATCCGGCACGCGCTCGTCGCTTCAGTGATCGCCGGCGCCGCCCCCGTGGCGCTGGCGCAGGAAACCCAGGCACCACCGGACGCCGGATCGCAGTCCGACACCACCACCCTCGACCGCATCGAGGTTACCGGCTCGCGCATCATGCGCACCGACACCGAGACCGCCTCGCCGATCCAGGTCATCCAGCGCCAGGAGATCGACCGCACCGGCAAGACCAACCTCGGCGAATACCTGCAGTCGCTCACCGTCGACGGCTCCGGCTCGGTGCCCAAGAGCTTCGGCGCGGGCTTCGCCTCGGGCGCGTCCGGCGTCTCGCTGCGCGGCCTGGGCGCCGGCTCCACGCTGGTGCTGGTCAACGGCCGCCGGATCGCCTCCTACGGCCTGGCCGACGACGGCCAGAAGGTCTTCACCGACCTGAGCATCATCCCACTCGAGGCGGTGGAGCGGGTCGAGGTGCTCAAGGACGGCGCCTCGTCGATCTACGGCTCCGACGCGATCGCCGGCGTGGTCAACGTCATCCTGCGCCGCGACTTCACCGGCGCGATCCTCAAGGGCTCCTACGGCACCTCGGGCAACAGCGACGGCAACGAACGCAAGTTCTCCGTGACCTGGGGCACCGGCGACCTGGCCGAGGACGGCTTCAACTTCTTCTTCAGCGCCGAGGCGGCCAAGAGCGACGAGATCTTCGTGCGCGACCGCAAGGACAGGAAGTGGATCGGCAACGGCGACATCTCCCGGTACGGCTACGATCCGACCCAGTTCGGCGGCCTGTTCGGCTTCATCTCCGACCCCACTTCGCTGGGCGGCACCAGCTACAACTCGCCGGTCGGCAACGTCCAGGGCATCGGGCCGGACGGCCTGCCGGTCGGCAACGTCGTCTCCCTGCAGGACGCTGCCGCGTGCTCGCAGCTGTCCACGGCGACGATCCAGGATCCCAACGGCGGCTGCGTGTGGGACAGCGCGCAGTTCACCAGCCTCCAGCCGGAGCAGGAATACGTCAACTTCTTCTCCCGCGGCACCTTCGCGCTCTCGGACACGGCAGAGTTCTATGCGGAACTGGGCTACGGCAAGAAGAAGAGCTCCTTCCACAACACGCCCAACGCGGTGTCGGGCACGTGGGCTTCGCCGGACGGTGGCGCGGTCAATGCAAACGACGGTCCGGACGCCACCATCATCGGCGCCAACCATCCGGACAACCCGCTCGGCGTCGATGCGCGGCTGCGCTACTCGGCGTTCGATGTCGGGCCGCGCACGGTCGACGTCGAGAACCAGTTCGCGCGCCTGCTGGTCGGCGTCAAGGGCGTCCTGGGCGAGTGGGACTATGACGTGGGCTACCTGCACTCGGAGACCAACCTGACCAGCCAACGAAACAACTACCTGCGCTACAGCCGCGTGCGCGAGGTGCTGACCGACGGCGACAACAGCCCGGTCGGCTGGTGGCGGCTGGGCGCGAACGCGGGGCTCAACTCGCAGGCGCTCTACGACTACATCTCGCCCACGATTGGCACCACCGCCGAGACCAAGCTGGAAGTGGTCGACGCCAAGGCCTCGCGCAGCCTGATGGACCTGCCCGGCGGTCCGCTCGGCCTCGCGGTCGGCGCGGAGTGGCGCCGCGATGTCGCCACCCTGCCACCGGTGACGTACACCGACCAGAGCGACATCATCGGTCTGGGCTATTCCGCCTACGACGGCGCGCAGGAAGTCACCGCCGCCTACGTCGAGCTCAACGCGCCGGTGCTCGAGTCGCTCGAGCTCAACGCCGCGCTGCGCATGGACGACTACAAGGACGGCGAGAACTCGGTGACGCCGAAGTTCGGCATCAAGTGGAAGCCCGCGGACTGGATCGCCCTGCGCGGCACCTACGCCGAGGGCTTCCGCGCGCCGAACCCGGCGGAGACCGCGGGCTCGTCAGTCGGCTTCGCGACCGCCAGCAACCCGGTGCGCTGCGCGATCGACGTCGACCCGGGCACGCCCGGCGTGCAGACGCCGGTCAACTGCCCGGGACCGGTCGCCTTCATCAACCGCCCCAATTCCGACCTGGAGCCGGAGGAATCCAAGAGCTACTCGGTCGGGCTGGTGCTGCAGCCGACTTCCAGCACGACGCTGACCCTGGACGCCTGGCAGATCAAGCGCGAGAACGAGATCGCGACGGCGAGCCTGGCCGAGGCGCTGGCGGCCGGCGACTTCATCGTCGGCGACGACCTGGTCAACGGCGTGCCGGGCAGCGGCAGCCTGCTGGCAGTGTTCACCAGCTACATCAACGCGACCTCGACCAAGGTCAGCGGCATCGACCTCGATGCGCGCCAGACCTTCGACCTGGGCACGGCCGGCCGCCTGGCGCTCGACCTGCAGTGGAGCCACATCGACAAGTACGAGTTCACCGACACCGACGGAACGAAGTACGATTTCGCCGGCACCCATGACAACTGCAACGTCACCAACTGCATCGGCACCCCGAAGGACCGCATCAACTTCGGCGCGACCTGGGACATCGGCGACTGGAGCGTGAGCGGGGTGGCCAACTACCGTGGCAAGTTCGACAACGTGGCGCCGTATTCGGTGGGCTCGGGCTGCGCCGCGGTGTTCGCCGACGGCGACGATGCGCCGGGCGGCTGCGAGATCCCTTCGTTCTACACCATCGACCTGTCGGCCAACTGGAAGGCGACCGACGCGTTCGAGGTGTTCGGCTCGGTGCAGAACGCCACCGACCGCATCGCGCCGCTGGACCCGACCACCTACGGCGGCCTGAACTACAACCCGCTGGACTTCAGCGGCGCGATCGGGCGCTTCTACACGCTGGGGGTGAAGTACAGCTTCAAGTGACCGCCTGGCTTTCCCGTGCAACGAAGAACCCCGCCTTCCGGCGGGGTTCTTCTTCTCCGGCGGCGGCGCCTCAGCGCGACAGCTCGAACACCACGTCCAGGTTCGCGGTCAGCGTGGTCTCGCCCGGCGACACCGGCGAGGACTCCGCGCGGTCGAAGGCCTTCGCGGCCATCATCGGCATCGGCCGCGGTGGCTGGAAGCCGCCGCCCTCGCTGATGCTGACGATGCGCCTGACCTGCATGCCCAGCGATTCGGCGTACATCTTCGCGCGCTGCTGCGCCTTCTGCAGCGCGGCGCGGCGGGCCTCGTCGTAGACGGCCTCTGGCTGGTCGATCTCGAAGCTGGGGCCGTTGACCTGGTTGGCGCCGCTGGCCACCAGCGCGTCGAGCACCTTGCCCAGCTTGCCGATGTCGCGGACCTTGATGTTGACGGTGTTGCTGGCCTGGTAGCCGGTGATCGCCGGCGGCTGGTTCTCGGTGTACTTGTACTGCGGATTGACGCTGATGCCGCTGGTCTGGATGTCCTTCTCGGCGATGCCGGCGGCCTTGATCGCGGCCATCACCTTGTTCATCTGCGTGGCGTTGGCCGACAGCGCGGCGTTGGCGTCGGTGGCCTGCGTGACCACGCCGGTCGACAGCGAGGCCACGTCGGGCGTGCGGCTGGCCTCGGCCTGGGCCGAGACGGAGAGCAGGGTGCCGTTGGCGGACGCGGTGGGCATGGCGGCGTTGTCCTGGGCGCAGGCGGAAGTGACGGTACAGCTCAGGGCGAGGGCGCTGGCGAGCAGCAGCGGACGCAGGGGATAGCGGGGCATGGTGGTCTCCGTGGGTGGCTGGAACAAGGGTCGATGGCTCCCGGTGAACGGGTGGTGAGCCGGAACGGGGTTGGCGCCGCGCCGGGGAAGGGCAGCCGCGGGGCCGCGGGTTATCCTTCCACGATGTTGCATCTCGCATCGAAATCCCCCCGTCGCCGCGAACTGCTGGGCCGTCTCGGCCTGGATTTCGGCGTGCTCGACGTCGACGTCCCGGAGCGGCGCGAGCCCGGCGAATCCCCGCTCGACTACGTCCGCCGCGTCGCCCGCGAGAAGGCCGGCGCCGGCCTGCTGCGCGTGGCCGCCGTGCCCGGCGCGGTGGTGCTGGGCGCCGACACCGAGGTGGTGCTCGACGACGAGGTGTTCGGCAAGCCGCGCGACGCAGGGGACGCCGCGGCGATGCTGCGGCGGCTGTCGGGGCGCACGCACGAGGTGGTCTCGGCGGTGTGGGCGGTGTCGGCCGGGCGCGAGGCCTGCGCGGTGTCGGTGTCCGAGGTCGCCTTCGGCGAGCTGCCGGAAGCGGACATCGCGGCGTACGTGGCCGGCGGCGAACCGATGGGCAAGGCCGGGGCGTACGCGATCCAGGGCGGCGGGGAGGCCTTCATCCGGCGGCTTTCCGGGAGCTATTCGGGGGTGATGGGATTGCCGCTGTTCGAGACGGTGGGGTTGCTGCGTGGGTTCGGGATCGGGGCTCCGGTTGGCCTGCCGCGACCTGACGCTCCCTCACCCCATCCCGCGCTTCGCGCCCCCGGCCCGGCGCAGCGCGCCGGGCGTTCGGGCGACCCGCGCGGCAGTGCCGCGCAAACGGGTCACCCTCACCCCGCGAGCGGGAGAGGGGGAGTTGGTGCCGTGCGGGAAGTGCGGTCTGGTACGACGAGGCAATCGGAATCGGGAGTTGCTTCGGATGACTGAAGAAATTTTGGTCAACGTCACCCCCCGCGAGACCCGCGTGGCCGTGGTCGAGAACGGCATGCTGCAGGAGCTGCACATCGAGCGCGGCTGGTCGCGCGGCGTGGTCGGCAACCTCTACAAGGGCCGGGTGCAGCGGGTGATGCCGGGCATGCAGGCGGCGTTCGTCGAGATCGGGCTGGAGCGCGCGGCGTTCCTGCACGCCAGCGACGTGATGCGCTCGCTGCCGACGCCCGAGATCGCCGGCGACGCCGCGGCCGCGCCGCAGCCACCGCCGCCGGTGCCGCCGATCGGCGAGCTGCTGCGCGAGGGCCAGGAAATCGTGGTGCAGGTGGTCAAGGACCCGATCGGCAGCAAGGGCGCGCGCCTGACCACCCAGATCAGCATCCCATCGCGCTACCTGGTGCTGCTGCCGCAGTCGCGCACCGTGGGCGTGTCGGCGCGGATCGAGGACGAGGCCGAGCGCGCGCGCCTCAAGGGCCTGGTGGCCGAGCTCGCCAACGGCCACCAGCACGGCTACATCGTGCGCACCAACGCCGAAGGCCAGCCTTCGGAGGCATTGGCCGAGGACATCGCCTACCTCGGTCGCGCCTGGGCGCTGATCGAGACCCAGGTGCGCGAGGCGCGCGTGGGCACGCGCATCTACGAGGACCTGAGCCTGCCGATGCGCGCGGTGCGCGACCTGATGCGCCGCGACGTGGAGAAGGTGAAGGTCGACTCGCGCGAGACCTGCGACCGCCTGCGCGCGTTCGCCGCGCAGTACATGCCGGGGCTGGCCGAGCGGATCGAGCATTACTCCGGCGCGCGCCCGGTGTTCGACCTGTACGGCGTCGAGGACGAGATCCAGCGCGCGCTCGACAAGGAAGTGCCGCTCAAGTCCGGCGGCTACCTGGTCATCGACCAGACCGAGGCGATGACCACCGTCGACGTCAACACCGGGTCGTTCCTGGGCCAGCGCAACCTCGAGGAGACGGTGTACCGCACCAACCTCGAGGCTGCGCAGGCGGTGGCGCGGCAGCTGCGGCTGCGCAACCTGGGCGGCATCATCATCATCGACTTCATCGACATGGCCGATGCCGAGCACCGCCGCCAGGTGCTGCGCACGCTGGAGAAATCGCTCGCGCGCGACCACGCCAAGACCACGGTCTACGACTTCTCGCCGCTGGGCCTGGTCGAGATGACCCGCAAGCGCACGGTCGAGAGCCTGCAGCGCCAGCTCTCCGAGCCCTGCCACGAGTGCGGCGGCCGCGGCATGCTCAAGACCGCCGAGACGGTGACCTACGAGATCTTCCGCGAGATCGTGCGCGCGGTGCGCCAGTTCGAGGCCGCGCGGCTGCTGGTGATCGCCTCGCCCAAGGTGGTCGGCCGCATCACCGACGAGGAATCGGCGGCGGTGGCGGAGCTGGAGGAGTTCCTCGGCAAGTCGATCCGCTTCCAGGCCGACGCGCAGTACCTGCAGGAGCAGTTCGATGTCGTGCTGCTTTGAGTCGGCGGCGCGCGGAGCGCGACGCTGATGCCCAAGGCCTTCCACCACCACCTGCGCCTGGCGCGGCGCGGCGCGTGGTACGTGGTCGCGGGCGTGCTGGTGGCGATGGCGCTGGTGGCGGGCCTGGTCAGCCAGGCGGTGCTGCCGTGGGCGCAGCGGCATCCGGAGCGGATCGAGGCCTGGCTCAGCGCGCGCGCGCACCGGCCGGTGCGGTTCGACCACGTCGAGACGCAGTGGACGCGGCGCGGGCCGCTGCTGCGGCTCGACGGCCTGCGCATCGGCGCGGGCGACGACGCGGTGCCGATCGGCGCGGCCGAGGTGCTGGTCTCGCAGTACGCGGGGCTGCTGCCGGGCAGTTCGTTCACCGAGCTGCGCCTGCGCGGGCTGGAGCTGACGCTGCAGCGCGCCGATGACGGCCGCTGGCAGGTGCGCGGGCTGCCGGGCGAGCGCACGCCGGGCGGCGACCCGTTCTCGGCGCTCGAAGGGCTGGGCGAGCTGCAGGTGATCGGCGGCCGGCTGCGCATCGACGCGCCCGGCCTCGACATCCGCGCGCAGGTGCCGAGGATCGACCTGCGCCTGCGCGTGGACGGCCAGCGCGTGCGCATGGGCGCGCGCGCCTGGATGCGGGACGGCGCCGCGCCCGTCGAGGCGCGCATGGACTTCCGCCGAGACGACGGCGACGGCCGCGGCTACCTCGCGGCGAAACAGGCCGACCTCGCGGCGTGGTCGCCGCTGCTGCACGCCGCCGGGGTGATGGCGGCCGGCGGCACCGGCCGCATCGAGGCCTGGACCACGCTGCGCGGCCATCGCATCGCGCAGGTCGTCGTCGACGGCGACCTGCGGGCGCTGCGGCTGCAGGGCAACGCGATCGCGCCTTCGGCCGCGCCGCCGCGCGTGGGCTTCGACAGCGTGCAGCTGCGCGGCCGCTGGCAGGCCATCGATGGCGGCTGGCGCTTCGACGCGCCGCGGCTGCGGATCGGCGACGGCGGCCACGAACAGGTGCTCGATGGCCTGGTCGCCGCCGGCGGCCGCCGCCCGGCGCTGCTGGCCGCGCGCATCGACGCCGGCCCGCTGCTGGCCGCGGCCGCGCTCAGCGACCGGCTCGCGCCGGGGTTGCGGCAATGGCTGCTGGCGGCGGCGCCGGACGCGGAGCTGCGCGATGTTTCCGTCGCCGGCGCGGGCGGTGCGCTCGACGTGCACGCGCGCATCGACGGCCTGCGCTTCGCCGCGCACGGCACCGCGCCGGGCATCGGCGGCCTGGCCGGCGTGCTCGACGGCGACGCCGACGGCATGGCGTTCGAGTTCGATCCCAGGGCGACGCTGCGCTTCGACTGGCCGGCCGGCTTCGGCGCGCCGCACGACGTGCGCCTGTCCGGGCGCGTCGCCGGCTGGCGCGACGGCGCGGGCTGGCGGGTGGCGACGCCGGCGCTGCGCGTGGACGGCGCCGGCTACGGCGCCGACGTGCGCGGCGGCCTGTTCTTCCAGGGCGACGGCACGCGTCCGTGGATCGGGCTGGCCGCGCGCCTGGACGACACCGCGGTGCCGGTCGCCAAGCGCTTCTGGGTGCGCCACAAGATGTCGAAGGCGACGCTGCACTGGCTCGACACCGCGCTCGCGGGCGGCCGACTGCGCGACGGCCGCGCGGTGGTGTCGGGCGACCTCGACGACTGGCCGTTCAAGCCGGGCGAGCACGGCGAGCCGCCCAGGGGCCTGTTCGAGGCCGACGGCCGCCTCGACGGCGCGGTGGTGAAGTTCCAACCCGACTGGCCCGCGGCGGACCACCTGGACGGCGACGTGAGCTTCGTCGGCAACGGCTTCACGGTGAAGGGCCACGGCCAGATCGCCGGCGTGGCGATCCCGCGCCTGGAGGCGGGCATCGCCGACTTCGGCAAGGCCGATCTCGTCGTCGACGCCGACACCCGCGCGGACGCGTCGAAGCTGCTCGCGCTGCTGCAGCACAGCCCGCTGCGCGAGGCGCACGCCGAGACGCTCGACAACCTCGTCGCCAGCGGGCCTGCCAGCGCGACGTTCGCGCTCGACCTGCCACTGCACCACGAGCAGGTGGCGCCGAAGCTCCAGGGCCAGGTCCACCTCGACGGCGCGAAGCTCGGCGAGAAGCGCTGGAAGCTCGCCTTCGACGACGTGCGCGGCGACGCGGCCTACGACCACGAGGGATTCACCGCCGAGGGCCTGCGCGCGAGCCACAACGGCCTGCCCGGCCGGCTCTCGCTGCGCGCGGGCGAAGGCCACGTGCGCGACCGCGCGCAGGCGTTCGAGGCGCAGGTCGACGCCACGCTCGGCGCCGACGAACTGCTCGACCATGCGCCGGAGCTGGCCTGGCTCAAGCCGCACGTCGACGGGCGCTCGCCGTGGACGGTGGCGGTGTCGATCGCGAAGGCGCCGGCCGGCGCCGCGCCCGATGCGGCCGTGCCGACGCGGCTGCGCCTGCAGTCCGGCCTGGCCGGCACCCGCCTGGCGCTGCCCGAGCCGCTGGCCAAGCCGGCGACGGCGACCCTGCCCACCACCGTGCAGACCACGCTGCCGCTGGGCTCGGGCGATATCGACGTCGCCTTCGGCCAGCGCCTGGCGCTGCGCGCGCGCAGCGCCAACGACCAGACCGGCGTGCGGGTGGTGCTCGGCAGCGACCGCGTCGCCGAGGCGCCACCGGTGTCCGGCCTGGTCGCCAGCGGGCGCACGCCCCGTCTGGATGCGATCGACTGGGTCGCGATGACCACGGGCGGCAGCGGCAAGTCGCTGCCGCTGCGGCGCATCGACGTCGTCGCCGACGACCTGCAGCTGCTCGGCGGCAGTTTCCCGGATACGCGGCTGCGCGTGCAGCCTTCCGCCACCGGCACCGAGATCCAGCTCGACGGCGCGCGCCTGGCCGGCCGGCTCGCGGTGCCGCGCGCCGAGCGCGCGGCGATCACCGGCAGCTTCGCCCGGGTGCACTGGAGCGTGCCGCCGAAGCCCGCGGACGCGGGCGCGCCGAAGCCGGCGGCGGCGCCGGCAGCCGACGACAACACCATGGATCCAGCGTCGATCCCGGCGCTGGACATCGCGATCGACGACCTGCGCTTCGGCGACGCCGAGCTGGGCAAGGCCGAGGTGCACACGCGCCCGGTCGCCGGCGGGCTGCGCTTCGAGCGGCTGCAGGCGCGCGCGCCGAAGCAGCAGGTCGACGTCACCGGCGACTGGCTCGGCCGCGGCGCCGCCGCGCGCACGCGGATGCGGGTGGACGTGCATAGTGGAGACTTCGGCGCGCTGCTGTCCGGCTTCGGCTACGGCGGGCGCCTGGCCGGCGGCGAGGGCGATGCGCACCTGGACGCGAGCTGGCCGGGCAGTCCCGCGGGCTTCGCGCTGGCCAACCTGCAGGGCACGCTCTCGGTCGCGGCGAAGGATGGGCGGCTGGTCGAAGTGGAGCCGGGCGCCGGGCGCGTGCTCGGCCTGCTCAGCGTCGCCGAGCTGCCGCGCCGCCTGATGCTCGACTTCCGCGACTTCTTCTCCAAGGGCTTCGCGTTCAACCGCATCGGCGGCAACGTGCGCTTCGCCGGCGGCCAGGCCAGCAGCGACGACATGGACATCGACGGCCCGGCCGCGCAGATCCGCATCCGCGGCAGCGCCGACCTGCGCGCGCAGACCTTCGACCAGCACATCGAGGTGCTGCCCAAGTCCGGCAACCTGCTCGCCGTGGCCGGCGCGATCGCCGGCGGCCCGGTCGGCGCGGCGGTCGGCGCGCTGACCAACGCGATGCTGCGCAAGCCGCTGGGCGAGATCAACGCCAAGAGCTACCGCGTCACCGGGCCGTGGAAGGATCCGAAGGTCGAGGTGGTCGGGCGCGACGAGCCCGCCGCGCCGCTGCCCGCGCCCGGCCCGGTGCGCGAGGGCAACAATGTGCCGCCTGCGCCGGGCAAGGGCGCGCAGGCCGCCGCAGCGGCCGCCACCGCGCCGCCCGGCTTGCCAACCGGCGCCTCCACCCCCAGTTCGATGCCATGACCATGACCGCCAGCTCCCCGACCGCCGCCACCGATTCCCCGCTCGCGCTCGCCCAGTCGCGCCTGCTGCTGCCGGCCGGGCTGGATCCCTCCGGCCTGGAGCGCGCGTTCGGCGCCCTGCTCGGGCCCGGCATCGACTTCGGCGACCTGTATTTCCAGCACGCGCGCCGCGAGAGCTGGACGGTGGAGGACGGCATCGTCAAGGACGGCGCGCATGCGATCGAGCAGGGCGTGGGCGTGCGCGCGATCTCGGGCGAGAAGACCGGCTTCGCCTATTCCGACGACATCAACACCGAGGCGCTGCTGGCGTCGGCGCACTCGGCGCGGGCGATCGCGCGCGCCGGCGACGGCCATGCCGCGCGCGCGCTGGCGCCGGGGCAGGGCCGGCAGCTGTACGCGCCGCACGACCCGGTCGACGCGCTGGGCAACGACGCCAAGGTCGAGGCGCTGCGCCGCGTCGACCGGCTGCTGCGCGCCGCGGACCCCCGCGTGAAGCAGGTGATGGTGGGCCTGACCGGCGGCGTCGACACCATCCTGGTCGCGCGCAGCGACGGCGTGCTCGCCGGCGACGTGCGCCCGCTGGTGCGGATGAACATCCAGGTGATCGTCGAGCAGGACGGCCGCCGCGAGACCGGCTTCGCCGGCTACGGCGGCCGCCATTCGTACGCCGAGCTGCTCGCCGACGGCAAGCCGGAGAAGTTCGCGCGCGAGGCGCTGCGGCAGGCGCTGGTGAACCTCGAGGCGATGGACGCGCCCGCCGGCGTGATGCCGGTGGTGCTCGGCGCAGGCTGGCCCGGCGTGCTGCTGCACGAGGCGGTCGGCCACGGCCTGGAAGGCGACTTCAACCGCAAGGGCACCAGCACCTACGCCGGCCGCATGGGCCAGCGCGTCGCGGCGAAGGGCGTCACCATCGTCGACGACGGCACCCTCGACGGCCGTCGCGGCTCGCTCAACATCGACGACGAGGGCACGCCGACGCAGTGCACCACGCTGATCGAGGACGGCGTGCTCACCGGCTACATGCAGGACACGCTCAACGCGCGGCTGATGGGCGCCAGGCCCACCGGCAACGGCCGGCGCGAATCGTTCGCGCACCTGGTGATGCCGCGCATGACCAACACCTACATGCTCGCCGGCACGCACGACCCGGAGGAGATGATCCGCTCGGTCAAGCGCGGGCTGTACGCGGTCAACTTCGGCGGCGGCCAGGTCGACATCACCAGCGGCAAGTACGTGTTCTCGGCCACCGAGGCCTACCTGATCGAGGACGGCAAGGTCACCGCGCCGGTCAAGGGCGCGACGCTGATCGGCAACGGGCCGGAGACGATGCAGAAGGTGCGCATGGTCGGCCACGACCTCGCGCTCGACGACGGCGTCGGCGTGTGCGGCAAGGACGGCCAGAGCGTGCCGGTGGGCGTGGGGCAGCCGTCGCTGCTGATCGACGGGCTGACCGTGGGCGGCACGCAGGCCTGATGCGCGCCGCTCCCACGAGCTTGTCGCTAGGAGGCTTCGTCGGCGCCGGGTTCGCCTGCTTCCAGCAAGCCCTTCACCGCGCGGAACAGCTCGCGGAACGCATGCGGCGGCTTGCCGCGCTTGCGCTCCTCCAGCGTGTTGCGCACCAGCTGACGCAGCTGCTGGCGGTCGGCGGACGGGTGGGCTTCGATGAATCCGGCCAGCGCGGCGTCGCCTTCCTCGACCAGGCGCGTCCGCCAGGCTTCGGCGCGATGCAGCAGCGCGGTCTCCTGGCGCGCGGCCTCGCCGCCGGCGTCGAGCGCGTCGCGGATCGCATCCAGGGTGTCGTCCTCCTCGCGCCGCATCTGCTTGGCCAGGAACGCGAGCTGGCGCTTGTGCGCGATGTGCGAGGTGATGCGCCGCGCCTCGGCGATGTGCGGGTGCAGGCCTTCGGGCACCGGCAGCTTCGCCAGCTGCGCCGGCGGCAGCGCCACCAGCCGCTGCGCCAGCGCCAGCACGTCCAGCGCCTCGCGCCGCTGCTGGCTGCGGCTGGGGCCGAGGAATTCGCCGCTGTCTTCGTCCTTTCCGCGCATGCCGGTTGCCGTCGTGTTGGTGATTGGATTTTGTGCCACGGATCTGCACGGATGAACGCGGATGAAGAAACGACCCCGGCCTCCGGCATCCGCGATGTGGCGCAAGCCGGACGCCTTGTGCGCCGGCGCGAACCGAATCCGAACGAGCCTCACTCGTCGATTCGCTCGATCCGTGTCGATCCGTGAAAATCCGTGGCAAGAACCCGCTCCAGCATCGTCAGGATAATCCATTGACCAACCTCACTCCTCCCGCCGCCGCCACCGACGACAGCCTGGAACGGCTCGATCGCCTGGAAGCCGTCGCCGCGCGCCTGCTCGAGCGCTGCCGCGCCGCCGGCGCCAGCCAGGCCGAGGTGTCGTGCTCGGAGGAGCGCGGCCTCAACGTCAACGTGCGCATGGGCGGCGTGGAGACGGTCGAGTCCACCCGCGACCGCGGCATCGCCGTCACCGTCTATTTCGGTGGGCGCAAGGGCAGCGCCAGCACCGCCGACCTGCGCGAGGACAGCCTGCAGGCCACCGTCGACCAGGCCTGCGCGATCGCCCGCCACACCGAGGAGGATCCCGCCGCCGGCCTCGCCGACGCCGCGTTGATGGCCACCGACCTGCGCGAGTTCGACGGCTGGCACCCGTGGGCGCTGGAGGCCGACCACGCGATCGACCTCGCGCTCGCCTGCGAGGCGGCCGGCCGCGACTCCGACGCGCGCATCACCAATTCCGACGGTGCCTCGGTCGGCAGTGGCGAGTCGCTGAGCGTGTACGCGAACTCGCACGGCTTCTTCGGCCGCGAGCGCGGCACCCAGCACAGCATCGGCTGCGCGCTGATCGCGGGCACGGGCGAGGCGATGCAGCGCGACGGCTGGTACAGCCTGGCGCTGGCCGAATCCGACCTCGAGGCGCCGGCCGCGATCGGCCGCCACGCCGCGCGGCGCGCGCTGGCGCGGCTGGCGCCGCGGCAGGTCGCCACCGGCGCCTATCCGGTGCTGTTCTCGGCCGAGATGGCGCGCTCGCTGGTCGGCCACCTCGTCGGTGCGGTCTCGGGCGGCGCGCTGTACCGGCGCGCGAGCTTCCTGGTCGACGCCGCGGGCACGCGGTTGTTCCCCGACTGGTTCTCGATCCGCGAGTTGCCGTTCCTGCCGCGCGGGCTGCGCTCGGCCGCCTTCGACGCCGAGGGCGTGGCCACGCGCGAGTCGCCGCTGGTGGAAGACGGCGTCCTGCAGCGCTACGTGCTGGGCAGCTACTCGGCGCGCAAGCTCGGCCTGCCCACCACCGCCAACGCCGGCGGGGTGCACAACCTGGAGGTCGCGGCCAACGCCGGCGACCTCGAGTCGATGCTGCGCGGCATGGGCCGCGGCCTGCTGGTCACCGAGCTGATGGGGCAGGGCGTGAACACCATCACCGGCGACTATTCGCGCGGCGCGGCCGGGTTCTGGGTCGAGGACGGGGCGGTTTCCCACCCTGTCGACGGGATCACCATCGCCGGCAACCTCCGGGGAATGTTCGCCGGCATCGAGGCGGTGGGCAGCGAGATCGACCCGCGCTCGCACGTGCGCACCGGCCCGATCCTGGTGGGCCGGATGACCGTCGCCGGCGGCGACTGACGTATCCTCCGGGACGGGCCGATGCCGGCCCGACAATCCGGGGAAACGACGATGACCGATTTCAACGAAACCGCGACGCCGCCTCCGCCTCCGCCGTCCTCCGCGCCGGGCTCGCCGGGCGCCGAAGAACGCCAGTGGGCGATGTTCGCGCACCTGTCCGCGCTGGTCGGCGGCATCCTCACGTCCGGCTGGGCGGGCAGCATCGGCTGCTTCATCGGCCCGCTGATCATCTGGCTGGTCAAGAAGGACACCATGCCCTTCGTCGACGACCAGGCCAAGGAAGCGCTCAACTTCAACATCACCGTGGGCATCGTGTTCTTCGCGCTGTTCCTGCTGGCGCTGCTCACGCTGGGCATCGGACTGGTGGTCTCGATCCCGCTGTGGATCATCATCGGCATCGCCTGGCTGGTGTTCACCATCATCGCGGCGATCAAGGCCAATGAAGGCGTGGCCTACCGCTATCCGTTCACGCTGCGCCTGATCAAGTAGTCCGGCCCGCGGGGCGCGGCCCAGGCCGCGCCCCGCGCACGACGCGCGCGGGCGTCCCGGTAGCCCATTGGTTGGGTTGCGCGCGCCGCGCCAGCCCCCATCCTGTCCCCGTGCCGGGCCTTTCCTCCCGGCCGGGAGCGCACGATGGAACACACCGCCGACGGCAGCCTGCCGCAAACCCTTTCTCCCTCGGCCAGCGAGCGCCAGTGGGCCGCGCTGGCGCATCTTTCGGCGCTGGTGCTGGCGCTGATGACCAGCTGGTTCGCCGGCGCCGCCGGCGTGCTCGCCGCGGCCGTGGTCTACCTCGTCAAGCGCGACGATTCGCCGTTCGCCAGCGAACACGCGCGCGAGGCGATCAACTTCAACCTCAGCATGTTCATCTACGCCTGCGTGGCGTTCGCGATCGGCATCGCCCTGGTCGGCGCCACGGTGCTGACGCTGGGCATCGGCCTGCTGGTCACCATCCCGGCGGGGCTGGTGCTGCTGCTGGCGATCGGCGCGATCGCGGTGATGTGGCTGGTGTGCAGCATCGTCGCCACGGTGAAGGCGTGGAACGGCGAGGCGTACCGGTATCCGTTCACGCTGCGGCTGTTCTGAGCAACAGGCGAATGCCTGGCCATCCATGGACGTCAGCCATTGAACGGCAACGTCCATGGATGACTCGCTGCGCTCGCCCCGCTGGGGCCATCCTTCGGATGTTCTGCGCGCTTCGCGCTTGTCCCGCCTTCGCGGGGATGATGCCGTTCGGGTTGCGTGCTTTCGAACCGCCTCAATGGCTCCGCTCGATGGCCTCGCGCCCTAGCGCCGCAAGGGCGGCCGCGCGCGGGCCGAACGGTTGCAGCGCCTCTTCCATTTCGACCGCCAGCGCCTGCAGCCGCGCGCGCGAGGCGGGGAGGCCGATCAGCGCCGGGAACGTCGCCTTGTCCTGCGCCGCGTCCTTGCCGGCGGTCTTGCCGAGGGTGGCGCTGTCGCCCTCGACGTCGAGCAGGTCGTCGCGGACCTGGAAGGCCAGGCCGAGCGCGTCGGCGTAGCGGTCGAGCCGTGTGCGCGTAGGCGCGTCGACGCCGGCGGCGATCGCGCCCAGGCGCACGCTGGCGCGCAGCAGCGCGCCGGTCTTCAGGGCGTGCAGCCGTTCGAGCGCATCGAGCCGCAGGCGCTGCCGCGCGCCGGTGGCGTCGATGTCCAACGCCTGCCCGCCGCACATGCCGCGCGAGCCGGCGGCCTGCGCAAGCTCGCGCAGCATGTCCACCCGCGCGGCGGCGTCGCACGGCGCGCCTGAAAGCACCTCGAACGCCAGCGACTGCAGCGCATCGCCGGCGAGGATCGCGGTGGACTCGTCGAAGGCCACGTGCACTGTCGGCTGGCCGCGCCGCAGCGCGTCGTCGTCCATCGCCGGCAGGTCGTCGTGCACCAGCGAGTAGGCGTGCACGAGCTCGACCGCGAGCGCCGGCGCGTCGAGCGCGTCGGCGCCGGCGCCGAAGGCGGTGCCGGTGGCGTAGACCAGCAGCGGGCGCATGCGCTTGCCGCCCAGCAGCGCGGCGTGGCGCATCGCGGCGTGCAGTCGCAGCGGAGGCTCGTCGGCGGGCGGCAGCGCGGCGTCGAGCGCGGCGTCGATGCGCCGGCGCCACTGCAAGGCCGCGTCGGCGGGGCCGGTCGCGGTGTCCACGCTCAGGCGTCGGGCGCGGGGCCGAAGGGTTCGGCGGCCGCCGGGTTGGCCGGGTCGGTGAGCAGCTTCACCCGCAGCTCGGCCTGCTCCAGCGCCTGCTGGCAGCGGCGGTAGAGGCCGACGCCGCGCTCATAGGCGGCCAGCGATTCCTCCAGGCTCAGTTCGCCGTGCTCCATCTTCTCGACGAGCTGCTCGAGCGCATCGAGCGAGGCCTCGAAGTCGGCGACGGGGGATGCCTGGACGTCGGTTTCGGTAGCGGGTTTGCGGGCCATGCGTGCAGTTTACGCCGCGGGCGTCGCCGATGGCACGGGTGGGCCAGGGAGCGCATCGAATCGTGGGAGCGGCTTCAGCCGCGAGCTTTGCCTGGATTCCCGGCAAGGCGGCGAGAGCTCGCGGCTGAAGCCGCTCCCACATGGCGGTGCAGGTCAACCGCCCGACGCGTCGCCCCAGACGAGGCTTGCGCCCCGCGCACGCAGCCAGCCGTCGAAGCCCCCGGAGAAGGCCAGATCGGCGGCGGCCAGCACGTCGCCGTCCGGGTCGACCAGCAGCGGCATCCGCGCGCGCAGCCACGGCGGCACGCCCAGGTCCTGCAGCACGTGCTTGAGCGCGTGCGAATGGGCGCGGCCGGGCAGGGTGATGCGCTCGCCACCGGCGCGCGGCGCCACCGGCAGCGGCGCGTCGAAACCCTCGGCGCCTTCCAGCCGAAGCACGCCGCCGCCGGGCAGCGGAAGCGGCGCGCGGCCGTCCCAGCGCGCGCGCCATCCGGCCGGCAGCGGCGGCCGCGGCCGCCCGGCGTGGAGCAGGTCGCGCCAGCGGCGGACGACGGCGTTGCCCCAGGCGAACGCGGCCTCGCGATCCCCGGCGGCGGGCAACAGGTCGGACTCGATCCGCGCCACGCCGTGCGCGGGCAGCGGCGGCAGTCCCAGCGCTTCGATCCATCGGCGCAGCACGCGCGCGCGGCGCGCCTGCGGCAACGCGCGCAGCGCCGGCACCGACAGCGTCGCCGGATCGACGCCGCGCGCGCGGGCGAGCGCCGTTTCGTCGCCTTCGGCCAGCAGCGAGCCGTCGGCCGCCGCCAGCGCCGCGCTGCGTGCGAACGCGGCGTCCGCGCCCGGCCAGCGTTCGCGCAGCAGCGGCAGCACGCGGTGGCGCAGGAAGTTGCGGTCGTGCGCCAGGTCGGCGTTGGCCGGGTCCTCGATCCACTGCAGGCCGCGCGCACGGGCCCATGCCAGCAACGCGCTGCGCGGCACCTCCAGCAGCGGCCGCCACAGCCAGCCGGCCGCGAAGCGCTGCCACGGGCGCATCGCCGCCAGTCCGTCGACGCCCGAGGCGCGCAGCGCGCGCAGCAGGAAGGTTTCGGCCTGGTCGTCGCGGTGCTGTGCGAGCGCGAGCACCTCGCCGGCGCCCAACGCATCGGCGAATGCGCGCCGCCGCGCCTCGCGCGCCGCGGCCTCGAGCCCGATGCCGGCGTCGCGCGCCACTTCGACGCGCGCCACCCGCAGCGGCACGTCGAGCGCCGCGCATGCGGCGGCGCAGTGCTCGGCCCAGCGATCGGCGTCGGCGTGGAGCCCGTGGTGGACGTGGATCGCGCGCAATCCGCGCGCGCGCAACGCCGGCTGGGTGGCCAGCAGGTGCAGCAGCGCCACCGAATCCAGCCCCCCGCTGAGCGCGACCACCACCGTGCCGCCGGCTTCCGGCGCGTCCGGAAACCGCTCGAATCCGGCGGGCAGGGCGTCGTCCATCGCCCGATGGTGCCACGCCGGCGCGCAATGCAGCGATCCATCGCTGGCGCGGGCCGGCGGCCGGGGTGCCGCTACAGTGTCGATTCCCCGCGACGGAAGCCGCCATGAGCCCACTGTTCCAGCCGCTGCGCCAGCGCGGCCTCGAGTTGCGCAACCGCATCGTGGTCTCGCCGATGTGCCAGTACTCGTCGGCCGACGGCATGCCCGACGACTGGCACCTGGTGCACCTGGGCAGCCGCGCGGTGGGCGGCGCCGCGGTGGTGTTCACCGAAGCCAGCGCGGTGTCGCCCGAAGGCCGCATCTCGCCGCAGGACGCCGGGATGTGGAACGATGCGCAGGCCGCCGCATGGGCGCGCATCGCCGCCTTCATCGCCGCGCAGGGCGCGATCCCGGCGATGCAGCTCGCGCACGCCGGCCGCAAGGGCAGCACGTTCGCGCCCTGGCGCGGCGCGGGCGAAGTGCCGCGCGCGGGCGGCGGCTGGCAGACGGTGGCGCCGAGCGCGCTGGCCTTCGACGCAGGCTACCCGCTGCCGCTTGCGCTCGACGCCGACGGCATCGCGCGGGTGGTCGCCGATTTCCGCGCCGCGGCGCTGCGGGCGCACGCGGCCGGCTTCCGCATCGTCGAGATCCACGCCGCGCACGGCTACCTGCTGCACCAGTTCCTGTCGCCGCTGTCCAACCATCGCGACGACGCCTACGGCGGCGGCTTCGAAGGACGCGCGCGACTCGCGCGCGAGGTGATCACCGCGGTGCGCGAGGCCTGGCCCGAACCGCTGCCGCTGTGGCTGCGGATCTCCGCGACCGACTGGGTCGACGGCGGCTGGGACCTCGACCAGAGCGTCGAACTGGCGCGCATTGCCGGAACCCTCGGCGTCGACCTCGTCGACGTCTCCAGCGGCGGGCTCGACCCGCGCCAGGCGATCGCCGCCGGCCCCGGCTACCAGGTCCCGTTCGCCGCGCGCATCCGCCGCGAGGCGGGCGTGGCCACCGGTGCGGTCGGCCTCATCACCGAGGCCGGGCAGGCCGAGGCGATCGTCGCCGGCGGCGATGCCGACGTGGTGCTGCTGGCGCGCGAGTTCCTGCGCGATCCCTGTTTCCCGCGTCGCGCGGCCAGTGTCCTGGGTGCCGAACTGCAGGCGCCGGCGCAGTACCGGCGGGCCTGGGGGCATTGAACCGGTGTGGAAGCGCGCCGGAGCGCCTCCGGAGCCTCGTCCGGATGCAGCCGACCGCGCAGGGGCGTTCCTACGGCGCGCGCATGCGACGCGACGCGCGATTCACGCCGCTTCGTAGGCCCCGTACCCGCGCAGGCGCCGGTAGCGCTTCTCCAGCAGCACGTCCATCGGCAGGCCTTCCAGCGCGTCGAGCTCGTTGAGCAGCACGGCCTTGAGGCGCGTCGCGGTCTGCTTCGGATTGCGGTGGGCGCCGCCGATCGGCTCGCGCACCAGCTTGTCGATCAGGCCCAGTTCGAGCAGCCGTTTCGCGGTCAGGCCGAGCTGCTCGGCGGCGTCCTTGGCCTTGCCGGCGTCCTTCCACAGGATCGAGGCGCAGCCCTCGGGCGAGATCACCGAGTAGGTGCTGTATTCGAGCATCACCGTGCGGTCGCCGACGCCGATCGCCAGCGCGCCGCCGGAGCCGCCTTCGCCGATCACCGTGCACACGATCGGGATGCGCAGCTCCGACATCTCCAGCAGGTTGCGCGCGATCGCCTCGGACTGGCCGCGCTCCTCGGCGCCGATGCCGGGATAGGCGCCGGGCGTGTCGATGAAGGTCAGCAGCGGCAGCCTGAAGCGCTCGGCCATCTTCATCAGCCGCAGCGCCTTGCGGTAGCCCTCCGGTCGCGGCATGCCGAAGTTGCGGCGCACCTTGGCCTTGGTGTCGCGGCCTTTCTGGTGGCCGATGATCACCACGCTGCGGCCGTTGATGCGGCCCAGGCCGCCGACGATGGCGGGGTCGTCCGAGTAGGCGCGGTCGCCGGCCAGCTCCTGGAATTCGTCGCAGACCACCCGGATGTAGTCGTTGGTGTACGGCCGCGCCGGGTGGCGCGCGAGCTGCGAGACCTGCCAGGGCGACAGGTCGCGGAAGATCTGCGCGGTGCGCAGCCGGAGCTTGTCCTGCAACGCGTGCAGCTCGGCGTCGATGTTGACCGCGGGACCGGTGCTGGCGTGGCGCAGGTCCTGGATCTTCGCCTCGAGGTCGGCGATGGGCTGTTCGAAGTCGAGGTAGTTCGGGTTCATCGACGGGCCGATGGCGCGGGAAAGCGACAGTCTAGCGGATGGCCGGTTGTGGGAGCGGCTTCAGCCGCGAGCCCTTCCATACGCTGCCGTCAACCGGAAAAGCTCGCGGCTGAAGCCGCTCCCACAATCCACGTCGGCGACCGGCCTCAGTTCGCCCAGGGCCGGCTGCCCATTGCGACCTTCACCGTGCGCACGCCGGGCTGCGCGCGCAGGGTGCCGGCGAGGTCGGCGTCCACGCGCACCGACTGCCCGCCGTTGAGGTCGAGCGTGCCGGCGGCGCCGTCGGGCAGCAGCAGGTCGTAGCGCAGCGGGGTGCTGCCGGGCCGATGCTGCGCGAGCAGCGCCTCGATGCGGTCGAGCACGCCGGGCACGCGCAGGTCCAGGCGCAGGTTGAGCCGCTGCGCGCTCTGCGGGCAGACCTGGTGGAAATCCCAGCAGCGGCGCGCGCGCAGCGAGAAGCCGCCGCTGAACTCGTCCTCGCGCAGGCCGCCCTCGACGACGAGGATGCGATCGCGCGTGAGCAGCTGCGCGAACTCGAAGTACGCCTCGGCGAAGAACGCGCACTCGATGCGGCCGCGCCCGTCCTCGAGCTGGACGAAGGCTTGCGACTCGCCGCGCTTGCGCATGCCGGCGACCTGGCCGGCGAGGATCACGCTGGTTTCCGGCCGCCAGCTGCGGCCTTCCTTCGGCGCGCCGTTGCCCTGGCCGGCGGCCCACAGCGCGTCGAGCTGGCCGAGGTCGTTGCCGACCAGCGCGGTGAGTTCCTCGCGGTAGGGATCGAGCGGATGGCCGCTGAGGTAGTGGCCGAGCGTTTCGCGTTCGCCGGCGAGCTTCTGCGCGAGCGGCCATTCGCTGGCCTCGGGCAGATCGATCCGCGACGCCGAAGCGGGCTCGGCGAAGCCGCCGAACAGCGACACCTGTCCCGCCTCGCGCTCGCGCGCCATCTGCTCGGTGGCCTTGAGCACCTCGGGCAGCTGCAGCATCAGCGTGGCGCGGTTGCTGCCGAGCGCGTCCAGCGCGCCGGCGTTGACCAGCGCCTCGAGCGTGCGCCGGTTGAGCTTGTTCGACTCCACCCGCCTGCAGAAGTCCAGCAGGTCGTCGTACGGCCCTTTGGCCGCACGCTCTTCGGCGATCGCCTCGCAGGCGCCGCGGCCGACGCCCTTCACCGCGCCCAGGCCGTAGCGGATGGTCACGTCGTCGATCGCCTCGAACATGTAGTTCGACGCGTTGACGTCCGGCGGCAGCACGGTCAGGCCGATCGCGCGCGCCTCGTCGAGGAACATCACCACCTTGTCGGTGCCGTCCATGTCCGAGGACAGCACCGCGGCCATGAACTGCGCCGGATGGTGCACCTTCAGCCACGCGGTCTGGTAGGCGACCAGCGAATAGGCGGCGGCATGCGATTTGTTGAACCCGTAGCCGGCGAACTTCTCCAGCAGGTCGAAGATCGGCCCGGACACGCGTGGCTCGATGCCGTGGTGCTCGAGCGCGCCGGCCTCGAACTTGGCGCGCTCCTTGGCCATCTCCTCGACCTTCTTCTTGCCCATCGCGCGGCGCAGCAGGTCGGCGCCGCCCAGCGAGTAGCCGGCGAGCACCTGCGCCGTCTGCATCACCTGTTCCTGGTACACCACCACGCCGTAGGTCGGCGCCAGCACCGGCTCGAGCAGCGGATGCGGGTATTGCACCTGCGCGCGCCCGTGCTTGCGCTCGATGAAGTCCGGGATCAGGTCCATCGGGCCGGGCCGGAACAGCGAGTTCAACGCGATCAGGTCCTCGAACCGGTCCGGCTGAGCGCGCTTGAGCAGCTCGCGCATGCCGCGCGATTCGAACTGGAACACCGCGACGGTATCGCCACGGGCGAACAGCTTGTAGGTCGCGGGATCGTCCAGCGGGATGGTGGAGATGTCGAGCGGGCCGTGATTGGTGATTGGTGATCGGTGACTGGCGGAAGCGAGCTCCCGCTCCTTCGAATCACCGATCACCAACGACGAATCGCGGCCCTTGTTGATCGCCTTCACCGCCCAGTCGATGATCGTCAGCGTGCGCAGGCCGAGGAAGTCGAACTTCACCAGGCCCACCGCCTCGACGTCGTCCTTGTCGAACTGCGTCACCGGGTTGCGGCCGCGGCCCTCGCTGTCGTGCTCGGCGAACAGCGGGCAGAAGTCGGACAGCGGCGTGGGCGCGATCACCACGCCGCCGGCGTGCTTGCCGGCGTTGCGGGTCAGGTCCTCGAGCTGCAGGGCGAGGTCGAGCAGGTCGCGGACGTCGTCCTCGTCGTTATAGCGCGCGATCAGCTCGTCGGAGCGCCAGTTCTCGTCGCTGCGCGATTTCTCGGTGCGGCCGAGCGCGTCGTCGAGCGAGATGCCCAGCGTCATCGGCACCAGCTTGGCGATGCCGTCGACGAAGCCGTACGGATAGCCGAGCACGCGGCCGGCGTCGCGCACAACCGCCTTCGCGGCCATCGTGCCGTAGGTGATGATCTGGCTGACGCGGTCGCGCCCGTACTTGGCCGCGACGTAGTCGATCACCTCGTCGCGCCGGTCCATGCAGAAGTCGATGTCGAAGTCCGGCATCGACACGCGCTCGGGGTTGAGGAAGCGCTCGAACAGCAGGTCGTAGGGCAGCGGGTCCAGGTCGGTGATGCCCAGCGCCCAGGCGACCAGCGAACCGGCGCCCGAACCGCGGCCCGGCCCGACCGGGATGCCGTGGTCCTTGGCCCAGTTGATGAAGTCGGCGACGATCAGGAAGTAGCCGGGGAAGCCCATCTTGACGATGACGTCGAGCTCGGTCTCCAGCCGCCTGTCGTAGCTGGCGCGGTCGTGGCCATCGGCGAGCGGGTGTGTCTGCAGCCTGCGCTGGAGGCCGTCGCGCGCCTCGCTGCGGATCCACGAGTCGAGCGTGTGGTCGGACGGCACCGGGAACGCCGGCAGGTAGTAGGTGCCCAGCCGCAGCTCGAGGTTGCAACGCTGCGCCAGCGCGAGCGCGTTGTCGACCGCGTCGGGCACGTCGGCGAACAGCGCCGCCATCTCCTCGCTCGACTTCAGGTACTGCTGCGCGCCGTAGTCGCGCGGCCGGCGCGGATCGTCGAGCACGCGGCCCGAGGCGATGCACACGCGCGCCTCGTGAGCGTCGAAGCCCTCCTGCTCGAGGAAGCGCACGTCGTTGCTCGCCACCACGGGGATGCCGAGCTTGCCCGACGCGTGCAGCGCGAAATCGTTGAACGCCTGCTCGCCGTCGAGCCCGCAGCGGGTGAGCTCCAGGTGCAGGTGGTCGCCGAAGTGGCGCTGCAGGCCGGCCAGCGCCTGCTCGGCGAGGTCGTGGCGGCCGCCGCCGGCGAGCTGGCCCGCCTGCGCGTGGCGCCCGGCGAGCGCGAACAGGCCTTCGTGGTGCTCGGCCAGCCACTGCGGGCGCAGCACCACGCCGTCGTGCCGATGGCCTTCCATCCACGCGCGGGTCAGCAGGCGCGAGAGCGCGAGGTAGCCGGCGTGGTCGCGGCACAGCAGGGTCAGCCGCGAGGGCGCCTCGTCGCCGTCGGCGAGGAACACGTCGGCGCCCGCGACCGGCTTGATCCCCGCGGCCTCGGCGGCGCGGTAGAACTTGACCAGCGCGAACAGGTTGTTGCGGTCGGTGATCGCCACCGCCGGCTGGCCCAGCGCAACGCAGCGCGCGACGAGTTCCGGGATGCGGATCGTCGAGTCGGCGAGCGAATACTCGCTGTGCAGGTGGAGGTGGACGAAGCGGGACATCGGGCAACCGGAAGTGCAGCCCGCAGGTTAGGCCGCGGGTCGGGCAGGGACAAGGCTTGACAGCGCGTCGCCGGCGCCCGGCCACGCCGCCGCGGCATCAGGCCGGCTGGAGCGCCGGTTCCGGCAGGGCTTCGGGCAGCAGCGAGCCCTGCGCGCAGGCGCGCACAGGCTCGAAGCTGCGTCGGTGCTGGGGGCAGGGGCCGTGCTCGCGCAGCGCGGCGAAGTGCTGCGGGCAACCGTAGCCCTTGTGGCTGTCGAACCCGTACTGCGGGTACTGCTCGTGCAGCAGGCGCATGTGCCGGTCGCGGCTGACCTTGGCCAGGATCGAGGCGGCCATGATCGAACGGTCGCGGCCGTCGCCGCCGACCAGGGCCTCGGCGCGGCAGGGCAGGCCGCGCGGCAGCCGGTTGCCGTCGACGCGGGCGAGGCATTCGCGGCCTTCCAGCGCCGGCAGCACGCCTTCCAGCGCCAGGCGCATGCCCAGCATGGTGGCGTGGAAGATGTTGATGCGGTCGATCTCCTCGACCTCGACGAACACGACCTTCCACGCCAGCGCGCGCTCCGCGATGCGCGCGTACAGCTGCTCGCGGCGGGCGGCCGCGAGCTGCTTGGAATCGTCGAGCCCGTTGACCGGCGTGCGCCCGGGCGCGAACACCACCGCCGCGACCACCACGGGCCCGGCCAGCGGGCCGCGCCCGGCCTCGTCGATGCCGGCGATGAAGGGTGCGACGGTTGCGGATTCGGACATGCGGGATGTGTGGAGTCGCGGTGCGCCGGGAATGCGCGGCCGGAAGTGTACCCCGCGCTCGTCGCGCGGCGCCCGCGGTTTCAGCCGCCATTTCCGCGTCTTCCGCTTCTGAAGCGGCCACGAAGTCGCAACGGCGGGTGCGGATGGCCTCGGGCGAAATCAAGGAGAAGGCGACGGCCAACGACCGGCGCCGAGGCACACTCGCCCCGAGGCCATCGGCACCCGTCGCCCGTGAACGCAAGAGACGTTGCCGACGCGCCTATTCACGCTCCGTGACCAGCCCCGCCACCGCGTCCGCCGCCTGCGCCGACGCATCGCGCCGCAGTTCGACGTGGATCTCGCGGTAGCGCGCCTGCAGCGAGGCCACCGAGGCGGGGTTGCGGAACCAGCCGAGCACGGCTTCGGCAAGCCGGTCCGGCGTGCAGTCGTCCTGCATCAACTCCGGCGCGAGGTCGGCGCCGGCGAGCACGTTCGGCAGCGCGTAGCGGTCGACCTTGAGCATGCCCAGGCCCTTGACGATCGCATGGGTCAGCGGTGCGATCCGGTAGCCCACCACCATCGGCCGTTTGGCCAGCATCGCCTCCAGCGTCGCGGTGCCGGAGGCGAGCAGCACGACATCGGCGGCGACCATGGCGGTGCGGGCCTGGCCATCCAGGAGCCCGGGTGGAGGACCGGGAATCCGGGACCCGGAAAGCAGCGGTTCGAGCGCCTGCCGGCAGGCCGCGTTGGCGGCCGGGACGACGACCTGCAGCCCTGGCACCTCGCGCGCGACGCGAGCCGCGGCCTCGAGGAAGGGCTGGCCTAGGCGCGCGATCTCGCCCAGCCGCGAGCCGGGCAGCACCGCCAGCACCGGCGCGTCCACGGGCAGGCCGAGTTGCGCGCGCGCCGCAGCGCGGTCGGGGTCGAGCGGCATCGTATCGGCGAGGGGATGGCCGACGAAGCGCGCGTCGACGCCGTGGCGGGCGTAGATCGGCGGCTCCATCGGGAACAGGCACAGCACGCGGTCCGCGCTCTGCCCGATCTTTTCCGCGCGCTTCTCGCGCCAGGCCCATACCGAAGGGCTGACGTAGTGCACCGTGCGCACGCCGCGCTGCTTGAGCCAGCGCTCGACGCCGAGGTTGAAGTCCGGCGCGTCGATGCCGACGAACACGTCCGGCCGCCACGCCAGCAGCCGCGCGCGGAACTCGCGCCGCAGCTTCAGCAGCCGCGGCAGGTGCGAGAGCACCTCGGCGAAGCCCATCACCGCCAGCGCCTGCGCGTCGTGCCAGGTGTCCATCCCCGCCGCGCGCATCGCGTCGCCGCCGATGCCGGCGAACTGCGCGCCGGGGAAGCGCAACCGCAGCTGTTCGACCAGGCCGGCGCCCAGCAGGTCGCCGGAGGCTTCGCCGGCGCACAGCGCGATGCGTGGAGTGCCGGGAATCGGGAATCGGGAATCGGGAATCGGAGAATCGATCGCGGGCGCCGGGCTTTCGCCCTGGCCCTTGGCGATTCCCGGTTCCCGATTCCCGATTCCCGGCTTCACCGCACCAACGGCCGCTCGCCGCGCTCGATGAAGTCGAGGAAGGCGCGCACGTCGGCGCTGCCGGCGGCCTGCTCCGCGAGCCTTTCCTTCGCCGCGGCCAGGCTTTCGCCGGAGACGTACACGGCGCGGTAGGCGCGCTTGATCGCGGCGATGCGGTCGGCGTCGAAGCCGCGGCGCTTGAGCCCTTCGGCGTTGATGCCGCGCGGGCGGCCGTTGTCCTCGATCGCGACCATCAGGTACGGCGGCACGTCGCCGTTCACCAGCACGCCCATGCCGAGGAAGGCGTGGGCGCCGATTCGGCAGAACTGGTGCACGCCGGCGAAGCCGCTCATGATCACCCAGTCGCCGACCTCGACGTGCCCGGCCAGCGTGGAATTGTTGGACAGCACGCAGTGGCTGCCGACGACGCAGTCGTGCGCGACGTGGGTGTAGGCGAGCAGCCAGTTGTCGTCGCCGATGCGGGTGGCCCCGCCGCCGCCGGCGGTGCCGCGGCTGATGGTGACGAACTCGCGGATCACGTTGCCGTCGCCGATCTCCAGCGTGACACGCTCGCCGCGGTACTTCTTGTCCTGCGGCTCGCCGCCGATCGCGGCATGGCCGTGGATGCGATTGCCGCGGCCGATCCGGGTCGGGCCGAGGATGCTGCAATGCGGGCCGACGATGGTGTCGTCGCCGATCTCGACGTCGGTGCCGACGACGGTGAAGGGCCCGATCGAAACGCCGTCGCCGAGCCGCGCCGACGGGTCGACCACCGCGCTGGCGTGGACGCTCGCCGCCGCCACGTCAGCCGGCGACCTCGGCGCAGAGGATGTCGGCGCACGCGACCTGCTGGCCATCGACGCTGGCGACGCCGCCGTACTGGGTCATGTTGCGGATCTCGCGCTTGATCGTGACCTCCAGGTCGAGCCGGTCGCCGGGCACCACCATGCGCGAGAACTTCGCGTTGTCGATCTTGACCAGGTACGACAGCCGGCCATCGGCGCTGCCGCCATGGGTGAGCTGGGTCAGCACGCCGCCGGCCTGCGCCAGCGCCTCGATCACCAGCACGCCCGGCATCACCGGGCGCGTCGGGAAGTGGCCCTGGAAGAACGCCTCGTTGGCGCTGACGTTCTTGTAGCCGAGCACGCGCTTGCCGGATTCGAACTCGACCACGCGGTCGATCAGCAGGAACGGGTAGCGGTGCGGCAGCATCCGCCAGATCTCGGCGATCTCGATCGGCAGGGTCACGGGTGCGGACATCAATCCTCCTTGTCGCGCGCGGGCCTGCCCTGGGCTTTGAGCCTGCGCGCCAGTGTATCGAGCTGCCCGAACCGCACGGCGTTCCGGCGCCACTCGCGGTTGGGCATCAGCGGGGTGCCGGAAGAATACTCCCCCGGTTCGCGGATCGAGTGGGTCACCAGGCTCATCGCGGTGATCATCACCCGGTCGCAGATCTCCAGGTGGCCGAGGATGCCGGCGGCGCCGCCGACCAGGCAGTAGCGGCCGATGGTGGCGCTGCCGGCCACCGCCGCGCAGCCGGCCATCGCCGTGTGCGCGCCGATGCGGACGTTGTGGCCGACCTGGATCTGGTTGTCCAGGCGCACGTCCTCCTCGAGCACGGTGTCCTCGATCGCGCCGCGGTCGATGGTGGTGTTGGCGCCGATCTCGCAGTCGTCGCCGACGACCACGCCGCCCTGCTGCGGCACCTTGATCCAGCGCCCGGCGTCCATCGCCAGGCCGAAGCCGTCGGCGCCGAGCACCGCGCCGGGATGGATCAGCACGCGCCTGCCCAGCCGCACGCGGCGCACCAGGGTGACGCGCGCGACCAGCACGCAGCCTTCGCCGACCTCGCAGTCATCGCCGATGACGCAGCCGGGGCCGACGACCGCGCCTGCCGCGATGCGCGCGCGCGCGCCGATGCTGCAGAACGCGTCGACCTGCGCCCGTGGATCGACCGAGGCGGAAGCGTCGACCACGGCGCTGGCATGGACGCCCGGCCGCAGCGGCGGCGGCGGGTCGAACAGCGCGGCGATCTTCGCGAACGCGACGTAGGGATCGGCCGCCACCAGCGCGGTGCCGGCGTAGCCTTCCGCATCCGTGGCGCGCATCACGACCACGCCCGCGCGCGATTCGGCCAGCTGGCCGCGGTAGCGCGGGTTCGACAGGAAGGAAAGCCGGTCCGGCCCGGCGCTCGCCAGCGTCGCGACGCCGGAAACGATGGCCGCGCCGTCGCCCGTCAGTTCGAGGGCGAACCGGTCTGCGAGCGCTGCGGCGGTGAATCCGGCTGGCAAGTCACGATCCCCGATTCCCACCCCGGTGCCCTTGGTCAGAACGCGCCGCCGAAGGTGAACTGCAAGCGTTCGACCTCGTCGTCGTCGCCCTGGCGCAGCGGGAACGCGTAGCTGATCGAGATCGGGCCGACCGGCGCGCGCCACATCAGCGCCACGCCGGCGGAAGCCCGCATCTCGCTCGCCTCGACCGCGTCGACGTCCTTGAACACGTTGCCGAAGTCGACGAACGCCGAGATGCGCGCCGCCGGGCTGTCGAACAGCGTCGGGAAGAACATCTCCAGCGAGCCGACCGTCTTCACCGCGCCGCCCAGCGGCTGCAGGTAGGTGCTGCCGGGCGCGGCCTCGCGCGGGCCGAGGGTGTTGTCGCGGAAGCCGCGCACCGATCGCGCGCCACCGGCGTAGAAGTTCTCGAAGAACGGCAGGCCGCTGGCGACCAGCGTCTTGTCGTAGGTGGAGCCGGGCGCGCACTCGGGCGTGGCCGCGGCGGCGATCATGCCGTCGGGACTGGTCGGCGGCTGACTGGGGTTGGCCTGGCAGAACACGCGCACGGTGTCGGCGCCGTAGCTGTCGCCGTAGCCCAGGTCGACGCGGGTGTTGAGCACCAGCGCGCGCGAGATCGGCCAGTACTTGGAGAACTCGTAGTTGAGCTTGTAGAACTGCACGGTGGAGCCGGGCAGGGTGGACTCGAGCGAGACGCGCTGCAGGGTGCCGCGGGTCGGCTGCAGGTAGTCGTTGCGGCTGTCGCGCGCCCAAGCCAGCTCGGTGCGCCAGGAGTGGAAGGTGCGCGTGCCCAGCGCGTCGATGTAGTCGACGATGCTGTCCGGGGTCGCGCCGCGGAAGGTGAAGATCTCGTTGCGGTCGAGGCCGAGCATCGCGGTGACCGTGTCCGACTCGGTGATCGGGATGCCCAGCACCATCTGGCCCGCGGCGCTGGTCGAGGAGTACTGCGCGGTGTTGAACTCGGAGTTGTCGAACTCGCGCCACCAGACGTTGTAGCCCAGCGAGAGGCCGTTGTCGGTGAAGTACGGGTTGAGGAACGAGAACGAGTAGCGCTGCAGGTAGACGTTGCGCGAGGCCTCCACCGAGACCCGGTTGCCGCTGCCCAGGAAGTTGTTCTGCGACAGCTGCACCGAGGTGGTGATGCCCGAGAGCTGCGAATAGCCCAGGCCGAACACGAAGCTGCCGGAGGTGGTTTCCTTGACGTTGAACACCACGTCCACCTGGTCGCTGGTGCCGGGCACCGGCTGGGTCTGCACGTCGACGCTGCCAGACTCGAAGTAGCCCAGGCGCTGCAGGCGCACCTTGGAGCGGTCGATCGCGACCTGCGAGTACCAGGTGCCCTCGAACTGGCGCATCTCGCGCCGCATCACCTCGTCGGAGGTGCGGGTGTTGCCCTTGAACACGATCCTGCGCACGTTGACGCGCGGGCCCGGCACCACCTGCAGCTTGATCGCCACGGTGCGCTTGTCGCGGTCGATGTCCGGGATCGGGTTGACCTGGGCGAAGGCGTAGCCGATGTTGCCCAGCGTCGCGGTGATCGCGTTGGACGTCAGCTCCAGCAGCGCGCGCGAGAAGGTCTGCCCCTCCTTGACCATCACCATGCGCTCGATGCTTTCCTTCGGCAGCACGGTGTCGCCGGTGACCTCGACCGACGAGACCTTGTAGACCTCGCCCTCGGTCAGGCCCATGGTCAGGAACATGTCGCGCTTGTCGGGGCTGATCGCGACCTGGGTGTTGTCGATGCTGAAGTCGACGTAGCCGCGGTCGAGGTAGAAGTTGTTGAGCTTCTCCAGGTCGCCGGAGAGCTTCTCGCGCGAGTACTGGTCGTCGCGGCGGTACCAGCTGAGCCAGTTGCTCTCGGCCGACTCCCAGCTGTCGGTGAGGTCCTCCTGCTCGAACTTCTCGTTGCCGATCAGGTTGATGTGGCGGATCTTGGCGGCCTTGCCTTCCTTGATCGCCAGCGTCACGTCGACGCGGTTGCGGTCGAGCTTGGTGACGGTCGGGGTGATCTGGACGCTGTACTTGCCGCGGTTGTTGTACTGGCGGACGAGCTCCTGGGTGACGCGGTCCAGGCTCAGGCGGTCGAACGTCTCGCCCTCGGTCAGGCCGATGTCGCTCAGGCCCTTGGTGAGTTCCTCGGTCTTGATGTCCTTGTTGCCGGTGATCGTGAGCTTGTTGATCGCCGGGCGCTCGGTGACCGAGACCACCAGGATGTCGCCCTGGCGGCCGACGCGCACGTCCTCGAAGAAGCCGGTCTTGTAGAGCGCGCGGATCGCCTGCCCGATGCGCGCCTGGTCGATGGTGTCGCCGCGCTCGATCGGCAGGTAGGTGAAGACGGTGCCCGCGCCGATGCGCTGCAGGCCGTCGACGCGGATGTCGCTGACGGTGAAGCTGCTGTCGGGCAGCGGCGCCGGGGCGAGGTCGTTGGCGGGGGCCGGGGTTGGCGCGATACCGAAGGCGGCTTGCGGGTCGACCGTCTGCTGGGCCCAGGCGGGTGCGGTGATGGCCGTGGCGAGGGCAAGGACCAGCAGGCGGCGGGTGGGGGTACGCGTCATCAAATCGGATCCAGGTGTGGGTCGGCGCCCCGCGGAAGGCGGGGCAGGGCCGGGTTGGACAGCTACCGCACGAAGTTGTTCAGGATGTCGTTGTAGAACGCCAGACCCATCAGTCCCGCCAGCAGGGCAAGGCCGACATACTGCCCTGCGGCCATCGCACGCTCGCTTAACGGGCTGCCCTTGACCAACTCGATAAGGTAATACAACAGGTGACCCCCGTCCAAGAGCGGGATCGGCAGCAGGTTGAGCACGCCCAGGCTCAGCGAGAGCAGGGCGAGGATGGTCAGGTACCAGGCCGCGCCCTGCTGCGCGTAGGCGTTGGCGGCGCGCGCGATGGTGATCGGGCCGGCCACCGAGTTCTGCACCGAGACGCGGCCGGAGAACACGCGCCCGACCATCCCGAACAGCTGCACGGTCTGGTAGCGCATCTCGCGCAGCGCCGCCGGCACCGCCGCCAGCGGGCCGTAGTGCTCGACCGCGTCCTTGGGCGGCAGTTCGGCCTGGCGGACGCGTTCGATTCCGAGCATCCAGAAGCTGCCGCGGCCGTCCTGCGAGACCAGGCGCGGCTTGACCGGCAGCGCCAGCCGGTCGCCGTCACGGTCGACCTCGACCATCGCCTCGCCGCCGTGCCTGCCCAGCGCCTGCACCATCGGGCCGATGTCGTCGAACGAGCGCACCGGCTCGCCGTCGATCGCGGTGATCCGGTCGCCTTCGGCCAGCACGCCCCAGGCCGGCGTGTCGCGGACGACCTTGCCGATCACCGCCGGCATCAGCGCGTAGCGCGCGGTCAGCCCGATGGCCGGGACGACGTCGCGCTCGTCCAGCCCGGCCGGAAGGGCGGAGAGCTCCAGCATGCGCCTGCGCTCGTCGCCGCCGGCCGCGCGCACGCGCACGGCGACGTCCTCGCGGTCGAGCGCATGCGGCAGCAGCGCCATCTGCACGCCGTCCCAGGTCTGGGTCGCGCGTTCGCCGACCGCCAGCACGACGTCGCCGCGCCGCAGGCCCGAGGCGGCGGCGATGCCGTCGACGTGGCCGACCACCGGCGCATAGCCGGGCCGGCCGACCACGAACATCGCCCACAGCAGCAGCACGCACAGCAGCAGGTTGGCGGCCGGGCCCGCGGCGACGATCGCGATCCGCCGCCACACCGGCTTGCGGTTGAAGGCCTGCGCGAGCTCGGCCGGGTCGACCTCGGCCTCGCGCTCGTCGAGCATCCGGACGTAGCCGCCGAGCGGGATCGCGGCGACCACGTACTCGGTGCCGTCGCGGCCGCGTCGCGACCACAGTGGCCGGCCGAAGCCGATCGAGAAGCGCAACACCTTGACGCCGTTGCGGCGCGCGACCCAGTAATGGCCGAACTCGTGGAAGGTGACCAGCAGCCCCAGGCTGACGATGAACCACCACAGCGATCCGAGGACGGTGATCATGCGCAGGCGTGCCGGGAGGAAAGGCGGAGGGCGTGTTCGCGCGCGCGGGCGTCGGCCTCGCGCAGCGTGCCCAGCGAGGAGGCGGGCGCGGCGGGCAGCGCCGCCAGCGTTTCCTCGACCAGGGCCGGGATCGACAGGAAACCGGTGCGGCCCTGAAGAAAGGATGAAACGGCCACTTCGTTGGCCGCGTTGAGCGTGGCCGGCGCGGTGCCGCCGGCTTCCAGCGCGGCGTAGGCCAGGCGCAGGCAGGGGAATGCCTCGGTGTCCGGCGCCTCGAAGTCCAGCCGCCCGTGCGCGAGCAGGTCGAGCCCGGCGACGCCCGACTCGATCCGCCGCGGCCAGCCGAAGCCGACCGCCAGCGCGGTGCGCATGTCGGGCAGGCCGAGTTGGGCCAGGGTCGAGCCGTCGACGAATTCGACCAGCGAATGCACCAGGCTCTGCGGGTGCACCAGCACGCCGATGCGCGCCCCCGGCAGCGCGAACAGGTGGTGGGCCTCGATCACTTCCAGGCCCTTGTTCATCAGCGTGGCCGAGTCGACCGAGATCTTCGGCCCCATCGACCACTTCGGGTGCGCGACCGCCTGCGCCGGGGTGACATCGGCCAGCTGCGCCCGGTCTCGCCCGCGGAACGGGCCGCCCGAGGCGGTGAGCACGATCCGGCGCAGGTCGCCGGCGGCGTCCGCGGGCAGGCACTGGAAGATCGCGTTGTGCTCGCTGTCGACCGGCACGATGCAGGCGCCGCCCTCGCGTGCGGCCGCCACCAGCAGCTCGCCGGCGAGCACCAGCGACTCCTTGTTGGCCAGCAGCAGGCGCTTGCCGGCGCGCGCCGCGGCCAGGGTCGAGTCGAGCCCGGCGGCGCCGACGATCGCGGCCACCACGGTCTGGCAGGCCTCGCCCGACGCCAGCGCGCAGATCGCGTCCATGCCGGCGTGCGCCTGCGTCGGCAGGCCCGCTTCGCGCAGGCCGTCGCGCAGTTCCGGATAGCGGTCCGGGTCGGCGATCGCCGCGTGCGCCGGGCGGTGGACCCGGCACAGCGCCAGCAGCGCCCCGACGTTGCTGCCGGCGGCCAGCACCGAGGCCTGCAGCCGGCCCGGATGGCGCGCGATCACGTCCAGCGCGGACGCCCCGATCGAACCGGTGGCTCCGAGGACGGCGACCTGCTGCGGGCTGGGGGCTGTGGGCATGGACGTGGAAGGCCGCGCGCGGGCGCGGGGATGGGGGGCTAGAAGCCGAGCAGTTCCTTGCCGAGCAGGAACACGGGCAGCGCGGCGAGCACGCCGTCGATGCGGTCGAGGATGCCGCCGTGGCCGGGGATCAGCGTGCCCGAATCCTTGGCTCCGACGTGGCGCTTGAGCAGGCTCTCGAACAGGTCGCCG
>DATLJE010000008.1:0-143644 GCA_035539095.1 Luteimonas sp.
GCACTGGCAGGCGCTGGACGTGGACCGGGCGGCGCGCGCCGCGCTCAAGGGGCAGGCGCCGCGCTGCGTGTGGTTCACCGGGCTGTCGGGGGCGGGCAAGTCGACGATCGCCAACCTGGTCGAGCGCGGGCTGCTGGCGCGCGGCTGCCACACGTATTTGCTCGACGGCGACAACGTGCGCCACGGGCTCAACCGCGACCTGGGGTTCACCGACGCCGACCGGGTGGAGAACCTGCGGCGGGTGGCGGAGGTGGCCAGGCTGATGACCGATGCGGGGCTGGTGGTGCTGGTGAGCTTCATCTCGCCGTTCCGGGCCGAGCGGGCGGCGGCGCGGGCGCTGTTCGGGGCAGGCGAGTTCGTGGAGGCCTACGTGGCCACGCCGCTGGCCGAGGCCGAGCGGCGCGACGTCAAGGGCCTGTACGCCAAGGCCCGGCGCGGCGAGCTGCCCCACTTCACCGGCATCGACTCGCCGTACGAGGTACCCGAGGCGCCCGAGCTGGTGCTCGACACCACCGTCCACACCCCCGAGCAGCTGGCCGAACAGGTGATCGCGCGGCTGCTGGACACGTAGGTCGGGGCGACGCCCCCGACGCCCGTGCGCCCACAGATCCCGTTGGCGCCGGCTTCCCTGTAGGAGCGCACTTGGGCGCGACCGCCTTCCCCGCGCCGCCCGTCGCGCCCTGGTGCGCTCCTGCAAAGCCCCGCGCCCCAAACTACATTCGCCGACGCCGCGCCGTTCCCTATCCCGTGTTCACCGCGGCCTTCGCACGTCGGGGGCGTAGCACCGACCTACGCACCCGCCGCATTTCCGCCTGCGCGCGGCCCCGACCGCGAAAAAGTCTCGGTAGACCCACCCGGCGGCGCCGTTAGACTTCCGCGGTTTCGCAGAGAAGGGCCGCATGTTCGACCTGCACTGCCACCTGCTTCCCGGCATCGATGATGGCGCGGTCGACCTCGAGATGGCCCTGGAAATGGCCCGGATCGCGGCCGGCGACGGCATCCGGACGATCGCGTGCACGCCGCACATCTACCCGGGCAAGTACGAGAACACCGCCCAGGGCATCCGCACGGCGATCGCCGCGCTGCAGGCCGAGCTCGACGAGCGCGGCATCGACCTGCGGCTGGAGGAGGGCGCGGACGTGCACCTCGCCCCGGGCCTGGCGCGCGGGATCAAGAGCGGCCGCATCCCCACCATCGCCGGCTCGCACTACCTGCTGCTGGAGCCGCCGCACCACGTCGCGCCGCCGCGCTTCGAGGAGGCGATGTTCGAGCTGATGACCTTGGGCATCACGCCCGTCATCACCCATCCCGAGCGCTTGGCCTGGGTGGACAGCAACTACGAGATGCTCGTGCGCATGGCGGCCCGCGGTGCGTGGATGCAGGTGACTGCCGGTGCGCTGACCGGTCGCTTCGGCAAGCGCGTGCAGTACTGGGGCGAGAAGTTCGTCGCCGAGGGCCATTGCCATGTCCTGGCAACGGACGCCCACGACCCACGGCAGCGCCCGCCCTTGCTCGCCGAAGCCCACGAGGTCGCCGCGCGACTGGTCGGGAAGGATGCAGCCGGGCATATGGTCGTCACGCGGCCCAGGGGCGTCGTCGCCGATGCGGATCCGTCGGCATTGCCGCCGCCAGTGGCTCTCACCCGGGGCGGCGCGCGTCGCGAGGCCGCATCGGACGCGCGTCCTACCGGGGCCCTGCGCACGTTCTTGCGCGGGCTACTCCGCCGCGCCTGAGCCGCGGATCGTTCGGCACTGCAGGCAGTCATCGCGCCCTGCGACATGCCTGACCAGTGCGCCGTGGCCCTGCAAACGGCATTTCCAATTGCGCCTGCCCAGATGCCGGCCCATGCGCCGCAGGGTCCACGGCATCGGCGGCTTGAATCCTGTAACGCCGCCGACATCCATGGATCCCGCGAGGGGATCGCCAAACGATAGGAATTCGCGTGCGCCTACGCCCGCACCTCGGCCTGGTTGTCCACGAACCACCGGTACGTCTCCTCGATGCCCTGGCGCAGCGGGATTTTCGCTTGCCAGCGCAAGCCGTGCAGGCGGCCGACGTCGAGCAGCTTGCGTGGGGTGCCGTCGGGCTTGCTGGTGTCCTGGACGATCTCGCCCTGGTAGCCGGTGATGTCCTTCACCAGCTCGGCCAGCTCGCGGATGCTGACGTCGTCGCCGACGCCGACGTTGATGATGTCCTCGCCGTCGTATTCGCGCGCCAGGTGCACGACGGCGTCGGCCAGATCGTCCACGTGCAGGAACCCGCGCCGCGGCGTGCCGGTGCCCCACACCACCACTTCCGGCGCGCCGGTCAGCCTGGCCTCATGGAACTTGCGGATCAGCGCCGGCAGCACGTGTGAGTTCTGCAGGTCGAAGTTGTCGCCGGGGCCGTAGAGGTTGGTGGGCATCAGGCTGATGGCGTTGAAGCCGTACTGCCGGCGGTAGGCCTGGCACAGCTTGATGCCGGCGATCTTGGCGACGGCGCACCACTCGTTGGTGGGCTCGAGCGGGCCGGTGAGCAGGGATTCTTCCTTGATCGGCTGCGGCGCGAGCTTGGGATAGATGCACGAAGAACCGAGGAACACCAGCTTCGACGCGCCGTGGCGGTAGGCGGCGTCGATGACGTTGTTCTGGATCTGCAGGTTCTCGAGCAGGAACTCGGCGGGATAGGTGTCGTTGGCGTGGATGCCGCCAACCTTGGCCGCGGCGAGGAACACCAGTTCGGGCCGGTTGTTGGTGAAGAAGGTCTCCACCGCGTTGCGGTCGCGCAGGTCGACCGCGTCGCGGCCGGCGAACAGCAGGTTCTCGCATCCACCCATCTGCAGGCGCCGCGCGATGGCGCTGCCCACCAAGCCACGATGGCCGGCGACGAAGATACGGGTGCGGTTGTACATGCGGCCTTGGGATGGCGCGTTGAAGGAACCCGTGATTCTAGCGGGCGCGGAAGGATCGCGATGGTGCGGCGATTGGCCGGTGGCGTGCGAAAAGTTCTTGCCGGGGCGTTGCGTGTGCGCCAGACGTTGCTTGCGGAACATCGGCCGTTCCCGCTCCTAAAGGAAGGCGGGCTGGGAATCGGGGTCGTCCGGTTCCTCCGGCAGCGGCATCCACAGGCTCAGGTGGTGCCTCGGCATGCCGGATGCCGCGTTGAACGCGTACTCGGCGCCGATCGCGTGGGCGCGGTCGCGGATGTTGAGCAGGCCGCGGCCGGGGCGCTCGGGGTCGACGTCGATGGCGCCGGCCTGGTCCTCGATTTCCAGCAGCAGCTCGCCGTTGAGCGCGGCCGGCGCCAGGCGCAGGCGGATGTGCATGCGGCCACCGCAGCCGTGGCGGGCGCAGTTGGTCGCGGCTTCCTGGCAGATGCGGTAGAGGGCGGAGGCGACGTTGTCCGGCAGCAGGTCGACCTTCCCCTGGATCATGCTCGTGTAGAGGATCCCGCGGTCGCGCAGCATCTGCGCGAACGGGCCCTCGGCGATCGCGCGCGCCAGGCCGAAGCGGTCCAGCACCGCCGGGTGCAGTTCGTTGATCACCTCGCGCAGGTGTTGGTGGGCGTCGGCCAGCAGGCCGCTGATCGAGGCCAAGCCTTCGAGCACCGCGGGGTTGCTGGCGGTGAGCTCGACGATGCGCAGGCGGGTGGCGATCGCGGTCATGTCCTGGCCGAGCTGGTCGTGCAGCTCGGTGCCGATGCGACGGCGCTCCTGTTCCTGCAGCGCGGCCATGCGGTTGGCGGCGCGGGCCAGTTCGCCGCCGCGGTCGGACAGGGCGCGCACGGTCTTGCTCAGCTCGTCGCGCTGCTCGCGGTGGCTTTCGATCGCCACGCCCAGCAGCAGCACCGCGCAGCCGGTCATTGCGATCAGCAGCGGCACCTGGCCCGGCTGCAGCACGTGGGCCATCGGCAGCGGTACCCATCGCAGCGCGAGGCCGAGCATAGCGAAGGCGATCGCGGCCTGCCGCCAGCCGTGGCGGTGCGCGACCAGGAACAGCGGCAGCAGCGCAAGCGCCAGCGGATAAACTGGGGCTTCGATGCGCGGCAGCAGCAGGAACCCCACCAGCACGCCGACCGGCGCCAGCACGAGGCCGTTGGCCAGCAGCTTCGGCCAGGGCATGCGGTCGGTGCCGGCCTGGTCGTGCAGGGCCAGCATCACCGGCACCACCAGCACGATGCCGGCGAAATCGCCCAGCGCGTACGACACCAGCATCGCGGGCAGTCCGGCGCGCAGGCCGCCGTCGTCGTTGAGGTCGATGCCGGTCAGGACGATGCTGTTGAACACCGCCGCGGCGAAGCCCACGCCCAGCAGCCGCGGCAGCGCTCTGCGCGAGGGCGTGCCGCGACCGGGCCTGCCGAGTGCGCGCAGGGTGAGGGCGTAGATGCACCAGGGCACGACCGCGCCGGCCAGCAGGCCCCAGCGCGAGGCGTAGGCGTCGTTGTACCAGGCCAGTGCGAGGCGCACGGCGATTTCGAGCGCGGCCGTGACCCACCAGACGCGGCGCGGCAGCAGCCACAGCGCGCCCAGGCGCAGGCCCGCGGGCGGGTACCAGAAGATGTTGGCAACGGCCCCCAGCGCGGCCCATGCGAACGGATACGCGGCCAGCCACGCGCCGACGGGTCGACGCGAGCCGGCCGGTTGCGTTTCAATGGCGGGGTTTTCCGAGGAATCCCCGGGCTGGAGCGATGTCGACACTGCGTATTGTCCTGGTCGATGACCATCCCATCGTGCGCTCGGGCTTCCGCCAGCTGCTCGAGCTCGAGCCGGGCTGGAAGGTGACCGCCGAAGTCGGCAGCGCCCAGGAGCTGGCGGCCTGGATGCTGCATTCGACCTGCGACGTGCTGGTGCTGGACCTGTCGCTGCCCGACGGAGACGGGCTGGTCATGCTAAGGCACCTGCTGGCGCAGCGGCCGGAACTGGCGATCGTGGTGCTGACCATGCACGACGGCGCGCTGTACGTGCAAGACGCGATCGCGGCCGGGGCGCGGGGGTACGTGACCAAGAGTTCGGCGCCCGACGAGCTCGTGGACGCGATCCGCGCGGTGGGTCGGGGCGAGACCTACCTGGGCACCGACGTGCGCGACTTCGAGGCCGAGGACCGCAGCGGCGAGGGCTCCAGCGCGCTGCCGGAGCTGACCGCGCGCGAGGCCCAGGTCTTCCTCCTGCTGGCCCGCGGCCACTCGGTGGCGCGGGTGGCGGCCACCATCGGCATCAACGCCAAGACCGCCTACGCGCATCGCACCAACATCTACGCCAAGCTGCGCGTGAACTCCGACCACGAGCTGCGCCTGCTGGCGATGCGACGGGGGTTGGTGGGGATGGCGTAGGCGCCCTGCAACCCTCTCCTGCGAAGCGGGAGAGGGAGGGTGCGAAGCACCCGGGTGAGGGCCCGGCTGTTCGCCCGATCCCCAACTACTCCAGCTGCGACCTCGCGTACCCCGCGTCCAGCGCTTCCATCGCATCCAGCGGCTTGCACTTCGCCGCCTTCTCGTACGCCGCGGCGGCCGCGTCTTCCTGCTTGTCGCCGTGCAGCAGCATCAGCACGTTGCCGTGCTCGATGTGGGCGATCGGCGCGTCGGGCGTGAGCTTGAGCGCGGCCTTGATGTGCGATTCGGCCTCGGCCGCCTTGGCGCCGTAGGTCAGGCCGCCGATCATCGCGCCGATCTTGCCGATGATCTCGGCGTGGTAGAGCGCCAGCGCGGTGTGCGCCTCGGCGTGTTTGGGCGCCAGCTCCAGCGCGGTGTCGAGCGAGGCGCGCACCTTGCCGGCGATGCCCTGCTTGAGCGCCTTGGCGATCGACAGCCCCTGGCTGTAGCGACCCAGCGCGAAGGCGTGGCGGTAGTGGCTGTTGGCTTCGCCGGGCAGCGCGGCGATCGCGGCCTCGGCGAGCTTCGCGGCCTGCTCGAAGCGCTTGAGCTTCTCGCCCTCGTCCTCGACGAGATGCGTGGCGTGGATGCCGATCGCCTTGGCGGCGACCGAGGCGCCCACCGGCCCCAGCGCGCTGCCGGCGTCGAACGCGGCCTGGAAGTCGCCGCGATGGAACGCGCGCCACGCGTCCTGCAGCGCGGCGGCGAGCGCGGTGGCGTCGAGCTTCGGCGCGCCCTTGCCGGCGGCCTTGAGCAGCGCGGCGGCGCGCTCGTCGTCGGGGAAGGGCTCGCAGTCGCCGGCGTGCAGCTTCGGCCAGGCCTTCTTCAATGCGTCGCCGGAGTAGGCGAAGGCCTTGGCGTCGTGTGGGAAGGCGGCCCAGCGGGTCTTCGAAGCCATGATCGCGTCCTGTCCATCGGATGGGCGAGCATTGCCCGCGGGGCTGGCGGCTGGCAAGCGGTGATTACGCGAGCAACGTCCCTGGATGACTCGCTGCGCTCGCCCCTACGGGGCCGGCCTGCGGCCGTTCTGCGCGCTTCGCGCTTGTCCCGCCTTCGCGGGGATGACGATGTTTGGGGATGACTTGCGCGGGCAACGTCCGTGGATCCCGCCTGTGCAGATGACGACCCCGTAGGTCGGGGCTACCGCCCCCGACGCCCCTTGCGTGAATCCAGGCGCTTCCTGCACAGGGCCATATCGCCCCCGCCGATAGTGTGTTTGCTCAAGCGCCAGCCCGCAGGCTGGCCTCCCCACGCGGCCTTGCGGCCGTTCCCCACGGAGTCACGGACATGGCAATCGGCAATTCCACGAGCGGCAAGCAGACCACCCTTCGCCACGTGTGGCTGGCGTCGCTGGGCGCGCTGGTCGTGGCGCGACGCGAGGTGCGTTACGCGGTCGGCGAGATGGACAAGGTGCGCGAACGCGCGGCGCAGCTGGCCGGCGATGCCGCGCTGGTCGCGCGCGGCGGCGCGCTGGCGCTGCGCGAGCGCGCCGAGCCCGTCGTGGGCCGTGTCGGCGCGCAGCTGGAGCAGGGCCTGGCGCCGATGCTCGAGCGCCTGGGCCTGCAGTCCCCGCCGCGCCGCAAGTCCCCGCCGCGCCGGCAGCCGCGCAAGCCGGTGGCGAAGAAGAAGACCACCCCGCGGCCGCTGTCCGCCCGCCGCCAGGCTGACCGGAGGATCGCGCGCAAGGGGCGCTGAGGCCCGCGTCCCATATGCCGTCATCCCCGCGCGGTCAGTCGATGTACGCCTGCGTCAGCTGGTTCAGGTGTACCCGCTCGGCGTCGCGCAGGAACGGGGCCAGCAGCATCATCACCTGGACGATGCCGGCGCGGATCGCGGCCTGTTCGTCCTTGTCGCCGCGCACGGCGGCGTAGTTGAGCCAGAAGGTGGCCAACACCAGGATGTTGGTCGCGGCGGCGTCGAGCTCGGCGGCGGAGGCGCGCATCACGCCGGCCTTGGAAAGGCCGCGCATCACCTGGTGGGCGCTGTCGTCGGCGCGCTTGAGGATGCGCGCGAAGCGCACGCGCAGGCGGCGGTTGCGGCTGAGGATCTCGACCAGGTCGCGGTAGAGGAAGCGGTAGTCCCAGATGCACTCGAACACCAGGTGCAGCTGCAGCCAGATGTCCTCCAGCCCCGGCAGCCGGCCCTGCGGCGCGGCCAGCGCCTCGTCCATGCGCGCGTCGAAGCGGCCGAACAGCTGCTCGATGATGTCGTCCTTGTTGCGGAAGTGGTAGTACAGGTTGCCCGGGCTGATCTCCAGCTCGTCGGCGATGTGGTTGGTGGTGACGTTGGGCTCGCCCTGCGCGTTGAACATCGCAAGCGAGCAGTCGAGGATGCGCTGGCGCGTCTGGCGCGGGGGCATCGGCGCGCGGTCGCGGGCTCAGCCCGCGAGCTTCTTCACCAGGTCGACGTACTTCTGCTTCGCCTCGTCCTGCGCGGTGCCCTTGAGCTTCGCCCAGGCCTCGTACTTGGCGGTGCCGACGAAGTCGAAGAAGCCGGGCTTGTCGCCCTTGACGTCGCCCTCGGCGCCCTGCTTGAAGAGCGCGTACAGGCGCAGCAGGGTGTCGTTGTCGGGACGCTCGGACAGCCCCTGGACGTCCTGCTTGGCCTGTTCGAAGCGAGCTTGCAGATCGGACATGGCGGTCCCCCGTGGGAAGAGGCTGGCATGACAGCACGGGGGCGGGGGAGGGTCAACCGGACGGCCATTGTCATCCGGCGGCAACCCGTAGGCAGGCGAATCCTGTCATCCCGAGCGCAGCGAGGGATCTCCCACAGCGCCGCCCCGGTCACGGGATCCCTCGCTTCGCTCGGGATGACAGCCGTGGGGTTCGCTGCGCCGGATGCGCCGGATGCGGCGTGTCGGGCGTGGAGCGTTGCGGGAATCGCCGCCGGACACGGCGCGTCGGGCGCGGAAGCCGGCCTGCGGCGGCAATTGTCCCTGCGCCGCGGCTCTGGCAACTTAACCGCCCACGGTCGCCGCCGCGCGACGCGATTCCCACGAGGCATGGACATGGCTTACTTCGTCACCGGCGCCACCGGGTTCATCGGACGCTTCCTGGTCGCCAACCTGCTCAGGCGCAAGGGCACGGTGCACGTGCTGGTGCGCAAGGACTCGCAGAAGAAGTTCGACGCCATCGCGAAGAAGATGGGCTGGGACATGAAGCGGGTGGTCGTCGTGCACGGCGACATGACCGCGGAGAAGTGCGGATTGAGCGCGGCGCAGGCGCGCGCGCTCAAGGGCAAGGTGAAGCACTTCTTCCACCTCGCGGCGATCTACGACCTGCAGGCCGGCGCGCAGGCGCAGCAGGCCGCCAACATCGACGGCACGCGGCACGCGCTGGACCTGGCCGCGGCGCTGGAGGCCGGATGCTTCCACCACGCCAGCTCGATCGCGGCGGCGGGGCTGTATCCGGGGATCTTCCGCGAGGACATGTTCGACGAGGCCGAGGGCCTGGACGATCCCTACCTGCGCACCAAGCACGAGTCCGAGGGGCTGGTGCGCAAGGAGGCGCGCATCAAGTGGCGCATCTACCGCCCCGGCATGGTGGTCGGCCACTCGCAGACCGGCGAGATGGACAAGATCGATGGCCCGTACTACTTCTTCACCCTGATCAAGAAGCTGCGCGAGATGCTGCCGCCGTGGATGCCGACGCTGGGCATCGAGGGCGGGCGCATCAACATCGTGCCGGTGGACTTCGTCGCCGACGCGATGGACCACATCGCGCACAAGCCGAAGCTCGATGGGCACACCTTCCACCTCACCGATCCCGAGCCGATGCGCGTGGGCGAGGTGCTCAACACCTTCTGCCGCGCCGGGCACGCGCCGGAGATGACGATGCGCCTGGACGCGCGCATGTTCGCCTTCGTGCCGCCCGGCATCCGCGGCGCGGTCGGCAGCCTGCCGCCGGTGCGGCGCTTCGTGGGCATGCTGCTGCGCGACTTCCGCATCCCCAAGGGCGTGCTGAAGTTCATCACCTATCCCACCCGCTTCGACAGCCGCGAGGCGGAGCGCGCGCTCAAGGGCAGCGGCATCGCGGTGCCGCGGCTGGAGGACTATGCCTGGCGGCTGTGGGACTACTGGGAGCGGCACCTCGACCCGGACCTGTTCGTCGACCGCACGCTCAAGGGCAAGGTGCGCGGCAAGGTGGTGGTGATCACCGGCGGCTCGTCGGGCATCGGGCTGTCGACCGCGCAGCGCGTGGCCGAGGCCGGCGCGACCACGGTCATCGTGGCGCGCGGCAAGGAGGAGCTGCACAAGGCGCGCGACGGGATGAAGGCGAAAGGCGGCAAGGTGTTCGCCTACACCGCCGACCTGTCGGACATGGCCGACTGCGACCGGCTGGTGGCGACGGTGCTCAAGGAGCACGGCCACGTCGACATCCTGGTCAACAATGCGGGGCGCTCGATCCGGCGCTCGATCGAGGCCAGCTACGACCGGTTCCACGACTTCGAGCGCACCATGCAGCTGAACTATTTCGGCAGCATCCGCCTGATCATGGGCTTCATGCCGACGATGACCCAGCGCCGCAAGGGCCATATCATCAACATCAGTTCGATCGGCGTGCTCGCCAACTCGCCGCGGTTCTCGGCCTACGTGGCCTCGAAGGCGGCGCTGGATGCGTTCAGCCGCTGCGCGCAGGGGGAGCTGTCGGGCAAGGGGATCTCGTTCACCACGGTCAACATGCCGCTGGTGAAGACGCCGATGATCGCGCCGACCAAGATGTACGACAGCGTGCCCACGCTGACGCCGGAGGAGGCAGCCGACCTGCTGGTGAAGGCGATCATCGAGAAGCCCAGCCGCATCGCCACGCGCCTGGGGATCTTCGCCGCGCTGATCAACGCGCTGGCGCCGAAGGCGTACGAGGTGATCATGAGCACGGCGTTCGAGCTGTTCCCGGATTCGGCCGCGGCGCGCGGTGACAAGAAGGCGCTCAGGGGGGAGGTGGAGCCGAGCGGCGAGCAGATCGCGTTCGCGTCGCTGATGCGGGGGGTGCATTGGTGAGGGCCGCGTCGGCTTTTGTAGGAGCGACGGGAGTCGCGATGTGTTCCCTGCGGAGGCTTGCTGGCTGCGGCTGGGGTCATGGATCCCCGCCTTCGCGGGGATGACGATGCTAGGGTGTGGGGTGCGATTGCAGTTCGACTTTCGCGCGACGTCACTGGATCCGCGCCTTCGCGGGGATGACGATGTTTGGGTGTGAGGTGCGATTGCGCGCGACATACGCGCCGACGTCACTGGATCCCCGCCTTCGCAGGGATGACGATGTTTGGGTGTGGGTGGGACTGCGCTCGGCCCGCGCGCCGAGGTCACTGGATCCAGCCTTTGCGGGAATAACGACTTCAAGGGACGTCCTGCACTTCGGCGAGAAGATTTGCGCGCGCGGGCTGCCCTGTAGGAGCGCACCAAGGCGCGACCGCTTTATCGGCGAAGGCCGGTCTCGCGCTGGTGCACTCCTACAGGTGGGGCGTCAATAGCTCCTGCACTGCCGGAACCGCGTCTGCGCGCTGCTGCCCGGGGGCGGGGTGAGTTGCAGGCGGGAGGAGGCGAGGGCTTCGTAGTGCTCGAGCAGGGGGCAGATGCGCGGGATCGCGTCGTCCTTGGTGTCGAGCAGGTAGACCTGCAGCGTGGAGTGCGTGGACCAGACGGCGCGGTCGACCATCGGCAGGGTCGAGACCGCGTCGGCGACGGCCTGGCGCTGCTGTTCGAGGGCGGCTTCGTCGCCCGGCGCGGGAGCGGGGACGGGGCCGGCCGGCAGTGCGGCGGCATCGGCGGGCGCCGGCCCGTGCAGGCCGGCCTCGGCCGCGGCGGCGCGGGCGGCTGCGGTCGCGGATGCGTCCTGCCCCGATGCGGACGGCGCGGCGCCGGGCAGCAGCAGGAACATCGCCGCGCCCACCACCACCGCCAGGACCCACGACAGCAGCGTGCGCTGGCCGGCCTTGCGTTGCGCGCCTTCGAGGATCACGGCGCGCTGCGCGGGATCGATCAGTTCGCGCAGCTCCGGCCACAGGGTGGCGCCGTCGAGCAGTTCGATGCGCTGCAGCGCGGCGGGCGCGCGCGCCTCGGCGGCGATCCGGCCCTGGGTGGCGAGGATGCCGCCGGTGGCGTTGGCCAGGCGGATGTCGTTGGACAGCTCGGCCACGTGCGTGCTGCCGATCACGAAGGCGCTGCCGTGCTTGCACGAGAGCAGGAAGCGGCGGCCGTCGCGCTCGAGCGCGACGTCGTCGTCGCCCGATGGCGCCTCGCGGTTGAACACGCGCGAATAGCCGCGGCGGCCGAGCGCATCCAGGACCAGGTGCATGAACTCGCGCCACGACAGCCCGGCCAGCGCTGCCAGGCCGGCGGCCATCTCGTCGCGGCGCATCACCACCAGGCGGAAATAGAGGGTGCCGACGACGCCGACCAGCACGGTGGCGGCGATGGCGATGATCCAGTGTGCGCTTTCGATCACGGGCTTCCGTCCGGTGGGGAGGACGGAAGGATAGACGCTGCGGGCGCGATCGTCAGGCGCGGCAACAAGGAGCCCGCCAACCCGAAGCCGTAAGGGGAGGGGAGCATACGGTCTTCACGCGGGTTGGCGGGCAAAACGGGGCCGCCGCGGGGCGGCGGCCGGAAGTCACTTGGCGGGCGGCGCGGCCTTGCGGGCGGGGGCCTTGCGGACGGTCGCGCGCTTGCCGGCGGGCTGCGCGGCCTTCTTGACCGCGGGCGCGGCCTTGCGCACCGGCGCCTTGCGCGGGGCGGCGCCGCCCTGGCGGCGCAGCTCGGCGGTCAGCGATTCGACGCGCGCGCTGAGCTGCGCGATGTCGTCGCGGCCGGGGACGCCGAGCTTGGTCAGGGCGCGCTGGACGCGGTCCTCGAACACCTTCTCGAGCCGGTCCCAGGTGTCGGTGGCGCGCTCGCGGGCCTGGTCGACGCGGCTCTCGACCACGTCGCGCACGACGTTGGTGCGGTTGCCGGCGAGCTTGCGCGCGGTCTGCTCCAGGTTCAGGCCTTCCTTGACCAGGCCCTCGAACAGCTTGGTGCCCTCGGCCTGCGCGCGGCCGAACGCGCCGACACCGGCGAGCCAGATCTGCTGCGCCGATTCGCTGAGCGTGCGCGACAGCTTCTCGGCCTGCGCCTGCACGTCGGCCTTGGGCGGCGCGGTCTTCTTCGCGGTCTTCTTGAACTTGGCCATGCGGGCTCCGTGGGTGGGCGTGACGCGGGCCAGCATCCGCGCCCGGGCTAGAGCAATCACACGAGACCTCGTGGGGGCGGCTTCAGCCGCGAGCTTTTCGTCCAGGCATCGCGGCGCAGGCGACAGCGGGGCTCGCGGCTGAAGCCGCTCCCACGAGGTGGCCTGGTCAGCGTCGCTGCGTGCGCGGGCGCGCGGCCGCGCGCCGCGCGATCACGCGCTCGGTGGCGTCCAGCGCGCGGCGCAGCTTCGCGGTGGCTTCGGTGCGCGGCGGCGGCGGGTCGGCGAGGCCGTCGAGCAGGGTGCGCCGCTCGTCCTCGAGGATCTCGTCGCGCAGGCGGATGCCGTGCGCGGCGAGTACCGGGCGCAACTCGCCGGCGCGGCGGCGCAGGTCGTCCAGGGTGTTGCGCCAGGCCAGCTGGCACACGCGCCGGCGCGCGGCGAAGCTGAAGGCGTTGGTGTGGAACAGCTCGCCGTCGTGCGCGTTGGGCTCGAACACCATCTGGTCGATGTCCGGGTACTGCTGCGCGTAGCGCGCGAGCCCGACGTGCATGCGCGACTGCAGCAGGGTGCGGAAGGTCTGCGACAGCACCGCCGGCAGCCCGCCGTGCACCAGGCGCTGGCGTTCGTCGTCGTCGTCGAGCGGCTCGCCGCCGCGGGCGTCGCCCAGGCCGGCGTTGAACGGCACCAGCGGATTGATGCCGATCAGCAGGTCGATGCCGCGCTCGAGCAGCACCGAGGCGTGCATGGTGCGGCGCAAGGCGCCGTCGACCAGATGGCGGCCGCGCACTTCCACCGGCGGGTAGAGGCCGGGCAGGGCGGCGCTGGCCTGCACCGCCCTGGAGATCGGCACGTCCTCCCAGCCTTCGCCGCCGAACAGCACCGGCTCGCCGCTGTCGAGCTCGACCGCGACCACGAACAGCTTCGCGTCCAGTTCGCGGAAGTCGTTGCTGCGCCCGCGCCGGCTGAAGATGTCGCGCAGGAAGCGCTCGACCTGGCGGTTGTCGAACAGCCCCGTCGGCACCAGCCCGCCGAAGCGGTTGACCAGGTCCGACCAGCGCATGTCGAGCGGGTCGAGCAGCAGGCTGCGCCACCATTCGAAGGTGAGCCGCGGCAGGCTGGCGGCGCGCTGCAGGTACTCGAACAGCGCGGGGCGCAGGAAGGTGTCGGGACGGAAGCGCGCGTCGTCGCTGTCGCCGGTGATGAAGATGCGGCACATGTCGGCGGTCGACATGCGGTTGGCCAGCCCGGCGGCGAGGAAGGCGCCGCTGCTGACGCCGACGTAGCTGTCCAGGTCGGTGAGATCCAGGCCTTCGAGCGCCTCGTCCAGCGCGCGCAGTGCGCCGAGCTCGTACATGCCGCCGATCGGGCCGCCGCCGGCGATGGCCAGGCCGATCCGGGGCGGCGTGCGCGTGGAAGGTGTGCCGCGTTTCCGGGCCGGATGGAGGGAGAGCATGCGGGTGCCGTGGGCGAGGTCGCCGGAGTGTAGCCGATCGCCGGCGGGCGCCGTCGTGGCGGTTTTCACCGCGCCTGGGCGACCATGGGCGCATGCGACGCACGTCGATTTCCCGCCGCCTGGAACGCCGGCTCGCCTGCCACCAGGCGCTGCACGATCCCGCGCGCGAACCGCGCAACCGCCTGCGCTGGCTGCCGGAGCTGCGGCGCTGGCAGGCGGCGCGGCTGCGCGCGAGCTTCGCGCATTTCCTCGCCGATCCCGATCGCCGGCCGGCGGCGGAGTTCTTCCTCGGCGACGTCTACGGCGACCACGACTTCACCCGCCGCGACGCCGACATCGCGCGGGTGCTGCCGATGATGCAGCGGCTGCTGCCGGAGAAGCTGCTGGGCACGGTGGCCGACGCGATCGAGCTCGGCGCGCTCACGCAGGCGCTGGACCTGCGCATCGCGCAGGCGCTGGAGGCGATCGCGCCGAAGCGCCGCCGGCTCGACGTCGCGTTGTACGGCGAGGCCTACCGGCAGGTCGGCCTGCCGCGGCTGCGCGCGCGCCAGATCGGGCTGATCGTCGCCGTCGGCAGCGGCTTCGGCCGCGCGCTGAAGCTGCGCGGCGTGGCGGCACTGCTCGCGTTCTCGCGCGGACCGGCGAAGCTGGCGGGGCTGAGCGAGCTGCAGGGCTTCCTCGAACGCGGCGTCGCGGCGTTCGAGCGGCTGGGCGATGCGGATGCGTTCGTGGCCGAGATCGGTCGCGCGGAGCGCAGGGCGTCGGGGCGGTTGTTCGCGGGGGAGCCGGAGCCGTTCGGGCGAAGTCCGTGATTGGCGATTGGTGATTCGTGCTTCGTGCTTCGTGCTTCGAACGAGCGGCTGGTCTGGCTGTCATCCCGAGCGCAGCGAGGGATCCTGCCTGTCCGGGGAGGCGGATCCCTCGCTGCGCTCGGGATGACAGCAGAAAGAGGGGCGGTGGCCTGGCCTCGCTACCGCCGCCGATCGCCAATCACGAGAACTTCTCGTCCAGCACCTTGCGAATCTCCTTCTCCACCGTCCCCTGCAGCGCCGACAGCAGCAGTCCCAGGCGTGCGGTGACGTGCAGCTGGTCGGGGGTGACGGCGATCCTGCCGTCGACGCCGGGGCGCTTGAAGTGCATGTCGTCGCCGTCCCAGGCGTACTCGAAACCGAAGCGCTCGGCGAGTTTCTTCGCCACGTCCTCGACGCCCTTGCGGGCCTTGGCGAGCGGCAGGGAATGCGCGTGGCGGATGTCGATGGCCATGGCCGGCTCCAGTGGATGATGCGCGCATTCTGTGGCCCGCGGCGGCGCGATCCAAGCCCGGGCGGCATGCTAGATTGCCGCCGCATGGAGAACCTGAAGTTGCGCCTGTCCGACGGGAGCGGTGCCGAACTGCCGCTGGGCGTGGGCGTGCACGGCATCGGTCCGGTCGCCGGGCAACGCGATCGCCTCGGCCCGGTCGAGGACGCGCCGTCGGCGCGGGTGCGTTTCTGCGTCGACCGGCGCGGCGTTTGGCTGGCCGTCGCCGACGGCGCGCGCGGCGTGCACGTGAATGGGCGCGAAGTCCGGCGCATGGCGATGCTGCGCGTGGGCGATGCGATCTACGTCGACGGCGTGGAGATGCGACTGGTCGGCGCGACGCCGCCCGGCTCGCCGGACGCGGCGCTGGCGCAGGCGGTCGCGGACGCGGCCGGCGACCCGCGCGTGGTCCTGCGCGGCGTGGGCGGGCAGTACCACGGCCGCAGCTTCACCCTCGAGCAGCCGCGGCTGGTCGGGCGCAGCCAGGATGCCGACATCCGCATCGATGATCCGGCCTTCGCCGATCGCCATGCGCGCCTGGAGCTGGTGGGCGAGGACATCGTGCTGCGCGACCTGGGTTCGGTCGACGGCAGCCTGGTCAACGGCGAGCAGGTGCGCGATGCGCTGCTGCGGCCCGGCGACCAGGTGGTGTTCGACGCGCACCACCGCTTCGTGGTGGAGGCGCCGCTGCGCGCCCCCGCCGGCCACGACCGCGACCAGGCAGAGCCTGCGACCGCCGCGGCGGAGGCGCTGGTGCGCGACGCCGAGCCGGAATCGCCGCCATCGCCCTGGCGCCTGCCGTGGCTGCTGCTGGCGGCGTTGCTGATCGCCGGCCTGCTGGCGGCGCTGCTGCTGTTCGGCAGCGGCTAGCGTCGCTGCCGGAGCCGTCGCCTCACGCCGCGCGGATCGCCGGCTTCGCCGCCGTGCGGCGCTTCGCCAGCCATTTCCACGCGCGCCAGCCGAGCAGCGCCGCGAGGATGCCGGCGTAGAGCGCCGGCTCGCGGATGTCGGACTTCACCAGCCACCAGAAGTGCAGCACCGCCAGCACGCCGGCGGCGTAGACCAGCTTGTGCAGGCGTCCCCAGTTGCGGCCGAGCCTGCGGATCCAGCCCTGGGTGGAGGTGATCGCCAGCGGCAGCAGCAGCAGCCAGGCGGTGAAGCCGACGGTGATGTAGGGGCGCTTGGCGATCTCCTCGAAGATCTGCGTCCAGTAGCCGCGCAGGTCCAGCACCAGGTAGGCGGTGAGGTGCAGGCAGGCGTAGGCGAACGCGTACAGGCCGATCATCCGCCGGAAGCGCACCAGCACCGCCTGGCCGGTGAGCTGGCGCAGCGGCGTGATCGCCAGCGCGGCCATCAGCAGGCGCAGCGCCCACAGGCCGAGGCGATGCTCGACTTCCGCCACGGGGTCGGCGCCGAGCGCGTCGCTGCCGGTGCTGTACACGTCCCAGAACTGCCAGGCCAGGATCGAGAGCGGCACCAGCGCGAGCGCGTGGACGATGGCCTTGGCGGCGATGACGGTGGTGGACGTCCTGCGTGGCGGCATCGTCCTCAGAACCACTTCTTCAGGTCCAGCCCCGCATACATCGCCGCGACCTGCTCGCCATAACCGTTGTAGATGCGGGTCGGGATGCGCTCGGCGAACAGCTTGCTGGCCTTGCCGGCGATGCGGCGCTCGGTCTTCTGGCTCCAGCGCGGGTGGTCGACGTTGGGGTTGACGTTGCTGAAGAACCCGTATTCCGACGGCTGCAGGTCGTGCCACGCGGTCTCGGGCATCTTCTCGACGAAGTCGATCGCGACGATCGACTTGATGCCCTTGAAGCCGTACTTCCACGGCACCACCAGCCGCAGCGGCGCGCCGTTCTGCTGCGGCAGCGGCTTGCCATACAGGCCGGTGGCCAGGATCGTCAGCGGGTGCATCGCCTCGTCCATGCGCAGGCCCTCGCGGTAGGGCCAGTTGATCGAGCGGTAGCGCACGCCGGGCATCTGCTTCGGGTCGGCGAGCGAGGTGAAGGCGACGTACTTCGCCTTCGAGTTCGGTTCGAACTTCTTCAGCACCTCGCCCAGCGGCACGCCCAGCCACGGGATGACCATCGACCAGCCTTCCACGCAGCGCATCCGGTAGACGCGTTCCCCGGGCGTGAGGCCCTTGAGCAGGTCGTCGAGCGCGATCGTGCCCGGCTTCGCGCACTCGCCGCCGACCGCGACCGACCACGGCCGCGTGCGCAGCGTCTTCGCGGCGTTGGACGGGTCGTTCTTGCCGGTGCCGAACTCGTAGAAGTTGTTGTAGGTGGTGATGTCCTCGTAGCGGGTCAGCTCCTCGTCGGTGCGGAAACCGCTGCGGGCCTGCGCGGCCGTGATGCGGGTCTTCGGCGGCGGCGGGGGCTCGGCGCCGGCGCAGCCGGCCAGGGCGATGGCCGGGACGCTGGCCAGCGAGGCCAGCAACTGGCGGCGCTGGCGGTAGACGGCCTCGCCGGTGATGGCGGACGCGGGGATCCGCAGGGCGTCTCGCAGGGACATGGCTGGGCTCCGGGTTGCGGTGGCCTGGATAAGAGGCGCGGGCGGGCGGAAAAGTTGCGCGGCCACGGCTTGCTGCGCTGCGGCATACTGGCGGTCCGCCGGCTTCCCGCCGGTTTCGAGCCTAGCACCGCGCGGCTTTGCGCCGATGCGCGCAGGCGGGCGATCGGGCGGCGGGATTCAGCTGTCGCAACGGCAACCCAACAGGAACCACGATGTCGCGTGCCTACAACTTCGCCGCCGGCCCCGCGGCGCTGCCCGAGCCGGTCCTGCGCCAGGCCCAGGCCGAACTGCTGGAATGGCGCGACGCGCGCGCCTCGATCGTCGAGATCAGCCATCGCGGCCCGGAGTTCCGCGAGGTCGCCGCGCAGGCCGAGGCCGACCTGCGCACGCTGCTGTCGATCCCGGACGACTACGCGGTGCTGTTCCTGAGCGGCGGCGCGACCACCCAGCAGGCGCTGATGGCGCTCAACTTCGCCGCGCCCGGGCAGGCCGCCGACTACGTGGTCAGCGGCCACTGGGGCAAGGTGGCGATGAAGCAGGTGCAGCCCTACGTCGACGCGCGCGTCGCCGCCAGCGGCGAGGCGGGCGGCTTCCGCGACATCCCGCCGGCGTCGGCGTGGCGGCTGTCGAAGGACGCGGCCTACCTGCACGTCACCGCCAACGAGACCATCCACGGCGTCGAATTCCGCCCGGAGTGGGGCGACCTGCCCGATACCGGCGACGTGCCGGTGTTCGCCGACTTCAGCTCCAGCATCGCGTCCGAGCCGCTGGACGTGTCGCGCTACGGGCTGATCTACGGCGGCGCGCAGAAGAACCTCGGCCCGGTCGGCGTGAGCGTGCTGATCGTGCGCCGCGACCTGCTCGGGCGCGCCGGCCAGCCGCGCGCCGACATCTTCAACTACGCCTCGCACCTGCGCGCGGAGTCGATGCTCAACACCCCGCCCAGCTACAACTGGTACCTGGCCGGGCTGGTGTTCAGGTGGATGCTGGACGAGGGCGGCGTCGAGGAGTTCGCGCGTCGCAGCGCACAGAAGTCGCGGCTGCTGTACGTGGAGATCGACGGCTCCGGCGGCTTCTACCGCAACGAGGTCGACCCGAGGGTGCGCTCGCGCATGAACGTGCCGTTCTTCCTGCACGACGACGCGCTGACCGCGGCCTTCCTGGAGCAGGCGAAGGAGGCCGGGCTGATCTCGCTCAAGGGCCACCGCGTGCTCGGCGGCATCCGCGCCTCGATCTACAACGCGATGCCGGTGGAGGGCGTGCGGGCGCTGGTGGCGTTCATGCGCGACTTCCGGCAGCGGCACGGTTGAATGATCGCCTGCAGGAGCGCACCAAGGCGCGACCCCGGACAGGTTGGCGAAACAACGCAGGTCGCGCCCAGGTGCGCTCCTACACGGGACACGATGCGATGACAACGCGCAAGACCACGAAGAAGACCGCGAAGAAGGCGGTCGCGGAAGCAGCCGCCAGGCCCGACCTCGCCGCCGTGCGCGCGCAGATCGACGGCATCGACCGCGAGATCCAGTCGCTGATCGCCGAGCGCGCGCTGTTCGCGCGCCAGGTCGGTCGCGCCAAGGGCAAGCTCGCCGCGGCGGTGGAGTACTACCGGCCCGAGCGCGAGGCGCAGGTGCTGCGGCGCGTGGTCGACCGCAACGACGGACCGCTCTCGGACGAGGTGCTGGTGCGGCTGTTCCGCGAGATCATGTCGGCGTGCCTTGCCCAGCAGGAGCCGCTGAAGGTGGGCTACCTCGGCCCGGAAGGCACGTTCTCGCAGCAGGCGGTGCACAAGCACTTCGGGCATTCGGCCAAGGGACTGCCGCTGGCGAGCGTGGAGGAGGTGTTCGAGGAAGTCGCCTCCGGCGCGGCCGACTTCGGCGTGGTGCCGGTGGAGAACTCGGGGCAGGGGACGATCCAGTCGACGCTGGACCTGTTCCTCACCTCGCCCCTGATGATCTGCGGCGAGGTCGAGCTGCGCGTCCACCAGTACCTGATGTCGCGCACCGGGCACCTGGAGGACGTCGAGCGGGTGTATTCGCACGGGCTGTCGCTGGCGCAGTGCAAGAACTGGCTGCGCCGCAACTTGCCGAAGGTCGAGAAGCAGGCGGTGGCCAGCAACGCCGAGGCCGCGCGCCGCGCGCGCAATGCCGACGACACCGCGGCGATCGCCGGCGAGAACGCCGCGCACGTGTATGGGCTCAAGGTCATCGCCGGGCCGATCGAGGACCGCAGCGACAACACCACGCGCTTCCTGGTGATCGGCCGCGCCTCGTTCCCGCCGTCCGGGCACGACCGCACCTCGCTGATGGTGTTCATCCGCGACCAGCCGGGCGCGCTGTACCGGATCCTGGAGCCGCTGGCGCGTCGCGGCATCAGCATGAACCGGATCGAGTCGCGGCCCGACCACGGCGCGCTGTGGCAGTACGCGTTCTTCATCGACGTCGGTGGCCACGCGGAGGAATCGCCGCTGCGCGACGCGCTGGCGGAGATCGACGCGTTCGCCGGCGAGGTGCGGGTCCTGGGCTCGTACCCGGTGGCGGTGCCGTAGGAGCCGGGCATGGAGAATCGGGATCCGGGATTCGGCGGAATGGATGGCGACTGGGCGGAACGGCTCGCCGTGCCCGCGGTGCGGGCGCTGCGGGCGTACGACCCCGGGCACGACCTGGTGGCGCTGCGGCGGCGCTTCGCGCCGGACCCGCTGGTGGAGCTGGGTTCGAACGAGAATCCGCACGGGCCGAGCCCGCGCGCGCGGGAAGCCGCGGCCGCGGCGCTGGGCGAGCTGCACCGCTATCCGGATCCGCTCGGCGGCGACCTGCGGCGCGCGCTCGCGGACAGGCACGGCGTCGACATCTCGCAGGTCGTGCTCGGCAACGGCTCGCACGAATTGCTGATGCAGCTGGCGCAGGTGTTCGCCGGGCCCGGCGTGGACGTGGTGTTCTCGCAGTACGGGTTCGCGGTGTTCGCGATCGCCACCCGTGCCGCCGGCGCGGACGCGCGGGTGGCGCCGGCGCTGCCGGCCGACGCGCCGATGCCGCGCGGGCACGACCTCGACGCGATCGCGGCGGCGATCACGCCGGCGACGCGGCTGGTTTACCTGGCCAATCCCAACAACCCGACCGGCACCTGGTTCGGGCGCGATGCGCTCGCGTCGTTCATGGCGCGCGCGCCGCGGGACGCGATCGTCGTCGTCGACGAGGCCTATGCGGAGATCGCCGACGCGCCGGACTTCGGTTCGGCGCTGGCGCTGCTGCCCGCGCATCGCAACCTCGTGGTCACCCGCACCTTCAGCAAGGCCTACGCGCTGGCCGGGTTGCGGGTCGGCTACGCGATCGGGCATCCGGACGTGGTCGCGCTGCTCGAGCGCGTGCGCGAGAGCTTCAACGTCGGCGTGGTCGCGCTGGCGGCGGCCGAGGCGGCGCTGGGCGACGGCGAGTGGCTGCGCGACACGCTCGCCGCCAACGCCCGCGAGCGCGCGCGACTGGCCGATGCGCTGCATGAACGCGGCTGGCCGGTGGCGCCGTCGCAGACCAACTTCCTGCTGGTCGAGTTCGGCGATCGCACCGCGCGCATCGAGGCCGCGCTGCTCGCGCGCGGCGTCGTGCTGCGCCCCATGGCCGGCTACGGCCTGCCGCAGTGCTCGCGCATCAGCGTCGGCACGCCGGAGGAGAATCGCGCGCTGCTGGCGGCGCTGGACGAAGTCCTTGCTACGGATGAACACGGATGAACACGGATCGGGCAGGAAAGGTTCAACAATCGAGCCTGGTTTTATCCGTGCCCATCCGTGTTCATCCGTGGCCAACCCGCTTTTCCGAGGACAAGCGATGAGCGGTGAAGCGCGCATGGGCTGGATCGCCTCGCGCGGCGTGCCGCTGCAGGGCGAGGTCGCGGTTCCCGGCGACAAGTCGGTCTCGCACCGGGCGGTGATGCTGGCGGCGCTGGCCGACGGCACCTCGCGCATCGAGGGATTCCTCGAGGGCGCGGACACCCGAGCTACCGCGGCGATCTTCGCGCAGCTGGGCGTGCGCATCGAGGCGCCGTCGCCGTCGCGGCGGATCGTGCACGGCGCCGGCGTCGACGGCCTGCGCGCACCGGCCGCGCCGTTGGACTGCGGCAACGCCGGCACCGGCATGCGCCTGCTCGCCGGCCTGCTCGCCGGGCAGCCGTTCGACAGCGTCCTGGTCGGCGACGACTCGCTGTCGAAGCGGCCGATGCGGCGGGTGATCGACCCGCTCGCACGCATGGGCGCGCGCATCGAGGCCGAAGGCGACGGCCTGCCGCCGCTGCGCATCCGCGGCGTCGGGCGCCTGCGCGCGATCGACCACGACTCCCCGGTCGCGAGCGCCCAGGTCAAGTCGGCGGTGCTGCTGGCCGGCCTGTACGCCGACGGCACGACCCGCGTACGCGAGCCGCATCCCACGCGTGACTACACCGAGCGGATGCTGTCGGCGTTCGGCGTGGAGATCGAATCGGCGCCGGGCCAAGCGAGCCTGCGCGGCGGCCAGCGCCTGCGCGCGACCGACGTCGCCGTGCCGGCGGACTTCTCGTCGGCGGCGTTCTTCCTGGTCGCCGCGACGCTCGTCCCCGGCTCGTGCCTGCGCCTGCGCGCGGTGGGCCTGAATCCGCGCCGCACCGGCCTGCTCGCCGCGCTGCGTGCGATGGGCGCCGACATCCGCGAGGAGCATGCGGCGAGCCGGGGCGGCGAGCCCGTCGCCGACCTCGTGGTGCGGCACGCGCCGCTGCACGGCATCGAGGTGCCGGAGGCGCTGGTGCCCGACATGATCGACGAGTTCCCGGCGCTGATGGTCGCCGCGGCTTGCGCGAGCGGCACCACCGTCATCCGCGGCGCCGAAGAGCTGCGGGTCAAGGAGTCCGATCGCCTGGCCGCGATGGCCACCGGCCTGCGCACGCTGGGCGCGCGCGTGGAGGAACGGCCCGACGGCGCCGCGATCGGGGGCGGCGGCGCGCTGCATGGCGGCGGGATCGACAGCCTGGGCGACCACCGCATCGCGATGGCGTTCGCCGTGGCCGGGCAATGCGCGGACGGGCAGGTGGCGATCGCCGACGTCGCCAACGTCGCCACCTCGTTCCCCGGGTTCGACGCGCTCGCGCGGCAGGCCGGCTTCGGCCTGCGCGCGCGCTGACGCTACTGCGCTTCCATCCGGTAGTCGACCGGGACCTGCACGCTCGACGCGACGGCCTTGCCGTCCTTCATCGCCGGGCGGAACTTCCACTTGCGCACCTCGGCGAGCGCGGCGCGGTCGAGCACGCGCGAGCCGCTGTGCTTGACGACCGAGACGTCGCTGGCGTTGCCCATCGCGTCGACCTGCGCCATCACCACCACCGTGCCTTCCTCGTGCGCGCGGTAGGCCTCGGGCGGATAGCTGGGCCGGGGTTGGGTGAGCAGCACGGCTTCGCGGCTCGCGGGCCGCTCGGCCTTGGCGACCTGCCTGGGTGCCTTCGTCGCCGGCGCCTTGCGCGGCTTGGCTTCGTCGTCGGCCGGCGTGCTGGCGTCCGGCGTCATGGCGTCGGAGGTCGCGGGCGGCGCGGTCACGCCGGCATCCTGCGCGGTGCCGGCCTGGCGGTTGTAGAAGTACCAGGCGAACGCGATCAGCGCGATCAGCACCAGGATCCAGATCAGCGGGCTGCTGCCCTTGCGCGGCGGCTCGGGCGGGGGCGGCGGATCGACGGGACGGTTGCTCATGGGATCCGACATGCGCCACTCCTTTCTCGTTTTGGACGAGCGGAGGGTTCCACAACGATCGTTGAAGGGGCGTCATGGCGCCCCTTGCCCCATTCAGGATCGCGTCATCGCGTGCTGAACGAGATCGGCACCTGCACCGAGCCGTCGACCGGCTGCCCGTCGCGCAGCGCCGGGCGGAAGCGCCATTTGCGCACGGCGTCGGTGGCGGCGCGGTCGAGCAGGCGCGAACCGCTGCCGCGTACGAGGTCGACGGCGTAGGGCACGCCATCGGGCCCGACGTGCACGCGCAGCAGCGCCTCGCCGGATTCGCCGCGCCGCAGCGCGGCGCGCGGATAGACCGGCGGCGGGCTGGAGATCGGCACCGGGGAGGACTCGGCGACGGCCGGCGTCGGCGGCGGGGGCGCCGGGGCCGCGGACGGTGGCGGCGCGGGCGAGGGTGGCGGCGCGCTTTCCTCGATGCGCGCATTGCCCGCTTCTTCCGCCGGCTCCTGCGGCATCGGCACGCTGCCGTCGCCGGAGGCGCTGGTGTCGGGGCCCGGCAGCGGTTCGAACGCCTGGCCGGTGGCGTCCTGCCTGGCCGCATCGGGCCGGTAGAAGTCGTCGGAGCCGCGCTGCCTGGCCCAGATCAGCACGAACAGCGCGACGCCAAGCAGCATCGCGATGGCCACGTAGAGCCAGGCGCGCAGCGCGAGGCCGAGGAAGGTCGTGCGGCGATCGGGCTTGGGCATCGGCGGGGCGTGCGGCGGAGTCGCGGCATTCTGGCATAGCGCCACGGCGGCATTCGGCGCCGCGACACGCGATAATCGCGCCTTCCGCATCCACGCCAAGCCGCTCATGCTCGATCCGAACCTGCTGCGCCACGACCCTGCCGCCCTCGCCGGACGCCTGCGCGCCTCGCGCGGCTTCGAGCTCGACGCCGGGTCGCTCGAGCGGCTGGAGGCCGCGCGCAAGCGCATCCAGGTGCGCACGCAGGAACTGCAGAACCTGCGCAACACACGCAGCAAGGCGATCGGGCAGGCCAAGGCCAAGGGCGAGGACGTGTCCGCCCTGCTGGCCGAGGTGGCCGGCTTCGGCGACGAGCTCAAGGCGTCGGAGGCCGAGCTCGACGGCATCCGCGCCGAGCTCGACGCCATCGCGATGGGCATCCCGAACCTGCCCGACGCGTCGGTGCCGCCCGGCGAGGACGAGGCGCACAACGTCGAGCAGCACCGCTGGGGCACGCCGCGGGCGTTCGATTTCGACCCCAGGGACCACGTCGAGCTCGGCGCGCGCAACGGCTGGCTCGACGGCGACACCGCCGCGAAGCTTTCCGGCGCGCGCTTCACGGTGCTGCGCGGCGCGCTGGCGCGCCTGCACCGCGCGCTGGCGCAATTCATGCTCGACCTGCATTCGGGCGAGCACGGCTACCTCGAAACCAACGTGCCGCTGCTGGTGAACGCCGAATCGATGCGCGGCACCGGGCAGCTGCCGAAGTTCGAGGACGACCTGTTCGCGACCGTGGTAGGGGAGGGCGAGGCGGCGTCGAAGCCGGCTTCCGAAAAGCGTTATCTGATCCCGACGTCGGAGGTCCCGTTGACCAACATCGTCCGCGACGCGATCGTCGAGGCCGACGCGCTGCCGCTGCGGATGACCGCGCATTCGATGTGCTTCCGCGCCGAGGCCGGCAGCCACGGGCGCGACACCCGCGGCATGATCCGGCAGCACCAGTTCGAGAAGGTCGAGCTGGTGTCGATCACACGGCCGCAGGACAGCGACGCCGAGCACGAGCGCATGACGCGTTGCGCCGAAGTCGTCCTCGAGAAGCTCGGCCTGCCTTATCGGCGCGTGCTGCTGTGCAGCGGCGACATGGGGTTCGCGGCGCGCAAGACCTTCGACCTCGAGGTCTGGCTGCCGTCGCAAGGCACCTACCGCGAGATCTCGTCGTGCTCGAACTGCGGCGACTTCCAGGCGCGCCGCATGCAGTCGCGCTGGCGCAACCCCGAAACCGGCAAGCCCGAGCTGGTGCACACCCTCAACGGCTCGGGCGTGGCCGTCGGCCGCGCCCTGATCGCGGTGATGGAGAACTACCAGCAGGCCGACGGCTCGATCGAGGTGCCGCAGGCGCTGCGGCCGTACATGGGCGGCGCCGAACGCATCGCCTGAGCGTCATGCCAGCAGGCCTTCTCCCGCAAGCGGGAGAAGGAAGCGTGGGGCACGCTCAGGCCGCTTCGAGCAGCCGCTCGTCGATCGACGCATGCGCGGCCGCGAGCGCATCGGCGCGGTGCTGGGGCGAGTAGGCCAGGCCTTCGGCGCGGACGAACTCGACGTCGGTGATGCCGAGGAAGCCGAACAGGAAGCGCAGGTACGGCTCCTGGAAATCGCTGGGCGCACCCTCGTGCAGGCCGCCGCGGGCGCTGGCGACGATCACCTGCTTGCCCTTGGCCAGGCCCTCGGGGCCGGCGTCGGTGTAGCGGAAGGTCTTGCCGGCGACCGCGATGCGGTCGATCCAGGCCTTCAGCGTGGAGGGGATCGAGAAGTTGTACATCGGCGCCCCGACCACCACGACGTCGGCGTCGAGGAACTGCTGCATCACCTGCGCCGAGTCCTCCGCGGCGGCGGCGTCCGCGCCGGCCAGCGCGGCCCCGGTCAGGTGGCCGACCGGATCGGCGTCCAGGTCGCGGTACTGGATCGAAAGACCCGGGACCTCGGCCTGCCAGCGTGCGACGATGGCGGCGGTGAGCTCGCGGGTGGCCGAATTGGCGCCCAGGGCGCTGGAATCGATGTGCAGCAGTTTCATGGCGGATCTCCGATGCGGCCGTGCCGCGAGGGAGACAGGCTAGATCGTTGCCACCATGGAATAAACATGGTGAAATATCACTCAATGTTCTGAATTTGGAATTACGACCATGCAGGACCTCAACGACCTCTATTACTTCTCCGCGGTGGTCGACCACGGCGGCTTCGCCGCCGCCGAGCGCGCGCTGGGCATCCCCAAGTCGCGCCTGAGCCGGCGCATCAGCCAGCTGGAGAACGACCTGGGCGTGCGCCTGCTGCAGCGCTCCACGCGCCGCTTCGCGGTCACCGACGTCGGCCAGAGCGTGCACCGGCACGCGCAGTCGATGCTGGCCGAGGCACAGGCCGCGCGCGAGGTGGTCGACCGCCTGAGCGCCGAGCCGCGCGGGGTGGTGCGGGTGAGCATCCCGGTCGGGCTGGCGCAGCAGCAGATGCCGATGCTGCTGCCGGAGTTCCTCGCGCGTTACCCGCAGGTGCGGATCCAGATGCATGTGAGCAACCGCCGCGTGGACGTGATCAACGAGGGCTTCGATGTCGCCGTGCGCGTGCGCTCGAAGTTCGACGACGACGGCAGCCTGGTGATGCGCAGCTTCGGCCAGATCCAGGAACTGCTGGTGGCCAGCCCGGTCTACCTAGACCGCGCCGGTCGCCCCACCGATCCCGAGCAGCTGCACGACCACGTCACCCTCACCATGAGCGAGGACGAGGTGCGCCAGCGCTGGGAATTGCAGGGCGAGGATGGCGAGGTTCGCCGCATCGACCTCAAGCCGCGCGTGTCCGGCTTCGACTTCCCGATGCTGATGGCGCTGGCCAGGCAGGGCCTGGGCATCACCATGCTGCCCGAGACGCTGTGCGCGGAAGCCGTGCGCAAGGGCGAGCTGGAAGTGGTGCTGCCGGACTGGCGTTTGCCGCAGGGCATCGCGCACGCGGTGTTCGCCTCGCGCCGCGGCCTGCTGCCGGCGGTGCGGGTGTTCATCGATTTCCTCGCCGAGCGCCTGCCGGCGCTGATCGAGGAGTCGCGCCTGGACTGCCAGGGTTGCGACGAACGCAAGGCCGGGCGCAGCGCGACGCGCGGCGCCAAGGGCGCCAAGGCGCAGGCCGGCAATGCCGGGCCGGCGCCGGCGCATGCGACAATCCGCTGACGCGGGCGCGCGGCCGGATGCCGGCGTTCCCGCGGGCAACCAGCAACGGAAGGGTGGCCGAGCGGTTTAAGGCACTGGTCTTGAAAACCAGCGATGGGAAACCATCCGTGGGTTCGAATCCCACCCCTTCCGCCACGATCGCGTGGTCGTGCGCGGCGGCTTCAAGGCAGGACGGCGGGCACGCGCGGCGCGCGCCGCATGTGACGCCAATCGCGGTTTCGCGCGGTTAGGACTTTCCCGACACGCCTGCGCGGCGAATCGCGCTTGTCCTGACGCCAGCGCGCCACTTAGGCTGAACGCGACGCCTGGGGAGGCGAAGGGAGCGACGATGACGATACGGATATTCCTGGTGGACGACCATGCGCTGGTGCGTGCCGGCATGCGCATGATCCTGTCGTCCCAGGTCGACATGGAAGTGGTGGGCGAGGCCGAGAACGGCGAGGAGGCGCTCGCGCGCATCCGCGACCTCAGGCCCGACGTCGTGCTGTGCGACCTGCACCTGCCCGGCATCAGCGGGCTCGAGGTCACCGAACGCATCATCAAGGGCGGCTACGGGCCGCGGGTGGTGATCGTCTCGGTGCTCGAGGAAGGCCCGATCCCGAAGCGCGTGATCGAGGCTGGCGCGTCCGGCTACGTCGGCAAGGCCGGCAATTCGATCGAACTGCTCAACGCCGTGCGCGAGGTCGCGCGCGGCCGCCGCTACCTCGCCAGCGGGGTGGCGCAGCACCTCGCGCTGTCCAGCCTGGCCGGCTCGGGCTCGCCGTTCGACTCGCTGTCCAAGCGCGAGCTCGAGGTGGCGATGCTGCTGCTGCAGGGAATACGCCAGGAAGAGATCGCCAAGCGCCTGAGCCTGAGCGCGAAGACGGTCAACACGCACAAGTCCCGGCTGTTCGAGAAGCTCGAGATCGACGACGCCATGTCGCTCGCGCGGCTGGCGAAGCTCTACGGGCTGAGCGATCCGGCGCAGGCCGTCTGAGCCGGCGAGGGCGCGCTTCGCGCGCCAGGTGGGCCTGGCCACGTCGGCGGGCTGCTGTCAGGGGCACGTACACGAACCGGCGCTGCGCGCTTGATGGGCATCGCGGCGATCTTCGTGGGAGCGGCTTCAGCCGCGAGCTCTTCATGCTGGCGCAGCGCGCTTGATGGGCACCGCGGCGATCTTCGTGGGAGCGGCTTCAGCCGCGAGCGCTTCGTGCGCCCCGCCGGAGTGATGCGGGGCGCTGGCGTTCCGGGGGAAAACGTCGTGAACGTCGTGAGCGCGCGGGCGCCGGTCGAGCCGGGCGCCCGCGCATCACGATGGATCAGGCGTCGTGCGACGCCGCGCGGTCCTTCGCCAGGTCGTCCTTTTCCTCGTCGGCGCGAGCGACCGCGATCGCGGCGGCATCTTCGGGCTGCGCGTCCGCCGGCACCGGCGCCGGGCCGTTGTCGAACAGGCCGGGCAGGCGACGGTCCTCGGCGGCGACAGGCGCCGGCTCCGCCGCGGGCGGCGATGCGATGGGCGTGCCGATGCCGGCCGGTTCGGCCGCGGGTTCGACGGGCGCGGCCGCGACCGGTGCGCCGGTGACGGGCGTTTCCGCGACGGACGCGGGCGTTTCCGGTTCGGGTTCCGCTTCCGGTTCGGCGGCGGTCTCGACGCCGGCCAGCGCCGGCTGGTGCGGTTCGTCCGCGAACGGGCCCGCCAGGTCGGCGTTGCCGTGCAGGAGACCCGGGATCGGGGCCGGCGCCGGGCTGGCGTCCGCGGCGTCGGCCGGCTGCGCGGCCTCGGTGGCGGCGGGTGCAGCCTCGGACTGCGGCACGGTGCTGGTGGGCTGCACGAACGGGACTTCTTCCGCGACGGCGACGGTATCGGTCGCCGGGGCCGCGGTTTCCGGCGCTGCGATGGCTTCCGCAATGGCCGTTTCCGGCGCCTGCGTCTCCGGCTCGACCTGCGCGTCGCGACCAGTCGCCGGAGTCGGCGCCGAAGCCTCGATGGCCGCCGCGGTTTCGACCGCCGGGGCGGCCGCGGCGGCATTCGCTGCGGGCGTCACGGCGTCATCGTCGAAATCGAATTCCGGCTGCGACCGGTCCGCGCCGAGGACGCCTTCCTCGCCGGCGGCCTGGATCTCGTCGGCGGGCAGCGCGGCGGCGGCCTCGCCATTGCCGCGACGGCGGCGGCGGCCGCCACGGCGGCCACGGCGGCGGCGACCCGTGCCTTCGCCATCGCCTGCCTCCGTTTCGACGCCGTCGGCCGCGTGGCCGACGGCCGCGATCGCGCCTTCATGCTCGGGATGTTCCGGGGCGGCCTTCGGTTCGCCCGCCACGGTGGCGGCGGCGACCGTCGCAGCCGCGGCGGCCTGGGCGGCCTCGGCCGCCGGCAGCTTCTCGACCGGCGTCGGCGTCGCCTGCGCGGCCGCGCCTTCGCTGCGCTGCTCCTCGTTCCTGGGCTTGCCCTGCCTGCCCTGGCCCTGCCTGGGCTGGTCCTGGCGCGACTGTTCCTGGCGGGCCTGCTCGTGGCGCAGCTCCTGCTGCCTGGCCTGCTCCTGCTGGCCGGGCTGGCGCTGCTGCTTGCCCTGCTTTTGCTGCTTGCCAGACGGCTGGCCGCCCTGCGCCTGCGCGCCCTGCTGGCGCTGGCCGTCGCGCTCGTCGCGGCGGCCGCGCTCGCGTCCGCCCTGGCCCTGCTTGCCGTTGCGGTCGCGACGCTGCTGGTTGCGATCGCCGCGACCGTGCTCGGCACGCTCACCGCGGCCGTCGCGCGGGCCGCCGGCGCGCTCGCGCTGCGTTGGCGCGGCGGGGGCGGCGGCTGGCGCGCCGAGCAGGCCCTTCAGCCATCCGATCAGGCCGCCGCCGGAAGCGGGCGCCTGCACCGGGGCGGGCGCGGGACGCGCGGCGGCCACCGGCTCGGGTGCCGGCTCCGGGCGCGGCTCGCGCAGCGGCGCGGGCTGCGCCGGGCGCACGTTGGTCACGGCCGCCGGCGGCGGCACGTTGAGGTTGGCCTTGGTCAGCGCGATGGTCGCCACCTTGCGCGGCGTGCCGCGGCGGTAGCTGGGCTTGCTGCTCTCCTCGCCGAGCTCGTTCTCGCGCAGGCGGGTGACCTCGTAGTGCGGGCTGTGCAGCTGCTCGTCGGCGACGATCACGATCGGCGCGTCGTGGCGCTGCTCGATCTCGCGCAGCGCGCCGCGCTTCTCGTTGAGCAGGAAGTTGGCGATGTCCACCGGCGCCTGCACCAGCACCTGGCCGGTGTTCTCCTTCATCGCGTGCTCCTCGGCGACGCGGATGATCGACAGCGACAGCGACTCGATGCTGCGCATGCGGCCGTGGCCCTCGCAGCGCGGGCAGACGATCTGGCTGGACTCGCCCAGGCTGGCGCGCAGGCGCTGGCGCGAGAGCTCGAGCAGGCCGAAGCGCGAGATGCGCCCCAACTGCACGCGCGCGCGGTCGAACCGCAGCGCGTTCTGCAGGCGGTTCTCGACCTCGCGCTGGTGCTTGTTGCTCGACATGTCGATGAAGTCGATCACCACCAGGCCGCCCAGGTCGCGGATGCGCATCTGGCGGGCGACCTCCTCAGCCGCCTCCAGGTTGGTGTTGAACGCGGTCTCCTCGATGTCGCCGCCCTTGGTGGCGCGCGCGGAGTTGACGTCGATCGCGGTCAGCGCCTCGGTCTGGTCGATCACCAGCGCGCCGCCCGAAGGCAGGCGCACGGTGCGCTCGTAGGCGCTCTCGATCTGCGACTCGATCTGGAAGCGGTTGAACAGCGGCGTGTCGTCGGTGTAGTGCTTGAGCTTGCGCAGGTTGTGCGGCATCACCTGCTGCACGAATTCCTGCGCCTCGGCGTACATCTCCGGGGTGTCGACCAGGATCTCGCCGATGTCGGCGCGCATGTAGTCGCGCAGGGCGCGGATGATCAGGCGCGATTCCTGGTAGATCAGGAACGCGGCCGGCTTCTTCAGCGCCGCCTCGGCGATCGCCCGCCACACGCTCAGCAGGTAGTCCAGGTCCCACTGCAGCTCTTCGGCGTCGCGGCCGACGCCGGCGGTGCGGATGATCACACCCATGTCGTCGGGGATCTCGAGCGCGTCCATCGCCTTCTTCAGCTCGGCGCGGTCGTCGCCCTCGATCCGGCGCGAGACGCCGCCGGCGGTGGGCGAGTTGGGCATCAGCACCATGTAGCGGCCGGCCAGCGAGATGAACGTGGTCAGGGCCGCGCCCTTGTTGCCGCGCTCGTCCTTGTCGACCTGCACCACGACTTCCTGGCCCTCGCGCAGCAGCTCGCGGATCGTCGCCTTGTTGTGGTCGACGCCGGACTGGAAGTAGTCGCGGGAGATTTCCTTCAGCGGCAGGAAGCCGTGGCGCTCGGCGCCGTACTCGACGAAGGCGGCTTCCAGGGAGGGTTCGAGCCGGGTGATGCGGCCCTTGTAGATGTTGGACTTCTTCTGTTCCTTGGACGGTTGCTCGATATCGATGTCGTAGAGCGTCTGTCCGTCGACGATGGCCACGCGCAGTTCTTCTGCCTGCGTGGCGTTGATCAGCATGCGTTTCATGGTCGTTCCTTGCGCGCTTCATCCTGCCCGGAGGCAAGCGCGCGGAACGCCGGGGCGTTTCGCCTGGAGACTTCGTGCCGGCGGCCGCGCAAGCGCAGCCATCGGCCTGGTTTTCCAGCGCTACGACACCACGGCGGACCGCGGGAGCGCTCTTCTGTTCTAGGTGTTGCGGGGCCGGCGGCGGCTTCGAGCCCGGCCTGGGGCCGGGACTCTCGCGCCGCGCGGGACATGTTCAGCTGCCGGCCTCTGACTGGCCGGGCGGGGCGCGGAACCGCTGGACCGTCGCTGGTAACATCAATGCCCCCGGGGGGCAGTGCTGTCGCGCGGACCTATCCGCGGGGAGACGGGCTTTCGGCCCCTGTGACAACTCCCTGCGAAATCAGAACCTTACCTCGCGTCGCGAGTGTAGCAGACCAAGAGAGCCGATGGCCCATTCAGATTCAGCCGGATCCCGCGGCGCGCCCGCGGCCGCGCCCGGCGGCGGCGTCCGCCTCGTCCGCGTGCCGGAAGAACGCGCCGGACAGCGGCTGGACAACTTCCTGCTCGGCCAGCTCAAGGGCGCGCCCAAGTCGCTGGTCTACAAGATCGTGCGCAGCGGGCAGGTGCGGGTGAACGGGGGCCGGGCGAAGGCCGAGACCCGGCTCGAGGGCGGCGACGAGGTCCGCATCCCGCCCGTGCGCCTGGCCGAGGCCGGCGAGCGGGGCGCGCCCGCCAAGGGCCTGCTGGAGGCGATGGCGGCCAGCATCGTGTTCGAGGACGCACGCCTGCTGGCGATCAGCAAGCCCTCCGGCATCGCCAGCCATGGCGGCAGCGGGATCAGCTTCGGCGTGATCGAGACCCTGCGCGCGCTGCGGCCGAACCAGCCGCTGGAACTGGTCCACAGGCTCGACCGCGACACCTCGGGATTGATGGTCGTGGCCAAGAAGCGCTCGGCGCTGACCGAGTTGCAGGCGCTGATGCGCGAGGACCACGGCGCCGGCCTGCGCAAGCGCTACCTCGCGCTGCTGGCCGGACGCATGCCCGACGGCGTGATGAGCGTGGACGTGCCGCTGCACGTCGGCCTGCGCCAGGGCGGCGAGCGCCACGTGCAGGTGGACGACGCCGGCAAGCCGTCGCTGAGCCACTTCAGGGTGCTCGAGCGCCGCGGCGGGCAGTCCTACTGCGAGGTGCGCATCGAGACCGGCCGCACCCACCAGATCCGCGTGCATGCGCAACACATCGGCCATCCGGTCGCCGGCGACGACAAGTACGGCGACGCCGACGCCAACCGGCGCCTGCGCGAGCAGGTCGGGCTCAAGCGGCTGTTCCTGCACGCCGCCTCGCTGGAATTCGCGCTCGACGGCGGCAAGGCGCCCTACGTCCTCAACGCGCCGCTGGCCCCCGAACTGGTGGCGGTGCTGGACCGGCTGGGCGGCTGAGCCCGGCCTCGAAGCGTTCTCAGGGCTGGAACCGACGCAACGGCGTGGAGCCGGTCAACCTCGCGGTGCGGCGATGCGTTGCATCCGGCACGGTCCGGTGCGCGGGCCAGCCAGGAGAAGGATCATGCGATTGCTGATTGCCACGCTGCTCGTGTTCGCCATGGCGCCGGCCATGGCCGACTTCTCGTTCCGCTTCGGCGATGCCGTCGTCGCGACCGGCGACGGCGCCGGCACCGTAGTTCGCAAGGCCGGGCGCAAGCCGGATCGGATCGTGGTCCTGGAGAACCGCCACGGCGCCGCCGTCGGCGAGCGCTGGGAATACTTCCTCGAGGACAAGCAGGTCAACATCGAGCTGCACGGCGGCAAGGTCGTCGACATCCAGGAATTGCGCTGACGCGGCATGCCCGGGGCGCGCGTCGTCTGGTGCCGGAGGTGGGACTCGAACCCACACGGTTTTAAGGCCGGCGGATTTTGAGTCCGCTGCGTCTACCGATTCCGCCACTCCGGCGCGGGCGCGCAGTATAGCGAACGGGTGGGGCCGCTCAGAACCCGCCGTAGCGCGCCATCGCGGCGGCGCAGACGAAGATCACGGCGACCAGCATCAGCTCGAAGCGGACGATCCGCGCCAGTCCGGCGACCTCGGCCGGGGCGGGCAGGAAGGCGGGGTTGGCCGCGAGCTGCCGGCGCCAGCGCAGGAAGCGCACGGTCGGCCAGATCGACAGCACGCCGACCAGCAGGAAGGCGCCGATCTTGGCGTGGAACCACGGGTTGTGCAGGTAGAAGTCGTAGCCCTTGATCCCGTAGAACACCCGCAGCAGGCCGACCACGAGCAGCAGCACGGCGGTGATGCCGTAGCCGCGGTCGATGCCGCCCAGCTTGGCCAGCACACCGCCGTCGATGCGCCCGCGCAGCAGCACGGACTGGGCGACGAGCATGGACACCAGGCCGAAGAACAGCAAGTGGTGGAACGAGGCGAGGACGAGGTCGGTCAGCATGGGGCGCGGCCGTAATCTTGGGGGCGGCCAGCGTAGCAACCGCCTCCGGCGGGCGTTGGTGCCGCAAGTCATGACATGCGCGCCGCGCTTCCCGACTGGCTGCGGGACTGGGGTAGAGCCGGTCTCGCGCCGTTCCGCGCGCCGTCGCATTCAGCGCGGCAGCGCGCCGTGCAGGAACAGGTCGATGGCGGCGCGCACCTCGGCGCGCGCGACTTCCGGGTCCGGGGCGGACAGGTTGCCGCAGGCCACGCGGATCATCATCTCGCCGAAGATCATCATGAAGAACTGGCTGGCGGCGATCGCCGGCGCCGGCAGGGCCAGCCGCCCGGCCTGGATTTCCTGGTCGAGGTAATCGGCCAGGATCGCCTGCGACGGCATCACCGCGTTGTCGAAGAACCAGTCGCGCAGGTCCGGGAAATCCTTGCCTTCGCCGATCACGATGCGGTGCACCAGCAGCGACTCGCGGCTCAGGACGGCGTCGAGCAGGCTGTCGCCGACCTGCCGCAACGCGGCCTCGGGCGGCAGGCCGGACAGGCTCAGGTCCTGCAGGCGCGCGGTGACGGTGGCCATGTGGCGCTGGATGATCGCGTGCGCCAGGCCTTCCTTGTCGCCGAACGCGCGGTAGAGCGTCGACATCGAGCCGCCCGCGCGGGCGACGATCTCGCTGAGCGAGGCGCGCCGGTAGCCCTTCTCGATGAAGGCGTCGGTCGCCGCGTCGATGAAGCGCTCGGTGCGCAGCTCGCCGCGCTTGCACAGCTCGACGTCCGGGCGCGCGCGGAACGGCGCCTGCGCGCGTTTCGACGGTGGCTGCGTGGCATCGGGCTTGGGCATGTCGGGCACCGGGGCGGCGGTGGTGGCGTTCGTTGGCGGTCGCGTTCCTGGCGCGCCCACGCGGGGCTCAGGCCGCGTCGTCGGTCCGCAGGGCGCTGTCGGTGCGCAGGAACCATTCGCCCGACTGCGGCTGGAATTTCGAGCAGCACTCCATCGGCGCCTTGTAGATGTGCAGCGAGATGGCGATGGCGTCGGGGCTCGCGTTCCGGATCGTGTGGTATTCGTGCGGCGGGATCAGGCTGCCCGCGCTGCCGGGGCCGGCGTGCATGCCGCCGGCGGCGCGGAAGCGGAAGCGCTCGCCGTCGCGCTCGAGCAGCTCGTACTGGGTGATCTCCAGCTCGCCGTCCCACACGCCCTCAACGCACCACAGCCCGCAGTGGTCGTGGATCGGCGTGCCCTGGCCGGGCGCCCAGGTCATCGCGACGACGCTGTAGCCGCGATCCGGGCTGCGATAGAGCTCGCGGCGCGCGTAGTGGTCGTCGATCGGCTCGAACACGCAGCCGGGCAGCTGCACGGCGCGGTCGCGGATCAGCGCGCACATGCTGTTGCGCAGGGCCGCGGTGACGGCGTGCTCGTCGCCCTGCGCGACGGCGGCGTCGATGGCGGCGACCAGCTTGTCGTGGCCGGGGAAATCGAGGTCGGGCAGGGCGGCGGCGTTCATCGCGGGCCATTCTAGCCCTGTCCCGGGCGGCGCGCCGGCCCGGTCACGGGGGCGGGTCTTGACCCGTCATTCGCGTTCGAAACGGGGCGCGGGTCAGGACCCGACCTGCGCGGCTTCGCGCTCGGTCGCAGGATGGTGGGTCCAGACCCGCCCTGCGCGATGCGGAATCCAGCATGGCGGCGGGCCGGGCCCGCCCTACAGGGACGCGAGGAAATCCGAAACGGCCGGGCCGAAGCGATCGAAGTCGACCAGGAACGCGTCGTGCCCCTGCGGCGATTCCAGCGGCAGGAAGTGCGATTCCGCGCCGCCCGCGCGCAGGCCGTCGGCGATCTGTTGTTGCTGCTGCAGCGGGAACAGGATGTCGGTGTGCACGCCGATCGCCAGCGCCTTGTCGACGCGGATGCGGGCCAGGCCCTGGTCGGTGGTGCCGCCGCAGGACTCGCCGATGTCGTACCAGTCCATCGAGCGGCTCAGGTACAGGTAGCAGTTGGGATCGAAGTTGCGCACGAAGCGGCGCGCGTGGCCTTCCAGGTAGCTCTCGACCTCGAACTCCAGCCCGAACGGATCCTCGTCGTCGCGCCGGTCCGAGTCCAGCCGCACGCGGCCAAAGCGGCCGTCCCATTCCAGCGCCGAGCGATAGGTGATCACGCCGAGCTTGCGCGCCATGCGCATCCCGCTCTCGGGGTAGCGGTCGTCGTCGTAATTGCCTTCGTTCCAGTCCGGGTCGAGCCGGATCGCCTCGCGCTGCAGCGAGCGGATCGCGATCGAGAACGGCAGCGCGCGCGCCGCGCCGGAGATGTTGACGTGGGCGCGGACGATCCCGGGGTGGCGGGCGAGCAGGGCCAGCGCGGTCATGCCGCCCATCGAGTTGCCGACCACGCAGGCCAGGCGCTCGATGCCCAGCGCGCGCACCACCGCGAGCGCGGCCTCGGCGCCGTCCTCGATCGCCAGTTCCGGGAACGCCAGCCGGTACGGCGCGCCGGTGGCGGGATCGACCGACGCCGGCCCGGTCGAGCCCTTGCAGCTGCCCAGCGAGTTCACGCACACCACGTGCCAGCGCTCGGTGTCGATCGGCTTGCCGGGGCCGAGCATCGCTTCCCACCAGCCGGGCGCCGGGTTGGCTTCGCTGGTGGCCGCGTGCGCGTCGGGCGACAGGCCGGTGAGGATCAGCACCGTGTTGTCGCGCGCCGCGTTCGGCGCGCCCCAGGTCTCGAACGCGACGCGCGCGCCGTGCAGCGCGCCGCCGCGCTTCATCGGGAAGGGCGAGGGCAGGTCGACCCAGCGCGTGCCGGGCGGGATGAATTCGGTCATGCGTGCAAGTGTAGCGGGCCGGCGCATCCGGACGTTCCGGGTTGCCGTAGGAGCGCACCAGGGCGCGACCGCTCTTGCCTGGGAAGCCGGTCGCGCCCAGGAGCGCTCCTGCAAGAGCTTCGACGTGCGCTACTGCGCGCCGATCACCAGCTCGACCGGCGCCTTCGCGGGCAGCTTCACTCGCACCGGCGGCGAGTCGAGGTCGCCCTCCTGGCGCGTCGCCTCGCCACTGGCCGACAGCCGCGCGAAGACCTCGACCTCGCCCAGCGCCGAGAGCTTCTGCGTCGGCATCGGGCTGTCCGCGTCGTCTAGCGTGGCGGTGAACGGCAGTTCCTGCAGCGAATGCTTCTCGACCGCCACCGGCATCGGCGGGCCGCCCGGCACGCGGGCGATGACGAACACGCTGGCGTCGCCGCGCAGGCGTACGCGCGCGGCGAAACCGGGATCGAGCGAGACCTTCACCGCGAGCGTCTTCGCCGCATCCGCCGCGCCATCGGCGGCGGCCTGCGCCGCGGCCAGCGGCGCGAGCCCGGCGTCCCTGCGCGCCGCGTCGACCTGCACGCGCAGGGTGGCGGCCGTGGCCGCGTCGACCTGCGCCAGCAGCGGCTCCCAGGTCGCGGCCGCCGCGGCGGCGTCGCCGCGCTGGCGCTGCGCGACGCCGAGGAACCAGCGCGCGCGCTGGTGCTGGGGCTGCAGTTCGAGCGCGCGCTCGAGCATCGCCACCGCCTTGTCGTCCAGGCGCTTGCCCGGGTCGGCGAACAGCCGCGCCTGCGCGGCCTGCACCAGCAGGTCGGGGTCGTCGGGCGTGATCGCGAGCGCGCGCGCATAGGCATCGCGCGCCTCGGTGCGGCGGTCGAGCATCTCGTAGGAACGCGCCAGCAGCTGCCAGCCATCGGCGCGGCCGGGATTGCGCTGCATTTCCGCTTCCAGCTGGACGACCGCTTCGGCCATCGTGCGCGGCGCCGGCTGCGCCGCCGGCGCGTCGATCGCCGCCGGCGTGCCGACCAGGCGATAGGTCGCCAGCGCGACCAGTACCAGCGCCAGCACCGCGCCGATGGTGGCGCCGCGCGAGACGCGCCACAGCGGCCACAGCACCGTCGCGAACACCGCCACCGACAGCGCCGCCGCGATCGCCACGAACACGGCCATCACCACTCCTGGTCCTCGCCCGGGACGGGCACCTCGCGCCGCCCGCGCGCGCGCACGATCCGCGCCACCAGCACGCCGCCGCCGAGCAGCAGCAGCGCCGGGCCGAACCACAGCAGCCAGGTCGCCGGCTCCATCGCCGGCTTGTAGCGCACGAATTCGCCGTAGCGCTGCACCAGGAAGGCGACGATCTCGTCGTCCGACTTGCCCTGGCGCATCAGGTCCAGCACTTCGCGGCGCAGGTCGTGGGCGATCTGCGCGTTGGAATCGGCCAGCGACTGGTTCTGGCACATCACGCAGCGCAGCTCGTGCGTGAGCGCCTGGAAGCGCGCCTCCTCGGCCTCGTCGTGGAACTGCAGCGGCGCCGGGTCGTCGACGACCTGCGCCTGCGCGTGGCGCGCGGCCGGCAGCAGCAGCGCGAACGCCAGCAGGCAGGCCGGCAGCCAGCGCGCGGCGCGGCTCATCGGCCCGCCTCCAGCTTCCGCAGCAGCGGCACGAGCTGGCCGTCGATCACCGCGTCGTCGAGCGCGCCGACGTGCTTCCAGCGCACGATGCCGCGCGCGTCGACCAGGAAGGTTTCCGGTGCGCCGTAGATGCCCCAGTCGATCGCGGCGCGGCCGTCGCGGTCGGCCAGCACCAGCATGTAGGGATTGCCGAATTGCTCCAGCCAGCGCAGCGCGTCCTCGGGCTCGTCCTTGAGGTTGTAGCCGACCACGCGCACGCGCTTGGACAGCGCAAAGCGGGTCAGCACTGGGTGCTCGACGCGGCATTCCGGGCACCAGCTGCCCCAGACGTTGAGCACGTAGGGGGCGCCGGCGAGGTCCTTCGCGGACACGTTGCGCCCCGGCTCGTGCAACAGCGGCAGCGAGAACTGCGGCGCCGGCTTGCCGATCAGCGGCGAGGGCAGGGCCTCGCGGTCGCCACGCCCGGACTGCAGCACGCCGTAGGACAGCAGCGCGACGAAGCCGATGAAGCACAGCGCGCCGACCACGACCGCAAGCCGCGGGCCGCGTTTCGGGGCGGCGGGTTCGATCGGCTGGTTCACGCCGCTTCTCCCGCGACGCCGGCGCGTTCCGCGACCCGGCGCCGGAACCGCCGGTCGGTCGCGGCGACGAACCCGCCCAGCGCCATCAATGCCGCGCCCAGCCAGATCCAGCGCACGAACGGCTTGACGTGCACGCGCACCGCCCAGGCGCCGGCGGCGCGGTCCGGATCGTCGGCCGCGCCCAGCGGCTCGCCGAGCGCGACGTAGACGTCGGCGAACGGGCCGGCATGGATGCCGGCCTCGGTCATCACCTGGCCGCCGCTGGCGTAGGCGCGCTTCTCGGGATGCAGCAGCACCAGCGGCTCGCCGTCGCGCAGCACCTGCACGTGGCCGCGATCGGAGAGGTAGTTGGGGCCGCGCGCCTCGTCGACGCCTTCGAAGCGGAACGCGTAGCCGCCGAGCTCGACGGTCTGGCCCGGCTTCATCGCCAGCTCGCGCTGCGACTGCTGCGCCTCGACCAGCAGCGCGCCGACAAGGAACACCGCGATGCCCGCGTGCGCCAGCACCATGCCCAGCATTTCCGCGGTGAACGCCCGGCCGCTGCCGCGCACGCGCGTCCACACGAAGCGCAGCGTGCCCAGCGCCACCCAGGCCGACGCCGCGACGCCGGCCGCGGTCTTCCACGGCCCCTGCGGCGCGAAGAAATACGCCACCGCGCCGAGCACCAGCGCGAGCGCCAGCCATGGCGCCAGCATCGCCAGCGGCCTCGACGCGGTCTCCCGCTGCCACTTCGTCAGCGGCCCGAACGGCAGCAACAGCACCAGCGGCGCCATCAGCAGCACGAACAGGAAGCCGAAGTAGGGCGGCCCGACCGAGATCTTGCCCAGGTCCAGCGCGTCGGCCAGCAGGGGGTAGAGCGTGCCCAGCAGCACCATCCCGCAGGCGCACACCAGCAGCAGGTTGTTGGCCAGCAGCAGCGTCTCGCGCGAGCTGGTCGCGAACGGCGCGCCGGGCTCGAAGCGCGGCGCGCGCAGCGCGTACAGCAGCAGCGAGCCGCCGATGACGATCGCCAGGAAGACCAGGATGAACAATCCGCGCGCGGGATCGGCGGCGAACGCATGCACGCTGGTCAACACCCCCGAGCGCACCAGGAACGTGCCCAGCAGCGACAGCGAGAACGCCGCGATCGCCAGCAGCACGGTCCAGCCGCGGAACGAGCCGCGCTTCTCGGTCGCCGCCTGCGAGTGCAGCAGCGCGGCGCCGGCGAGCCAGGGCATGAAGCTGGCGTTCTCCACCGGGTCCCAGAACCACCAGCCGCCCCAGCCCAGCTCGTAGTAGGCCCACCACGAGCCGATCGCAATGCCGCAGGTGAGAAAGCCCCAGGCGATGTTGGTCCACGGCCGCGTCCAGCGCAGCCAGCGCGCGTCCATCCGGCCGTCGACCAGCGCCGCGACCGCGAACGCGAACGGCACCACGAAGCCGACGTAGCCCAGGTACAGGATCGGCGGGTGCGCGATCATCCCCGGGTCCTGCAGCAGCGGGTTGAGGTCGCGGCCCTCGGCCACCGCCGGCAGCAAGCGCGCGAACGGGTTGGAAGTGAAGATCAGGAACGACAGAAAGCCGATGCTGACCAGCCCCATCACCCCGAGCACGCGCGCGACCACCTCGTCCGGCAGCGAGCGCGAGAACCGCGCCACGGCCGCGGTCCAGCCCGCCAGGATCAGCGCCCACAGCAGCTGCGAGCCCTCGTGCGCGCCCCACACCGCGGTGTAGCGGTAGACCAGCGGCAGCAACGAGTTGGAGTTCTCGGCCACGTAGCGCACCGAGAAATCCTGCGCCACGAACGCCGTCGTCAGCACCGCGAACGCGCCCGCCACCAGCAGCAGCTGCACGTACGCCGCCGGCCGCGCGACCGCGATCCACGCCGCATTGCCGCGCTGCGCGCCGGCCAGCGGCAGTGCCGCCTGCAGCAGCGCGACCAGCAGCGCCAGGACCAGCGCCACCTGTCCCAGCTCCGGAAGGGCCTGCATGGGGAGCACTAGCGCGCGTCCGCCGCGGTGTCGGCCGGCGTGTGCACGCCGTGCTTCTGGTGCGCCAGGCCCATCTTGTCGGCGACTTCCTTGGGCACGTAGGTCTCGTCGTGCTTGGCCAGCACCTGCTCGGCGACGAAGGTGCCGCCCTGCATGCGGCCGGTGGCGATCACCGCCTGGTTCTCGCGGAACAGGTCCGGCAGGATCCCGGTGTAGACCACCGGCAGTTCGGCGTCGCCGTCGGTGACGCGGAAACTTGCCTGCATCGAGCCCTCGGCGCGCGCGAACGAGCGTTCGGCGACCATGCCGCCGAGCCGGAACTTCGCCTGCCCGGACGACACGTTTTCGCCGGCCTTGCCGCCGAGCACCTCGGAAGGCGTGTACAGGTAGGCCACGTTGCGCTGCAGCGCGAGCGCGACCAGCGCGGTCGCGGCCGCGGCGGCGACCAGCAGCGCGAGGACCATCCAGAGGCGGCGCTTGCGGACGGGATTCATCGGGGCAGCTCACCTGCGGGATCGGGCTGGACGGCGGCGCGCCGCGCGGCCAGCAGGCGCGCGGCGCGGATCAACTGGCGGATGCGCACGCGCGGGACCACGTAGTCCCAGGCCAGCATGGCGGCGAACACCAGGTAGGCGGCGATGACGTATTCGCGGTAGCTCATCGCGCCGCCTCGCCGAGCTTGCGCACCCAGTCCTTGCCGGCCTCGCGCCACAGGTTGTCGGCGCGCGCGCGCGCCAGCAGCGAGCCGGCGAACCAGACGTGCGTGCCCACCACCATCGCCCACAGCGGCGGCAGCATGCTCGCGTCCATCTTCGACTGGCCCATCAGGCTGATGGTCTGGCCCTGGTGCAGCGAGTTCCACCAGTCGACCGAGTAGCGGATCACCGGCAGCAGGGCGACGCCGACGATCGCCAGCAGCCCGGCGGCGCGCGCGGCGGCGCGGCGGTCGTCGATGGCGTGGTACAGGCCGATCACGCCCAGGTACAGGAACAGCAGGATCAACTCGCTGGTCAGGCGCGGGTCCCAGTCCCACCAGGTGCCCCACATCGGCTTGCCCCAGATCGAGCCGGTGGCGAGCGTGACCACCGTGAACGCGGCGCCGATCGGCGCGCAGGCCATGGCGAGGATCTCGCACAGCTTGATCCGCCAGACCAGCGCGATCGCCGCGTACAGCGCCATCAGCGCGAACACCGCCAGGCTCATCCACGCCGCGGGCACGTGGATGTAGAGGATGCGGAAGCTGTCTCCCTGCTGGTAGTCGGCGGGCGCCACGAACAGCCCCTGCCAGATCCCCCAGGCCATCACCAGCAGCCCGATGCCGTGGCACCAGGGCGCCCAGCGGGCGGCGAAGCGATCGAAGTAGGGCGGCGAACCGAGTTGGTGGAACCAGCGGAGCAACCGATTCATGCGAGGGGATTCATGCGAAGGACGGCCCGGCCGGGGTTGAACACGGACCTGCCGCGACAACCCCGAAGGATACCAGTCCGCTGCCGGAGAGGCACTTGCGGGCCCGTGGCGCGGCGGGCGCCGCGGGCCGTCGGCGCGGAACCGGAACGGCGGAAAACCGCGCTGCCGCGGCCTTCGAAGGCAGCTTACGTCGCGGCCGCCGGCAAGGGCTTGACCTGCCTCAAGCGTGGGCGATGCGCAGCGCCGCCGCGGTGGCCAGCGGCGCCAGCACCAGCGCCACCGCCAGCCCGGCCGCGAGGTAGAGCAGCCCGCCCGTGGGGTCGAAGCCCTGCGCGCTGGCGGCCACGCTGCCGGCCGAGAACACCAGCACCGGCACGTACAGCGGCAGCGCCAGCAGCGCGACCAGGATCCCCGAGCGGCGCATGCCCACGGTGAGCGCGGCCACCACCGCGCCCAGCAGGCTCAGCAGCGGCGTGCCCAGCAGCAACGAGGCCATCAGCACCGGCAGTTGCGCGCGCGGCAGGTGCAGCAGCTCGGCGAGCACCGGCGCGGCGACCACCAGCGGCAGCGCGGTGGTCGCCCAGTGCGTGAGCGTGCGCACCAGCACCAGCCAGGCCAGCGGCACCGGCGCCAGCATCCACTGCTCCAGCGAGCCGTCCTCGGCGTCGCCGCGGAACAGCGTGTCCAGCGCGAGCAGTCCCGACAGCAGCACCGCGACCCAGAGCACGCCCGCGGCGACCTTCGAAAGTGTCCGTGCCTCGCTGCCCAGCGCCAGCGCGAACAGCACCACCACCAGCAGCGCGAACAGCGCCGGCTGCAGCGCGTCGCCGCGGCGGCGCCAGAGCAGGCGCAGGTCGCGCACGACGAGCGCGCGGGCGGCCGGCCAGATCATCGCGGCGCTCCGCTCATGCAGGCTTCGCCAGCGCCAGCAGGCGCGTGCGCACCGGCGGCGCCGCATAGGCGCCGTGCGTGGTCACCAGCGCCGCGCCGCCCTCGCGCAGGTGCGCCTGCACCATGCGGTTGACCAGTTCGATGCCCTGCAGGTCGAGGTTGGCGTAGGGCTCGTCGAGCAGCCACAGCGGCGCAGGCGACAGCCACAGCCGCGCCAGCGACAGCCGCTTCTTCTGGCCCGCCGACAGCTGCCGCGCCAGCGCATCCTCGTAGCCGGCCAGGCCGACCACCGCCATCGCGCCTTCCGGCGACTGGGTGCCGCGGCGGCCGTGCAGGCCGCACAGGAAATCGAGGTTCTCCAGCGCGGTGAGGTCGGCCTTCAACGCCGGCAGGTGGCCGAGGTAGGCGAGCGTGGCCGCGCGCGTCGCGGGCGTGGTCGGCGCGCCGTGGATGCGGATCGTGCCCTCGTCGGCGGGCAGCAGTCCCGCCAGCACCCGCAGCAACGTGGTCTTGCCGGCGCCGTTGTCGCCCTGGACGAGCAGGGCCTCGCCTTCGGCCACCGGGAAATCGACCGGGCCGAACACGACGGCCTCGTTGCGCGAGAAGCGCAGGCCTTGGACGTCGAGCAGGGGCAGGGAAGGGCGCATGCGGCGGAGGCGGGGAATGGACGCCTGCCCGGAACCCGCGGCGGCGCCCGCATGCTAACGGTTCGCGCCGAAGGCACAAAGCCCGTCGCGTGGCGTGTTCGCTCGTGCGTCGATGTCGCGGCCGCAGCGGCCGCTCAGGTCGGATGCAGCAGCGGGCGCAGCCAGTCGACGTATTCCTCGTTGCCGGCATCCTCCGGCCGCGCCGCGTCCACGCGCAGGCGCACCGGCTTGCCGCGCGTCCACCACAGCGTGCCGAGCTGCCCGTACTTGCGCGAGAGCGCATCGAAATGAGCGACGGAGAAACCCATCACCACCCAGCTCGGCTCGCGCCAGCTGCGGTTGGGCGCGGAGGCGAACGCCGCGCAGAACGGCAGCCCGGTCGCGGCCAGCGCCTCGTGCAGCATGCGGTCGGCGGTGCGGTTGGCCAGCTCGGTCTGCTCCACCGAGTGCGGGTTCCACGCCGACAGCAGGCCGAAGGTATCCAGGTCCGGATGCAACAGCTCCAGCGCGGGCGCGGGCAGGCCGACGTGCAGGTCGTGCCAGTCGCCGCCATGCTGCCAGCGGTAGTCGGCGCCGAGGTAGGCGCCGACCAGTTCGCGGATCGGGGCATGGCCGGCGATGGCGGGCTGGGTCGTCATCCGCAAGGTTTAACCGAAACGCCCGTGTCCGTAAACTTGCGGACGCGAATTCTGCCCCTTGCCGGATCGATGAACATGCCCTTGCCGCACGCCGGGACCAAGCTGCCGAAGGTCGGCACGACGATCTTCACCATCATGTCGCAGCTGGCCGCCGAGCACGGCGCGGTCAACCTCGGCCAGGGATTCCCCGACTTCCCGGTGCCCGGGCGCCTGGTCGAGGAGCTCGACCGCGCGATGCGCGCGGGCCACAACCAGTACGCGCCCATGACCGGCGTGCCGGCGCTGCGCCAGGCCATCGCCGCCAAGACGCAGCGCGTCTACGGCCATCGGCCGGACGCGGACGCCGAGGTCACCGTCACCAGCGGCGCGACCGAGGCGATCTTCAACGCCATCCACGCCGTGGTCCGCGCCGGCGACGAGGTGGTCGTGCTCGACCCCGCCTACGACTGCTACGAGCCGGCGATCGACCTGGCCGGCGCGCGCGCGGTGCACGTGCCGCTGGATCCGGCGACGTTCGCACCCGACTGGCAGCGGGTGAAGGATGCGATCTCGCCGCGGACGCGGATGCTGATGATCAACAGCCCGCACAACCCGTCCGGGGCGATGCTGTCGGCCGCGGACATGGAAGCGGTGGCGAGCCTGCTGCGCGACACCGGCATCTTCCTGCTCTCCGACGAGGTCTACGAGCACATCGTCTTCGACGGCGCGTGCCACGAGTCGGTGCTGCGCCATCGGGAGCTGCGCGAGCGCGCGTTCGTCATCTCCAGCTTCGGCAAGACCTACCACTGCACCGGCTGGAAGGTCGGCTACTGCGTCGCGCCGCCGGCGCTGTCGGCCGAGTTCCGCAAGGTGCACCAGTACAACGTGTTCTGCACCTTCGCGCCGGCGCAGCATGCCTTCGCCGCGATGCTCGAGGCCGAGCCGGAGCACTACGAGGAGTTGGGCGCGTTCTACCAGGCCAAGCGCGACCGCTTCCGCGCGCAGCTGCTGGGCACGAAGCTGCGGCCGTTGCCGGTGCCGGGCGGCTATTTCCAGCTGGTCGACTATTCGGCCGTCAGCGACCTCGACGACCTGGCGTTCTGCCGCTGGCTCACGACCGAGAAGGGCGTGGCGGCGATCCCGCTGTCGCCGTTCTACGAAACGCCGCCGGCCGGGCAGCGGCTGGCGCGGCTGTGCTTCGCCAAGAACGAGGCGACGCTGGATGCGGCGATCGAGCGGCTGCAGAAGCTCTGAACCCGCTGCTCTTTTGTGGGAGCGGCTTCAGCCGCGAGCTTTTCCGGTCCGATCGCGGATAATCCAGGCCAAGAGCTCGCGGCTGAAGCCGCTCCCACAAGTCACAACGCTGCTCCGCACGGACAATGACCATGCAGGACCTCCGCATCTCCCTCGTGCAAGGCGCCACCCGCTGGCACGATCCGGCCGCCAACCGCGACTACTACGGCGCGCTGATGGCGCCGCTGCACGGGCGCACCGACCTGGTGCTGCTGCCCGAGACCTTCACCAGCGGCTTCAGCAACGAGGCGATCGACAAGGCCGAGACCATGGACGGCCCGACGGTCGCGTGGATGCGCGAGCAGGCCGCGCGGCTGGGCGCGGTGGTCACCGGCAGCCTGCAGCTGCGCGCGCAGTCGGTAGAAGGGCCGGGCGTGTTCAACCGCATGCTCTGGGCCACGCCCGACGGCGAACTGCGCCACTACGACAAGCGCCACCTGTTCCGCTACGCACGCGAGCACGAGCGCTATTCGGCCGGGCGCGAGCGGCTGGTGGTGGAGTGGAAGGGCTGGCGCATCAACCCGCTGGTCTGCTACGACCTGCGCTTCCCGGTGTTCGCGCGCAACCGCTTCGACGTCGAGCGCCCAGGCGCGTCGGACTTCGACCTGCAGCTGTACGTCGCCAACTGGCCGTCCGCGCGCGCCTACGCCTGGAAGACGCTGCTGCGCGCGCGCGCGATCGAGAACCTGTGCTTCGTCGCCGGCCTCAACCGCGTGGGCACCGACGGCAACGGCCTGCACTACTCGGGCGACAGCGCGGTGATCGACTTCCTCGGCCACCCGCTGAGCGAGTGCAGCGACGAGGAAGTGGTCACCACCACCACGCTGCCCGCGGCCGAGCTGCTCGCCCATCGCGAGCGTTTCCCGGCGATGCTCGACGCGGACCGTTTCACGCTGTCGTAGGGTGGGCCCCGGCCCACCTTTTGGTTCGCAAGGACGGAACGGGAAAGCGGACAGCTCGCGAGTCGCGGAACCTGGTTGTTTGGCATCCATGGTGGCGGGCCGAAGGTGGGGCAGGGCCCACCCTACGTTCGTTTGCGGAAGTACACCTGCCCGGCGGCCCAGCGCAGCGGAGGGGTCTGCAGCAGCAGGTCGAACGGCCAGTCCATCTGCGCATGGTCGAACAGCCAGCGCAGCGCGCGCTTGGCGCGGAAGCGCGGCGCGGCGGCGTTCGCGGCCTCGACCGGGCAGGGACCGTGGCCGCGCAGGTGCGCGGCGATCGCGGCGCCCACCGCGTCGCCGTGCCGCCAGGCCGAATGGATCCCGCCCGCGGTCACCGGCGAGACGATGCCGGCCGCGTCGCCGGTCAGCACGACGCCGGGCGCGGCCAGCGGCGCGACCGGGCCGCCGCAGGGAATCAGGCCCGCGCGCACCGCCGAAGGCGGCGTCGCGGCGTCGATGCCGAGCACGCCGCCGACCTTGGCCAGCAGGCCGTCGATGTCGGGCGTGCCGCTGCGCGCGGGGCGATGGCGGAACGCCAGGCCGACCTGCACGCCGGTCGGGTTCTGCGCCGCCCAGCCGATGTAACCCGGCGCGAGCCGGCGATCGAGGAAGCAGTGCAGGGCGCCGGGCTCGGCCAGCGCGGAACCGGCGTATTCGTGCTCGATGCCGTAGAGGAAATCGCGCACGCGCCCCAGCCCGGCGCGCAGCGCCACGCGCGACTTCGCGCCGTCGGCGCCAACCAGCCAGCGCGTGCGGCCCAGGCCTTCCACCTGCCAGCCGTCGCCGGCGCGGCGCGCGTCCGTGAACGACTGCATCAGCCGCAGCTCGACGCCCCTGGCGCACAGTTCGGCGGCCAGCCAGCGCATCACGTTCGGCGTGTCGGTGGCGAGGAAGTAGTAGCCGGGGGAACGCAGCGCCAGGCTGCGCATGCCCGGCGCGTACAGGCGCACGCCCTCGACGCGGTGCGCCAGATGCGCCGGCATCCCGCCCAGCGGCGTGCCTTCGGCGGCCTCGCGCACGATGATGCCTGTGGTGTGCAGGCGGATGCCGGGATCGCGCTTGCGCTCGAGCACGCACACGCGCAGCCCGGCTTCGCGCGCGGCCAGGGCGCAGGCGGCGCCGGCGAAGCTCGCGCCCACCACCACCAGGTCCCATTGGCACGCGCTGGTCGAGGCGTTCGGCATGCCGCCAGCTTCGCGGACGCGCGCGTGGGCCCGATGGCGCCACGGTGAAGCGGGGATGAAGGCCGGCGCATTCGAGCCGGTTAACGCGGCCGTCACCCCGGGTTACGCGGTCGCCGGCAGCATCGCGGCACCTTCCCGGAGTTGCCGCGCCATGAGCCAGTTCGCCGAACACGTGTACACCGACCAGCAGGACATCGCGCGGATCGAATCCTGGGCCGAGCAGCTCGAGGACGAGGCCAAGGTGGAAATCCGCCTCGCCGACGGTGGGCGCGTGGAAGGCGTGGTGACCGCGCGCCCCACCATCCAGGTGTTCCGCGACGGCGAGGGGCACGAGGGGCTCAACGCCATGGTGCGGGTCGACGATGCCGGCGATCCGGCGGTCGCGCACTACCTGTGGCTCGACCGGATCATCGACATCCGGCGCACGGGGACGGCCTAGCCGCGGGGCCGCGGGTCAACCCGGGACGAAGCCCACTTCCAGCGAGGCGTGGAACGGCGCCCGCGGCGGCACGAACATGACCTTGCCGCGCGCGTGCCGCTCGATGCACAGCGCCAGCGGCGAATCGCCGCGTCGCCAGGTCCGGGCGACGCGGCCTTCGGCGTCGAGCTGGACCACCACGACGAAGTCGCGCAGTTCGGCGGTGCTGCGCACGTCGGCGCAGGCGGCCACGGCCTCGTCGAGGAAGGCGCGCTGGCGGTCCATCGCCGCGGCACGCGCGGCCGTGTCCTGCGAGGCCTCGTCGGCGTCGGCCGCGGCCTTGGCGGCTTCGAAATCCATCGGCGCCTGCGCGTGCAGCGCCGGCGCCAGCAGCACGCAGCCGGCGAGCGCCAGCGCGAGCGGCAACGCGCGCCGGCGCGCCATCTCAGCGATTGCCGCCGTGGTGGCCGCCGCGGTTGCCGCCGCGATTGCCGCCGGGGCCGCGATTGCCGCGCGGCGCCCCGGGGCGCGGGCCGCCCGGGCGATTGCCGGGACGCGTCCCGCGCGGCCGGTCCTGGGCATGGGAACCGCCCGGCGTGGCGTGGTCGGACGGAAACACCGGCGCATTGCCCGGATGCCCGTAGGGACGCGCCGGCGCCGCATTGGGGCCGCGCGGCGACCTGGGGCCGCCCTCGTTCCCGAACGGGCGATTGCCGCCGGCGCCCGCGCGGCCCTGGCCACCCTTCTTGCCGTAGGGTTTCTTCGGGCCGCGCCCGTCGGCGTTGCGATGGCCGCTGGGGCCGGTGTCCACGCCTTCCGGCACGTACCAGCTGCGGAACGCAGCCGGATTGCCTTCCGGCAGCGGCTGCGGACCCTTCTGCTTGCGCTGCTTGAACGGCTTCTGCGACTGCTTCGCCGCGGCCTCGCCGCTGACCGTGAGGCCGCCGTGCGGCTTCTTGCCGCGGCCGCGGCCGCGGTCCTCGCGCACGTGGTCGAAGCGGCGCAGCTCGCGGCCCTCGTCGGCGGTGCTGTGGCCGCCGACGTAGCCGTTGGAGCGGTGGTGGCCGCCCACGTGCACGGTCGACTTGCTGGCCTTGCGCTGGCCGATCACCGGCTGCAGCGTCAGCGCCGGCGGCGGGCCTTCCTCGAGCTTCAATTCGCGGCGCAGCGCCTCGACCTTCTCGTCCGACAGCTCCTGCGACTGCCCGCGCAGCAGCGGCTGCGGCAGCTCGACCGAGCCGTAGCGGATGCGCTTGAGGCGCGAGACCTGGCAGCCCTGCGATTCCCACAGGCGGCGCACCTCGCGGTTGCGGCCTTCCTTGAGCAGCACCTGGAACCATTCGTTCGAATCGGTGCCCCCGATGCGCTTGATCTCGTCGAACTTCGCCGGGCCGTCCTCCAGCGCCACGCCGCGGCGCAGGCGGTCAACGATCTTTTCCGCCACCGCCTCCTCGCCCTCGGGCGCGCGCACGCGGCACACGTATTCGCGCTCGACCTCGAAGGAGGGATGCATCATCGCGTTGGCCAGCTCGCCGTCGGTGGTGAGCAGCAGCAGGCCGGTGGTGTTGATGTCCAGGCGGCCGATCGCGATCCAGCGCGCGCCCTTGAGCGCGGGCAGGGACTCGAAGATGGTCGGGCGGCCCTCGGGATCCTCGCGGGTGGTGACCTCGCCCTCGGGCTTGTTGTACATCAGCACGCGCGACGGGTCGGTCAGCGCGCTGGCGACGAAGGTCTTGCCGTCGATCTCGACGCGGTCGCCGCCGCGGATGCTCATGCCGGTCTTCGCGACTTCGCCATTGACCTTGACCAGGCCGTCGGCGATGCGCTGCTCCAGCGCGCGTCGCGAGCCCAGGCCCGCCTGCGCGAGCACCTTGTGCAGGCGCTCCTCCAGGCGCGGCGCCTCGGGGGTGGTTTCGGTGCCGCGCTTCAGGGAAAGCTTGCGGCCGTTGCTGGGTTGCTCACTCATTTCGTGCTCCGGGTGCTGTCGCCTTCTTCGGCGAGGGCATCTGCATTGGTGTCGTCCCGCGAGGGACCGGAATCGTCGTCATCGGCGACGCCGGCCGCGGACAGGGTGTCCGCGTCGTGGTCGCCGGCGTCGTCGCTGGTGTCGTGTTCGTCCTGCGTGGCGTCGTCGCCGGCGATGCCGGCAGCCTCGCCGGTGGCATCGCCCTGGTCGTCGATGGCGGCGGCCTGCGCGTCTTCGTCGTCGCCCGCGGCGGGCAACGCCTCGTCGTCGCCCGCGTCGATGTCGCCGATCGGCATTGCTTCATCGCCACCCGCATCGATATCGCCCACCGGCATCGCTTCGCCGGGCTTGCCGTCGAACTGCAGCTGCGGCTCCAGTTCGCCGAAGTCCTTGAGCTCCGACAGCGGCGGCAGCTCGTCCAGGCGCTTGAGGCCGAAGTAGTCGAGGAAGCCCTTGGTGGTGCCGAGCAGCTCGGGGCGGCCGGGGATGTCGCGATGGCCGACCACGCGGATCCACTCCCGCTCCTCGAGCGCCTTGATGATGTTGCTGTTGACCGCCACGCCGCGGACCTGCTCGATCTCGCCGCGGGTGATCGGCTGGCGGTAGGCGATCAGCGCCAGCGTCTCCAGCGTCGCGCGGGTGTACCTGGTCTGGCGCTCGGTCCACAGGCGCGCGACCCAGGCGTGCACGTCGGCCTTGACCTGGTAGCGCCAGCCGGAGGCGACCTCGACCAGTTCGACGCCGCGCCCGTCGCACTCGGCCTGCAGCGCCTGCAGGGCCTGGGCGACGCTGCCTTCCGGCGCCGGCTCGTCGAGCGGGAACAGGCCGTGCAGTTGCACCGCGGTCAGCGGCTGGTTGGCGGCGAGTAGGGCCGCCTCGACGATGCGCTTGATCAGGGTTGGATCCATGGATGGTTATCGATGCGTGCGGTGTGGTGGGTTCCGTCATTCCCGCGGAAGCGGGAATCCAGGCCTTGGCTTGAATCCGGACGACGAAGCCCGTTCGGTTGCCGTTTTTTCGGGAATGGCGGCCGCCCCCGGGGCGGTCCTACTGCCGGCTGTCGTCATTGGCCGCGTCGTCGTCGTCGAACTCGCTCGACAGCTCCAGCGGCGCGTCGCCATCCTTCGTGGCCAGCGACTTGAGGTAGATCGGCCCGAGCGCCACCTCCTGCACGATCTCCAGCAGCCGCTCCTTGGCCAGCTCCAGGATCGAGAGGAAGGTCACCACCACGCCGAGCCTGCCCTCGCGCGGCTCGAACAGCGACTCGAAGCGGTGGAAGTTGCCGTCGCCGAGCCGGCTAAGCAGCTCGCCCATGCGCTGGCGGACGCTGAGCGCGTCGCGCTTGATCGCGTGGCCGGTGAACAGCTCGGCGCGCTTGAGCACGTCGTGCAGGGCCAGCAGCATCTCGCGCAGGTCCACCGGCGGCGGCAGCCGCACCGCCGCGCGGTCGGGCACGAAGGCCGCGGCCGGCGCGGTGTCGCGGTCCTGGCGGGGCAGGGCGTCGAGGTCCTCGGCGGCCTGCTTGAAGCGCTCGTATTCCTGCAGCCGGCGCACCAGGTCGGCGCGCGGGTCGTCCTCCAGCGCCTCGTCCTCGGTGGAGCGCGGCAGCAGCATCCGCGACTTGATCTCGGCCAGGATCGCGGCCATCACCAGGTACTCGGCGGCCAGCTCGAAGCGCAGCTCCTGCATCACGCCGATGTAGTCGACGTACTGGCGGGTGATCTCGGCCACCGGGATGTCGAGGATGTCCAGGTTCTGGCGCCGGATCAGGTACAGCAACAGGTCCAGCGGCCCCTCGAAGGCCTCGAGGATGACCTCCAGCGCGTCCGGCGGGATGTACAGGTCCTGCGGAATCTGCAGCACGGCCTGGCCGTGCACCACCGCGAGCGGCATTTCCTGCTGCTGCGGGTGCGCGGGCACCGGGCTGTGCGGGGTCGCGTCGGACGCGGTGTCTTCGGTCATGCGGTTCGCAGCCCCCTTGGGCCACATGTGGGCTGTGGCGCGCGGCAGGCCGCGGCCGTTGTGCAGCGTTTGCGGCGACGCATCGCCATCGAAGCAGGTGGCAGCCGGACGCCATGAACGACGCGCGCCGCACGGATGTCGCGGCGAGGGACGGCGGGAAGGTCGTCGGGCTGGACCGGGTGGGGACAGCGGGTCGGGCGTCCTGGGACGGGGCCGCTGCATGTCCGGTCGTGGAACCGGGATTCAGGGTACGGGCTCGCGCGGGGCATGTCCAGCGCGGGGCTGAACGCCGGTCGCTACAATCCACGCCTGCATCGGCCAGGGAACACGCACGGCATGTGGTACGCGATCGAAGGCTACGACGGACAGGACGTGCTGGCGCGGCGGAAGGAGTCGCGCCCGCGGCACCTGGCGCGCCTGGTGGAACTGCGCGACGCCGGCCGCCTGCTGCTGGCCGGCCCGTGCCCGGCGATCGACGCCGTCGACCCCGGCCCGGCCGGCTTCAGCGGCAGCCTGGTGGTCGCCGAGTTCGCCTCGCTGGACGAGGCGCGCGCCTGGGCGGACGCCGACCCTTACGTCGACGCCGGCGTCTATGCCCGGGTCGAAGTGCGCCCGTTCAACCCGGTGCTGCCGTGACGGCCGCCGGGCCGCTGCCGCCCGGGGAGCGGGTCGCCGCGATCCGCGAGGCGCTGCAGCGGGCCTTCGCCCCGACCCGGCTCGAGGTGCGCGACGACAGCCACCGCCATGCCGGCCACGCCGGCGCCCGCGACGGCCGCGGCCATTTCGACGTGGTGATCGCCAGCGACGCCTTTTCGGGGCTCTCGCCGCTGGCGCGCCACCGCGCGGTCTATGCCGCGCTGGGGACGCTGATGGCGACGGACATCCACGCGCTTTCGATCCACGCGACCACCGCCTCGGCGGCCTGACCCGCACGCTCCGGCCCGCGCCGGATGGTGTTGCGATGCAGCAGAAGACATCGCGCCCGTGAGGCTGCCGCGCGCGCCAGGACGGCGTCGCGACGCCGGTTTGACGATTGCTTTACATCATTCTCTGGAAACGTTTACAGTCCGGCGCACCCGGACGGGCCTGGGAGGGCGCTTGAGCGTCACGATCAAAGACGTCGCGAAGCAGGCGAACGTGTCGGTGGCCACCGTGTCCCGTGCCCTGAACGGGCACGAGAACGTCGCCGAAGCCGTCCGCAAGCGCGTGCTGGCCGTCGCCAGCGAGCTGCGCTACAGCCCGCACCACGCCGCGCGCAGCCTGAGCAGCCGCCGCACCCACACCATCGGCGTCGTGCTGCCGGACCTGTACGGCGAGTTCTTCTCCGAGTTGATGCGCGGCATCGACCACGTCGCCCGCGAGCGTGGCCTGCACCTGCTGGTGTCCAGCTACCACGGCAACCCGGAGGAGCAGGGCGCGGCGCTGCGCGCGATGCGCGGGCGCGTCGACGGGCTGCTGGTGATGTCGCCGTTCGTCGGCGGCGCCGACACCCTGCGCGAGAACCTCAGCCCTGGCATGCCCGCGGTGCTGATGAACGGCAACCTGCCCGATGCCGGGCAGTCCAGCGTCAACGTCGACAACTACGGCGGCGCGCGCGAGATGGTCCGCCACCTGGTCGGTGCCGGCCACCGCCGGATCGCCTTCATCGCCGGTCCGGCGAACAACTTCGATGCCTGCGAACGCCTGCGCGGCTACCGCGACGAGCTGGCCGAGAGCCTGCCCGGCGCGCAGCCGTGGGTCGTGCAGGGCGATTTCGACGAGGCCTCCGGGCATCGCGCCGGCGGCGAGCTGCTCGCCGCGCCGTCGCGGCCCGACGCGGTCTTCGCCGCCAACGACATGATGGCGCTGGGCTGCCTGTTCGCGCTCGGCCAGGCCGGCCTGCAGGTGCCGCGCGACATCGCGATCACCGGCTTCGACGACATCCCGCTCGCACGCTACGTGCACCCGCCGTTGACGACCATGCAGGTCGACATCGCCGAGCTCGGCGGCCGCGCGCTGCGCGCGCTGCTCGACGATGCCAAGCCGGGGCAGGACGAGGCGGCGGGCGGCAGCGAGCACAGGCTGGTCCCGCAGCTGACGATCCGCGAATCCAGCATCGCCGGGGGGGCGCGCAAGCGGAAGGACGCGGCCACGGATGGCACCAGCGCCGGGAGGGCGTGAACGCAACGATCACGACGCAACGACAAGATCTTGGCTGACAGTTGTCCCACATTGACCGGCCCTGGGAGGGGAGAGACGTCATGAAGTCCAAGTACCAGTCCACACGCAGACACAACCGCACGTTGCTGGCCTGCGCGCTGGCCAGCTGCATGCTCGTGGCCACGCCGCAGGTCCTCGCCCAGTCCTCGGATGCGACCTTGCGCGGCAAGGCCCCCGTCGGCGCGCAGGTGACCGCGAAGAACACGGCGACAGGCCTCACCCGCCGCGCGAGCACGAACTCCGACGGGTCCTATTCGCTGGTGGGCCTGCCGCCGGGCACCTACCAGGTCGACGCCGGGCCCGGCACCGAGAAGACGGTCACCCTCAGCGTGGCGACCTCGGTCAGCCTGGACCTGGGGGAGGCGGCGCCGGCGCCCGCCGGCGGCGCGGCGACGACGCTGGAAACCGTCACCGTCACCGCGGCTCCGCTGACCGAGGTGAAGACCTCCGAAGTGGGGACCAACGTCTCGCTCAAGCAGATCGACACGGTGCCGCAGCTGACCCGCAACTTCCTGGAGTTCGCCGACACCGTCCCGGGCATGCAGTTCACCACCGATGGTTCCGGCCACAGCGACATCCGCGGCGGCGCCCAGACCACCAGCGCGGTCAACGTCTACATCGACGGCGTGGGGCAGAAGAGCTACCTGTTCGGCGGCGTGTCGGGCCAGCAGCAAAGCGCGGGCAACCCGTTCCCGCAGCTGGCCATCGGCGAATACAAGGTCATCACGTCGAACTACAAGGCGGAATTCGACCAGGTCGGCTCCGCGGCGATCGTCGCCGCGACGAAGTCGGGCACCAACGAATTCCACGGCGAGGTGTTCGGGCGCATGACCAACTCGCGCTGGCGCGACCGCACCGCGGCCGAGAACGCGCCCGGAGCGGAGAAGCTCAGGACGCACCAGGACGAGTACGGCATCGCGCTGGGTGGCCCGATCATCCAGGACAAGATGCACTTCTTCCTCAGCTACGAGGGCAAGGGCTTCGTGATTCCCGCCGATCCTGTCGTCCCGGGCACGAACGTTGGCATCGGCGCGTTCCTGCCGGAAGACGTGCAGGCCAAGCTCGGGCCCGTGAGCCGTCCGTTCAAGGAAGACCTGTATTTCGGCAAGGTCGACTGGGAGATCGGCTACAACGACAAGGTCGAGCTTTCCGCCAAGCTCCGCCGGGAGGACAGCCGCGACAGCGTCGGCGGCACCACCACCGCGGACGCCGCCAAGCTCAACAAGAACACCGAGGACCGCTTCGACCTCAACTGGGAGCACTACGGCGAGAGCTACCTCAACGAACTGCGCGTCACCTACGAGGACGTGCTGTTCAACCCCACGGCCTACACGATCGGCAACCAGTCGGTCTACACGCTCGGCCTCGACGAGAACCAGCGTGTCCTCACCGACGACGCGACCAGCGGCCTGGCCATCCAGCGCAAGGGCCAGAAGGGCCCGTCGATCCAGAACGACATTACCTTCAACACGCTGGAATGGCACGGCGACCACGTCATCAAGGCCGGCGTCAAGTACAAGGAAGTCGACCTGACGCAGAGCGAGAACTCGACCGCCAACCCGTCCTTCTACTACGCGGTCAACGACGGCAGCCTGGCCGGGCCGACCGGCACCAGCGCCATCCCGTATCAGGTCAAGTTCAACCTGCCGTTCGCCGGCGCAACGCCGTCGGTGACCACCAGCGACAAGCAGTTCGGCATCTACATCCAGGACGACTGGAACGTCACCGACCGCCTGCAGCTGAACCTCGGCGTGCGCTGGGACTACGAGGAGATTCCATCCTACGTCGACAACGTCACCCCGCCCGAGGTGGTCGCGGCGCTGACCGGCCCGGGCACCGACCCGGCCATCAGCGCGACCTATGCCGAGCAGTTGGCCAAGGGCGGCGTCGACATCAACGACTACATCAGCGACGGGAACAGCCGCAAGTCGGACAAGAACAACATCGCGCCGCGCCTCGGGTTTTCGTACGACCTCACCGGCGACGAGAGCCACGTGATCTTCGGCGGCATGGGTCGCAGCTACGACCGCAACCTGTACGACTACATGGGGCTGGAGCAGGTCAAGTCCGCGCTATCCGGCTACACGATCCGGTTCTCGGACACCACGGGCTGCACCCCGGCACCGGGCAGTTGCGTGGCGTGGGATCCCCGGTTCCTCAACGGCACCGACGAGTTGGCGGGGCTGGTCAATGCGAACGTGCGCAACGGCGAGATCGACCTGCTCAATAACGACCTTGTGACGCCGTACTCCGACCAGTTTTCCCTAGGCATGCGCAACAAGGTCGGTGAGTGGAACACGTCGGCGACGGTCGCCTATATCCACAGCAAGGAAGGCCTGGTCTTCACCCTCGGCAACCGCTATCCCAACGGTGATTTCTTCCAGGACGGCTCGCAGCCTTGGGGACACGCCCCGCCGGGCTTCGGCTCGCTGATCATCGGCAACAATGGCATCGAGACCAAGACCACGCAGCTGTTGCTCTCCGCCGACAAACCGTACACGAAAGACTCCGGTTGGGGCGTTTCTGCGGCCTACACGTACTCGCACGCGACCGGCAACCGAGGTGGCGACGAGCATTACGCTTTCGACGGGGCGACGATCGATGATTATCCGTTCATCGCGCTCAAGGCGGTGCCGAAGCACCGGCTGGTGATGACCGGCATCCGCGATCTGCCGTGGAACATCACCGCGTCGGCCAAGCTGACGCTGTCGACGCCGCCGCCGCTCAACGAGATCGTGGCCTTCTACAACTACGGCGCGCCCAACACGGTGAACCCGCGGCCGGTGGCGCTGGACGCGCCGGGCACCTTCGGCGTCAAGCAGCTGGACCTGTCGCTGTCCAAGGACATGCTGGTGACCGAGGCGGTGACGGTGCAGCTGCGTGGCGACCTGATCAACGCCACGAACGCCAAGAACCTCAGTGGATACAACATCTTCTGGGGCGAGGGCGGCGTGTACGCGCCGGATGTGAGCTTCAACAACTACGGCGCCCAATTCACGCCGCCGCGGACGCTGTTCATGAGCATGCGGGTCATCTGGTAGCAAGGCCGCGCGGGCAGGGTGCCGGGATGGCGCCTTGCCCGGCCGCGGGGCGGACGGGACATCGACGTGAACGCGTGCCGGCCAGGCGGTAACCGGTCGCGCGAGGAGGAAGCTGGCAGTTGAGCGAAAGCGAGATCAAGTCCATCGTCATCGTCGGCGGCGGCACCGCAGGCTGGATGACAGCGGCGGCACTGTCCAAGGTGCTCGGCGAGGCCTATTCGATCCGCCTCGTCGAGTCCGAGGCGATCGGCACCGTCGGGGTGGGCGAGGGCAGCGTCCCGCACATCAGGCTGTTCAACAGTCTGCTCCAGGTGGAGGAAGCGGACTTCGTCCGCAGCACGCAGGGGACCTTCAAACTTGGCGTGCAGTTCAACGACTGGGCGCGGATCGGCAGCACCTACGTCCACGGTTTCGGCAACGACCTCGGGCACAGCCTCGGCCACCTCCCGTTCCACCAGTGCTGGATCAGGGCGTTCCACGGCGGCATCGCCGACGAGCTCGGCGTGTACTCGCTCAACAGCCTGGCGGCCCCGCGCGGGAAGTTCATGGTGTCCGCGACCGACGTGCCGCGGGGTTCCCCGCTCGCGAGCGTGGCGTACGCCTACCACTTCGATACGGGCCTCTACGCCAGGTATCTGCGTGCCTACGCGGAGCGACGCGGCGTCCGGCGCACCGAGGGCGTAGTGTCCGGAGTGGAGATCGACCCGGAAAGCGGATTCGTCGAGTCCGTCCGGATGGAGGGCGGCGAGGAGATCCGCGGGGACCTTTTCATCGATTGCTCCGGCTTCCGCGGGCTGCTGATCGAGGAGGCGCTGGGCACCGGCTACGAGGACTTCATGCGCTGGTTGCCGTGCGACCGCGCCGTGGTGGTGGGCAGCGAAGTCGCGGGGGCCCCGACGCCGTATACCCGCTCGAGCGCGCGCGGGGCCGGGTGGCAATGGCGAATCCCGTTGCAGCACCGCATCGGCAACGGCTACGTGTATTCGAGCGCGCACTGCAGCGATGACGAGGCGGCCGCCACGCTGCTGCGGCACCTCGACGGCCCCGCGGTGGGCGATCCACGGGTCTTGCGCTTCAGCACGGGGCGGCGCCGGAAGTTCTGGAACAGGAACGTGGTGGCGATCGGGCTTTCCAGCGGATTCATGGAACCCCTGGAATCCACCGGCATCCACCTGATCCAGTCGGGCATCGCCCGGCTGTTGAACCTGTTCCCCAGGGACGGGTTCAGCGACGTGCTCGTGGACCGCTACAACGCCCAGGCCACCTTCGAGTTCGACCGGATCAGGGATTTCCTGATCCTTCACTACCATGCCACCGAGCGCGACGACACCGAATTCTGGAACCAGTGCAGGACGATGCAGGTGCCGCCGGAACTGCAGGCCACGATCGACCTGTTCCGCCACAGCGGGCGCTTCTTCCGCAGCGGGGACGAGATGTTCGCGGAGATGAGCTGGGTGCAGATCATGGTCGGCCAGGGCATCCTTCCCCGCAGCTACAGCCCGCTGGTGGACCGGGTTCCCGCGTCGGAACTGGCGGAGTTCATGGATAGCGTGAAAGCGACCATCGCGGCCTGCGTGGATGCCATGCCGATGCACCAGGCGTTCATCGATCGCCATTGCAAGGCTGGTGCAGTCCAATGAAAACCAATGTCCCCGCCCTGCGTGTCCTGCGCGCATTCACCGACGGGTTCGCCGGTGCGCGATCCCGCATCGCGCCCGGCGCGCATCGCCCGTCGGACCATCCTCCCGGCCGCGCGCCGGGAGCCGCCATGCTGGGGCTGCTCGCGCTGTGCGCGTTGCTCGCCGTGGCGGGTTGCAAGCGGATCGAGGAGGGCGCGCCGAAGCAAGCGCCCCGGCAGGAGCAGGCCGCGCAGCAGCCGGCCGCGCAGCCCACGGCAGAGGCCGCCACCCCGCCGCAGCCGGGCGCGCCCGCCGAGGAGCAGAAGCCCCCGCAGCTGCCGCCGCTGTTCAAGGACATCGAAAAGCGCACCTTCCAGTTCTTCTGGGACACCACCAACGAGAACAACGGGATGACGCCCGACCGCTTCCCGTCGCGGCCGTTCGCGTCGATCGCGTCGATCGGCTTCGCCCTGACCGCGTATCCGATCGGGGTGGAGAACGGCTGGGTGAGTCGGCGCCAGGCGGTGGAGCGCACGCTGACCACGCTGGAGTTCCTGCGCGACGCGAAGATGGGACCGCAGAAGGCCGGCACCACCGGCTACCACGGCTTCTACTACCACTTCCTCGACATGCAGAAGGGCCAGCGCTACGAGCCCTGGGTGGAGCTGTCGAGCGTGGACACCGGGTTGCTGATGATGGGCGTGCTGTTCGCGCGCGGCTACTACGACCGCGACGACGCGCGCGAGAAGGAGATCCGCGAGGTCGCCGACGCGCTGTACCGGCGGGTGGAATGGCCGTGGCTGCAGGTGCGGCCGCCGCTGATCTCGATGGGCTGGTACCCGGAAACGGGCTTCATCACCCATGACTGGACCGGTTCCAGCGAGGGCATGCTGGTGTACCTGCTGGCGCTGGGCTCGCCCACGCATCCCATCGAGCCGGATGCCTGGCCCGCATGGACGTCGGGCTACGAGCAAAGCTGGGGGCATTTCGAGGGGCAGGAGTACCTGAGCTATGGGCCGATGTTCTGGCACCAGTACAACCAGGTCTGGATCGATTTCCGCGGCATCCGCGACGAGTACATGCGATCCCGCGACATGGATTATTTCGAGAACAGCCGCCGCGCCGCGCTCGCGCAGCGCACCTACGCCATCGAGAATCCGATGAAGTGGAAGGACTACGGCGAGAACGTCTGGGGCCTGACCGCCAGCGACGGCCCGCAGCGCACGGTGCAGCTCTACAACGGCGAGGAGCGCGAGTTCCGCCACTACAGCGCACGCGGCGCCGGCCTGCGCGATGCCTACGACGACGGCACCATCGCGCCGACCGCGGCGATCGGCTCGCTGGTGTTCGCGCCCGAGGTGGTGATCCCGGCGACGGTGGAGATGCACGAGCGCTACGGCGACTTCCTGTACTCGAGCTACGGCTTCCTCGACGCGTTCAACCCGAGCTTCCAGTACGACATCCCGCTAAAGACCGGCCGGCTGGTGCCCGACAAGGGCTGGGTGGCGAGCGACTACATCGGCATCGACCAGGGGCCGATCCTGACGATGATCGCGAACTACCGCAACGAGTTCGTGTGGAACATCATGAAGCGCGACCCCTACATCCGCGCCGGGCTGGAGCGCGCGGGCTTCACCGGCGGCTGGTTGGAGCAGGGCAAGGCGCAGCAGCCGGGCGGCGAGGCGGCGCCCGCGGGCGCGACGAAACCCGCCAAGGGCGTGCGTGTGCCGCTGAGGCCGCCCTCGCAGCCCCCGCAAGCGGAGAGGCCGGACAAGCAAGCCATGCGGATAGACTGCCCACATGCCACCGATCACGACATCGCGACGCCATCCGCCCGCTGCGCCGGCGGCGTGGAAGGCTTGGCGCATGCTGCCGTGCCTGCTCGTGCTGCTGCTGGCCGGCTGCGCGCGCCAGCGCGATGGGCGCGAGACGATCACGTTCTGGGTCATGGGGTTCGAGGGCGAGCAGGTCGCGCAGCTGCTGCCGGAGTTCGAGCGGCGTAACCCCGGCATCCATGTCGACCTGCAGCAGATGCCGGTGCTGTCGGCGCACGAGAAGCTGCTGACCGCGTACGCCGGCGACTCGCTGCCGGACGTGACGCCGCTGGGCAACACCTGGATCCCGGAGTTCGCGCTGCTCGGCGCGCTCGACCCGCTCGACGAGGAGATCGCCGCGACGCCGGCCCTGGACGTCGCCGACTACTACGCGGGCCCCTGGGACAGCGGCGTGATCGACGGCCGGACCTATGCGGTCCCGTGGTACGTGGAAACGCGGATCCCGTTCTACCGCGTCGACCTGCTGCACGAGGCCGGCATCGACAAGCCGCCGGCGAGCTGGGACGAATGGCGCACCGCGATGGCGGCGGTCAAGCGCAAGGTCGGCCCGAAGCGCTACGCGATCCTGCTGCCGCTCAACGAATTCGAGCCGCTGCTCAACCTCGCCATCCACGACCCGCTGCTGCGCGACGACGGCCGCTACGGCAACTTCCGCAGCGCGGGGTTCAAGCGCACGCTCGCGTTCTACAAGGAGATCTTCGACAACGACTGGGCGCCGAAGGTGGCCAACACGGCGATCTCCAACGTCTGGGACGAGTTCGGAAACGGCTACTACACCTTCTACGTCAACGGCCCCTGGAACATTGCCGAGTTCCGCAAGCGGCTGCCGCCGTCGCTGGCGGACAAGTGGATGACGATGCCGCTGCCCGGCCCCGACGGCCCGGGCGCATCGGTCGCCGGCGGCACCAGCTTCGTCGTGTTCCGCAACTCGCGGCACAAGGCCGCGGCGTGGAAACTGATCGCCTACCTGTCCGAGCCGCGGGTGCAGGTGGCGTTCCACACGCTCACCGGCAACCTGCCGCCGCGGCGCTCGCCGTGGAAGGATCCCTCGCTGGCCAACGACCGCCATGCGCGCGCGTTCCGCGAGCAGCTCGAGCGCGCGGTGCCGACGCCCAAGGTGCCCGAATGGGAGCGGATCGCCACCGAGCTGCGGCTGGTCGGCGAGCAGGTCGCCAACGACCGCATGACCGTGGACCAGGCGGCGGCGGAGCTGGACCGCCGCGCCGACGCCATCCTCGAGAAGCGGCGCTGGATGCTGGACCACGGCGGCGGCCATGCGGCGGGGGCGACGCAGTGAAGCGCTCGCTCGCCGGCTGGACCTTCGCCGCGCCCGCGCTGCTGGTGATCGCGGTGTTCTTCTTCCTGCCGGTGGTCGCGGCGCTCGCGCTCAGCGTGACCGATTTCGACATCTACGCGCTGGCCGACATCCACAACCTGCGCTTCGTCGCGCTCGACAACTACCTGGGCCTGCTGCGCAACCCGCTGTTCTGGAAGACGCTGGGCAACACGCTGTACTTCGTGGTCGTCGGCGTCCCGCTGTCGATCGCCGTCTCGCTGGGCGCGGCGCTGCTGCTGCATTCGAAGCTCGGCAGGTTCAAGGGCTTCTTCCGCACCGCGTTCTTCGCGCCGGTGGTGACGACCGTGGTGGCAGTGGCGGTGATCTGGCGCTACCTGTTCCACACGCGCTACGGGCTGGTGAACTGGGGGCTGTCGTGGGTCGGCATCGACCCCATCGACTGGCTCGGCGACCCGCACTGGGCGATGCCCACCATCATCGTCTTCGCGGTGTGGAAGAACTTCGGCTACAACATGATCATCTTCCTCGCCGGGCTGCAGTCGATCCCCGAGGACCTGTACGAGGCCGCGCGCATCGACGGCGCGGGGCCGTGGCGGCAGTTCCGCCACGTCACCCTGCCGATGCTCGGGCCGGTGCTGCTGCTGGTCGGCATCCTGACCATGTCCGGCTACTTCCAGCTGTTCGCCGAGCCCTACGTGATGACCCAGGGCGGGCCGCTGGAGAGCACCAAGAGCGTGCTCTACCTGATGTACGAGGAGGGCTTCAAGTGGTGGAACCTGGGCAACGCCTCGGCGGTGGCGTTCCTGCTGTTCGTGCTGATGGCGGCGGTGACCAGCGCGATGATGTGGTTCGCGCGCCGCAAGGGAGCGGAGTGAGATGAAGCGCCCGCTCGCCACCGCCATCGTCAACGGCCTGCTGGTCGCGCTCGCGCTGCTGAGCATCGCGCCGCTGCTGTGGATGCTGTCGGTCTCGTTCATGCAGGCAGGCGAGGCCACGCATTTCCCGCCGCCGCTGCTGCCCTCGGCACCGACCCTGCACAACTACCACGAGCTGTTCGCCAGGGCCGGGATGGGGCGCTACCTGTTCAACAGCTTCCTGGTCTCGACCTGCGTGACGCTGCTGGCGCTGCTGTTCAATACCATGGCCGGCTACGCCTTCGCCAAGCTGCGCTTCGCCGGGCGCGAGAAGACGTTCCGGCTGCTGCTCGCCGCGCTGGTGATCCCGGCGCAGGTGGCGATGATGCCGCTGTTCCTGCTGCTCAAGCAGATGGGGCTGGTGAACACCTACATGGGTGCGATCGTGCCCGGCATGGCGACGATCTTCGGCATCTTCCTGGTGCGCCAGTACGCGCGCTCGATCCCGGACGAGCTGCTCGAGGCCGCGCGCATCGATGGCGCGGGCGAGATGCGGATCTTTTTCCAGATCGTGCTGCCGGCGCTGCGCCCGATCCTGGTGACGCTGGCGATCTTCAGCTTCCTCGCCGCGTGGAACGACTTCATGTGGCCACTGATCGTGCTCAGCGACCAGGACCTGCAGACGCTGCCGGTGGCGCTGGCCTCGCTCTCGCGCGAGCACGTGCAGGACAACGAGCTGATGATGGCCGGCTCGGTGGTCACCATCGTGCCGGTGCTGGCGTTGTTCCTGGTGCTGCAGCGGCATTACATCCAGGGGTTGTTGCTTGGGAGTGTCAAGGGATGAATGCCATAGACGTCTTTCCTGATGCATCCCTCACGGCGTCATTCCCGCGCAGGCGGGAATCCAGTGACGTTGCTCGCCCAAACGGGGGTCTCCTGAAGCAAAATCGCTGGATTCCCGCCTGCGCGGGAATGACGGCCGGACGGATCTTGGCCCTCATGCTGGCGCTGGCTTCGGCGCCTGCAATTGCCCAGCAGCCCATCGGTGCCCCGCGCACCCTCGATGCTTTCGAGGAAGCCGCGCCCTGGCGCCTCGTCACCTCCAACCAGGTCGGCGGCAAGCTGCGCATGGTCGCCGGCGCGCAGGGCAGGGCGCTGTGCCTGGACTACGACTTCAACGGCGTGTCCGGCTACGCCGGCATCCAGCGCGACCTGGCCATCGACTATCCGGACAACTACGCGTTCTCGTTCGAGCTGCGCGGCGATTCGCCCGCCAACGACCTGCAGATGAAGTTCGTCGACGCCAGCGGCGACAACGTCTGGTGGGTCAACAGGACCGCGTACGGCTTCCCGGAGCAATGGACCGGGGTGCGCTACAAGAAGCGCCACATCGACAAGGCCTGGGGGCCGAGCCCGGACCGGGTGCTGCGACACAGCGCGAAGCTCGAGTTCACGATCTACAACCGCGCCGGTGGCAAGGGCACGGTGTGCTTCGATTCGCTGCGACTGCAGCGGCTGGCGAAGGCCGACGACACCCCGCTGCGCGCGACGGCCACGGCGCCGCGTGGCGATGCGGGCATGGCCGTGGACGGCGACCCCGCGACGGCCTGGCAAGGCCGCGACGGCGACCGGCTGGTGCTCGACCTCGGCAGCGTGCGCGAGTTCGGCGGGCTGACGCTGCAGTGGCGCGATGGCGCGCAGGCCTCGGATTACCGCATCCAGCTGTCGGACGACGGCCGCGCCTTCCGCGACGTGCGCGAGGTCGCGGGCGGCAACGGCGGCGCCGACTGGATCGCGCTGCCCGAGTCGGAGGCGCGCTACATCGGCATCGTCGTCGAGCGCGGGCCGGGCGGCGGGCATTCGCTCGCCGAAGCAACGGTCGAGCCGCTGGCGTTCGCCGCCACGCCCAACGATTTCGTCAAGTCGGTCGCGGCACGGTCGCCGCGCGGCTGGTTCCCGCGCGGCTTCAGCGGCGAGCAGCCGTACTGGACGATCCTGGGCGTCGACGGCGGCACCGAGCAGGGGCTGATCGGCGAGGACGGCGCGATCGAGGTGGCGAAGGGCGGCTTCAGCATCGAGCCGTTCGTGGTCGTCGACGGCAAGCTGGCGACCTGGGCCGACGTGCGGGCGATGCAGTCGCTGCAGGACGGCTACCTGCCGATCCCGTCGGTGGACTGGACGCATCCGGACTTCGCGCTGCGGGTGACCGCGTTCGCGCACGGCAACGCGGAACTGGCGCAGCTGGTGGCGCGCTACCGCCTGGAGAACACCACCGCGCAGGCCCGCGACTACACCCTGGCGCTGGCGATCCGCCCGCTGCAGGTCAACCCGCCGAGCCAGTTCCTCAACACCGTCGGCGGCGTCAGCCGGATCGACAGCCTGTCGGTGGGGCGTATCGCGACCGAGGTCAACGGCGCGCCCCGGGTGTTCGCGCGGCAACCCCCGGATGCGCGCTTTGCCAGCACCTTCCACGGCGGCATGGCCGCGGGCCTGCTCGCATCCGGCGCGCTGCCGGATGCGACACGGGTCGACGATCCCGTCGGCCTGGCCTCCGGCGCGCTGCTCTACCGGACCCGGCTCGCGCCCGGCGAGCAGCGCGAAATCGACCTGATGGCGCCGCTGACCGGAGGCATGCCGCTCAAGGACAACGCGTGGAACCCGGCCGACTGGCAGGCGCGAGTCGCGCGCGCGTGGCGCGACAAGCTCGACCGCGTCCACGTCGACGTCCCGCCGCAGGGCCAGGCGCTGGCCGACACGCTTCGCACCGCCACCGCGCACATGCTGATCTCGCGCATCGGCCCGCGCCTGCAGCCGGGCACGCGCTCGTACGCGCGCAGCTGGATCCGCGACGGGGCGATGATCTCCGAGGGCCTGCTGCGCATGGGCCGCACCGACGCGGTGCGCGAGTACGTCGACTGGTACGCGCCGTACCAGTTCGAGGACGGCATGGTGCCGTGCTGCGTCGACGACCGTGGCAGCGACCCGGTGCCGGAGAACGACAGCCATGGCGAGCTGATCTTCAACATCGCCGAGCTGTACCGCTACGACGGCGACAAGGCCGCGCTGGCGCGGATGTGGCCGCACGTGCTGGCGGCCTACGGCTACATGGAAAAGCTGAGACTGAGTGAACGTACCGAGGCCAACCGCGCCAGGAACCCGGCCTTCTACGGCCTGATGCCGGTCTCGATCAGCCACGAGGGCTATTCGGCCAAGCCGATGCACTCCTACTGGGACGACTTCTGGGCGCTGCGCGGCTACAAGGACGCGGTGGAGGTCGCGGGGGTGCTGGGCAAGGACGAGGACGCGCGGCGCATCGCTGCCTCGCGCGACCAGTTCCGCGGCGACCTGTACGCCTCGCTGCGCGCGGCGACCGCCGCGCACGGCATCGACTTCATTCCCGGCGCGGCCGAGCTGGGCGACTTCGACCCGACCTCGACGACGATCGCGCTGGCGCCGGGCGGCGAGCAGGGCCGGCTGCCCGAGGACCTGCTGCGCAACACCTTCGAGCGCTACTGGCGCGAGTTCCGCCAGCGCGAGGACGGGCAGCGCGAGTGGAAGGACTACACCCCGTACGAATGGCGCAACGTCTCGGCCTTCGTGCGCCTGGGCTGGCGCGAGCGTGCCTGGGACGCGGTCCGGTTCTTCTTCGCCGGCCGCACGCCGCAGGCCTGGAACCAGTGGGCGGAAGTGGTCTCGCGCACGCCGCGCAAGCCGTTCTTCGTCGGCGACCTGCCGCATGCGTGGGTGGCCTCGGACTTCGTGCGCTCGGCGCTGGACATGTTCGCCTACACGCGCGACGTCGACGACAGCCTGGTGCTGGCGGCCGGCATCCCGGTGGACTGGTTCGACGGCAAGGGCGTGGCGATCCGCGGCCTGCGCACGCCGCAGGGCGCGCTAGGTTATTCGCTGCGACGCGACGGCGGTGTGCTGCGGCTGGAAATCGCCAATGGAATCACGCCACCAGCCGGCGGGCTGGTACTGCCGTGGCCATATCCCGGCGAGCCGGGCAAGGCGACGGTGAACGGCGAGCCAGCGCAATGGCAGGACGGCGAACTGCGCCTGCATGCCGTGCCGGCGAAGGTCGAGATCGAGGTGCCATCGGCCACGAAGCCGTAGCGGGTCCCCGTGCAGGAGGGAGGGAAGTCACGACCGCCTTTGGCGGGACTGCAGATCGCGACTTCCGTCGCTCCTGCAAAAGCAGGAACAAGGATCCAGTTTCGCGGCGTCAGGAACCGCGCGCAGCCCGGATGATTGCCGCGGCCTTCGCCGACGCCTCGCGCACCTTGTCCCAGTCGCCTTCGGCCAGCCACGGCTTCGGCACCATCCACGAGCCGCCGATGCAGGCGACGTTGGGCTCGGCCAGGAACTGCGCCGCGGTGTCCTCGGTGATGCCGCCGGTCGGGCAGAGCACCAGGCCCGCCAGCGGCGCAGCCAGCCCGCGGATCATCGCCAGGCCGCCGACCGCGCTGGCCGGGAACAGCTTGCACACGCGGAAGCCGCGCGCCATCAGCGCGAGGAACTCGGTCGGCGTCGCGCCGCCCGGCACCACGGGGATCGGCGCGTGCGCGAGCGCGTCGGCCATCGCCGGCGGCGTCCCCGGGGTGACGAGGAAATCGGCGCCGACGTCGATCGCCTGCCGGACCTGCTGCGGCGTGAGCACCGTGCCGGCCCCGACCACGACTTCAGGCGACGCGCGCTTGATCGCGGCGATGGCCTCGAGCGCGGCCGGCGTGCGCAGGGTCAGCTCGATGCTGCGCAGGCCACCCTCGAGCAGCGCGTCGGCGAGCCGCCGGGCCTGCTCGAGGCCATCGACGGTGACCACCGGCAGGATGCCGGCGTCGCGCAGAAATCGTTCGGCGGCTTGCTGGTGTTGCTCGAGGGCCATCTGAAACCGTACCTGGGAATGTAGGAGCGCACCTGGGCGCGACTGTCTTGCCGTGAAAGCCTATCGCGTCCAGGTGCGCTCCTACGGGAGTTCGCGCGCCCGGGGGTTCATGCGTCTTTCGCCTCATGCGGCGCGTCCGCCGCGGCCGGCGCGTCGCCCAGATCGTACTCCGCGTCGTATTCCCAGGCATCGCCGTCGGGCGAGGGCGGGCCGCAGGAGATCGACAGCGCGCCGCGGTCGGCGGCGGTGACCATCGCGCGGTTGAGCGCGAACAGGTTGCGGCCCAGGTCGTGCGCAGCCGGCGCCGAGTTGGGCGCGGGCGCGCGCGAACCCCATTCGGCCGCGTCCACCAGCGCCTCGAGCACGCCCGCTTCGCCGTCGAGGCGGATCATGTCGCCTTCGCGCAGCCGGGCCAGGGCGCCGTCGCGCGCCGCCTCGGGAGTGACGTGGATCGCGGCCGGGATCTTGCCGGAGGCCCCCGACAGGCGGCCATCGGTCACCAACGCCACGCGCCGGCCCTGGTTCTGCAGCATGCCCAGCAGCGGCGCCAGCGAGTGCAGCTCGGGCATGCCGTTGGCGCGCGGGCCCTGGTAGCGCACCACGGCGACGAAGTCCCGGGGCAGCGCGCCGGCCGCGTGCAGGCGGTTGAGCAGCTGCGGGGCGTCGACGACCACCGCGGGCGCGGTGATGCTGCGGTACTCGGGCTTGACCGCCGAGAGCTTGATCAGCGCGCTGCCGAGGTTGCCGCGCAGCAGGCGCAGGCCGCCCTGGGCCTCGAACGGCGACGCGGCGGGGCGCACCACGGTGTCGTCGGCGCTGCGCTCGATGCCGGGCGCGTAGTCGAGCGCGCCGTCGGCGCCCAGGCGAGGCTCGTCGCAGTAGGCGCGCATGCCGCCGGGCACGACGGTGGCGATGTCCTCGTGCATCAACCCGGCGTCGAGCAGCTCGCGGAACACGAACTGGGTGCCGCCCGCCGCGGCGAAGCGGTTCACGTCGGCCTCGCCGTTGGGATACACGCGCGCCAGCAGCGGCACCGCCTGCGAGATCGCGTCGATGTCGTCCCAGGTCAGCGCGATGCCGGCCGCGCGCGCCACCGCGACCCAGTGGATGCTGTGGTTGGTGGAGCCGCCGGTGGCCATCAGCGCGGCGATCGCGTTGACGATGGCGCGCTCGTCGATGAGCCTGCCCAGCGGGCGATAGTCGGCGCCCAGCGCGGTGATGCGCAGCGCGCGCTCGGTGGCGGCGCGGGTCAGCGCGTCGCGCAGCGGGGTGCCGGGATTGACGAAGGATGCGCCCGGCAGCTGCACGCCCATCGCCTCCAGCAGCACCTGGTTGGAGTTGGCGGTGCCGTAGAAGGTGCAGGTGCCGGGCGCGTGGTAGGACGAGGACTCGGCTTCCAGCAGCTCCTCGCGCGTCGCCTCGCCGGCGGCGTAGCGCTCGCGCACCTCGGCCTTGGCCTTGTTGGGGATGCCCGGCGTCATCGGCCCGGCCGGCACGAACACCGCCGGCAGGTGGCCGAACGCCAGCGCGCCGATCAGCAGCCCCGGCACGATCTTGTCGCACACGCCCAGATACAGCGCGCTGTCGAACATGTCGTGCGACAGCGCGACCGCGGTGGCCTGCGCGATCACGTCGCGCGAGAACAGCGACAGCTCCATGCCCGCGCGGCCCTGGGTGACGCCGTCGCACATCGCCGGCACGCCGCCGGCGACCTGCGCGGTGGCGCCGAGCGCGCGCGCGGCATCGCGGATCAGGGCGGGATAGGTTTCGAACGGCTGGTGCGCCGAGAGCATGTCGTTGTAGGCGTCGACGATGCCGAGGTTGGGCACCGCGTCGCCGCGCAGCCGTCCCTTGTCGGTCGGCCCGCAGGCGGCGAAGGCGTGGGCGAGGTTGCCGCAGCTCAGGCGGCTGCGGTGCGGGCCTTCGCGGTGCGCGGCCTCGATGCCGGCGAGGTAGGCGGCGCGCGAGCGCCTGCTGCGCGAACGGATGCGCTCGGTGACGGCGGCGATGCGGGGATCGAGGGGCATGGCGGGCGGGTCAGGGGCACCAGTGCACGCGCAAGCGTGCGCCGGGCGTGGTGAAGGCGAGGCGGACCGGCAGCTCGAGCGGGTCGAGGCCGTCGGCGGCGCGTTCGAACAGGCGGCGCTTGTGCTCGCCGCGGATCAGCAGCAGCCGCATGCGCGAGGGCGCCAGGCCCGCGGGCGTGAGGCTGATGCGGCGCGACCACGCCCCCGCGCCGGGGCAACCGGTCGCATCCACCGCCACGTAGGCGTTGGGATTGGCCAGCGCCTGCTCGAGCCCGCGCATGCCGGGGAACAGCGACGCGGTGTGGCCGTCGTCGCCCATGCCGAGGGTGACGACGTCGGACACCTGGCGGGCGTGCAGGTTGGCCGAGGCGACGGCTTCCTCGATGCTGCGGCCGGTGCGCGTCAGCGTCTCGAAGCGCGCCTGCGCCGCCTTGTCCTGCAGCAGGGTGGTGCGCACCAGGTAGGAATTGCTGTCGGCGTCGCCAGGCTGCAGCCAGCGTTCGTCCACCAGCGCGACGTCGATCCGGTCCCAGGCCAGCGGCGCGCGCGACAGCGCTTCGTACACCGGGGCCGGGGTCTTGCCGCCCGACAGCAGCAGCCGCGCGCGCGGCTGCTGCTCGAGCGCGCGCCGCAGTTCGGCGGCGATGGTGATCGCGCCGGCCCAGGCCCACTGCTCGGCGCTGTCCCAGGCGAGGAAGTGGACGCGGCGACCCGCGACATCGACCTCGGGCAGGGCGTCGCCGCGCGTGTTCATGCCGGCGGCGCCGCCTGCCGCGCGATCACCGCGGTGCCCAGCAGTCCCGCGTGCGGGTGCAGCACCGCCATCGACGGCACCCGCGCCATGTTCGGCGAGAACCGGCCCTTGTGCTCGAAGCGCTGGCGGAAACCGGAATGCTGCAGCCCGCGCAGCATCTTCGGCACCAGGCCGCCGGTGAGGAAGACGCCGTCCCACGCGCCGGTGGTGAGCACCAGGTCGCCGGCGATCGCGCCGAACACCGCGCAGAACACGTCGACCGCGCGCATGCACAGCGCGTCGCCCTGGGCCGCGCGCGCGGTGATGTCGACCGGCTCGAGCGGGCCGGGGTCGACGCCCGCGATCTCGCTCAGCGCGCGATGGATGTTGACCAGCCCCGGTCCGCAGATCAGCCGCTCGTTGGAGACGCGGCCGAATTGCGCCGACAGCCGCTCGAGGATCGCGATTTCCTCGGGCGTGCCGGGCGGGAAGCTGACGTGGCCGCCTTCGGTTTCCAGCGGCCAGTGGCGGCCGCCGCGCACCACCAGGATGCCCACGCCCAGCCCGGTGCCGGGGCCGATCACGGCGTAGATGCGGTCGCGCGGCTCGGCGTCTGGCCTCCAGCGCACGCCGCCCAGCGGCACCACGTCGTTGGCCTGCAGCGCCGGGATCGCCATCGACTGCGCGGCGAAGTCGTTGACCAGGCGGATGTCCGGGAAGCCGAGCATCTCGCGGATGCGCGGGGTGTGGATGACCCACGGATGGTTGGTGATGCGCGCGTGCTCGCCTTCGACCCGGCCGGCCACGGCGAACACGCCGCTGCGGATCTCGGCGCCGCCGGCGAAGCCCGAGCCGCCGTCCTCCAGGTAATGGCGCGCGGCGTCGCCGAGCGACGGGAAGTCGGCCACCGCGTATTCCTGCACGCTGTCCACCAGCAGCGGCACCGCCGCCGAGGTGTCGGCGAGCGCGAAGCGCGCGTTGGTGCCGCCGATGTCGGCGAGCAGGACGAAGCGGCCGGGCGCGCTCATGCGGGCTTCTTCCGATGGCCGGCGCCGGCGAGCGTCACCGGCAGGAAATCGGCGGCCGCGGCCGGGCCCCACGAGCCGGCGGGGTAGTCCTGGACCGGCGTGGCGGCCTGCGCCCAGGCCGCGCTGATGCTGTCGATCCAGCGCCACGCGGCCTCGACCTCGTCGTCGCGCACGAACAGCGTCTGGTCGCCCTTGAGCGCGTCCACCAGCAGCCGCTCGTAGGCGATGCGGCGGTTCGGCGTCGGCGACATCGACAGGTCCAGCGACATCGGCTGCAGCTCGGTGGCGCCCCACTCGGGCGCGGCCAGGCTGCCCATCAGGCCGAGCTCGATCGTCTCCTCCGGCTGCAGCCGCATGCGCAGCCGGTTGGGGCGCGCGCGCTGGCGGTTGGGGCGTTCGAACACCCAGTGCGAGACCGGCTTGAACGACACCACCACCTCGGTCGCGCGCGCGGGCATGCGCTTGCCGGTCACCAGCCGGAACGGCACCCCGGCCCAGCGCCAGTTGTCGATGAAGGCGCGCAGGGCGACGAAGGTCTCGACCTCGCTGTCGTGGGTGAAGCCCTTCACCGCCTCGCCGTCGACCACGCCGGCGGCGTAGCGGCCGCGCACGCTGTGGATGCCCACGTCCTGCGCGCTCATCGGCCGCAGCGCGCGCAGCACCTTGGTCTTCTCGTCGCGGATGCAGTCCGCGCACAGCTCCGAGGGCGGCTCCATGGCGATGAGCGCGAGCAGCTGCAGCATGTGGTTCTGCACCATGTCGCGCAGCGCGCCGTAGTTGGCGTAGTAGCCCTCGCGGCCGTCCACGCCGGCGGTCTCGGCGACGATGATGTCGACCGACTCGATCCAGCGGTGCTGCCACACCGCCTCCATCAGCGTGTTGCCGAAGCGCAGCGCCAGCAGGTTCTGCACCGGCGCCTTGCCCAGGTAGTGGTCGATGCGGAAGATCCGCGACTCGTCGAGCGCGGCCTTGAGCGTGGCGTTGATCTCGCGCGCCGAGGCCAGGTCGTGGCCGATCGGCTTCTCCAGGACGAGCCGCGAACCGTCCTCGAGCAGCCCGGCCGCCTTGAGCCCGCGGCAGGCCGGCGCGAACAGGTCCGGAGGCGTCGACAGGTAGCTCACGCAGGGGCGGTCGGCGTACTGCGACAGCGCCGCGCGCATCGCGTCGGCGTCGTTGAGGTCGAGCGAGAGGTAGTGCGTGCGCGACAGCAGGTCGTCCAGCGCGCCGGCGTCGCGGTCGTCGCCCTCGCCGATGCGGTCGAGCAGCCACGCCTTGAAGCCCGCGTCGTCGTGCTCGCTGCGCCCGACGGCGACCACCCGGAACCCCGGCGGCAGCAGGCGGTCGCGCAGCAGGTGCGCCAGCGACGGGAACAGGTAGCGCTGGGCCAGGTCACCGGTGGCGCCGAACAGGAGCAGGGTGTCGTGCATTGGCTCGCTACGCTCGCGGGAATAATCGGGAATAGGGAATCAGGAATGGGAACCAGGAAGCGGAGCGGGAACGTGGCGGGGGAACGTGGAAGCGGAGCGGCGCTGCCTGCGGCGGCTCGCAACGCTTCAAGTGCCGCTTTGCCGATTCCCGATCCTCCATTCCCGGTCCCCGGCCTTCAGGGCAACGGCTCCGCCAGCGACCCGCCATGGCTGGCGATCACGCGAGAATACCAGCGCCCGGAGTCCTTGATCGTGCGTTCCTGGGTGCCGTAGTTCACGTGCACGATGCCGAAGCGCTTCGAATAGCCAAGTGACCATTCCAGGTTGTCCAGCAGCGACCACGCCATGTAGCCGCGCACGTCGACGCCGGCGGCGATGGCGTCGTGGATCGCGCCCAGGTGCTTGCGCAGGTAGTCGGTGCGCAGCGGGTCGCGCACGCGGCCGCCTTCGGCCGCCGGCGGGTCGAAGAAGGCGGCGCCGTTCTCGGTGATGTACAGCGGCGTGTCGCCGTAGGCCTGCTTGAACCACAGCAGCAGGTCGGTCAGGCCCTGCGGGAAGACCTCCCAGCCGGTCTCGGTGTAGGTGCCCAGCGGCTGCTTCACCGGCCCCGCGTTGAGCGGGTAGCTGGGAACCGCGCGCGTCACGCTGCGCGTGTAGTAGTTGATGCCGACGAAATCCAGCGGCTGGGCGATGAGTTTGAAGTCCTCCTGCGGGAAGTCCGGCCAGGCGTCGCCGAAGATCTCCGCGAGCTCCGGCGGGTAGCGGCCGAGCAGGGCGGGGTGCAGGTACTGCTCGTTCATGTACGCGTGCGCGCGCCGCACCGCGGCGTGGTCGTCGGCATCGTCGCTGGCGGCGTACTTGGGCTCGATGTTCACCACCAGGCCGATCTCGTGCTTGCCGATGGCGCGGTAGGCCTGCACCGCGGCACCGTGGGCGCGCATCAGGTTGTGGCTGGCGATCGGCGCCTCGTAGCGGCTGCGGTGCCCGGGCGCGAGCACGCCGTGCAGGTAGCCGCCGTCGCTGACCACCCAGGGCTCGTTGAGCGTGACCCATTTCTTCACCCGCCCGTCGAGCGCGCGGAACAGCACGCTGCCGTACTCGGCCAGCCAGTCGGCGCTGTCGCGGTTGAGCCAGCCGCCCTTGTCGTCGAGCGCGGCGGGCAGGTCCCAGTGGTAGAGCGTGAGCAGCGGCTCGATGCCGTTGGCCAGCAGTTCGTCGACCAGGCGCGAATAGAAGTCGAGGCCGGCCTGGTTCACCCGCCCGGTGCCATCGGGCAGCACGCGCGACCACGACACGCTGAAGCGGTACGCCGTCAGGCCCAGCTCGCGCATCAGCGCGACGTCGTCCTTCCAGCGCCGGTAGTGGTCGCAGGCGACGTCGCCGGTGTCGCCGTGCATGACCATGCCGGGGGTGTGCGCGAAACGGGTCCAGATGCTCGGGCCGGCGCCGTCGGCCAGCGGCGAGCCTTCGATCTGGTGGGCGGCGGTGGCCGCGCCCCAGAGGAATCCCTTCGGGAACGAAACGTCCCCCTGTCGCGCCTCATCCATCGACTGCCGTCCCTTCTGGAATGGCGCGGTGGCGCCATGAAAACGATTACATGCAGAATACCGCACCCAATCGGTCAGTGTAATGTCCACGGGACCGGAAGCCGACCGGCTGCAATCGTATTCATGACGCCGCCCACGGATCGGCGGCGGCCGGATTCCGCAACCCCAACCGCGACCCATCCCGGCGGAGAACGCATGGCCAGCGTCCAGCTCGACAAGGTGCGAAAGGTCTACCCCAACGGCTACGTCGGCGTCGCCGGCGCCAGCTTCGAGGTCGCCGACGGCGAGCTGCTGGTGCTGGTCGGGCCGTCGGGCTGCGGCAAGTCGACGCTGCTGCGGATGATCGCCGGGCTGGAGGAAATCAGCGCGGGCACCCTGCGCATCGGCGACCGCGTCGTCAACGACGTGGCGCCGAAGGACCGCGACATCGCGATGGTGTTCCAGAGCTATGCGCTGTACCCGCACATGACGGTGGCCGAGAACCTGGCCTTCGGCCTGAGGCTGCGCGGCCACGACAAGGCCGCGATCGCCGCGCGCGTGGCCGAGGCCGCGCGCACGCTGGAGCTGGACAGACTGCTGGACCGCAAGCCCGGCGCGCTGTCGGGCGGCCAGCGCCAGCGCGTCGCGCTCGGGCGCGCGCTGGTGCGCAAGCCGCAGGTGTTCCTGCTCGACGAGCCGCTGTCCAACCTCGACGCCAAGCTGCGCATGTCGATGCGGGTGGAGATCGCGCGCCTGCACCGGCAGCTCGGCGCGACCATGGTCTACGTCACCCACGACCAGATCGAGGCGATGACGCTGGGCCAGCGCATCGTGGTGCTCAAGGACGGCGAGATCCAGCAGATCGACACGCCGATGGCGTTGTACGAGCGGCCCGCCAACGTGTTCGTCGCCGGATTCCTCGGCAGCCCTCGGATGAACCTGCTGCGCGGCATGCTGCACGATGGCGACGGCGGTCCACGGCTGCGGCTGGACGACGGCACGGAACTGCCGCTGCCCGCGGGCGAGGCCGCGCTGCGCGAAGTCGCCGGCCGGCCGCTGGTGGTGGGGCTGCGCCCGGAGGACATGCGGCTTGCGGCGCAGGACGACGCGGCGCGCCTGCCCGCGCAGGTCGAGGCGGTGGAGCCGGTCGGCAACGAGGCCTTCGTCAACCTGCGCTGCGGCGGCGGCGAGATCGTGGTCCGCATGCCGCCGCACGACCTGCCGACGCCGGGCGAGACCGTGCGACTGGGTTGCGTGCCCGGCCGCATGCATTTCTTCGACGCCGACAGCGGCGTGCGCCTGTCCTGAGCGCGGCGAGGCGTCGATTCACATCGGTTTACGCCGATCGTCGCCATCATGGCGGCGATGCGACATTCCGACACGAACCAGGCCGCAGCGCCTGAGATTGAATCCGCCGCGGCACCCACGCACGACGCGCCGCCACCACCCGCCGACGACTGGGCGCTGTTCCTCGACGTCGACGGCTGCCTGCTCGACCTGGCCGATGCGCCCGACGCGGTGGTGGTGCCGCCCGGGCTGCGCGAGCGGCTCGAAGCCCTCCATGCCCGGCTCGACGGCGCGCTCGCGCTGGTGAGCGGGCGCACCATCGCCGCGCTGGACGGGCTGTTCGCGCCGTCTAGGTTCAACGCCGTCGGCATGCACGGGGTCGAGCGCCGGCATCCGGGCGTCGCCGTGCCGGGCGCGAAGGCGCCGGCGACGTTCGGCGCGCTGCGCACGGCGGCCGAGAAGCTGGCGGCCGTCTACGCGGGCGCGCTGGTCGAGGACAAGGGCGCCGCGCTCGCGCTGCACTGGCGCCGCGCACCCGACGCGGAGCCGGCGCTGCTCGCGTTCGCGACGCACGCGCTCGGGCAGTTGCCCGGCTACCGCCTGCAGCACGGCAAGCAGGTGGTGGAGCTGTATCCCGGCAGTCCCGGGGGCGACAGCGTCGACAAGGGCGCCGCGATCGCCGGGCTGCTGGAAGATGCGCCGTTCCGCGGCCGCGTCCCGGTGTTCGCCGGCGACGACCTGACCGACGAAAGCGGCTTCGGCGTCGTCAACGCGCGCGACGGCATCAGCGTGCTGGTCGGCGACCGCACGCCGACGGCGGCCCGGCGCCGGCTGCGCGATCCGGCCGCGGTGCGCGCGTGGCTCGGCGTCGGCGCAGGGGCCGGCTGATGGGCGGCGGCGAACCGCGCGCGCAGGACCTCGAGCTCGGCCTGGTCGGCAACGGCAGCTTCGGCGCGCTGTTCGACGAACGCGCGCGGCTGGTGTGGTGCTGCCTGCCGGCGTTCGACGGCGACCCGGCGTTCTGCGACCTGCTGCAACCCGAACTCGACGGCGGCTTCTGGAGCATCGAGCTCGAGGGGTTCGATCGCGCCGAGCAGCAATACGACAAGAACACCGCGATCCTGCGCACCGTGCTGCACGACGGCAACGACGGCGCCATCGAGGTGGTGGATTTCGCTCCGCGCTGGCGCCAGCACGGGCGCTTCTACCGGCCGGTGATGCTGGCGCGGCGCGTGCGCGTGCTGTCCGGCCGGCCGCGCGTGCGGGTGCGGATCAGGCCGCTCGCCGACTGGGGTGCGCGCGTGCCCGAGCACACCTGGGGCAGCAACCACATCCGTTTCCTGCTGCCGCAGATGGTGCTGCGCGTGACCACCGACATGCCGCTGCGCACGCTGCGCGACGAGATCCCGGTGATCCTCGACCGCGACCTGCATTTCGTGCTCGGCCCGGACGAGACGCTGGCCCGCCCGGTCGACCAGTTCGTGCGCGAGGCCGAGCAGCGCACGCGCCAGTACTGGCACGAGTGGGTGCGTTACCTCTCGATCCCGGCCGAATGGCAGGAGGCGGTGATCCGCAGCGCGATCGTGCTCAAGCTGTGCCAGTACGAGGACAGCGGCGGGATCATCGCGGCGCTGACCACGTCCATCCCGGAGGCGCCGGGCACGCAGCGCAACTGGGACTACCGCTACTGCTGGCTGCGCGACGCGGCCTTCGTCGTGCGGGTGCTCAACCGGCTCGGCGCGACGCGGACGATGGAGGAGTACATCCACTACATCTTCAACCTCGCCACCGGCGAGGACGGCGACATGCAGCCGGTGTACGGCATCGCCTACGAGGGCCGGTTGGCCGAGGAGGAAATGCCGGCGCTGCGCGGCTACCGCGGCATGGGCCCGGTGCGCCGCGGCAACCTGGCCTGGCTGCAGAAGCAGCACGACACCTACGGCAGCGTGGTGCTGGCCTCGGCGCAGATGTTCTTCGACCGCCGCCTGGAAAGCCCCGGCGACGAGGCCACCTTCCGGCGCCTGGAGCCGCTGGGCGAGCGCGCCTGGGCGCTGCACGACAAGCCCGACGCGGGATTGTGGGAGTTCCGCGGGCGCGCCGACGTGCATACCTACTCCAGCGCGATGTGCTGGGCCGCCTGCGACCGGCTGGCCAAGATCGCCGACGCGCTGCGCATCACCGACCGCCGCGACCTGTGGCGTGGGCGCGCCGACGCCATCCGCGCCACCGTGCTCGCGCGCGGCTGGAACGAGCGCCTGGGCCACTTCGTCGACGCCTTCGACGGCGAGCGGCTGGACGCCTCGCTGCTGCTGCTCGTGGACCTCGGCATCCTCGCGCCGGACGACCCGCGCTTCGTCGCCACCGTCGAGGCCATCGGCCGCGACCTCAAGCGCGGCGACGGCCTGTACCGCTACGTCGCCGAGGACGACTTCGGCGCGCCGGAAACCAGCTTCACCATCTGCACGTTCTGGTACATCGACGCGCTGGCCGCGATGGGTCGCAAGGACGAGGCGCGCGACCTGTTCGAGCGCATCCTCGCGCGCCGCAACCGGCTCGGCCTGCTGTCGGAGGACCTGGCCTTCGACGGCGGCGAGGCGTGGGGCAACTTCCCGCAGACCTATTCGCACGTGGGCCTGGTGATGGCGGCGATGCGGCTTTCGCGGCCCTGGCAGGATTTCTCGTGAGCAGGCTGGTGGTGGTGTCCAACCGGGTCGCGCTGCCGGAGCAGAGCCGCGCCGGCGGCCTGGCGCTGGCGCTGAACGCGGCGCTGCAGGAGCGCGGCGGGCTCTGGTTCGGCTGGAGCGGCAAGACGGTGCGCGAGGACAGCGGCGCGCTGAACGAGGCCCGGGAAGGCGACATCCGCTACGTCACCATGGACCTGTCGCGGGCCGACCTCGACGCCTACTACAACGGCTTCGCCAACCGCACGCTGTGGCCGCTGCTGCATTTCCGCCTCGACCTGGTCGACTACGACCGGGGCACGCGGGCGGGGTATTCGCGCGTCAACGCGCTGTTCGCCGACCGCCTGGCGCCGCTGCTGCGCGACGACGACGTGGTCTGGATCCACGACTACCACCTGATCCCGCTGGCGAAGCTGCTGCGCGAGCGCGGCATCGGCTGCCGCATGGGCTTCTTCCTGCACGTGCCGATGCCTTCGGCGGACCTCGCGGGGGCGCTGCCGGACCACGCGCGGCTGTTCTCGTCGCTGTACGCCTACGACCTGGTGGGATTCCAGACGCGGCGCGACGTCGAGCGCTTCCAGGACTACGTGCGCCTGTTCGGCGGGGGGCGGGTGCTGGAGGAGGGCATGCTGCAGGCGCCGGACGGGCATCGCTTCCGGGCCGCGGCGTTCCCGATCGGCATCGACACGGCGCACATCGCGGCGCAGGCGCGGCAGGCGGTGTCCAAGCCCACCGTGCGCTCGCTGCGCGAGAGCCTGGTGCCGCGCAAGCTGATGATCGGCGTCGACCGGCTGGACTATTCCAAGGGGCTGCCGGAGCGGTTCCGCGGCTTCGAGCGTTTCCTGGAGCGCAATCCCGACCACAAGGCGGGGCTGACCTACCTGCAGATCGCACCGGTTTCACGCGGCGAGGTCGCCGAGTACCGGTTGCTGCGCAACGAACTGGAGCAGATCGCGGGGCACATCAACGGGGGGCACGCGGCGCCGGACTGGACGCCGCTGCGCTACGTCAATCGCAACTTCACCCACGCCACGCTCACCGGCTTCTACCGCATGGCTCGCATCGGGCTGGTCACGCCGCTGCGCGACGGCATGAACCTGGTGGCCAAGGAATACGTGGCCGCGCAGGATCCGGAGGATCCGGGGGTACTGGTGCTGTCATTGCTGGCCGGCGCGTCCTACGAGATGCGCCAGGCGCTGCTGGTCAATCCCTACGACCTGGACGGCGTCGCCGACGCCATCGCCGCCGCCGCGCACATGCCGCGGCATGAGCGCCAGGAACGCTGGCAGGCGATGATGGACTACCTGCGCGCGAACGACATCAACGCCTGGCGCCGCCGGTATCTCGAGGCGCTGGCTGCCTAGCGGACTTCGGTTCGTTGCGCGAAGGAAGTCGCTGTCCGGTGAATCGCTCTTCCCCCGCGTTGCATTCCATGACTTCGTCATCTTCGCGAAGGCGGGATCCAGGGACGTCGATCAGTGCCGTAGGTCGGGCCTACGCGCCCGACGCCGAGATGCGAGCGGCCCGCATCCCATTCTTCCTTCGAAGTGGGGAGGGCTGGCGCGAAGCGCCGGGTGTGGGCCCAACCTTTCGCTGTGCCGTTCGGGCTCTTTTTGCGGGCTTCGGTTCGTTGCGCGAAGGAAGTCGCCGTCCGGTGAATCGCTCTTCCCCCGGCAGGACATCCTGTCCTGACGGGGGCGCCGGCCATCCGTGGCCGGCTTGACGCGATCCCCCGGCCCGCGCCTTCCTGCCAACCTTGCATCACTTCGATGGGCGCTCTTCCAACCCCATCTCGCCACGCGAAAGTCGCGAGCTCCGGTCCACAACCCTCTCCTGCGAAGCGGGAGAGGGAGAGCGCGAAGCGCGAGGGTGAGGGCCGGCTTTTCGCCGCGCTACTCATCCCAGCCGCATCGCCATCCCCGCGAAGGCGGAGATCCATGGAGGTCGATCCGTCAGAAGCCGTAGACACCATGTCCCCCTGGAGCCGGGAGGGCCGGGCGCCGCGGAAAGTGCGCCATGGATGGCGCACGGCCCTGACTTGGGCCATGGACGGCCCACGGAAGGGTGGAGCGGCGCCCGGCTCTCCCGGCGGACCCTCCGAAGCCCTGCGCTTTGGGCAAATCCCTGCATCCCTTCCCGAAGGCCAGCGCGCCCGAAGCCTCCCTCCGCTGCTTCCGCAGCCCGCTATACTCGCGAGTCGCCACAGGATTCACCTGGCGGTGTCAAGCAGAAACAATGGCTTGGCGCACATAGTGAATCCGGAATCCCAATCATGACCCGCAGTCCCGGCCCGCCGGGGCCGCATCGAGGCAATCCGACCGCCGCATGCGCCTGTCCACGATCAAGCTGTCCGGCTTCAAGTCCTTCGTCGATCCCACCACGCTGCACCTGCCGACCAACATGACCGGCGTGGTCGGCCCGAACGGCTGCGGCAAGTCCAACATCATCGACGCCGTGCGCTGGGTGATGGGCGAGAGCTCGGCCAGCCGCCTGCGCGGCGACTCGCTCACCGACGTGATCTTCTCCGGCTCGACCGCGCGCAAGCCGGTGTCGCAGGCCACCGTCGAGCTGATCTTCGACAACTCCGACCACACGATCGCCGGCGAGTACGCCGCGTTCAACGAGATCTCGGTCAAGCGCTCGGTCTCGCGCGACGGCCAGAGCAGCTACTACCTCAACGGCGCCAAGTGCCGCCGCCGCGACATCACCGACCTGTTCCTCGGCACCGGCCTGGGCCCGCGCAGCTACTCGATCATCGAGCAGGGCATGATCAGCCAGATCATCGAGGCCCGGCCAGAGGACCTGCGCGTGTACCTGGAGGAGGCCGCGGGCATCTCCAAGTACAAGGAGCGCCGCAAGGAAACCGAGACCCGCATCCGACACACCCGCGAGAACCTCGAGCGCCTGACCGACCTGCGCGACGAGGTCGGCAAGCAACTCGAGCACCTCAAGCGCCAGGCCCGCCAGGCCGAGCAGTACACCGCGATCCAGGCCGAGCGCCGGATCCGCGACGCCGAATGGAAGGCGCTCGAATACCGCGGCCTGGACGCGAAGCTCTCCGCGCTGCGCGAGGGCCTGTCGCAGGAGGAAACCCGCCTGCAGCAGCTGATCGCCGAGCAGCGCGAGGCCGAGCGCCGGATCGAGACCGGCCGCGTGCGGCGCGAAGAAGCCATGGAAGCGCTCAACAAGGCGCAGGCCGAGGGCTACGAGGTGGGCGGCAACCTCGCCCGCGTCGAGCAGCAGATCGCCCACCAGCGCGAGATGGCGCAGCGCCTGCAGCGCGCGCGCGACGAGGCGCAGGCGGCGCTGGCCGAGATCGGCCAGCACATCGAGGGCGACGAGGCCCGGCTGCAGGTGCTGCAGGCGGCCATCGGCGATGCCGAACCGCAGCTCGAGCAGCTGCGCGAGGACGACGCGGTGCGCCAGGACGCGCTGCGCGACGCCGAGGCCGCGCTGGCCGACTGGCAGGCGCGCCAGGACGCGCATGCCCGCGAGGCGGCCGAGGCCGCGCGCGCGGGCGACGTCGAGCGCACCCGCGTCGACTACCTCGACCGCCAGGCCTTCGACGCCGAGCAGCGCCGCGAGCAGCTTGCCGCCGAGCGCGCCGCGCTCGACCTGGCCGCGCTGGCCGAGGCCTTCGCCGGCATCGAGGCGCAGCACGAGGAGCAGAAGGCTTCGCTAGATACGCTGGGCACCGAGCTCGAACAGCGCAAGCAGGCCGTGACCGCGCTGCAGGACCAGCAGCGCACCGCCCAGGGCGAGCTCGCCGAGGTGCGCAAGCAGGCGCAGGAAAAGCGCGGCCGGCTGTCCTCGCTGGAGACGCTGCAGCACGCCGCGCTCGGCCAGGAGCAGGGCGCCGCGGTGGAGTGGCTGCGCCAGCGCGGGCTGGATTCGGCCGCGCGCGTGGGCGAGCGGCTGCAGGTGGAGGCCGGCTGGGAGAACGCGGTCGAGGGCGCGCTCGGGCAGCTGATCGAGGGCGTGCTGGTCGACAGCCCGGAAGCGCTGGTCGACGCGCTGGCCGACCTCGGCGAAGGCCGGCTGGCGCTGGTCTCGGCCGACACCGGCCCCGCGGATTTCGCGCCGACCTCGCTGGCGTCGAAGGTGCAGGGGCCGCTGGCGATCCGCCGCCTGCTCGGCAAGCTGCACGTCGCCGAGACCCTGGCCGATGCGCGCGCGCTGCAGTCGCGGCTGGGCGAGGGCGAATCGGTCATCACCCGCCACGGCGAGCGCCTCGGCGCCGGCTGGGTGCGGGTGCTGCGCTCGGGCGCTGCCAAGCAGGGCGCGCTGCTGCGCGAGCGCGAGATCCAGTCGCTGCGCGCGGAGATCGAAACGCTGCAGGAGCGCGAGCACGAGCTCGAGCGCGGCATCGCCGCCTGGCGCGACCGCCTGCTTGCCGCCGAACAGCAGCGAGAGGACGCGCAGCGCTCGCTGTACCTGGCGCACCGCAGCGTGTCCGAGCTCGCCGGCCAGCTGCAGAGCCAGCAGGGCCGGCTGGATTCGGCGCGCGGCCGGATCGGGAAGATCGACGCCGACCTCGCGCAGCTGGCCGAAACCCTGGACGGCAGCCGCGGCCAGTCGCGCGAGGCGCGCGCGAAGCTGGGGGACGCGGTCTCGCGGATGGCCGAGCTCGAGGGCGCGCGCCAGGGGCTGGAATCCGAGCGGCGCAGCCTGGCCGACGCGCGCGACGCCGCGCGCACCGCCGCCCGCGAATCGCGCGAGGCCGCGCACGCGCTGGCGCTGACCCTGGAATCGCAGCGCACCCAGGTCGCCGCGCTCGCGCAGTCGCTCGAGCGCATGGGCGGCCAGCGCGGCCAGCTCGACAGCCGCCTGGGCGAGCTCGCCAGCCAGCTCACCAGCGGCGACGACCCGGTCGCGGCGCTGGAGCAGCAGCGCCAGCTGGCGCTGGAGCAGCGCGTGGTCGCCGAAAAGGCGCTGGCCGCGGCGCGCTCGGCGCTCGAAGGCATCGACAACGAACTGCGCGAGCTCGAGCAGACCCGTCACCAGCGCGACGAGCAGGCGCTGGCGCAGCGCGAGGCGATCTCGCAGCGCAAGCTCGACCAGCAGGCGCTGGCGATCCACGCCGAGCAGCTCGCGGGCGCCGTCGCCGAGGCCGGCTTCGTGCTCGAGGACGTGATCGCGGGCCTGGCTGCCGAGGCCGAGGCGCCGGCCTGGGAAAAGATGGTCACCGACTTCGACGCCAAGCTGCGCCGGCTCGAGCCGGTCAACCTCGCCGCGATCCAGGAGCACGCCGAGGCCGCGCAGCGCAAGGACTACCTCGACGCCCAGGACGCCGACCTCACCACCGCGCTCGAGACCCTGGAGGATGCGATCCGCAAGATCGACCGCGAGACCCGCGGTCGCTTCAAGGACACCTTCGACCGGGTCAATTCCGGCGTGCAGGAGCTGTACCCGCGCCTGTTCGGCGGCGGCCACGCCTACCTCGAGCTCACCGGCGAGGACCTGCTCGACACCGGCGTTGCGATCATGGCGCGCCCGCCGGGCAAGCGGGTGTCCAACATCACCCTGCTGTCGGGCGGCGAGAAGGCGATGACGGCGGTCGCGCTGGTGTTCGCGATCTTCCGCCTCAACCCGGCGCCGTTCTGCCTGCTCGACGAGGTCGACGCGCCGCTGGACGAGGCCAACGTCGGCCGCTTCACCGCGATGGTCTCGGAGATGAGCGAGCAGGTGCAGTTCCTGTTCGTCACCCACAACAAGGCGACGATGGAAGCCGCGCAGCAGCTTTCGGGCGTTACCATGCGCGAGCCGGGCGTCAGCCGCCTGGTGTCCGTCGACCTCGCCGAGGCCGCGCGCCTGGCCGGCGCGGCCTAGCCCAAGAACGATAGGAGAAGAGCACGATGTCAGATGCCTGGCTGCTGCGCCTCGGAATCCTCGTCGCCGGCGTCGTCCTGATCGGCGCCATCTACTTCTTCGGCCGCCCGCGCAAGCCCGGGCAGGGCCGTCGCCTGCCGGCCGGCGAGCGCGGCCGCGCGGAACCGACCCTGGGCGCCCAGATCGAGAGCGAGCTGGCCACCGCGCCGGACTTCAGCAGCGACAGCGTGGTGCAGGCCGAGATGGACCTGCTCGACCGCGCCGTCGGCAGCACCGCGGCGATGGCCGCGAGCGAAGTGGGCAAGCGCGAGAACGAGGACTTCGACAAGATCGTGACCCTGTACATCGCCGCCAAGGCGGGGCAGGTGCTGCGCGGCCCGGACATCGTGGTCGCCGCCGAGAAGGCCGGGCTGGCCTACGGCCACATGAACGTCTTCCACCGCCTGGTCGAGGGCCATCCCGAGCGCGGCCCGGTGTTCAGCGTGGCCAACATCATGAAACCGGGCAGCTTCGACATGGCGCAGATCCAGGCGCTGGAAACGCCGGCGATCGCGTTCTTCCTGACCCTGCCGGCGCCGGTCAACGCGCTCGACGCCTGGGAGATGATGCAGCCCACCGCCCAGCGCATGGCCGAGCTGCTCGACGGCGTGGTGCTGGACGAGTCGCGCAACGCCCTGGGCCGCCAGCGCATCGCCCACCTGCGCGAGGAACTGCGCACCTACGACCGCCAGCACGAGGCGCCGCAGATCACCCGCTCGCCGCGCTGGTAGGCGCTTGTGCGGGAGCGGTTTGTTCGCTCTTTGCGGGAGCGGCTTCAGCCGCGGGCTTTTCGACCGCTCCGCGAGTCGCAGGAAAGAGCTCGCGGCTGAAGCCGCTCCCACGGGAGGCGTCCCATCCCGCCGGTGCCATAGAATCGCGCGATGCCCGCCAAAGCCGCCGCCCGTGCCGCCGAACTGCGTCGCCTGATCGACGACGCGAACTATCGCTACCACGTCCTCGACGACCCCGGCATCCCGGACATCGAGTACGACCGGCTGATGCGCGAGCTCGAGGCGCTGGAGGCCGCGCATCCCGCCCTCGTCACCGCCGATTCGCCGACGCAGCGCGTGGGCGCGGCGCCGTCGGGCGCGTTCGCGCCGGTGCGCCACGCGGAACGCATGCTGTCGCTGGCCAACGCCTTCACCGACGAGGAGGTGGAGGACTTCGAGCGCAAGGTCGAGCAGCGGCTGGACGTGGTCGATCCGGTGTTCTCGGTCGAGCCCAAGTTCGACGGCCTGGCGATCAGCCTGCGCTACGAGGACGGCGCCTTCGTGCAGGGCGCGACCCGCGGCGACGGCGAGACCGGCGAGGACGTCACCGCCAACCTGCGCACCATCCGCGCCATCCCGCTGAAGCTGCGCGGCAAGGGCTGGCCGCGCGTGCTGGAGGTGCGCGGCGAGGTCTACATGCCGCGCGCCGGCTTCGAGGCGTACAACGAGAAGGCGCGCGCTTCCGACGGCAAGGTCAGGCCGCTGGTCAACCCGCGCAACGCCGCGGCCGGCAGCCTGCGCCAGCTCGACCCGCGCGTCACCGCGCAGCGCCCGCTGGCGTTCTATGCCTACGCGCTCGGTGCGGTCGAGCGCGGGACGATGCCGGACCGGCATTCGGAAGTGCTGGCGCGGCTGCGCGAGTGGGGATTCCCGGTCAGCGCGCTGGCCACGACCGCGCGCGGCGCGAAGGGCTGCCTGGCCTACTACGCGAAGATCGGCGCGCGGCGCGACGCGCTGCCGTTCGACATCGATGGCGTCGTCTACAAGGTCGACGACATGGCCGCGCAGCGCGAACTGGGCTTCGTCGGCCGCACGCCGCGCTGGGCGATCGCGCACAAGTTCCCCGCGCAGGAGCAGACGACGACGGTCGAGGACATCATCGTCAACATCGGCCGCACCGGTGCGGCCACGCCGGCGGCGAAGCTGGCGCCGGTGTTCGTGGGCGGCGTCACCGTCACCAACGCGACGTTGCACAACGCCGACCAGGTCGCGCGCCTGGACGTGCGCGTCGGCGACACCGTGATCGTGCGCCGCGCCGGCGACGTGATCCCGGAAGTGGTGCGAGTGGTCCCGGAGCTCAGGCCGAAGGGCACGAAGCCGTGGACGATGCCCGCGCGCTGCCCGATCTGCGGCTCCGACATCGTGCGCGAGGAAGGGGAGGCCGTGGCGCGCTGCACCGGGGAGCTCGCCTGCGCCGCGCAGCGCACGCAATCGGTGTTCCACTTCGCCAGCCGCCGCGCGATGGACGTCGACGGGCTGGGCGAGCGTTACATCGAGGCGCTGGGCGAGTTCGGCTACCTCGAATCGGTGGCCGACCTCTACAAGCTCACCCTCGACCACCTGCTCGAGATGAAGCGCCGCGCCGACGAGCGCGATGGGACCGTCCCGGAGACCGTCAAGGCCGGCAAGGTCGCCACCCGCTGGGCCGAGAACCTGGTCGACGCGATCGCGAAGAGCCGCGACACCACGCTGGAGCGGTTCCTGTACGCGCTCGGCATCCAGCACGTCGGCGAGAGCACGGCCAAGGCGCTTGCCGCGTGGTTCGGCGACCTCGCGCTGATCCGGCACCTGCCGTGGCCGCTGCTGAAGCTGGTGCCGGACATCGGCGACGAGGTCGCGCGCGCGATCGACGCGTTCTTCGAGCAGCCCGGCAACCAGCGCGTCATCGACGATCTGCTCGCGCGCGGCGTGCGCATCGCCGACGCCCATCCGCCGAGCGCGAAGCTGCGCGCGGCGCTTTCGATCGGCACCGTGCTGGCGCAGATGAACATCCCCAGGCTCACCGCGAAGCGCGCCGAACAGCTGGCGGCCGCCTTCGATTCGCTCGAGGCGGCGATGGCGGCCGACGCGGACGCGCTCGCGGGCGCGGGCCTGCCAGTAGAGACCGCGGACGCGGTGCATGCCTTCCTGCGCGGGCAGGAAGGGCGCGCGCTCGCGCTGCGTACGGGCCAGGCGCTGGCCGCGCTGCGCGAGGCGGTGGCGCATGTCCAGGCGACGCAGGCGGGGCCGCTCGAAGGCCAGACCGCGGTGCTGACGGGCACGCTCGCCTCGCTGACGCGCGATGAAGCGAAGGACCGGCTGGAGGCGCTCGGCGCCAAGGTTTCCGGCAGTGTGTCGAAGAAGACCGCGTTCGTCGTCGCTGGCGAAGCCGCGGGCAGCAAGCTGGCCAAGGCCGGGGAACTGGGCATCGAGATCTGGGACGAGGCGAAGCTGCTGGCCTTCCTCGCCGAGCACGAATGAGGATGTACTGCGGCCAGGGGCCGTTTTGCCACGGATCAGAGCCGATGAACACGGATATAGCTTTTGCAGATTGCTCTTTTGATCCGTGTGGATCGGCTCTGATCCGTGGCAAGAATGAGCCATCCGGGCGCGTGACGTGAGCGACTGGAAGCCGTCTGCGAAGTTCGACGCGTTGCGGCTGCGGGCGCGGCTCAATGCCGCGATCCGCGGGTTCTTCGCCGCACGCGGCGTCATCGAGGTGGAGACGCCGGTCATGTCGCGGGCGGGCAACACCGAGCCCAACATCGCTTCGTTCGCGCTCGGGTTTTCCGGCCGCACCGATGGCGCGCCGCGCACGCGCTGGCTGCGCACCTCGCCCGAGCATCCGCTCAAGCGCCTGCTCGCCGCCGGCTTCGGCGACTGCTACGAGCTCGGCCGCGTGTTCCGCGACGGCGAGGCCGGTGGCCGCCACAACCCCGAGTTCACCATGCTCGAGTGGTACCGGGTCGGCTTCGACCACGTGCGGCTGGCCGACGAGGTGGTCGAGCTTGTGTGTGCCGCCTTGGCGCTGGTCGGCCGCGAAGCGACGGTCGAGCACGTCACCTACCGCGAGCTCTACCTGCGCAGGCTCGGGATCGATCCGATGGCGGCCCCCGACGAGGCGCTGCGCGCCGCGCTCGGCGACGTCGCGATCGATCCCGCGGGACTGGGGCGCGACGACTGGCTCGACCTGCTGATGACGCACCGGATCCAGCCCGGGCTGCCGGTCGACGGCATCCTCGTGGTGCGCGACTACCCGGCCTCGCAGTGCGCGCTCGCGCGCATCCGACGATCCGCATCCGCGGATGCGCAGGACGATCCGCCCGTGGCCGAGCGTTTCGAGCTGTACCTGGGGCCGCTGGAGCTGGCCAACGGCTACCACGAGCTCGCCGATGCCGGCGAGCAACGCGCGCGCTTCGAACGCGACCTCGCCGTCCGGCAGCGTCGCGGCGCGGACTTGCCCGCCATCGACACGCGGCTGCTGGACGCGCTGTCGCACGGGCTGCCGGATTGCGCAGGCGTCGCGCTCGGGGTGGACCGGCTGCTGATGGCGATGCTGGGCACGCGGGCGATCGCGGACGTGCTCGCGTTCGACTTTGCGCGCGGCTGAACGGGCGGCCCGCGATTGTCATCGACGTCGCCGCTTTTGCGCTTCCGTTCACGTGGAAGCGGTAGATTTGCCGCCGAGGATTCCGTCCATTCCGCAAAGAGGGGCTTGCCATGAACAGGATCGCTTTCCGCAGGACCAGTGTGCGCATGGCAGGCCGGGTCGCAGCCGCACTCGCGGTGGCCGGCCTGGCGGGCTGCGTCGGCTACGGCTATCCGGGCGACTACGGCGCCTATCCGCCGAACCAGGGATACCCGGACTACAGCCCGCCAGGCAACGGCTATCCCGGAAGCGGTGGCTACGGTGGCACCTTCCGCTGCGAATCGGACAACAACCGCACGCGCCACTGCGACGTCGACACGCGCGGCGGCGTGCGCATGAACCGCCAGCTCTCGGATTCCCCCTGCGTCCAGGGCCGCACCTGGGGCTACGACAACCGCGGCGTGTGGGTGTCGAACGGTTGCCGCGCGGAGTTCATTGCCGGGCGGGGCGGCTATGGCCCGGGCTACGGTTCCGGCGGCGGCTACGGCCGGACCATCCGCTGCGAGTCGCAGGACAAGCGCCAGCGGCGCTGCAACGTCAGCGTGACACGCGGCGTGGACATCGTCCGCCAGCTCTCCGACACGCGCTGCGTGCAGGGGCAGAACTGGGGCTGGGATCGCGGCGGCATCTGGGTGAGCGGTGGCTGCCGGGCGGAGTTCAGCGTCCGCTGACCTGGCAGCGCTTCCGACGGGCGCGGCTCCGCGCCCGTGCCGCTAGACTGGCGCGATGGAAGACATCGACTACGCCCGCTACGACCGCATCCGCCCGATCCGCTGGACCGGCGAGGCGCTCGAACTGCTCGACCAGCGCAGGCTGCCGTTCGCGGTCGAATACGTCGCCTGCGCGACCAGTGACGAGGTGGCCACGGCGATCCATTCGCTGGCCGTGCGCGGTGCGCCGGCGATCGGCATCGCGGCGGCCTGGGGCGTGGTGCTCGCGGCGCGCGCGGTGGAAGCCGGCGACGGCGACGCGGCGCTGGCGGCCATCGAGCCGGCGCTGCAGCGGCTCAACGCGGCGCGTCCGACGGCGGTGAACCTGGCCTGGGCGCTGGCCAGGATGCGGCGCGCGCTGCAGCGCAGGGGCGGCGATTGGCGCGAGGCGCTGGAGCGCGAGGCGCGCGCGATCGAGACCGAGGACCTGGCCGCCAACCGGCGCATGGGCGAGCTGGGCGCGGGGCTGATCGCGCCGGGCAGCGGGGTGCTCACGCATTGCAATACGGGGTCGCTGGCCACCGCGGGCTTCGGCACGGCGCTGGGGGTGATCCGGGCGGGGGTGGCGCAGGGGCGCATCGGCAGGGTGTTCGCGGACGAGACGCGGCCGTGGATGCAGGGTTCGCGGTTGACGGTCTGGGAGCTGCAGCAGGACGGCATCGACGCCACGCTGATCGCCGACGCGGCGGCTTCGCACCTGATGAAGGACGGGCAGGTCGACTGGGTGGTGGTCGGCGCCGATCGCATCTGCGCCAACGGCGACGTCGCCAACAAGATCGGCACCTACCAGCTGGCGATCTCCGCGCGCTTCCACGGCAGGAAGGTGATGGTGGTGGCGCCGTCGTCGACGGTCGACATGGACACCGCTTCTGGCGACCTGATCGAGATCGAGGAGCGCGATCCGTCTGAACTGCTCGGCGTCGGCGGCTCGCGCACGGTCGCCGACGGCATCCGCGCCTGGAACCCGGTATTCGACGTCACCCCGGCCGCGTTGATCGACGCCATCGTCACCGAGAAGGGCATCGTCGAGCATCCGGACATCGAGAAGATGCGAGCGATGTTTGGCGCCTGACTCGTCTGTCCCGTCCGATCTGCCCCGTCCTGTCCGAACAACAAGCATGTGAAGCGGCGGAAGCCGCGATCCCGCGTACTTGCCAGAATGGACGTGCCTTGGGTGGTGACGACAACAGCGACAGCAAAAGCGCGGCTCCGGACGGAGCGCGCCCCGACGCCGGCCATGCGTCCCGGCTCGGTCGGCCGTCCATGGCCGACTCGCCTACGCGCACATCCATGTGCGCTTGGCCGCATGGCCGGCGCCGGGCCGCGCTTCGGCGACCTGATCGAACGGTTCCTCGCCTCCATCCGCAAGCACTAGGCGATGCCTGTCGCCTCGATCGAAGCGACGAAACTCCGCTGGCAGGAGGCGGGCGGCGGGGCGTGCGGAGAGCGGACCATGGATGGTCCGCGGCCCTGACTCGGGCCATGGACGGACCGACGGAAGGGCGGAGCACGCCCCGCCGCCCGCCTCCTGCCGCGCGCGACGATCCGAAGCCGCTCCGCTTTTCGGCCTCCTTGCCCGCTGTCGTCACCGTGGTTCCGGAAATCGGCGCGAAACGGACGCCGGAAGCGCGCCAAGTGCTTGTTTCCCCGCATAAAACCGCACCGTGGAACCCCCATTTCATGGTAGAATTCCAAGCTTCCGCGAACCGCTCGCGGATGGCCGCGCGGAGCGCCCGCCGGCCCACGGAAACAGCACGGAAAAGATGCCCTGATGGTAGAGCTCGCGAAGGAAATCATCCCCGTCAACCTCGAGGACGAGATGCGCCGCAGTTACCTCGATTACGCCATGAGCGTGATCGTGGGGCGCGCACTCCCGGATGTCCGCGACGGGCTCAAGCCGGTCCATCGCCGCGTGCTGTACGCCATGAACGAGCTCGGCGCGCACAGCAACAAGCCCTACTACAAGTCCGCGCGCATCGTCGGCGACGTGATCGGCAAGTACCACCCGCACGGCGACCAGTCGGTGTACGACACCCTGGTGCGCATGGCGCAGCCGTTCTCGCTGCGCTACCTGCTGGTGGACGGGCAGGGCAACTTCGGCTCGGTCGACGGCGACTCCGCCGCGGCGATGCGCTACACCGAGGCGCGGATGTCGCGCCTGACCCACGAGCTGATGGCCGACATCGACAAGGAAACCGTCGATTTCCAGCCCAACTACGACGAGAAGGAGCTGGAGCCGACGGTCATGCCGACCCGGTTCCCGAACCTGCTGGTCAACGGCTCGGCCGGCATCGCGGTGGGCATGGCCACCAACATCCCGCCGCACAACCTGTCCGAGGTCGTCGATGCACTGATCGCGCTGATCGACGATCCGCAGATCGAGATCGACGGCCTGATGGAGCACATCCCGGGGCCCGATTTCCCCACCGGCGGCATCATCAACGGCGTCGGCGGCATCCATCTCGCCTACCGCACCGGCCGCGGCCGGGTGCGCATGCGCGCGCGCGCCGAGGTCGAGGTGGCCGACAACGGCCGCGAGGCGATCGCGGTCACCGAGATCCCGTACCAGGTCAACAAGGCGCGGCTGATCGAGAAGATCGCCGAGCTGGTCAAGGAAAAGAAGATCGAGGGCATCAGCGAACTGCGCGACGAGTCCGACAAGGACGGCATGCGCATCTACATCGAGGTCAAGCGCGGCGAGTCCGCGGAGGTCGTGCTCAACAACCTCTACCAGCAGACCCAGATGGAGTCGGTGTTCGGCATCAACATGGTCGCGCTGGTCGACGGCCGCCCGCAGCTGCTGAACCTCAAGCAGATCCTCGAGGCCTTCGTGCGCCACCGCCGCGAGGTGGTGACCCGCAGGACGATCTTCGAGCTGCGCAAGGCGCGCGCGCGCGCCCACGTGCTCGAGGGCCTGACGGTCGCGCTGGCCAACATCGACGAGATGATCGAGCTGATCAAGACATCGGCCAATCCCAACGAGGCGCGCGACCGCATGCTGGCGCGCACCTGGGAGCCGGGGCTGGTCGGCACGCTGCTGGCGGCGACCGGCGCCGAGGCCTCGCGTCCCGAGGACCTGCCCGCGGGCGTGGGCCTGGTGGATGGCCGCTACCAGCTCACCGAGACGCAGGCCCAGCAGATCCTGGAGATGCGCCTGCACCGCCTCACCGGCCTGGAGCAGGAGAAGCTCACCGAGGAATACCGCCAGCTGCTCGACACCATCCGCGGCCTGATCGAGATCCTCGAGGATCCCGAGGTGCTGCTGGAGGTGATCCGCACCGAGCTGCGCAACGTCAAGGAAGAGTTCGGCGATGCGCGCCGCAGCGAGATCCGCGCCAGCGAGGAGGACCTGGACATCCTCGACCTGATCGCGCCCGAGGACGTGGTGGTCACGCTCTCGCACGCCGGCTACGCCAAGCGCCAGCCGGTCAGCGCCTACCGCGCGCAGAAGCGCGGCGGCCGCGGCCGCAACGCCGCGGCGACCAAGGAAGAGGACTTCATCGACCAGCTGTGGCTGGTCAACACCCACGACACCCTGCTGACCTTCACCAGCAGCGGGCGGGTGTTCTGGCTGCCGGTGCACCAGCTACCGGAGGCCGGTTCCAACGCGCGTGGCCGGCCGATCATCAACTGGATCCCGCTCGAGCCCGGCGAGCAGGTGCAGGCGGTGCTGCCGGTGCGCGAGTACAGCGAGGACCTGTTCGTGTTCTTCGCCACCCGCAACGGCACGGTCAAGAAGACGCCGCTGACCGAGTACGCCTACCGGCTGCAGCGCGGCAAGATCGCGATCAACCTGGCCGAGGGCGACTGCCTGGTCGGGGTGGCGCTCTCGGACGGCACCCGCGACATCATGCTGTTCGCCAGCAACGGCAAGGCGGTGCGCTTCGCCGGCAGCACGGTGCGCCCGATGGGCCGCACCGCGACGGGCGTGCGGGGCATGAAGCTGGCGCAGGGCGAGGAGGTGCGCAGCCTGATCGTGATCGACGGCGACGGCGACATCCTCACCGCCAGCGAGCGCGGCTACGGCAAGCGCACGCCGGTGGACGACTATCCCCGCAAGGGCCGTGGCACCCAGGGCGTGATCGCGCTGCAGACCACCGCCCGCAACGGCAAGCTGGTCGGCGCGATCCAGCTCTCCGACCACCACGAGGTGCTGCTGATCTCCGACGGCGGCACCCTGGTGCGCACCCGCGCCGCGGAGATCTCCCAGGTCGGCCGCAACACCCAGGGCGTGACCCTGATCCGCCTGGCCGCCGACGAGAGCCTGCAGGCGATCGAGCGCGTCGACGCCTCGCTGGACGAGGAGGAGGGCGAGGCCGCCACCGCCGACGCCCGGGAACAGCCGGCACCGCCACCGGCGGGCTGAGCCCGCCGCCAGCAACGGCCAAAGCCCGGCAATCGCATTGCCGGGCTTTTTTGTGTCCTTCTTCGGAGCGAGGGAAGGGCGTCTTTTTTTTTCGTGGGCTTCGGCTGTTTGCGCGAGGGAAGTCGGCGGCCGGGGATCGCTCTTCCGTCGGCAGGGCATCCTGCCCTGACGACGGCGCCGGCCATCCATGGCCGGCTTGACGCGATCCCCGGCCGCCGACTTCCTCCGGAAAGCGCGTCACCTCGGTTGCGACAGGCGTCCGCGACGCAGGTCGCGCCTGCGCGCCCGACGCCTCGGATGGCAACCGCCGTCCACGGCCGTCTCGGGTTTCGGTCGATCGAAAGAAAGGATCTTTTGCCGTGCGACCGGAGCCGGAACGCCGGTTCGGCGTCGCTTCTGCTTCCTCATCCGCGCGAAGGCGGGATTCGCTCGTCATATACTCCGCCGACCTGGGGAGATACGGACCTGTCGATGCGCAAGCGCAACCTGGTGGTGGCCACGATCGTGGCCAAGGGGATCTTCGTCCTGCTGCTGGCGACCGGCATGGTCGCCTGCAAGCGCAGCCCGCATGGGCAGTTGCCGGAGGCGAGCGGCGAGCCGGTCAAGGCGCAGCGCGAGCAGGTCAAGGGCTTCGCCCTGGCGCGCGCCTGGCCCGACCAGGGACGCGATTCGCTGGCGATCGCGCTGGAGTTCTCGCGCCCGCTGGTCGGCACGCAGGACTTCGACAAGCTGCTGACCTTCGCCGAGCCGGTCAACGACAAGAGCAGCTGGTCGCTGGACAAGGACGGCAAGACCCTGCGCTTCCCGTTCGTCGAGCCGAACAGGGACTACACCCTGCACATCTCCGGCGCGCTGACCGCCGCCGACGGCACGAAGCTCGGCCGCGACGTCGAGCAGAAGGTGTTCACCGGCGAGCTCGAGCCCGCGGTCGGCTTCGCCTCGCAGGGCAGCGTGCTGCCGGCGAAGGAATCGCGCGGGCTGCCGGTGGTGTCGGTCAACGTCGACGAGGTGGACGTCGAGTTCCTGCGGGTCGAGGAGAAGTCGCTGCCGCGCTTCTTCGCGCAATACCAGCGCGGCGGCCGCCGCGGCAGCTGGGAACTGGAGAGCGAGTACGGCAGCCGCGAGCCCCTGTCGAAGCTGGCCAAGCCGGTCTACGTCAACCGCTTCGTGCTCGGCGGCAAGCGCAACGAGCGCGCGCTGACCTACCTGCCGCTCCAGGACATCAAGGAACTGCAGGAACCGGGCCTGTACTTCGCGGTGATGAAGCGCGCCGGCCACTTCGACGACCGCTTCGACACCGCCTTCTTCACCGTCAGCGACATCGGCCTGCACGCGCGCGCGTACAAGGACAAGCTGTACGTGCACACCGCCTCGCTGCGCGACGGCGGCGCGATGGGGGGGGTGGAGCTGCGCATCCTCGATCCGCAGGGCGAGACCTTCCTCAAGGGCGAGACCGACGCCAACGGCAACGCGCTGCTCAACTACACGCTGCAGGCCAACCAGGTGCTGGTGGCGCGGCGCGGCGGCGATATTTCGCTGCTGCCGTTCAACCAGCCGGCGCTGGACCTGTCCGAGTTCCAGGTCGCCGGGCGCGAGTCGGCGTGGTTCGACGTTTTCGCCTGGTCCGGCCGCGACCTCTACCGGCCCGGCGAGAGGGTGCGGGTCTCGGCGCTGTTCCGCGACAACGACGGCAAGCCGGTGGCCGCGAAGGGCAAGGGCGCGCAGCCGCTGTTCGTGCGCCTGAGGCAGCCCGACGGCAAGACCTTCGTCGACAGTCGCGTCGAGCCCGGCGCGCTGGGCTACTTCAAGTTCGAGAAGACGATCCCGGTCGATGCGCCGACGGGGCGCTGGAAGGTGGAATTCCGCACCGACCCGGCCAGCGCCGAGGCGGTCCAGGGCATGGACCTGCGGATCGAGGAGTTCCTGCCCGAGCGGATGAAGCTCGACCTCGCCACGCCCGACGAGGTGCTCAGGCCTGGCCAGCCGTTCCGGCTCGAGGCGACCGGCGCCTACCTCTACGGCGCGCCGGCAGACGGCAACCGCTTCACCGCGAAGATGGCGGTGGCGGTGGAACAGCATCCGCTGGAGCAGCTGCCCGGCTATTTCTTCGGCGACCCGACGGTGGAATTGCCGAAGGAGGCGAAGGACGTCGTCGACGACAAGCTCGACGCCAAGGGCAGGCTCGCCAAGGACCTCCCGCTGCCCGACGAGGTGAAGCCGGTGACGACCGTCGCCGCGGTCGTGTCCGGCAGCCTCTACGAGACCGGCGGCCGCAGCGTCAACCGCGTGCTCAAGCGGGTGGTGTGGCCGGCCGGGGCGCTGGTCGGCGTGCACCCGCTGTTCGACGACAAGGATGGCGCCGACGGCGACGCCAACGCCCGCTTCGAGCTGGTGCGCGTGGACGCGACCGGCAAGGCGCGCCCCGGCAAGGGGCTGAAGGTCACACTGGTGCGCGAGCATCGCGACTACCACTGGAACTACGACGAGGACGACGGCTGGGACTACGACTTCACCCGCCGCTTCGAGAACGTGGAGACGAGGACGATCGACTCGGCGCTCACCGCGGTGCGCTTCGACTTCCCGGTGGAGTGGGGCGAGTACCGCGTCGACGTGCTCGATCCCGCGACCGGGCTGACCATGCGCTACCCGTTCCACGCCGGCTGGAGCTGGAACGACGACAACCGCGGCCTCGACGCGCGCCCGGACAAGGTCAAGCTCGCGCTCGACAAGACCGGCTACAAGGCGGGCGACACGCTGAAGGTCACCGTCACGCCGCCGCACGAAGGCAAGGGCGTGCTGCTGGTCGAGAGCGACAAGCTGCTCTACGTGCAGGACATCGAGATAAAAGCGGGCGACGTCAAGGCCAACGGCAGCAGCTTCGAGATCCCGGTGACCAAGGAATGGGAGCGCCACGACGTCTACGTCACCGCGCTGGTGTTCCGCGGCGGCAGCGCGCCGAGCAAGGTGACGCCGGCGCGCGCGGTGGGCGTGGCCTGGGTGCCGATGGACCGCAAGGTGCGCCGGGTCGCGGTCGGCCTGGTGGCGCCGAAGCAGATGCGCCCCGAGCAGCCGATGCGGGTGACGGTCAGCGTGCCCGAGCTCGCCGGCCAGGAGGCCTACGCGACGGTGTCGGCGGTGGACGTGGGCATCCTCAACATCACCCGCTTCCCGGTGCCGGACGCCAACAGGCACTTCTTCGCCCAGCGCAGGCTCGGCGTGGATGCCTACGACCTCTACGGCCGCGTGATCGAGAGCTTCGACGGCGAACTGGCCAAGCTGCGCTTCGGCGGCGACATGGCGCTCGAGGCACTGCCGCAGGCGCGCCGCCCGACGGCGCGCGTGCAGACGGTCGACCTGTTCGCCGGCCCGGTGAAGCTGGACGCGAAGGGCAACGCGCGCATCGACCTGCCGGTGCCCGACTTCAATGGCACCCTGCGCGTGTCGGCGCTGGTGTTCTCGGCCGAGCGCTACGGCAACCGCGATGTCGAAGCCGTGGTGCGCGCGCCGATCGTCGCCGAGGCGAGCATGCCGCGCATCCTCGCGCCCGGCGACCGCAGCATGGTCACGCTCGACCTGACCAACTTCACCGGCAAGGCCGGCGACTTCAAGGTGCAGGTCGACGCGATGGGGCCCGCGGCCATCGCCGACGGCGCGCGCACCGCGAAGATCGCGCCGGACGGCAAGACGACGCTGAGCTTCCCGGTCACCGCGCGCGAGGGCTACAGCACCGCAAACGTGCGCGTGCGCGTCGAAGGCAACGGCTTCAAGGTCGACCGCCGCTACGACCTGCCGGTGCGGCCGGCCTGGCCGAGCGTGCTGCGCGCGCGTACCCAGGTGCTGGACCAGCTGGCCGCGGTGTCGCTGGACGCCGGCTTCGCCGACGGCCTGATGCCCGGCTCGGTCAACGCGCGCATGACGGTCAGCGCGATCCCGCCGATCCCGTTCGCCAGCGTGCTCGATGGGCTGCTGCGCTATCCCTACGGCTGCGCGGAGCAGACCACGAGCAAGGGCTACGGCGCGCTCGAGCTCGACCCGGCGACGGCGAAGATGCTGGGCGTGCCCGGGCTCGACCCGGAGAAGCGCCAGGCGCGCATGGACGGCGCGTTCGGCCGCCTCGCATCGATGCAGGTCAGCTCGGGGCACTTCTCCATGTGGGGCGACGACGCCTGGGTCAATCCGGCGCTGACGCCCTACATCGTGGAGTTCCTGCTGGATGCGCGCGAAGGCGGCTTCCAGGTGCCGGACAACGTGCTGCAGAAGGCGCTCAAGCGGCTCAACGAGGACCTGCTCGCCGGCGGCAACGAGTTCTACGGCCGCGACCACCGCTCGCACCTGCGCTTCGCCTACCAGGCGCACGCCGGTTACGCGCTGGCGCGGGTCAACCGCGCGCCGCTGGGCACGCTGCGCGCGCTGTACGACAACGATCGCAAGAAGACCCTCACCGGCCTGCCGCTGGTGCACCTGGGCCTGGCGTTGGCGATGCAAGGGGACAAGGCGCGCGGGCTGAAGGCGATCGCCGAAGGCTTCGCGTTCAAGGGCGACCGGCCCGGCTACCTCGGCGACTACGGCAGCCCGCTGCGCGACACCGCGCTGATGATCGCGTTGACCCACGAGCGTGGCTACGCGAAGCCCGAGTACGACGCGCGGGCCGTGGACCTGGGCCGCGAGCTGGACGTGCGTCGCAGGAGCGGCTGGCTGTACCTGAGCACCCAGGAACAGGTGGCGCTGGCCCGCCTGGGCAAGGCCCTGCTGGCCGGGCAGGACAAGCGCATCTCGGGCACCTGGCACCTCGGCGGCGCCGAGGAGGCCGCTGCGCCCGCGAAGATGGTCGGTCGCGTCGTCGACTACGACACGCTGGCCAAGGGCCTGCGCTTCGATCCGCAAGGCTCGCCGCCGCTGTACGCGAGCTTCGAGGTCGCCGGCGTGCCGCGCGCCGCCCCGGCCGCCGACTTCAGCCAGGTCAAGGTCGAGCGCAAGCTGTACGGCACCGATGGCAAGGAATGGAAGCCGGGCCCGCTGAAGGAAGGCGATGCATTGATCGTGGGCCTGACCATCACCACCGACCGCGGCATGCCCGATGCGCTGCTCACCGACCTGCTGCCGGCAGGGCTCGAGATCGAAAACTTCAACCTGAGCGACGCCAAGCAGTGGGCGGACGTGGTGGTGGACGGGGTCGAGATCACCGACCGCGCCAACGCCGCCGACGTCGTGCACGAGGAGTACCGCGACGACCGTTACGTCGCCGCGCTCAAGCTCGGCGCGGGCAATCCGGCGCGCGTGTTCTACCTGGTGCGTGCGGTGACCCCGGGCACGTACACCGTGCCGCCGCCGCTGGTCGAGGACATGTACCGGCCGGACCTGCGCGGCGTGGGCAAGTCGGCGCCGGCGAGCATCACGGTGGTGCAGCCGTGAGGGGCGCGGATTGGTGATTCGGGATCCGGAAGACCGCCAGGCTCGTCATCCCCGCGAAGGCGGGGATCCATGGACTTCGGCGCCTGGCAAGGGCCAGCCCGGGCCCTGAAGGGCAACGTCAATGGATTCCCGCCTTCGCGGGAACGGCGATGCCGGGCGCGCAGGTGGGAGCGGGAGCATCGACATCGAAAGAGGCAACGACATCGAAGTCGGTGGCGGGAACCCAGCCCGTGATGCCACACCTCCCGCGCGCCAGCGCTGGAAGCGCCTGCTGTCCTGGCTGCGCTGGGGCACGGTGGCCGTGCTGCTGTCGCTGCTCGCCCTCGACTTCGCCTTCCCGTTGCCGCTGCCGGAGAAGCGCGACACCAGCACCCTGGTCGTCGCGCGCGACGGCACGCCGCTGCGCGCGTTCGCCGACGCCGACGGCGTCTGGCGCTACCCGGTCGGCGTCGACGAGGTGTCGCCGCTGTACCTGCAGGTGCTGCTGGATTACGAGGATCGCTGGTTCTGGCGCCATCCCGGGGTCAACCCGGTCGCGCTGCTGCGCGCGGGCGCGCAGTGGCTACGCCGGGGGCGCATCGTCTCCGGTGGTTCGACGCTGACGATGCAGGTTGCACGCATCCTCGACCAGCCCGCCAACACGCGCACGCCCTGGGGCAAGCTCAGGCAGCTGCTGCGCGCGCTGCAGCTCGAGGCGCACCTGTCCAAGCGCCGGATCCTGCAGCTGTACCTGGAGCGCGCGCCGTTCGGCGGCACCATCGAGGGCGTCGAGACCGCCAGCCGCGCCTACCTGGGCAAGCCCGCGGCGCGGCTATCGCGCGCGGAGGCCGCGCTGCTGGCGGTGCTGCCGCAGGCACCGACCCGCCTGCGCCCCGACCGCGAGCCGGAGGCCGCGCGCATCGCCCGCGACAAGGTCATCGATCGCATGGTCGAGCTCGGCGCGTGGACGCGCGCGCAGGCCGACGACGCGAAGATCGAGCCGGTGGTCTCGCGCAGCCTGCACGCGCCGCTGTCGGCCGCGCTGCTGGCGCAGCGGCTGCACGCGGCGCATCCCGCGCCCGCCCGCATCCGTTCGACGATCGACGCGGGCCTGCAGCGCACGCTGGAGGAGCGGGTGTCCGCCTATTTCTCGAACCTGCCGCCGCGCACGTCCGCAGCGCTGCTGGTCGTGGACAACGCGACGATGGAAGCGCGCGCCTACGTCGGCTCGGTGGCGTTCGGCGACAAGGCGCGGCTGGGCGACGTCGACATGGTGCGGGCCTGGCGCTCGCCGGGATCGACCCTCAAGCCGTTCCTGTACGGCATGGCGATCGACGATGGCCTGATCCATTCCGAGAGCCTGCTGGTGGACGCGCCGCAGTCGTTCGGCGGCTATCGTCCCGGCAACTTCGACGCCGCCTTCAACGGCCCGGTCGGCGCGGCCGAGGCGCTGCGGCTGTCGCTCAACATCCCCGCCGTGGACCTGCTCGACCGGGTCGGCCCCGCGCGCTTCTCGGCGCGCCTGGACAACGCCGGCATCGCGCTGAAGTACCCACGCGGCGCCAGGCCGAACCTGTCGCTGGTGCTCGGCGGCACCGGCGCGCGGTTGGAGGACCTGGTCGGCGCCTACGCCGCGCTCAATCGCGGCGGCATCGCCGGGCGCGTGCGCTACACCGCCGACGCGCCGCGCGTCGACCGCCGCGTGATGTCGCCCGGCGCGGCGTGGATCGTGCGCACGATCCTGGAAGCCAACCCGCGCCCGGGCGAGCGCAGCGACACGTTCGACACCCGGGGCCGGCCGCGCGTGGCCTGGAAGACCGGCACCAGCTACGGCTTCCGCGACGCCTGGGCGATCGGCGGCACGCGCCGCCATACCGTGGGCGTCTGGGTGGGGCGTCCGGACGGCACGCCGCTGCCGGGCCAGTACGGCGCGGTGACGGCGCTGCCGCTGATGTTCGAGGTGGTCGACAGCCTGCCGCGCGCGCGCGGCGATGCCGCGCCCCGGTCGCCGCCCGCGAACGTGGCGGAAACCGAGATCTGCTGGCCGCTCGGCATCGCCGCCGACGCGCTGCCGCCGGTGCTGTGCCGGCGGCGGATGAAGGCCTGGACGCTGGACGGCGCGATTCCGCCGACCTTCGCCGAGCGCGGCGCGCGGCTGTGGAGCGCGGGCCGCGAGCGCTTCGAGGTCGACATGCGCACCGGCGAGCGCGTGTCGGCGACCTGTTCGCTGCCGCACGCAACGCGGGCGGCGGAGATCGCGCGCTGGCCCGCGCTCGCCTCGCCATGGCTGCCGGTGGCCGAGCGCCGCGCATCGCACCTTCCGCCGCTGGCGGCCGACTGCATGCCCGACGGCCGCGACGCCGCCGGCGAACTGCGCATCGAAGGGCTCAACGACCACGCGACGCTCGCGCGCGCGCCGGGTAGCACGCACGCGGTGCGACTGTCGTTGCGCGCGCTGGGCAGCGGATCGCGGGTGCAGTGGCTCCTCGACGGGCGCTGGATCGGCGAATCCAACGGGCAGGGAGCCTTCGTGCACGACTTCGGCGATCCCGGCGAGCACACGCTCACGGCGCTGGCGCAGAGCGGGGCGTGGGCGAGCGTGCGCTTCCGCGTGCTGCCGTGACACCGCGTCGCGCGATTCCTTCCGCATGTAGGAGCGACGGAAGTCGCGACCGAGCCTTCACGGGGAGGACGGTCGCGACTTCCGTCGCTCCTGCGAATACAAAACGCTGGGTGCGCGTCCGGCTGCCTTCCATGGCGCGACGTTCTCGTCTCCGGATCGTCCGGCCCGGCCATTCGTGGCCGGGTGTTCGCGAACGCAGCCGATACCGCCAGGGCATCGGCCAGGCGCGTCCACTCACCCGATCCAACCGTCCAGCAGGTCGGAGAACTCGTCCGCGTGTTCCTCCTCCTGCGCGAGGATGTCCTCGAGGATGCGCTTGGTGGTGGTGTCGCGGTCGCCGACGTAGTTGATCATCTCGCGGTAGCTGTCGATCGCGATGCGCTCGGCCACCAGGTTTTCCGTCACCATGTCGCGCAGGTCGGTGCCTTCCTTGTACTCGGCATGCGAGCGTGCGGTGAGGGTGTCGGGGTTGAGGTCGGGCTCGCCGCCCAGCTGCACGATGCGCTCGGCGATCCTGCCGGCGTGCTCCTGCTCCTGCTTCGCGTGCTCGAGGAATTCGGCCTTGACCGCATCGGCCAGCATGCCCTTGGCCATGAAGTAGTGGCGGTAGTAGCGCAGCACGCACACGTACTCGGTGGCCAGCGCGTCGTTGAGCATGCGGATCACGACCTTGCGGTCGGCGGCGTAGCTGTCGGTGATCGCGCCGTCATCCACGTTCTTGCGCGCCCTCGCGCGCAGGGTGGCGGTGTCGGTGATCGGCGAGGCGGGGCGGGCGGCTTTCTTCGCGGCTGGCTTGGCCATCGATGGGCTCCTGTGTCAGGTGAGTTGCCCGAGCAGGTGCTCGGCGGAGGACACGCGGAACTCGCCCGGCGCCTCGACGTTGACGATCTTCGCCACGCCGTCCTCGGCGTAGAGCGAGAAGCGCTTGGCGCGCATCCCCATGCCGTAGGCGCTGGCGTCCATCTCCAGGCCGAGCGCGCGCGCGAACTCGCCGTTGCCGTCGGCCAGCATCAGCAGGCCTTCGGGCGCGTGCTGGCTCTGGCCCCAGGCCTGCATCACGAACGGATCGTTGACGGCCATGCACGCGACCTCGATGCCACGGCCGCGGAAGTCGTCGAAGTGCTGGATGAAGCCGGGCAGGTGCTTCTCCGAACACGTCGGCGTGAACGCGCCGGGGACGGCGAACAGGGCGACCTTCCTGCCTTCGAACAGGGTGGGCGTGTCGATGATCTCGACGCCGTCCTGGATGTGCTGGAGCCTGGCTTCGGGGATGCGGTCGCCGGGTTGGATGGGCATGGGATGGTTCCGGTGGAAGTGAACGCAGTCTATGCCCGGCGGGGAAAGGCGGCGTCAAGGCTTGAAATCCGCGCCCGCGCACCTACCTCGTCGCCATCGCGGCCGTGGGGCCGCCCAGGAACCCGAGGTAGCAGCATGAGCATCATCCATTACCGGCAGTGGCCCGCGCGCCGGCTCCACGACCTTGCCGCAGGCGCGAACGATCCGTCGTCGCAGTGGCTGCCGCCGGTCGACATCCGCGAGGAAGCCGACCGCTTCGTCATCAGCGCCGACCTGCCGGGCATCGACCCGCAGGAGATCGAGGTGCAGATGGAGAAGGGCATCCTCACGATCAAGGGCGAGCGCAAGCCGGCCGTCGCCGCCGGCGATGCGCGCTATTCGCGCGCCGAGCGCCGTCATGGCGCCTTCCATCGCCGCTTCGCGCTGCCCGACAGTGCCGACGCCGAGGGCATCGTCGCCAGCGGCGGCAACGGCGTGCTGGAAGTGAGCATCCCGAAGAAGGCCGAGACCGCGCCGCGCCGGATCCAGGTCGCCGCGCCGACCGTGCAGTAAGCTTTACCGTCCCCGCGGGCGGCAGGCTGGACCATGGCCCGCGGCGGCAACGCCGCGGGCCGTCGTCGCTGGAGCAACCATCACGATGCAGTTCAAGGATTACTACGACATCCTGGGCGTCGAGCCCAGCGCCGGCGACGCCGAGATCAAGACGGCCTACCGCCGGCTGGCGCGCAAGTACCACCCGGACGTCAGCAAGGAGGCGGGCGCCGAGGAGAAGTTCAAGGCCGTCAACGAGGCGTACGAGGCGCTGCGCGACCCGCAGAAGCGCGCCGCCTACGACCAGCTGCGCACGCGCGGCTACCGTCCCGGCGACGAGGTGCAGCCGCCACCCGGCGGCTATGGCTACGGCGACGGTGGCGGCGATTTCAACTTCGACGAGATCTTCGCCGGCGGCGGCGCCGGCGGCGGCTTCAGCGATTTCTTCGAAAGCCTGTTCCGGCGCCAGCCGGCGGGCGCGGGCTACGGCCCGCAGCAGGCGCGCGGCGCCGCGCGCGGCGACCTGCGCGCGCGCCTGGCGGTTTCGCTCGAAGCCGTGTACCGCGGCGACGGCGTGCGCGTCGGGCTGGACGGCAAGACCTTCGAGGTGCGCATCCCCAAGGGCATCAAGCCCGGGCAGGTGATCCGCCTGGCCGGGCAGGGGCGCAACGGCGGCAACCTGCTGCTCGAGATCGAGTACGCCGCGCATCCGCAGTTCGAGGTCGACGGCCGCAACATCATTTACACCCTGCCGGTGGCGCCGTGGGAAGCGGCGCTCGGGGCGACGGTGAGCGTGCCCACGCTCGGCGGCAAGGTGGAGCTCAAGATCCCGGCCGATTCGGAAGCCGGCCGCAAGCTGCGCCTGCGCGGCCGCGGCCTGCCCGGCAGCGGGATCGCGGGCGGTGCGGGCGACCAGATCGTCGAACTGGAAGTGCAGGCGCCGACGCCGCACGACATCAAGCAGCGGCAGGCCTACGAGAAGATCCGCGAGGCGTTCGCCAGCGACTGGCGGCGCGAGTAGCGCGCGCTAGGCCGCCGTCGGCGGCGGCGGGGCAGGCGCGGCCCCGAGCATGCTGGAGATCGTGTCGGCGAGCTCGGCCTCGGAGAACGGCTTGGTCAGGTAGGCCTTCGCGCCCTGGCGCATGCCCCAGACGCGGTCGGTGTCCTGGTCCTTGGTGGTGACCAGCACGACCGGGATGTGCTTCGTGGTCGGCTCGCGCGTGATCGAGCGGGTGGCCTGGAAGCCGTTGAGGTTCGGCATCACCACGTCCATCAGGATCAGGTCGGGCAGCTCGCGCCTGGCGGCGTCGACGCCCGCGGCGCCGTCTTCCGCGGTCAGCGCCTCGTGGCCGAGCTTCTCCACGATGCGGCGGATGCCCATCAGCTGCGAGGGCGAATCGTCGACGATGAGAATGCGCGCCATGTGGATCCCCGTTGGAAGCGACAAGATTGTAGCCGGGGCCTGCCAAGCCGCAAGCGCCGCGATCGCCGGCGGCGCCTAGGCGCCCGGGAACGTGACCAGGGTGCGCCCGACCGAGCCCCCGGCCAGCATGGTCGCGAACACCTCCGGCAGCTGCTCCAGGGTTGCCTCGCGGGTGCAGATGCGGTCGAGGTGGCGCGGCTTCCAGTCCGAGGCCAGGCGGCGCCAGACCTCGTCGCGGATGTCCCGGGCGGTGCCGGCCGAAGCCACGCCCAGCAGCGAGACGCCGCGGATGATGAAGGGCATCACCGTGGCCGGCAGGTCGTGGGTGGCGGCCAGGCCGGCGCTGGCGACGTTGCCGTAGGGCGCCGTCTGCGCGAGCAGGCTGGCGAGCATGGCGCCGCCGACGTTGTCCAGGCCACCGCCGAAGCGGGTCGATTCCAGCGGGCGCGCGGACGCCAGCGCGTCGCGCCCGAGCACCTCGCTGGCGCCGATGTCCTTCAGGTAAGCGGCATGGTCGGCCTTGCCGCTGATCGCGTGCACGGCGTAGCCGGCGCGGCTGAAGATGTCGACCGCGAGCGAGCCGACGCCGCCGGTGGCGCCGGTCACCGCGAGCGGGCCGAGCCCGGGCGACTGCCGGTTCTCCTCCATCCGCAGCAGCGCCAGCGCCGCGGTGAAGCCGGCGGTGCCCAGCACCATGCCCTCGCGCAGCGACAGCCCCGCGGGCAGGGCGATCGTCCAGCGCGACTCCAGCCGCACGTACTCGGAATAGCCGCCGTCGCGGGTCTCGCTGAGCCCCGAGCCGGTGGCCAGCACCGCGTCGCCCTCGCGGAAGGCCGGATCGGTGGACGCGACCACGTGGCCGGCGACGTCGATGCCGCCCACCAGCGGGAACCGGCGCAAGATCCTGCCCTTGCCGGTGCCGGCCAGCGCATCCTTGAAGTTCACCGAGGAATGCACGGCCTGGACCACGACCTCGCCCGGCGCGAGATCGTCGAGCGCGACCTGCTCGATGCCGCTGCGATAGCCGGCGCCATCGTCGTGGATGCGGAAGGCGCGGAAGCGGGCGGGGATCGTCATCGCGTGGTTCGCACGGCCAGGGGGCGTTCGATCATGCCGCGGACGCGCGGACGCTTCCACCCCGCGCGCCGCCCGTCGCGGCGGCTGCGACGGGTTCGCGGCACAATAGCGGCATGCCCGAAGCCGCCCCCGATCCGTTGATCGTCGCGATCTCCTCGCGCGCCCTGTTCGACCTCGAGGACAGCCACCGGCTGTTCGAGGCGCAGGGCATCGACGCCTACGCGGCGCACCAGCGCAGCCGCGAGGACGAGGTGCTCGAGCCCGGGATCGCCTTCCCGCTGGTGCGCAAGCTGCTCGCGCTCAACGAAGGCGCGCCGGCCGACGCGCCGCGCGTGGAGGTGATCCTGCTGTCGCGCAATTCTTCGGACACCGGCCTGCGAGTGTTCAATTCGATCCAGCACCACGGGCTGGCGATCGCGCGCGCGACCTTCACCTCGGGCGCGCCGACCTGGCCGTACATCCGTCCGTTCGGTGCGCAGCTGTTCCTGTCGGCCAATCCCGAGTCGGTGCGGCGCGCGCTGGAGAACGGCATCGCCGCGGCGACCATCCTGCCGGCGAAGGCGCCGGTGCACCGCCACGACCAGCTGCGCATCGCCTTCGATGGCGATGCGGTGATCTTCGACGACGAGGGCGAGCGGGTCTCGCAGGAAGGCGGCATCGAAGCCTTCCACCGCCACGAGCGCGAGCGCGCGCGCGAGCCGCTGTCGGGCGGGCCGTTCCGCGGCTTCCTCGATGCGCTGCACCGGCTGCAGGCCGCCTATCCGCCGGGCGAGGGCTCGCCGATCCGCACCGCGCTGGTCACCGCGCGCTCGGCGCCGGCGCACGAGCGGGTGATCCGCACGCTGCGCGAGTGGGGCGTGCGGCTGGACGAGGCGCTGTTCCTCGGCGGTCGCGCCAAGGGCCCGTTCCTGGACGCGTTCGGCGCCGACATCTTCTTCGACGATTCGCTGCACAACATCGATTCGGCGCGCCGGCACGTGGCGACCGGGCATGTGCCGCACGGGGTGTCGAATCCCTGACGCAGGCCTCGTGGGAGCGGCTTCAGCCGCGAGCTTTTGCCTGCCTGGGCATGGACGGGAAAGGTTCGCGGCTGAAGCCGCTCCCACAGGGACGTGTGTCCCTACAGCGGCAGGCGGATGTCGGACAGCCGCCAGCGCAGCCCGCTGCGCGTCATCACGAACACCACCGGCCGCCCCTGGTCGTCACGCACCGTGGCGGTGAAGCGCGACAGCGACTCGAAGCGGTATTCGGCATCGTGCAGCGGGCGCTCGCGCGGTGACGCGAGCGCGTCGTCGCTGCCCGGAGGCGGCAGCCCGGTGGCGCGGTCCCAGACCTTGCGGCCTTCCATCATCGCGCCCAGCCCCGCGGGCGTGACCATCGCGTCCACCAGCCCGCCGGCGAGGCCGTTGGCGACGACGAGGCCGAAGGCGGCGAAGGGATTGTCCTGTGCCTGCGCGCCGGCCTCGCGCGCGATGCGGTCGCCGAGCTGCGCCTTGAGGCTGCCGCGCAGCGCGGGAAAGTCGACCTGCCGCGCCAGCGCGGCGCTGTCGCGCGCCTCGATCGCGTCGCGGATCGCATGCACGGTCATGTACGGTCCCGCCGCCGTCCAGGCGAGGAGGGCGACCACGACCGCCGCAACGAGCCAGATCCACTTCTTCATCGTCCGCGTCCCGATGGCGTGGATGTGATTGTAGCCACCGCGCCCTTGTAGGAGCGCCCCTTGGGCGCGATCGGCTTTCCCGGCGAAAGCGGTCGCGCCCAAGGGGGCGCTCCTACAGCGAGCCCGGGATTGGAGGAGCGCGCACAAGGCGAATCCAGGGACCGAACGAGCCGCAGGTCAGAACTCCAGGTCCAGCGCCGCGCACAGGTAATCGACGAACGGCCCCAGCGCCGCCAGGTCCTTCGCCAGCACCTGCCGCAGCTTCGGCCCCAGCATCACCGCGTCCTCGATCGCGCGCGAGGCGACGAAGTTCTTGTGGCGCAGGTCGTCGATGAACTCGAAGGCCGGGTCGAACCCGCGCGGCGGACGCACCAGCATCTCGTCGGTCTCCAGCCCGAAACGGCGACGGAACGCCGACGCGTGCGCCGCGGCCTTCCAGCTGCCTGGGTTGTCGACGATGAACTGGCGGACGCGACGCTGGGTGGCGGTCTCCGGATGCCAGAGGCCCGCGCCGACGAAACAGTTGCCGGGCTGCAGGTGCAGGTAGAACGACGGCGCGGGCACCTGCTTGGAGCGCTCGTGGAACAGCCGCGCGCCCTGCCAGCCCTTGTACGGCGTCTTGTCGCTGGCGAAGCGGGTATCGCGCTGGATCCGGAACAGCGAGCCGCCCACGGTCCTGGGCTCGGCGCGGAAGTGCGCGCTGACCACGTGCAGGTCGGGCTGCAGGTCGGACAGCAGCGCCTGGAACGGCGCGCGCACGTGGGTTTCGTAGTCGGCCTTGTGGGCCAGGAACCAGGCGCGCTCGTTGTGGCGCGCCAGCCCGCGCAGGAACTTCAGGCTCTTGTCGGTGAAATAGGTCGTCATGGCCGCCATTGTAGGAGCGCCCCTTGGGCGCGATGGTTTGCGGGCGAACTTGCGATCGCGCCCATGGGGCGTTCCTACAGGGAAGCGCGCAGTTGCAGGCCCCAGTCCTGCAGGCGGTCGAGCAGCGCCTGCCTGGCGCCGTCGCCCGCATGCTCCGCCCGCAGCGCGCCGACCTGCGCGTCGAACTGCTCGAAGGTGACTTCGGACAGGCCCGAGTCCTCGGCCAGCCGGTGGCGGCGATAGTCGTCCCAGCGCTCGCGCTCGCCCTGCGACAGCGTGTCCGGCCAGTTGCGCGCACGGTAGCGGAACAGCAGCTCGGCCAGGCGCGGGTCCTGGAAGCCGAAGTCGCGCGCGCCCAGCGCCGGCGGCGGCGTGGCGCGCACGTCGGCGCAGCGGCGCCTGTCGCCGTCGCCGATGAAGCCGTCGTAGAGCGAGGCGTCGACATCGGCCGGCTCGCGCGCGCGCTCGGTGGCGAACACGCGCCGCACCTTCTCCGCCAGCGCCGGGCCGGCCGCGCGCAGGCGCTCGACCCGGCGCATCACGACCGCCGGATCGATCGACAGCCGCAGGAAGTCCGGCTCGCGCAGGTGCGCCCATTCGATCAGCGCCGGGCAGCGGTTCAGGTGCACTTCCTTGAGCGGGATCCGCGACTCGCCCTCGGGCAGGTCGGCGGCGCGCACGTACAGGCGGTCGGCGATCGCCTCGGGCTCGAGGTCGAGCAGGGCGTCGGGCTCGCTGTCGAGGTCGAACACGAGCACCCGGCTGTCGATGCGCGGGTGCCGCGCGAGCGGCAGCACCGCGGCCGCGCACAGGCGCGCGGCCGGATAGCGCTGCGACACGTGCAGCACCGGCGCCATCGCGACGTGGTCGAGCAGCGCGCCGACGTGGCGCTTGTCGCGCAGGCGCAGCGCGTGGTCCCACAGCCGCGGCTGCGCGCCGCGGAGCCGGCGCGCCAGGCCGATCAGCGCGCGCACGTCCGACAGCGCCTCGTGCGCGTCGCCGATGCGCACGCCGTTGGCCGCCGCGAGGTGCTCGAGCCGGAACGAGGTCGCCCCGTCCTCGCGCTTCGGCCACTCGATGCCGTCCGGCCGCAGCGCGTGCGCCAGCCGCATCACGTCGAGCAGGTCCCAGCGCGAGTTGCCGCCGCGCCACTCGCGCTCGTAGGGGTCGCGGAAGTTGCGGAACAGCCCGTTGCGGACGAACTCGTCGTCGAAGCGCAGCGAGTTGTAGCCCAGCGTGCAGGTTTCCGGCCGGGCCATCTCCTCGAAGATGCGGGCGAACGCCTCGGCCTCGCCGACGCCGTCGCACAGCGCGTCCTGCGGCGCGATGCCGGTGACCATGGTGGCGGCGGGCGAGGGCAGCAGGTCGTCCGCGGGCTTGACGAAGAAGCTGATCGGCTCGTCGACCTCCACCAGCCGGGCATCGGTGCGGATCGCCGCGAATTGCGCGATGCGGCTGCGGCGCGGATCGGCGCCGAAGGTCTCGAGGTCGTAGAACAGGAAGCTGGCGGGCATGGCGTGGCGTTGGCTCTCGTGGGAGCGGCTTCAGCCGCGAGCGCTTAGACGCGGCGCTGCATGAGCGGCTGGTTCCGCATCGGCAGGCGGGAGGACCGCGGGCCGCGGCGCAGGCCGGTCATGACTTCCCCCGTTCCTGCCAGGCACGCAGCATGCGACGACGACGTCGCAGAAGATGCGACCGCGCGCGGTCATGCACCATCCGCCAGCGGCGCCAGTTTCCGCTCGACCTCCGCGTCCACCGCCGACCAGTCGACGCCGTCGAGCGATGCCCGCCCGCGCGTCGCCTCGACCAGGATCCCGCGCTGCACCTCGCTGCGCTCCAGCGCGACTGCGTACGGGATGCGCATGAAGGTCACCATCGCGTAGTGGGGGACGAACCGGCCCGGATGGCGCTCCTGCAGCCTGCGCTCCAGCTCGCGCTGCAGCAGGAAGCCCGGATCGTCGACCAGGTCGCGCATCTCGATGTAGTTCTCCAGCGCCATCTGCTGGATCGCCATCGCGTTGGGCCTGCGCTCGGCCTCGAAGGCGGCGAAGGCATCGGCCAGGCTGCCATCGGCGTCGAGGCAGCGCGCCAGCGCGACGCAGTCCTCGAACGCGCAGTTCATGCCCTGGCCGTGGAACGGCACCATCGCGTGCGCGGCGTCGCCCAGCAGCACCGCGTCGCCGCCCAGTCGCCAGCGGTCCAGGTACAGCGTGGCCAGGGTGCCGGTCGGGTTGGCCTCGAAATCCTGCTCCAGTTCCGGGATCAGCGGCAGCGCGTCGGCGAAGTCGCGCTCGAACAGGGCGCGCGCGTCCGCGGCGCCGGCGATCGAATCGAAGTCCGGATCGCCGCTGCCGTCCGCATGCAGCGACATGAACAAGGTCACGGTGAAGGTCTTCTCGTCGTTGGGCAGCGCGATGCACATGTAGCGCCCGCGCGGCCAGATGTGCAGCGCGTTGGGCTCGATGCGGAAGCCGCCGTCGCGCGCGGGCGGGATCTCGAGTTCCTTGTAGCCGTGGTCGAGCCATTCGGTGCGCTCGCCCAGCGGCGTGCGCGCGGCCATCTGCGCGCGCAGCGTCGAGCCGGCGCCGTCGCAGCCCAGCAGCGCCTGGAACGGATGCCTGTGCAGGGCGCGGTCGCCGCGGTAGGTGGCGACGCGCGCGTCGAAGTCGACGTGCTCGAGGCCGCGGTCGAAGTGCAGCGTGGCGCCCGCGGCTTCCGCGGCCTCGATCAGGGTGACGTTGAGCTCGCCGCGGCTGACCGACCAGATCACCTCGCTGTCGTCGCGGCCGTAGCGCTGCAGCTGCGGCTGCCCGTGCAGCGGGTGCACCATGCGCCCGCGCATCATCACCGCCTGCGCGAGCACGGGCTCGTCCAGCCCGGCCTGGCGCAACGCGTGCAGGCCGCGCTCGGCCAGGGCGAGGTTGATCGAGCGCCCGCCGGCATAGCCGTGCAGCCGCGGATCGCCGCGACGCTCGAACACCTCCACCCGCCAGCCGCGGCGGGCGAGCAGGGTGGCCAGCAGCGCGCCGGCAAGGCCGGCGCCGATGATGGTGAGCGATCTGGAAGGGCTATGGGTCATCGATGGTCCGTCTCGTCGTCATTCCCGCCACCCCTCCACCGCCCGCACGAACCGCAGTACGTCCGCGTGCGTGTTGTACATCGGCGCCGGCGAGATGCGGATCACGTCGGGCTCGCGCCAGTCGCCGAGCACGCCCTGCGCGGCGAGGAAGTCGAACAGCGAGCGGCCGGCCTCGCGCCCGGTCAGGCCGCGGCCGCGCACGACGCGCAGCGACAGCTGGGCGCCGCGGCGCTGCGGCTCGCGCGGGGTGGCGACCTGCAGCGTGTCGGCCAGCCGCTCGCGGATCAGCGCTTCCAGGTAGCCGGTCAGGCGCTCGGATTTCGCCCGCAGCGCCGCCATCCCGGCGCGGTCGAACAGCTCCAGCGCGCCGCGCAGCGGCGCCAGGCCGAGGATCGGCGGGTTGCTCAGCTGCCAGCCGTCGGCGCCCGGCGTGGGCGCGAACGCCGGCCCCATGCGGAAGCGCGAGGCCTGCTCGTGTCCCCACCAGCCGGCGAAGCGCGGGCGGTCGCTGCGCGCATGGCGCTCGTGCACGAAGCAGCCGGCCACCGCGCCCGGCCCGGCGTTCATGTACTTGTAGTGGCACCACACCGCGAAGTCGGCGCCGCTGTCGTGCAGCCGCAGCGGCAGGTTGCCGACCGCATGCGCGAGGTCGAAGCCGACCACCGCGCCTGCGGCGTGGCCCAGGCGGGCGATCTCGCCGAGGTCGAAGGCCTGGCCGCTGCGGTACTGCACGCCTGGCCACACGATCGTGGCCAAGCGCGGGCCGTGCCGCGCGATCGCGTCCTCGATCGCGGCCATCGAGAAGGTGCCGTCGGGCTCGTCGGGCGCCAGCTCGATCAGGTCGGTGGCCGGATCGAAGCCGTGGAAGCGCACCTGCGACTCGAGCGCGTAGCGGTCGGACGGGAACGCGCCGGCCTCCATCAGGATCGCGGGCCGCTCGCGCGTGGGCCGGTAGAAGCTCACCAGCATCAGGTGCAGGTTGGCGGTGAGCGAGTTCATCGCCACCACTTCCGGCGGCTGCGCGCCGACCACCCGCGCCAGCCCGTCGCGCACCAGCTCGTGGTAGGGCATCCACTGCGCCTGGCCGGTGAAGTGGCCTTCGACGGCCTCGTGCGCCCACTTGTCCAGCACTTCCTCGACGTGCGCGCGCGCGGACTTCGGCTGCAGGCCGAGCGAGTTGCCGCAGAAGTAGGCCTGCTCGCGCCCCTCGTGCAGAGGGATCAGGAACTCGCCGCGCAGGTCGCGCAGCGGGTCGGCGGCGTCGAGGGACCGGGCGTGGGTGTCGTCTTTGTTGTCGGGTTCGGTCATTTTTTTGCCACGGATCAACACGGGTGAACACGGATAAAGCGTTTTATGGGGGTGGTTTCGATCCGCCCGGTGTCATTCCCGTGGAAGCGGGAACCCGGTGGCTCTCATGCGGAACAAGGCAAGGTTCCCGGGTCCGGCTTCCCCCGGAATGACGAGTCGGCGCACTTCAACGAACGCCCGGCTTTGGCCCTATCCGTGCCCATCCGCGCGAATCCGTGGCAAAGACCGCCTCGCACTACGCGAACCGCGACGCCGGCAGCCCCAGCCATTCCAGCGCGGTGCCGTGGAACAGCCGCGCCTTGCCGGCTTCGTCCAGGTCCAGCGCGTCGATGCCGGCGCCGGGCTGCTGCTCGCCGAGCGGGAAGGGATAGTCGGTGCCCAGCATCACCCGCTCCACGCCGCAGGTGTCGAGCAGGTAGCGCAGCGCGCGCGGGTCTGCCACCCAGGAGTCGAAGTACAGGCGATCGAGGTATTCGCGCGGGTTGCGCGGGTTGTCGGTGGCCACGAGGTCGGGGCGCATGTTGAAGCCATGCTCGATGCGCCCGATGGTGTAGGGGAAGCTGCCGCCACCGTGCGCCAGGCACACCTTGAGCTTCGGCAGCCGCTCCAGCACGCCGCCGAACACCAGGCAGCAGGCCGCGCGCGACTGCTCGGCCGGCATGCCGACCAGCCAGGGCAGCCAGTACTTGGGCATCGACTCGGCGCCCATCATGTCCCAGGGATGCACGAGGATCGCCGCACCGAGGTCGGCGGCGGCCTCGAAGAACGGGAACAGCTCCGGTGCGTCGAGGTTCCATTGCCCGATGTGGGAGCCGATCTGCACGCCCTGCAGGCCGAGCTGGTCGATGCAGCGCTCCAGCTCCTGCACCGCCAGCCGCGGCGACTGCAGCGGCACCGTGCCGATGCCGGCGTAGTGGCGCGGGTGCGCGCGCAGCGTCTCGGCCATGTGGTCGTTGAGCGCGGCGTGCAGTTCCAGCGCCTGGTGCGCCTTCGCCCAGTAGCTGAACATCACCGGCACGGTGCTGATCACCTGCACCTGCACGCCGAAGCGCGCGTACTCGTCGATGCGTTCCCGCGGCTCCCAGGTGTTGGACCAGATCTCGCGGAAGAACCTGCCGTCCTTGTAGATGCGGTGGCGGCCGTCGTCGGTGTGGTGGATGACCGGGAAGCGGTCGTCGCCGTACTTCTTCGCCAGGTCCGGCCAGTCGCGCGGCAGGTAGTGGGCGTGGATGTCGATCTTGAGCATGGGGGGAGTTTACGCGGCGGGCGCCTGCGCCGGCACGGCGGGGTCGCGCAGCAGGTGGGCGAGCGTGTCGACGCTGTCGGCGATGCGGTCGCAGGCGTCGGCGGCGGCGAGCGCGACCGCGTCGACGGTTTCGGGCGTGGGCAGCAGCGCTTCGGCCAGCCGCCGTTCCGCCGGGCGCAGCGACGCGACCTGCGGCGGTCGCGCCTCGCGCAGGGCGGCGGCGATCCCGGCCAGCGCGTGGTCGGCGTGGCGGGCGAAGATCGCCAGCTCCTCGCGGTGCGGCAGGCCGGCGCCGTCGTGCAGCAGCGCTTCCAGCGCGACGCTGGCGCGGACCAGGCGGCTGGCGTTGGCCAGCAGCGATTCGGCCCTGGCCAGCAGGTGCGCGTCGCGACGGCTGCGCGGGTCGCCGCGCAGCCGTTCGAGCGAAGCCTGCGCGTTGGTGCGCGCGCGCCGCGCGGCCGCGCGGGTCTCGAACAGGTCCTGCATGCGTCCGTCGAGCACCGCGTCCAGGTGCACGCGGTAGGCGTCGACCAGCGCGGCCAGCGTGGTGCGCATGCGCCGGCCTTCCCATGTCGGCCACAGCGCGTACGCCACCAGCGCCAGCGCGCTGCCGGCCAGGGTGGCGACCACGCGCGCCTGCATCGCGTCGGCCGGCGCCATGCCTTCGAAGGACAGCAGCACCACCACCATGCCGGTCAGCATGGCCACGCCCAGGCCGTAGTTGGCCTGCACCGTCAGCCGGAAGCCGACGCACAGCGCCGCCAGCAGCAGCAGCCGCAGCACGACGTCGCCCATCGCGTAGTGCGCCAGCAGCGACGCCAGCACCAGGCCGGCGAGGGTGCCGGCCACGCGCAGCACGCCGAAGCGCAGGGTGCCGCCGAAGTCGGGCTTGAGCACGATCGCCGCCGTCATCGGGATCCACACGCCGTGCGGGATCCGCAGCGAACGCTCGGCCGCCAGCGCGAACGCCACGCAGGCCGCGCACCGCACCGCGTGGCGGAAGGCCACCGAGCCGGCCCCCAGGTTCGCGCGCAGCGTCAGGAGCGGCGCGCCGGGCTGCAGCGCGGCCGGCAGCCGTGCCTCGACGCGCTGCGCCTGCGCCTCGCCGCGGCTGCTCGCGGTCTCCGAGTTGCGCTGCAGCGAGCGCAACTGGCCCGCGAGACTCTCCGCGCGCGCCTGCGCGATGCGCAGCAGGCGCTCGTCGGCCGGGGCGAAAGCGTCCGCTTCGGGCGGAAGGGCGTCGACCTGCGCCCCGAACGCGGCCACCGCGCGCCCCAGCCCCGGGTCGGGCTGGGTGCTGCGCATGACGCCGGCGAGGCCCTCGAAGACCGCCGCCGCATGGTTGAGCAGCGCCGCGATACGCACGCGCGCGGCGGCGGCTTCCAGCCGCGCGTGCAGGTCGCTCAGCGCGAGCAGGTCGATCCGCGCGCGCTCGCAGACCTCGGCGATGATCCGGAACGCGCGCATCGCCGCGCCGCGCGAGCGGTACTCGCCGTGCAGCAGCACCAGCGCGTCGAGCGCCGCCTGCGAGACCGCCGGTCGCTGCGAGGCGTCCGGGCGGCTGCGGGCGGTGGACGCCAGCTGTTCCAGCACTTCCGCCAGCGCGAAGCGTTCCGGCCGGTAGCGCTGCAGCGGCCACGCGGCGATCGCGAACAGCGTCTGCAGCGCGCCGCCGGCGAAGACCAGCGCGGCCACGCCGGGCGCGTTCGCCGGCGCGATCCCCATGCTGGCGGTGATGAGCAGGACGATCAGGCTGCTCAGGCCCACCCGCGCGGCCATCGGGCCCAGCGCCACCAGCATGCCGCCGCAGAACGCGACCGCCAGGGTTGCGACGAGCATGAGCGGCGTGTTGTCGCCGATCAGGATGCCCGCCAGCGCCGACGCCCCCGCCGCCAGCGCCGCCAGCAGCATCCGCTGCATCCGCAGCCGGTAGGGTCCCGGCTGGTCGGTGAACATCGTATTGAGCGCGCCGGTGGACACCGCCAGCCCGGCGGGCACCTGGTCGATCGCCAGCCCGAGCGCGAGCGGCGCGACGATCGCCGCGGCGTTGCGCAACGCGACCCGGACCGGGACGTCCAGCGGCTTGAGCGAGAGCAGCGAGCGCAGCATGCGGGGCCCGTCGCGCGTCGCTCAGGTGTCGGGGAATTCGTACTTGGCCGGCGCCGGGTTCAGGTGGCCGCACTGCTTGCAGGTCCGGTGGTCGCGCGAGGCATAGAAGCGTTCGAACACCGGCGGGAAGTCCTTCTCGATGTCATGCAGGAAGAAGTACTCCTCGTACAGCTTGTGGTTGCACTGCTCGCAGAACCACAGCAGGCCGTCATCCTCGTGCGGCAGGCGCTTGCGCTCGATCACAAGGCCGATCGAATCGGGCATGCGCTGCGGCGAGTGCGGCACGCGCGGCGGCAGCAGGAAGATCTCGCCGGCGCGGATCGGGATGTCGCGCGGCTTCCCGTCTTCCTGGATGCGCAGCACCATCTCGCCCTCGAGCTGGTAGAACCACTCCGGGCCCTCGTCCCAGTGGTAGTCGGTGCGCGCGTTCGGGCCGCCGACCACCATCACGATGAAGTCGCCGGCGTAGATGCACTTGTTGCCCACCGGCGGCTTGAGCAGGTGGCGGTGCTCCTCGATCCAGGCTTGCAGGTCGAGCGGGGCGGGCAGGCTCATGTCGGATCTCCTTGCGCGGCCAGCCGGACGCAGGCGATGCACTTGAGCTCGATCGCGATCGGCGTCGGCAGCGCGGTGATGCCCAGGGTGGTGCGGCAGGGCGCGGTGTCGGGATCGGGGAAATGCTCGGCCCAGGCGGCGTTGTAGGCCTTGAAGTCGCGCGCCATGTCGGTGAGGTAGACGGTCACGTCCACCAGGTCCTCCCAGCGCGCGCCGCTGGCCTCGAGCACCGTGCGCACGTTGGCGAACACCGCGCGCGCCTGCGCGGCGATGTCGTAGGCGCGGACGCGGCCGTCGGCGAAGTACTCGTTGCCCGGGATGGCGTCCGTGGCCGGCTCGCGCGGGCCGATGCCGGACAGGAACAGCAGGTCGCCGACGCGGCGCGCGTGCGGGTAGGCGCCGACCGGCCTGGGCGCGGCATCGGTGCGGACGACGCTCATCCGTTCGCCTCCAGGCGGCCGCGCAGGTTCGCGAGCGCGTGCTCGTAGGCCGGCACCAAGGCCCGGGCCGAGTCCACGTCCATGCCCAGCTCGCGCACGCAGCCGTCGAGCAGGCTGTAGACCCAGCCGTGCACCGACAGCTTCTGGCCGCGCGCCCAGGCGTCCTGCACCACCGTGGTCAGGCACACGTTCTCGGCCTGCTCGATGGCGTTGAGCTCGCACAGGCGGTCGCGTCGCTGGTCGGGCGCGAATCGCTCCAGCAGTGCGGCGTGCTTCTGCGCTACGTCGCCGACGTGGCGGATCCAGTTGTCGGCCAGCCCGATCCGCAGCCCGTTGAGCGCCGCGTCGACGCCGCCGCAGCCGTAGTGGCCGACGACCAGCACGTGCTCGACCTTCAGCACGTCGACCGCGAACTGGATCACCGACATGCAGTTGAGGTCGGTGTGCACCATCACGTTGGCGATGTTGCGGTGGACGAACACCTCGCCCGGCGCGAGGCCGATGACCTGGTTCGCGGGCACGCGCGAGTCCGAGCAGCCGATCCACAGGTACTTGGGCGCCTGCTGCTGCGAGAGCCGCTGGAAGAAGCGCGGATCCTCGCGGCTGACGCCATGCGCCCATTCGCGGTTGTTGCGCAGCAGTTCGTCGAGGGCGCGTTTCATGCCAGTGCGATGCCTACGTTGCGGGGTTCGGTGAAGAAGCGCATGGCCTCCAGGCCGCCTTCGCGGCCCAGGCCCGACTGGCCCATGCCGCCGAACGGCGTGCGCAGGTCGCGCATCAGCCAGCAGTTGATCCAGACGATGCCGGCCTGGATGCCGGCGGCCAGGCGATGCGCGCGGTTGAGGTCGCGGGTCCAGATCGAGGCGGCCAGGCCGTAGTCGCAGGCGTTCGCCAGCGCCAGCGCCTGGCTGTCGTCGTCGAACGGCTGCAGGGTCGCGACCGGCCCGAAGATCTCCTCGCGGTTGCTCGCGCATTCCGGGCCGAGGCCCTCGATCACGGTGGGTGCGACGAACCAGCCGGGGCGATCGAGCGCGGAGCCGCCGCACAGCACCCGGCCGCCTTCCTCGCGGGCGCGGGCGATCGCGGCCACCACCTTGTCGAAATGCGCCTGCGAGACCAGCGGCCCCATCCGGGCGTCGGGGTCCATCGGGTCGCCCACGCGCAGCGCCAGCGCGCGCTCGACCAGCGCGTCGCGGAACTCGGCGTAGACCGCGCGCTCGACCAGGATGCGCGAGCCGCACAGGCAGATCTGCCCGGAGTTCTGGAACACCGAGCGCACGATGGTGTCCAGGTGCGCGCGCCAGTCGCTGTCGGCGAACACCAGGGTCGGGTTCTTGCCGCCCAGCTCGAGCGAAACCTTCTTGAGCATCGGCGCCGCGATGCCGGCGATGCGCCGGCCGACCGCGGTGCTGCCGGTGAAGGACACCGCCTTGATGCCCGGGTGCGCGACCATCGGTTCGCCGGCCCCGGGCCCGGTGCCGTGCACGAGGTTGAACACGCCGTTCGGGAATCCGATCGAGGACGCGAGCCCGGCCAGCATGGTCGCCGTCACCGGGGTGATTTCCGAAGGCTTGGCAACGACCGTGTTGCCCGCCGCCAGCGCCGGCGCGACCTTCCAGGTGAACAGGTACAGCGGCAGGTTCCACGGCGAGATCGTGGCGACCACGCCCAGCGGCTGGCGCAGCGTGTAGTTCAGCCCGGCCTGGCCGTGGTGCGACTCGCTGGCGAACTGGGTGGCGGCGTGCGCGAAGAAGCGCAGGTTGGACACCGCGCGCGGGATCTCGACGTCGCGCGCGAGCGCGAACGGCTTGCCGCCGTCGCGCGATTCGGCATGGGCGAAATCGTCCACCCGCGACTCGAGCGCATCGGCCAGCTTCTCCAGCCAGCGCGCGCGCTCCTCGTTGGGCAGCGACGACCAGGCCGGGAACGCGGCCTGCGCGGCCGCGACCGCGGCGTCGACGTCCTCCGGCCCGCCATCGGCGACCTGCGCATAGGCCTTGCCCGTGGCCGGATCGAACACCTCCAGCCAGCGCCCGGAGGACGCGTCGCGGTCGGTGCCGTCGATCCAGTGGCGAAGCTGCTGCATCCGGCTAGCTTAACCGCTGCGTGGTCGACCGGTCGTGGGCGCGGCGTGGGCGGCCGCCCCGTTCACCGCTGGCAGCGCGGGCACAGGTACAGCCGGCGCGAGCCGACCTCGCGCCGCTCGAGGCGATGGCCGCAGGACGGGCAGGCTTCGCCTTCGCGGTCGAAGACGAGGAAGCGGAACGCGTCCGGGGTGTCGGTCAGGTAGTCCGCACGCATGCCGCCGGCGTGCCCGATGCCGCGCGTGGCGTAGCTGCGGCGCGGGACCGCGAGCAGTTCGCGCGCGAGCGCGGTGCGTTCGCCGGCATGCAGGTCGCGCGGCCGCCGTTCCGGGCGCAGGCGCGCGGCGAACAGGACTTCCGAGCGCAGGTAGTTGCCCATGCCGGCGAGGAAGCCCTGGTCGAGCAGCAGGCCGCCGAGCGAGCGGCCGGCGAAGCGCGGATCGCCCAGGCGTGCCAGCACGGCGGCTTCGTCGAGCGAAGGATCGAGCACGTCCGGGCCCAGCCGCGCGAGGAAGGGATGCGCATGCAGCTCGTCGCTGCGCCACATGGCCACGTCCGAGGCCGAGTACAGCAGGATCGCCCGGCGCCGCGTTTCCAGCGCCACGCGCAGCGAGCGGCCAGCCTCGGGGCGCTCGCCGGGCGCGGCGATCCGCCACACGCCGTAGAGCTGGTTGTGGCTGTACAGCGTCCAGCCGTTGTCGAAACGGGTCAGCAGGGCCTTGCCATGCGGCGTGATCGACTCGATGACCGCGCCGACCAGCGATTGTTCGAAGCGCTCGAGCGCGGGGAACGCGAACCAGGCTGACGCCAGCCGCTGCCCCGCCACGGCTTCGGCCAGGCGATCGGCGGCGCGGCGGATTTCGGGACCTTCGGGCATGGGCCCTCAGATCGACGCCATGCGCCCGCCGTCCACCGCCAGGCTGACGCCGTTGACATAGCCCGCCGCGGGCGAGCACAGGAAGGCGATCACGCCGCCGGTCTCCTCCGGCGTGGCGAAGCGGCCGGCGGGGACGCCCGCGCGCATCGCAGCGCGCACCTCGTCCTCGGAGCGGCCCTCGGCCGCGACCTTGTTCCGCACGATCTGCTCGACCCGAGCGGTCTCGGTGTAGCCGGGCAGCACGTTGTTGACGGTGATGCCGTCGGCGGCCAGTTCGCGCGAGAGCGTCTTGGCCCACGACGCCACCGCGCCGCGGATCGTGTTCGACACGCCCAGCCCCGGGATCGGCTCCTTCACCGAGGTCGAGACCACGTTGACGATCCGCCCCCAGCGCGCCGCGCGCATGCTCGGCAGCACCGCCTGCGCCAGCACCTGGTTGGCGACCAGGTGCCGGTTGAAGGCCTCGAGAAAGGCCGCGACGTCGGCCGAGTGCGCCGGGCCACCGGGCGGCCCGCCGGTGTTGTTGACCAGGATGTGCACCGGCGCCGCGTCGGCCAGCGCCTGCGCGCGCGCGCGCAACGCTTCGGTGTCCGACACGTCGGCCGCGATCCAGTCGTGCGCCTGCGCGCCGCCGCGGGGCAGGGCGGCGGCCACGCCGCGCAGCACTTCGGCGCGGCGGGCGAGCACGGTGACGCTTGCGCCGAGCAGGGCCAGCTCGTGCGCGGCGGCGCGGCCGATGCCTTCGGAGGCGCCGCACACGAGGGCGTGGCGGCCGTCGAGGTTCAGGTCCATGGGAACTCCTGTGTCTTCACGGGTCGCGCGCGCGCATCAGCGCCGCGATGGCGGCCGGCCCCGGCTCGCCGAGCCCTTCGAGCGCGGACGCGACGGCGCGGCGGTTGGCCTGGGGATGGTTCTGGCTGAGCTTGAACTTGATCTCGATGCGCGCCGGGACGAAGCGGAAGCCGATGATGCCGCGCAGCTGCAGGCGATGGTCCTCGCGTCCGTGCTCGAACCGCCAGTCGCCGCCGACGGTGGCCTCGAAGCGGGCGCTCGTGCGCGCGACCAGGTCGGCGAGCGCCGCCTCGTCCTCGAAGCGCTCGAGGCGGCCGTGCAGGTGGGCGACGGCGTAGTTCCAGGTCGGCACGCGCGCCTGTTCCTCCTTGTCCGGATACCAGCCCGGGGAGACGTAGGCGTGCGGGCCGTGGACGACCAGCAGCACGTCGCCGTCGTGGCGCGCCTGCGGATTGGGGCGCGCCCAGTGGCCTTCGACCAGCACCCGGTCGCCGTCGCGGCGGTACAGCACCGGCAGGTGCGTGGCCAGCGGCGCGGCGTCGTGCACGGTGACGAGGGTGGCGAAGGGGTCGCGCGCGAACAGCGCATCCAGCTGCGCAAGGTCGGTCTCGGCGAAGGCGCGCGGCGTGTACACGCGGGCCTCAGGCGCTTCCGCCCAGCTTCTGCACCATGCGTGCGCGCAGTTCGTCGTCGCCGGCGCCAGCGGGCGGTTCGATCTCCGCGAGCGAGAAGCCGCGCTGCAGCGCATCGTCCTCGTCGAGGCCGTCGAAGGCCACGAACTCCGCGTCCATCAGCATCGATCGCGCGGTGTCCTCGCTGTCGTAGACCAGGGTGTTGCCGTCGCTGTCGAGCACCTCGGCGGTGCCGGCCTCGCGCACGCGCAGCCGCGCCCACACGATGGTGCGGCCCAGCGTCGCCAGCCACCACTGCTCGACGTGGCCCGCGCTCATGGCGACACCACGATCGAGGCCAGCCACAGCAAGCCGCCGCAGGCCAGCCCGAGGATGATCACCGACAGCGCCACCCGCGCCGGCGTGGCCAGCCCGGTGAACTGCGGGTCGCGCACCTGCCGGTAGCGGCCGCTGAGCAGCCACCACAGCGCGCCGGGCTTGAGGAAGGCGCCTTCGCCCAGGCGCGACTTCACGTCCGGATGGCGGTCGCGCAGGTGCACCAGCGCCAGCGGCCAGAAGATCACGAACGCGGTGGCGCCGGCGATGGCGGTGGCGACGAAGAGCAGGGCGAAGAACAGGATCATCGTAGGGTCGTGATTCGTGATTGGTGATTCGTGATTGGCAAAGCGGCACCTTGCCTGTCATCCCGAGCGCAGCGAGGGATCCGGTTTTGAGCGACGCCTGAAGGCAGATCCCTCGCAGCGCTCGGGATGACAAGGGCTGCAGCGTCTGCGCCTTGTTTCGGATCACCAATCACGGATCACCAATCACGGCTTCTTCAGAATTCCGCATTGCCCGGCGCACGCGGGTAGGGGATCGCGTCGCGGATGTTGGACAGCCCGCACACGTAGACCACCAGCCGCTCGAAGCCCAGCCCGAAGCCGGCGTGCGGCACCGTGCCGTAGCGTCGGAAGTCGCGGTACCAGCCATAGTGCCCGCGATCCAGGCCGAACTGCTGCATGCGCGCGTCGAGCACGTCCAGCCGCTCCTCGCGCTGCGAGCCGCCGATGATCTCGCCGATGCCGGGCGCCAGCACGTCCATCGCGGCGACGGTCCTGCCGTCATCGTTCAGGCGCATGTAGAACGCCTTGATGTGCTCGGGGTAGTTGGTCACCACCACCGGGCGGCCGACGTGCACCTCGGTCAGCCAGCGCTCGTGCTCGGTCTGCAGGTCCAGGCCCCATTCGACCGGGAAGTCGAACTTCTGCCCGGACTGCTGCAGCAGCGCCACCGCGTCGGTGTAGTCGATGCGCTCGAACGGCGCGTTGACGAAGGCCTCGAGCCGGGTGATCGCGTCCTTCTGCACGCGCTCGGCGATGAAGGCCATGTCGTCGCCGCGCTCGTGCAGCACGGCCCGGAACAGGTACTTGAGGAACTCCTCGGCCACGCGCGCGTCCTCGGCCAGGTCGGCGAAGGCGATCTCCGGCTCCACCATCCAGAACTCGGCCAGGTGGCGCGTGGTGTTGCTGTTCTCGGCGCGGAACGTCGGGCCGAAGGTGTAGACCTTGCTCAGGGACAGGCAGTAGGCCTCGACGTTGAGCTGGCCGGAGACGGTGAGGAAGGTCTCCTTGCCGAAGAAGTCGCGCGAGAAGTCCACCTCGCCCTTGCCGTCGCGCGGCAGGTTGGCCACGTCCAGCGTGGAGACGCGGAACATCTGCCCGGCGCCCTCGGCGTCGGAGGTGGTGATGATGGGCGTGGAGATCCAGTAGTAGCCGTGCTCGTGGAAATAGCGGTGCACCGCCTTGGCCAGGCAGTCGCGGATGCGCGTCACCGCGCCGAACAGGTTGGTGCGCGGGCGCAGGTGCGCGACCTCGCGCAGGAACTCCAGCGAATGCGCCTTGGGCTGGATCGGATAGGTTTCCGGGTCGTCGACCCAGCCGACCACCTCGACCGATCCGGCCTGGATCTCGAAGCTCTGCCCCTGGCCCTGCGAGGCCACCAGCGTGCCGGTCGCGACCACCGCGCAGCCGGCGGTGAGGCGCCTGACCTCGGATTCGTAGTTGGCCAGCGTGCTGGGCGCGACCACCTGGATCGGCGCGAAGCACGAGCCGTCGCTGACGTTGACGAACGACAGCCCGGCCTTGGAGTCGCGCCGGGTGCGCACCCAGCCGCGAACCGTGACTTCGCCGCCCTCGGGCACCTTGCCCGCCAGCGCCTGCGCAACGCTTACCGTGGTCATGCCTTGAATCCTGCCGGATCGAGCCGATATGAGCCCTGCAGTTTACCGGAGCCGCCCGCGCTAGAATCACGCCATGAGCATCGAACTCGCCCCCGCCGCCCTGGAACGCGTCAAGGGCTTCCTCGCCGCCGAGCCGTCGGCCGTGGGCCTGCGCTTCGGCGTTCGTCGCACCGGCTGCTCCGGCTGGGGCTACCTGGCCGACCTGGCCCGCGAGCAGGGCGAAGGCGACACCGTGTTCGAGCAGGACGGCGTGCGCATCCTGGTCGACGCAGACAGCCTGGCGCTGGTGGACGGCACCCGGATCGACTTCGTGAAGCAGGGCTTGAACGAGCAGTTCGTGTTCGAGAACCCGAACGTGGCCGCCGAATGCGGCTGCGGCGAGAGCTTCACCACCGACGCCGACCGGGCCGCCTGAGCGATCAGGGTCAACTTCGTCCCTCGGCGGGCGACGCCTCCGCGCTAGACTCCCCGGCTTCCGCCTTGGGGGAGACACCATGTTCAAGCGCCTGCTGCTGGCCGCGCTGATCGCGGCAGCCGTTCCCGCGACGGCCGCGCACGCCGTCGAAACCCCGCCGCCCGCGACGCCGGACGCCGCCACCAGGCAGAAGCTCGATGCCTTCTTCGCCGCCGAATGGGAGCGCGGCCTGCGCGAAAGCCCGGAGAACGCCACCTACAACGGCGACAACCGCTTCAACGACCGCTGGAGCGACCGCAGCCTGGCCGCGATCCACCGGCGCGAGGCCGAGGATCGCGCCGCGCTGGAGCAACTGCACGGGATCGACCGCGACGCGCTCGCCGCGGCGGACCGGTTGAACTACGACACCTTCGAGTGGGAACTGCAGCACGCGATCGCGGCGCAGCGCTTCCGCGGCTACCTGCAGCCGATCAGCCACCAGGGCGGCGTGCAGACCGCCGACGGCATCGCCGAGATCATGCCGTTCGCCACCGCCAGGGATTACCGCGACTGGCTGGCGCGCATGGCGGCGATCCCGGAACAGGTCGACCAGGCGATCGCGCTGATGGAGGAGGGCGTGAAGGCCGGAAACGTGCCTCCGAAGGTGCTGATGCAACGGGTGCCGGCGCAGATCGCCGCGCAGGTCGTCGACGACCCCGCGAAGAGCCCGTTCTACCGGCCGTTCACGAAATTCCCCGACGCAATCGCGGAAGCCGACCGCAAGACCCTGGTCGAAGACGCGCGGCGCACGATCCGCGACAAGGTGGTGCCGGCCTACCGCACGCTGCAGGCGTACTTCAACGACGACTACCTGCCGCACGCCCGCGACGGCATCGCGGTGACCGACCTGCCCGACGGCGCGGACTACTACGCCTACCTCGCCGGCTACTACACCACCACCGATCTCACGCCGGCGCAGATCCACGACATCGGCTTGAAGGAGGTCGCGCGGATCCGCGCGGAAATGGAGAAGGTCAAGGCCGGGACCGGCTTCGAGGGCACGCTGGCCGAGTTCTTCGCGTGGCTGCGCACCGACCCGAAGTTCTTCGAGAAGACGCCCGAGGCCCTACTGGAGCGCTACCGCTCGGTCGCCAAGCGCATCGACCCGGAGCTGGTGAAGGTCTTCCACACCATCCCGCGGCTGCCCTACGGTGTGCGCCCGATCCCGGACAACATCGCCCCCGACACGACCACCGCCTACTACCAGCCCGGCGCCCCCGACGGCAGCCGCCCCGGCTACTACTACGTCAACCTGTACAAGCCCGAGACCCGGCCGACCTGGGAGATGATCCCGCTGACCCTGCACGAGGCGGTGCCGGGCCACCACTTCCAGTTCGCCCGCGCGCTGGAGCTGCCGGACGCGCCGATGTTCCGCCGCACCGCCTACTTCGTTGCCTACGGCGAGGGCTGGGGCCTGTACGCCGAGCGCCTGGGTTACGACATGGGCCTCTATGACGATCCCTACGACCGCATGGGCCAGCTGGCCTACGACATGTGGCGCGCGGTCAGGCTGGTGGTCGATACCGGCATGCACAGCCAGGGCTGGAGCCGCGAGCGTGCGATCCAGTACTTCATGGACAACTCGCCCAAGACCCGCCAGGACGTGGTCAACGAGATCGATCGCTACATCGGCACGCCGGGGCAGGCGCTCGCCTACAAGATCGGCCAGCTCAAGATCTCCGGACTCCGTGAGAAGGCCTCCCGCGAGCTGGGCCCCAAGTTCGACCTGCGGGCCTACAACGACGCGGTCCTGGAGACCGGATCGGTGCCGCTGGACGTGCTGGAGAAGCACATCGACGCCTGGATCGCCGGCCAGAAGTAGGCCGGGCCGCGCCGCAGCCCCGGGCGACCCGCCTTCGACGCCGAGGCTGGGCGCTCGCCACGGCGACGTGCCCGCCCCGGCGAAAGGACCGTGGCCATTGCCCCCAAGTCCTTGAACTGCCATAATTTCCTGCTCCCGTTCGCCGGGAGCCCTTGCCCCACCGCATCCAGCCGGATCGTCGGGGGGCTGTCCTGGCCGCCGCCCACCTGGCGACGGCCGATATCCACAAGGAAAACCCATGCGTCACTATGAAGTCGTGTTCCTGGTCCATCCGGACCAGAGCGAGCAGGTGCCCGCCATGATCGAGCGCTACAAGGCGCTGATCGAGGGCGGCAACGGCAAGATCCACCGCCTCGAGGACTGGGGCCGCCGCCAGCTGGCCTATCCGATCAACAACCTGGTCAAGGCCCACTACGTCCTGCTCAACATCGAGGTCGACCAGGCCGTGCTCGACGAGCTCGTCGAAGGCTTCCGCTTCAACGACGCGGTGCTGCGCCACCTGGTGATGCGCCGCGACGAGGCCGACACCGAGCAGTCGCTGATCATGAAGAACAAGGACGAAAAGGGCGACAAGCCCGAGCGTGGCGAGCGCCGCCGCCGTGACGAAGACGAAGGCAAGTCCGGCGAAGCCGCTGCCGACGACACCGCCGAAGCCGCCTGAGGAGCCCTGACATGTCCAAGTTCTTCCGCCGCCGCAAGTACTGCAAGTTCACCGCCGAGGGCGTCAAGGAGATCGACTACAAGGATCTCAACACCCTTCGCCAGAACCTGACCGAGAACGGCAAGATCGTCCCCAGCCGCATCACCGGCACCAAGTCGCGCTACCAGCGCCAGCTCGCCACCGCGGTCAAGCGCGCGCGCTTCCTGGCCCTGATCCCGTACACCGACAACCACAACGTCTAAAAAGCCGCCTCCCGAAGGGAGGCTCCGGTTTCCTTCCCCTTCAAGGGGAAGGCAAGGATGGGGATGGGTTTTCGGTCAGGCGCGACATTGCGTTGATCGAAGCAACCGCCAACCCCATCCCCACCCAACCCTCCCCTTGAAAGGGAGGGCTTCAAGCCGGGGCTTCAGCCCTTCGCCAGCGCTGCAAAACGCGAATCCCGTCCGTTCGGACAGCTGAAAGTTGCGGCGCAAGGCGCCGCTAACGAATACGGAGCAACACCATGGAACTGATCCTGCTGCAGAAAGTCACCAACCTCGGCAACCTGGGCGACAAGGTCAAGGTCAAGCCGGGCTACGGCCGCAACTACCTCGTCCCGCAGGGCAAGGCGGTGCCGGCCACGGCCGCCAACCTCGCCGAGTTCGAGGCCAAGCGCGCCGATTACGAGGCCAAGGCCCAGGCCGTGCACGACGAGGCCACCGTCCGCCTAGCCAAGCTGGAAGGCGCGAGCGTCACCATCTACGCCAACGCTTCCACCGAGGGCAAGCTGTACGGCTCGGTCGGCCCGCGCGACATCGCCGAGGCGCTGACCAAGCTCGGCACGCCGGTCGAGAAGTCGGAAGTGGTGATGGGCGAGGGCGCCTTCCGCAACACCGGCGAGTTCGAGGTCCTCGTGCACCTGCACGCCGACGTCGAGACCCCGGTCAAGGTGATCGTCGCGCCCGAAGCCGCCTGATCTCCAGCGCAACCGATCGAAGCAGGCGCCGCGAGGCGCCTGCTTTTTTTGTTGCGTCGCAACGGGTGAGACGGTCGCCGGCGAGAGTTATGCACAGCATGTCCCAAGACTTGTCTGCAACACCCTGCGCGCGGGGTCGCTACGATGGCCGGCCAGAACCGAAACCTGATCCCCTTCGCTGCCATCGCCACGCAGGAGCACGACCACACGATGTCCGCACGTCCCCGCTTTGGGCAGCAGCCAGGCAGCGAGTCCCGGATCGAGCAGTTGCGCGTGCCGCCGCAGTCCGTCGAGGCCGAGCAGGCCGTGCTGGGCGGCCTGATGCTGGCGCCGGACGCCTTTGACCGCATCGCCGACCACCTGGTCGACAACGACTTCTACCGCCGCGACCACCAGCTGATCTACCGCGCGATCCGCGAGCTGGCGGAGAAGAACCGCCCGTACGACGCGGTCACCCTGGGCGAGTGGTTCGAGTCGCAGGGGCTGTCCGAGCAGGTCGCCGGCGGCGCCTACCTGGTCGAGCTGGCCAGCACCACGCCGTCGGCCGCGAACATCGCCGCCTACGCCGAGATCGTGCGCGACAAGGCGGTGCTGCGGCAGCTGATCGAGGTCGGCACCGGCATCGTCAACGACGGCTTCCAGCCCGACGGCCGCGACAGCAGCGAGATCCTCGCCAGCGCCGAGCAGCAGGTGTTCGCGATCGCCGAGGCCGGCGCGCGCGGGCGCAGCGACTTCGTGCCGATCAACACGGCGATGGGCGAGGCCTTCGACGTCCTGCAGACGCGTTACGCCAACGGCGGCGGCATCACCGGCATACCGACGGGCTACACCGAATTCGACGAGATGACCGCCGGCCTGCAGCCCACCGACCTGCTGATCCTGGCCGCGCGCCCGGCGATGGGCAAGACCACCTTCGCGCTCAACATCGCCGAGTACGCCGCGATCAAGACCAGGAAGGCGGTGGCGGTGTTCTCGATGGAAATGTCGGCCAGCCAGCTGGCGCTGCGACTGATCTCGTCCAACGGCCGCGTCAACGCCACCCGGCTGCGCACCGGCCAGCTCGAGGACGAGGACTGGAGCCGCGTGAGCAGCGCGATCCGCATGCTCAAGGAATCCAAGATCTTCATCGACGACACCCCGGCGCTGTCGCCGGAGGTGCTGCGCGCCAAGGCGCGGCGCCTCAAGCGCGAGCACGACCTCGGGCTGATCGTGATCGACTACCTGCAGCTGATGGCCGTGCCCGGCAACAGCGAGAACCGCGCCACCGAGATCTCCGAGATCTCGCGCTCGCTCAAGGCGCTGGCCAAGGAGCTCAACGTGCCGGTGATCGCGCTCTCGCAGCTCAACCGCTCGCTGGAAACCCGCACCGACAAGCGTCCGGTGATGGCCGACCTGCGCGAGTCGGGCGCCATCGAGCAGGACGCGGACGTGATCATCTTCATCTACCGCGACGAGTACTACAACAAGGACAGCTCGCCGGACAAGGGCCTGGCCGAGATCATCATCGGCAAGCAGCGAAACGGCCCGACCGGCTCGGTCAAGCTGAAGTTCTTCGGCGAATACACGCGCTTCGACAACCTCAGCCACGACAGCATCGGGGCTTTCGAATAGGGACGGGCGCGCGAACGGCCGGGCCGGCAGCTTCGAGCGGCGCCGGCAGGTAGCGCCAGCATCCCGCGCAACCCGGTGGATCGCGATCCACGCAGCCCGGTTGACGGCGATTGGCGCCCGCGTCGCATGAACGCTAGCGGGTGAGCGTGCGCGGGGAGGCCGGATCCCGTTCCCCCGGTGCCTCGTCCCCTGTCGCAGGCCGCGATGCGTCCGGGCGCCCATGCGGGCGTTCGCGGACGGAAGCGAGCGCGACCGTCCCGATGCGCGCCAGGGTGTCGCCGACGGGGGTGTTGATCGCGGAGTTGGTGGCCGTGCGCGCGACGCGCCGGAACGGCGAGTCGAGGTCGCCCTCGACCGCGAAGGCGTGGCTGCCCGTGTCGCTGAGCACGACGTGGTCGATCCGCTGCAGCTCGGCGCGCTTGGCCGCCTCGACCAGGATGGTGGCGAGCCGGTCGGTGCTGAGGTCGCGCACGCGATGCAGCCGGTCCTCGAGCCGGCCCGTCGCGGCGACACCCTGCACCAGCAGCGCATGGTCCGGATGGCCGGGGACCGTGGCATCGACGCGCAGCGGCGGGTCGAGCCGGGCGGCGTCGGCCGATGGCTTGCCGATCGCCGCGCGCCGGTACTCGAAGCCCGACGCCAGCGCCTCGTCGCGCGCTTCCGCATTGGGGCAGTCGGCCACGATGCGGCGGGCATGCGCAGGGGCCGGCGTTTCCGCCACGCCGCTGACCTGCTGGCGGTCGACCTTGCGCCAGACGCGCTGGAGCAGCATGCCCTCGTTGGACAGGTGCACGACGTTCACGCCCGGCCCGGTCGGTTCCGGCCGCTTTTCCAGCAACGGCGCATCGGCCAGCGCATCGAGGTAATCCAGCAGCAGGTTGCCCGCGCGGATCGACAGGCCGTTGCGGTGATGACCGCCGCCGATGTCCGAGTGCGCGCCCGCGGCCAGGACGGCCAGGAAGCGACCGTCCACGGTCATGCCCGGGTCGATCAGGCCGGCGGACCTGGGTGGGCCGCGCAGTTCGTCCGCGGCGATGACCTGGAAGCCCGAGATCACCGAAGGCGGCAGCCGGCGATCGTCCTGGCGTGGCTCGCCGCCGCCGGCTGGATCCAGCAACCCGACGACCTGCGCGACCTGCCCCGGCGGCACGAGCGGCGGCCGGGCGGAACCGGCCGCGGGAGGGCCGGAGTCGTCGACGGCGCGGCGGATATCGGAGGGATCGCGGATCCCGCGTTCGTGCACCAGTCGCGCAAACGCCACCACCTGCTCGGCGCCACGGCCGAAGCCGATGCCCGCGAGGCCAATCCGGGCGCGCGGATCCTCCCGTCGCCATTCGCGGGCTTGCCGGACCAGCTTTTCGTACATCTCCTCGATGCACGGCGCGTACGCGCGACCGGACGCGCCGTCCCCGGTGCGTCCGGGCCATGGGGCCTGCGTGCCGGCATCCGCGACATGGCCCGCGATGATGCTGCGTTGGCCCGTCGCGCCCGCATCCATCATCCGCTCGGCGATCGGCCCGATGCTCGTGTCAGGCGCACGGCCGTCGATGTCATCGTTCCCCCTGTCATCGAAGGCCGCGACATACAGTCGCGCATGCGGATCGTGGTCGTGCAGCAGGATCGGGACCGGCAAGCGCGCCAGGTCCTGCCTGGCGGCTTCGAACAGGGCCAGGTCGTGTTCGTCCACCGGATAGACGCCAACGCCGTCTTCCAGGATGCGGTCCTTGCCGGCCAGGTGCGTTTCGTCGCCCATCCCTGTCCTCCCTGGTCAGCAGGACCCCGCCTGCGCGTGCGCGCAGCGCGCGACGGCGCGTGTCGTCGACGGGACCGCCGACGCGCCATGGCTCGAGCGATTGCGTGACCTGCGTTGCATCGGGGCAATCCCTCCGTGGACGATGCCGTCGACGTTAGTCCGGCACCCCACCGCGCACAATCGGGAAAACCCTAGGCAAGCGTGACCGCCTGCGCCTTTCCGGCATCGGCTGCTACTGGGTGAGCTTGTGCAGCACCTTGACCGCGATGCCGCCGGCGGGAATCGCGGCCGACGCGACCTCCGCGCCGAGGTCGAACAGCATGTCGCGCGTCATCACCTGGTCGATCTTGTCGCGGAACCATTCGCCGCCTTCCACGATGTCGCCGGTCAGCCCGTCGATCTCGATCACGCCGATCCTGCCGGCGGGGTTCCACGCATACTCGAACGCGAACACGGGGCGGTAGTAGAGGAACAGCTTCTCGAAGCTGTAGCGGTCGTCCTGGATGGCGCTCGCGTCGACCGCCTCGGCGGCCAGCCGCGACAGCGCGAGCTGGATCGCCGCGGCAGATGAAAGCTTGGGCTCGATCGCGCCCTGCCAACCCAGTTGCTGCTCTTCCACCGCCTTGTACTTCTCGACGTACCTCTGCAGCGCGGCCGGCTTGACCTGGCGCTTGAGGCCGTCCTGGTAGAGCACCGCGTCGATCTTGCGATGGCAGGCTTCCAGCACCGGCACCTCGATGCGCGGCTTTCCGCCGGGCGAGAGCACCTCGAAGCCGCGCCCGGCGATCTCGGCGCGCTGCGCATGCGGGTTGGTGATCTGCAGCGAGTAGGTGGCCTCGTGGACGTAGTCCACCTCGCGGCGGGCGACGACGTGCCAGAACGGCTCGTAGCGCAGCTCCCATTTCGACAGCAGCACGGTGTCGGGCTTGGGACGGTTGAGCGGGTTGAGGCGGGCGAACGTGCCGAAGGCGTCGAGCTTGCGCTTCTCCGCCTGCTCCTGGGCGGCGCGGGCAGGGTAGACCTCCTCGAACCGCAGGATCCTGGTCGCCGAAGGGTCGATGTGGACGTCGGTCTGCACTGGCGCCTCCCCATGGTGGCCGGTGCGGATTGCGCCGGGTCGCCGTCGGCTGGGGATACGCGGATCCGCCGCTCCAGCGGCCATGCGCGCCCTATGTCGGGGGGCGGCCGATCCGTAAAATGCCGCGGATGTCGCGACCGATCACCGCCACCATCCACGCCGGCGCCATGCGCCACAACCTCGCCGCGATCCGCGCGCGCGCGCCGTCCAGCCGGGTCATGGCGATGGTCAAGGCCGACGGCTACGGGCACGGGCTGGAAACGGCGGTCTCGGCGCTGCGCGAGGCCGACGCCTTCGGCGTGGCTGCGATCGAGGACGCGCAGCGCATCCGCGCGCTCGGCCTGGCGCAACCGGTGCTGGTGCTGTCGGGCTTCGATTCGCCGGAGGACCTCGACCAGCTGCGCCGCCTGCGCGCGGACAGCATCGTCCACCACGCCGCGCAGCTCGACATGCTCGAGCAGGCCGACGGCGAGCCGATCCGCTGCTGGCTGAAGATCGACACCGGCATGCACCGCCTCGGCTTCGCGCCGGAACGGGTGCGCGAGGCGCATGCGCGCCTGGCGGCGGCGCGCGGCGTGGCCGGCGGGATCGTGCTGATGAGCCACTTCGCGAGCTCGGACGAATTCGAGGGCGCGTCGTCCAGCGGCCGCCAGACGCGCGAGCAGCTGCAGGTGTTCGCCGACGCCACCAGCGGGTTGCCGGGGCCGCGCTCGCTGGCCAATTCCGCCGCGGTGCTGGGCTGGCCCGGCTCGCACGGGGACTGGGTGCGCCCGGGCGGCGCGCTGTACGGCATGTCGGTGGTGGCGGGGCGCACGGCCGCGGACTTCGACCTGCGCCCGGCGATGACCTTCCAGACCCGGCTGCTGGCGGTCAACGACATCCGCAAGGGCGAGCGCGTGGGCTATTCCGCGACCTGGGAGACGCCCGAGGACATGCGCATCGGCGTCGCCGCGGTCGGCTACGGCGATGGCTATCCGCGACTGGCGCCGGCGGGGACGCCGGTGCTGGTGAACGGCGCCCCGGCCCAGGTGGTCGGGCGCGTGTCGATGGACCTGATGACCATCGACCTGCGCGGCCAGCCCGACGCGCGTCCCGGCGATCCCGTCGTGCTGTGGGGCGGGGCGCTGCCGATCGAAGCGGTCGCCCACGCCGCCGGCACCATCGCCTACGAGCTGACCTGCTCGATCACCCGGCGCGTGCGCTTCGTCGAAGGCTGAGCGTCGGGCGTCGCGGTGACGCCGCCGTTGCAGCATGGGCGAGGGCAGGGCGTGTGCGAGCACCGACTGCTGCGTGTCCCGAACGTGATGTCTGCGCGGCGTCGATCCGGGGCGGCAGTCGCTGCGCGGCGCCGCAAATTGACGCTCCCGTGGCCCCGTGATTCACTCCCGCGACCCGCCGGGAGGACAGGATGGCGAAGCAGCAACCGCGCGATGGTGCGCGCCGCGAACCGATGTCGCGGGTCGACACCGCCTGGCTGCGCATGGAGCGGCCGACCAACCCGATGATGATCACCGGCGTGCTGATGTTCGCCGAGCCGATGTCGCTCGAGCGGCTCAAGCGCGTGGTCGCGCGCCGCTTCCTGGCCTATGCGCGGTTCCGGCAGAAGGCGGTCGATTCGCCGGCCGGCGCGGCGTGGCAGGACGACGCCCACTTCGACCTCGACTGGCACGTGCAGCTGGCCGCGTTGCCGGGCCGCGGCAATGGCCGGCGGCCGCCGCGCGGCGACGCGGAGAAGCGGGTGCTCGAGCGCTTCGTCAGCCAGCTCGCGTCCAGCCCGCTCGACAAGCACCGTCCGCTCTGGCAGTTCCACCTGGTCGAGCGCTACCAGGGCGGCTCGGCGCTGGTAGCGCGGCTGCACCACAGCTATGCCGATGGCATCGCGCTGGTGCAGGTGCTGCTCTCGCTGACCGACACCGCGCCCGGGGCGGGCAAGGGCAAGGACCTGGCCAAGGCCTGGCTCAAGCGCGACGGCGCGGACGTCGCGCGCCGTGTCGGCGCCGTCGAGCGCTACACCCGGCTCGGCGGCAGGATGCTCGGCAAGGGCATGGAGATGATGCAGGACCCGACCCTCGCGGCGATGCTGGCGCGGGAAGGCGGCGAGATCGCGCGCGAGCTGGTGCACGCGCTGGCGCTTCCCGACGACCCGCCCTCGCTGCTGCGCGGCCGCTTGGGCGTGAGCAAGCGCGTGGCGTGGGCCGAGCCGCTGGACCTGGGCGAAGTGAAGACGGTCAGCCGCGCCTGCGGCTGCACCGTCAACGACGTGCTGATGGCCGCCGCGGCCGGCGCGCTGCGCGACTACATGATCGAGCGCGGCGACGACGTCGACGGCCTGACCCTGCGCGCGACCGTGCCGGTCAACCTGCGCCCGCTCGAGCACGCGAAGAAGCTGGGCAACCACTTCGGCCTGGTGTTCCTCGACCTGCCGGTCGGGGAGGCCAACCCGGTGCGCCGGCTGGAGCGCGTCGCCGAGTGCATGAACGAGCTGAAGACTTCTCGCCAAGCCATTGTCGCCTATGGCCTTCTCGCGGCCTTGGGCATGGCACCTCAAGCATTGCAGGAACTTGCGCTGGAGCTGTTCAGCCGCAAGGCCACTGCCGTGGCGACCAACGTCCCAGGCCCGCAGCAGCCGCTTTACCTGGCCGGCTGCCGGCTGCGCGAGATGATGTTCTGGGTGCCGCAGACCGGCTCGATCGGCGTCGGCATCTCGATCATGAGCTACGACGGACGCGTCCACTTCGGGCTGATCGCGGACGCGAAGCTGATCCCCGATCCGGATGCGGTGATCCGGCGTTTCGGCGTCGAGTTCGAGAAGCTGCTGTACCTGGCGCTGATGGGCGACTGGCAGCACGTGCTGGATGCGCACGCCGCGCACGGGCTGCTGCCGCAGGCCGGTGATCGTTAACCGCTACTGATCGCCGCGCTCGCGCCGGCGCGGCCCGTCACCCCATGCCGACGGTAGCGTGGTTAGCTTGGCTCCCCCCATTCACGGTTCCTCGAAGGACCAGGAGAGCCCGATGCGTCCCTTCCCGACCGCAGCCATCGCCACCGCGCTCGCCGGCAGCCTGTTGCTGGGCGGCTGCGCGACCTACACCGGCCAGACCAATGCGCCGGACGATCCCAACCGCACCCGCACGGGCGCGCTGGTCGGCGCGGGCATCGGCGTCGTCGCCGGCCTGCTCAGCGGCGGCGACGCGACCGAGCGCCGCCAGCGCGCGCTGGTCGGCGCCGGCGTCGGCGGCCTCGCCGGCGGCGCCATCGGCGCCTACCAGGACCGTCAGGAAGCGCAGCTGCGCAGGCAGATGCAGGGCACCGGCGTCGACGTCGTGCGCAACGGCGACAACATCACCCTCAACATGCCCGGCGGGGTGACGTTCGCCTTCGACAAGGCGGAGGTGCAGCCGCAGTTCTACCCGGTGCTGGACAACGTGGCCAGCACGCTGCAGCAGTACAACCAGACCATCGTCGAAGTGGCGGGCCACACCGACAGCGTCGGCAGCGACAGCTACAACCAGCAGCTCTCGCAGCGCCGCGCCGAGGCCGTGGCCAACTACCTCAATTCGCGCGGCGTCATGCGCGACCGCATGATCACCGTGGGCGCCGGCGAGACCCGCCCGGTCGCCAGCAACGACACCGAGGAGGGACGCGCCACCAACCGTCGCGTCGAGATCACGCTGGTGCCGGTGCGCTCGTAGGCAGAAGTCGCCGACCAACATGGACGCAAAAAAAGGGCCACCCGGAAGGGTGGCCCTTGCGTTTGGTGGAGGTGGCGGGAATCGAACCCGCGTCCGAAGGCATTAACTGCCGTCCGCAGCCGTCCGTCGCCATCCCGTAAGTTGTTGATATAGGGGAATGTAGTCCGCATCCGTCCACACTTGTCCGCCCCTGTTTTTCCGTATAGAGTCCGTACGGAACGAAACGCCCCAGGGGGCACTAGTGGCACGGCACGACATCGACAAGGCAACGATCCGCAACAAGCTGCCGCCGCGCAGGGAGCCGTATTGGGGAGCGCCGGTCGAGCGCGGGCTGTTCGTCGGGTTCCGTCGCCTGGACATGGGCGGCAACTGGATCGCCCGCTATCGCAACGATGAGGGCCGGCAGGTCTACCAGTCCCTAGGGGCTGTCACGGCCGAGAACGACTACGAGGCCGCCAAGCGCGAGGCAAGGCGCTGGCGTCGCATCGTGGAGGCCGGCGTCCAGACGGACCGGCCGCTGACCGTGGCCGATGTCTGCCGCGATTACACGGATGCGATCAAGGCCGAGGGTAGGGAGCGCACCGCGACCGACGCCCGCAAGCGGTTCGATCGAATCGTCTATGACGATCCTATCGGCAAGATCCGCGCGGACAAGCTGACGCAGCGCCATCTGGAGGCATGGATGGCTCGCATGGAGGCGGGGGAGATGACGGGGCGCAAGAAAGGGCTGCCGTCCAAGGCGACATTCAACCGCAACCTGACATCGCTCAAGGCGGCCTTGAACCGCGCCGTGAGCCGCAGGGAAATCCCCCACGACCGCGCCGTCGAGTGGCAGGCGATCAAGCCGCATAGGGACGCGGACGGCAAGCGAGAGGTCTATCTAGACCGGGACCAGCGGCGGGCACTGCTGGAGGCCGCAGACGCCGACCTGCGCGACCTGCTGACCTGCGTAGCCCTGACCGGCTGCCGCCCCGGCGACCCGGCGGCGATGCTGCGGAAGGACTACGACGCCCGTACGGGGTCCGTCACGTTCCGCACCAAGACAGGTGCGCGCACCACCCCGGTATCGCCCGCAGCCAAGGCGCTGTTTGATCGGCTGGCAAAGGGGAAGCTACCCAAGGCCCATCTATTTACCGACGATGGCGAGCCGTGGACCCCGCAGGCATGGGCACCGAGGGTCAAAGCCGCCGCCACCAAGGCGAAGCTGCCGCCCGACCTGGTGGCCTACACGCTACGGCATTGCTGGATCACCGACGCCATCGTCGGAGGCATGGACCCGGTGACGGTCGCCCGCTTGACGGGCACGTCGCTGGAGATGATTTCCAAGACATACGGGCACCTTGTCGAAGGGGCCGCACGCGAAAAGCTGGGGAGGCTTAGCTTCCTCTAGCTAACGATTCCCGAGAGGGAAGAGCGGCGGCCACGACAGAACGAGTGCCGTGGCCGCCTACCACAACCGCCAACCTTAGGAGAATGGCGATCATGGCGAGCGAAAGTGTAGCAATGGCACCCCTCACGATGGATGCCTTCGACAGCGCGAGTTTGTTGATTTCAGAGGCCACTGCCTTGCTGGAAATGACATGGCGCACGAGCAACGACAATGAAGAGGATTTCGACATGATCCAGAGCGCATGTCGCGTCACTTTTCGCCTTCTCGAAGAGGCACAAGCGTTGCTTCACAAGGGGGACCCGTCATGAGCCATGACCAGGAAATGCTCGAACACCTTTGCGCTGTGCAGGCCCTCGCCTGCCTGCTTCAGAAGGCCCACGAGCACACGGATGACTCCCATACCGGCATCTACGGGACTGCACTCATCATCGAGCAGAAGGCGAACCGGATGCTCGAATTGATCGGGCAGGCGTGACATGGACAACGACAACGTGATTCCAATCGAGTTGGCCGTCCACCGCAAGCGCGAGCCAGCGTTGACCGATGCAGAGCTCGTGGCGATCAGGGCCCTGCTGGACGACTTCGCGGAGATTCGCGCGGAATGTCCTGTCGCGAGGCGGCTGTTGCGGGACCGCGACGCGCTCGACGGATAGCCGTCTACCCGCACCCAGCCCAACTAAGCCCCGGCCAAGCGCCGGGGTTTCTTTTGTGGAGAGGGTGGGGACAGGAATTAATAAACTAGATAGTACAATAATAGCTTGGGAGGGTGCCCATACCCCCTCCAGAAACACCGCAACATCCGCAACATCCGCCACACCCGCAATCTGGGATAGAAAATCGGGCCAGCTTGCTACGCTGGTCTTAACTGCGGGGATCACCGATCCCGTGCGAGCATGGGGTAACCCGGACGAGGCCCGCGCGGATGCGAGCATGGGATACGGAGGGCCGGGAAAGTTTTCTGAACGAAAGTCCGAAAGCCGCATTCCGGGGCTATCTTGCCGAAATCCCTTCCGCCGCTTCCCGCGTGATATTGCAAGTGAGGAAGGAGTAGCAAAATTTTCTGAGGCCCGCCAAGTGCGGGCCTTTTGCGCTTCTGACTTCTAAGCGGAAGTCTGGCTGCGAGTCTCCGTATCGGAATGACGGCGCCGCCGAGTGGTATAATGGAAGTATCGATTGAAAAAGGCTCGCTTCGGCGGGCCTTTTGCGTTTCCGGGCCTAGCCCGAAGATTCCTTGACGGGAGTCACCCGCGCCATCGGCGCGTCACTAGTTTCCGCCGGCACCTTCCCGGCAGACACGCGCGCAAGCTGCGATAACGCTGCACTCCCGTCCGCCGCCCGCGTCAAAGGCCGCCTGACCCCCGTCACGGGTCCCTTACTTCGAGGCCCGCCCTGACACGGCGGGCCTTTTCATATCCGGCCGATGGGAGCCGGTAACCGAACCGCCGCGAGGCGGTTTTTTTGTGTCTGCAAGAAGGAACCGCAATGGCAGAGAGCAAAGGCCGGCTGGCCTACACGATCCCCGACGCCTGCGAACAAATCGGCGTTGGCCGTTCTATGTTGTATGAGCTGATCGGCGCGGGCGAGATCCGCACGGTCAAGATTGGCGCTAGGACGTTGGTCCCCGCGTCTGAGCTGACCGACCTGCTGGAGCGCAAGCTCAAGGAGGCGGCATGACTGCCCTAACGAGCAACGCCCCGACCTGGCAGGGTCGAGGCGCTGGAGGTACTTACGGGGAGGTAAGTGCGTGCATCCTACTGGAGCGATTGGATGCCGTGCAAGTGCAAGGCAAGGGCTGGCGGGCGCGGTGTCCGGCCTGCGGCGGAAGATCCCGCAAGCTATCCGTCGCGGAGTCCGATAGTCGTGTCCTGGTGCATTGCTTCGGCGGCTGCAAGGCAATCGAGGTGCTGGAGGCGGTCGGGCTGACATGGGCCGATATCATGCCGCCGCGCCACTGGCCGGAAAGTCCCGAGGAACGGCGGATGGCTCGCCGCGCGATGAAGGAGGCCGGCTGGGCTGCTGCGCTGGCCGTGCTGAGTATCGAGGCGCAGATCGTGAATCTGGCTGCGCAACGCCTGAAAGGCTGGGGCTACCTGTCGGAAGAAGACGACAAGCGACTAGCGGCTGCGGCTGATCGAATCGCGGACATCGCCGTCGTTATGACGGAGGTCGGCCGATGAGCGCGCTGGAGAGGGAAGTCGTCGCCCAGTTGCACCCGGACGGTGCCGCCATCCTGCGCGAAGTCTACGATTACGTCGGCCGCTTCGTGGCGTATCCGAGCCATCACGCCAAGCTCGCACACGTCGTGTGGATTGCACACGCGCATCTGATGCGTGCATGGGACACGACGCCCCGGATTGCATTCCTGTCCACGGAGCCGGGCAGCGGCAAGTCGCGTGCGTTGGAAGTGACGGAGTCTCTGGTGCCCAACCCGCTGCTGGCGGTGAGTGCGACGCCCGCATATCTGATTCGTCGCATTGCCGATGAGGACGCGTTGCCTACCGTACTGTTCGATGAGGTCGATACGATCTGGGGAAGCAAGGCACCGGGCAACGAAGAGTTGAGGGCGCTGTTGAACAGCGGGTATCGGCGTGGCGCTTCCGCTGGCCGGTGCGTCGCCAAAGGCAAAGAGATTGTCGCGGAGGACTTCCCGACCTATTGCCCGGTGGCGCTGGCCGGTCTTGGCAGTCTCCCCGACACGATCCTGACCAGATCCGTCATCATTCGGATGCGCAGGCGTTCGCCGGATGAGGCCGTCGAGCCTTACCGGCAGCGAGTGAATCGCCCCGAGGGTGAGCGCATCCGTGACCGCATGTCCCGCTGGGCGCGCACCATCGAGGACGAGATCACGTTCCCTGCATTACCCGATGGCATTGCCGACCGTGACGCGGATGTTTGGGAGCCATTGATTGCAGTTGCCGATGCGGTAGGCGATGAGTGGCCGGACCTAGTCCGCGCTGCGGCCGTTGCGCTCGTTGCGGAATCTAAAGAAGGAGGCGGGGTCAGTCTGGGCGTTCGCCTTCTGCATGACCTTCGCTCCGTCTTTAGGGACGCCGAGGCTTTGTCCACGGAAACGATCCTGGGCCGGCTGCACGACATTGACGATGCACCGTGGGGCGACCTTAAGGGTAAGTCGCTAGATTCGCGCGGCTTGAGCTGGCGGTTGAAGCAATACGGAGTGAAGCCGCGAACTGTGCGAATCGGCTACGCCACGCCCAAGGGCTATCGGCGTGAGGACATGCACGACGCATGGGCGCGCTATCTAGCCCCCGGTTAACGCCGAATCTATGCCGGCAGATGTCCGGAATCGCTGGCTGGATGCCAGCACAAATCCCGTCGTGAGGCGGCATATCCCTAAAAGATGGAACAAACGATGCAATACCCAAAACTAAGCGGCACGCTCGCCGCGAAACGAGCCGTAGTGAAGCGGGCAACCATCCACCTGACGGAGGTCGAGAAGTTCGTCAGTAGTGGCAAGCGCAAGGTACGGGGGCTGGCGTCTTCCGTTCGTCCCGATCGCGTCGGCGATGTAGTCGAGCCCAAGGGCGGCATCTGGACATTGCCGCTCCCGATGTTGTGGTCGCACTCGCACAAAGATCCGGTCGGCTGGGTTCGGAGCATCCATGTCCGCGCCGACGGACTCTGGATCGAAGCCGAATTCGCGGAAGGGTTCGATCGCGCCGATGAGGTTTGGCGGATGGTCGAGGCTGGGCTGGTCAATAACTTCTCCATTGGTTTCCGCTCAATTGAGTCTTCCGCGCTTCCAAGCGGCGGCTTGCGGTTCACCAAGTGGGAACTTCTGGAAGTCAGCTGCTGCGTTGTGCCGGCTAACCCGGACGCAAAGATCAGCCGTTCCGGCCGTGCGGTCGAGCCGGTGCAGCTGGTGGAGGCCAATCCTGGAGCGATCAAGATCATTCGCCCGCCGGGCTCCGTAAAGCTGGTATCCCGAACTCGCTGCCCGGGCGGCGTGCCTCTCGTCGAGCGAAAGAAGCCGATCAAGCTCAAGCGCGCCGACGGTTCCATTCTGCTGAATGGAGACGACTGATGGACGACTTGCAGCAGTTCTATGCAGAGTTCGATCGCGCAGTCGCATTGTTGCCGCCGGAGATCGCCCGCAAAACGCACGTCACACGATGCGAGGTCGAGCGGGATGGCACGATCAAATTCAAGGATGAATGTTGGCGCGATCTGGCTTCAGTAACGCAGGAGGGCAATATCGCTTTGCCGGGCCAAGCGGAACCCGCCGGACAGGCACCGAAGCCGCAGCCACGGGCCATCGCGCAGGGGATGACCGACGTCCAGAAGGGGCTACTCATCTCGGTTGCCAAGAAGGTCCAGGGCCTGGACGAAGTGGTGGCTGAAGTGGTCGAGGTAGTTTTCGAGCGCATCAAGAGCCTGGAAGCGAACCACGTCTCCAAATCGCTTGACGCCGAAGCCTATGACGCAATGGCAGACCTGGCGGAACGATTGGACAGAATTGAGGCTGGACTGCAGGAGATCGCGGACAACGGGCTGCGCTATCGCGGCTACTGGCGAGATGGCCTGAAAGCCAAACGCGGGGACACGTACACCCATGATGGTTCGCTTTGGTGGGCTGTGCGTGGCACAGAGGACAAGCCGTGCCATGAGAGCGCGGATTGGCAGGTAGCCGTTCGGAAGGGGAGGGACGCTCGATGACAGAGGATCGTGTGGTTATGCGGGACGGGCAGCTGATCCGCATGCCAGCCGAGGAACTCGACGCCCTGCTGCAAGCCGCTTTCATCACGGCCACCTGGTCTGCCCTTCGGCAGCTCGGCATCTCAGACGACGATCCCGCCCCGACTCTCGATTCGGTCGAGGCGCTGGCGGGGTTTGGAAACGACCACATCACTGCGCGCGTGCGGCTATTAGACGGGCGAGAGGCGTCTGCCTCGGCTTCTATCTGGCCTACGACCACGCGGCAGAACTAAAGGACTGCATCCATGAGTGACTGGCTCAAGCTAAGCAAAGAGGACGCGGAACTGTTCCGCAGCTGTCATGAGGACGAGAACGTCGTGCTGCTGGATGAGCGGTGGCAGAAGATGCCGCAGAAGACCATTGGCTTGATGATGATGGATGCCTATCGGCGCGCATCCGAGGACGCGCTGAAGGGGCTTTCAGTCGATTACGAGACAGTACTCGACCCTGTCAATCCGCACGCCAGATACACACTGCGGATCCGGGGCGGATACACGGACCTGCACCTCGACTACGACATCGAGAGCGAATCCGCCTGCTGCATTGTCACCCTGAACGATGGCCGGACAGGCAAGGGCTTCGCCAAGCTGAAACGACTGAGGCCACAGTGATGCAGATCGTTATCGTAGACCTGAAGCGATCCCACTACGGCGCCACAGCAGACGAGGTATGTGAGGCGTTCAATGTAGATCGAGGCGTGCCGTCCTCGCTGCTGGGGATGGCAGTTCATCCGGAGCACCGCCCGACAGTCGAGGAATACCTGGGCGTGGTTGGCTGGAAGCTGGAGAACACGGAGGGCGAAGCCCATGCCCGATGGCAGTCAGTCGCCGAGCACCTGCACATCGTCCTCAAGGCCAGCGCGATCAAACACCGCGAGAACGTGAAGAAGGCGGCTGCGTAAGGGTGGGGGGGGGGGCCG
>DATLJE010000009.1:0-447949 GCA_035539095.1 Luteimonas sp.
CCGCTCTCAACAATTGTCGCTTGGCCCCTTTGGCACGCGGTAGCATTTCCGGCCACCACCTTATTGGCTGCTCTCGTGTTCGCCAAGGCGCGGCCTAACAATTCATTCAAGCCGAAGCCGCTTCGCGGCTCGGCTTAATTCAGGCGTTAGGCGGCTATGAAGAGCTTCAGCGTACTTCTCGCTCTTTTTTCAGCTAGTGCCGTCGCTCATGGTCCCGCCACATGCGATGGCCCAGACCCAGAGCTTCTGGCATGTCCTTTCCCCAAGCGCCTCGCATGACCGAGGTGACTAGTGGCAAAGTGACTCTCGAGCTTCAGATTGGCGCTGATGGCTCAGTGGAGTCCTCGCGTGTGCTTTCTTCTTCTGGCCACAAGGCCTGGGTTCGGGCCGCACAAGCCGCAGTTTCAAAGTGGCGCTACTCACCAGGCTCGGCGCGCAAGCGTACCGTGCCGTTTGATTTTCAGGCGGGCGGTCACTAGCCGCCTAACAATTCATTCAAGCCGAAGCCGCTTCGCGGCTCGGCTTAATTCCGGCGCTATGTGGTGTTGGGGACGGGCACGCGGTTGCTCATTCCTTCGGCAAGTTGGCGGCGACCTGATACGGCCGGCTCCGGATATCGGTCCCCAGCCACATGACGATCGTTGAGTCCGTCACTTCGCCGCCAGTCGTCCAGATCTTGGCTCTCTCATTGCAGGCGGCTTCGGTGGCTGCGCGCCTCAAGGTTTCCCGGTAGAGCACCTGAGCCGTAGCCCTGTTAACCTTCCGCGCAACGGGGCATGTCGCAGGCCGGGGAGGGTCAGCGGTGCAATCAACTCGGCCACCACCCCATAACAAGTCATTCAAGCCGAAGCCGCTTCGCGGCTCGGCTTAATTCCGGCGTTAGCCTGCTTGTCATGCATCAACGCAAACTGAGGCTCAAATGACTTGCTACATCGTAGCTTTTGAAGTTGCTGATCCAGCCAACAAGACTAAGTTGCAAGATGCACTTAAGTCATACGGAACCTACTGTCCGATCAACGCGAATTGTTGGGCAATTGTGACTGACCAGAGTGCAGCGCAAGTTCGAGATAAGTTGATGGCTACAATTCCCGCCACTGACAAGATCTTTGTTGTCAAATCTGGTGTTGAGGCGGCTTGGAGAAACGCATACGGCCAAAAGAACTCTGACTGGCTGAAGGAGAAGCTCTAGTGCCTCCTCAAACTAATCCAGATCTCGGAGAAAAGCTTGTAGTTCGCCGCGGCCGGGTCGATTGCGTCGATCTCTATGAAGTAAAAGAGAATGAGCTTGAGCTGTTGGAAAAAGGTTCTCCCGCCAACCTCCAGCTCAACTTCGCAATCTTCCTGATTTCTATTGCATTTTCTTCAGTTCTGACCCTGACGACCGCTACAGTGAACTACCCGGTGCTTCAGACCGTATATATTGTCGTTGGTGTGGTTGGCTTTTTACTTGGTGCGTATCTTCTCCTCATTTGGTGGAAGACTCAGACCTCAATCAGGAAAATTGTTGCAACTATCCGCGCCAGGATTCCTCCTGAAGTGCTACGCGCAGAAATGAACGCGCCGCAACTTCCACTCGTACCACCAAGTGATCAAGCCCCCGCAGGCTAACAATTCATTCAAGCCGACGCCGCTTCGCGGCGCGGCTTAATTCAGGCGTTAGGCGGCCAAGAGCATTCGCCACCGGGCTCTTGAGTTCTGCGATCGTCTCGCCCTAGGAAGATTTCTTGCTCCCGGGCACGTCACCTTCGCTGCTCCATCGCGTAACTCCGGTCACGATGCTTGGCCTGCGCCATTGGGTTTCAAGCCTGTGGGACTTCGCCAGGGCCTGAGACGCCGCTGGGTCCAGTTTCCGGCGCGCAGGCGTTGGAGTAGTCTGGCTTCGGGGAGTTCTTTCTGCGGCGCACCGGTTAGTCACTGCTACCGGGTTCCTTCGCGCCTAACAATTCAATCAAGCGGAACCCGCTTCGCGAGTCCGCTTATTTCAGGCGTTAGGCATCAGGGGGAAGATTTCGGCATGTCGATCAACGAAACCGTGTTGGAGATGCATTTTCACCATGCACTTATGGACCTCTTCCGCTCAACCCTTGGCGTAGGGCCGACCGGAAAGATCAGTTTCTACAAGTATTCCCCTCAGAAGGAGTGTTTCGTTGGATTCGATCAGGCATGGGTGATGACGGACGTGCCTGATGAAACACTATTCAAAGACCTCAAAGAGGCTGCCCAGGGCGCCTCTTACAATCTCAAGAGTCGATACGTTGGGTACTTTCTGCAGTACAAGGTCGTTAAGCGGATGGTACGCAAGCCGAAGAAGAAGCCGAACCCAGTTGCGTCAGCGCCCTACGGCCGGGTAGCGATAAGCAATCAGGCCAATATCAATAGCGGTTCCTCACAACACGAACTCTTATTCAATCTATGCAAGAACAAGGGCGCACTTACCTACTACGCGTGCCCTTCGATCTTCGATAAGGCGGAGTTATACAAAGCCGAAGCTGATCTGGGCAAGCTCCATTTGGTAGATGTAACCAGCTGCCCAAGCGATTTTAAGGACAACCAGAAGCACCACATCTACTTCGAGCTTCCTTCAATGGACCCCACTTGGTGCAGCGATCCTGTTCCTGGTGTAGTAATCAGCGCTGAGCAGATGGCTAAAGGCCTGACGGAAAGGTTAAGGAAATCTCCTCGAGAGGAGGCCGATCGCCTGTTTAACTGCCTGACGCAACTGCGTGCGATACAGCGAGAGCGCGAGAACACCGACTTCGATCTCGGGAACAACTCCGACTGGGGCCTGCAAGCATTGACGGTAATCCGCGTTGACTCAATCGCTGATACCTAACAATTCATTCAAGCCGAAGCCGCTTCGCGGCTCGGCTCAATTCAGGCGTTAGGCCCTCATGGGGATATCCATGCACTCCAGCCCAACAGCACTACTCGGCAATATTTGCTACACCATTGCCGCGATTGTTTCTGTTGTTCTTGGCATCAAGGCAATGCCCGCTATTGCCAGCATCCTCGCTGGCGCTGCCATCTTCACCGTTGGGTACGTCTTTGTTCGCCTCCCCCAAGTGCTTGGCATCTTCCAGAGAGATGGCGCCAAGGCGTTCCTCATGATCTTCTACGTTCTTGTTATCAACTCTGTCGTATCTGGGGCCTTCTATGGCGTCGGCCGATTGTTCTCGTAGCTGTTGGTCTGCTTGTAGAGTGCCTAACAATTCATTCAAGGCGAAGCCGCTTCGCGGCTCGCCTTAATTCAGGCGTTAGGCGCCCAAGAGCATTTGTCGTTCGGCGCACTGGTTCTGAGGCTCGCACGCCGTAGGAAAATTCTCGCTCCTCGGTACGTCGAGCTCTCCGCTCCATTGGGCAACTTCGGTCACGCTGCCTGGCCAGCGCCATCGGGGTTTCAAGCTCAGGGCTTCGCCAGGGCCTGAGACACCGCCGGGTCCAGTTCCCGGCGCGCAGGCGTTGGAGTAGTCTGGTTTCGGGGAGTTCTTTCGGCGGCGCAACGGCTAGTCACTGCTACCGGGTTCCTTCGCGCCTAACAATTCAATCAAGCGGAACCCGCTTCGCGGGTCCGCTTATTTCAGGCGTTAGCTGCCACGAGATACTTCTTCGCAGTTCCTGTTCTCATCACAATCTTGGCACCAGCGACAGCCGCTGCCTGTTCCTGCCTGGATTCCGGCACAGTGGCGCAAGAGAAGGCGCAAAGTACGCGCGTGTTCTTGGGTCGTGTCAGCTCCATCGAGGAACGAACGGACCGCGACTTCCCTTATAAGCGCGTTAGCTTCGTGGCGACCGAAACATTCAAGGGAACGCCGACACGGGATGTCCAGCTCACCACAGGCATGGGTGACGGGGATTGCGGCTACTTCTTTGAAACTGGACAGGAGTACGTCGTCTACGCATATGGCAAAGAGGACGAACTGGTAGCCGGCTACTGCTCTCTTACCGGTTCTCCCTCAGATCCTAGAAGTGGCCTCGAGGAACTTCGCGATGGCAGCTAAAAATTCATTCAAGCCGAAGCCGCTTCGCGGCTCGGCTTAATTCAGGCGTTAGGCCGCAGTCGCAAACGGAAAGTTCATGAAAGTCCTCCGCATCGTCGCCAACATCGAAACTTCTGATCCAGCGGGGGCTCAGGCCTTCTATCAAGATCTACTGGGCCTCGACCTTTTGATGGATCACGGCTGGATCAAGACGTTCGGGTCAAACCACAAGATGTCTGTTCAAGTCAGCGTGGCATCGCAGGGTGGCTCCGGCACGCCGGTTCCTGATCTGTCAATTGAAGTTGATGATCTAGCCAGTGCGTTAAGCAGGGTTAAGCAAGCTGGTATCGACATTGAGTACGGACCTGTGGAGGAGCCGTGGGGTGTTCGTCGCTTCTATGTGCGCGATCCGTTTGGCAGACTGCTCAATGTCCTTGAGCATCTATGACGGGCTGCCGGTAGGCTGCGGCCTAACAGTTCGTTCAAGCCGAAGCCGCTTCGCGGCTCGGCTTAACTCAAGGTGTTAGACGTGATGGATAGAGAACGATCGCCTTTGGATAAAGCACTCGGAAAACTCGTGAGCTCCATTCAACGTGAGGAGTTGGAGGCTGCCGGCTCTGAGGCCTGGGAGCAAACCAAAGCTGCTCTTGAGGCGGTGGAAAATTTGTTGTGGTCATTGCGTCGCTTGCCTGGTTCAAGCCCGGATCTCAACATCGCCGCTCTCATTGGCGAGAGCTGGCTTGCCCGCCATCCATCGGTCCTCCCTGCGCTTGAGCAGGCCCAGGCCGCACTAGACTCGGTCACGTCTAACAATTCATTCAAGCCGAACCCGCTTCGCGGGTCGGCTTAATTCCGGTGTTAGGCCGCATAGGTTGCTAGCAGGGGAATTCAGTGCAAGAACCAATTGTCCGCTCGCTAGTCGCGTTTGTTTCCGGCGCAGTGGCTCTTCCGTTTGTCGTATTCTCAATCTTTCGCGCGATATTCCCAGTTGAGGCAACGGGCTATGGCAACGCCGGCTTCTGGTGCATTGTTCTAGTTGGCGCGGGTCTAGCTGCCGCTGTTGTTTGGGTCAAGCAAGTTCCATTGTGGCTGGCCGCAATAGCTGGCCTCGCCGGAGTGCTTGTCCTCCTCATTCCTTGGGTATCCTGGAAAGCAGTCAATGCGGCCTAACAATTCGTTCAAGCCGAACGCGCTTCGCTACACCAACAACATGGCAGAACAGCGTGCCATGTTGTTGGCTCCGCTACGCACGTCGGCTTAACTCAAGTGTTAGGCGGCTTACCAAAGGAATTCGCCCGTGAAAGTTCTTGTTCTTGCCCTTCTGCTAGCCCCTCTATCCGCCGCGGCGGCCGAACCAGAAGCTCCACTCGCCTGCCAGTCGGGTCCTGTGCAACGTGAGTTCGGCCAGACCACTTGGAACATCTACGCCTGCGCTGACGACAAATCGATAGTTGTTGTTCCGCTTACTGCCATAAACGGTGAGTTTGGCTATTTCTTCGTAACGCCAAACGGACAAGAGGTCGTTGTTGCCGGTGAAGGCTGGGGGCAAGATGTGTCGTTCCAGCCTGTGTTTCAGCAGCTCAAGCAGTTCACCGTTGCAGAGCTCGCAGTCTTGTCCGCGTCTGCAAGGACAACAAAGCCGGCGGCGTCACCTATTCCGTGACGCCGCCTAACAATTCATTCAAGCCGAAACCGCTTCGCGGCTCGGCTTAATTCAGGTGTTAGCTGCCATGGAAGCTTTGTTTGCTCTGCTACTCGCCACGGCTGCTCCACAAGCAGACGAGCCAGCGCGGCCGATCCGCCGCGACGCAGTCAAGCTACCGTCTGACATCCCACGTGATTCCGGCCGCATTAAACTAGACATCACTTTCGTCGTGCTCCCCTCAGGAGCAACCTCTGATGTAAAGCTTATGGAGTCATCGGGGCAGCGCCCGTGTGATAGTGCACTACTAGAGGCGGTCAAGGGTTGGCGGTACGCTCCACGCGGTCAGCCACTTGCTATGACTGAGGCAGTAGAGACATGCACGTATTAGTGGCAGCTAACAATTCGTTCAAGCCGAAGCCGCTTCGCGGCTCGGCTTAACTCAAGTGTTAGGCCGCCCGAAAGTCCACGGGGATTCAGACATATGAGCCATCCCGTCCTCGCTGTTGTCTTCTTGGGCCTCATGCTGGCAACGGCGCCATTGTTTGGGCAGAGCGCCCCAGACTCAGCGAAGCCCATAGAGCTATCCAGTGTTGCTTTGCCGCCTGAGCTAGATCGAGTGCTTCGCGACTACGAGCACGCATGGCAAGCGGGCGACGCGAGGGCCCTTGCCTCACTATTTGCAGTGGATGGATTCGTGCTGCAAAGCAACCGTCCTCCAATCCGCGGGCGTCCGGCCATCCAGGCGGCCTATCAGGGCCAGGGCGGCAGTCCCTTGCAACTGCGCTCGCTTGCCTTCTCCGCTGGAGACACGACCGGCTACATCATAGGTGCGTACGGCTACGGCGATGCGGCCGGCGACACAGGTAAGTTTACTCTCACGCTCCAGCGCACACCGGGCGAACCTTGGTTGATCTTCTCGGACATGGACAATATGAGCAGACCGCCCAAAGGCCAGCGGGTGTCAGAGGACTAGATGGCGGCCTAACAATGCGTTCAAGCCGAAACCGCTTCGTTACGCGAACCACATGGCGGGTAAAGCTTGCCACGTGGTTCGCTCCACTACGCGGTTCGGCTTAACTTAGGCGTTATGTGGTGCTGGGGATGGGTACGCAGCAGCTCATTCCTTCGGCGAGTTGGTGGCAACCGGGTAGGGCCGGCTCCGGATCGTAGTCCTCCGGCACAGGCGATCATTGAGTCCGTCACTTCGCCGCCAGCCGTCCAGATCGTTGCGCTCTCTTTGCAGGCGGCTTCGGTGGCCGCGTGCCTCAAGGTTTCCCGGTAGAGCGCCCGGGTCACAGCCCTGCTAATCTCCCGCGCAACGGGGCGTGTCGCAGGCCGGGGGGGGTCAGCGGTGCAATCAACTCGGCCACCACCCCATAACAAGTCATTCAAGCCGAAGCCGCTTCGCGGCTCGGCTTAATTCTGGTGTTAGGCCCCACAAGAGGCTTCTGTGCTCATCCGGTTCGCCACTCTTGTCACTGACTCAGATTCGGGCCGTGCCGGTGGGGTGCTTGTTGCCGGGCACGCACTCCGCGACCGCGGTGATCTTTCGGCGCAAGAGCACGAAGAGCTCCGGAGCGCCTTGGCTTGGTTCAATGACCACCTGCCCGTACCAGCCGTACTGACGGCCCCAGAGCATCGGCGTGCCATCTCCTGGTTCAAGCCGGTGGCAAAAGAGGCAATTCGGCGGATGTGGCAGCTAAAGAGCTTACTGGACTTGCACGGGTATCACGTCAATGTGCTGCGGACCTCGGACCCGGGTACAGTTGTGTATCAGGACGACTGGCAGGTTATCGCCAAGCCGTACAAGGGGCAGCGCTTCTAGGTCATCGGGGTGGTGCCTAACAATTCGTTCAAGCCGAACTTGCTTCGTTACACCAAAGCCATGGCAGAAAGAGCTTGCCATGGCTTTGGCTCCACTACGCAAGTCGGCTTAACTCAGGTGTTAGGCGCCTGATGGAGATCACCGCACGTGAATGAGGATCACAAGATCGAGGAAGCGCAATACTTCCTCGACAAACTCGCCAATCCGGAACTTGAACTTCGCGAGTTCTCGTTTGAGCTAAGTGCTTTCCTCACTGCGGCCAGATCCGCGCTCCAGTACGCCCTTGAAGAAGCCCGGCTAAAGCCTGGAGGTCAAGCTTGGTACGACCGTCAGGTTGGCGCGGCTCCCGTAGCCAAATACTTCAAGGACAAGAGAGACGTAAGTGTTCATGTAACGCCAGTCATTCCATCTCGCACATTCCACGTAAAACTTGAAGATCGAATAACTTTTGGCGATTCTGTCAGTGTGGAAGTCAGGAAACCCGACGGCACTATTGTTCCCGACCCACCGCAAGATCCAGCGCCACAGCAAACTCCCCGTGATATTACTCGCGCTTCGGCAAGCTCCTCTGTTACCTATCATTTCTCAGATTGGTCGGGTCCGGAGGATGTTGTGACACTGTGTGGCAGCTATCTCCGCCAAGTGCGAAGCATCATTCTAGATGGGCGCTCACTTGGTTTCGTTTCATAAGCAGGCGCCTAACAATTCATTCAAGCCGAAGCCGCTTCGCGGCTCGGCTTAATTCAGGCGTTAGGCGCATGAGAACAAGGGGCATCGCACTCATAGCAATAGCGCTAGCGGGGTGCGCTCACTCGTCCTCTTCGGCGGACGCAGGCATCGCCATTGAGCTAGACGCGCGGGGTTGCCTTGCAGCAGCAAGCCCCGATGTACAGTTGCGCATTCGCAACACCTCGGATACGCGCGTTTCCTTCCATACCTACGGCCCGTCCGGCCCGCCCTACAAGCTATATCCCGGTTCAGTTCAGCTGCTGGCCGGCTCGTCGGGGCAGCCTTGGCAGGTCGTGCTCGAGCATTTCGTGCCGGCCACACATGAGGTTGCGCTTGGCTCAGGGGATCAGACAGATTTCTCCTACACGCCTAGCGCGTGGCCGTCTAGCCAAGAGACTGGCCTCTTCCAGCTGCGGGTGCGTGATGTACAAGGTCGCTTTCACTACTCTTCGCAACAGGGCGTATGCCATGCCGGCTCAGCGCCTAACAATTCGTTCAAGCCGAAGCCGCTTCGCGGCTCGGCTTAACTCAGGTGTTAGGCGGCGGGGGAAGCTCATGGACGCTCACAGCAAAACAGCTGAAAACTCACAACGGCGTCGCCCGTTCGTCGTTGTTTTGGTTCTGGGGTTCGTTACAACTGCGATTACCTATGGAGCCGCATTGGCGTGTGCCGCTGCTCAACTGCACTCCGCAGTCGTGATTCTTGCTTGGCCAACCTTCGCGCTTACTCGCTTACTCCCTCCTAGCGCCCCAGTCACATCGGGCTCACCTGAAAACCCTTGGCCCTTGCTGGCTTCCGTAGCTCTCGCTTGGCTCATATATTCGTCCTTATGGTACTTATGGCTCGGGCGTCGGCGTTCCATGGCCGTCGCCTAACAATTCATTCAAGCCGAACCCGCTTCGCGGGTCGGCTTAATTCAGGTGTTAGGCGCAACAATGACTTGGCAGCAGTTTCAAAGCGATACAGCTGACCTGTTCCGTCAACTCGGATGCACCGCTACCATCGAGGCAGCAGTCAAAGGCGTCCGCGCCTCACACAAGGTCGACGTTTACGTAGAGTTCGTAAAGTTCGGGATCCCGGTGAAGTGGGTCATTGAATGCAAGCTCTGGAATAGGAATATTCCAAAAGAAAGAGTAATGACACTTAAAGCGATCGTGGACGACCTCGGAGCGGATCGAGGAGTGCTAATTTCATCCAAGGGGTTTCAAGCAGGCGCCATATCTGCGGCACAAAACTCAAACATCACTCTGACGGATTTGCCAGGCTTACGCGCCACAGCCGCTTCTGATCTCGACACTGCTGCGATCTATTCAATAGAGCAGCGAATCCTGGTAGCGCGTCATACCTTGAATTCCATGTATACCCGGGAACCGACAGAACATGGATTTAGACTCAAGATTGCCCGCAACCTAAACGGATTGGATCCAATGCGAGAGATGGGAAAGCTCTCAGTACTGCAATATGGCACTGAGAGGGTTCGGCTAGGTAAGCCTCCATTTCCAGTGGGATTCGACACTTCCGGCGACAAGACCATCTCTGCAGCAACGATCGAGGAGTTCGTTAAGAAGGCGCACGAACTTCTTGTTGAGAGCGAGGCGTCGCTTCGTCATGCAGCAGGCGCCTAACAAGTCATTCAAGCCGAAGCCGCTTCGCGGCTCGGCTTAATTCAGGTGTTAGGCCTCACACCATGCATAGTCGGCTTTCCATCGCTGTTCTGCTCATATGCGTGGCCACGTCTTGCGCTTGCGCTCCTATGCCTACGCGGCCGTCTTCCGCCAACTTCGTCTCCCCTCCACCTGCCGGCGCATCATGTGCGCCATTGCCGCAAGGGTTAAAGTTGTACGGCGGCATCCCCTTCGCGGCGGTGGAGCAAAACGGCAAGTTCCCCATGCGGCACCCCGATCGTCGCTACCTTGAGACCAGCAATCACCTGTGGGCTAGGTTCCGCGAGGGATTGAGTCCAACTGACGTCATATTCGAGTACGTTCAAGACGAGGAATGGGAGATGGGCGTCATGCACCACGGCGGTGTAACTGCCTTTCGCAATGGCTGCACCGTCAAGACTGTCCAAGTCTGGACCACGTGAGGCCTAACAATTCATTCAAGCCGAAGCCGCTTCGCGGCTCGGCTTAATTCTGGTGTTAGGCGGCAGAAGCAACATGACTGCAACGGCAAGGAAAGTTCTGAGCGATCTTGAGGCCGCCCACGAGATGCTCGAAATCGAGAGCAACGCAGAACGCTTCAGAGTGATGTGGGTGGCAGCAATGGCGCTCAGCCGCGCCGTAGGTCACGTGCTTCATAAGGTCGACTCACTTGCTGGTCCAAGAGTCAAGGCTGCTATTGATCAGGCCTACGCCTCTTGGAAGGCCGAACCGGAAAAACATCGAATCTTTCACTGCTTTATTGAGGACGAGCGCAATGCTGTCCTTAAAGAGTACGAGATGGGCTTCATGTCAGGACACGCGGCGTTTGTTGTTCTGCCTGGCATGAGTTTGACCACTCTGCCGGATGAGTTGTTTTGCCCCCTCATCGATGGGCCATACCAAGGCGAAGATTGCCGAGACGTCCTCGCTATTGCAATTGGTTGGTGGCATGCCGAACTGAGGGAAATCGACCATGCGGCTGCCGCCTAACAATGCGTTCAAGCCGAAATTGCATCGCTACGCCGTCCATATGGCAGGTAAAGCTTGCCATATGGCCAGCTACGCGCTGCAATTCGGCTTAACTTGAGTGTTAGGCCTCAGGCCAGACCACTTCCCAGCTCACACGAAGACACACAATGGCCAGACAGATTGTCCTTTCGCCCAGAGCGGCCAGTCCGCCGCCAACCTACAGCCAAGCGGTTAAAGCTGCCGGTCTATTGTTCGTTTCTGGCACGGCTCCGGCTGACCCAACAACTGGTGCGATCGTGGGCTCCACAATTCAAGAGCAAACCAGACAGTGCCTCGCCAACATTCAAGCGATCCTGGAGGAAGCGGGTAGTACCCTGGACAAGATCGTCAGCGCTACCGTTATTCTCGCTGATGAGGACGACTTCTCAGGCATGAACGAGGAGTGGCTAAGGTGGTTTCCCTCCAATCCTCCTGCTCGTCAGGGCGCCAAACTTCCTGTGCGCGTTCCTGGGCTCAAGGTCTCTATCGCCGTAATCGCTGAGGCCTAACAATTCATTCAAGCCGAACCCGCTTCGCGGGTCGGCTTAATTCTGGTGTTAGGCCGCGGAAATGCATTTCTGCCACTCGGAGCAACAGCCATGGTGATCTGGCGGCGTGTTTCGTGGATTGCTGGATTACTCATTGCGGTGGTGGGGCTAGTAGTTGCTTACGCATACAAGGTCGTGCCGATTCAGTCTGCGCCTCAAGCGAAGTTCCCTCCGCTTGTCGAGATTCTTCATAAGGAGTTCTCGCCAGAGGAGTACAGGGCAATTCAGGAGACGTTCTGGTCAAATACTCAAGGCCAAGATCGCCATTGCGCAGAGGCGTTTGTGTTCGCCTACATGGACATGCTCAGAAAGCGCTGTGAGATCATGGGTGAGGCTAAAGACATAGGCGGCGGCTGCGCTCATATGACCAACGCAATGAACTATCCAGAGGTCTTGGAGGCGGGTCTCAAGCACTGCGGCATCAAGTACTCAATCTACCTGCCGCGGCCTAACAATTCGTTCAAGCCGAAGCCGCTTCGCGGCTCGGCTTAACTCAAGTGTTAGGGGGCGTTGATGGATTGGTCGCAATTCAACGATAAGCAACTGCTCGGCGCCTATTGCTCGCTAATGGCTGTTCTTAAGGAGCGCGGCATTGTGCGCAGCTCCAACAACCCCGTTGCTGACTACACCGAGTCGCTTGTATCTAGAGCACTTGGGCTGACGCTTGAGTCTCAGTCCCAGGCCGGCTTTGACGCTCGCGGTACAGATGGGACTCGGTATCAAATCAAGGGGCGCCGACTCACGTCGCACAACAAGTCAACCCAACTCAGTGCTCTACGCAATTTGGCTCAACGGCCATTTGACGTCCTTGCGGCTGTGGCCTACTCGGCCGACCTAACGGTACTCTACGGCGCGCTAATCCCGATTGATGCTGTGGCAGAGCTGAGCCGCTTCTCCAAGCACAGCAACAGTCACATCTTCATGTTCCGACGCGCTGTTCTGGAGGATTCTCGTGTCACTGATATCTCGGCATCGCTGTCCGCCCCCTAACAATTCATTCAAGCCGAGGCCGCTTCGCGGCTCGGCTTAATTCAAGCGTTAGGCCCCAATGGGAATCCTTCGGCAATTGTTACTCGTTGAAGCGGCCGCTCTTGTGGCGCTGCTTGTCGTTGCGGCAGCTATGGCGGCTTACGGTGCCGCAGATTCATCGCTCAATGGCATTCGCTTTTAGGCCCGGCTACCTCAGCTCAGGTAGTGTTCGGCTACACGGCAATTTTTGGCGTGCTGCCTGCCTTGCTGATAGGCGCACCGGGTTACGTTACCTTGCTACGCCACAATCTGGCCCGCTGACCATACGTCCTTTTACTTGGCGTCTTGCCCGGACTCGTCGTGCTGCCGGTTGAGCTATCTTTGGGGTTCTGGGCCATCATCTGTGGTGCTGCTGTTGCGCTTTTGACGCACCTGTTGTGCCGTCGGTTGGGCCCTAACAGTTCGTTCAAGCCGAACCCGCTTCGCGGGTCGGCTTAATTCAGGCGTTAGGTGCCACTGGGGAGATCTATGCCACCGTTTTTTGAACAGTCGCTTCGTTTCACTTGGCTCGTGCTTCTTGGCTACTGGCTCTGGGCAGCTCGCTCGGCTAAACCCAACACACAGCAGGAATCCCTGGCTACACGCTTCCTTTTGTACTGGCTTCCTCTACTAGCTGCGGTGCTGTTGCTGGGGCCCGGTGATTGGCTTGGCCACTCATTGCTACGCGAGCAATTCGTTCCCCACACGACGCTTGTTTATTCGGCTGGGCTGGCTTTAGCCATTCTTGGCGCCTCGCTGGCCATCTTCTCCCGCGCACTGCTCGGCCGGAACTGGAGCGCCACGGTACAGCTCAAGAAAGATCACGAACTCATTACCAGCGGCCCCTATCGGCTCATCCGACACCCGATCTACACCGGCCTTCTGGTGCTTTTTCTAGGCAACGCCATCATGGTCGGCGATTGGCGCGGCCTACTAGCCGTCGCCATCGTGTTCGCCTCCTTCTGGCGGAAACTCCGGCTTGAGGAATCATGGTTAGCCGAACTCTTTGGAGAGCCTTACCGCATGTATCAGGCTCGTACCAAGGCACTCATTCCCGCGGTACTGTAGGGTGGCACCTAACAATTCGTTCAAGCCGAACTTGCTTCGTTCCACCAAAGTCATGGCAGAAGAAGCTTGCCATGACTTTGGCTCCACTACGCAAGTCGGCTTAACTCAGGCGTTAGGCACAACCTGCATTCGTATTGAGCTGAAAGAAGAAAAATGACAACCCAGTACTACACCGCATCGAGCATAGATGGCTTCATTTCTACTGAAGATGATTCGCTAGATTGGTTGTTTCCGTTAGCAGACTTGGAGAAAACTAGCTATCCCACCTTTATATCGGAGGTCGGCGCCATAGCTATGGGCTCCTCAACCTACGAATGGTTGCTGAGGCACGCTGTCAAACTTGGTGCTGCGGATGAGAGCGCCTGGCCTTACTCGCAACCCGTATGGATATTCTCCAGTCGCAAGCTCGATGCTCCTGCGGGGGCGGACATTCGCTTTGTTCAAGGTGATACTCGACCTGTCCATGATCAGATGAAGGAAGTCGCTGACATGAAGAATGTTTGGGTCATGGGCGGAGGCGATCTTGCAGGGCAATTCTTTGATGCGGGGCTTCTAGATGAGATCATTATCCAGGTCGGTTCGGTTTCTCTTGGTCACGGTAAGTCTGTTTTCCCACGCCGCGTCTTCAGTCCTGTCCTTCAGCTTGTCTCTGTAAATCGCATCAACGAAGGCATGGCTGAGCTACGTTATAGAATCGACAAGGTGAGCCAAGCAGGTGCCGTCTAACAATTCATAAGGCGTTAGGCCTCATGAACAAGCCTTCCAGTCACATCGAGAGCTGCGTGTACAACGGTGCCGTGGGTGTGCTGGTTGAGTTGAGCGTGTCTGACCCACGAGTTCTTAGTAAAGATGGGTTCTCTGGCTTGGCTCGAGATTTAGCCATGCACATCGCCGCTATGAGGCCCACCTCGATAGAGGATCTTCTCAGCCAAGCCGCGGTAAGTAACCTCAATATTTCCGTCGGCCACGTCATAGGGCAGGCGGAGCAGCAGCTATCTGCCGAGATCGGTGTTGTTCGGTTTGTCCGATGGGTAGCTGGCCCGTGTGAGACAGATGAGCCACCGCGCACGCCGGGCTCTCGGCTCTTAGGCTAGGGGAAGTCCAAGACATAAGGTGTTTAGGGGCAGTCCATGACCTTCAGCGATCTCGAACAGTCGGCGATGCAACTGAACGAGCTCTACGAGCAGCTCGAGACCAAACTGTATGGTCGTGCCTGGACCACACAGGAACTTGCCTTGGGTTTCATGGGAGACGTTGGCGATCTGGCAAAGCTCATCCAGGCTCACGCCGGCGTCCGGGACATCGATGGCTACAAGGCCAAGCTTGGCCATGAGCTGTCTGATTGCTTGTGGTCGATCATTGTCCTGGCGAACAAGTGCGGAATCGACCTGGGGGCGGAGTTCGTCAGGAACACCCGAGAGATTGGCGCGCATGTATCCAGTGAGCTCACGAAATAGCCAGCAACCGCTGGCAATGCGTTCAAGCCGAAGCGCTTCGTTCGATCAAACATGGGGCAGGCACGGGCTTGCCATAGGGTTGGCTGCACTACGCGTTCGGCTCAACTTGGGTGTCAGGCGGCGCGAAACTGCTGCCCACCCGCTCACACGAGGAGCAAGACGATGACCAGTTCCATACGTACCTGCCTCTGGTTCCGTGACGGTCGCGGTCGCGAGGCCGCGGAGTTCTACTGCTCGCTGATTCCGGGAAGCCGGGTCGAGGCGGCCTTCGATATCTCCGGAGATGGTGGTTCCTGGCTGATCGACTTCACGCTGGGCGGGGCGCCGTACCAGATCCTCGATGCGGGGCCGATGTTCACCCTCTCCGAGGCGGCGTCGATTTCGATCGAGACGGACGACCAGGCCGAGACCGACAGGCTTTGGGCGGCGCTGACCGCGGATGGCGGCGAGGAAAGCCAATGCGGCTGGCTCAAGGATCGCTACGGCGTGTCATGGCAGGTGTTCCCGAGGCGGCTGACGGAGCTGACGTTGCGGGCCGACAGGGATGTGTCCGCCAAGGCGATCGCGGCGATGATGAAGCAGAAGAAGATCGACATTGCCGAGATCGAAGCGGCGGTTCGTGCCTAGGCGCCCACGGACCAGCAGTTCAAGGAGCGAGGGGGCTGAGCAGTGAAGAAGATGGAAAGGCAGTACGTGATGGGAATCCTGGGGTCCGGGATCGCCACGCTCATGACCATCGTGCTTGCAATCAAGTACCACCAGTCGCTGGCCATTTCAGCCATTGAACTGCCCGCCATGTTCATTGCCTCGGTATTCGTGGCCCGCAAAAGCGTGGGCGCCATCTACATGATGACGATCTACTTTGGTGTCGTGCTGGGCATACCGATGCTGCTGTCAGGCAACCCCATCACCATCGTGGTGGCCATCGCCATCGTGTATCTGCTGGTCCAGGGCGTCATCGGCATATCGGAGGCCCGGGCCGCGCTCGAGCCACCTGCGTTGCCTTCGCTTTCGGATTCGGACAAGGCGCTGATGCACCAGCACGGGATCGAGCACAATGGCCGATACTTCGTTGTAGGCGACATGCACTTCGATCGCTTCCATGACGCCGTTTCCCACGCCGCCCGCGAGCGGATATCGCCGTGAAGGCAATCGCGGCTGTGCGACTGGCAGGCCGGATTACCGACTGGAGTGACGATAAGGGCTTCGGCTTCGTCGTGCCGAACGGCGGCGGTGAGCGCGCGTTCGTCCACATCAATGAGTTCCAGCGTGGCTCGCGTCGTCCTCTCGCCGGCGACCAGGTCTCCTACCTTCCGTGCAAGGACTCGCGGGGCAGGCTGCAGGCCCGTGAGGTCCGGCACGCGGGCCAGAAGATCGAGCCGCGGCAACAGTCATCCAGGTTTCCCAGGACATTCGTTGGCATCGGCGCGTTGGCCGTCGCAGCCGGGACCGCGGTCATTGGCCTCGTCCCGCTTTGGATTCCTGCGGTGTACGTCAGCCTGAGCGGCGTGTCCTGGCTCATGTATCGATCCGACAAGGTGGCGGCACAGCGCGGGTTTCGTCGGACCCCGGAAAGCAGCCTGCATCTGGTCGATGTCCTTGGCGGCTGGCCGGGCGCGCTGATCGCACAGCAGCAGCTTCGACACAAGACAATCAAGCAACCCTTCCAATCAATGTTCTGGATAACCGCCATGCTCAATGTCGCCGCGACTGGCTGGCTGATTTCATCTGGCTTGGCCTCTGGACTCTGATGGGCGTTCCGCCATGCCGAACAATCCCTACGCGGAAGCCGTCGAACGCTGGTTCTCCATTGTCATCGGCGTCCTGGGTTCGATCACCTGCCTTCTGGTGGTCGTCCTGAGCTTCATCCGCGGCACGGCGCCAGGCTTCGGCCGCCGCCATGTCACAGCGCCGATCTACACCTTGGCCGACAACCCGTCCCAGTTCTGGTTCGGCGTCCTTGTCTACGCAGCCGCGGCGGCGATCTTCGGATGGATCGCCTGGCGCGCCTATCGCGGATAGTGCAATCATTCCCAGGCGTGCTTCGCTTCGCGGCGCGATAATTCTGGCGTTAGGCCGCAGGAGACTTGGGCGGACGGCATGAAGATACTTCCAGCCATCTCGTTGCTGATCTTCTTCCTGGCGATCATTCTTTCGCTTCCCGTGCAGAACAGGCTGTACCGGTTGCTCAGGGACGTATACCCGGATCTCTACGTCAGCCTCGGCTCTCCCAGGATGTTCTCTTTCGGAGAGTTCGGATATGCGACGCCGAGATTCTGGATATTCATACTGTCCAGGCGACATCGATCCTTCGGCGACAAGGCGCTATCTCGTCTTTTTGACCGGCTGTTGGCGCTGTCCGTTGTCGCCCTGCTAGCATTCGTGGCCATGGTCGCCGGCAGTTTTCACGCAGGCGGAATCTAGGCTGGTCTCGCTCAAGGCCTTGGGGCCTGGCGATTCATCCAAGCGGCAGCCGCCTTGCGGCTCGGCCGAATTCGAGCATCGGGGGGATGCATGCAAATCTGGCAGCGGAGGATCCTGGGGATCCTGGCAATTGGGGGGAGCGCACTCGGCATCGCCATCGGCGTACAGGCTGCCGGATCATCGGGCAACGTGGTTGCATGGCTGGTCATCGCTCCGTTCATCCTGCTGTACTTGTGGGGCATCTGGTGCGGCGTCAGCCTCATCGAGCAGAAGGCAGGCGCGCTGCGCTCCAACCTGGTGTTCTGGGGCCTCCAGGTCCCGTTGTTCCAATCACCGTATGCCGGCTACCTGTTTACTAGTGGCTTCTTCACGACCGTTACTTTCCAGCCGTCGGAAACCAGGCTGGGTTTCCTGTTCTGGCTCGGCAGCAAGTTCGAGATTTCGCTCATGCAAGCGGACAAGCCGCTTGTGTTCGGGATGAACCTGTTCGCGCTTGCCGTAGCGCTGTTTCTTTACCGGCAACTTCGCAAGATGCGCACAGAGCAGGTTGCAATCGCCTAGCAGCCTGGTCTGATGCTTTCACCACAGCAAGGCGTCGACTCGGGTGCACTCGGGGTTGAATCAGAGAACCGACATGTCGCGTCCTGTATCCGAAGCTGAGGCCAGCGTGGTGGAGCGCGTCCTCCAGGTTGCGCCGACGCGCGAGGTGCCGGACGAAGTGCTCGCCTCGCTGGCCTCGTTGCGGGTTACCGGCACCTGCAAATGCGGTTGTGGCACGTTGTGGTTCGGCCCGGAAGGAGAGGCATCCGCGGGCTCGATACTGGCGGATGGCCGTGGCACGGCGGACGGCCGGGACATGGACTTGATCGTCTGGTTCGACCAGGGCGCCATCGTCGGCTTGGAACTCGTGGGCGACGATGCCCGGTCCATGCCTGACATCGACTCCATCCGGCCGCACGATGTTGCCTGATCGCTGATGAAACCACGCAGCCTCATGTTGGCCCTTTGCTTGGCTCCATTGGCGGCCCAGGCCCATCCGCCGGCTTGCGTGCTGCCGCCGCCGGATGGGGCGGTTGTGGACTGGACGCCTGCCAACCTGGCGGGTGTCATCCAGCGCATTGCCAAGGACCGCATTTCCATCCGCGCGGCGGATGGCAAGCTCTATCCGCTTCGCGTTTCCGGTTCCACCTGGTTGTCCACGGCGTATGGGGGCGGCGTTGATCCCGCCGATCTCAAGGTGGGACAGCACGCGCTCGTATGGCTCCAAGGCTGCGCCGTGCCCGGTTCCACGGATCGGGCCGTCATCATCCAGGTTTGCTCGCTCGGGACGGAGCCGTGTCCTGGGTAGGGCGGCAGGCCCCGCTTCACGGCACGGCGCGTGTCGGCGGGCAGCCAGCCGCTTCCACGTCATCCAACACACAAGATCGCAGGAGACCACCATGTCGCATCCGACGGATCGTCCATTGAGCGACACCGCAAGGGCGTGCCCGAAGTGCGGTTCGCATGGCAAGGAGCTAGGCGAGTTCCGCGCGGCCGGGGGATTCTGGTCGTCCTTCTTCGACTACAGCAGCAAGCGCTTCCGCTTCCTGTCCTGCCGGAAGTGTGGCTACACGGAGTTCTACAATTCCCGTATCTCCGGCACGTCAAAGTTCTTCGATTTCCTGGCGGGCGGATAGCTCGCCAGCCAGGCGATTGGCCATGCCGAAGCGATGCTCGCTGCGGTCAGCGGATTGCCTGACGTGGCCTGTGCATGCTGCCTCGCCGGGCGCAGGCGCGCGCGCGGGTCGTGCTGGTCCGGTCGCGCGGGCGCAACGCGCCGACGACGCCGGTCGAACGTGCCGCGTGCGACATTCGGTTCTCCTTTCGTGCGCGAGGTGCCGGGATGACGACGCAAGGCGAGATCATGGAACTGGAGCGCAGGTTCTGGCAGTCCATGGTGGACATGGACGTCGATGCGGCCGCGGCGCTGCTCGACGAGCAGTCCATCACGGCCGGCGGCCGGGGCATCCTTCGTTTCGGGCCGGCCGAGTACAAGGCGATGGCGTTGTCCGGGGATGCGCGGATCACGTCCTTCGAACTCTCCGAGGAGAAGGTCATCTTTCCGCTGCCGGACGTGGCCATCGCTTCCTACAAGGCCAGGCAATCCTTCACGATGGGCGGCAAGGCGCACACGATGGTCGTGTACGACACCACCACGTGGGTCAGGAAGGGCGGCAGGTGGTTGGCTTGCGCCCATACCGAGACGTCCGCGCAGCAGGATCCGCCCGGCGGCGACTGACGCGGGCCGGGTAATGCAGGGCGGCAGCGGAGGCGAACCATGAAACGCACGTGGACCATCATCGGCGTGGCGGATGTCGCACGCAGCTTCGCGTGGTACCAGGCGCTGTTCGGGCTGGTGGCGGCGGGGCCGGCGCACAGCTACTTCGGGCAGGTCGTGGACGAGGACGGGACGGTGCTGCTGTGCCTGCACCAGTGGGGCGCGCACGAGCATCCGACCCTGGCCGATCCGGGGCGCGCGGCACCGGGCAACGGGTTGCTGCTGTTCTTTCGGGTGGATGATTTCCAGGAGACGCTGGCGCGGGCGCGGGCGCTGGTGCCGCGGTTCGAGGAGGCGCCGGCGGTGAATCCGAACACCGGCACGCTGGAATTCGCGCTGCGGGATCCGGATGGGTACTACGTGATGGTCAGTGCGATGGGTGGAGACCAGGGGCGAGGCATCGGGTGAAAAGCCGCCCCCTCCCCAGCCCTTCCCTGCGGAGCGGGGGAGGGAGTTTGATCTCGCTGCCCGGGTTGTCGAACGCCGCGCACCAGCTTCCCCAACCGCGCGGGGCAAGCCGATGGCCGGAACGCGATCGTTCCGGCGTCAGCTGTCAAGAACCCCCTCCGGAGCGGCCATGCGAAGCCCGATGCTTGTCTTTCTTGCCCTGGCAGCGCTCGCATGCGGCAGCCTGCGCGCGCACGAACAGGCCGGGGCGGCCTGCGAACCATCGACCGAGGCAAGCCGCAGCCTCGTGCTGTCCTTCTACCGCCAGGCGCTGGTCGGGAAGGACATCCGCGCGGGGTTCGAGCGCCATGTCGCCCCCGGCTTCGTGGAGCACAAGCCCGACGTGCCTGGTGGCACCCGGGAGGACACGATCGACTTCCTCGAAGGGCTGGCGTTGGAATTGCCGGAAGCGCGCTGGGAGATCCTGCGCACGGTGGCGGAGGACGATCTCGTCTTCGTGCACGCCCGGTTTTTCCCGGTGCCCGGCGCGCAGCCGTATGCGCTTGCGGACGTGTTCCGCGTCGAGGACTGCAGCATCGCCGAGCATTGGGACGTGGTGGGGCCGCCGCGCGAGGGCCAGCCGAATACGCGGTCGCGATTCTGAGTCCAGCAGCGCCTGTGGGCCTTTCTTTCTGCCGAGCCCGCTTTCGTAGGCCGGAGTGGGTGGATCGCAAGCGCAGGCCGCAGCGGCGACACGATGCGCCGCGTGGATTGCGTTGCTAGGCCTGGTGCGCCACCACCCGCTGCGCCGCCAGGAACGCCCGCAGCGACGCCGGCTTCACCGGCTTGGTCAGCACGCGGTAGCCGCGGGCGCGGGCGGCGCGCTTGAGGGCGTCGCTGCCGTCGGCGGTGAGCAGGGCGCCGGGCAGGCGCGGGTTGCCGGCGCGCAGGGCGTCGAGGGCGTCGAGGCCGTCGAGGCGGTCGTGCAGGTGGTAGTCGACCAGCAGCACGTCGGGCTGGCCGGCCATCTTCGCCAGCGCCTCGTCGACGGTGGCCGCGCGCAGCACGTCCACTTCCCAGCGGCCGAGCAGGGCGGCCATGCCGGCGAGGATGTCGGAGTCGTTGTCCACGCACAGCACGCGCAGGCCGGCCAGCGAGTCCGGCAGGCCGGCGCGCGCGCGCGGCGCGGCGGCCACCGGGCCCCGCGCGCGCGGCGCGGTGATCGAGAACATGCTGCCGCGGCCCGCCACCGAGCGCACGTGCAGCGGCTGGTCGAGGATGTGCGAGATGCGCTGGCAGATCGACAGGCCCAGCCCGAGGCCCTGCTCGCCCCAGTTGGTGGGCTGCTCGTAGCGCATGAACTCCTCGAAGATCTGCCCGAGGTGGTGGCCGGGGATGCCCGGGCCGGTGTCCCACACCTGCAACTCGACGCCGTCGCCGCGCGCGCGCGTGGCCAGCACGATGCGGCCTTCGCGGGTATAGCGCAGCGCGTTGGCGAGGAAGTTCTGCAGCACCCGGCGCAGCAGGCGGCGGTCGCTGCGCACCGGCAGCGGGCGCAGGTGCAGGCGCAGGTCGATGCCGCGCGCGGCGGCCATCGGCGCGTACTGCTCGGCTAGCTGGCGCAGCAACTCGCCGGCGTCGAAGTCGGTGAACTCCGGCTGCAGCGCGCCGGCGTCCAGGCGCGAGACGTCGAGCAGGCCGTCGAGCAGTTCCTCGGCCGCGCGCAGCGAGGTGTCGATGCGCTCGGCCAGGTGCTTCTGCTCGGCCGGCTCGCCGCTCTCGCGCAGGGCGGAGGTGAACAGGCGCGCGGCGTTGAGCGGCTGCAGCACGTCGTGGCTGAGCGCGGCCAGGAAGCGCGTGCGCGACTGCTGCGCGGCGGTGGCCTCGCGGGTGCGCGCGGCCACGCGCTGCTCCAGCGTCTCGTTGACCTCGCGCAGCGCGCGCTCGGCGCGCTTGTAGTCGGTGACGTCGCTGTAGCTGGTGACGTAGCCGCCACCGGGCAGCGGCTGGCCCCGCATTTCCACCACCTGGCCGGAGGCGCGCACGCGCTCGAACACGTGCGGCGAGCCGGCGCGCATGTAGGCGATGCGCTTGTCGACCTGCGCCTCGGCGTCGCCCTCGCCGCCGCCGAGCTCGCCGCGCTGGGCGTTGTAGCGGATCAGGTCGGCGACCGGGCGGCCGACGTAGAGCATGCCGTCGGGGTATTCGAACATCTGCTGGTAGCGCCGGTTCCACGACACCAGCCGCATGTCGCGGTCGACCACGCTCACGCCCTGGTCGAGGTTCTCCAGCGTGCTGGAGAGGATCTCGCGGTTGAAGCGCAGCTCCTGGCCGGCCTCGTCGAGCACCGCGACCACCTCGGCCACGTCCATGCCCGAGCCCTTGAGCGCGCGCGTGAGCACCAGGCGCGCGCTCGAGGAGCCGATCGCCGCCGCGAGCAGGCGCTCGGTGAACTGCACCCAGTGGCGGTCCGCGGAGGCGTGCGGCAGCAGCACGCCGCCATGCGCGCGCGCCTGGTCGAGGAAGGCGCGCCGCGCCGGCTGCTCGCCGACGATGCGCCCGGCCAGCGCCAGCAGGTCGCCGACCTGTACGCCACTGTGCGAGGCGCCGGGCACCAGCGCGGGGCGCGCCGCGTAGGGATCGAGGAAGGGCGCGTTGCGCAGGCGCTCGTCGAAGCCCGGCCGCCAGCGCGCCGAGACCAGGAACAGGGCGCCGACATTGAGCAGCAGCGACCAGAACGTGCCGTGGGTGAGCGAATCCCAGCCGACCAGCCCGAACAGCTGTCGCGGCCGCAGCCAGCCGATGTCGAACGGGCCGCGCTCGAGCCAGCCGTGGCCGAACCAGCCGGCGTCGGTGAGCGCCGGCAGCAGCAGGGTGTAGATCCACGCGCCGAAGCCCAGCAGCAGGCCGGCCTCCACGCCCTGGCGGCTGGCGCCGCGCCAGTACAGCCCGCCGATCAGCGCCGGCGCGAACTGCGCCACCGCGGCGAACGACATCAGCCCGTACGCCGCCAGCGTGGTGTCGCTGCCGCTGACGCGATAATAGCCGTAGGCCATCGCGGCGAAGCAGACGATGGCGATGCGGCGGATCCACAGCACCGACGAGGCGACGTTGCCGCCGTGGCGCTGCGCCCAGCCGCGCCGCAGCAGCGGCGGCATCACCAGGTCGTTGCTCACCATCGTCGCCAGCGCGACGCTGGCCACGATCACCATGCCGGTGGCGGCGGAGAAGCCGCCGATGTAGGCGGCCAGCGCGAGCCAGTCGCGGCCTTCGGCCAGCGGCAGCGCGAGCACCAGGCTGTCGGGCGCGACCGTGGCGTCGCCCGCGAAGCGCGCGACGCCGGCGCTGGCGATCGGCAGCACCATCAGCGAGACGACGACCAGGTAGGCGCCGAACATCCAGCGCGCGCGGCGGATGTCGGCCACTTCCACGCATTCGACCACGGCGACGTGGAACTGCCGCGGCAGGCAGATGATCGCGGTGAAGGCGAGCAGGGTCTGGCCGATGAAGCCGACCGGGCGATGCTCGACCAGCAGGGCGCGCGTGGCTTCGGCCAGATGCAGGTCGCGCCCGGCGAACCAGCCGACGGCGAACACGCCCACCGCCACCAGGGCGAGCAGCTTGACCAGCGATTCGAGCGCGATCGCCAGCATCATGCCCGGGCGGTGCTCGCTGGCGTCGACCTGGCGGGTGCCGTAGAGGATCGCGAACAGCGCCATCAGGGCGGCGACGTACAGGGCGGGGTCGCCGAGGGTGGTGGCGGCCACGGCGGGGCCGCCGAGCACGTCCAGGCTCACCGCGACGGCCTTGTACTGCAGGGCGAGGTAGGGGACGGCGGCGATCAGGGCGATCACCGACACCAGCGCGGCCAGCGCCTGCGAGCGGCCGTAGCGGGCGGCGATGAAGTCGGCGATCGAGACGGTGCCCTGCGACTGGGCGATCAGGGCGAGCCGTTCGAGGATGCGCCAGCCGAACAGCAGCATCAGCAGGGGGCCGAGGTAGATCGCGAGGTACCCGATGCCGTTGCGCGCGGCGGTACCGACGGCGCCGTAGAACGTCCACGAGGAGCAGTACACCGCCAGCGAGAGGCTGTAGACCAGCGGCCGCAGCCAGGTGTTGCCCTGCGAATACTGCGGGTGCCGGTCGCCCCACCACGCCACCACGAACAGCAGCGCGGCGTAGGCCACGGACACCAGCAACAGGATCCAGCCGGGCAGCATGCGGGGCCCCTCGACGCGAGAGGGCGAGTGTAGCCGGGCCGGCGCCGCAGCCGTGACCCACGCCAGCCGTGACCCCGCGCCAACACGACCGCGCAGCTTGCGCGCAGCGCCCGCCTTGCAACCCTCTCCTGCGAAGCGGGAGAGGGAAAGCGCGAAGCGCGAGGGTGAGGGCCCGGCTCTTCGCCGCGCGGTTTGGCTTCTTGCGGGCTTCGGTCGTTGGCGCGAAGGAAGTCGCCGTCCGGTGAATCGCTCTTCCCCCGGCAAGGCATCCTGCCTTGACGGGGCGCCGGCCATCCATGGCCGGCTTGCCGCGATCCCCCGGCCCACGCCTTCCTGCCGACCTCGCATCGCTTCGTTCTGAAGCCTTCTCGTTGCGCGGTAGGTCGGGCCTACGCGCCCGATGCCCGGGCCATGCGAGCGTAGCCCGACGATACGAGCGCCAGCGTCCCAACCCTCTCCTGCGAAGCCGACACGGAGCGCAGGCATCCGAACCCTCTCCTGCGAAGCGGGAGAGGGAAAGCGCGAAGCGCGAGGGTGAGGGCCCGGCTTTTCGCCGCGGCTTTCGGGCCGATGGCTTGCTTCCGGGATGCGCTGCGACCTGACGCACCCTCACCCCAACCCTCTCACGCCGAGCGGGAGAGGGGGCCTTTCACGCAGGGCAAAGAGAAACCCGTCTGGCGGCGGGTTTCCTGACGTCCATGGATCCCAGCCTTCGCGGGGATGATGATGGTTGGGGTTGTTGCGCGCGGGTGGCTGCAAAAAGCAAAGCCCGCCTTGCGGCGGGCTCTGGATCCCCGACTGGAGCGCTCGGGGATGACGTCCTGACAAAGCCGCGCTGAAGCGCGGGTCAGGACGTCACTTGATCTTGCCTTCCTTGTAGATCACGTGCTTGCGGACGACGGGGTCGTACTTCTTGACCTCCATCTTGCCGGGGGTGTTCTTCTTGTTCTTGTCGGTGGTGTAGAAGTGGCCGGTGTTGGCCGAGGAGATCAGACGGATCTTGTCGCGCTTGGATGCCATGGTGTCCTCCTCAGACCTTCTCGCCGCGGGCGCGCAGCTGCGCCAGGACGGCGTCGATGCCGTTCTTGTCGATGGTGCGCATGGCGGCACTGGAAACGCGCAGCTTCACCCAACGGTTCTCGCTGGCGACCCAGAAGCGGCGCTCGTGGAGGTTGGGGAGGAAGCGGCGGCGGGTTTTGTTGTTGGCGTGCGAGACGTTGTTGCCCGTCTGCACGCGCTTGCCGGTAACTTGGCAGACGCGGGACATACGCACCTCGAAAGGTAGTTGGTGTCGCCCATGGCCTGGGAGACGGCGGCCCCCGGTGCGCCCCGGGGGACGGCACCGCGCGATGCGGGTGGGTTCGCGCTGCCGGTGGCGGGCCGGAATCGCGGTTCCGGGCCCGCCCGGTCATGGGGCCCAGGAGGGCCGACCGGACGCAGCGAGCCGCGCATTATGCCGGGCGGGGGCGGGCCGGGCAAGGATCGGGGGCCTGGCTCCGGCCTGGGGCCCTTGCGGGAGCCGGAAGCCCGGTCGCGACTCCCGTCGCTCCCACGGGGCAAGCCCGGCCCCGTCACAGGGAAAGCCCCAGCCCGCAGGAGCGAGGAGCCAAGCTCCCGCGAGGGCGAACCCCGGCCGGCGAAGCCGCCCGCCGTCCCCCCAAAGGGGCCCGGGCCTCAGCCCCCGGCGCCCGCCGCCACGTCCGTCCTGGCCGCCTCGTCCGGCGCGGCCTTGCCGGCGTCGGCGATGTAGGCACGGACCTGCTGCTCGAGCACCGGCAGCGGCACCGACCCTTGCGCCAGCACGGCGTCGTGGAACTTGCGCACGTCGAAGCGCGGGCCCAGGGCCTGCTCGGCTTCCTTGCGCAGCTGCACGATCGTGAGCTCGCCGAGCTTGTAGCTCAGCGCCTGCGCCGGCCAGGAGATGTAGCGGTCAACTTCGGTGGTGACCTCGTGCTCGGACAGCGCGGTACGGTCGCGCAAGTAGGCCAGCGCCTGGTCGCGGGTCCAGCCGCCGTGGTGGATGCCGGTGTCGATCACCAGCCGGCAGGCGCGCCACATCGCGTAGGTCAGGCGGCCGAAGTCCTCGTAGGGCGTCTCGTAGATGCCCATCTCCACGCCCAGGTCCTCGCTGTACAGGCCCCAGCCCTCGCCGTAGGCGGAGATGTAGTTCATGCGCCGGAATGCGGGCTGCTGCTCCTGCTCCTCGGCCAGCGCGCCCTGCAGCGAATGCCCGGGCGAGGACTCGTGCAGCGTCAGCGCCGGCAGGTTGTACAGCGGGCGCGAGGGCAGGTCGTAGGTGTTGAGCCAGTAGGTGTCGGTGCCGCCGCGGCCGGCGGTCCAGAACGGGGCGATGTCGTCGGGCACCGGGACGATGGCGAAACGGCCGCGCGGCAGGGTGCCGATGACCTTGCCGACCTCGCCGTCCACGCGCTTGCTGATCCAGGCGGCGCGGCGCAGCAGCTCCTCCGGCGTCCTGGCGTAGAAGCGGGGATCGGTGCGCAGGAAATGCAGGAACTCGGCGAAGCTGCCCTTGAAGCCGACCTTGCGGATGATCGCCTCCATCTCCTTCTGGATCCGGTCGACCTCGCGCAGGCCGATCGCGTGGATCTGCTCGGGATCCATGTCCAGCGTGGTGTATTCGCGGATCTGCTGCCGGTACCAGGCCTTGCCGTCGGGCATCGCCTCGGCGGCGAGCGTGTCGCGCGCGTGGGGCACGTACTCGTCGCGGAAGAACTTCAGCAGCTTGCCGTAGGCGGGGACGAGCTTGCCGCCGATCGCCGCGCGCGCGTCGGCGCGCAGCCGCGCCTGCTCGTCGGCGGGGATCGAGGCCGGCATCTTCTCGAACGGCTTCCAGAACGCCGACTTCTCCGGATCGGCGAGCCCGGCGACGTTGGCGATCGAGACGTCGCGCCCGGCCAGCACCGCCCTGGGCACGCTGAAGCCGCGCGCCAGCCCGGCGCGCATGTTGTCGACCTGCTGGTCGAAGTAGCGCGGCACGTCGGCCAGGCGGCCGATGTAGTTGCGGTAGGCCTGCGCGTCGCGCATCGGCTGCCGCGCCATGAAGGCGAGGTTGGCCCAGAACGAGCTGTCGGCGTTGAACGGCATCTCGTAGTCGCGGAAGCGCACCGAGGCGGCGAGGTTCTCCACCTGCGGCTTGTAGACGGCGTAGTTGACCTGCTCCTCGGGCGAGAGCGTGGCCGGGTCGATGCGGGCGATCCGGGCGAGCACGTCGTCCCAAACCGCCAGCCGGCGCTGCTGGGCGGCGGCGCCGACGTCGGGCAGGTGCGGGAGGTCGACGCCGCCCTTGTCGTCTTCGTCGGCGGGGATGCCGAACTCCTGCTCGCGCCAGGCCCATTCCTTCTCGTAGATGGCGCGGAAGGCGGCGTCGGCGGCCTTGGTGGCGTCGGCGGCGGCGGCGGGCGCGGGCGCGTCGGCGGCGATGGACGGAAGCGGCGCGCCCAGCGCGAGGGCAAGGGCGAGGGCCAGCGCGGCGTGCGGTCGGCGTTGGGTCAAGGCGGCGATCCCCGGTGGAAAGCCGCCATGCTAGCGGCGATGCGCGCGCGGTGGATGTGGCGAAGGTCCGGGATCGGGGGCGTCAGTGGCCGGCGCGGTCGCGGTGCCAGCCGCGGTGGCGGATGTCGAGGTAGAGGCTGTAGGCGGCGGTGAAGGCGGGGAACAGGTTCTGGATGATGCCCACCGAGTCCTGCTTCTGAGAGAACACGAAGTAGCTCAGCGTCATCGCGCTGCCGACCAGGCTCATGTACCAGAACAGCCGTGGGATCACGGGCTTGCCGTGGCGCTTGCTGGCGATGAACTGCACCAGCCAGCGGCCGCCGAACATCAGGGCGCCGACCAGGCCGATCAGCTTCCACGGCGACATGTACAGGCCGGTCCATTCGAGCCACGCGATGGGGGTGTTCATGAAGTCGGCGGCGGGGATCATCGGCAGTCTCCGGGGCGCTGCTGGGGATGTCATTTCGGGCGGAGCGGGAAGCGCGGCGCTTGCGCAGCCGGCTCGTTCCTGCTCGGGATGGCAAGGATAAGGTTGTTCTGCGGGATCCGGAGGAAGCTCTGGTTGTCGTTCGATCGCTTGCCAGGTTGGGACCTGACGGAACCCGGCGCTGCTTGTCGTTAGATCGCTTGCCACGTTGCGATCTGGCGGGCCCGACGTTCCTTGTCGTTCGATCGCGCGCCACGTTGCGACCTGATGGGCCCCAGTGCGAACGGGAGGCCTTCGGGGCGAATGTCCTCCGGCATCCGCCTGCGGCGAATGCCTCCCCCTTTATTTCGCCCCGAAGGCCTCCCGGCCGCGCCGGGGCGCCTGATCGCAGGCTGCCGAAAAAGCAGATGTCGGCATGGCGGGTGTCGGGCCTACGCGCCCGACGCCTCGGATGGGTGTCAAACGTCTTGGCGAAAACAGATGTCGGAATGACGGTTGTCGGGGACGTAGCCCCGACCTACGGTTTTGCTTTTTGAACCACCGCGCAAGTCGGATGCAGGGTGCGGATGTCCTTGGGTGCGAAATAAAGGAGGAGGCGTCGGCCGCAGGCCGGCGCCGGGGGACATTCGCACCCAAGGGCATCCGCATCCTGCGCACCGTCCGGTCGCCGCCCTTATCTATCGGTGAGAGATCAAGATCCAGGCGCTGATGCGTAAAGTGCCGACCAACAACGTTGATGGAACACCAGCAGCACGCGCTCAGCCGATCTCCTCGACCGCCGTGACCTTGCCGCGGCGGATCAGCCACGCCACGCCGCGCAGGTCGCTGATGCCGACCAGGGCGCGGTTGAGGTTGTTGTACTTGGACACGCCCGCCGTGCGGTGGCGGTGGTTGACCGGCACGCTCAGCGTCTTCCAGCCCGCGCGCTGCATCAGCGCCGGCAGGTAGCGGTGCATGTGGTCGAACGCGGGCAGCTCGAGGAAGGCCGCGCGCTCGAAGAGCTTGATGCCGCAGCCGGTGTCGGGCGTGTCGTCGTGCAGCATCCGCGCCCGGATCGCGTTGGCCCACTTCGAGGCCCAGCGCTTGCTGCCCGAGTCCTGGCGGTTGACGCGCCAGCCGGCGAACAGCCTGACGTCCGCCGGCGACTGCGCGCGCTGCGCCAGCAGCTTGGGGATGTCGGCCGGGTCGTTCTGGCCGTCGCCGTCGAGGGTGGCGATCCATGCCCCGCGCGCGGCCTTCACGCCGCTGCGGATCGCGGTGCTCTGCCCGCTCTGCTTCGCGTGGCGCAGCACGCGCAGTTCCGGGACTTCCACCTGCAGCCGCTGCAGCGCGGCGAGCGTGCCGTCGCGCGAATGGTCGTCGACGTAGACGATCTCGAAGTCGCCGCCGTCCTCCGGCGCTCGCCCGCGCAGCGCGGCGACGATCTCGTCGACCAGCGGCGCGACGTTGTCCTGCTCGTTGAAGACCGGGACGACGACGGACAATAGTGGGGTCTTGCTCATGGGTGGCGGTATCCGGCTTCCTTCTGCGCGCGAAGCGCGACGATCACGACCTGGTCCAGCGCATCGGAATAGCGATAGAGCGCGATGTAACCCTGGTCGCCCTGGCCGATCACCAGCTCGCGCAGGATGTCGTGCACGGGCCGGCCGATCATGGGGTTGAGCGCGAGCGTGTCGATGGCGGCGAGGATCGCGTCGATCCTTTTCGCCGGATCGGCCACCTCGTGCGCCAGCAGGTGGTCGATGATGCGGTCGAAGTCTTCCCGGACCTCTTCCGCGATCCGGACCTGCGTCATCTCCTGCCTGCCGCGGGCTTCGCGGCGGGCGGTCGCGGCGAAGCGCCCGCCATCCGTTCGAGCACGTAGGCGCGCATCTCGTCCCAGGCGATGGCCTTGCCCGTCGCCAGGAAGCGCGCGTAGCGGGCTTCCGCCTCGGCATAGAACGACTGCCGCTGCTCGAGCGCGTCGGCCTTCTCGGAGATGGCCTCGAGGATGAGCCCGTGCGCGGACGTGCCCTCGCGCTCGGCCAGGCGCGACACGCGCGCCTTCAATGCCTCGGGGATGCGGATCGTGGTGGTGGACATGGCGAGCCGGTTCGAGATGCCGGCGCTGAAGGTAGCACGTTTGTGCTACACCATGCCGGCCTTGCCACGCAGCCGCTCCAGCACGCCGTCGAGGGTGTCGAGGTTGCTGTAGTGGATCACCAGCCGGCCCTTGTCGCCGCGGCCGTGGACGACGTCGACGCGCGCGGCGAGCAGTTCCGACAGCTCGTTCTCGAGCGCGGCGATGTCGGCCTGCGGGCGCGGGCGCGCGGCGGCGGCCTTCTTCGTGCCCGCGGGCACGCGGCCGGCGGCGAACTGCTGCGCGCGGTGCTCGACCTCGCGCACCGACCAGCCGTTCTCGGCGGCATCCGACGCCAGCTTGCTGGCCAGCTCCGGCGAGAGCGTGAGCAGCGCGCGCGCGTGGCCCATCTCCAGCCGCCGCGCCTCCAGCAGCGCGCGGATCGCCGGCGGCAGCTCGAGCAGGCGCAGCAGGTTGGACACCGCCGCGCGCGAGCGGCCCACCGCCTCGGCGGCCTGCGCGTGGGTGAGGTCGAATTCGTCGATCAGCCGCTGCAGCGCGGTGGCTTCCTCGAGCGGGTTGAGGTCCTCGCGCTGGATGTTCTCGATCAGCGCCATCGCGACCACGGTGCGGTCGTCGGCGCGGCGCACCACCGCCGGCATCTCGGCCAGGCCGGCCAGGCGCGAGGCGCGCCAGCGGCGCTCGCCGGCGATGATCTCGAAGGTGCGATCGGGCAGCTCGCGCACCACGATCGGCTGGATCACGCCTTGGGCCTTGATCGACTCCGACAGCTCGGCCAGCTTGTCCTGGTCCCACTGCTTGCGCGGCTGGTACTTGCCGGGCGCGATCGCGTCCACCGGCAGGGTGCGCAGCACGTCGCCGGGCACGGCCTCCAGCGCCGGCGCCTCGGCCGCGGCCTTCGGGCCGAGCAGCGCTTCCAGGCCGCGGCCCAGGCCGCGCTTCTTGGCGGGCGCCTTTGCGCTCATGCCGGGTTCTCCATTGCCGTGGGCGCCTCGCGCCGGGTCTTGTCGCGCTCGCGCTGGCGGCGCAGCAGCTCGCCGGCCAGCCCCAGGTAGGCCACCGAGCCGCGGCTGCCGCGGTCGTAGCCGACGATGCTCTGGCCATGGCTGGGCGCCTCGGCCAGCCGCACGTTGCGCGGGATCACGGTGCGGAAGACCTTGTCGCCGAAGTGGTTGACCAGCTCCGCCGCGACCGCGTTGGCCAGGTTGTTGCGCACGTCGAACATGGTGCGCAGCACGCCCTCGATCTCCAGCGCCGGGTTGAGCCGGGCCTTGAGCGCGTCGATGGTCTGCAGCAGCGCGGTCAGGCCCTCGAGCGCGTAGTACTCGCACTGCATCGGCACCAGCACCGAGTCCGCCGCGGTCAGCGCGTTGAGCGTGAGCAGCGACAGCGCCGGCGGGCAGTCGACGATGATGAAGTCGTACTTCTCGCGCAGCGGGTCGAGCGCGCGCTTGAGGCGCTGCTCGCGGCCGTCCTCGTCCATCAGCTCGATCTCGGCCGCGGTGAGGTCGGTGTTGCCCGGCATCAGGTCGACGCCCTCGGGCGTGCGCACGATCGCGTCGACCGCGTGGATCTCCTCGAGCAGCACGTCGCAGGTCGAGGCCTGCAGCTCGCGCTTGTCGACGCCGCTGCCCATCGTCGCGTTGCCCTGCGCGTCCAGGTCGACCAGCAGGACGCGCTTGGGCGTGCGCGAGAGCGCCGCGGCGAGGTTGACCGCCGTGGTCGTCTTGCCGACGCCGCCCTTCTGGTTGGCAATGGCGATGATGCGGGCCATGGGGTCCGGAATGCCTGTGCGTGATGGGATCCGGCCGCGCGCCGTGGCGGCGGCCGGGCTTGGGATTATGCCCCGCCGGGCGCCGACCGGCGCACCACGACCAGGTGGCGCTCGGCGTCCAGGCCCGGCACGGCGAGCGGATGAATGGCCTCGACCTGCCAGCCGGCGGGCAGCGCGGCGATCTCGGCGTTGGGGCGCGCGCCCTTCATCGCCAGCAGGCGGCCGCCGGGTTCGAGCAGGTGCGCGCCGGCCGCGAGCAGGTCGGCCAGGCTCGCCATCGCGCGCGCGGTGATCGCCTCGAAGGCGGCCGGCATGTCCAGCGATTGCGCGCGCGATTCGGCCACCCGCGCGTTGCCCAGGCCCAGGCTGCGCACCGCCTCGCGCAGGAAGCGCGCCTTCTTGCCGTTGGACTCGACCAGCGTGACCTGCAGCGACGGCAGCGCGATCGCCAGCGGGATGCCGGGCAGGCCGGCGCCGGTGCCCAGGTCGGCCAGCGTGCGCACCTCGCGCACGAACGGATGCATCGCCAGCGAGTCGAGCAGGTGCAGCGACACCATCGCGCGCGGGTCGCGGATGGCGGTGAGGTTGTAGGCGCGGTTCCAGCGCGCGAGCAGGGCGAGGTAGCGCAGCAGCGGTTCGGCGAGCGCGGCGGGCAGCTGCAGCGTGGCCAGGCCGGCGTCGAGCTCGGCGCGCAGGGCGGGGTCGAAGGCGTCGTCCATCCCGGCATTGTAGGAGCGCGCCTTGCGCGCGATGCTTTTGTGGGCAGGGCATCGCGCGCAAGCCGCGCTCTTACACGGCCCGCCAGGCCAGGGTGGCGAGGTAGCCGGGCATCGGGGCGAAGGCGTGCAGGGTCCAGTCGGCCGGCGCGCCCAGCGCCGGGTCGCTGGCGGCCAGCCGCCAGCCTTCACCGTCGCGCGCGAATTCCAGCCGGTCCAGCCCGAACGCCAGCCCGCGCCCATGCGCCTTGAGCACGGCCTCCTTCGCGCACCACAGGCGCACGAACGCCGGTTCGCGCGCCGGCGCCGGCAGCGCGGCCAGCGCCGCGGCCTCGGCAGGGGTGAAGAAGCGCTCGGCCAGCGCCAGCGCGCGCGGCCGCGGGCGCAGCAGCTCGAGGTCGGCCCCGAGCTGCACGCCGGCGCCCAGCGCCACCAGCAGGCGCTCGCCGCTGTGGCTCCAGCTGGCGTCGAAGCCCGGCGCGGCCAGTCGCGGGCGGCCGTGGGCGTCGCGCGCCAGCCCCAGCGCGGCGGCGGGCACCCCCAGCGCCGCGGCCAGCCACGGCCGCGCCAGCGATTCGGCCGGGGTGCCGTGGCGGTGCGGGCCCCAGGTGCAGCGCACCGGGCCCACGGAGAGCGCGTCGGGCGCGCTGGACATGAATCGCGGCTTGGCGTCGGGCACGCCGCTCAGCGTAAGCTAATCGGCGGGGCTTTACGGATACTCGGGAGAATGGCGGCATCCGCCGCCTGGCCAAAACAGCGCATGTCGGCAGTCGTCCAGGGCCCGTTCGCGCCCGCCACCTCGCAACCCTCGCTGCAGCCGCTGGCGCACGGCGACGGCGCGCGCGCGATCGCCTTCGACGCAGGCGGCGAGGTCGCGCTCGACACCTTCCTCGCGCATGTGCGCGGCGTGGCGGCCGGGCTGCCCGAGGCCGGCCACGCGATCAACCTGTGCGAGGACCGCTACCGTTTCCTGGTCGCGTTCTGCGCGGTGGCGCTGCGCGGGCAGACCACGCTGCTTCCGCCCTCGCGCACGCGCGCGGCGATCGACGAGGTGCGCGCGCTGCATCCGGACAGCTATTGCCTGGGCGACGGCGAGCACTGCGGCTGCGCGCACGCTTCGCTGGCGCCGCTGCCGCACTACGTGCGCCTGCCCGACGAACTGCCGCGCCTGGACGGCGAGCGCCCGCGCATCGACGAGGACGCGCTGGTGGCGATCGGCTTCACCTCCGGCAGCACCGGCGCGCCCAGGGCCAACGCCAAGACCTGGCGCGGCTTCCGCACCAGCACGGCGCAGAACCTCGCCGCGCTCGCGGGCCTGTGGGCAGAGGGCGAGGTGGTGCACGCGGTGGCCACGGTGCCGCCGCAGCACATGTACGGCATGGAGATGTCGGTGCTGCTGCCGCTGCTGGGCGACGTCGCGGTGCACGGCGTGCGCCCGTTCTTCCCGCAGGACGTGGCGCAGGCGCTGGGCGAGGCCAACGCGCCGCGGCTGTTGGTGACCACGCCGGTGCACCTGCGCGCGCTGGTGGAATCCGGCGTGGCGCTGCCGCCGATGGCCGGCATCGTCACCGCCACCGCGCCGCTGTCGCAGGCGCTGGCCGCGGAGGCCGAGGCGCGCTTCGGGTGCGAGGTGCGCGAGGTGTTCGGCTCCACCGAGACCTGCGTGATCGCGCGCCGGCGCACGGCGGTCGAGCAGGCGTGGACGCCGCTGGCCGGCGTCGTCGTCGCCCCGCAGCCCGACGGCATGCTGGTGCGCGCGGCGCACCTGCCGCAGCCGGTGCTGCTGGCGGACCTGGTGGAGGTCGGCGCGGACGGGCGCTTCGAATTGCGCGGGCGCCAGGCGGACCTGCTCGAGATCGCGGGCAAGCGCGCCTCGCTCGGCGACCTCACCCGCCGCCTGCTGGCGGTGCCGGGCGTGCGCGACGGGGTGGTGTTCCAGCTCGACGAGGCCGACGGCCACGGAGTGCAGCGCATCGCGGCGCTGGTGGTGGCGCCGGGGCTGCGGGAGGACGACATCCTGGGCGCGCTGCGGCGCAGCATCGACCCGGTGTTCCTGCCGCGGCGGCTGCGGCTGGTCGATGCGCTGCCGCGCAACGAGACCGGCAAGCTGCCGCGCGCGGCGCTGCTGCGGCTGCTGGGCGCCGGTCGCTAGCCGCGGCCGGGGCGCGGGCGCCGCGACGCGCCCGTCACGCAGGCGCCCACAGACTCGCGCTGCCTCCGGCCAGGAGGGAAGTCCCCCGCCAAAACTGAAGGAGTCGCAGCATGAGTTTCATCATCTGGTTGATCGTGGGTGGCATCATCGGCTGGCTCGCAAGCTTGATCATGAAGACCGACGCGCAGCAGGGCCTGATCCTCAACATCGTGGTCGGCATCGTCGGCTCGTTCCTCGGCGGCTGGCTGATCGCGCCGCTGCTGGGCACCGGCACGGTCAACAGCGGCGACTTCAGCATCATGGGCCTGATCGCTTCGCTGATCGGCGCGATCATCCTGCTGGCGATCGTCAACCTGTTCCGCCGCGGACGCGTGCGCTGACGCGACCTGCACACTGCAGCATGAGGAAGGCCCGGCATTGCCGGGCCTTTTTTAATGCTGTTCGCGAGGGGCGCGTTCGATCGCGCGCTTTACCGCGATCTGATAGGCCCCGGTGCGGCCGGCAGCCCTTCGGGGCGAATGTCCCCCGGCATCCGCCTGCGGCGAATGCCTCCTCCTTTATTTCGCCCCGAAGGGCTGCCGGCCGCACCGGGGCATCTGGTCGCAGGCTTGCCGGGAAGGATGACGGGGATGGCGGATGTCGGGGACGTAGCCCCGACCTACGGCTTGCCAGAAGGCATGCCGGCATTGCGGATCTGTAGGAGCGCACCAAGGCGCGACCGCTCCCCCCGCGAAGGCATCGCGCCCTGGTGCGCTCCTACATAGGCGATCGCGAAGCCGGATGGCCATCGTCGGGCCGGAAACCACGACCCCCGTCCTTTGGTGTGGATCCGCTACATGCCATCGAAGCGACGAGCGTAAAGGGGGAAGCCGGTGGCCGGGGGTTCGCGCCAAGCCGGCCATGGATGGCCGGCGCCGGCATCAGGGCAGGATGCCCTGCTGCCGGAAGAGCGAATCCCCGACCGCCGGCTTCCCTCGCGCATCCAGCCGAAGCCCGCTTGAACGGTACAACCGGCTTCCCTCGCGCATCCAGCCGAAGCCCGCTTGAACGGTACAACCAGCTTCCCTCGCGCATCCAGCCGAAGCCCGCTCGAACAGGTACAGAACGCCGGCGACGCCTACTCGTCGAACCGCAGGTGCCGCACCGACTTGCCGTGCCGGCGGATCAGGCGCAGGGCCTCGATGCCGACCTGGATGTGGCGCTCGACGTACTCAGCGCTCACTTTCGCGTCGGACGCCTCGGTCTTGACGCCTTCCGGGATCATCGGCTGGTCGGACACCAGCAGCAGCGCGCCGCAGGGGATGCGGTTGGCGAAGCCCGCGGCGAACACCGTCGCCGTCTCCATGTCGATCGCCATGCAGCGCATCTGCCGCAGGCGCTCCTTGAACGCCTCGTCGTGCTCCCACACCCGCCGGTTGGTGGTGAACACCGTGCCGGTCCAGTAGTCCAGCCCCAGATCGCGGATCATGGTCGAGACCGCGCGCTGCAGCGCGAACGCCGGCAGCGCCGGCACCTCCGGCAGCAGGTAGTCGTTGCTGGTGCCCTCGCCGCGGATCGCCGCGATCGGCAGGATCAGGTCGCCGAGCTGGTTCTTGCGCTTGAGCCCGCCGCACTTGCCCAGGAACAGCACCGCCTTGGGCGCGATCGCCGACAGCAGGTCCATCATCGTCGCCGCGTTGGGGCTGCCCATGCCGAAGTTGATCATGGTGATGCCGTCGGCGGTGGCGCTGGGCATCGGCCGGTCGGCGCCGGTGATCGTCGCGCCGGTCATGCGCGCGAAGTGGCCGAGGTAGCCGCCGAAGTTGGTCAGCAGGACGTGCTCGCCGAACCCGTCCAGCGGCACGCCGGTGTAGCGCGGCAGCCAGTTGTCGACGATCTGTTCTTTGTCCTTCATGGCGCGTCTCCGTTCGCGCCATTGTGTCACGCCGCCGACGCCACCTCCACGCGGTTCCGGCCCGCGTGCTTGGCCGCGTACATGGCCTGGTCGCTGCGCGCGACCAGGCTGGGGACGCCGTCGCCCAGCCGGTACGCCGCCACCCCGATGCTGACCGTGAGCGCGACCGGGATGCCCGCGACGCGCGCGCACTGCGCCTCCACGCCGCGCCGGATGCGCTCGCCGATGTGGCGCGCGTGCTGCAGGTCGGCGTCCGGCAGCACCAGCAGGAACTCCTCCCCGCCCAGCCGCCCGATGTGGTGGCCGTAGGCGAGCTCGCCGCCGGCCACGCGCACCAGCTCGCGCATGCAGGCATCACCCACCGCGTGGCCGTGGCCGTCGTTGATGTCCTTGAAGTGGTCGAGGTCGAGGAACAGCACCGACAGCGCATCGCCGCGCTCGCGCGCGTGCCCGATCGCCCAGTCCAGCCGCTGCTCGATGCCGCTGCGGTTGAACACGCCGGTGAGCGCGTCGCGCTCGGCGTGCAGCTGCGCGCTGTCGCGCTCGCGGCGCATGGTCAGCATGCGGTCGGCGAGGATCAGCACCAGCAGGATCGACGCCAGCGCCAGCACCACCGGCAGGCCGTACTCGATCCACGGCTTGAGCGGCGCGCCGATCCCCAGCTGCACCGCGCGCGCGGTCGACAGCGAGATCAGCGGCACCCACGCCAGCATCGCGTAGGCCGCGCGGCGGTGCCGGCGCCAAGAGGCCACGCCCAGCGCGACCAGCGCCAGCAGGTTGGCCACCAGCAGGGTGGTGTTGCCGGCCGGCGGGAACCAGCGCTTGTCCGCCGGCCACGGCAGCCACAGCAGCACCACCAGCGCGAGCGAGGCGTAGCCGCCCACCCAGCGCAGCAGCCGGCTGGGCAGCGGCGCGTGCTGGCGCAGGTCGGCCAGCCGGATCAGGAAGAACGACGACGCCGCGGTGGACAGCGTGGCGATGGTCCAGATGCCTTCGACGCCGAACGCCGCCAGCCAGCGCAGGCCCGGCAGCGCATAGGCCTCGCCGTAGGCGCACAGCAGGTACATCAGCTGCAGCACCATCGTCGCCGCGTACAGCAGGTAGACCGCTTCGCGCAGCAGCAGCCAGAACATCAGCACCACCAGCGAGATGCCGAGCAGCACGCCGATCACCACGTGGATCACGCGCACGTGCACCAGGTCCTCGACCAGGTGCGCGTCGGCGTCGCGCACCGCGACCTGCAGCGGGTAGCGCGCGCCCTCGACGCCGACGTACACCGGCCCCGCCGCGGGCAGCTCGAAGGCCAGCGCGCGGCGCGAGAAGCGCGGATCGAGTTCGCGGTCGAACAGGCTGCGCGCCACCGGCGCGTAATCGGGCGGCGCCAGCACCGTCACCCGCGCGCTGTAGGGGTGGTAGACCAGCAGCAGCGGCTCGCGGCCGGCGCGCGGGCCGGGTTGCAGCCGCCACCAGCCGCGGCCGCTCGCGTCGCCGGCGAGGCGGTGCGGATCGGCCACCGCCGCGAAGTCCCGCGCCGGCAGCGCCGGCACCGTCGCCGGGGTCGCCGCGGCCGGGTCGCGCAGGCGCTGCAGCCCGGCAATGTCGGCCGCGGCCGCCGTGCCGGCGAAGGCCAGCAGCCCGAGCACGATCGCCATTGCGACACGCCGCATTCGACATCCCCCGCCCGCGTCCTGCGCCGGTCGAGTGTCCGCCCCGCGCCGCGGCCCCGCAAGCCCGGCGGCGCGGCCGCGGGTATGCTGGCCGCGGGCTATCGGGGAGGAGAGGCCATGCACCACGTCAACTGGCTGGCGGTGGTCGTCGCCGCGGCGTCGTCGTTCGCATTGGGCGGCCTGTGGTACGGGCCGCTGTTCAAGCACGCCTGGTGCCGCGAGGCCGGCGTCGACCCTGACGCGAAGCCGCGGCATCCGGCGCGCGTGTTCGGCACCGCATTCATCTGCAGCCTGGTGGCGGCGTACGTGTTCGCGGCCTTCTTCGGCCCGGCCCCGGACGCGCTGCACGCCGCGCACAACGGGCTGATGGTCGGCCTGGCCTGGGTGGCGACGAGCTTCGGCATCAACTACGCCTTCGCCGGGCGCAGCCTGAAGCTGTGGCTGATCGACGCCGGCTACCACCTGCTGCAGTTCGTGCTGTACGGCCTGATCCTGGGGCTGTGGCACTGACGCCATGGCCTTCGCGAAACGCTCGCTGCGCTGGTACTTCGATTTCATCTCGCCGTTCGCCTTCCTGCAGTGGCCGAAGGTGCGCGCGCTGATGGCGACCGACCCGGTGGCGCCGGTGCCGATCCTGTTCGGCGCGGTGCTCGACGCGATCGGGCAGAAGGGGCCGGCGGAGATCCCGGGCAAGCGCGAGTTCACCTACCGCCACGTGCTGTGGCGCGCGCGCCGGCAGGGCGTCACGCTGCGCTTCCCGCCGGCGCATCCGTTCAACCCCCTGGCCGCGCTGAGGCTGTGCATCGCCGCCGGCGCCACGCCGGAGGCGATCGACGCGCTGTTCGACTGGATCTGGGTGCAGGGCCTGGCCGGCGACAGCGTCGAGGCGCTGGCGCCGGTGATGGCGCGGCTGGGGATCGCGGCCGAGGCGCTCGCCGACGCGCGGGTGAAAGCGGCGCTGCGCGACAACACCGCGTCCGCGCTCGCGGCCGGCGTGTTCGGGGTGCCGACGCTGGCGATCGGCGAGGCGCTGTTCTGGGGCGAGGACGCGCACGAGTTCGCGCTTGCCGCGCTGCGCGATCCCGCGCTGCTGGACGAGGCCGAGATGCGCCGCGTCGCCGCGCTGCCGGAGGGCGCCCGCCGCGGCTGAGGGCGGCCGCGGCTGTTGTATCGTGGCGGCAAACCCCGGGAGAGGGCTCCACCATGCGCATCGGACTCGTCGTCGACTCGGCCTGCGACCTGCCCAAGGACTTCATCCAGCGCCACGGCATCGAGATCCTGCCGATCACGGTGCGGATCGGCGACGCCACCCAGGTCGATTACCGCGACCAGGCGGCCACCCTGGCCTACCTCGACGCCCACATCGCCGAGCGCGGCGCGAGCGCCGAGACCATCCCGTTCACGGTCGAGCAGATCCGCGACCTGTTCCTGCAGAAGCTGGTGATCGACTACGACTACGTGTTCTGCATGACGATCACGCGCACGCGCAGCCCGATCTTCGACAACGCGCAGCAGGCCAGCTACGCGATCCTCAACGAGTACCGCGCGATCCGCGCCGCCGCCGGCAACAACACGCCGTTCGCGCTGCGCGTGGTCGACACCCAGAACCTGTTCAGCGCGCAGGCGATCCTGCCGATCGAGGCGGTGCGCCTGCGCGACGCCGGCGAGGAGCCGGGCCGCATCCGCACGCGCCTGGAGCAGCTGGCATCGAGCACCTACGGCTACCTGGTGCCGCGCGACCTGTACTACATCCGCAACCGCGCGCGCGCCAAGGGCGACCGCAGCGTCAGCCTGCTCAGCGCGGCGCTGGGCACCGCGCTCGACATCAAGCCGGTGCTGCGCGGCCATCGCGGCGACACCGGGCCGGTGGCCAAGGTCAAGGGCTTCGAGCCGGCGGTGCAGCAGACCTTCGAGTTCGCCGCGCGCCGCGTCGCCGCCGGGCTGCTGACGCCGACGGTGGCGCTGTGCTACGGCGGCGAGCTCGACGAGATGCGCGCGCTGCCCGGCTACGCCGCGCTGCGCGACGCCTGCGCGAGCCACAACATCGAAGTCTTCGAGAGCGTGATGAGCCTGACCGGCATGGTCAACGTCGGCAAGGGCGCGGTGGTGGTGGGGTTCGCGGCGGAGCCGCACGCGTTCGGCTAGCCGCGCGCGACGACGCACGGCTCACGTCCGCCTGCTAGCCTCGCGGCTTCCTCGTGGGAGCGGCTTCAGCCGCGAGCCGTTGGACGGTAGGCGCACGCGGCGGTCCCCGGGGCAGGAGAGCTCGCGGCTGAAGCCGCTCCCACAAGGCAACGACAGAGAACGGAGTCCCCATGCCCACCCGCTACTACATCGCCATCCCCGATCCCGCGAAGGCGCGAGCCGCCGGTGCGTACGCGTTCCGCTCGCAGGGCGCCGACGGCCTGGCGCAGGAGCTGCAGGACGCGCTGCGCGGCAGCGCGCTGTTCGAGCGCTGGCGCGCGGCGCAGGACGATCCCGACGCGGTCGATCCCGCGCTCGGCGCGACCGATCCCGGCGCGACGGTGGAAGGACGCCAGGACGACCTGCACATCGACCTGGTCGTGGTCACCGCGATCCCGGGCGCAGTGTTCAAGCACCGTTTGCGCCTGCTCGCCGGCAGCGCCTGGGAGCTGCGCGATGTTTCGTCCGCCTGAGCGTCGCCGCGCCCGCGCGCGTGGCGCCCGCTCCTGTCGCAGGAGCGGCGGAAGCGGCGACCAGAGTCCTCGCGCCAGCATGCATACCGGCGTCGCCATCCGCTCCATCAGCGCCAGTCCATGACGGCCGCCGGCTCCGGCCGCACCCGGGTGCTGCTCGCATGGAGCGGCGGCAAGGACGCCGCGTGGGCGCTGCACGCGCTGCGCCGGCGCGACGACGTCGAGGTCGTCGCCCTGCTGTCGAGCATCACCAGCGAGTACGGGCGCTCCTCGATGCAGGGCGTGCGCCGCGAGGTGCTGCAGGCGCAGGCCGCGGCCGCCGGCCTGCCGCTGCTGGAGGCAGCGATCCCGGCCGCCTGCGACAACGCCACCTACGACGCGGCGATGGCGCGCGCGCTGGCCGAGGCGGGCGCGCGCTGGCCCGGGCTGCGCACCGCGGCCTTCGGCGACCTGTTCCTCGAGGACATCCGCGCCTGGCGCCAGGCGCGCTGCGCGCAGGCCGGCTGGGAACTGCTGACGCCGCTGTTCGGCAGCGACACCGCGGCGCTCGCGCGCGACATGCTCGCCGGCGGCCTGCGCGCGACGCTGTGCTGCGTGGACACGGAGCAGCTGGATGCGTCGTTCGCGGGGCGCGAGTTCGACGGCGCGCTGCTCGACGCGTTGCCGGACGGCGTCGATCCCTGCGGCGAGAACGGCGAGTTCCACACCTGCGTACGCGCCGGGCCGATGTTCGCGCGGCCGCTGGCGCTGGCGCGCGGCGACACCGTGCTGCGCGACGGGCGGTTCGCGTACACCGATCTCGTGCTGGCACGATAAGCGCCGGCGCTGCGGTCTCGTGGGAGCGACGGAAGTCGCGGGACCGGCGGCCCCGGCCCTTGTGGGAGCGGCTTCAGCCGCGAGCTCTTTCGCAACGCCGCGTCGATCGCGAACAGCTCGCGGCTGAAGCCGCTCCCACCAACACCGGCGTCGCCGGCACGCTCACGCCCGCAGCGCCTTGGCGTGGTGGGCCACGTGGTCGCCGATGAAGCTGGCAATGAAGTAGTAGCTGTGGTCGTGGCCGGGTTGCATACGCAGCGTCAGCGGATGGCCGGCGGCCGTGCAGGCGGCGCGCAGCAGGTCCGGGCGCAGCTGCTGCGCGAGGAATTCATCGGCATCGCCCTGGTCGACCAGCAGCGGCAGCCGCTCCCGCGCCTGCGCGACCAGCTCGGTCGCATCCCACGCCCGCCACGCGGCGCGGTCGTCGCCGAGGTAGGCGGCGAAGGCCTTCTCGCCCCACGGCACCTGCGACGGCGCGACGATCGGCGAGAACGCCGACACGCTGCGGTAGCGCCCCGGGTTGCGCAGCGCGGCGACCAGCGCGCCGTGGCCCCCCATCGAATGCCCGCTGATGGCGCGCGCCCGGGTCACCGGGAATTGCGCCTCGACCAGCGCCGGCAGCTCGTCCACCACGTAGGCGTGCATGCGGTAGTGCGCCGACCACGGCGCCTGCGTGGCGTCGACGTAGAAGCCCGCGCCCTGGCCGAGGTCGTAGCCTTCGGCATCGGGCACGTCGTCGCCGCGCGGGCTGGTGTCCGGCGCGACGATCGCGATCCCGTGCTCGGCCGCATGGCGCTGCGCGCCGGCCTTGGTGATGAAGTTCTGCTCGGTGCAGGTCAGGCCGGAGAGCCAGTACAGCGCCGGCACCGGGCCGTCCTGCGCCTGCGGCGGCAGGTAGACCGCGAACTTCATCGCGCAGTCGAGCGTGCGCGCGCGATGCGACCAGACTTCCTGGGTGCCGCCGAAGCAGGCGTGCGATTCGAGTTTCTGCATGGTGGGGCGGGCCTGGCCCGCCGTGCTCCGTGGGCGTGGTGAAGCGGGGATGCGCGCAAGGCGTGGACCGCCGCTTTCTGGTGATGGTGCGGCGGCGACAGAGAGGTCCGGCTGCGTCGGGGCGGCCGGCAGGCCGGCCCGGGCCGGGAACCGATGGCGGCTCCCGGAAGGCGGGCCGGGACCCGCCTACAGCACGCCGCTGCGCTTGGCGACGTGGGTGGAGATCGCGTCCATCAGCGGCGGGTTGAGGGCGTCGTAGGGCGGCAGGCCGAGCTCGTCCAGGCGCGCGCGCACGGCGTCCATCTGTTCGGGCTTGGCGCCGCCGCCCTCGATGATCGACGACACGAACGCGGCGAAGCGCGGCTCCTCCCAGCCCTGCTGCGGCGAGAGCTCCGTGTGGATGAAGTCCAGGCCGTGGAAGGGATGGTCCGGGTTCTCGATCCGCCCGTACATGTGCGTGCCGCAGTCCCTGCAGGCGTGGCGCTGGATGGTGGCCTTCTCGTCGACGATCCCGAGCTTGCCTGCGTTGGCGGTGACGCTGAGCTTTTCGCTCGGCACCACGCCGACCACCGAGAACGCGGCGCCTTCCGGCTTCCAGCACCTGGTGCAGCCGCAGGCGTGGTTGTGCGCCACGTTGGCGTCGACCCTGACCTCGACCTTGTCGCTGGCGCACCGGCACTGCAGCGTGCCGCCGGAAAAGCCGGGGTCGCCCTTCTTCACGCCGTTGTCGACGGATGGATGGATCGAAACCGTTGCCATGATCGTCTCCTGGTAGGGGTGGAAACGTCGCGCGGGATGCGCGGCGGAGTCGGTTCAATAGTGGATGACGGTGCGGATCGACTTGCCCGCGTGCATCAGGTCGAAGGCCTCGTTGATGCCGTCGAGCGGCAGCGCGTGGGTCACGAACGGCGCCAGCCGGATCTCGCCGCGCATCGCCTCCTCGACCATGCCCGGCAGCTGAGAGCGGCCCTTCACCCCGCCGAACGCGGTGCCCATCCACTTGCGGCCGGTGACGAGCTGGAACGGGCGGGTGGCAATCTCCTGCCCCGCGCCGGCCACGCCGATGATGACGCTCTGGCCCCAGCCGCGGTGCGCGCATTCGAGCGCGGCGCGCATCACGTTGACGTTGCCGATGCACTCGAAGCTGTGGTCCACGCCCCAGCCGGTCATCTCGACGATCACCTGCTGCACGGGTTTGTCGTGGTCCTTCGGGTTGACGAAATCGGTAGCGCCCATCTCGCGCGCCTTGTCGAACTTGTCGGGGTTGGTGTCGACGGCGATGATCCGCCCCGCCTTCGCCCGCTTCGCGCCCTGGATCACCGCCAGGCCGATGCCGCCCAGGCCGAACACCGCGACGCTGTCGCCTTCGGCCACCTTCGCCGTGTTCTTCACCGCGCCGAGGCCAGTGGTCACGCCGCAGCCGAGCAGGCAGACCTGCTCGTGGTTGGCCTGCGGGTTGATCTTCGCCAGCGAGACCTCGGCCACGACGGTGTACTCGCTGAAGGTCGAGCAGCCCATGTAGTGGTACAGCGGCTTGCCTTCGTAGGAAAAGCGCGTGGTGCCGTCGGGCATCACGCCCTTGCCCTGGGTCGCGCGCACCGAGGTGCACAGGTTGGTCTTGCCCGACTTGCAGAACAGGCACTGCCCGCATTCGGCGGTGTAGAGCGGGATCACGTGGTCGCCCGGCCCGACGCTGGTGACGCCTTCGCCGACCTCGACCACCACGCCCGCGCCCTCGTGGCCGAGCACGCAGGGGAACAGGCCTTCCGGGTCGTCGCCGGACAGGGTGAAGGCATCGGTGTGGCAGACGCCGGTGTGGCTGATCTTCACCAGCACCTCGCCGGCCTTGGGCGGGTCGACGTCGATCTCGACGATCTGCAGCGGCTGGCCTGCGGCGAAGGCGACGGCGGCGCGGGACTTCATGGGCATGTCTCCGGAGGAACGGGTTGTCTTGAAGCGGACGGGTTGTCTTGAAACAGGGCTATTTGAGGTAGGAGCGCACCAGCGCGACGGCGTCGTCGATGCCGGCCTGGCGGCGCGCGGGCGTGGCCGCGGCGTGCGCGAGCTCCTCGCGCAGGTGGCTCTCCAGCACGCCGGCCATCAGCCCGTTGACCGCGCCGCGAATCGCGGCGATCTGCTGCAGCACCGGCGCGCACTCCGCGCCGGCCTCGAGCGCGCGCTCGAGCGCCTCGAGCTGGCCGCGGACGCGGCGCACGCGGGCGAGGACGCGCTTCTTTTCGTCGGCGGTGTGGGGCATTCCGGACGGCCGTGCTGGATACTGGGGTGCAGTATAGGCCCGGGTGCGGTCCGGGGCCATGCCGGCCGGGCTTCCGGGTCGCTTTCGCCGCGCCGTTCCGACGGACGGCGCGCCGGAAGCCGCTTCGCCCCGGATCATGCGGCGCGGACACTGCGGCGTTGTCCGTCCGCAGGCGCGCGCTGCGTTGAGCTTGATTTCAGGTCGCCCTGCGAGGACTCGCCATGCCTGCAATCCCCATGAAGCGTTCCATGCCCGCGTTGGCGCTGGCGCTGCTCCTGGCCGGCTGCCAGACGCCGGAATCGCAGCAGGCCGCGCAGTCGCAGCCGCCGGCGCTGTTCGAGGACTTCGGCAGCCTGCATCGCGACATCGGCAGCGACGTGCCGGCGGCGCAGCGCTATTTCGACCAGGGCCTGCGCATGGCCTACGGCTTCAACCACGAGGCCGCCGGCCGCGCCTTCGCCGAGGCCGCGCGGCTGGATCCGGACTGCGCGATGTGCCTGTGGGGCCAAGCGCTGGTGCTGGGGCCGAACATCAACCTGCCGATGCCCGCCGAGGCTGCGGCGCCGGCGGCGAAGTTCGCGGCGCAGGCGCAACGGCTGGCCGGCAACGCGCGGCCGGTCGACCGCGCCCTGATCGAGGCGCTCGCCACGCGCTACGCCGATCCCGCGCCCGCCGACCGCAAGCCGCTGGATGAGGCCTATGCGGCGGCGATGGGCGAGGTCGCGCGGCGCTTCCCCGGCGACGACGACGTGGCCACGCTGCATGCCGAGGCGCTGATGGACCTCTCGCCCTGGGCGTACTGGAGCCCCGAGGGCACGCCGGGCAAGCACACCGCGACCCTGGTGGCCGAACTCGAACGGGTGCTGGCGCGCAACCCCAGGCACATCGGTGCGATCCACTACTACATCCACGCCGTCGAGTCCTCGCCCGAGCCGCAGCGCGCGGAAGCCTACGCCGACACGCTGGGCGAGCTGGCGCCGGGCTCCGGCCACCTGGTGCACATGCCGGCGCACACGTACATCCGCGTCGGCCGCTACCACGACGCCACGCTGGTGAACTTCGCGGCGTCGACGGCCGACGCAGCGTTCCTCGCGGTCTGCGGCGGCAGCAACGGCGTGTATCCGCTGGGCTACGTGCCGCACAACTGGCATTTCGCGAGCATGTCCGCCTCGCTGCACGGCTCGCGCACGCTGGCGCTGCAGGCCGCCGAGCAGACCGCGCGCCGCGCCGACATGCAGCAGCTCGAGGCGCTGAGCTTCATGCAGCAGTACCTGGTGACGCCGCTGCTGGTGCAGGTGCGGTTCGCGCGCTGGGACGACATCCTCGCGCAGGGCGCGCCGCCGGCCGAGCTGCCCTATCCGCGCGCGCTGTGGCACTACGCGCGCGGCATGGCCCATCTGGGCCGCGGCGACCACGCGAAGGCGGACGCGGAGCTCGATGCGCTGCGCAGGCTCGCCGCGGACCCGGCGCTGGCGAAGGTGGAAGTGGGCGCGGTCAACCGCGGCGACGCCGTGGTGAAGGTGGCGCTGCCGATGCTGGCGGGCGAGCTCGCCCTGGCGACGGGAAAGCGCGACGCCGGCCTGGCCGAGCTGCGCAATGCGGTCGCCGCCGAGGACGCGCTGGCCTACAACGAGCCGGCGGACTGGCTGCTGCCGGTGCGGCCCTACCTCGGCGCCGCCCTGCTCGAGGCCGGCCGCGCCGACGAGGCGACGCAGGTCTACGCGCAGGACCTGCAGGTCTATCCGAAGAACGGCTGGTCGCTGTACGGGCTGGCGCAGGCGCAGCGCGAACAGGGCCAGCGGGCGCTGGCCGATCGCACCGAGGCGCAATACAAGGACGCATGGCAGTGGGCCGATGCGCCGCTGTCGCGTTCGCGGATGTAGCAGCGCGCGCGGGCCCTGTTGAAGGCTCGCGCGCACCCGACGCCGTCATTCCCGCGAGGCCCGTCCCATGCGCAGGTCGGGGCTACGCCTCCGACGCCGCGTGCTTGCCTGACCCGTTCCGGCGCGCTGCGGGTCAGCCGGTGTTCTGGATCCCCGCTGCGATCCCGTTCACCGTCGCCAGCAGCGCGCGCAGGGTGTCGTCGTCGCGGCGGCCGTCGCCGCGCCAGCGTCGCAGCAGTTCGACCTGCAGCAGGCTGATCGGATCGACGTAGGGATTGCGCAGCCGGATCGACAGCCGCAGGCGCGGGTCGCCGGTGAGCAGTTCCGCCTCGTCGCGGATCGCCAGCACGACGTCGCGCGTGCGCGCGAACTCGCCGGCGATGCCGGGGAACAGCGCGCCGTGCGCGTCGCCGGCAAGGCGCGAGTAGCGCTCGAAGATGGCCAGGTCCGACTTGGCCAGCGTCATCTCGAGGTCGTCGAGCAGGGTGCCGAAGAACGGCCAGTCGCGCGCCATCTCCGCCAGCAGCGCGCGGCCGTGGCGCTCCACGCCGGCGGCGAGCGCGTGACCGACGCCGTACCACGCGGTCAGGCCGGAGCGGTTCTGCGCCCACGCGAACACCCACGGGATCGCGCGCAGCCCGCGGATCCCCGCGTCGCGCCGCCGCGACGGGCGCGAGCCGATGTGCAGGCGCTCGATCACGTCGATCGGGGTAGCGGCGCGGAAGTAGCCGTCGAAGCGCGGGTCGTCGTAGACCAGCGCGCGGTAGTGGCCGCGCGCGCTGCCGGCGAGCTCGCCCGCGACCTCGCGCCAGCGCGCCTCGCGTGCGTCCGGCGGGCGCGGGCGCAGGCTGGCCTGCAGCACCGCCGCGGTGGCCTGCTCGAGGTTGCGCAGCGCCAGCGCGCGGATGCCGTACTTGCGGTGGATGACCTCGCCCTGCTCGGTCATGCGCAGGCTGCCGTCGACCGAGCCGCGCGGTGCGGCGTGGATCGCGCGCCCTGTCTTGCCGCCGCCGCGGCTGACCGAGCCGCCGCGGCCGTGGAAGAACACGATGCGCACGTCCGCCGCGCGCGCCAGCGCGGTCAGCTCGACCTGGGTGCGCTGCAGTGCCCAGCGCGAGGCGAGCAGGCCGCCGTCCTTGGCGCTGTCCGAGTAGCCGAGCATCACCACCTGGCGCCCGCCGCGCCCGCGCAGGTGGGCGCGGTAGGCCGGGTCGTCGAACAGCGCGCGCATCACCGCCGGCGCGGCCTCGAGGTCGGCGACGGTCTCGAACAGCGGCGCCACGTCGAGCGGAATCGCGCCTGCATCGCCCTCGTCGCCGTCGACGCAGCGCGCGATCCGCGCCAGCGCCAGCACCGCGAGCGCGTCGGCGGCGCTGCGCGCCATGCTGATGATGTACAGGCCGATCGCCGCGGCGCCGTGCGTGCGCCGCAGCGCCTGCGCCTCGCGGAACACGGCGAGCGTGGCAGCGACGACGCCGTCGTCGCTTTCGCCGACCGGCGTCGTCGCGGCGGATCCGTCGAGCACGGCGTGCAGCCGCGCGACCTGCGCGTCGGCCGGCCGTGCCGCCCAGTCCGGGTCGCCGAGCAGCGTCGCCAGCGCCTCCTCGTGCACCGCCGAGTCCTGGCGCAGGTCCAGCGCGGCCAGGTGGAAGCCGAAGCCGCGCGCGCGCCGCAGCACGCGCTGCAGCGCGAAGCGGCCGGCGTTCTCGCCGCGGTGGCGCACCAGGCTGGCGTCGATCAACTCGAGGTCGGCGACGAACTCGTCGACGCCGGCATAGCCGCCGGCTTGCGCGCCGTCGGTGGCGGCGAGCCGGGCATCCATTAGGCCGAGCAGCAGCCGGTACGGCATCCCGGCGACGCGCGGGTTGACCGCGGCCATCACCTGCGGCCACTGCCGGGCGTAGTCCTCGATGCGCGCCAGCACCGCGTCGTCGAACCCGATCCGCTCGCGCGACTGCGTCAGCACGCCGGACAGCGCGCGCAGGTCGGCGCGATGCTGCGCCAGCGCATGGCCGCGCTGCGCGTCGAGCGCGGCGCGCATGGTGTCGGCGCCGACGTTCGGGTTGCCGTCCATGTCGCCGCCCACCCAGGTGCCGAAGCGCACCACCTGCGGCACCGCGACGCGCCGCCCGTACACGGCCTCGATGGCGTCGGCGAAGCCTTCGTAGAACACCGGCAGGGTGCGGTACAGCACGTTGGCCAGGTAGAAGCCGACGTGCTCCACCTCGTCGAGCACGCTCGGCTTGTGCGAAGGCGCCTCGGCCGTCTGCCAGGCCGAGGTCAGCGCGAGGCGGATGCGCGCCTCGTCGGCGCGGCGCTCGGGCGGCGTGCGCGCGCGGTCGATGTCGGCGACCAGGCGCTCGACGATGGTGCGCTCCTTGTCGAGCGGCGCGCGGCGCACGATCTCGGTCGGGTGCGCGGTAAACACCGGCTCGATCGACAGCCGCGGCAGGAACGCGACCAGTTCGTCGAAGCCCACGCCCGCGTCGCGCAGCTCGCCCAGCACCGCCTCCAGCCCGCCGGGCTGCGGCGCGTCGCCGTCGCGCTGATGGTCGCGGCGGCGGCGGATGCGGTGCACGCGCTCGGCCAGGTTGGTGGCGCCGAAGTAGGCGGCGAAGGCGCGCACCAGCGCGTCGGCGTCCCCGAGCGCGACGGCGGCCAAGCGTTCGGCCAGCGCGTCGACGGGCGCGCCGCCTTCGCGCCGCGCGATCGCCATGCGGCGCACGGACTCGACCTGGTCGAGGAAGGCCGGCGATACCTGCTCGGCCAGCATCTGCCCGACCATCGCGCCGAGCCGGCGCACGTCGTCGCGCAGCAGCGCGTCGGTTTCGGCGAAGTCGATCTCGCGCAGGGGCGCGCCGTCGTCGGGTGTCGCGGGAGTGTCGGTCCGGGTCATTCCCGAAGCCTACACGGCGCGGCGCGATGGCGGCGGCAATGCACAGGCGCCCGTGGGAGCGGCTGAAGCCGCTCCCACAAAAAACCCAACAAAGGACGCCCGGAAGGATCCGGCTGCGCTCAGTACGCGAACTCGCGGAACACCGGGTCCACGCTGCCGTTCCATTCGCTGTGGAACAGCGCCAGCTTGCGCTCGGCCGGCGTCTCGTTGGCCTCGGCCACGTCGATCAGCGGGGCGAGGAAGATGCCTTCGTCGGCGCCGTTGCGGTTGCGGCGGGCGCGGCGCTGCAGGCCGGCGGCGGAAATCTTCAGCGCCTCCAATGCCAGCTCGCGCACGGTCGCGCCGCGGACGTTGCCGATGCGAGCCGGCAACTTGAGCGCATGCTTCGGCACGCCGTCGCGCAGCGCGTGGCGCTCCTCGCGCGTGAAGTCCTTCACCAGGTCCCACGCCGCGTCCAGCGACGCATCGTCGTAGAGCAGGCCGACCCAGAACGCCGGCAGCGCGCACAGCCGGTTCCACGGCCCGCCGTCTGCGCCGCGCATCTCCAGGTACTTCTTCAGCCGCACCTCGGGGAAGGCGGTGGTCATGTGGTCGGACCAGTCGCGCAGGGTCGGCAGCGCGCCCGGCAGCACGTCGAGCTCGCCCTTCATGAACCTGCGGAACGACTTGCCGCTGGCGTCGACGTACTCGCCGTCGCGGTACGAGAAATACATCGGCACGTCGAGCAGGTAGTCGACGTAGCGCTCGTAGCCGAATCCGTCCTCGAACACGAAGTCGAGCATGCCGGTGCGGTCGGGGTCGGTGTCGGTCCAGATGTGCGAGCGGTAGGACAGGTAGCCGTTGGGCCGGCCTTCGGCGAACGGCGAGTCGGCGAACAGCGCGGTCGCCACCGGCTGCAGCGCCAGCGAGACGCGGAACTTCTTCACCATGTCCGCTTCGCTGCCGAAGTCCAGGTTGACCTGCACCGTGCAGGTGCGCGTCATCATGTCCAGGCCGAGCTTGCCGACCTTGGGCATGTATTCGCGCATGATCTTGTAGCGGCCCTTGGGCATCCACGGCATGTCCTCGCGCCGCCACTTGGGCTGGAAGCCCATGCCCAGGAACCCGAGGCCGCGCTCGTCGGCGACCGACTTCACCTCGCGCAGGTGGCCGTCGACCTCGCTGCAGGTCTGGTGGATGGTTTCCAGCGCCGCGCCGGAGAGCTCGAGCTGGCCGGCCGGCTCGAGCGTGACCGAGGCGCCGTCGCGCAGCAGGGCGATGGTGCGGCCGTGCTCGTCGACGCGCTCCCAGCCATAGCGGGCGAGCCCCTGCAGCAGCGACTCGATCCCGCGCTCGCCGTCGAACGCCGGCGGGCGCAGGTCGTCGAGGCGGAAGCCGAACTTCTCGTGCTCGGTGCCGATGCGCCAGTCGCCCTTCGGGCGCGCGCCGGAGGCGACGTATTCGACCAGCTGGTCGCGGCCGGTGATCGGCGCATCGCTGGCGTGGCTGGGGCTGGACATGCGGGCCGCTCGTGTGGGGGTGGCGTGATATGCGGCGGCATGGCCGGGATCGCAATGGCGCACTATAGCCGCGCGCATCGACGCGCGGCGTTGCCGGAATGGAACGGTGGCGTTCCGCGGGCGGGCGCTTCGCGCGGCGCTCAGCCCGCCAGCCGCACCCAGGCCGGCGCGTGGTCGCTCGGGCGTTCCCAGGTGCGCGGCTCGCGGTCGATGCCGGTTTCGGCGGCCTCGCCGCGCAGCGCGTCGGAGACCAGGGTGAGGTCGATGCGCAGGCCGAGGTTGCGGCGGAACGCCGCCTGCCGGTAGTCCCACCAGCTGAAGACGCCGCCGTCGGCGTTGTGCAGGCGGTAGGCGTCGTGCAGGCCGAGCGCCTGCAGTTGGCGCAGCGCCTCGCGCTCGGCGCTGGAGGTGAGGATGTGGCCGTCGTTCCACAGCGCCGGATCGTGCACGTCGCGATCGTCCGGCGCGATGTTGAAGTCGCCCAGCACCACCATCTTCGGGTGCGCCTGCAGTTCGGCCTGCAGCCAGCCGCGCACCGCCTCCAGCCAGCGCAGCTTGTAGGCGTACTTCTCGGTGCCCACGTCCTGGCCGTTGACCACGTACAGGTTGACGACACGCACGCCGCCGACCGTGGCCGCGAGCACGCGCTTCTGCTCGTCCTCGAAGCCGGGGATGCCGTACTGCACCGACTCGATCGCGCGGTCGCGGGCGAGGATGGCGACGCCGTTGTAGGTCTTCTGCCCGCAGAACACGCTGCGGTAGCCCAGCGCCGCGAGCGCGGCGTCGGGGAACTTCTCGTCGGCGAGCTTGGTTTCCTGCAGCGCCGCGATGTCCGGCTGCGCCGCGCGCAGCCACTGCTCCAGGTGCGGCATGCGCACGTTGAGGGAGTTGACGTTCCAGCTGGCGATTTTCATGGGCTCATTCGTGGTCTTGTGATGCGCGGGAAGGGCGCGCTTCTGTCATCCCGAGCGTAGCGAGGGATCTGCCCTGGGGGTCAAGATCCCTCGCTGCGCTCGGGATGACAATCCGGACCGATCATTGTCCCGCAAGGAACCGCACCATCCGGTCCACGAAGCCGCGGTACGGCGGCTTGAGCAGGTCGCTCGCCGCCACGCGCGACTGCCACAGCACCGGCATCGCATGGGTCATGGCGTCGAAGCCGGCGCGGCCGTGGTACTGGCCCATGCCGCTGGCGCCGACGCCGCCGAACGGCAGGTTGCCGGCGGCGAAGTGCACCAGGGTGTCGTTGACGGTGACGCCGCCGGCGACGACGCGGCCCAGGATCCGCTCCACCGTCGCGCGGTCGCGGCTGAAGGGATACAGCGCCAGCGGGCGGTCGTGGGCGGCGACGTGGTCGAGCGCGTCATCGAGGCGGTCGTAGCTGCGGATCGGCAGCACCGGGCCGAAGATCTCCTCCTGCATCACCATCGCGTCGTCGCCGGGCTCGAGCACCACGGTCGGCGCGATGACGCGCTCGGCCTGCGCGCGCGCCGGGTCGACCGTGGCGAGCTCGATGACGTCCAGCCCGCGTGCGCGCGCATCGTCGAGATGGCCGCGCAGGCGCCGGTACTGGCCCTCGTTGATGATGCGGGTGAAGTCGGCGTTGCCGTCCAGGCGCTCGCCGTAGCGCGCGAGCACCTGCGCGCGCAACGCCTCGACCAGCGCGTCGCGGCGCGTGCGCTCGACCAGCACGTAGTCGGGCGCGATGCAGGTCTGCCCGGCGTTGAGCCACTTGCCGGTGGCCAGGCGCGCGGCGGCCTGCTCGACCGGGAAGTCGGCGGCGACGATCGCCGGCGACTTGCCGCCCAGCTCCAGCGTCAGCGGGGTGAGGTTGGGCGCGGCCGCGGCCATCACCTTGCGGCCGACCGCGGTGGATCCGGTGAACACCAGGTGGTCGAACGGCAGCGCCGCGAACGCCGCGCCGAGCGCGCCGTCGCCGAGCGCCACCGCGACGCGGTCTTCGGGGAACACGTCCGCCAGCAGCGCGCGCAGCCATTCGCTGGTGCGCGGCGTGTGCTCGGAGGGCTTGAGGAAGGCGTGGTTGCCGGCGGCGATCGCGGTCGCCAGCGGGATCAGCGCGAGGTTCACCGGGTAGTTCCACGGCGACATCACCCCGACCACGCCCAGCGGCTCGCGCCGCAGCTGCGCGCGCGCCGGCCACAGCTTCCAGCCGACGCCGACGCGCCGCGGCTTCATCCAGCCGCGCAGGTGGCGGCGCAGGTGGTCGATGGCGTCGACCACGGTCATCGCCTCGCCGATGAGCGTCTCGTGCGCGGAGCGATGGCCGAAGTCGGCCTCGATCGCGGCGAGCATCCCCGCGCGCCCGGCCTGGAACGCCACGCGCAGCCGCGCGAGGTCGTCCAGGCGCTGGCGCGCGTCGGGGCGATGCGCCTGCCAGGCCGCGCGCAGGCGGTCGAGGGTTGGGCGCAGGTCGGCGACGGGGGTGTCGGGAGCGGACGCGTCGGGAGCAGGCATGGCGGTGGGCTGGTCCATGCGCGGACTATACGATCCCGCACGGTCGCGCGGCGGCCGCTACCATCCACGCTTGCCGTCCACCGACGCCAGCGAGCCCGCGCATGCACAACATCCGCCCCTACCGCGGCATCCTCCCGACCCTGGGCGCGCGCGCCTACGTCGATCCCATGGCCTGCGTGGCCGGCGACGTGGTGCTGGGCGACGACGTGTCGGTGTGGCCCGGCACGGTGATCCGCGGCGACGTCAACTTCGTGCGCATCGGCGCGCGCAGCAACCTCCAGGACGGCTGCGTGGTCCACGTCAGCCACGACGGCCCGCACGCGAAGCTGGGCGGCTTCGCCACGAGGATCGGCGAGGACGTGACCGTTGGGCACAAGGCCATCCTCCACGCCTGCGAGATCGGCGACGCGGTGCTGGTGGGCATGGGCGCGATCGTGCTCGATGGCGCCGTGGTCGGCAGGCACGCCTTCATCGGCGCCGGCGCGCTGGTGCCGCCGGGGCGCACGGTGGGCGAGGGTGAGCTGTGGATCGGCAACCCGGCGCGCAAGGCGCGGATGCTCAGCGATGCGGAGATCGAAGGCCTGTACTACAGCGCGCGCCACTATGTGCGCCTCAAGGATGAATACCTGGCGGCGATGGAGCCGTAGGCCGGAGCCGCGCCTCGACAGTTCCTTCGTGGGAGCGGCTTCAGCGGCGAGCTCTTCCCTGCGACGGCTGGCGACAAGGCCGCTTCGATCGAGGCTCGCTGGACAAAGCTCGCGGCTGAAGCCGCTCCCACAAGAACAATGGCCTACGGCTGCGTCGCGAGTTCCAGCAGGCGCAGGACCTCCATCGCCTCGCCGCCGCTTTCGCCGCACATGTCCGGCGCCGGGCGCAGCGAGGCGCAGAACGCGGGCCGTTCGGGGCGGCCGAACAGGCGGCAACGCAGCGCGTCGTCGAGCTGCACGCAGGGGATGCCGGCCGGCTTGCCGTGCGGCATGCCGGGAATGGGCGAGGTGATCGACGGCGCGATGCAGCACGCGCCGCAGCCGCTGCGGCATTGCATGGGAAGGGTCCGATGGGCTGGCGCGTCGCGCGCGGTTGCGCGGACACCGCGAGCCGGTAGAGTACCGCGGGGGCCACGTCCGGGCTTGGGGGACATGCTTGCAGGGAACGTGCAGTCGGAAAGCGCGCGGGCGGGAAGCGCGCGGTCAGGAAGCCTGATGCTCGACACCTTCCGCGAGGTCCACACGCCCGAGGGCGTCGCGCTGCACCTGCCCGCCGCCGGGCCGGTGCCGCGCGCGCTGGCCTGGCTGATCGACCTGGCCATCCGCATCGGCGTGATCGGCGCGCTGGGCGCGATGCTGGGCCTGCTCGGCAGGGCCGGCATCGGCGTCTACCTGGTGTGCTCGTTCCTGATGCTGTGGGGCTACCCGGTGGTGTGCGAGGCGATGTTCGACGGGCAGACGCCGGGCAAGCGCGCGCTGGAGCTGCGCGTGGTCTCGGCCGACGGCGCGCCGGTGGGCTGGCTGGCGGCGTTCGTGCGCAACCTGCTGCGCACCGTGGACATGCTGCCGGTGGGCTACGGCTTCGGCCTGGTGGCCAGCCTGTGCGACCCGTACGGCCGCCGCATCGGCGACATGGTCGCCGGCACCCTGGTGGTGCACGCGCCGCGCGAGCGGCCGCGGCGCCACGCGCCGGTGGAAGGCGTGCACGCGCCGCTGCGGCCGCTGCTGCCGGCCGAGCAGATGGCGGTGATCGCCTTCGCCGAGCGCGCGGCCGCGCTCACCCCGGAGCGCCAGGAAGAGCTGGCCGACATCGCCGAGCCGGCCACCGGCGCGCGCGGCGCGGCGGGCGTGGCGCGATTGTTCGGCATCGCCAACTGGCTGCTGGGACGGCGATGAGGCAGGCGCATTTCGTCGCGCGCCACGAGCGCGAGTGGGAGGCGTTCGCGCAGTGGCTCGACGCGCGCGGCGACAGCCCGCGCGGCGCGCGCGCCAGCCGCGGCTGGCAGGGCCTGCGCGACGAGGACATGCCGGCGCGCTACCGCCGGCTGTGCCAGCAGCTGGCGCTGGCGCGCCGGCGCGGCTACAGCCCCGAGGTCACCGCGCGGCTGCAGGCGCTGATGCAGCGCGGCCACAACGCGCTGTACCGTCCCGCGCCGCCGCGCTGGCGGCGCGCGCTGGAATTCCTGCTGGCCGACTTCCCGCGCCTGGTGCGCGCGCAGCGCGGCTGCCTGTGGGCGTCGGCGGCGCTGTTCGCGCTGTCGATGCTCGGCATGTACCTGGCGGTGCGCTGGCGGCCGGAGCTGGTGCACAGCCTGTTCGATCCGCGCCAGCTGGCGCAGTTCGAATCGATGTACGACCCGGCCGCGCCGGAAGCGAAGCTCGGGCGCGACAGCGGCAGCGACCTGGCGATGTTCGGCTACTACATCGCCAACAACATCGGCATCGGCTTCCGCACCTTCGCCAGCGGGCTGCTCGCCGGCGTCGGCTCGCTGGCGGCGCTGGCGTTCAACGGCGTGGTGTTCGGCGCGGTCGCCGCGCACCTGCAGGGGATCGGCCACGGTGGGCCGTTCTGGCGCTTCGTCGTCGGCCACTCGGCGCCGGAGCTGTCGGCGATCGTGGTCGCCGGCGCGGCCGGGCTGCGGCTGGGGCTGGACCTGGTCGCGCCGGGACGGCGCAGCCGCCTCGACGCGCTGGTCGAGGGCGGCAAGGCCGGCGGCAAGCTGTGCATCGGGGTGTTCGCGATGCTGCTGTTCGCGGCGTTCGTGGAGGCGTTCTGGTCGTCGATCGGCTGGATGCCGGCGCCGGTGAAGTTCGCGGTCGGCGCCGCGCTGTGGGCGCTGGTGCTGGGCTGGCTGTGCCTGGCGGGGCGAATCCGCGACGTGCCCGCGGGGCCGGCGGCATGAAGCTCGAATCGCTGCGCGTCGAGCTGCGCCCGCGCTCGCCCTGGGAGGCGATGGAGCTCGGCACCGCGCTGGTGCGGCGCAATGCGCGCGCGATCTGGCTGCCGTGGCTGCTGGTCACCGTGCCGGTGTTCGTCGCCATCGACGTCGCCGCGCTGGCGCTCGACCGGATCTGGATCGCGTGGCTGGCGATGTGGTGGCTCAAGCCCGCGTTCGACCGCATCCCGCTGTTCGTGCTCTCGCGCGCGGTGTTCGGCGAGGCGCCGGCGCTGCGGCAGGTGCTGGACGCGCAGCGCCACTGGGGCTGGCGCGCAATCCTGCCGCACCTGCTGCTGCGGCGGCTGAGCCTGGTGCGCGCGCTGGCGCTGCCGGTGGACCTGCTCGAGGGCGCCGGCGGCGCGCGCCTGCGCGAGCGTCGCCGCGTGCTGGGCGAGGCGGTGCGCGGCCACGGCGTGCTGCTCACGCTGGCCTGCCTGCTGTTCGTGGCGGTGCTGTCGGCGTCGCTGCTGTCGCTGTCGCTGCTGTTCGTGCCGTGGGAATTCCTGCCCGAGTCGGTGCGCGCGACCTGGTCGCTGCTGACCGTGCAGCCGCCGGCGTGGGCGCAGTTCGCGCTGCACGCGGTGGTGTGGGCGGCGACCAGCCTGGTCGAACCGTTCTACGTCGGCGCCGGCTTCGGCCTCTACCTGAACCGCCGCACGCGGATCGAGGCCTGGGACGTGGAGATCGCGCTGCGGCGGATGCGCGCGCGGCTGGCCGCGGCGACGACGACGCTGCTGCTGGTGGTGGCGCTCGGCGCCTGGTTGCCGCGCCCGGCGCAGGCGCAGGACGAGGCCGACGTGCAGGGCCGCCGCGCGCGGCCGGCATGGCGCGTACAGGCGGAGGCCGAGGTCGAGCTTCCGCGCCGCGGCGGCGACGAGGCCGCGCCGCGCGACGCAGGCGCGGACAGCATCGCCGAGGTCTTCGGCGACGCGCGCGTCGACGACCCGGCCTTCCGCGACGCCACTGCGCGCGCCTACCGCGATCCGCTGCTGCGCCCCAGGCGCACCGAATCGCAGTGGCGCAAGCGCCGGCCCGATGCGCGCACGCCGCCGGCGGCGCTGCCGTTCCCGTGGCTGGCCAGGGCGGTGGCGTTCATTGGCGAATTCGGCCTGTGGCTGCTGCTGGGCGCGCTGGCGCTGGTGCTCGCGCTGACCGCGCGGCGCTGGTGGCCGTGGCTGCGCGGCGGCTTTCGCCGGGTGCAGCCGCCGTCGCAGGTGGCGGTGGAGGAGGCGACGCTGCCCGAGCTGCTGCCGGACGACGTCGCCGCCGCCGCACGCGCGCTGTGGCGCGAGGGCCGGCCGCGGCGCGCGCTGGCGCTGCTCTACCGCGCCAGCGTCGAGGCGATGGCGACGCGCGCGCAGGTCACGCTGGTGCCCGGCGCCACCGAATCCGAATGCCTGCGCGCATCGCGGCGCATGCCGGTGGCCGCCGACCGCGACGCCTTCGCGCGCATGGTGCGCACCTGGCAGTACGCGGCGTACGCGCAAAGGCTGCCGCGGGAAGGCGAGTTCAACGAGCTGCTGGGCGTGCTCGCGCAACGCTTCGGGTGGGCGCGGTGAAGGTTTCCGGCCGCAACGTCGCCCTGGTCGCGCTCGGCCTGCTGCTGGCCGCGCTGGTCGTGGCGTGGTGGAACTACAACTACGAGCGCGTCGAGAAGGAAGTCGCGCTGCCGCCGCGCGGCGAGGCCGCCTACAACCCGCTGTACGCGCTGCGGCTGGCGCTGCAGGGCGCCGGCGTGCAGGCGACCTCGCGCCAGCGCCTGCGGCTGGACGAGATGCCGCTGGGTGCACGCGACACCGTGCTGGTGCTCAACGACCCGCGCACGCTGTCGCCGGGCGAGGTCGAAGGCCTGCTGCAATGGGTCGGGCGCGGCGGCCACCTGCTCGTGCGCACGCCGCGGATGGAGCGCGGCGCCGCCAGCCGCGCCGGCGAGCTGTTCGACGCGCTGCGGCTGCGACCGCTGCCGGCGCCCGACTGCATGCCCGTGAACGTGCCTCCCAGACCGGGCAAGCGTGCGAGCCCGCTGTTCACCTTCTGTGCCGGCAACCGCTTCGCCATGCTCGGGGTCGAGCCGCTGCGCGCCTGGGGCGATCTCGACAAGGGCTACGGCTATGCGCGGCTGGCGCACGGCGACGGCACGGTCGACGTCGTCGCCGACTTCGACTTCCTCACCAACCTGCGGCTCGAGCAGCCGGTGTTCCAGGACCTCGCGCGCCAGCTGCTGCAGCCGGGCTGGAAGCAGGGGACCGTGCACCTGGTCTACGCCGCCAGCATGCCGCCGCTGTGGCGGCTGCTGCTGGAGAAGGCGTGGATGGCCTGGCTGCCGGCGCTGCTGGCGTTGGCCGCGTGGCTGTGGATGCGCACGCAGCGCTTCGGCCCGCGCCTGCCGTCGCCGGAGCCGGCGCGGCGCGCGCTGCTCGAGCACGTGCAGGCCAGCGGCGAACACCTGTGGCGCTACGGCCGCGCGTCGGCGCTCTACGCGGCGGTGCGCGAGGCCTTCATCACGCGCCTGCGCCGGCGCGACCCGCTCGCCGCCGCGCTCGACGGCCGCGCGCAGGCCGAGGCGATCGCGCGCCGCACCGGCGCCGCGGCCGCCGACGTCGAACTCGCCCTGCAGACCCCGCGCGCCGGCGACGCCGCCGACTTCCGCCAACGCATCGCAAGACTCCTCCAGTTGAGGCAACAGCTATGAACGATCCGCAGACGCTCCACGAACCGATCGCCGGCGAAGCCCTCGCCGAGCGCGTGTCCGCCGTGCGCGAAGCCGTCGCCGCCGCCTTCATCGGCCAGGCCGAGGTGCTCGACCAGGTGCTGGTCGCGCTGCTCGCCGGCGGCCACGTGCTGGTCGAGGGCGTGCCCGGGCTCGGCAAGACGCTGCTGGTGCGCGCGCTGGCGCAGGCGCTGGGCTGCGGCTTCGCGCGCGTGCAGTTCACCCCCGACCTGATGCCCAGCGACGTCAGCGGCCACGCGGTGTACGACCCGAAGACCGAGAGCTTCGTGGTGCGCCGCGGCCCGGTGTTCACCCACCTGCTGCTGGCCGACGAGATCAACCGCGCGCCTGCCAAGACCCAGTCGGCGCTGCTGGAGGTGATGCAGGAGCAGCAGGTGACGATCGAGGGCACGAGCTTCCCGCTGCCGCCACCGTTCATGGCGCTGGCGACGCAGAACCCGGTCGAGCAGGAAGGCACCTATCCGCTGCCCGAGGCGCAGCTCGACCGCTTCCTGCTCAAGGTGCTGATCGACTATCCGTCGCAGAAGGACGAGGCGCGGATGGTGGCGGCGGTCAGCCAGGGCCGCACCGCGGCCGACTTCGACCTCTCGCAGGTGCCGCAGGTGTCCTCGGCCGCCGAGGTGGTGGCGATGCAGCACGGCACCGCGCAGGTCACGGTCGACGACGCGGTGGTGCAGTACGCGGTGCGCATCGCCGCGGCAACGCGCAAGTGGCCGGGCATCGCGCTCGGCGCCGGCCCGCGCGGCAGCCTGGCGCTGGTGCGCGCCGCGCGCGCGCAGGCGGTGCTGATGGGCCGCGACTTCGTAACCCCCGACGACATCCGCGACATCGCCAAGCCGGCGCTGCGCCATCGCATCGCGCTGGCGCCGGAACTGCAGATCGAGGGCCAGGACACCGACCAGGTGCTGCACGCGCTGCTGGCCAAGGTGGAGGCGCCGCGGCAGTGAGGGCGATGGACGCCGGTTGTCGTCGTCGCTTCCGTGCTGGCGCGCCGGCAGGAGCGGAGGCGCGCGCGTCCGGCGTGCGCGGGCCCAGCTGGTGTCATCCCGAGCGCAGCGAGGGATCCTGCTGCACCGGCGACGCAAGACCCCTCGCCGCGCTCGGGATGACAAGGTGTTGCATCGTCGCGGTGGGGCGGCAGTGAGACCCGCGCCGCGGCTGGTCGTCCTGCTCGCCCTCTGGGCCGCGCTCGGCGTCGCCATCGGTTTCGGCTGGCTGCCGGCGCGCGCGTGGATGCTCGCCGGCGCGGCGGTCGCGGCGGCCGCGCTCGCCGACCTGCTGCGCCTGCGTCGCCGCGCCACGCCCGAGGTCGTGCGCCAGCTGCCCGAGGCGCTGCCGGTCGGGATCGAGCGCGAGGTGGTGCTGCAGCTCGAGTCCGGCCCGCGCCGCCAGCGCGTGGAGGTGTTCGACCTGCATCCGGGCGGCTGGGAGTCGCAGGGCCTGCCGCGCACGCTGGTGCTGCCGCCGGGCACGGTGTCGAGCGTCGGCTACCGGCTGCGCCCGACCGCGCGCGGCGATTTCCAGTTCGACGGCGTGCAGCTGCGGTTGTCCTCGCCGTGGCGGCTGTGGCGCGACTCGCGCGTGGCCGGCGTGCCGCAGGCGGTGCGCGTGTTCCCCAACTTCGCGCCGCTGGCGCGCTTCGCGTTGCTCTCGGCCGAGCAGGCCTCGCGCATGGTCGGCGCGCACATCAAGCGCCGCCGCGGCGAGGGCACCGACTTCCACCAGATGCGCGAGTACCGCGTCGGCGACAGCCTGCGCCAGGTCGACTGGAAGGCGACCGCGCGCGCGCGCCGGCTGATCTCGCGCGAGTACCAGGACGAGAAGAACCAGCAGCTGATCGTGGTGCTCGACACCGGCCGCCGCATGCTGGCGCGCGATGGCGCGCTGGCGCACTTCGACCACGCGCTGGACGCCTCGCTGGTGGTCTCGTACCTGGCGCTGCGCCAGGGCGACGCGGTGGGCCTGTTCGCCACCGGCGGCGAGGAGCGCTGGGTGGCGCCGCAGCGCAGCCTCGGCGCGATCGACGTGCTGCTGCGCGCCAGCTACGACCTGCAGCCGCGGCCGGTGGCCACCGACTACCTCGCCGCCGCCACCGGGCTGTCGCGCCGCCAGCGCCGGCGCGGCCTGCTGATGCTGGTGACCAACCTGCGCGACGAGGACAGCGAGGACCTGCTGGCGGCGGTGCGGATGCTGCAGCGCCGGCACCTGGTGGTGGTGGCCAGCTTGCGCGAGCGCGCGATCGACGAGGCGCTGGAAGGCGAGGTGCGCGAGCTGCCCGACGCCCTGCGCGCCGCCGCCGCCGCCCGCTACCTCGCCCAGCGCGCCGCCGTCCACGACGCCCTGCGCCGCCAGCGCGTGATGGTGCTGGACGTCACCTGCGAGCAGCTGCCGGCGGCGCTGGTGGAGAAATACCTCGCCATCAAGCGCGACGGGTTGCTCTGAGCCGTCGAACCATCCTTGTCATTTCGAGCGCAGCGAGAAATCTCCTACCCTAGCCCGCGAAATCCCCCGCCAGGTCGCGCCAGCCCGGATTGCGCGCGGTCACCAGCGCATCCTTCCTGCTTCGTCGCCATCCCTTGAGCTGCTTCTCCCTCGCCAAGGCTGCGAACACGTCCGACGTCTCCTCGAAGTAGACCAGCCGATGGACGTTGTATTTCGCGGTGAAGCCGGGCACGGCCTTGTTGCGATGCTCTTCGATCCGCCGAATCAGGTCATTGGTCATGCCGATGTACATGACGCGGCAGTTCGAGTTGACGTGGATGTAGACGAAGAACCGGTACTCGCGGGCCACAAGATTCCTCGCTGCGCTCGGAATGACAGCGGGAGGGTGGCCGAAGCGGCAGTCGGGGAGTATCGGCGGATGTCGCTGGTCGAGGTCAGGATGGCCCGCGCGAGGTTGCGGGAAGATTCCTCACTGCGTTCGGAATGACAGGTGGCGGTGCAACTAGAGCCCTAGTCCGCCGTCACCAGCAGCGCATCGCGTTCGCGCAGGGCGGCGTAGGCCTCGTCGGTGTAGGGGCGCACGCCGTGCCAGAGGCGGAAGGCCTCGGCGGCCTGCTCGACCAGCATGCCGACGCCGTCGATCGCGGCGTGCGCGCGCGCGGCGCGGGCCCAGGCCAGGAACGGGATCGCGACCTCGCCGTAGCTCAGGTCCACGCACGCGGTGCGGTGGCCGACCAGCGAGGTCGGCAGCCGCGGCAGGCCGCCATCGCGCGCGGCCGAGGTGGCGTTGATGACCAGGTCGAACTCGCCCAGCGCGCGCAGGTCGTCGTAGTAGCGCGAGTGCACCCGGCCGGGCAGGCCGAGGCGGTCGACCAGCGCGTCGGCGCGCGCGGTGGTGCGGTTGACGATGAACAGCTCGGCGATGCCGGCGTCGAGCAGCGCCGGCGCGACCCCGTGCGCGGCGCCGCCGGCGCCCAGCAGCAGCGTGCGGCGCTGGCGCAGGTCCAGGCCGTGGCGGCCGGTGAGGTCGCGCACCAGGCCCAGGCCGTCGGTGTTGTCGCCGTGCCAATGCTCGCCTTCGCGCACCAGGGTGTTGACGGCGCCGGCGCGCTGCGCGCGCTCGCTGCTGGTGCGGCACAGCGCCAGCGCGGCTTCCTTCAGCGGCAGGGTGACGCTGGCGCCGCTGCCGCCGCCGGCCGCGAAGGCCTCCAGCGCGGTCGCGAAGCTCTCCGGCGTGGCGTCGATCGCCTCGAAGTGCAGCGCGATGCCGGTCTGCCGGCCGAAGCGCGCGTGGATGCGCGGCGACAGCGAGTGCGCGACCGGATGGCCGAAGACGGCGTGGCGGGATTCGGACATGGCAGCCCCCTGCGGGAAGGAATGGGGCGCGCCGGCGGGTGTCGTGCGTCGTGCGCGCGGTCGGATCGAGTGTACTCCGCGGCCGCGTCCAGCCCGTGCGACGGGAAAGCGCCCCGCGCGGCCCTACGTGCCGGCCAACGGCAACGGCAACGCCTCGCGGACGAGCGCGCCCAGCCGCGCGACCGCCGCCGACGGCGTCGCGCCGGCGTGGTGCAGGCGCAGGCCGATGTCGGCCAGCGGCGGCAGCGCCAGCGCCGCGCCGGCGTCGCCGCGCACCGTGGCCGGCAGGCCCAGCGGCGTGCGGAGCGTGACCCCGAGGCCGGCGGCGACCGCGGCCCAGATCCCGGCGAGGCTCGCGCTGGTGAACGCCACCCGCCAGGCGATGCCGGCGCGGTCGAGCGCGGCGGTCGCCGTGCTGCGCATCAGGCAAGGTGCCTCCAGCATCACCAGCGGCAGCGGCTGGCCGTCGTCGCGCGGCCACGGCGCCGCGGCGTCCGCCGCGCCGATCCAGCGCAGCGGGACGCGGCCGAGCAGTTCGCCCTGCGCCGGCGCCTCGCCGGTGTCCCAGGCCAGCGCGAGGTCGAGGCGGCCGTCGCGCACGCGCTCGAGCAGCTCGGCGTTGCGCGCGATGCGCGCCTCCACCCGCAGCCGCGGATGCGCGCGCGCGAAGCGGCCGAGCACCGCCGGCAGCAGCGACTCGCCGAAGTCCTCCTGCAGCCCGAGCCGGATCCAGCCTTCGAGGTCGGCGCCGCGCAGCGCGGCGACCGCCTCGTCGTTGAGCTCGAGCAGCCGGCGCGCGTAGGCCAGCAGCGCCTCGCCGGCCTCGGTCGGCTGCATGCCGCGGCCGGCGCGGCGCAGCAGCGGCGTGCCGGCCTGTTCCTCGAGCTTGCGCAGCTGCGCGCTGACCGCCGAGGTCGAACGGTCCAGCCGCTCGGCGGCGCGCGCGAAGCTGCCCAGGTCCAGGCCGAGGACGTAGCTGCGCAGGGCGTCGAGGTCGAGGCAGGGGCGGCGCATAGAATCGTCCTGTTTTTCGGGATCATCGATTCTGTAATTTCCGATTTTCAGGATAAATTCTGCGCGCTACGGTGTCCGCGTCAAGTCCCACGGAGCCCGCCCATGACCCCCGAACCCGGTTACGGCCAGACGCACCTGGCCGACATCGCGCCCAAGCTGGCGACGCTCACCGACGAGGTCCTGTTCGGCGACGTCTGGCAGCGCCCTGGGCTGTCCCCGCGCGAGCGCAGCCTGGTCACGGTCGCGGCGCTAGTCGCGCTCGGCCGCATGGAGCAGCTGCCCTTCCACCTCGCCCGCGCGCGCGACAACGGCCTCGACCGCGACCAGCTCGCCGAGGCGATCACCCACCTGGCCTTCTACGCCGGCTGGCCGTGCGCGGTCTCCGCGCTCGAGCGCCTGCGCGCGCTGCCGGCCTCGCCCTGACCCCGGAGGACACCGCCATGCCCTACGCCCGCATCAGCCTGCTGCGCGGCCGCGCGCCCGACGCGCTGCGCGCGATCTCCGACGCCGTCCACCGCGCCCTGCACGAAGCCTTCGACGTGCCCGCGCGCGACCGCTTCCAGGTCATCCACCAGCTCGATCCCGGCGAGCTGGTGTTCGACCGCGACTACCTCGGCGGGCCACGCAGCGACGGCTTCGTGCTGGTCCACGTCACCGCCGGCCGGCCGCGCGACACCGCCACCCGGCAGCGCTTCTACCGCCGCCTCGTCGAACTGCTGGCGCAGTCGCCCGGCATCGACCCGGAGGACGTGATGGTGGTGATCGGCACCACCGTCAGCGAGGACTGGTCGTTCGGCGGCGGCCGCATGGGCATCACCGCGCAGCAGGCGCAGGCGCACGCAGGGGAGGCCGCGTCGTGATCGCGATGCAGTACGGCATCGGCCTGCCGGCCGACTACGACATGGCCATCATCCGCCGCCGCATCGCCGACAAGGGCCACCTGCTCGACGACTTCGACGGACTCGCGTTCAAGGCCTACCTGCACGCGGCCCGCGGCGACGCGCGCCTGCCCAGCCGCGACAACCTGTACGCGCCGTTCTACCTGTGGCGCGACGCGGAGGCGATGCAGCGCTTCCTGTGCGGCGCCGGCTTCGCGGCGCTGGCCGACGCCTTCGGCCGGCCGCAGGTGCGCCACTGGCAAGCGTGGAGCGCGCAGCTCGCGCTGGACGCGCGCGGCGCGGTGTGCGCGAGCCGCGAGCTGGCCGACGTGCCACCGGGCGCCGACCTCGCGCGATGGCGCAAGGAAGAAGCGGCGCTGGCGCGACGCGACCGCGACGCCGGCGCGCTCGCCGCGGTGGCCGCGCTCGATCCGCGCGACTGGAGCCTGGTGCGCTTCCGCCTCTGGGACCGCGACCGCGCCGACCTCGCCGGCGAACACGTGCAGCTCTACGCCGTCGGCCACGTGTCGATGCCGGGCGCGCGGGCTATCGGCGCACACGGGGCGGTCGCCGCGCTCGGCTAGACTGCCGCGCATCCCACGCGGAGCGCAGCAATGAAGCGGACGATGGCCCTGGCGATGGCGGCGCTGTGCTGCGGCGCGGCGCACGCGGCGCTGCAGGAATTCGGCATCGAGGGCATGGGCGTGGTGTCGACGCCACACGCCGAGGTGCGCGCGAGCGTGAGCCCGGACGGCCAGCGCATCGTCTGGGGCAGCACCGACCGTCCCGGCGGCACCGGCGGCTGGGACCTGTGGCAGGCGACGCTGCGCGATGGCCGCTGGCAGGACCCGCGGCCGCTGGCGGTGAACTCGTCGAAGAACGATTTCGATCCCGCCTTCAGCGCCGACGGCAGGTGGCTGTACTTCTTTTCCAACCGCGACGGCGGCTTCGGCGGCGACGACCTGTATCGCGCGCCGGTGCTCGTCGACGGCGGCTTCGGCGAGGCGGCGAACCTCGGCGCCGGCGTCAACGGCAAGGGCGACGAGTGGGCGCCGACGCCGGATGCCGACGGCACGCGGCTGCTGTTCGCCAGCAACGGTTTCGGCGGCGCCGGCCGCCACGACCTGTTCGTCGCGCGCTGGGACGGCGAGGCGTTCGTCGAACCGGCGCCGGTGCCCGGCATCGACAGCGCCGCCGACGAGTTCGACGCCGCCTGGCTGGGCGACGGCCGCGCGATCGTGTTCGCGCGCTCGGACGACGTGGAGGACGCGCCGATCCGGCTGTGGCTCGCGCAATGCGACGGGCATGCGTATGCCGACGCGCAGCCGCTGGCGCTGTCGTTCAACACCGGCGACGGCGCCACGCTGGGGCCGGTGGTCGACCTGTCGAAGCCGGCGGAACTGCTGGTGAGCGGCGTGGCGAGGGCGCCGAAGGCCGGCAAGCTCGACATCTACCGCATGCGCGCGCCGGCGGTCACGGGAGAAGCCGGCTGCGTACGCTGACGGAAAGCCTTGTGGGAGCGGCTTCAGCCGCGAGCTCTTCGGCGACAACCATGCCCGATGCAGGAGCGCCAGAAGCTCGCGGCTGAAGCCGCTCCCACATGACGGGCGCGATGGCGTCAGACGCGCTTGCTGTAGACGTGCTGGGTCTTGCTGCGGTCGAACCCCAGGCCCGGATAGAACGCATGCGCCTCGGGACGCACGACGTTGGAGCGCAGGAACAGCGTGTCCAGCCCGCGCTCGCGCGTCCAGCGCTCGGCCGCGGCGACCAGCGCGCGACCGACACCGCCGCGCCGCGCGGCGGCGTCCACCACCAGCCCGACGATCTCGACCCGTTCGCCGTTCTCCAGCGTGATGCGCTGTTCCAGCCCGATCAGCCCGGCAAGCCCGCCCGCCGCCTTCGCGGAGGCCGGCTCGCCGCCGGCCACCAGCACCGCGTGCAGCGGCGAGGCGAGCAGCCGGCGCAGGCGCGCCTCGAACACGGCGACGTCGGCGGGATAGCCCAGCTGCGCCGACAGCCGCGCGATCTCCGCGGCATCGTCGAGGGTGGCGGTGCGGACCGCGAAGGCATCGCTCATCGCGTGCGTCCGCTCCTGTAGGTCGTTTCGCGCGCCACGCCGCTCAGCCCTCGCGCAGCCAGCGCGCCGCGTCCAGGGCGAAATAGGTCAGCACGCCGTCGGCGCCCGCGCGCTTGAAGCCCAGCAACGCCTCCATCGCGCACTTGCGCTCGTCGAGCCAGCCGTTGGCGAAGGCGGCCTTGAGCATCGCGTACTCGCCGCTGACCTGGTAGGCGTAGGTGGGCACGCCGAACTCGTCCTTCACCCGGCGCACGATGTCCAGGTACGGCATGCCGGGCTTGACCATCACCATGTCGGCGCCTTCCTCCAGGTCCAGCGCGACCTCGCGCAGCGCCTCGTCGGAATTGCCCGGATCCATCTGGTAGGTGCGCTTGTCGGCCTTGCCCAGCGCGCTGGCCGAGCCGACGGCGTCGCGGAACGGGCCGTAGAAGCTGCTGGCGTACTTGGCGGCGTAGGCGAGGATGCGGGTGTGGAGGAAGCCCTCCTGCTCCAGCGCGGCGCGGATCGCGCCGATGCGCCCGTCCATCATGTCGCTGGGCGCGACCACGTCGGCGCCGGCGCGCGCGTGCGAGAGCGCCTGTTGCACCAGCGCCTCGACGGTGACGTCGTTCACCACGTAGCCGGCGTCGTCGACGATGCCGTCCTGGCCGTGCGAGGTGTAGGGGTCGAGCGCGACGTCGGTGATCACGCCGAGATCGGGGAAGCGCGCCTTCAGCGCGCGCACCGCGCGCTGGCACAGGCCGTCGTCGTCCCAGGCCGCGGTGGCGTCGAGCGACTTGGCCTCCGGCGCGGTGACCGGGAACAGCGCGAGCGCGGGGATGCGCAGCTCGCTGGCGGTCTCGGCGACGCGCAGTAGCTCCTCGATCGACAGCCGCTCCACGCCCGGCATCGACGGCACCGCGGCGCGGCCGTCCGCTTCGTGGACGAAGACGGGATAGATCAGGTCGTCGGCGGTGAGCACGGACTCGCGCATCAGCCGGCGCGAGAACTCGTCGCGGCGCATCCGCCGCGGGCGCAGGTAGGGGTAGGTCATAGGGTCATTTTACGCCTGCGAGGAGCAGGGCTCAGACGATCCCGCCACCCAGCATCAGCCGGAACGCCGCCACCACCAGCACCAGGCCGTTGAGCACCAGCCCGGCCTTGGCGCGGCCGCGATGCCCGGGCGAGGTCAGCGCGATGCCGATCGCGGCGATGATCGCGCCGACCGCGGCGAACGGGATCAGGAACCAGTTGCCCCAGCCCAGCAGCGGAATGAGCGCAAAGATCATCCAGACCATCGCGACGATGCCCCAGAGCAGGCTGATCAGTCCCATGTGCGTGTCCTCCTCGGTGGGGGTGGGTGATTCGTGATTCGTGAAAAGTGTACTTCCTGTCATCCCGAGCGCAGCGAGGGATCTGGCCTTGACACAGGAGAGCAGATCCCTCGCTGCGCTCGGGATGACAAGGGGAAGTGCCCCATGCCCTTGCCAATCACCAATCACCAATCACGGCGACTCACCCATGCACCCCGTCGATCTCCACCGCCAGGTCGCGGCGGCAGATCGCCGCGTGCAGCAGCACGCGCGGGACGGCGTCGCCCAGGCGGCGGTCGAGGGCGTCGGCGACGACGGCCATGTCGGCGCGGTCGCGCACGTAGACCTTGAGCCGGCTGCCGGGGCCGAACGCCGGCGGCAGCCACGGCGCGCGCGCGCGCGCGGCGCCGATCAGGGCGTCGAAGTTGTTGAAGGTCTCGTCGAGCTGCGCGAGCAGCTCGCCCACGTGCGCGGTGGCGTGGCCGACCACGCTGGCGGTGCCGGAGAGCAGCAGCGGCATCGCGCTGCCGGCCGGCGGCAGCATCGCGCGGGCGAAGCTCGGCTGCTGCGGCCCGTACTGGCGCGGGTAGCGGTAGGCGCTGACCTGGCGCGGGTTCTCCACCGGCGTGCCGGGCGCGCGCGCGGCCAGCCAGTAGACCTGCACTACGCGCGCGTCGTCGCAGCGGCCGATCGCGGTGGCCGCGGGCAGCGTCTGCGCGTCGAAGTCGCCCAGCCCTTGGGCGCGGCCGACGCAGAATTCGCGGTAGCGCTCGGCGTCGCCCTCGCCGTGGGTGATCGCGTCGAGGTAGTTCCAGATCCGCAGCAGGTGCGGCGTGCCGCTGGCGCGCACGAACGCGGCCAGGCGCGCATAGGCGTGCGCGGCGGCGCCGACGATGCCGGAGCCGCCGCCGGTGGCGAACGGCGCCTCCTCGACCTCGATCGCGCCGAACAGCAGCTGGCCGTCGCTCGACCAGCGGATCTCGCCGTCACGGCCGTGCTCGACCGGCGCATTGGCGTGCCAGACCTCATAGGGTGCCTGGCCGTGCGGCTGCAGCGGCACGCGCAGGTAGCGCGGGTCCTCGCGGCCGGGCGCGTCGCCGAAGCCGAGCACCGCGAGCACGTCGGCGCCGGCCAGCAGCGGGGCCGGATCGGGCGCCTGCACGTATTCCACCTGCAGCCGCGGCGCGGTCGCGCCGGGCATGGACTGCAGCGGCCGGCTCACGGGTTGCCCGCCTGCAGGGTGTCGCCGTCGAAGCCCACCCGCGCCTGCCGGCGCCGGCGCAGCCAGCCGCGCAGCGCGCGCGGCGCCATGCTCAGCGCGGCGATGGCGTAGATGACCCGGAACATGCGCAGCCGCCGGCGCACGCGCGGGCTGTCGAACACGTCGCCGGCCAGCATCGCCACCACCGCCTGCTCGATCTGCAGGTAGTTCTGCGGGTTGGCGAACAGGTGCTTCATGGTCGGCGAGGTGAAGCGGTAGATGAACCACTTGAACTCGTCGAGGCCGTCGCCGAGGCGACGCTCGAGGTCGCGCTGCAGCGCCGCCTCGCGCGCCGGCTCGCGCAGCGCGGCGTCGACGAGCCGCGCGCCCTGTTCGGCGCCGTGCATGCCGAGGAACACGCCGGAGGAGAACATCGGGTCGACGAAGTTCCAGGCATCGCCCACCAGCAGCCAGCCCGGCCCGGCCATGCGCGTGCACTCGTAGGCATAGTTGCCGGTGACGTGCACGTCGGCGACGCGGCGCGCGCCCTGCATGCGCTCGGCCACCTCCGGGATCGCCGCGAGCGTGCGCAACAGGAAGCCCTCGCTGTCGCCCTGGCGGGTCTTGAGGTAGGCGGGGGAGCACACCGCGCCCACGCTCATCTGGCCGTCGGCCAGCGGGATCAGCCAGATCCAGCCGTGCTCGTGGCGGTAGATGCTGACGTTGCCGGCGTCGCGCCCCTCGCGCCGCCGCACGCCTTCGTAATGGCTGAACACTGCCGCCGACTGGTGGCGCGGGTTCCTGCGCTTGAGCTTGAGCTTGCCGCCGAGGAAGGCGTCGCGGCCGCTGGCGTCGACCAGGTAGCGCGGACGGAACGCGAGCGGCTCGCCGCCGGCGTCGACCGCGTGCACCAGGCCCGGGCGGCCGTCGGCGCCGAAGTCGACGCGTTCGACCTTCACCTGCTCGCGCGCGTCGACGCCGCTGGCGCGCGCGTGCTCGAAGAGCACCCGGTCGAATTCCTCGCGCTTGACGTGGAAGGCGTGCGGGAACTTCGCGTCCAGCGCGCGTGCGAAGTCGAAGGTGTTGTAGCCGCCCTCGTCGCGCGGGAAGTCGGCGCCGAGCTTGAGCATGCCGATCGCCGCGACCTGGTCGAACACGCCCAGCCGCTGCAGGATCGGCATGTTCATCGGCAGCAGCGACTCGCCGATGTGGAAGCGCGGGTGGCGCTCCTTCTCCAGCTGCGTGACCTGCCAGCCCTCGCGCGCCAGCAGCGTGGCGATGGTGCTGCCCGACGGGCCACCGCCGATCACCAGCACGTCGGTGTCGAGGGGCGTCGGGGCGGTGCTCGGGGCGTCGGGGCTGGCGGGCGCTGGCTGGACGCGGGTCGAGGTCATCCTGAATACGGTCGCTGTCGGGCGGTGGCCGCACATGATAGCGGCCGGTTGCGCGCGGCGGCGCGATGCTGGATCGTGGCGGCCCCCGGGTCGGGGACCTCCCGACGCCCATCGCCACCATCGAACGGAAGCCAGATGCCGCAGCAGACCCCAGCCGAACACCAACTCGCCCAGCTGCTGGTCGAGAGCCTGAACCTCGAGGACGTCGCGCCGGAGTCGATCGATCCGGAAGCGCCGCTGTTCAACACCGGCTTGGGGCTGGATTCGATCGACGCGCTGGAGCTGGCGCTGGCGATCAGCAAGCGCTACGGCTTCCAGCTGCGCTCGGACAACGACGAGAACCGCCGCATCTTCGCTTCGCTGCGCGCGCTGTCGGCGCACGTCGAGCAGAACAAGGCGGCCTGACCCCGCGTTCGCGGCCGCCGCGCCGCCCTTCGACGATGATGACCGCATGATCCTCGGGCTGCAGGCGCTGATGGCGCTGGCCTACACGGTGCTCGCGCACGTCGCCAGCGCGCGCCACGACGACGGCGTCGGCGCGCTGGCGCTGGGGCTGCTGGCGCTGATGCTGCTGCTCGCGCCGCTGGCGCGCGGGCGCTGGTGGGCGTGGCTGGCGTTGGCCGCCGCCGCCGCCGGCATCCTCGCGCTGCGCCGCGCGGGGCTGGTGGAGGTGCCGATGCTGCTGGTGCCGGTGGCGTTCGTGGCGATGGTGGCGTGGTGGTTCGCGCGCAGCCTGCGTGGCGGGCGGGTGGCGCTGATCACCCGCATCGTCGCCGAGCTCGACAAGGTCGATGCGCACGCGATGGCGCCGGAGCTGCTGCGCTACACCCGCGGCCTGACCGCGGCGTGGGCCTGGCTGCTGGCGCTGCTGGCGTTGGTCAACCTGGCGCTGGCGCTGGTCGCGGTGCCCGACGGCCTGCTCGCGCGGCTCGGCGCGCCGTCGCCGTGGTCGATCACCCAGTCGCAGTGGTCGTGGTTCGCCAACGTGTGCAACTACGGCATCGTCGGCGGCTTCTTCCTGGTCGAGTTCCAGCTGCGCAAGCGCCGCTTCCCCGGCCGCTACCGCAGCTTCGCCGACTTCCTGCGCCAGCTGGCGGGGCTGGGGCCGGCGTTCTGGCGGGATTTCCTGAAGTAGGGCCGATCGAGGATCGGAATCCGCAAGCGCCGCACAGGTCGTTGGGCGGATTTTTTGCTGGCGATCGATCGCACGTTACGTCGCGACCTGACGGGCCCCGGTGCGGCCGGGAGCCCTTCGGGGCGAATGTCCCCCGGCGCCGGCCTTTGGCCGACGCCTCCTCCTTTATTTCGCCCCGAAGGGCTCCCGGCCGCGCCGGGGCTCTGATCGCAGGCTTGCCGAAAGCAGCGACGTAGGTCGGGCCTACGCGCCCGACGCCTCGGATGGATGTCTGGCGTCCTGGCGAAAGCAGATATCGGAATGACGGGCTGTCGGGGACGTAGCCCCGACCTACGGCCTGCTTTGTGCTTCTGAAACCACCGCGCAACTCGCAACGTGGGTGCGGATGCCCTTGGGGGCGAAATCAAGGAGGAGGCGTTGGCCGCAGGCCGGCGCCGGGGGACATTCGCCCCCAAGGGCATCCGCACCCGCGCTCGGCGCCCATCCAACAAGCGGGCGCAGCGCTTTTCCCTGTACAGCCGCGGCAGAGAACTTTTCCAAATCCCGCATCACGGCTCTTCGGTATCCTTGCCGCCGTGCACCAGCAAGAAGACCTCATGGACATGCCAACGACGCCCGCGCGGCGCTCGGATTGGGCGACCCGCGCCTGGACCGCGCTCAATGCCGTGCAATTCGCCTTCACCCTGGCCTGGACCGCGGCCTGGATCAGCCTCGCGCTGCTCGTCTACGCCGTGCTGCGCGACCGCCACTGGCCGCTGCGGATGGCCTCGCGCTGCTGGGCGCCGGGGCTGCTGGGCGGCGCCGGCGCGCGACTGCGGGTCGAAGGGCTGGAGCGCGTGGACTGGTCGCGCAACCACGTGTTCGTCGCCAACCACCAGTCGACCATCGACATCTGCGCGCTGTTCCGCGCCGTGCCGGTGCCGCTGCGCTTCCTGCTCAAGCAGGAGATGACCAGGGTGCCGTTCGTGGGCTGGTACGCCAGGGCGATGGGGATGGTGTTCATCGACCGCAGCAACCGGCGCGCGGCGATCGCCTTCCTGCGCCAATCGACCGAACTCGTGCGCGCCGGCGGCAACCTGTGCATCTTCCCCGAGGGCACGCGCAGCCGCAGCGGGCAGGTGGCCGAATTCAAGGGCGGCGCCTTCCAGGCCGCAATCGACGCCGGCGTCGACGTGGTGCCGGTGGCGATCGAGGGCTCCGGCGCGGTGCTGTACCCGGAAGGCTTCTTCCGCGTGCGCCCGGGCACGATCCGCGTGCGCTTCGGCGCGCCGCTGCCCACCCGCGTCGACGGCGCGCCGGTCGAGCGCCAGGCGCTGGCCGACCGCGCACGCGCGGCCGTGCTGGCGCTGCTGGGACGCTGAGCCGATGCGCTTCGCGATCGACCCCGGGCATCCGGCGCTGCCGGGACACTTCCCCGGCCGCCCCGTCGTGCCCGGCGTGGTGGTCCTCGACCGCGTGCTCGACGCGATCGAATCCGCGCACGGTCCGCTCGGCGCGCTGCGGCTGCCGCAGGTGAAGTTCCTGCGCCCGCTGCTGCCGGGACAGGCCACCGAGGTCGTCGTCGAAGCGCTGCCCGCGGCCGAAGGCGCGGCCATGCCCGCGCGCTGGCGCTTCCGCGTCGAATGCGACGGCGCGCCGCTGGCCAGCGGCGAGGTGGCGGCGGCATGAGCAGCGGCTGGAAGCAGCGGCGCGAGGGCGGCGGCTGGTTCGCGATCTGGCTGATCCGCAGCATCGGCCGCTACGGCGGGCGCGCGCTCGCGCGCCTGTGCCTGTACCCGATCACCCTGTACTTCCTGCTCCGCCGCGGCGCCGAGCGCCGCGACTCGCGCGCCGCGCTCTCGCGCCTGCTCGGCCGCCCGGCGACGCTGGCGGACGTCGCGCGCCACATCCACACCTTCGCCGCGACCATCCTCGACCGCGTGTTCCTGCTCGGCGGCGAGCTCGACCGCTTCGACATCCGCGTGCAGGGGCTCGACGGCCTGCACGCGCAGCTCGACCAGGGCCGCGGCGTGCTGCTGTTCGGCTCGCACCTGGGCAGCTTCGAGGTGCTGCGCGTGGTGGCGCGCAAGCGCCCGGACTACCGCATCCGGGTCGTGCTCGACAAGGCGCACAACCCGGCGATGACGCAGCTGCTCGACGCGCTCAGCCCGGACATCGCCGCCGGCGTCATCGACGCCAGCCAGGACGGCCCCAGCCTGATGCTGGCAATCAAGCAGGCCGCCGACGAGCGCGCGCTGGTCGCGCTGCTCGTGGACCGCGTGCAGCCGGGCGCGCAGTCGCAGCCGGCGGCGTTCTTCGGTGCGCCGGCGCAGTTCCCGGTGGCGCCCTGGCTGGTCGCCTCGGTGCTCAAGGTGCCGGTGTCGCTGGCCTTCGGGCTGTATCGTGGCGGCAACCGCTACGACCTGCTGTTCGAGTCCTTCGACGACGCCGGCATCGACCTGCCGCGGCCGCAGCGGGCCGCCCGGCTGTCGGCGCTCATCCAGCGTTACGCGGCCAGGCTGGAACATCACGCGCGGCACGCGCCGTACAACTGGTTCAATTTCTATGATTTCTGGAACGCCCATGAGCAAGCGCCCCCCGCGCCCGGCACGGCTGCCGGCGCTGCTGTCGATGCTGCTGCTGGCGGGGGCCGCGGCGGCCTCGGCCGCGCCGCAGGCGGCTGACCCCGGCGCGCCGGTCGACGGCGACTGGGTGCTGCGCATCCTCGCGCGCCCGGCGCCGATGCGGACCAACTTCGTCGAGGTGCGCAGCTCGCGCCTGCTCAAGGAGCCGATGCGGCTGTCGGGCGAATACCAGCGCCCGGACGACACCACCCTGGTGCGCCAGGTGCGCGCGCCCTACGCCGAGACCACCACCATCACCACCGGCCCGGCCGGCGGCGGCCAGGCGACGGTGGCGCGCGCGGGCAAGGCGCCGCGCAGCTTCCCGCTCTCGCGCGTGCCGGAGCTGGCGCGGCTGCAGGCGAGCTTCGGCGCCCTGCTGTCCGGCGACCGCGCGGCGATCGAGCGCGACTTCTCCGTCGCGGCCGAAGGCACGCGTCGGCAATGGACGATGACCCTGGTGCCCAGGCCCGCGCCGCTGGCGGAGAAGCTGCGCGACATCCGCCTGTACGGCCGCGGCGTGGAACTTCGCTGCATCGAGACGCGGCCCAGGCAAGGCGACGTCCAGCGCACCCTGCTGGCCGGCGCCGCGCGCGCGGCGCACGAGGTCGCGAAGGTCGCGGACCTGGTCGCGCTGTGCCGCGGCGAGCCGATGCAGTAGCGGCAGCGTCGCGATGATGCGCGCAGGGGGATGGGGGGATCGCCTCCCGGCGGCGATGGCGATGGCGTCCGTGCGACTGCGGAATCGCGCTGCGCCGATCGCGGGGCGAACCACGCGCGCGGCGGAGGCAACGCCGTGAGCGCCCGCGCGCGCATCGCCCTCGCATTGCTGTGGCTCGCGCTGCTGCTGCTCGCCGGCTGGTGGATCGGCGGCCGGCTGCAGCTCACCGGCGACCTGCGCAAGTTCATGCCCGCGCCGGAAACCGCGGAGCAGAAGCTGCTCATCGACGAGCTCGGCGAAGGCCCCGGCTCGCGCCTGCTGCTGGTCGCGCTCTCCGGCGCCGACGCACCCACGCTGGCCGCGCAGTCCAAGGCGCTGCGCGCGGCGCTCGCGCGCGATCCGCAATTCGTGCTGGTCGCCAACGGCGACGCTGGGCTGGAGGCGGTGCCCGAGCGCCTGCGCCCCTATCGCTACCTGCTCTCGCCCACGCTCGACCGCCAGCCGCTGGACGCCGCCTATCTCGGCGAGGAGCTCGGGCAGCGCGTGCAGGACCTGGGCTCGCCCGCCGGCGCGCTGGTCGAGCCGCTGGTCGGCAGCGATCCCACGCTGGAAACGTTCAAGGTTGCCGAACTGCTGCAGCCGGCGAACGCGCCGCGGCGCCTGCACGAGGTGTGGTTCGACCGCGCGGGGCAGCGCGCGCTGCTGGTGGTGCTCACGCGCGCGGCCGGCTTCGACCCCAGCGGGCAGCAGCTCGCGGTCGACGCGATCGACGCGGCCTACGCGAAGGCGCGCGGCGCCGGGCGCGGCAGGCTGCTGCTCAGCGGGCCGGGCGCGTTCTCGGTCGAGATCGGCGGCCGCACCCAGGCCGAGGCGCAGTGGATCGGCAGCATCGACACCATCGGCCTGGTGCTGCTGCTCATCGTCGCCTACCGCAGCTGGAAGATCCCGGTGCTGGGCATCCTGCCGCTGGCCAGCGCGGGGCTGGCCGGGCTCGGCGCGGTGGCGCTGCTGTTCGACGGCGTGCACGGCATCACCGTCGCCTTCGGCTTCACCCTGATCGGCGTGGTGCAGGACTATCCGATCCATCTGTTCAGCCACCAGCGCCCGGGCGTGTCGCCGCTGGCGAATGCGCGCGCGCTGTGGCCGACGCTCGCCACCGGCGTCGCCTCGACCTGCATCGCCTACCTTACGTTCCTGTTCTCCGGCGTCGACGGCCTGAAGCAGCTGGCGGTGTTCACCATCGCCGGCCTGGCGATGGCGGCGCTGTCGACGCGGCTGCTGCTGCCGCGGTTGATCGATCCCGCGCCGCGCGACTTCGCCGACTCGCGCCTGCTCGCGACGCTGTGGTCGTGGGTGGCGCGGCTGCCGCGCCCGCGCTGGTCGCTGCTGGCGGTCGCGCTCGCTTCGCTGGCCGCGCTCGCGTTCGCGCCCGGCGCGTTCTGGCAGGACGACCTGGGCAAGCTCACGCCGGTGCCGGCCGACGCGCTGGCGCGCGACGCGGTGCTGCGCGCCGAGCTCGGTGCGCCCGACGTGCGCTACGTGCTGACGCTGCAGGGCCGCGACGCCGAGCAGGTGCTGGAGGCGTCCGAGCGGCTGCGGCCCGCGCTCGACGGCCTGGTGCGCGAGGGCGCGATCGCCGGCTACGACATGGCCGCGCGCTACCTGCCCAGCGCCGCGACCCAGCGCGCGCGCCAGCGGGCGCTGCCGGACGCGGCGACGCTGCGCGCCGCGCTCGACGCGGCGTTGGCCGAGAGCCCGTTCCGGCCCGACGTGTTCGACGACTTCGTGCATGACGTCGCCGCGGCCAGGCGCGCGCGGCCGCTGGCGCCGCGCGACCTCGCCGGCACGCCGTTGGCCACCAGCGTCGGCGGCCTGCTGCTCGAGGGCCGCGGCCACGCCACCGCGCTGGTGTCGCTGACCGGGCTGCGCGACCCGGCCGCGGTCGCGCGCATGGCCACCCTGCACGACGCGCGCCTGCTCGACATGAAGGCGGCCTCCGAATCACTGGTGGTCGAATACCGAGGCCGCGTGCTGGCCGCGCTCGCCGTCGCCGCGCTGCTGCTGGTGGCGACGGTGTGGATCGCGCTGCGCACGCCGCGACGCGTGCTGCGCGTGCTGCTGCCGATGGCGCTGACCACGCTGCTGATCCTCGCGGTGCTGCGGCTGTGCGGGGTCGAGCTGACCCTGTTCCACCTGGTCGCGCTGATCCTCGCCGCGGGCCTGGGGCTGGACTACGCGCTGTTCTTCGACCACGCCGGCGACGACCACGCCGACCAGTTGCGCACCCTGCACGCGCTGATCGTGTGCAGCCTGATGACGCTGTTGGTGTTCTTCCTGCTGGCGCTGTCGTCGATCCCGGTGCTGCGCGCGATCGGCAGCACGGTGGCGCTGGGCGTGGCGTTCAACTTCGTGCTGGCGCTGCTGGTGTCGCGGCAACCGGCGGCGCCGCGCGGCGGCGATCCTGCACCCGCTGTCGTGGAAGCGGCTTCAGCCGCGAGCTCTTCTCCACCGGCCGACTCGCCGCAAAAGCTCGCGGCTGAAGCCGCTTCCACAAGGATCGATCGCGACGAGATCCTCTCGCTCATCCCTCACCAGGGCGCGATGTGCCTGTGGGACGAGGTCCTCGCCTGGGACGCGCAGTCCATCCAGTTGCGCGCGGGCAGCCACCGCGACCCGGCGAACCCGCTGCGCTCGAACGGGCGCCTGCGCGCGCTGCACCTGTGCGAGTACGGCGCGCAGGCGATGGCCGTGCACGGCGGCCTGCGCGCGCGCGCGGCGGGCGGCAGCGCGAAGCCCGGCATGCTGGTCGCACTGCGCGGCGTACAGCTGCACGTGGCCCGCATCGACGACCTGCCCGGCGTGCTCGAATGCGAGGCCACGGTGCTGGTCGAGGCCGATGCGAGCCAGCAATACGCGTTCCGCATCCACCACGCCGGCACGCTGCTGGCAGAGGGCCGCGCGGCGGTGATGCTGCAGGGCTCCGGCGCAAGCTGAGCAGTCGCGACGGGGACGAATTCGGCATTCGTCGCGGGCAACGGTCACGGAATGCATTTCCTGGCGTCGGCATACTGCAGCGATTCGACGCCTGCGGATTTCCAGTCACGTCGGTGGCACGCGCAGCGTCCAGGACACGGCTCGCCACGGGCCGAATCGTCAGGGGAAGTACCGATGCGCAGGATCGCCATTCGTACCGCCGCAGGGCCACGCCGTTCCGATTCCGCTCTCCATGCGCTCGCCGCAGGCATCGGCCGCGCGCTGCTCGCGCTTGCCGTGCGCCCGGCCCGCGCTGCGCTGCTGCTGACGGCCGCGCTGCTGCTGGCCGGGCCGCTGCCGGCATTCGCGCAATCGGGGTGGACCGGCGCCGTGTCCAGCGACTGGTACGACGCGGGCAACTGGACGGCCGGCGTTCCGGATGCGGCCGACAACGTCAACATCGACACGCTCACGCCCAATCCCGCGGTGATCTCCGGCGGCAACGCGTTCGCCAGCTGGCTGCTGGTCGGGCAGCTCAGCCAGGGGCAGCTCACCATCAACAATGGCGGCACGCTGACCAGCGTGCAGAGCCGGATCGGCAACAACCTGGGCGTCGCCGGCGCGGTGACGGTCAGCGGCGCCGGTTCGACCTGGAACCCGGGCTTCGATTTCCTCATCGGCGTCGACGGCAGCGGCAGCCTGACCGTCGCCGACGGCGGCACGGTGAACAGCACGGGTCGGAGCAGGCTCGGCTTCAGTGCGGGCGCCCAAGGCGACGTGACGGTGGCCGGCGCGGGCTCGACCTGGAACCACAGCGGGGACCTGGTCATCGGCATCGCCGGCGACGGCGAACTGTCCATCGAGGACGGCGGCGCGGTGACCACCGGGTCCGTCGTGCTCGGCAGCGAGGACGACAGCCTCGGCAGCGCCACCGTCGCCGGCGCCGGTTCCAGCTGGAACACCGGCAGCCTGATCGCCGGCCAATTCGGTAATGGCGCGGTGCGGGTGAGCGACGGCGGCACGCTGTCCAGCACGTTCACCGTGCTGGGCAACGGGGTCGGCGGCGGAGGCGGCAACATCGTGACCGGTGCCGGCTCGGCATGGAACACGACCGGTGCCTTCATCATCGGCAACCAGGGCATGGCCAGCCTCGTCATCACCACCGACGGCACGGTCACCAGCACCGCCGGCGCGATCATCGGCAACGACGGCGGCCAAGGCAGTGTGTCGGTGCTGGGTCCCGGTTCGGCCTGGAACGTCAACGGCGGCCTGACGGTCGGCGCCGCGGGCACCGGCTATTTCGAGCTGCTGGGTGGCGCTCTGTTTGCGGACAGCGTCGACGTCGGCGAAGCCGCCGGGTCCGGCGTCGGCTCCGTGACGCTCAGGGGCGACGGCTCCGACGCGACGATCAGCAACGAACTGGTCGTTGGCGACGGCGGGACCGGGACGCTCCTCATCGACAGCGGCGGCACGATGCGCGCCGGCGGCATCGTCCTGGGCCGGCAAGCCGGCGCGCAGGGCACGCTCACCGTCAGCGATCCGGAATCGGTGCTGACGCACACCGGAACTTTCAGCGAATTCGTCATCGGCCTCGACGGCAGCGGCACGCTGGCCATCACGGCCGGCGGCACCGTGGACGGCGCCGGCGACGCGATCCTGGGCGCGGGAAGCGGGTCGGGCGAGGCGACCGTGACCGGTGCCGGCGCGCAGTGGCTGGTCGACGGCTTGCTGGTGGTCGGGGCGAACGGCAGCGGCACGCTGTCGGTGGAAGAAGGCGGTCGCGTCGAGGCGGGCAGGCTGGATGTCGGGAACAATCCGGGCGGGACCGGCACCGCCACGGTCGACGGCGGCGGATCGGTGGTGCAATTGCAGGCGCTCGGGATCGCGACCGGCGGCAGCGGCAGTCTCGAGATCACGGGCGGCGGCCTGGTGGAGAGCGCGCTCGGTGTCGCCGTCGGCGCCGGCGTCAGCGACAGCGTGGGTGCGATCACCGTGACCGGCACCGGCTCGCGTTTGAGCGCCGGTGGAACCTCCTACGTCGGCTACAACCGGGGCGAGGGCAGGGTGGACGTGCTGGCCGGCGGCGTGGTCGACGCCGCCGAGACCAGCATCGGCCATACCCAGGACGCCCAGGGCACGATCAACGTCAGCGGCGCCGGCTCGCGCTGGCGGAACAGCGGCCTGCTGACCGTGGGCAACAATGCCGGCGGCTCGCTGGCCGTCGACGAAGGGGGCGTGGTCGAGAGCGGCGAGGGGCGGCTCGGCGAAACCGCGGCCGGCCTGGGTACGGTGACGCTCGACGGCGCAGGTTCGTCCTGGACCATCGGCGGAAGTCTGGCCATCGGCGCCGCGGGCACCGGCACGCTCGCCGCCGGCAACGGCGCATCGGTGGGCGCCGGCCAGGTCGCCGTCGGCCGCGACGCCGGTTCCGAAGGCACGCTGGCGCTCGCCACCGGCAGCACCGCCACCAGCGGTACGGTCGACATCGGCACCGGCGGCACGGGCACGCTGCGGATCGAAAGCGGCGCCACCCTCGACTCGTCGGGCGGCCCGCAGAGCAGGATCGGTGCCGAGGCCGGCGCCAACGGCACGGTGGCGGTGACCGGCGCCGGTTCGCAGTGGACGCTGGACCACGCCCTGATCGTCGGCCGGTCGGGCACCGGGGCGATGACGGTCTCCGATGGCGGCCGGGTGGCCGGCGCGCTCGGCGTGGTGGGCGACCTGGCCGGCGCGCAGGGCACCTCGACGATCACCGGCGCCGGCTCGCGCTGGAACAACAGTGGCGTGCTCTACGTCGGCAACTTCGGCCAGGGCGCGATGACGATCGCCGACGGCGGCAGCGTGACCAGCACGGTCGGCAGCCTGGGCGGCGGTGCGGATGCGACGGGAACGGTCGCCGTCACCGGCGCCGGCTCGAACTGGACGCTGGGCGACGCGCTGAACGTCGGCAACTTTGGATCGGCGGAACTGGCGATCGCCGACGATGGCATGGTCGTCGCGGACACCGCCAGGCTGGGCCTGTCCGCCGGCGGCACCGGCGCGGTGACGGTCGCCGGCGACGGCAGCCGCCTGCAGGTCGACGCCGGGCTGGTCGTCGGCAGCGGCGGCAACGGCTCACTCGCCATCGCGGATGGCGGCGTGGTGGCCAGCGGCGACGTGGTGGTCCTCGCCGAACAGGCGGGCTCGACGGGAATCCTGAACCTCGGCGCGGCCGCCGGCGAAGCGGCCGCGGACGCGGGCACGCTGGATGCCGCGCAGCTCCAGTTCGGCGCCGGCGCCGGAACCATCAATTTCAACCACACCGGCACCGGATACGTCTTCGATACGGCGATCGGTGGCACCGGCACCATCGAGCACCTCGCCGGCACCACGTCCCTGACCGGCGCCGGCGACGCCGGCGGCAGCGCCAACGTGCGCGGCGGCACGCTGCTGGTGGAAGGCTCGCTGGGCGACATGGCGACCACCGTGTTCGACGGCGCCACGCTCGGCGGCTCCGGCGCCATCGGCGGCGACGTCGCCGTGCTCGACGGCGGCATCCTCGCGCCGGGCTCCAGCGCCGGCACGCTCTCGCTCGGTTCGCTGTCGCTGTCGTCGGGTTCCATCCTCGACTACGAGCTCGGCCAGGCCGGCGTGGTCGGCGGCGGCGTCAACGACCTGATCGAGGTCGCCGGCGATCTCACCCTCGACGGCACCCTGCAGGTCACCGACATCGGCGGCTTCGGCGCCGGCGTGTACCGGCTGGTGAACTACGGCGGCATGCTGACCGACAACGGGCTGGAGTTGGGTGCGCTGCCCGTCGGCAGCGAGGCGCACGACCTGTTCGTGCAGACCGCGATCGACGGCCAGGTGAACCTGGTCAACAGCGCCGGGCTGGTGCTGTCGTTCTGGGACGGGGCGGTCGCGGGCGAGCACAACAACGGCGCGATCGACGACGGCGACGGCAGCTGGAACGCGGGCAACGACAACTGGACCGCGTCCGATGGCGCGCTCAACGGCCGCTGGGACGATGGCACCTTCGCGGTGTTCGGCGGCGTCGGCGGCAACGTCGAAGTCGTCGGCGAACAGGCGGTCGCCGGCATGCAGTTCATGTCCGGCTACACGCTTTCCGCCGGCACCGGCGGCGCGCTGCGCATCGACGGCGCCGAATCGGTGATCCGCGTCGATCCGGATGTCACCGCGACCATCGCCGCGGGCATCGCCGGCAGCGGCGGCCTGGTCAAGACCGACACCGGCACGCTGGTGCTGTCGGGCGAAAACACCTACGCCGGCGGCACCCGCATCGACCGCGGCACGCTGTCGGTGTCGGCCGACTCCAATCTTGGCGCGGCGTCGGGCGCGCTGTCGTTCGACAGCGGCACCTTGCGCAACACGGCCGCGTTCGCCAGCGCGCGCGGCGCGACGCTGCTGGCCGGCGGCGGCACGTTCGAGACCGGTGCGGACCTGACCCTCTCCGGCTCCGTGGACGGCGCCGGTGCGCTGACCAAGACCGGCGCCGGCACGCTCACGCTCACCGGCGGCAACACCTACGCCGGCGGCACCCGGGTGCTGGCCGGCACGTTGGTGGGCGATGCCGATGCGATCCGCGGCGATCTCGCCAACGACGGCACGGTGGTGTTGGACCAGGTGACCGACGCGGGTTTCGCCGGCGACATCACCGGTACCGGCGCCATGGCCAAGCGCGGCGCCGGCGCGCTGACGCTGGCCGGCGACAGCGTGCTGGACTGGAGCATCGAAGCCGGCACGCTGGTCGCGCAGGCCTCGCGGTTCGCCGGCGACGCCGCGATCGCCGACGGCGCCGTCTTCCGCTTCACCGACGCCAGCGGCAGCTACGGCGGCGTGCTGTCCGGCGCCGGTCGCTTCGAGATCGCGGGCGGCGCATCGCCGTTCGTGCTCGCCGGCAACAGCATCGGCTTCGCCGGCGCCACTGCCCTCGACAGCGGTACGCTGCGCATCGACGGCAGCCTCGGCGGGCTGGTCACCGTCGCCGGCGGCGCCGTCCTGACCGGCACCGGCACGCTGGGCAGCGTCGACAACGCCGGCACGCTGGCGCCGGGCAACTCCATCGGCACGTTGAACCTGACCGGCGACTACGTCCATCGCGACGGTGCCGTGTTCGAAGCGGAGATCGAACCCGGCGGCGGCAGCGACCTGCTCGACGTCGCCGGCAGCGCGACCATCGACGGCGGCAGCGTGCAGGTCATCAAGCTGCCCGGCCAGTACGAAGGCGGCACCCGCTACACGCTGATCGACGCCGCCGGCGGCGTGAGCGGTACGTTCGACACGCTCGACCAGGACCTGCCGTTCCTCGACCTGCTGCTGGGCTACGACGCCAACCACGTGTACCTGGACGTGCAGCGCAACGACGTCGGCTTCGACATCGTCTGTGGCGACGGCACGTTCAACCAGTGCCAGGTGGCCGGCGCGCTCGACCGCATCGCCGGCGGCGAGCCCAGCGACGATCTGCAGGCCGCGCTGGCGGAAGTGACCACGATGGACCTGCCCGACGCGCAGGCCGCGTTCGACCGGCTCTCGGGCGAAGCCCACGGCAGCCTGGCCGGGATCCTGCTCGAAGGCCACGCGCTGTACGGCCAGGCCGTGAGCCGGCGCATCGCCGATCGTCGCGAGGCGACCGGTGCGGAACGCCTGCGCGGCGGCGCCTGGGTACGCGCTTACGGCGCCAGCAGCGACCTCGATGGCGACGGCAATGCCCATGCAGCCGACTTCGAACAGCGCGGGCTGGCCGTCGGTTTCGACGCCTGGGGCGGCGAGCGCTGGCTGGTGGGCGCGAGCTTCAATGCCCTGCGGATCGACGCCGACTTCCGTCCCGGCGACCGCGGCGAGGCCGATGCGAAGAACGCCTCGCTGTACGCCAGCCTCCAGGGCGACCGTGCCTACCTGGATGCGGTCACCAGTTTCGCCTGGTGGGACAACGACATCACCCGCCGCATCGAAGTCGGCGACATCGCGCGCGAAGCACGCAGCGGCTACGGCGGCCATCGCTTCGCCACGCACCTGGAAGCCGGCTGGACGTTCGCGCTGGGCCGAGCGCAGCGACTGACACCCTTGGTCGGTGTCGACTACGCCAAGCTCGACCAGGAAGGCTTCCGCGAGGAAGGCGCGCAGGACCTCGACCTGATCGGTCGCTCGCAGGACGTCGAGCGCACGACGGCGAGCGCCGGACTGCGCTGGGAGACGGCCTTCGACAGCGGCGAGTGGACGTTCGAACCGACCCTGCAGGCGCGCTGGTTGCGCGCGCTGGGCGACGAACACGCCGAACTGGCGGTGGCCTTCGCCGGCGCACCCGACATCGGCTATCGCGTGCGTGGGGTGAGCTGGCCGGGCGATCGCGGGCTGCTGGGCGTGGGCCTGCAGGTGCGCCGTGGCGACGACCTCGACCTGTTCGTCGACCTCGACTACCAGAAGGGTGGCGGGCTGGAGGCGAAGAGCCTCGGTGCCGGCCTGCGCTGGCGCTGGTAGCCCTGTGACCCGTCGCGGGCGAAGGCGTGGGCGAAGGTCAGTGCGGGGGCGCGTGCAGCGCATTGCGCCCCCTCGTTGCTAGGATGACGCGATGCCAACCTCCAGCAAGCGCGCCCTCGTGACCGGCGGCAGCGGCGACATCGGCGCTGCGATCTGCCGGCAGCTCGCCGCCGACGGCCTGCACGTGATCGTGCACGCCAACAGCAATCGCGCGCGCGCCGAAACGGTGGCGGCGGACATCGTGGCCGCCGGCGGCGGCGCGGAGGCGGTCGCCTTCGACGTCGCCGACGGCGATGCCACGGGCGTGGCGATCGCCGCGCTGCTCGAGGACGGCCCGGTCCAGGTCGTGGTCAACAACGCCGGCATCCACGACGACGCGCCGATGGCGGGTATGTCGCCGGCGCAGTGGAAGCGGGTGATCGACGTCTCGCTGCACGGCTTCTTCCACGTGACGCAACCGCTGCTGCTGCCGATGGCGCGCACGCGCTGGGGGCGAATCGTCAGCGTGTCGAGCGTGGCGGCGGTGCTCGGCAACCGCGGGCAGAGCAACTATGCCGCGGCCAAGGCCGCGCTGCACGGCGCGTCGAAGTCGCTCGCGCGCGAGATGGCCTCGCGCGGGATCACCGTCAACGTGGTCGCGCCGGGCGTGGTCGCCGGCCGCATGGCCGAGGCGGCGTTCCCGCCCGAGGCGGTGAAGCAGCTCGTCCCCGCCGGGCGCGCGGGCACGCCGGACGAGGTCGCGGCGGTGGTGCGCTTCCTGTGCTCGGACGCGGCCGGCTACGTCACCGGGCAGGTCATCGGCGTGAACGGCGGCATGGCCTGAACGCTTCACCCGCGCCGCGCGCGGCCATCGTGCCTTCATCCCCGGCCGACGGCCGCGGCGTAGCATCGTCGCATCGAAACCACTCCGCGAGGCCCGCCATGCGCATCATCCTGGCCGCCCTGTTCGCCCTGGCGCTGTCGGCCTGTGCCAGCTCCGCCCTGGTCACCGGCACGCCGCGCGCGCCGATCGATCCGTCGCAGGTGCGCATCTACTACCAGGCGCCGCCCGGCCGCTACGAGGAGATCGCGCAGCTGGAAACCGGCAGCGGCGCCTTCACCTACGGCGAGCAGAACAAGATGGACTCGGTGGTCGCCAAGCTGCGCAAGGAAGCGGCCAAGCTCGGCGCCAACGGCGTGCTGTTCCGCGGCACCGCCGACGGCTACGGCAACGGCGGCGTCAGCGTCGGCGCCGGCGGCGGCCGCATCGGCGGGCACGGCTTCAGCAGCGGCGGCATCGGCGTCGACATCAGCCCGCGGCAGAAGTACGCGCGCGGCATCGCGATCTGGGTCGAGAACCCGCCGGCCGTGATGCCCGCGCCCGCGCCCGAGCCCATGCCGGCGCCGCAGCCCGCGCCGACGCACTGAGGCGCTTCGCCCGCGAACGCCCGCGCGCGCCTACCGCGCCGCGTCGCCGTACCAGGCCGCCGGCAGCGTGGGCGCCGGCGCGATCGCCGCATCCCCCAGCAGCGCGCCCAGCCCGTGGTCGTCGAGGCCCGGATGCGCGTCGCGCGCGTGCGCGAGCAGGTCGGCGGCGAGCCGGTCCATCCGTGCGACGTTGCCGGCGATGCGTCCGGCGAACGCATCGTCGTCGAGGCGCTCGGACAGCGCGCGGTTCAATTCCCTGAACCAGTCGATTCGGCACTGGTCGAGCAGGCGCGGGCCGTCCGCCGGCGCGCGCCCGGCGTTGCGCGCGCCCCAGTCGCGCAGCAGCGGCTGCATGGCCGCGTTGAGCGCCGAGGCGCGCTCGAACTGCGCGCGCAGGCGTCCGAACATCGCCACGTCGGCGATCCGCCCGGAGAAGAACATCGGCGCCAGCAGCGCCCAGTAGAAGGTGTAGTCCCAGACGATCTTCAGCGGCATCACCAGGGCGTCGCCGAACAGCGGGTACTGGCCGCGGAACAGCGTCATGGTGTTGGCGTAGAACGAGAAGTACAGCTGCTGGTACAGGCCTGCGCGGCCCTCGACCCGCTCGCCGGCGCGCCCGCGCGCGGCCAGGTCGCAGATGAAGCTGTTGGCGATGGCGATGAAGTCGCTGCCGGGCGAGTAGAACGGGTCGAGGAACAGCCCGGCCTCGCCGGTCAGCGCCCAGCGGTTGCCGAACACCTGCCGGCAGCCGTGCGAGAAATGGCGCATGAAGCGGAAGTCGCGCAGCGCATGCCCGGGCGCGTCCAGCGAGGCCGCCACCCGCGGCTGGTGCTCGCGCAGCCACGCCATCGCCTTGTCGTGGCTGTCGATCGCCTCCAGCGGATGCAGCCGCGGATCGCAGACGATGCCCAGCGAGTGCGCGCCCGAGGCCAGCGGAATCAGCCACACCCAGTAGCCCGGCCCGCACATGTGGTTGGTCGAGCGCCAGCGCTCGGGCGGCGTGCAGCGCGCGCGCCAGGCCGGGTCGTCCGACCAGCCGTCGACGTCGACGATGCCCTCCACGCGCCACCACGCCGCGTTGGCGTCGTGGTCGTTCTCCTCCGCCAGGCCGAGGTGGCGCTTGAGCAGCGCCGCGCGGCCGCTGGCGTCGACCAGCCAGTGCGCGGACAGCGTGGCCTCGCGGCCGTCGTGGTCGAAGCCGACCAGGTGCGGGTCGTCGTCGCCATGCGCGGGCGCGAGCGTGCGCACCGTCGCGCCATCGCGGAAGTCGACGCCCAGCTCGCGCGCGCGCGCGCCGAGGAAGTTCTCGAAGCGGCCGCGGTCGAGCTGCCAGGACGGCGTCGGCAGCAGTTCGCCCACGCCCAGCTCGGTGCAGTTCCCGACGTCCATGCGGCGGTCGGAGAAGAAGAAGCGGAAGCCGAACTTGCGCACCTGCGCCGCCTCCAGGTGCTCGCGCAGGCCCAGCACCTCGGCGAAGTAGTGCGCGCCGATCTCCACCGTCGACTCGCCGACCTTGAACGCCGCCTCCGGCACCGGGTGCGCGCGGCGCTCGAGCACCGCGACGCGCAGCGACGGGTCGCGCATCCGCAGCTGGATCGCCAGCGTGAGGCCGGCCAGGCCGCCGCCGAGGATGGCGACGTCGGCGTCGGCGTCGGCGCTCACGTGCGCTGCACCCCGGGCGCGGGATGCACGAGGACGACCTCGCCGGCCGGGTCGTCGACCACCGGCGGCCGCGCCCGGCAGCGGCGGTACTCGGCGAGCACGTCGCCGTGGCGCAGAACCTGCAGCACCACGTGCGAGGTGATCTTCCACAGGTCGCGCACCAGGCGGAAATGGCTCTTGCGCATCTGCGCCGGCGCGCCCGCGCCGGCATAGCGGGTCTCGATCGGCACCGCCACCACGCCCGCGCCGGCGCGGCGCGCGGCCGAGATCAGCATCTGCGCCTCGAACACGAAGCCCTCGCCCGGCACGCCCTCGAGCGTGTACACCGCGTGCGGGTACAGGCGCTGGCCGCTCTGGCTGTCGACCACGCGGAAGCCGCAGCCCCAGCCGATGCCCCAGTCGCCGAAGTCGTTGCCGATGCGCCGGTAGACCGGCTGTGCCGCGCGCTTGCGCAGGCGCGCGCCGACGATGACGCAGCCCGGATGGCGGTTGGCCGAGTCGAGCAACCGCGGGATGTCGGCGCCGCTGTGCTGGCCGTCGCCGTCCATCGTCACCACCGCGCGCGCGCCGGCCCGCGCCGCCTCGGCGAAGCCGCTGCGCAGCGCCGCGCCCTTGCCCATGCGGCGCGGGTGCCGCAGCACGGTGGCGCCGAGGCCGGCGAGGCACTCGGCGGTGCCGTCGTCGGAGCCGTCGTCGACCACGATCACGCGGTCGCAGTGCGCGCGCGTGTCCTGCACGACCTCGCGGATGCGCAGCGCCTCGTTGAGCGCGGGGATCACCACGGCGACGTTGCCGCGGTGCAGGCGATCGGCGGGCGCCGCCTCAGCCATGCGAGATCTCCACCCGCAGCGCGCGGCCGGGCCCGGCCTTGAGCAGGACCACGTCGCGGTCGCCGCCGGCCAGCGCCTCGAACAGCGGCAGCATCTGCGCCATCGCGTTGCCCGCCGCGCGACGCGACAGCGGCCCCTGCGCCGGCGGCGGTTCGCCGTCGACCAGGGTCGCGCGCAGGCGCGGGCCGTCGCTGCCGCCGGAGAGCACCAGCGCGCCGCCGAGCAGGCCTTCGCTGCGCGAGACCGCCGCCAGCGGGCCGGCCGAGGCGCTGTCGTAACCGGCCAGCAGCACTGCGCCCGCGCCGTCGGCCAGCTGCGCCAGCGCCTCGACCAGGCCCTGCGCGAAGCTGGCGTCGAAGGCGCTGATCGCGGTGCTGGCCTGCATGCAGGCGCTGCCGATGGTCCAGTAGCCGGCGGCGGCGTTGTGCACGGAATTGTGGAACCGGGTCGGCGACACCGCGCGCGGCTCGCTGGCCAGCGTCGCGCACATGTAGTCGGTGATCGCGAGGTCGCCGTGGGTGGAGGCGAAGATCGACGGCAGCGCCGCCGGCTCGCGTCCGGCCGCGGCGCAGGCGGCGAGCGCGACCTCGAGCGCGACCGCCACCGTCTCCGGCGCGCGCCGGCGCTCGTTCGGCGCCAGCAGCTGCGGCGACGGCCGTCGCGGCGCGTCCTCCGCGATCGCGCCGCCGGCGAGGAACGCGCGCGCCGCCTCCCACGACGGCAGCCCCGGCGCCCAGAAGCCGATGCCCTCGATCGCGGCGCTGCGCATCGGCACGCTCAGGCCCTCCCGAACACGAGCGAGCAGTTGTTGCCGCCGAAGCCGAAGGAGTTGTTCATCGCGTAGCGCAGGCCGTCGTCGCGCGCGTTGTCCAGCCGCACCTGCGCACCGCAGGCGGCGTCGCGCGCCTGGCTGTTGAGCGTGCCCGGCAGCACGCCGCCTTCCAGCGCGAGCAGCGCGAACACCGACTCGACGATCCCGGCGGCGCCGAGCGTGTGCCCGGTCCAGCCCTTGGTCGAGCTGGCGTGCAGCGTTTCCGGGAACAGCGCCGCGACCGCCTGCGCCTCGACCGCGTCGTTGGCCGGGGTCGCGGTGCCGTGCAGGTTGAGGTAGCCGACCTCGGATGCGTCGATGCCGGCGCGCGCCAGCGCCGCCTGCATCGCCAGCCGCGCGCCCAGGCCTTCGGGGTGCGGCGTCGACATGTGGTGGGCGTCGCTGGACTCGCCGTAGCCGCGCAGCTGCAGCCCGGGCGCGCCCGGCTCGGCGCGCTCGAGGATCGCGAAGCCGCCGGCCTCGCCCAGCGAGAGCCCGTCGCGCCGCGCGTCGAACGGCCGGCACGGTTGCGCCGATACCAAGCCCAGCGAGTTGAAGCCGAACAGCACGCTGCCGCACAGCGTGTCGACGCCGCCGACCAGCGCGGCGTCGGCGATGCCGGCGCGCAGCAGCCGCGCCGCCTGCGCGAACACCTTGGCGCTCGACGAGCAGGCGGTGGCGACGGTGACGCAGGGCCCGCGCAGGCCGGTGGCGTGCTGGACGAAGTCGCCCAGCGAATGCGGGGTGTGCACGATCGGCCGCGCGAGGTCGGGCGGGAAGCGGGTGCCGTCGTCGACCAGCCGCGTGTAGGCCTCCTCGCTGGCGCCGATGCTGGCGGTGGAGGTGCCGAGCACGATGGCGATGCGATGGGCCGGATGGCGCGCGCGCAGGTCCGCGATGCGCTCGGGCATCGCGTCCTGCTGCAGCGCCAGCCAGGCCAGGCGGTTGTTGCGGCAGTCCCACTGCGCGTACTCGCCCGGCAACGGCTGTTGCTCGAGGCCGTCGACGCGGCCGATCCAGGTGTCGAGCCGCTGCTCGCCCGCCGCGCCTTCGCCGAAATCGTTGCGGCGCAGGCCGCCGCGGCGTTCGCGCAGCGCCAGGGCCTGGGCATCGCGTCCGCGCCCGAGCGCGGTGGTGGCGGTGTAGGCCGTGATCGCCAGTGCCTGCACGGCCGGCGACGGTTGCACTTGCGGCACGCGGGGGATGTCCGTTGCGAAAGGTCGCGGGAGTATAGCGAGCGCGCCGCGCCGGCCGTGGGCGCGGTGTTCACGCCCGGCCTTCGTCCGTCGACGCGGATGAATGCGAATGCCGTCGGAAGCCTTCGTGGGAGCGGCTTCAGCCGCGAGTTCTTCCCGGCCTGACATGGCGCGCGCAAGAGCTCGCGGCTGAAGCCGCTCCCACGAGGCGCGGTGGCGCGGTTCCGCGCGCCGGCGTTCAGCCGGCCTTGCGCGGCGCCTTCAGCGAGCGGTAGCGATCCAGCGCCTGCTCTAGGTCGCTGCCCAGCGACGCGCGGTCGTGCAGCTGCTGCTCGAGGATCGCCTGCTGGCGCAGCAGGTCGGCGTGCTGGCGGGCGATGTTGTCCACCAGGTCCTTGCGCACGGGCTGCGACTGCAGTTCCAGGTCCGAGGCCTGGCGCAGCAGGCTGAGCAGGCTGGCGCGCAGGTTGACCAGGCCCAGGCGCGAGGTCTTGAGCGACTCCTCGACCAGGGTGATGCGCTCGCCGTAGGCGCGGCGCAGGTCGTCCTCGGTTGCGTAGGACTCCACCATCGCCAGGTCGCGGCGCTTGGCGGCGGCCTCGGCCTCGGCATCGCGCGCGGCCTGCTCGCCGGCAGCCGCGGCGGCGGCGCGCTCGGCGTCGGTGGGCGCGCGGTCGACCGAGCGCACCGGCAGCCCGGTCTTGGCGCTGATCTCGGTGCGCGCGGCGTCGGTGGCGCCGGCCGGCAGCGCGTCGCCGCAGACCTTGTGGCCGTTCTCGTCCCAGCAGTAGATCTTCTTGCCCTTCTCCTGCGCGGACGCGCTTGCCGCGGCAAGCAGCAGCAGCGCACAGGCCAGGCCTTTCGTCGTCGTGTCCATCGCGCCGTCCCCCCGGCCGGTCGATCCCATCGGTGCAAGCTTCAATCGGTGCGGCTGCCGTACTGCGCGCGATAGGCGAGCAGGCGGTCGCGTTCGGCGGCCAGTGTCGCGCTTTCGCCGGCAAACGCAAGCAGGTCGGAGAGCGCGGCGATGGCGACCACCGGGATGCCGTGCTGGCCGGCCACCGCCTGCGCGGCCGAGCGCGGGTCGTCGTCGGCCACGCGCTCCTGGCGGTCGAGCGCGATCACGATCCCGGCCGCGCTGCCGCCGCCGCCGGCGATGGTCGCCAGCGCCTCGCGGATCGCGGTGCCGGCGGTGATCACGTCGTCGACCACCAGCACCCGCCGCCCGGCCAGCGGCGCGCCGATCAGTTTGCCGCCCTCGCCGTGGTCCTTGGCCTCCTTGCGGTTGAAGGCCAGCGGCAGGTCGCGGCCGCGGCGCGCGTACTCGCAGGCCAGCGCTGTGGCCAGCGGGATGCCCTTGTAGGCCGGGCCGAACAGCAGGTCGAAGCCGATCCCGGCGGCGTCGATCGCGTCCGCGTAGCAGGCCGCCAGCTGCGCCAGCGCCGCGCCCGAGTCGAAGCGGCCGGCGTTGAAGAAATACGGGCTGGCGCGCCCGGACTTGAGGGTGAACTCGCCGAAGCGCAGCGCGTCGGCGCGCAGGGCGAGCTGGAGGAAGCGCTGGCGGTGGTCGTCGGGCATGCGGGGCATCGGGCGTGTGCGGACGCCATGATGCCAGCCGCCGCCCGCCGCGGGCGAATCGACTGGATTCGTGGGAGCGGCTTCAGCCGCGAGCTCTTCGCCTGGCTTGCCGGCCGGCAGGAAGCTCGCGGCTGAAGCCGCTCCCACGCGCAGGCCCCGGCCCGTTCACGGCCTGCGCACCATCAGGTGCTGCGGCCCCGCGCTGCCGCCCAGGTACAGCTCGCCGGTGTCGACGAAGCCGGCCTTGCGGTAGGCGTTGATCGCGGCGACGTTGCGGCAGTTCACGTTGAGCGCGAGCAGGGCGATCCCCGGATGGCGCGCGCGCAGGTCCTCGCAGCACGCCCGCACCGCGCGCGTGCCCAGGCCGCGGCCCTGCCAGCCGGCGTCGAGGCAGAACGCGCGCAGGCCGGCGCTGGCGGCGTCGAGCGCCTTGCGCGCGACGATGGTCGGCGCGAAGTCGAGGCGGTAGAAGCCGGCCACCACCTCGCCGACCAGGATCGCCATCGCCTCGCTGCGCGGATCGCCCAGCGCGTCGTCGAGGTTGAAGGCGATGTCGCCGACGAAGGGCAGCTGGTCGGCCGCGACCCGCAGCGCGCGCACGGCGGCCTCGCGCTCCGGCGTCACGGGGGCCACGCGCAGGTCGGGCCTGGCGAACATGCGGGCATGGTAGCCGCTGCCGGGCCATGCACTCGGCCGGCGCGGATCGTTGCGCTACCCTTGGCGCGGTTCCGTCGTCACCGGCTCTTCCACATGCGCATCATCAGCTTCAACGCCAACGGCCTGCGCTCGGCCGCCAGCAAGGGCTTCTTCGACTGGTTCGCCACCCAGGACGCCGACGTGCTGTGCGTGCAGGAAACCAAGGCGCAGGAGCACCAGCTCGCGGGCCCTGCGTTCCTGCCGGAGGGCTACAAGGCCTGGTTCCGCGACGCCACGACCAAGAAGGGCTACAGCGGCGTGGCGATCTACGCCAGGCGCGAGCCGGACGAGGTGCGCACCACGCTCGGTCGCGAATCCTTCGACGAGGAAGGCCGCTACATCGAGGCGCGCTTCGGCAACCTGAGCGTGGTGTCGCTGTACATCCCCTCGGGCTCGTCCGGCGAGCTGCGCCAGGGCTTCAAGTTCGAGGCGATGGACTGGCTCAAGCCGATCCTCGACCAGTGGCTGGCCAGCGGCCGCGACTACGTGCTGTGCGGCGACTGGAACATCGTGCGCTCGCGCAACGACATCAAGAACTGGACCAGCAACCAGAAGAACTCCGGCTGCCTGCCGCGCGAGCGCGCCTGGCTCAACGCCATGGTCGCCGACGCCTGCGGCGACGGCCTGTGCGAGCCGCCCGCGCACGGCTGGCGCGACGCCCTGCGCGTGCTGCGCCCGGACGCGCCCGAGTACACCTGGTGGAGCAACCGCGGCGCCGCGCGCGCCAACAACGTGGGCTGGCGCATCGACTACCAGTTCGCCACCCCGGCGCTCGCCGAGCGCATCACCGCCTGCGCCGTGCACCCGGCGCCGCGCTTCTCCGACCACGCGCCGCTGGTGGTCGACTACCGCGACTGAACCCGCGGCGCCCGGCGGCGCCGGCGGTCAGGGCGTTTCCGCCGCCGCCCGCGTGTCCGGCTCGACGATCGTCCGCTCGACCAGGCCGCTGCGGACCATCCACCAGAACAGCAGCACGCCCGGCAGCGCGATCACCGTGGTCAGCAGGTAGAACTGCACGTAGCCCAACCGCTCGATCAGCGCGCCGGCGCTGGTGCCGGTGAACAGCCGGCCGACGATCGAGGCCGCCGCCGACAGCAGCGCGAACTGGGTCGCGGTGAACGCCAGGTTGCACAGCGCCGACAGGTAGGCGACCACCGCGACGCCGCCGATGCCGCTGGCGAAGTTCTCGAAGCAGATCGTGAACGCCAGCATCCCGTTGCTGTGGCCCAGGTGCGCCAGCGCGGCGAACGACAGGTTCGACACCGCCATCAGCACCAGGCTCAGCATCACCGCGCGCTTCACCCCCAGGCGCGCATAGATCAGTCCGCCGACGAAGATGCCGACGAGGTAGGCGATGAACCCGAAGCCGACGTCGTAGAGCGCGATCTCGTCGTTGCTGAAGCCCAGGTCGTTGAGCAGCAGGCGCACGGTGAGGTTGGCCAGGGTGTCGCCGATCTTGTGCAGCAGCACGAACAGCAGCACCAGCCAGGCGCCGTGGCGGCGGAAGAACTCGGTCAGCGGCGCGACCACCGCGGACACCGCCGCCCCGATGCCGCGGCGCGGCGCCGGCTCGCGGTGGCGCGCCGGCTCGCCCAGCCACAGCCCGGTCACCACCGCCGGCAGCACGAAGGCCATGCACAGCAGGTAGGCGGTGGTCCAGCCGGCGGACCCTGCGACCAGCAATGCCAGCGCGCCGGCGCACACCGAGCCGATGCGCCAGCCGTACTGCGACATCCCCGAGCCCACGCCCAGCTGGTGCGGCTGCAGCAGTTCGATGCGGTAGGCGTCGATGACGATGTCGAACGTGGCGCCGGCCACGCCGACCAGGATCGCCGCCGCGGCCACGGTGGCCAGGTGGGTGGTCGGGTCGGCGAGCGCGAGGAAGGCGATCGCCGCCGCCACGCACGCCGCCGACAGCCACAGCCACGAGCGCCGCTGCCCGAACCGCCCCAGCAACGGCAGGTGCATCCGGTCGACCAGCGGCGCCCACAGGAACTTGAAGTTGTAGGCCAGGAACGCCAGCGAGAACGCGGTGACGCTCTTCTTGTCGACGCCGTCCTGCGCCAGCCGCGTGGTCAGCGTCGCGCCGATCATGCTGTAGGGGAAGCCGGACGAGATCCCGAGCAGCAGCGCGCCCAGCGGCGCCGGCTCCAGGTAGGGCCTGATCCAGGCCAGCGGTCCGCGCGGTGCCGAAGGAGATTGGGTCATCCCCGGCATGCTAACTGAACATCCCGGTCGCAGCGGCCGCCGCGCCGCCGGCCGGGCTTGCCCGCGCCCGGGCGGCGCGGTATGTAGGAGCCGGCCGACGCAGGAAGCCCGGGACCGCAATGACCGAGATCGTCCTCCACGACATCGACCAGGTGCTGATCGACCGCATTCGGCGGGTCGCCGACGCGCGTGGCTGGACCCTGCCGCGCACGCTGCTGCACCTGCTCGAGCAGGGGCTGCACGTGTACGAGGGCGACGGCCGGGTGCACTTCGACAACGCCGAGAACGACGTGCTCGAATCCGCGCTCGCCGCGCTGGAAGGCATCCCGGACGATGCCGGCTTCGCGATGATCGGCCGCGTGCCGCACTCGGAAGACGGTGGCCCGGAACCGGGGCCCGGCGTGGGCTGAGCGTGGGGTGGGAGCCTGCGCTGCCGGGTTATCGCCGTCATCCCGTCGCCCGTCATCCCGGAGCGTTGCCCGAATGGCTGTCATCCCGAGCGCAGAGAGGGATCTGGCGCTTCCGGAATGCGCCTCGCCATGCAGATCCCTCGCTGCGCCCGGGATGACAGCTTCGTGTCGCGTCCGCGCCTCGCGCGGCGCGTCCACGCCTCGCGCAACGGCCATGCCACGCGTCACGCGCCCATGCCCGCGCTGCGTTCGCCCGCCTACGCCGGATACACCCCGCCCAGCACCCGCGGCCCGCGTGCGCCGGTGACCGACGGCAGGTTGCCCGGCAGCCCCAGCAGCGTCGCCCGCGCCAGCCAGGCGAATCCCATCGCCTCGACGAAGTCCGGATCGATCCCGTGCGCGGCGCTCGACTCCACCACGCACCCGGGCAGCGTCGCCGCCAGCGCCGCCATCAGCGCGCCGTTGTGCACGCCACCGCCGCAGGCGACCACGCGCGCCGTCGCCGGCTGGGTCGCGCGCAGCGCCGCGGCGATGCTGCGCGCGCTGAGCGCGAGCAACGTGGCCTGCACGTCCTGCGGCGATTCGTCGCCGCGCATCCGAGACTCGACCCAGTCGAGATGGAACTGGTCGCGTCCCGTCGACTTCGGCGGCGCCTGCGCGAACCACGGATCGTCGAGCAGCCTGGCCAGCAGCGCCTCGTCGACCCGCCCCTGCGCCGCGAACGCGCCATCGCGGTCGAACGCCTCGCCGCGATGGCGCAGGCACCACGCGTCCATCAGCCCGTTGGCCGGGCCGGTGTCGAAGCCGCGCACCTCGCCCTCGTGCGGCAGCAGGGTGAGGTTGGCGATGCCGCCGAGGTTGAGCACCGCGCGGTCCTCGCCCGCCGAGCGCAGCAGCGCGGCGTGCAACGCCGGCAGCAGCGGCGCGCCATGGCCGCCGGCGGCGACGTCGCGGCGGCGGAAGTCGGCCACCGTGCGGATGCCGGTGCGCTCGGCAATGGTGCCGGGATCGCCCAGCTGCAGGGTGTACGGAACCTCGCCCGTCGGCCGGTGGCGCAGCGTCTGCCCGTGCGAACCGATCGCGGCGACCTGCGCCGCGTCGACGCCGGCGTCCGCCAGCGCGCGCAATGCGGCGTCGGCGAAGGCGCGGCCGATGCGCACGTCGAGCCCCGCGACCTCGTCGAGCGTGACGCGCGCCGACTGCTGGCCGAGCTCGACCAGGCGCTCGCGCAGTTCCGCGTCCCAATCGTAGGTGCGCCCGAAATGCAGGCGCGCCGTGATCGCGCCACCGCCGGCGCCAGGGACATCGTCGAACCCGACCAGCGCCGCGTCGATGCCGTCGGCGCTGGTGCCGGAGATGAGGCCGAGGTAGAGGTGTGCAGGCATGGGCGCATTCTATGGGTGCATTCCAGATGCGCGCTCCCCCGTGTATGGCGAGAGGCCCTTCGACCGAAGCAGTGGAAGCCGGACAGGAAGGCGCGGGCCGGGGATCGCGTCAAGCCGGCCATGGATGGCCGGCGCCCTCGTCAGGGCAGGATGAGCACGGGCTGCTTGCGCGGCACTGCCGCGCGCCCGTGCGAATGCCCGGCGCGCTGCGCCGGGCCGGGGGAGCCGCGCAGCGGCGTACCTGCCGAGGGGAGAGCGATTCACCGGACGGCGACTTCCTTCGCGCAAACAGCCGAAGCCTGCAGGAAGCCCAACCGCGCGGCGAAAAGCCGATCCCTCACCCTCGCGCTTCGCGCTTTCCCTCTCCCGCTTCGCAGGAGAGGGTTGGGACGCCGGCGCTCGCGCGACGAGCCGAAGCCGGAAGATTCCGGCTGCGCCCGTATCCGGTCAGCCCTTCTTCGACCCCGGCTTCGCCGCGCTCGCGACGCGCTTGTCCTTGCCGTCGTCGCCGACCTGCGCGTAGATGATCCGCTCGACCTTCTCGATGCGCGCCAGCGCCGGGCCGGTCTGGGCGCGGAACTCGGCCAGCTGCGCGCCGCGCAGCGGCTCGGGCGGCGGCATCGTCACCGACATCGGGTTGCGGTGCACGCCGTTGATGCGGAACTCGTAGTGCAGGTGCGGCCCGGTGGCCAGGCCGGTGCTGCCGACGCGGCCGATCACCGTCCCCTGCGGGATGCGCTGGCCGACCTTGATCTTGCCGAACGCCGACATGTGGCCGTACAGCGTGGTGTAGCCGCGGCCGTGGTCAAGGATCACCGCCCGGCCGTAGCCGCCCTTCCAGCCGACGAAGGCCACGCGCGCGTCGCCCGCGGCCATCACCGGCGTGCCGGTGGGCGCGGCGAAGTCGACGCCCTGGTGCGCGCGCACGCGGCCGAGGATCGGATGCTTGCGCGCGCTGGTGAAGCGAGAGCTGATCCGCGTATACGACACGGGCATGCGGATGAAGGCCTTCTTCAGCGGCCGGCCATCGGCGCTGAAGTACTCGGCCTTGCCGCTGCGCACGTAACGGAAGCCCGAATGCAAGTCGCCGTGCGCGGTGAACGTCGCGGCCAGGATCGGGCCACTCCTGATCAGCTCGCCCTCGCGCCAGGACTGCTCGACGACGACGCTGAAGCGGTCGCTGGCGGCGACGTCGGAGTTGAAGTCGATGTCGTACTTGAAGATCTCGTCGGTCAGCGTGGCGATGTTGTTGCCCGACAGCCCCAGCTTGCGCGCCGAATGGAACAGCGAGCGGCCGACCTTGCCGCTGATCACCACCGTGCGGGTCTCGACCGGGCGCTCGATCACCTTCTCCACGACCTTGTCGCCGTCGATCCGCAGCTCGACGCGATGGGTGTCGTCGCGGTCGTAGCGGAACGCGCGCAGCGCGGCCGGGGTGTTGGCGCCGGCCGAGGCGATGTCGAAGGCCAGCTCGGTGCCCGGCCGCAGCCGGGTCAGCGCCTGCTTCGCGCCGTCCTGGTCGAGCACGCGGTGCAGGTCCGTCTTCGACAGGTCCAGGCGCTCGAACAGGTGGCTCAGGGTCTCGCCGCTGGCGACGCTGACGACCTGCCAGTTGTCGGCGGCGGGCGCCTGGCGGCGCGCGAGCGGCAGCGGCGGCAGGCCGAGCGACATGGTGGTGCGCATCGCCGACGTGCCGGACGGCGCGCCGGCCGACATGGCGTTGGAGAAGCCGGGCACGATCGCCATCACCAGCGCGCCGGCCATCGCGAACAGGCTGGCGTGGGCCCAGTGGCGGCGGGTCCAGCGGCCGTTGAAGCCCGCCGGCAGGGCGGGGACGAGTCCTTTCCCGTTCAGCCCTTTTCCGTTGAGGGCAGCGGCGCGGAGGTTCCGGATCCGGATCAGGCGCCCGCGACCGGGGTCCTGGGGCGAGGTGGGCTCGGTCATCGAAAGCAGTCCCGGCCCGGCGTGAAGGGCCCGTCAGGGCGCTACCATAGTCACGCGAAAAGTGGGCGTCAAACGCTTGAGCCGGCAGGGATTTCCGGAAATCCGGCCTTAACCCCATGTTAACTTTGCTTTACAAACCGCATCATGCGGATTGTCACATCCCGACCCCCATCGTCACCCCGAGAGCCCCGTGACCCCCGCCACCGACCCCGCCCGCGCCACCGATCCGGCCGCCCTGGAGACCCTCGCGCGCGGCGCCGACGAGATCCTCAAGCGCGAGGAGCTGCAGGCCCGGCTCGCCCAGGGCCGCCCGCTGCGGGTCAAGGCCGGCTTCGACCCGACCGCGCCGGACCTGCACATCGGCCACACCGTGCTGCTCAACAAGATGCGGCAGTTCCAGGACCTCGGACACACGGTGATCTTCCTGATCGGCGACTTCACCGGGATGATCGGCGACCCCACCGGCAAGAACGCCACCCGCAAGCCGCTCACGCGCGAAGACGTCGAGGCCAACGCGCGCACCTACGCCGACCAGGTGTTCAAGGTGCTCGACCGCGAGCGGACCGAACTGCGCTTCAACAGCGAGTGGTTCGGCGCGATGACCGCCGCCGACATGATCCGCCTGGCTGCGCAGCACACCGTGGCGCGCATGCTCGAACGCGACGACTTCGCCAAGCGCTACGCCGCGCAGCAGCCGATCGCGATCCACGAGTTCCTGTACCCGCTGGTGCAGGGCTACGACTCGGTGGCGCTCGAGGCCGATGTCGAGCTCGGCGGCACCGACCAGAAGTTCAACCTGCTGATGGGCCGCGGCCTGCAGGAACACTACGGCCAGAAGCCGCAGGTGGTGCTGACCATGCCGCTGCTCGAGGGCCTGGACGGCGTGCAGAAGATGAGCAAGTCGCTCGGCAACTACATCGGCATCGCCGAGCCGGCGATCGACATCGTCAACAAGACCATGAAGATCGGCGACGCGCTGATGTGGAAGTGGATCGAGCTGCTGAGCTTCGAGATCGGCATCGACGAGGCCGCGCGACTGCGCGCCGACGTGGAGGCCGGCGCGCTCAACCCGCGCGACGTCAAGCTGCGGCTGGCGCGCGAGCTGGCCGCGCGCTTCCACGACGCGGCCGCCGCCGGGACCGCGGTCGCCGGCTGGCACGCCGCCGTGCGCGGCGAGGGCGACACCGCGCTGCTGCCGCTGCAGGACGTGGCCGTGCCCGCCGACGGCATCCGCATCGCCGCGCTGCTCACCGCCGCCGGGATCACGCCGAGCAACTCCGAGGCCAACCGCAAGCTCAAGGAACGCGCGGTGAAGGTCGACGGCGCGGTGGTCGAGGATGCATCGACGGCGTTCGCGCCCGGTTTCGAGGGCGTGCTGCAGGTGGGCAAGCGCAACTTCGCGCGCGTGCGGCTGGTGGCGGCGGGCTGACGTCGACGGGTCCGTGACGCCTGCGCGTGCAGGCTGCGCGGATGCAGGGATTCCTCGACGACGCGCCGGCGCAGCTCGCCATCCTCGCCACGACCGCCTACGCCATGCTGCTGGGCGGCGCGGTCGGCTTCGAGCGCGAGCTCAAGGACCGGCCCGCCGGATTCCGCACCCACATGCTGGTCGCGGGCGCGGCCGCGCTGCTGGTCGGCCTCGGCGACCTGCTTGCGGTGCGCTTCGCCGATGAGCACTACCGGCAGATGGTGCGTGTGGACCCGCTGCGGCTGGTCGAGGCCGTGGTGGCCGCGGTGGGCTTCCTCGGCGCCGGCGCGATCTTCCGCCGCAGCGGCGGCAACAGCGTGGCCGGGCTCACCACCGCGGCCTCGCTGCTGATGGTCGCGGCGATCGGCATCGCCGCCGGCCTGCATGCCCACCTGCTCGCGCTCGGCGCCACCGCGCTCGCGCTGGTGGTGCTGCTGGTGCTGGCCTGGGTGGAGCGGCGCGCCGGTGGCCACCGTCCGGATCGCGGTCGCTGAGGCTCAGCCGGCCACGCGCAGCGCCGCCGCGCCCATCAGCCACAGCACGCAGGCGAACCCGCCCAGCCAGCACAGGCTGCGCAGCACGTGCACGCTGGTGACGTAGAACACGCCGTGCCCGACGCGCAGCGCGATGAACGCCAGCGACAGCGTCGCCACCAGGCCGGCATCCACGCCCGCCGCCTGAGCCATCAGCACCGACGCGGCGAACGGCGCGAACGCCTCGAAGGCGTTGAGGTGCGCCGCATTGGCGCGCTGCCTGCGCGGATCGTCCTGCTTCTCCATCCAGCGCCGGGGATCGCGGTTGTCGTAGCGAGGCCCGCGCTTGGCGATGGTCACCCAAGCGTAGGGGAGCAATGCGGCGGCGAGGATGCACCAGTAGGCGATGGCCATGGCTTGCGTTCCGGAAGCGGCGATATCTGCCAAATACACCACAGTTCAGGCGCGCGCCGGAAGTGTAGGATCGGCGGCCACGCCACCAGGGACAGGAGGACGGGATGGGCACCGCCATCGCGCGCGCGGCGCATCGTGTTGCAAGGGACATGCATCGCCGCGGCAGGCTTTCGGGGACGAGGCTTCCATTGCTCACCGCGCTGTGCGCGGCCGGGTTGCTGGCGGCATGCCAGTCGGTTGGGGCGGGTGCCTCCACGCGACCGCAGGCGGAATTCGATCAATTCAAGGGCGCTTGGGTGTACGCGCAGTCCTGCGGTTGGCAGCACTCGGCGGGTTTCGAGTTCAGTTCCGACGACAGCGGGACGATCACCGGAATGTGGGCCGAGGGCACGCAGGTCCGGGGCGAAAGCGGCAAGCTCACCGGTGAACTGCGCGACGGCAAGCTGTTCATGCGCAAGTGCCGCATCGATGTCGAGGACGACGACCCGGCGGCGTGCCCCAACTTCGGTGATGAATCCGACTACGTCGTGCGCGAAGGCGATCGCCTGGCCTGGTACCAGCGATTCGGCACGCGTGGCTATCTGAAGAGCCTGGAACTCCAAAGGTCGGTCGAAGGGGTCGAAATTCGCAAGGACGACGATTGCGAGGAAGACCAATAGGCCGGGAACAAAGATCGATTGTCCACGAACATGGAGAGTTACCGCTCATGGAAAGAGAAATCCGAGAGGAAAGCCACCGGCTCGATGCCGATCCCGCAACGACGACGCAGGCGGGCCTTCCCACCGCCGCCGAGCTCAATGCGCTTTCCTATTTCGCCATTGGCGTCGCATCCGAAGGCTCGCGACTAGGCCGTGATGTTTCCAATCGCTTCTCGTTCGCGGGCAGCATCCGGGGCGGCGTGATGGATCCGGTGGGCAATAGCGGATTGTCGATCGGAACCCTGCAAACCGACCTGGGCCAGCATCCGGAGGTCGCCCGGAGCCTGGTGGCGGCCTACCAGGACTGGGCGGCAGATCGCCAGCCCGAATGGGTGCTTGAAGATCGCCAAGCGACCCGGACGATCGGGGATCTGGCGCGCAGCGGCAACGCGATCGAAGATCAAGGTGGACGGCAACTCGATGCGGCTGTCATGGCGCATTTGCGAGCGTTTCTCCAATCGGACGAAGGCATCCGCTACATCCATGATCGCGACGTCATGCAGGCCGGCAAGCTGGAGCGGGAAATCTACGGCCCGCTGCGCGAAACAGGGCTATTTCGCGAATCCACGCAGGACGACCAGCTGCGGCTGGCCGCTGTGGTCGCCAAGGCCTACAACCAGAGCGAGCGCTGGGGCGGGCGCATCCTGCGACATGTCCAGGACGGCACGCTGGGCAGCCTCGATCAAGTCAAGCAGGCGATCAAGGACCTGCCCGACAGCGGCAACGAATACATGCTCACTGGCCGCGACGCCGCACTGGAAGGCGCCGAAGTCCTGATCGCGTTGCGCAACAGCGACCCGCGCAGCCCGCTGCATGGCATCTGGGCCGGCGTCGCCGCGGACCCGTTGGTCGACCCGACGCGGCTGGACGGGGACGCGGCCCGGCCCGAGCTGCCGCACGAGTACGCCACGGTGAAGACACTGTTCCTGCAGCGACAGGAGGCGCCGGCGTTCATCGCGGCGCTCGACCGTGGCGTGGTCTCGGTGCACGGCCGGCGCGACAAGGCCGGCACGGGCTTCATCGACGACGGGCTCTACGCGGCCGGCGACGACTTCGTGGTCTGGAGCGGGGACGGCAGGGGCCAGGCGCGCGTGGCCGGCGAATGGAGCGAGGTACGCCGCGACGCACTGGCGTACCGCCGCAACTCAGACGGCACGATCGACCTGCAGCACGGCGTCGACGGCCGCAGCGTGCGGCTGCTGCACGCCGACCGCCACGCGCCGGCGCTGCGCCCGGTGGCGGCGCGGGATGGGGACGTCCCGGCGCAGGCTTCACTCGAGGTGGACGAATCCCGGCGCGTCATCGATCGCCTGGCACCGCGCGACCGCGAGTCGTTCGACCGCTTCGCCCATGTCGCGCGCAACGCCGGGTACGACGAAGGCGAGGCGGCGAGGATCGCCGGCGTCGCGCTGGTCGCAATGCGGCGCGATCCGCTCATGCGCAGCGCGGACGAGATGCGCATGCACGGTGGCGACCTCGTCATCCTGCACGCGCCGCACGGCGACCTCCCGCCGATGTTCCACCTGCGCGTGGACGCGGCGCGGGCGGCCGCCGAGCCGCTGGAAGCCAGCCTGGCGCTGGCGCATGCGCTCGATCGCGAGCAGCCGGGCATGGCGGCCGACGTCGAGGCGCAGGGGGATGTGGAGCGACGCCCGGTAGTCGCCCGGACGTAGCCGGAACGCAGGCGGGCCGATGGGCCCGTGGCCGGATGGAGCATTTCGCCTCATCCGGCCACGCGGCACGATTTCAGTGCGACGGCGCTTCGCCTGCGCCCTTGCCCGACATCATCTTGTCGCGCGCCGCGCGGAAGGCGTTGCCCTCGTACCAGTTCGGCCACTGGTCGCCGTCGACCAGCACGCGGCCGACGCCGTAGAGCGCCTGCAGGTCCTCGACCACGCCGTCGAGCTTCCACGCGTCGGAGTACTCGTCGCCCGGCTTGTGGTAGCGGTTGGCGTTGTAATCCTTGCTCGCCGCCTCGCCCGCCGCGCGGCCACCGTCGACCAGGTCCTCGCCGCTCTCGGTGTACAGCGCCGGCACGCCGGCCTTGGCGAAGTTGAAATGGTCGGAACGGAAGTAGAAGCCGCTCTGCGGCGCGCTTTCCTCCTCGAGCGTGCGCCCTTGCTTGTCAGTGACCGACTTCAGGATGTCCTCGAGCTCGGAATTGCCCTTGCCGACCACGACCAGGTCGTGCGACTTGCCGTACACGCCCATCGCGTCGATGTTGACGACGCCGACGGTCTTGTCGAGCGGGAACGCGGGATGCGCGACGTAGTACTGCGAGCCGAGCAGGCCCGATTCCTCCAGCGTCACCGCGACGAACGCGAGCGAGCGCTTGGGCGCCGGTTGCGCGGTTGCGAACTTCCCTGCGATCTCGATGATGCCGGCCACGCCGGTGGCGTTGTCGACCGCGCCGTTGTAGATGTTGTCGCCCGGCTCGCCCTCGTGCTTGCCCAGGTGGTCCCAGTGCGCCATGTAGACCACCGCCTCGTCGGGTTTTTCGCTGCCGGGCAGCACGCCGATGACGTTGCGCGAGGACTTCTCGGTGACCGTGCTCCTGAGGTCGAAGGACAGCTTCGCCTTCATCGGCACCGCCTTGAAGCCGCGCTTGCCGGCGGCCTTGTACAACGCGTCGAGGTCGAGCCCGGCGCCGGCGAACAGCTTGCGCGCCGCATCGCCGGTGATCCAGCCCTGGGCCGGCAGACGCGGCGCGGGATCGTCGGCCGCGCGCAGGTCGTACTGCGCGCCGGACCAGGAGTTGCGCACCACGTCCCAGCCATAGGACGCGCCGGCGGTGTCGTGCACGATCAGCGCCGCTGCCGCGCCCTTGCGCGCGGCTTCCTCGAACTTGTAGACCCAGCGCCCGTAGTAGGTCATGCGCTTGCCTTCGAACAGCGAGGCGTCGTTGGCGTGGAAGCCGGGGTCGTTGACCAGGATCACCACGGTCTTGCCCTTGACGTCGACGCCGGCGTAGTCGTTCCACTTCTGCTCCGGCGCGTCGACGCCGTAGCCGACGAACACCAGGTCGCTGCCGTCGACCTTGACCTCGTCCTTGCCGGTGCGCGTGCCGATCACCATGTCGGTGCCGAACGCCAGGTCCTGCGGCTTGCCGTCGACGTCGAGGTGCAGCACAGTCGATTCGTCGGCGGTGGTCTCGGTCATCGGCACGGTCTGGAACCACTGGCCGCCGATGCCGGGCTTCAGGCCGATGCGCTCGAACTGCGCGCGGATGTAGTCGACCGACTTCTCCTCGCCCGGCGAACCCGGGCCACGGCCTTCGAACGCGTCCGAGGACAGCGTCTTGACCAGGTCGGCGAAGTCACCGGCGTCGATGTCGCCGTTGAATGCGTGGGTGGAGGCCGGCGCGTCCTGCGCGGCCGGCGGCGTGGCGGCCTGCGGCGCCGCCTGCTCGCGCTGGCAGGCGACGAGCAGCGTGGTGGCGGCCAGGCAGGCCAGGAGGGATCGGCTGTGCATCCCGGTTCTCCGGTGGGCGAAGCACCGGATTCTAGGCCGAACCGGGCCTGCATGCGGGTGGGCGGATCCTGCGCGCGATGCAGCGAACGCGAGGGCGGGAAGCGAAGCGTGGGTGGCGCCGTGTCAGGTCAGCAAGGTTTCGCCACTCCTCGCAAGGCCGACGCGGCCAGCCGCCGGTGTCGCGGGCCGTGGCGCGAGCCGCGCCCTCAATCCTTCGGCGCGCTCGGCGTGTCGAACGTGGTCGGCGTGGCGCCGATGATCTTGCCGGTGCGTGCGCTCTTGTGCACGTACAGCGTGACCTCGCGCTCGAACACGAGGTCGCCGTCGACCACCGCGTTCGGGCCGATCACGATGCGCGGCTTGCGGTTGCCGAAGCGGATCGGCATCCAGTTCGAGGTCGGCTTGCTGACCTTGACGCCGCCGTGCACGTGCGAGTCGATGCCGACGGTGATGTCGCCGTTGACGGTCTCGATGCCGCCGCCGACCTCGGTGGCGACGATGCCGATCGCGCCGTTGACGGTCTCGATGCCCTTGCCGAGCTTGCCGCCGCGGCCGACGAAGATGCCGCCGTTGACGGTTTCCAGGCCGTCTTCGATGCGGGCCTGCGCGCCGATGCGCAGGCCGCCGTTCACGGTGCCCAGCGAGCCGGCCTCGATGTTGTCGCCGGCCTTGATGCTGCCGTTGACGGTCTGCGCGTCGCCGACGTGGGCGCCGTCCTCGAGCTTGATGCTGCCGTTGACCGTCTCCAGGTCGCCGTAGGACTTGCCGGCCTCGGCGGTGATGCTGCCGTTCACCTTGTCGATGCTTTCGCCGTCGGAAGCCGCGGCCACGCCGGTGGCGAGCAGCAGCGACAGGGCGAGCGCGAGGGGAAGGCGGGACAGGACGGGCATTGGCGGACTCCGGTGCAGCGGGTGTGGCGAGGATAGACGTTCGCGCGGGCGCTTGCCCACGGGACGTAGCCTGCGCCGGCTTGGCTACAATCGCACCTGCCCTTAGTCATTGGCCCATTCGTCGTGACCGAACCCCACAGCGCCACCCGCCCGAAACCGGTCGTCCTGCTGATCCTCGACGGCTGGGGCCATCGCGACGATCCCGCCGACAACGCCCTCGCCCAGGCGCGGCTGCCGAACTGGCGGCGGCTGTGGTCCGGTTGCCCGCACACGCTGATCCACACCGAGGGCCGCCACGTCGGCCTGCCGGACGGGCAGATGGGCAATTCCGAGGTCGGCCACATGAACCTCGGCGCCGGCCGCATCGTCTACCAGGACCTGACCCGCATCGACGCGGCGATCGAGGACGGCAGCTTCTTCGACAATCCCGCGCTGCGCGGCGCCTGCGAGGCGGTGAAGGCCGACGGCGGCACCCTGCACGTGATGGGCCTGCTCTCGCCCGGCGGCGTGCACAGCCACGAGTCGCAGGTGTTCGCGATGCTCGAGCTCGCGCACCGCGCCGGCGTGCCGAGGGTGGCGGTGCACGCCTTCCTCGACGGCCGCGACACGCCGCCGCGCTCGGCCGCCGCCAGCCTCGCGGCGCTGCAGGCCAGGTGCGACGCGCTCGGCAACGCGCGCATCGCCACCGTGAGCGGCCGCTACTACGCGATGGACCGCGACAAGCGCTGGGAGCGCCTGCGCCTGGCCTGGGACGCGATCGTCGAGGCGAAGTCGGACCACCACGCCGCCACTGCCGCGGCCGCGCTCGAGGCGGCCTACGCGCGCGGCGAGAACGACGAATTCGTGCTGCCCACCGTGCTCGACGGCGCCGCGCCGGTCGCCGACGGCGACGCGGTGGTGTTCATGAACTTCCGCGCCGACCGCGCGCGCCAGCTCAGCGCGGCGTTCGTGTCGCCTGCGTTCGAAGGCTTCGTCGCGCGCCGCCCCAGGCTCGCGCGCTACGTGTGCCTGACCGAGTACGACGCGAAACTGCCGGCCGAGGTGGCCTTCCCGCCCGACGACCTGCGCAACACCCTGGGCGAGCTGGTCGCCGCGCGCGGCCTGAAGCAGCTGCGCATCGCCGAGACCGAGAAGTACGCGCACGTCACCTTCTTCTTCAGCGGCGGCCGCGAGGACGCGTTCGACGGCGAGGAGCGCATCCTGGTGCCCAGCCCCAAGGTCGCCACCTACGACCTGCAGCCGGAGATGAGCTGCCCCGAGCTGACCGCGAAGCTGGTCGATGCGATCGGCTCGGGCCGCTTCGACCTCATCGTGTGCAACATCGCCAACCCCGACATGGTCGGCCACAGCGGCGACTTGCAGGCGGCGATCCAGGCCGCCGAGGCCGTCGACGTCGCCATCGGCGCGATCGACGCCGCGGTGCGCGCCGCGCACGGCGCGCTGGTGGTCACCGCCGACCACGGCAACCTGGAGATGATGCGCGACCCGGCGACCGGGCAGCCGCACACGGCCCACACCGTCGGCCCGGTGCCGCTGGTGTACGTGGGCGAGCGCGCCGGCGCGGTGCTGCGCGAGGGCGGTGCGCTGCGCGACGTCGCGCCGACCGTGCTCGACCTGCTCGGCATGCCCAGGCCCGCCGAGATGACCGGCCGCAGCCTGTTCGCCTCCGCCTGATGCCGCGCGCGCGCCGCCGCTGGTGGCTGCTCGCGGGCCTGGTCGCCGCGCTGGCGGCGCTCGCCGCGACGGCGCCGGCGGCCGCGCAGAGCAGCCGCGAGGCGCAGCGCAAGCTCGAGAAGGTCAACCGCGAGCTCAAGGCGGTCGCTGCCGAGCGCCGCAAGATCGAAGGGAGGCGCGGCGACGCCAGCCGCCAGCTGCGCGAGGTCGACGAAAAGGTCGGCGCGTCCGCGCGCGGCCTGCGCGAGACCGAAACGCAGCTCGCGCAGCAGCAGGCCTCGCTGGCCGGGCTGCGCGACAAGCGCGACGCGCTGCAGCGCTCGCTCGCCGGGCAGCGCAGCGAGCTGGGCGACCTGCTGCGCGCCGCCTACGCCATCGGCGACGACGCGCCGCTCAAGCTGATGCTCTCGCAGGACCAGGTCGCCGAGGCCAGCCGCGCGCTGGCCTACCACCGCTACCTGCAGCGCGAGCGCACCGCCCGCATCGACGCCCTGACCACGCAGCTCGCCGAGCTCGAACGCGTCGAGCGCGAGATCGCGCAGCGCCAGGCCGAGCTCGACGCCGCCAAGGCCAGGCAGCACGCGCAGCTGGCCGAGCTCGAGCGCGACCGCCGCGCGCGCAGCGCCACCGTCGCCAAGCTGGACCAGCGCTACCGCGACCGCAGCGCGCGCGAGAAGGCGCTCGGCCGCGACGCCAAGGCGCTGCAACAGCTGCTGGCGCAGCTGCGCGCGGCCGCCGCGAAGGCCGCGGCGGAGCGCCGCGCCGCCGAAGCCGCTGCGCGAGCGCGGGAAAAGGCGCCCGCTTCCGGCACGCACAAGCCGCGCCCGCCGCCGATCGAGGTGGCCAAGACCGCGCCGATCCAGGTCGGCGGCCTGGGCTGGCCGGTGTCCGGCGCGCTGCTGGCCGGCTACGGCGGCACCATGCCCGACGGCCGCAAGAGCTCGGGCGTGCTGATCGGCGCCGCCGCCGGCACGCCGGTGCGCGCGGTCGCCGACGGCACGGTGGTGTTCGCCGAATGGATGACCGGCTACGGCCTGATCCTGATCATCGACCACGGCAACGGCTACATGAGCCTGTACGCGCACAACGACGCCCTGCTCAAGGATCCGGGCGCGCAGGTCAAGCGCGGCGACACGGTCGCCAGCGTCGGCAATTCGGGCGGCCAGGGCCGGCCCGGGCTGTACTTCGAGCTGCGCCGCAACGGCACGCCGGTGAACCCGAACGCCTGGCTGGGCAAGCGCTGACGCCGCGCGCCACCGCGGCTGAACGCAGCGCCGCCGCCTCCGCCGACCTCCTGGTTTCTTAACGAAAACCGCCCGCCGCGCCGCATAATCGCCGAACCCGCCGGCCGCACGGCGGTCCAAACAGCGCTTCCGCCCGCGGTTCCCGGAGTTCCTGCATGCGATCTTCCCTTCCGATCCTCCTCCTCGCCCTCGTGGCCGCCATGCCTGCGCTCGCGCAGGAAGCGCCGGCCGCCGCGCAGGACCAGGAGGCGCCGATGGAAGAAGGCGCGCAGGCGCCCGACGACGCGGTCGCGCCCAGCGACGACCCGGACGCCGCCGAAAGCGCGGCGACCAAGGTCCCGCTGGAGGAGATCAAGCGCTACGTCGGCGTCTACAACGCGATCAAGGAAGCCTACGTCGACCCCGTCGACGACAGGAAGCTGATGGGCTCGGCGATCCGCGGCCTGCTGCTCGACCTCGACCCGCACAGCGCCTACCTGGAGAAGGAGGACGCGCAGGCCTTCGACGAGGACACCAACGGCGCCTACGACGGCATCGGCGTGGAAGTGCAGCAGCTGCCCGACGGCAAGGTGCGCATCATCGCGCCGATCGACGACACGCCCGCCGCGCGCGCCGGCGTCAAGGCCGGCGACGTCATCGTCGCGGTCGACGGCAAGCCGCTCACGCCGGCCAGCGCCGAGGGCCAGGGCCCGCTGCGCGGCGAGCCGGGCAGCACGGTCAAGCTGACGATCCTGCGCGAAGGCGCGCCCAAGCCGATCGACATCAGCATCAAGCGCGACACCATCCGCATCGCCAGCGTGCGCTCGCGCATGCTCGAGCCCGGCTACGCCTACGTGCGCATCAGCGCGTTCCAGGCCGACACCGCCGCCGACTTCGAGAAGGCCATCGCGCGGCTGCAGGCCGGCGCCGGCGACAAGCTGCGCGGACTGGTGGTGGACCTGCGCAGCAACCCCGGCGGGCTGCTCACCTCGGCGGTGCAGATCGCCGACGACCTGCTCGACGCCGGCGCGATCGTCAGCACCCGCGGCCGCATCCCGATCAGCGACACCAGCTTCTCGGCCACGCCCGGCGACCTGATGCACGGCGCACCGGTTGCGGTGCTGGTCGACGCGGGCTCGGCCAGCGCCTCGGAGGTGCTGGCCGGCGCGCTGCACGACAACAAGCGCGCGCGCATCGTCGGCAGCCGCACCTTCGGCAAGGGCTCGGTGCAGACCGTGCTGCCGCTGGAGAACGGCGACTCGGTCAAGCTCACCACCGCGCGCTACTACACGCCCAGCGGCAAGTCGATCCAGGCGCGCGGCATCGAGCCCGACGTGGTGCTCAAGCCGGAGAATGCCGACGGCGACGCGCGCGCCGACTATGCCGAGGCGATGCTGCCCGGCCACCTGCACGGCGACGAGGAGGAGGCCGGCAGCAACGCCGGCGACGTGCTCGAGGGCGATGCCCCGATCGCCGCGGCGCTGGCCGAGCTCAAGAAGCCCGTGACCGCGGCCAAGGCCGGGATCGCGCAGCGCGAGTAACGCGCCGCAGGCGGAGCATCCGGTTCCGGCCGCGCGCGGAAGCGCGAGGCCGAAGCCTTCGCGAACATCGAAGCGTCGGGCCGACCGCGCGTGACGCGGGAGAACGCTAGCGCGGCTTGGCCGGCAGCGGGAACGGCGTCACCACCTTCTCGCCGGACTCCGCGTCGCGGATCGCCGACTGCCCCTTCTTCTCGACCTCCTCCACGCGCACGATGCTCTGCATCGGCAGGTGCAGCACGCGCGTGTCGCCGAACTCGGCCTGCAGCCGCTCCTCGGTGGGATCGACCACCACGCCCGCGTTCACGTCGAACACCAGCCCCGACACCTCGGTGAACCCCCAGATCGCGCTCGCCGCCACGCGCCGCGCGTACAGCTCGTAGACCTTGCCGTGGTTGAGGAAGACGACCTTGTACAGGGGCTTGGACATGGGGCGATTATAGATCGCTCAATATCCCTTCAACTTGCGCAGCCGCCGCGCGATTCCGGCGCGCGCCGTCAGCGCGAACAGCAGCCCGAACAGGAAGCCGGCCACGTGCGCGGCCCAGGCCACCATGCCGAACGCCGGGCCGATGTAGGCGAACACCACCTGCAGCAGCGCCCAGATCCCGATCAGCAGCGAGGCCGGCGCGCGCACGAACTCCAGGAACAGGCCCAGCGGCAATACCACGCCCAGGCGCGCGTTCGGGAACAGCGCCAGGTAGGCGCCGATCACCGCCGAGACCGCGCCGCTGGCGCCGATGATCAGCCGGTCGGGGGCGCCGATCGCCAGCACCGCGACGAAGTTGGCGAAGCAGCCGCCGAGCAGGAACAGCAGCAGGAACCGCCACGGCCCCATCACCCGCTCGGCCGGCAGGCCGAAGATCAGCAGGAACACCAGGTTGCCCAGCAGGTGCGCCCAGTCGGCGTGCAGGAACAGCGCCGTGAGCAGGCGCAGCCAGTGCTCGCCGTCGGCCCACGAGCGCAGGATGTCCTCGGGCAACTGGCCCCCGCTCAGCGCGCCCCATTCGAGCAGCAGCGCCCGCTGCTGGCCGCCGGAGCGGGTGCTCGCCCACAGGAAGGCCAGCCACAGCACCGCCACCAGCATCGGCGTGGCCCAGCGCAGTTCGGCGCGCTGGCGGGAGGGAATGGAGACGAACATGCGGGCATCCGCGGCGGTTGTCCGGGCCAAGATACCCGTTGCGCAGGGCTTTCGGCGCCCGCGGCCGGGACTTGCGCGCGCCTCCACACGCCACGGTATAGTGCGCCGGCGTCGTAAGTCGGGAGGGGGCTTCCGGCAGGGCCGACCAGGGCGGGGGACATCGCCCGTGTCGCGCGGCGCGCACCCCGAATCCTGTCTACGGAGAGAGACCCAAGCAATGCAGACCCATACCCGCCTCATCCAGGTTTCCGCCCTCGCGCTCGGCATCGCCGGCGCGATGGCCTTCAGCCAGGCCCACGCCGCGGCCTTCCTGCTCAAGGAAAACAGCGTCAAGGCGCAGGGCCGCTCGATGGCCGGCGCGGCATCGGCCAAGGGCGACGCTTCGGTCGTGGCCAACAACCCGGCCGTGATGTCGACCTTCGACCAGGCCGCGTTCCAGGCCGACGTCACCGGCATCGACCTGTCGTTCAAGTTCAATGGCGGCGGCACCGCAGCGGCGGGCACGCCGCTGGCGCAGCCGATGAGCGGCGGCGAGGGCGGCGACGCCGGCGGCATGAACGTCGTCCCGGCGATGTCGTTCGTCAAGCCGCTCAGCGGCCAGTTCGAGAAGCTCACCGTCGGCGCCATGGTCAGCGCGCCGTTCGGCCTGAAGACCGAGTACGACAGCGACTGGGTCGGCCGCTACCACGCGCTCGATTCGGACGTGAAGATCATCGACCTGACCCTGGCCGCGTCGCTCGACCTGACCGACCGCTTCTCGATCGGCCTGGGCGCGATCTACGAGCGCGCCGACGTGACCCTGTCGAACGCCATCGACTTCGGCTCGGCGATCTGCAGCATCAACATCGCGGCCTGCATCACGCCGACGCCGGCCACCGCCGTCTACGGCCCGCAGAAGAACGACGGCAGCGTCACGGTCAAGGGCGACGACAACAGCTTCGGCTGGATCGTCGGCCTGAACTGGCGCCCGATCGACAGCCTGTCGCTGGGCTACTCGCACCGCTCCGAGGTCGACCACGAGCTCAAGGGCACCGGCAACTTCGAGGTGCCGGGCGAGGTGCGCGTGGCGCTCGATGCCGCCGGCGCGGGCGCGCTGTACAACGACGGCGGCGCGGGCGCCAAGCTCACGCTGCCGAGCACCGACACGCTGAGCGCGACCTGGCAGGTCAACGAGCAGTTCGCGCTGATGGCCGAGGGCACCCGCACCGACTGGCATTCGCTGGCGGAGATCCGGATCGAGTTCGACAACCCGGGCCAGGCGGACGCGGCGGAAGACTACAAGTGGGAGGACAGCTGGTTCTACTCGCTGGGCGCGGAGTACCGGTTGAACGACAGCTTCACGCTGCGCGGCGGCATCGCCCGCGACGAGTCGCCCGTCAGCCTGCCCTACCGCACCCCGCGCATGCCCGACCAGGACCGCAACTGGTATTCGATCGGCGCGACCTGGTCGGCGACCGAGAACCTGGACATCACCGCCAGCTACTCGCGCATCCAGCTGGTCGACAAGCCGGTCGTGGGCCTGCTCTCGTCCAGCGGCTCGTACCTGAGCGGCGACTACGACGGCGGTGCCGACAACTACGGCATCTCGGCGCAGTACCGCTTCTGATCCGCGCGATACGAGGCACGAAAAAACCCCGCTTCGGCGGGGTTTTTTTTGGCTCTTCTCTAGCCGGGATGAAAAGGCAGTGACGTTGTTGCTCGGGGGACAGGGTGCGGATGCCCTTGGGTGCGAATGTCCCCCGGCATCCGCCTACGGCGAATGCCTCCTCCTTTATTTCGCACCCAAGGGCATCCGCACCCTGCGTCAGGCTTGCGCGGTGGTTCAAAGGCAAACCGTAGGTCGGGGCTACGTCCCCGACAACCCGTCATTCCGACATCTGTTTTTTTGCCAGGACGCTTGAGATCCATCCGAGGCGTCGGGCGCGTAGGCCCGACCTACGTCACTGGTTTCGGCAAGCCATGCCGACATCTGCTTTTTCGGCAAGCCTGCGATCAGGCGCCCCGGTGCGGCCGGGAGGCCTTCGGGGCGAAATAAAGGGGGAGGCATTCGCCGCAGGCGGATGCCGGAGGACATTCGCCCCGAAGGCCTCCCGGCCGCACCGGGGCCCGTCAGGTCGCGACGTGGCGTGCGATCCGACGGCTGCGTTTTCCGTACCCGAGCGAAGAAGTCTACGTGCAGCGGCTACTCGCCCAACGTCAGCAGCGACGCGTTGCCGCCCGCGGCGGTGGTGTTGATGGTCACCGTTTTCTCGGTGGCGAAGCGCGGCAGGTAGTGCGGGCCGCCGGCCTTGGGGCCGGTGCCGGACAGGTTCTGGCCGCCGAAGGGCTGCACGCCGACCACCGCGCCGATCTGGTTGCGGTTGACGTAGACGTTGCCGACGTTGGCGCGCGCCACGATCCGGTCGATGGTCGCATCAATGCGCGAATGGATGCCGAGCGTGAGCCCGTAGCCGGTGGCGTTGACCGCGTCGACCACCTGGTCGAGATCGCCCGACTTCCAGCGGATCACGTGCAGCGCCGGCCCGAAGTTCTCGCGCGTGAGCTGCGAGAGCGACTCCAGTTCCCACGCGCGCGGCGCGAAGAAGGTGCCGTGCTCCGTGCCCGGCGCCAGCGTCGCCTCGGCGATCAGCCGCGCGCCGCCCTGCATGCGCTGCGCGTGCTCGTCGAGCAGGCCCTTGGCGTCGTCGTCGATCACCGGGCCCACGTCGGTCGACAGCAGCCCGGGGTCGCCGACGCTGAGCTCGGCCATCGCGCCGGCCAGCATGCCGATCACCTTGTCGGCGATGTCGTCCTGCACCAGCAGCACGCGCGCGGCCGAGCAGCGCTGGCCCGCGGAGGTGAAGGCCGAGGCCAGCGCATCCTTGACCAGCTGCTCGGGCAGCGCCGAGGAATCGGCGATCAGCGCGTTCTGGCCGCCGGTCTCCGCGATCAGCACGCCGATCGCGCCGTCGCGCGCGGCCAGCGCGCGGTTGATCGCGCGCGCGGTGTCGTTGGAACCGGTGAAGGCGACGCCGGCCACGCGCGGATCGGCGGTCAGCGCGGCGCCGACGGTGGCGCCGTCGCCGGGCAGGAACTGCAGCACGCCGGCCGGCACCCCGGCCTCGTGCAGCAGCTTCACCGCGTAGTAACCGGTGAGGTTGGTCTGCTCGGCGGGCTTGGCGAGCACCGCGTTGCCCGCGGCCAGCGCCGCGGCGACCTGGCCGGTGAAGATCGCCAGCGGGAAGTTCCACGGGCTGATGCAGGCGAACACGCCGCGCCCGGACATCTGCAGCGTGTTGGATTCGCCGGTCGGCCCGGGCAGCGCCTCGGTGGTGAACAGCTTGCGCGCCTGGCCGGCGTAGTAGCGCAGGAAATCGACCGCCTCGCGCACCTCGGCCACGCCGTCGGGGATGGTCTTGCCGGCTTCCTTCGTGCACAGCGCGATGAACTGCGGCATGCGCTGCTCGAGCAGGTCGGCGGCGCGCTCCAGCACCACCGCGCGCGAGGCCGCAGGCAGCGCGTCCCATGCCGGTTGCGCGGCGACCGCGTTGGCCAGCGCCTTGTCGACCGTGGCCGCGTCGGCGGCCTGCCACTGGCCGACGACCTCGCGGCGGTCGGCCGGGTTGGTCACCGCGATGTCGGGCCCGGCGGCGGTCGCGCCCGGCACCAGCGGCGCGGCGCGCCAGCCGGCGCCGGCGGCGGCGTTGACCTGGTCTGCCAGCGCACGCAGCGCGTCGTCGTTGGCGAGGTTGGCGCCCATGGAATTGCTCCTCTCAAAGCCTTGGCTGCGGTACACGTCGACCGGCAGCGGAATGCGCGGATGCGGGATGCTCTCGAACGCGGCCACGGCCTCGACCGGGTCGCGGACGAGGTCGTCGATGGCGACGTCCACGTCGGTGATGCGGTTGACGAAGCTGGAGTTGGCGCCGTTCTCGAGCAAGCGCCGCACCAGGTACGGCAGTAGGTCCTCGTGCGAGCCCACCGGCGCGTACACGCGGCAGGGCACGCCGAGGCGGTCGGCCGGGATCACCTCGGCGTACAGGTCGTCGCCCATGCCGTGCAGCTTCTGGAACTCGAACGCGCGCCCGCCGGCGAGCCGGTGGATCGCGGCGATCGTCTGCGCGTTGTGGGTGGCGAACATCGGGTAGACCGCGTCGGCCGCGTCGAGCAGGCGCGCCGCGTTGGCCAGGTAACTGACGTCGGTGTTGGGCTTGCGGGTGAACACCGGGTAGCCGGGCAGCCCGTCGACCTGCGCGCGCTTGACCTCCGAATCCCAGTACGCGCCCTTCACCAGCCGCACCGGGATGCGGCGGCCGTGGCGGCGGGCGAGGCCGGCGATCCAGTCGATCACGAACGGCGCGCGCTTCTGGTAGGCCTGCACGACGATGCCGAAGCCGTCCCAGCCGGCGAGCGAGGGATCGCTCCACGCCGCCTCGATCACGTCCAGCGACAGCTCCAGGCGGTCGGCCTCCTCGGCGTCGATGGTCATGCCGATGCGGTGCCGCCTGGCGCGCTGCGCGAGGTCCAGCACCCGCGGCGCCAGCTCGGCCAGCACGCGCGCGCGCTTGGCGTGCTCGTAGCGCGGGTGCAGCGCCGAGAGCTTGACCGAGATCGACGGCGCGGCGATCTCGTCCTCGAAGCGGCCGCTGCCGCCTATGGCGTCGATTGCGCTGCGGTACGCCTCGAGGTAGCGGTCGGCGTCGTGGCGGGTCAGCGCGGCCTCGCCGAGCATGTCGAACGAGTAGCGATAGCTCGCGTTGGCGCCCTTGCGCGAGCGCGCCAGCGCCTCGCCGATCGTGCGCCCCATCACGAACTGGTGGCCCATGATCTTCATCGCCTGGCGCACCGCCAGCCGGATCACCGGTTCGCCGACGCGCCCGAGCAGGCGCTTGAAGGCCCCATGCACGTCGCGACGGGTCTCGTCGGCGAGGTCGACCAGGTGGCCGGTGAGCATCAGGCCCCAGGTCGAGGCGTTGACCAGCACCGAGTCGGAGCGGCCCACGTGGCGCTTCCAGTCGGCCTCGCCGAGCTTGTCGCGGATCAGCTTGTCGGCGGTGTCCTCGTCGGGGATGCGCAGCAGCGCCTCGGCCACGCACATCAGCAGCACGCCCTCCTCGCTGCCCAGGTCGTACTGGCGCATGAACGCCTCGATCGCGCCCTGGTCGGCGGCGCGGGCGCGGACCCGGCGGACCAGGTCCGCGGCGGTGGCCTGGATCGCCCGGCGATCGGCCTCGCCCCAGCCGGGGCGGGGCTGGCGCGCCTGCGCCAGCAGCTCGCGCACGTGTTCGGCTTCGTCCCGGGCCCAGGCCGCGGTGATGGCCGCGCGCGGCGCCTGCGGCGGCGGCGGGAGTTCGGGAGACAGGATCGGGGTCACGGGGCACCACGGGCACGTAAGGCCGGCAATTCTAGGGCCCGGGCGACCGCGCGAACAGTTCGCCCGCGCCCGGCGCGGCCGCGTCGGCTTGCCCGCAAATGGCCCGCGCAGCTACCATTTGCAGGTTATCCGCAGCTCGCCACCGTTCCTGCGCGCGTCTCCAGCCCCTCCGGGCGGGCCGCGCGGCGGGCAGGTCGCGTACTCGCCAGCCATGACGCCAACGAGGCATTCGGGGTTCGAAGTGAAGCAAGCCGGTCAGCTAAAGCAAGCGCGCACCAAGCAGTGGGCCACCCGCGTGGGCCTGGGCATGCTCGGACTGTCCTCCAGCGCATTCGCGCAGTCGGCCGACCCGGTCGAGTGGCAGCTCAACATGGGCCGCGGCGTGACCACGCTGTCCAACCACGCCTACGACGCCCACATGATGGCGTTCTGGATCTGCGTCGGCATCGGCCTGGTGGTGTTCGGCGCGATGGCCTGGGCAGTGTTCGCCTTCCGCAAGTCCAAGGGCGCGGTGGCGGCGAACTTCAGCCACAACACCACCGCCGAGGTCATCTGGACGGTCATCCCGGTGGTGTTGCTGGTGGCCATGGCCTGGCCGGCGACCACCAAGCTGATCGCGATGTACGACACCCGCCAGTCGGAGATGACCGTCAAGGTCACCGGCTTCCAGTGGATGTGGAAGTACGAGTACCTGGGCGAGGACGTGGCCTTCACCAGCCGCCTGGACCGCGAGAGCGACCGCATCCGCCAGGACGGCGAGCGCCCGAGCGCGGAGAAGAACCCGCACTACCTGCTCGACGTCGACCACGTGCTGGTGCTGCCGGTCGACACCAAGATCCGCTTCGTGATCACCGCCGACGACGTCATCCACTCCTGGTGGGTGCCGGCGCTGGGCTGGAAGCAGGACGCGATCCCCGGGATCATCAACGAGGCCTGGGCCGACATCCGCACGCCCGGCATCTACCGCGGCCAGTGCGCCGAGCTGTGCGGCAAGGACCACGGCTTCATGCCGATCGTGGTGAAGGCGGTGCCCAAGGCCGAGTTCCGCCAGTGGCTGGCCGCCCAGAAGGCCGCCGCCGCGCCGGAGCCGGCTCCGGCCGCAGCGCCGGCCACGCCCGCGCCCGCCGCGGAAACTCCCGCCGGGCCGGCGGCCGAGCCCGCCACCGCGCAGGTCGCCCCGCCGGCCGCCGCGCCGGCCGCCGGCTGATCGCGACCACCGTCGTCCACTGACGCCGCAAACAGAACAAGCATCCGAGGTAGGCAGCACATGTCCACGTATCCCGCAGCCGCAGACCACGCCCAGGCAGGCCACGACGACCACGGCCACAAGCTGGGCTTCGTCGAGCGTTGGTTCTTCTCGACCAACCACAAGGACATCGGCACCCTCTACCTGCTCTTCAGCTTCCTGATGGTGATCGTCGGCGCCGCCTTCTCGGTGGTGATCCGCAGCGAGCTGGCGGTGCCGGGCCTGCAGTTCGTCAAGCCCGAGTTCTTCAACCAGATGACCACCATGCACGCGCTGGTGATGATCTTCGGCGCGATCATGCCGGCCTTCGTGGGCCTGGCGAACTGGATGATCCCGCTGCAGGTCGGCGCGCCGGACATGGCGCTGCCGCGCATGAACAACTGGTCGTTCTGGATCCTGCCCTTCGCCTTCACCCTGCTGCTGTCGACGCTGTTCCTGCCGGGCGGCGCGCCCGCCGGCGGCTGGACGATGTACCCGCCGCTGATGCTGCAGGGCGGCGCCAACGTTGCCTTCACCATCTTCGCCGTGCACATGATGGGCATCAGCTCGATCATGGGCGCGATCAACATCATCGCCACCGTGCTCAACATGCGCGCGCCGGGGATGGACCTGCTGAAGATGCCGCTGTTCACCTGGACCTGGCTGATCACCGCGTTCCTGCTGATCGCGGTGATGCCGGTGCTCGCCGGCGCGGTGACCATGCTGCTGACCGACAAGTTCTTCGGCACCAGCTTCTTCAACGCGGCCGGCGGCGGCGACCCGGTGATGTACCAGCACATCTTCTGGTTCTTCGGGCATCCCGAGGTCTACATCATGATCCTGCCGGCGTTCGGCATCGTGTCGGAGATCATCCCGACCTTCAGCCGCAAGCCGCTGTTCGGTTACCAGGCGATGGTGTACGCGACCGCGTCGATCGCCTTCCTGTCGTTCATCGTGTGGGCGCACCACATGTTCGCGGTGGGCATGCCGCTGGGCGGCGAGATCTACTTCATGTTCGCCACCATGCTGATCTCGGTGCCCACCGGCGTGAAGGTGTTCAACTGGGTCAGCACGATGTGGAAGGGCTCGCTGACCTTCGAGACCCCGATGCTGTGGGCGCTGTCGTTCGTGGTGCTGTTCACCATCGGCGGCTTCTCGGGCCTGATGCTGGCGATCGTGCCGGCCGACTTCCAGTACCACGACACCTACTTCGTGGTCGCGCACTTCCACTACGTGCTGGTGACCGGCGCGCTGTTCGCGATCATCGCCGCGATCTACTACTGGTGGCCGAAGTGGACCGGCCGGATGTACAACGAGTTCTGGGGCAAGTTCCACTTCTGGTGGTCGATGGTGTTCGTCAACCTGCTGTTCTTCCCGCAGCACTTCCTCGGCCTGGCCGGCATGCCGCGCCGCATCCCGGACTACAACGTGGTGTTCGCCGACTGGAATCTGATCAGCTCGATCGGCGCGTTCGGCATGTTCCTCACGCCGTTCATGATGTTCTTCATCCTGTGGTCGTCCAAGCGCAGCGGCGCCAGGGCCGAGGCGCGGGTGTGGGAAGGCGCGCGCGGCCTGGAGTGGACGGTGCCTTCGCCGGCGCCGCATCACACCTTCACCGTTCCGCCGGTGATCCGCGACGGCGACCTCGCGCACGGGGACATCACGCACTAGGCGGATCCCTCCGGAAGAGCCCGCGCATCCATGCGCGGACTTTTCGAAAGAGCGGGGGATCCGGCTTTCACTGAACCATGGAACAGCTTCTCCGGACGACGATGAACCAGCGGTCTTCCAGCGACGATCCCCAGGCGCGCCGCGCCGGCGTGCGCCGCACGGTGGTCGTCGTGGTGGCGATCGTGGCGCTGGTGTACCTGGGCTTCATGCTCGCCACGGCGCTGTCGACGTGAGCGCGCCCGGCGGCAACCGCGGCAACGGCCGCGGCCTGGCGAAGATGGTGGGGGTGGCGATCGCCGCCTTCGCCTTCACCTTCTCGCTGGTGCCGCTGTACCGGATCGCCTGCGAGAAGGTGTTCGGCGTGCGGCTGGAGAAGAGCGCCATCGACGGCGAGCAGGCGGCCAGGCTCGAGGGCCGCAAGGCCGACCGCCTCGTCACGGTGCAGTTCGACGGCGGCGTCAACTCGAAGCTGCCGTGGTCCTTCCACCCCGAGCAGGCGAGCATGCAGGTGCGCCCCGGGCAGCAGTACGACACCCTGTTCTTTGCCCGCAACGACGGCCAGCGCGCCATCGTCGGCAACGCGGTGCCGTCGATCGCACCGGCGCGCGCGTCGGGCTATTTCAGCAAGACAGAGTGCTTCTGCTTCACCGCGCAGACGCTGGCCGCCGGCGAGGCGCGCGACATGCCGGTGCGCTTCATCGTCGCGCCCGACCTGCCGGACGACGTCACCACCATCACCTTGTCCTACACTTTCTTCAAGAACGACGCGCTGACCGCGCAGCTCGCCACGCCCGCGGGCCCGGCTTCGGCCTCGCGCGCGGCGCCCTGACATCGCAAGACCGGACGGAACGACAGCCATGGCCCAAGCCCACGCCACCCACGACCCCAACGTCTACTACGTCCCGCACGGCAGCCGCTGGCCGGTGTTCGCGTCGGTGTTCCTGTTCACCACCATGTTCGGCCTGGCTTCCTGGCTCAACGAGGCCAGCTTCGGCAAGGCGACGTTCTTCGTCGGCATCGCCGGTCTGCTGGCGATCCTGTTCAAGTGGTTCGCCGACGTGATCCTCGAGTCGGTCTCGGGCTACTACAACAAGCAGGTCGACACCTCGTTCCGGATGGGGATGGTGTGGTTCATCTTCTCCGAGGTGATGTTCTTCGGCGCGTTCTTCGGCGCGCTGTTCTATGCGCGCCAGTACGCGCTGCCGTGGCTGGGCGGCGCCGGCGACGGCGTGATGACCAACGCGCTGCTGTGGGACGGCTACAGCGCCGCGTGGCCGACCGGCGGCCCGGGCCAGGTCGGCGGCCACTTCCAGACCATCCCCGCGTGGGGCCTGCCGCTGCTCAACACGCTGATCCTGCTGTCGTCGGGCGTCACGGTCACGATCGCCCACCACGCGCTCAAGGCGGGGCACCGCAAGCAGCTGCTGGCGTTCCTCGCGGCCACGGTCCTGCTGGGTTGCTGCTTCCTGTACTTCCAGGCGCACGAGTACATCGAGGCCTACACCGAGCTCAACCTCACCCTGGGCTCGGGCATCTACGGCTCGACGTTCTTCATGCTCACCGGTTTCCACGGCGCGCACGTGACCCTCGGCACCATCATGCTGGCGATCATCTGGCTGCGCTGCGCCAAGGGCCACTTCAGCAAGGACGACCACTTCGCGTTCGAGGCGGTGGCCTGGTACTGGCACTTCGTCGACGTGGTGTGGCTGGGCCTCTTCATGTTCGTCTACGTGCTGTAGCAAAAAGCCGCGCGGCGCAGCCGCGCCCTTATTTCCCTCCCCTTCAAGGGGAGGGCAAGGGTGGGGATGGGTTTCCGGCACGTGCCACCCAACCCCAACCTCAACCCCATCCCGGCCTTCCCCTTGAAGGGGAAGGAGAAAGAAGCCGCGGCGCCCCTCAGCCCTGGATGCCGTGCGGCGTGATCCAGCCCATCCAGATCGCCAGGATCACCAGCAGGATCAGCGCGACCGACAGCGCGATGCGCTTGGTCAGCGCGTTCACCGTGCGCTTGGTCTGGCCCTTGTCGACGAGCATGTAGTACAGGCCAGCGCCGAGGTTCCAGAGGATGACGATCAGGAAGGCGACGATCAGCAGGGTCTTGAGCGAGTCGTTCATGGCGGTCTCCGGCGCAGCCGGCGCCAGGGCCGATTATCGCAGCTGCCGCGGCGGGCGCGCGTGAGCCTCCGGGCGCGCACGCTCGCCTGGTGGCTGCTGGCGCTGCTGCTGGCCGCCGCGTTCTGCCGGCTCGGCGCCTGGCAGCTCGGGCGGATGCACCAGAAGCAGGCGATGCTCGATGCGGTGCAGCAGGTGCTGCGGCAGCGCGAGCCGCGGCCGCTGGCCCTGGCCGCCGACGCGGCGCGCGCGCGCGGCTACGACTGGGCGGCGGGCGAGGGACGCTTCGCCGATGCACCGGCCGTGCTGCTCGACAACCAGCAGCGCGACGACCGCGCCGGCGTGCGCGCCTATCGCGTGTTCGTGCCGGCGGCGCCGGGCGCGACGCCGCTGCTGGTGGAACTGGGCTGGCTGCCGCTGCCCGGCGATCGCAGCCTGCCCGCCGTGCCGCGCCCGGCCGGCGTGCTGCGCGTGGCCGGCCTGCTGGCGCCGCCGCCCTCGCGCGGGCTGCTGGGCGCGGCCGCCGTGGCGCAGCCCGGCGGCGTGGTGCTCGCCACCGGCCTGGACGCCGGCGCGCTGCCCGCGCTGCTGCGCCAGCCGGCGCTGGCGCCGCGCGTGCTCAAGCTCGATCCCGCGCTGCCGCTGGGCTATGCGCGCGACCTGGACATCCTCCCCAACACCCTGCCGCCGGGACAGCACTTGGGCTACGCGGTGCAGTGGTTCGCGCTCGCGGCGGCGGTGCTGGTGATCGCGCTGCTGCTGACACTGCGCGCCAAACGCAAACGAGGCACGAGAACGCCATGAACGACGACGCGCCCAAGTACCGCCGCAACCGGTTGACCCTGCTTGCGCTGTTCGGGCTGTTCTTCGGCGTGATGCTGGTGGCCGGCATCCTGCGCTTCTCCGGCTGGCAGCCTTCCGGCATGAAGAACCACGGCGAGCTGCTCAAGCCGCCGGTGGACGTGCGTGCGCAGGCGCCGCGCCTGCAATCCGGAGGCGAGTACGCCTGGAACCCGGGCGAGCGCCGCTGGCGCGTGCTGGTCGCGCCGCCCGCCGGCTGCGGCGACGATTGCCGCCGCGTCGCGCGCGAGCTCGACCTGGTCTGGCAGCTGCTGGGCAGCCGCGCCGACCACGTCGACCTGCTCTGGCTCGGCGCGCCGCCGCCGGGCGCGGTCGGCAACGCCGCCACCCGCGTGCTGCGCGCCGATCCCGCGCTGCGCGCCAAGCTGCCGCGCGTCGACGACCCCGCCGGCGTGCCGGTGTACGTGGTCGATCCGAACGGCTTCGTCATCCTGCGTTACCCTCCCGGCTCCGATCCGGGCGGCCTGCGTGCTGACCTGGTGAAGCTGCTCAAACTGATCTGATGCCATCGCCCATGCATGCCACCGACGCAGGCGCCGCGCGCGCCATCGCCTTCCCGAAGCCGGCGGTGTACCGCCACTTCCACCGCATCGCGTGGCTGGCGGTGGCGCTGGCGCTGGGCGTGATCGTGTTCGGCGCGTTCGTGCGCCTGTCCAACGCCGGCCTGAGCTGCCCCGACTGGCCGACCTGCTATGGCCGCGCCAGCTGGCCGACCGCCGGCAGCACGATCGTCGACCATGCCGCGACCGCGATCCGCCCGGTCGAGGTGCACAAGGCCTGGCGCGAGCAGCTGCACCGCATGATCGCCGGCAGCCTGGGCGTGCTGGTGCTGGTGCTCGCCCTGCTGGCCGCGCGCAAGCGTCCGCGCGGCGTGCTGCAGGTGGCCGCGGCCGCGGTGCTGGTGGCGCTGGCGATCCCGCTGTACATGCGCGGGCAGCACGTGGCCGCGTCCGCGCTCGCGGTCGCCGGCGAGGCGATCTTGCTGGTGGCGGCGCTGCGCTGGTCGAACGCCGACCTGGCGCGCGCGGCGACGCTCACGCTGGCGGTGATCATCTTCCAGGCGCTGCTAGGGATGTGGACGGTGACCTGGCTGCTCAAGCCGATCGTGGTGATGGGCCACCTGCTGGGCGGGTTGACCACGTTCGCGCTGCTGGCGTGGATGGCGTGGCGGGCGACGCATTCGCCGATCCGCCTGGCCGATGCCTGGGGCCTGCGCCGCTGGGTGGCCGTGGTGCTCGCGCTGCTGGCGCTGCAGGTCGCGCTCGGCGGCTGGACGAGCGCGAACTACGCCGCGCTGGCCTGCGCCAACGATTTCCCGAAGTGCGTGGGCCAGTGGTGGCCGCCGCACGACTTCCGCGAGGGCTTCGTGCTCTGGCGCGGGATCGGCGTCGACTACGAGGGCGGCATCCTCGACGGCGCCTCGCGCATCGCCATCCAGATGGCGCACCGGATGATGGCCGTGGTCGCCTTCGCCGCGCTCATCGCGCTGGCGGTGCGCCTGCTGCGCACGCCCGGCCTGCGCAGCTGGGCGGTGCTGCTGGCGCTGCTGGCCTGCACGCAGGTCGCGCTGGGCATCGCCAACGTCAAGCTGTCGCTGCCGCTGGACGTGGCAGTCGCGCACAACGCCGGCGCCGCGCTGCTGCTGTTCGTGCTGGTGTCGCTGCTGGCGCGGCTGCGCACGGTCGACTGATGAAGGGCATCGCCGGCCAGTACTGGGAGCTGACCAAGCCGCGGGTGGTGGCGCTGATCGTGTTCACCGCACTGGTGGGCATGTTCCTGGCGGTGCCCGGGCTGCCGCCGCTGCGCGAGGCGGTGTTCGGGCTGCTCGGGATCTGGCTGGCGGCGGCTTCGGCCGCGGCGATCAACCACCTGATCGACCAGCGCATCGACAAGGTGATGGCGCGCACCGCCCACCGGCCGCTGGCGACGGGCACGCTCAGGCCGGCGCAGGTGCTGGCGTTCGCGGTGTTCCTGGGCGCGGCGTCGATGACGCTGCTGATCGCGCTGGTCAACCCGCTGACCGCGGCGCTCACCTTCGCCTCGCTGATCGGCTACGCGATCGTCTACACCGGCTTCCTCAAGCGCGCCACGCCGCAGAACATCGTCATCGGCGGCATCGCCGGCGCGGCGCCGCCGCTGCTGGGCTGGGCCGCGGTGACCGGCATGCAGGGGGCGTGGGACTGGGCCTACGCCTGGCTGCTGGTGCTGATCGTGTTCACCTGGACGCCGCCGCACTTCTGGGCGCTGGCGATCTTCCGCCGCGCCGACTACGCGCGCGCGCTGGTGCCGATGCTGCCGGTGACCCACGGCGTGGAGTACACCCGCTGGCAGATCCTGCTCTACACCGTGCTGCTGTTCGTGGTGACGATGCTGCCGGCGATCGTCGGCATGAGCGGCTGGTTCTACCTCGGCGGCGCGATCGTGCTGGGCGTGGTGTTCCTGTGGTACGCGTGGAAGCTGATGGACCCGCCGGACGAGTTCTTCGCCATGAAGGTCTTCAACTATTCGGTCGTGTACCTGATGGCGCTGTTCGCCTTCCTGCTGCTCGACCACTGGCTGATGCCGTGGCTGCAGCCGGCGGCGTCGGGGCTGCGGTTCGTGCCGGCGGGGTGACGGGCGGTCGGCCCCATCGTGCCTCGAGGCATGTTCAGCGCGCTGGCATCCCGAAGGCCGCGGGTGCGCCTTCCCCGAAGCGGATGGGTGCCGCGACGCGCAGCGCGTCGCCTTCGATGCGGAAGATGTGCAGCGTGCGGTCGCCCATGCTCTGCGCGAACAGCGTGGCGTCGTCGACGAAGCCCACGCCCTGCGCCCAGGGGCCGATCGACGCCTCGGCGACCGGACGCAGGCGCCCGCCCTCGACCCGCAGCAACACCACCCGGCTGCCGGCCGCGTGGAAGGGATGGTCGCGCGGCACCGTGCTCATGTTCTGCAGCGCGACGGCGACGTGGCGACCGTCGGGCGAGCAGGCGATGCCTTCCGGCGACGGCCCGACGCTGGCGGTGTCGACCACGCGTGGCGCCGCGCCGGCGAGGTCGAGGAGGCTGACGGTATCGACATCGCCGGTGACGCGGCCGTAGTTGGCGACCACCGCCACGTCGTCGCTGCACCAGGCAAGTGAGGCCGGGTACACGCCGGCGCTCAGTTCGCGGATCGCGGGCAGCACCAGGCGCCCACGCTCGACCGCGTACACGCCGATGCGCGCGCGTTCCGGGAACGACACCAGCGCGCGCCGGCCGTCGGGCGAAAAGGCCAGCGCGAGCGGACCTGCGTCCTTGCCGAGCGACTGCCTGCCGGCGAGGCGCGCGCGGCCGTCCGTGATGTCCAGCACCGACACGCTGTCGTCGCCGTTGTGCGTCACCAGCGCGGTGCGGCCGCCGGGCGCGATCGCGACCGCGCCCGGCGTCGCGCCGAGCGAAAGCTTCTGCACCACGCGCGCCGGGCGCGCGGCCAGGTCGACGACCGTCAGCGTGTCGGCCGGCACGAGCCGGGCTGGATCGGCGGGATCGATGCGTTGCGGCCCCGCGACCAGCGCCAGCCTGCGGTCGGGCGAGATCGCCAGCGCTTCCGGCGGGCCCTGGAAGCCGGTCGGCGCGGATACCCGTGCGACCTCGCGCGCCTGCGCGCCGTCGAACTCGAGGAATACCGCCGTGTCGGGTGGCGGATGCGGCAACACGTGCAGGTCGCCGTCCACCAGCTCCGCCTTCGCATCCAGCGCGATGCCCACGAGCTGGCCCGCATGCGCGCTGCAGGGCAAGGCGAGCAGGAGCAACGGCAGCAGCATGCGCGCAGTCGACATCGTGGTCTCCGTGGTGCGCCGTGACGGCGAGGGCGTGCAGGCAAGCATAAGCCGGTCGCGCAGACCAGACTGTGCGCTGCGTGCGGGAGGTGCTTGCTGCTGCGCCGAAGCTCGCGGTGGAAACCGCTGCGACTATCGCAAGCGCGCGGCCAGCAGCGAGCGCAGCTCCGCCTTGTCGGTATCGTCCAGCCCGGCCTCGCGCTGCTTGGCCTGCAATTCGTCCACGCGCTGCTGCAGCACCTGGCGGTCGAGCTGGGCCATGGTGTCGAGGAACTCGTCGCGCCAGCGCGCCTCGTCGCCGGGCATGGCGTGGCTGGCGAGCTTCTGCAGCGCGAGCGCTTCCTCGCGCCCTTCGAAATGCTCGAGCAGCACGCCGGTGGTGATCTCCGGCCGCGCGCTCACCAGCGCGATCAGTTCGGTCAGCAGCTCCACGCCGGGCTGGCGCAGCGCGACGAAGCGGTACGGCGGCGGCAGCTCCAGAGCCAGCGCCGGCTTCTGCAGCAGCAGCGCGATCGCGCTGCGCACCAGGCTGCGCCTGGGCGCGGGCGTCGCCGGCGCGCGATGCGCGCGCTGCACCGGCACGTGGGTGGAAGGCGCGCTGTCGCGCGCGCCGACGCCGGTGAGCTCGGTCAGGCGCTGGCGCATCAGGTCGCCGAAGGCGCCGTCGGGGATCTGCGCGAGCATCGGCCTGGCGCGCTCGGCCAGCCGCGCCTTGCCGTCGAGCGTGCCCAGGTTGACGTCCGCCGACAGCGAGTCGAACAGGAACTGCGACAGCGGCGTGGCGTGCTGCAGCCGCGCGTCGAAGCCGGGCGCGCCCTCGCTGCGCACCAGCGTGTCCGGATCCTCGCCCTCGGGCAGGAACAGGAAGAACGCCTGCCGGCCGTCGCGCATGCGCGGCAGCACCGACTCCATTGCGCGGGTGGCGGCCTTGCGCCCGGCGTTGTCGCCGTCGAAGCAGAAGTACACGTCGGGCGCGTTGCGGAACAGCAGCTCGGCGTGGTCGGGCGTGGTCGCGGTGCCGAGCGTGGCGACCGCCTGGGTCACGCCGTGCTGGAACAGCGCCACCACGTCCATGTAGCCCTCGACCACGACCAGCCGCTCGATCTTCGAATGGGTCTGTCGCACCTGCCACAGCCCGTACAGCTCACGGCCCTTGTGGAACAGCGCGGTTTCCGGCGAGTTGAGGTACTTGGGCGAGTCCTCGGCGTCGAGCACGCGGCCGCCGAACGCGATCGGCCGGCCGCGGCGATCGGAGATCGGGAACATCACCCGGTCGCGGAACTTGTCGTAGACGTTGCCCTTGTCGTTCTTCGAGAACAGGCCGGCGCGCTCGAGCAGGTTCATCCGCCGCGCATCGGTGCCCAGCGCGTCGCGCAGCGCCGAGAAGCCGTCGGGCGCGTAGCCGATCGCGAACTGCGCGCGGATGTGCTCGTCGACGCCGCGGCGGTCGAGATAGGCGCGCGCCTTGTCGCTCGTGACCAGCTGCTTCAGGAAGAACCGCGTCGCCGCCTCCAGCGCCGCGTACAGGTCCTTGACGTCGGAGTCCTCGTTGCGCTGCCGGGTCTCGCGCGGCACCTCGATGCCGGCGCGGCGCGCCAGCTCGTCGACCGCGTCGAGGAACTCGAGCCGGTCGTAGTTCATCAGGAACGAGATCGCGGTGCCGTGCGCGCCGCAGCCGAAGCAGTGGTAGAACTGCTTGGTCGGCGAGACCGTGAACGAGGGCGAGCGCTCGTCGTGGAACGGGCAGCGCGCCGAGTACTCCTTGCCCTGGCGCTTGAGCGGCACGCGCGCGCCGACCACCTCGACGATGTCGGTGCGTGCCAGAAGATCGTCGATGAAGGCATCGGATAGCCGCGCCATCTCAGCCGGCCCCCCACAGGCAAGCCGTTGCGCCGGCCGCCTGGGTCCTGCCACGCGCTGCGGCGCGCCAACCCGCACCGCGATTCGTGTTCGCGGGGGCGCGATCGTCGATGAAGGCGTCGGACAGGCGGGCCATGGCCGCCATGATCGCATTTGCCGGCGCGGCCCGGCCGCGCTCAGTCGCCGTCCGCGCCCCGCGGGCCGCGCGGCGGCTCGAGGCGCTCGTCGATCACCGCCGTCAGCAGGGCGCCGATGAAGAACACCGCGGCCGCGTAGTACATCCACACCAGCAGCAGCACCAGGGTGCCCATCTGGCCGTAGGCGCTGCCGGGGGCGGCCTGGGCCAGGTACAGGCCGATCGCCCAGCGGCCGAGCACGAACAGCCCGGCGGTCAGCACCCCGCCGACGAACGCCTGCCGCCAGCGCACGCGGCGGTCGGGCAGGTAGTGGTAGAGCAGCGCGAACGCGGCCGAATACAGCGCCACCGAGGAGAGGTTGCCCAGCACCGGCAGGATCAGCGGCAGCCGCGAGAACAGCACCTGCAGTGCCGTGGTCAGGGTCATCGAGACCACCAGCAGGAAGCCCAGCGCCAGCACCACGCCGAACGACAGCACGCGCTTGCGCATCCAGGACCAGAGCCCGCCGGGGAGTTCGCGCGCGTCGCTGCGGAAGATCAGGTTCAGCGCGGTCTGCAGCCGCGCGAACACCACCGTGGCGCTGGCGAACAGCAGCGCGGTGCTCCAGATCCCGGCCAGCGAGCCGATGTCCGGCCGGCGTTCGGCGTTGGCGATCACCGTCTGCGCCACCTCGCGCGCGCCGCGGCCGGCGAGGTCGGCCACCTGGTCGACCAGGGCGTCCTGCGCCGACGGATACAGCGAGGCCGCCAGCCACAGCAGCAGCACCAGCAGCGGCGCCAGCGAGAGCAGGGTGTAGAACGACAGCGCCGCGGCGTGGGTCAGCAGGTCCGCTTCGGAAAAGCGCCGCGCCAGCGCGACCGGGAGGCTGTGCTGCAGCCGTTCGACGAGCGGCCGGAATCGAGCGGGCAGGTGCATGCCGCAAGCTTAAGCGGCGGGCGTGGAGGGAATGTCCAGCGCGCGGCGCGTGCCTCGCGGCAGCCATCCGGACAGTGCGCATTCCGGGGCCCGCGCCGGCCTGGCGCCGGCGACAGGTCGGCCATTCGCCGGCACTGCCGTCTCCGGCCCGGTCGTCCGTGGTCGGACGTTCGCGAACGGGCCGATGCCGGCAGGCATCGCCGAGGGCGTTCGCTCAGCCGGCGAGCTTGCGCTTCACCAGCGCCGAGACCTGGCCCATGTCGGCCTGGCCGGCCAGCTTCGGCTTGAGCACGCCCATCAGCTTGCCCATGTCGGCCGGGCCGCTGGCGCCGGTCTGTGCGATGGCGGCGTCGATCGCGGCGAGGATCTCCGCCTCGCCGAGCTTCTCCGGCAGGTAGCGCTGGATCACCGCGATCTCGTTGCGCTCGATCGCGGCCAGGTCCTCGCGGCCGGCGGCCTCGAACTGGCTGACCGAGTCCCTGCGCTGCTTGACCATCTTCTCCAGCACGGCCAGCACCGCGGCGTCGTCGAGTTCGATGCGCTCGTCGACCTCGCGCTGCTTGATCGCGGCGTTGACCAGGCGGATCACGCCCAGGCTGTCCTTGTCGCCGGACTTCATCGCGGCCTTCATGTCGTCGGTGAGGCGCTGCTTGAGGGTCATGGGTTCTCCGTGGGTGTTCGTTGGAGCGGCCTTTGTGGGAGCGGCTTCAGCCGCGAGCTTTTCAGGGCCCTGAAGATGGCAGGAGCTCGCGGCTGAAACCCCTACCAGGCTTGGCGCATCGCCAAGGCCCGCCTCCCGGAAGGCCAGAAAGACAAAAAGCCGGCGACGCCATGCGTGCCGGCTTCGTGGCGGCCTGCCGCGGCGCGATGCGCCCGCGACGGACCGGCTTGCCTCAGTACAGGCGCTGGCGCTTGGTGACGTCGCGCGAGCTGCGGCGGGCCTGGCGCTTCACGGCGGCGGCCGCCTTGCGCTTGCGCTCCTGGGTCGGCTTCTCGTAGAACTCGCGCTTGCGGGTTTCGGCGAGCACGCCGGCCTTCTCGCAGGTGCGCTTGAAGCGGCGGAGCGCAAACTCGAACGGCTCGTTTTCGCGGACTTTGACGCTGGGCATAGGAATCTCTGTGGGTTGGAAGGCCGGGCCAGGTGGCCACGGACCCGCGCGAGGGGTCGCGCATGCCGCCGGACCCCATCCGGCGAGCCGCGTATGATAGCGGGAGGCCCAGCGATGGCGCAACCGCGGGCAGAGGCTGGGGGCCCGAAATCCCGCCTGCCGGCTCCCAGCTTGCCCAGCCCCGCGACAGCCCCAGTCCACCATGAAAGTCCTCGGCATCGAAACCTCCTGCGACGAAACCGGCGTGGCCGTGTACGACACGGCCCTGGCCGGCGCCGACGGGCTGCGCGCGCATGCGGTCTACAGCCAGGTCGACCTGCATGCCGAGTACGGCGGGGTGGTGCCCGAGCTGGCCAGCCGCGACCACGTCCGCAAGCTGCTGCCGCTGGTGCGCCAGACCCTGGCCGAGGCCGGCCTGGCCGTCGACGACCTCGACGGGGTGGCCTACACCGCCGGGCCGGGGCTGGTCGGGGCGCTGCTGGTGGGCGCCGGCGTGGCCCGCTCGCTGGCCTGGGCGCTGGACCTGCCGGCGGTCGGCGTCCACCACATGGAGGGCCACCTGCTGGCGCCGCTGATGGAGGACGACCCGCCGCAGCCGCCCTTCGTCGCCCTGCTGGTCTCTGGCGGCCACACCCAGCTGGTCGCGGTGGACGCGATCGGCCGCTACCGCCTGCTCGGCGAGACCCTGGACGACGCCGCCGGCGAGGCCTTCGACAAGACCGCCAAGCTGATGGGCCTGCCATACCCGGGCGGCCCGCAGCTGGCGCGGATCGCCGAGGACGGGACCCCGGGGCGCTACCGCTTCGCGCGCCCGATGACCGACCGGCCGGGGCTCGACTTCAGCTTCAGCGGCCTCAAGACCCAGGTGCTGCTGGCCTGGCGCGATTCCGACCAGTCCGAGGCGACCCGCGCCGACATCGCGCGCGGCTTCGAGGACGCGGTGGTCGACACCCTGGCGATCAAGTGCGAGCGCGCGCTCGATGCGGCCGGCTGCGACGTGCTGGTGGTCGCCGGCGGCGTCGGCGCCAACCGCCGCCTGCGCGCGAAACTGCAGGCGATGTGCGAACAGCGCGGCGGCAGGGCCTGCTTCCCGCGCCCGGCGCTGTGCACCGACAACGGCGCCATGATCGCCTTCGCCGGCGCCCTGCGCCTGCAGGCTGGCCAGCGCGACGACGCCGCGGTGCACGCGACGCCGCGCTGGGACATGGCGACGCTGCCGCCGCTGGCGGCGGCGGGCGCTGATTCGTGACGGATGGTTCGCGAAGGATGACGCCGTTGTCATCCCGAGCGTAGCGAGGGATCTCCACGCGCAGCTTTCGAACGGCCGGATCCCTCCCTGCGCCCGCGGTGACAGCCACATGCCGGGCGCCTTTGCCAATCACCCACCCTCAACCACCATCAACCACGGCCCCTTATGGACACCGTCTTCATCGAAGCCCTCGAAGTCGAGGCGCTCATCGGCATCTACGAGTGGGAGCGGCGCATCCGCCAGCCGTTGGTGTTCGACATCGAGATGGAGTTCGACAACCGCGTGCCGGCGGCCAGCGACGACATCGCGCACACGCTCGACTACAAGGCGGTGAGCAAGCGCGTGGTCGAGTACGTGTCGCAGTCCGGCTTCGGCCTGGTCGAGACGCTGGCCGAGCGCGTGGCGGCGGTCATCCTCGATGAATTCGGCGTGTCGCGCGTGCGCCTGAAGCTCGCCAAGCCCGGCGCGGTGCGCGGCGCGCGCGCCGTGGGGGTGATCATCGAGCGCACGGCCGCTACCCTGTAGGGCATGCAGGAGTTCATCGATTCGAGCCTCGTCCGGCCGCTGGCCGGGATTCCCTTCGCCGCCACGCTCGTCGCGCTGCTCGCGCTGGCGCTGGTCGCGTGGATCGCCAACTGGCTGGCGCGGCGGGTGCTGCTCGCCATCGTCGGGCGCCTGGCCAAGGCTTCGCCCAGCAAGTGGGACGACGCGATCATGGGCCGCCGCGTGCTCGCGCGGCTGGCCAACGTGGTGCCGGCGCTGGTGGTGCTCGGCGGCATCGTGCTGGTGCCGGGCGTGCCGGACTGGCTGGACGTGGTGGTGCGCAACGTCGCGCTGGCGTACGTCGCGCTGACCGTGGCGATGGCGATCGGCAACCTGTTCGACGCGCTCAACGACATCTACGAGCAGACCAGCCGCCACGCCGTGCGGCGCCCGATCAAGGGCTACCTGCAGCTGGCCAGGATCGGCGTGTACGTCGTCGCCATCGTGCTCGTCATCGCCTCGCTGGTGGGCAAGTCGCCGCTGGTGCTGCTGACCGGGCTGGGCGCGATGACCGCGGTGCTGATGCTGGTGTTCAAGGACACCATCCTCTCGCTGGTGGCGTCGGTGCAGCTGTCGAGCAACGACATGCTGCGCGTGGGCGACTGGATCGAGATGCCCAGCCAGAACGCCGACGGCGACGTGGTCGACATCAGCCTGCACACGGTCAAGGTGCAGAACTGGGACAAGACGATCAGCACCATCCCGACCTGGTCGCTGATCAGCGAGAGCTACCGCAACTGGCGCGGGATGACCGACTTCGGCGGGCGCCGGATCAAGCGCTCGCTGCTGATCGACCAGACCTCGGTGCGCTTCCTCGAGCCGGAGGAGCGGCAGCGGCTGCGTCGCTTCGCGCTGATCGACGACTACCTGGACACGCAGAAGGCCGAGCTTGCGGACTACAACGCCAAGCTCGAGGCGGCCGGCAAGGACCCGGTCAACAACCGCCGCGCGACCAACCTCGGCACGTTCCGCGCCTACATGACCTCCTACCTGCGCGCGCACCCGGGCGTGGCGCACGACATGACGCTGATGGTGCGCCAGCTCGAGCCCACGCCCACCGGCCTGCCGCTGCAGGTGTACTGCTTCTCGGCCGATGTGCGCTGGGTGCCGTACGAGAACCTGGCCGGCGACATCTTCGACCACCTGCTGGCGGTGCTGCCGGAGTTCGGGCTGCGGGTGTTCCAGCAGCCCGGCGGCGCCGAGCTGGGCGCGGCGCTGGCCGGCCTGCGCCTCGCGCCGGCCGCGGCCGGCGACTGAGCGTGCCATGGCCCGCGCCTGCCTGAGCTTGGGCAGCAACCTGTCGCCCGAGCTCAACCTGCGCTCGGCGATCGCCGAGCTGCGGGCGCGCTTCGGGCAGGTGCGGCTGTCGCGGGTTTACCGCACGCGCGCGGTCGGCTTCGACGGCGGCGACTTCCTCAACGCCGCCGCGGTGGTGGAGACCGACCTCGAGCCCGAGGCGCTCGACGCCTGGCTGCACGCGCTCGAGGATGCGCACGGCCGCGACCGCGGCGGCCCGCGCTTCGGCGACCGCACCCTCGACGTCGACCTGGTGCTCTACGACGACCGCATCGTCGAAGGCCCGGGCCACCTGCGCGTGCCGCGCGACGAGCTGCGCCACGCCTTCGTGCTGCGGCCGCTGGCGGAAATCGCGCCGGACTTCGTCGAGCCGCGCAGCGGCGACACGCTGGCGCGGCTGTGGGTGCAGTCGCCCGAGCGCGACGTGGAAATGACGCCCGTCGCCGGCTTCGACGCCGCCTGACAGGGATCGTGGGAGCGGCTTCAGCCGCGAGCTGTACCCGCCGGACCGAAGAAAAGCTCGCGGCTGAAGCCGCTCCCACAGGAGCCAGGGACAGGTCACATCCCACCGCACCGGACCGTCGTACCAGGTGACTTCCGGCGCTTGCGAAGCCGCCGCGCCGGCTGCACGATCGCGCCGTCAACCGGGAGGACTGGGCATGTTCGGGAAGCTTTCGCGCAGTTGGGAACTGGCCAAGGCGAGCGCGGCGGTGCTGCGTTCGGACAAGGAGCTGATGCTGTTCCCGGTGCTGTCGGGCCTGGCCACGCTGGCGGTGCTGGCGACGTTCCTGCTGCCGATGTTCGCGCTGCGGCTGTTCGCCGACGGCTTTGGCATCGGCGGGGCGGTGTTCGGCTTCCTGTTCTACTTCTGCCAGTACAGCGTGATCATCTTCTTCAACTGCGCCCTGGTCGGCGCGGCGATGATCCGGCTCGACGGCGGCGACCCGACCCTGCGCGACGGCCTAGACGCGGCGAAGTCGCGGCTGCCGTCGATCCTGGGCTACGCGGCGATCTCGGCCACGGTCGGCGTGCTGCTGCAGGCGATGAAGCACAAGGACAACTTCCTGGCCCGGCTGCTCGGCAGCGGGCTGGGCGCGGCGTGGACGCTGGCGACCTTCCTGGTGGTGCCGGTGCTGGTCAGCCGCGACATCGGCCCGATCGACGCGCTCAAGCAGAGCACGGCGCTGCTCAAGCGCACCTGGGGCGAGAACGCGATCGGCCAGGTGGGCATCGGCGCGGTGTTCGGGCTGATCACGGTGCTGGTGGTGCTGGCCGGCGTCGGATTGGTGCTGCTGGCGGCGCAGGCCTCGATCGTGCTGGCGATCGCGGTGGGCGTGGCCTTCGCGATCGGCGTGCTGATGCTGGGGATCTACCAGGCGGCGCTGTCGGGCATCTATTCGGCGGCGCTGTACCGCTACGCGGTGTCGAACGAGACGCCCGAAGCCTTCCGCGGCGTCGCGCTGGCGCAGGCGTTCGCGCCGAAGTCCTGAGGCCCGGATTTTCGTAGGAGCGCACCCGGGCGCGACGCCCGACCTGCGTCAATCCTCCAGCAAGCGGCCACCATCCAGCCGCAGCACCTGCCCGGTGCAGTAGGTCGCGTCCTGCAGCAGCCAGCGCACCGCCTCGGCGATTTCCTCCGGCGTGCCGGTGCGCGCCAGCGGCGTGCGCGCGAGCATCGCCGCGCGCCGGCCGTCGTCGTGGTCGCCCTGGGGCCAGATGATCGCGCCCGGCGCGATCGCGTTGACGCGCACGGCCGGCGCCAGCTCCAGCGCCAGCGACTTCGTCGCCATCGCCAGCGCGGCCTTGGCCATGCAGTACACGGCGTGGCCCTGCAGCGGTCGCTGCGCGTAGACGTCGACCATGTTGACGATCGCGCCCTTCGCCGCCGCCAGGTGCGGCGCCGCGGCCTGGGCGAGGAAGAACGGCGCGCGCGCGTTGCTGGCGAACAGCGCGTCCCACTGCGCCGGCGTGGCGGCGCCGATCGGCGTGGGCTGGAAGCCCGAGGCGTTGTTGACCAGCGCGTCGAGGCGGCCGTAGCGGCCGACGGTGCGCGCCACCAGCTCCGGCAGGCGGTCGAACTCGGCCAGGTCCGCCTGCAGCACCAGCACGCTGCCGGGGCGCGCGACCTCCAGGCCGGCCGCCAGCGCGCGCATCTCCTCCGCGCCGCCGCGGTGGTGCAGCGCCAGGTCGTAGCCGGCGACGAACAGGCGCCGCGCGATGGCCGCGCCGATGCGGCGGGCGGCACCGGTGACGAGCGCGACGGGACGTGGCGGGGCGGTCATGCCGATACCATAGCGCCATGCCGGACCGGGCAGGAGCGCTCCCTGGGCGCGATCAGGCCTTGCCGGGGCAAGCATCGCGCCCGAGGGGCGCTCCTACGAAGGCCGTCGTTCGAACAGGAAACCCGATGTCCCCAGCCTCACCCGACGCCGACGCCGACGCTCTCGCGCACAGCGCCCGCCTGCAGGCGCTGATCCGCGGGCAGGTCGCCGCCGCCGGCGGCGCGATCCCGTTCTCGCGCTTCATGGAGTTGGCGCTGTACGCGCCGGGGCTGGGCTACTACAGCGCGGGGGCGACCAAGTTCGGCCGCGCCGGCGACTTCGTCACCGCGCCCGAGCTCGGCTCCCTCTTCGCCCAGTGCATCGCCGGGGCAGTGGCGCCGGTGCTGCGGCAGGTCGGCGAGGACGCCGTCTTCGTCGAGATCGGCGGCGGCAGCGGCGCCTTCGCCGAGCATGCGATCAAGCAGCTGATGGCGATCGACGCGATGCCGGCGCGCTACGCGATCCTGGAGCCCAGCGCCGACCTGCGCGAGCGCCAGCGCGAGCGATTGCAGCGCAAGCTCACGCCACTGGTGTTCGAATGCGTGGAGTGGCTCGACGGCCCGCTGGCCGAACCCTGGAACGGCGTGCTGTTCGCCAACGAGGTGATCGACGCGCTGCCGACGCCGCGCTTCTGCATCCGCGACGGGGAGGTGTTCGAGGAGCACGTCGCGCTGGCCGGCGACGGCGCCTTCATGCGCACCGACCGCCCGGCCGACCCGCTGTTGTCGGCCGCTGTGCGCCACGTCGAGCGCGAGCTCGGCGCGCCGCTGCCCGACGGCTACCGCTCCGAGGCGCTGCCGCAGCTGCCGTACTGGCTGCAGGCGGTGGTCGGCGGCCTGCAGGCCGGCGCGCTGCTGTTCGTCGACTACGGCTATCCGCGCCGCGAGTTCTATTCGCCCGTGCGCAGCGACGGCACGCTGCGCGCGTTCCATCGCCATCGCGTCAGCGGCGACGTGTTCGCGCATCCCGGCCTGCAGGACATCACCGCCTCGGTCGACTTCACCGCGCTGGCCGAGGCCGGCACCGCGGCCGGCTTCGACTTCGCCGGCTACTGCTCGCAGGCCAGCCTGCTGGTCGGCAACGGCCTGGCCGAGCGGCTGGCCGAACAGGAGGCGCGCGCCGCCGACGAGGCCGGCCGCTACGCGCTGCGCCAGCAGGCCAAGCAGCTGACGCTGCCGGCGGCGATGGGCGAGCGCTTCCAGGCGATGGGCTTCGCGCGCGGGGTGGAGTTCGGCGTTGCGTTCCTGGCCGGCGACCTGAGCTTCCGGCTGTGACGGCGCCGGGCGGCATCAAGCCGCTGCGGCATCCGCGCGCGTGGCTGGCGCTGTGGTGGCTGGCGGTGGCGGTGGTGTTCGCCGCCTGCCTGCTGCCGGCGCGCGACCTGCCGCGCACGCCGCCGGGCTTCGACAAGATCGAGCACGCGGCCGCGTTCTTCCTGCTCGCCGCCAGCGCCGTGCAACTCTACCGGGGACGTCGCGCGCTGTGGCGCGCGGCGCTGGGCCTGCTGGCGCTGGGCGTGGCGATCGAGCTGGCGCAGTTCGCCTTCACCAGCAGCCGCTCGATGGATCCGCGCGACGTGCTGGCCGATGCGGTGGGCGTGGCGGCCGGCTTCGCGATCGCGCTGACACCGCTGCGCGACCTGCTGTTGCGCCTGGAGGCGAAACTGTCCGGCTAGAGTCCTGTCATCCCGAGCGCAGCGAGGGATCTTCTCTCCGCCCGCGCTGGCAGATCCCTCGCTACGCTCGGGATCACATCCGCGCCGGTTGGGGGCATCGCTGGCGACTACTTCCCCGGAACCAGCTGCATGCGGTCCAGCACCCACATCGTCGGCCGCGTGTCACCGGTGAACACGAGGCAAAGGTCGGCGCGCGCGGCGTGCGCGCCCAGCGGCGCGGTGAGCGTCACGAAACCATCCGCATCCGGCTGCGCCGGCAGCGGCACCGTGGCCAGCAGCTCGCCGCCGCACCCCGCGCGCACCTCGAGTTCGCCGTGCGCGGCGTGCGCGGGCGCGAACTTGCGGTTGGACTCGTCGCCCGCGAGCTGGAAGTAGTACGGGATGCGGCCCGCGCGCACCTGGATCGACGCGATGCCGTCCAGCGGCGCGTCGCGCCACAGCCAGCACGGGTTGAAGATGTCGACGTCGAAGATCGCGCGCGGGCCGCGCAGCGGGCCGTCGTCCTCCAGCCGCAGCATCAGGCCCTGGCTGCACATCGCCAGTTCCTCGTCCTCGCGGCGCAGCAGCGAGGAGGCGTCGAAGCGGCGCGCGGTCGCGGGCGCCAGCGCCTGCCCGTCGACGAACGCGGCCGCGCGTATCCGCGCCGGCAGCGCCAGCCGCAGCGGCACCGCGTAGCGCGGCGAGGCGGCCGTGGGCTCGCTGCCGTCGGTGGTGTAGCGGATCGCGCCAAGGCCGAGCGGCTGCGACAGCGTCGCCTCGATTTCGCCCTTGCCGTCCGCCACGCCTTCGATGCGCACCTCGACCGGCGTCCGCGCGTACGCGATGCCGAGCCCGCGGTAGCGCGCCAGCTGCGCCGGCAGCCGCGCCAGGAAGCTTGCGTAGTCCTTGCGCGCGCGCGGCGTCCATCCGGTTTCCGCCACCGCGGCGATGCGCGGGAAAATCGCGTGCTCGACACGCGCGAACGTGCGCATGTGCTCGGTCCACGTGTTGGCCTGCAGCCCGAGGACGTGGCGCGCCTGGTCGGGCGTGAGCGCGGCCGGCACCGGCTCGAAGTCGTAGGCCTTGCGCAGCGGGATCAGCGTCGGGCGGCCCGGCGGTTCGTTCGGCGAATCGGTTTGCAGGTAGTCGAGGTACAGGTGCGACACCGGCGACATCACCACGTCGTGGCCCTTGCCAGCGGCCTCGATGCCGCCCTCGGTGCCGCGCCAGGACATCACCGCGGCGTCGGCCGGCAGGTCGTCTTCGAGGATCTCGTCCCAGCCGATGACGCGCTTGCCGCGCGCGGCCAGGAAGCGCGCCATGCGCTTGACGAAATAGCCCTGCAGCTGCGCCTCGTCCCTGACGCCGAGCTCGCGCATGCGCGCCTGCACCCGCGGCGAGGCCTTCCACTGGTCCTTGACCGCCTCGTCGCCGCCGATGTGCACGTAGCGGCCGGGGAACAGCCCGGCCACCTCCGCCATCACGTCCTCGAGGAAGCCGAAGGTGTCCTCGTCGGCGTTGAACAGGTACTTGTGCACGCCCCACTGGCTGGACACGCGCGTCGGGCTTTCCACGCTGCCCAGCCGCGGATAGGACGCCACCGCCGCCTGCGCGTGGCCGGGGATGTCGATCTCCGGCACCACGGTGATGTAGCGCTGCGCGGCGTAGCGCACGATCGCGCGCACCTGCTCCTGCGTGTAGAAGCCGCAGTACGGCGCCGGCTTGCCGGTGCGCGGGTCGACGCCGCCGTCGCCGGCGGGGATGCGGCAGCCGCCGACCTGCGTGAGCTTCGGATACTTGCGGATCTGCAGCCGCCAGCCTTGGTCGTCGGTGAGGTGCCAGTGGAAGGTGTTGAGCTTGTGCAGCGCCATCGCGTCGAGCAGGCGTTCGATCTCGTCGACCGACTGGAAGTGGCGCGCGGAGTCGAGCATCAGCCCGCGCCAGGCGAAGCGCGGCGCGTCCTCGATGCGCAGCGACGGGATGCGCACCGGCTCGCGCGCATCGAGCGTGGCCAGCTGCCACAGCGTCACCGCGCCGTAGAACAGGCCGCGCGGGTCCCCGGCGCCGACCACGATGCGGCGGGGCGAGACGTCGAGCGTGTACGCCTCGGGCGACGCGTCCGCGGCGGCCGGCGCGATCCGGAACTCGACCGCGGCCTCGCCTGCGGGCGCCCCGTCGCGGACCGGCGGCGAGATGCCGCGGCTGCGTTGCAGGTAGCCGGCGAACTGCGCCGCGACTTCCCGCGCCTGCTCGCCGTTGGCCACCAGCGGCGTGTCCGCGCGCAGCTCGAACGCGCCCACGCGCGATTCGAGCGAGGCGGGCTCGGGGACCAGCGACAGCGGCGCGCGCGCCGGGGCGTCCGCATCGGCCGGCGCTGCGAGCGCCGAGGCCGGCAGCAGTGCGAGGAGCACGAGGAGATGGCGAAGGTTCATGGCGATTCCAAAAAGAACGGGCCCGGAAACCCCGGGCCCGCGGAGGGTAGCGCAGGCCTTGGCCGCGCTCAGAACTTGAAATGGAAGTTGAGGTAGTACTGGCGGCCGTTGGAGTAGAACGCGTACGGCAGCTTCGGGTTGTCGCCGGTCTGGCTGTAGTACTTGAGCTTGGGATCGTTGAGGTTGAGCGCGTCGAGGGTGATCGACAGCCAGTCGGTGGCCTTGAAACCCAGCGAGGCGGAGACGTTGCTGATGTCGTCCTGGAAGAAGTCGTCCGTGCGCGCCACGCCGGCGTAGAACTGCGAGCGGTAGGTGTAGGTCAGGCGCGCATTGAAGCGGTCGTTCTCGAAGTAGCCCGACAGGTTGTAGGTGTTCTTGGAGGTGCCGAACACCGGCTTGTCGCCGTCGGAGCTGCTGTCGGCGTAGGTGTAGTTGGCGTTGACGCCGAAGTTCTCGCCGATCGGCTGCTGGTAGTCGAGCTCGAAGCCCTTGACCTTGGCGTCGGTGTTGACCGGGCTCGACACCTGGTAGGCCGAGAGCACCGGTGTCGGCTGGCCTTGGCTGGCCTGCTGGTCGATGAACATCTGGGTCGAGGTGCCGAAGGTGACGTAGTCCTTCATCCGCATCGAGAACACGCTCGCCGACAGCAGCGCGCGCGGGGCGAAGTACCACTCCAGCGCGGCGTCGAAGTTGGTCGAGACGATCGGGTCGAGGTCGGGGTTGCCGCCGCTGCCGGTGTGGGTCAGGTCGTCCAGCGACACCGAGCCGGCCAGCGCCGAGAAGTCCGGTCGCGTGAGCGTCTTGGATGCCGCCAGGCGCGCCACCAGGTCGTCGGTGAGGTTGAAGCGGAAATTCGCGCTCGGCAGCAGCTCGTTGTACGACTTGCGGCTGAGCGTGGGCAGGTAGGGGCCGAACGCCGAGCCGTTGACCGTGCCCTCGGGCTGGTCCTCGACCGGGATCGTCGGGCTGACCGCGACGTTGGTGACGATACGCTGCTGGGTGCGCACGTAGCGCAGGCCGAAGTTGCCGCTCCAGCGGTCGCCCTCGAAGTTGGCCTGCACGTAGGCCGCGCCGCTCCTCTCCTTCACGCTGTACAGGTCCTGCCAGTAGAAGCGCGAGACCGGGTCGCGGTTGGCGTACTGGTCGTTGAACGCGGCCAGCTGGCCGGGCGTGTAGAACCAGATGCCGGTGGGGATGTCGCCCCCGATGCCGTCGCCGTAGTCGCCCGGGTAGTTGCCGTGCTCGGTCGGGTAGTTGGCGATGTTCTGCCAGTCGGTGGCGAAGTTCGGGCCCTGCGCGATCTCGTTCTTGTTCTCGCGCGTGTGCTCGGAATAGCGCACGCCGAAGTCCAGGGTCGAGAGCACGCTGTCGCCGAAGTAGATCTCGCCGTCGGCCTGGCCCCAGTCCTCCTTGTCGAGCACGTTGATGGCCTGGCCGCCGAAGATCCAGCCGAACGAGGGCAGGATCCCGGACGGCGAGGCGTTGTCGCCGCCGATGTGCCAGTCGACCGGGCTGCCGGGGCCGTGCATCGACCAGCCGGTGGCGGCGTTGCCGCCGAAGCCGGTCTCGATCACGTCCTGGGTCGGGCTGCGGCCGTGGCCTTCGGTGGTGCCGGCCTGGAACTTGAAGCCCAGCGCATCCGTGGCCTGCCAGTCGGCGTCGAGGGTGACGTACTTGGACTCGGAGCTGGCCTTGGGCCGCGAGATCATGTCGTACACGCCGCGCGCGACCACCGGGCCAGTGCCTTCGGCGTACTCGGCGTGGGTCAGCACGCCGTTCTCGATGGTGTAGCCGGGCTGCGGCGCGGTGTTCGCCACGTACTGGCTGTTCCACAGCATGTAGTTGCGGTTGTAGTTGTCCGCCTCGAGCTTGGAATAGAAGGCGTTGAGGCCGAGCGTCAGGTTGTCGGACGGCTTGATCTGGATATCCAGCACGCCGCCCTTGCGCTCGCGGGTCTGCTCGAAGAACGTCGAGCCGATCAGGTTCGGGTAGAGCACGCCGGCCAGGTCGGGGTTGGTGGCGGTGACCGGCGCGTCGGCGGCGATCGGCAGGAAGCCGCCCACCACTTCCTGGCCGTCGCGGCGCAGGCTGCGCTTCTCGTAGAACGCCTGGAACAGGATGCCGGCGGTGCCGGCGTCGTTCTTCCAGTTGAGCAGGGCGTCGAACTGCGGCTTGGTGTCGCCGGGCAGGTCGGAATAGACCGCGCCGACGTTGGCCTCGGCGGTGAACGGGTCGGCGAACTGCAGCGGCCTGCGGGTGATGATGTCGACCGAGCCGGCGCTGCCGCCTTCGGTCAACCTGGCTTCCGACGACTTGTGCACCACCACCTGGCTGACGATCTCGGCCGGCAGCAGGCTGTAGCTCACGCTGCGGCCCACGGTCTGCACCTGACTGAGCACGAACCAGTCGCCGGTGCCGACGGTGTGGCCGTTGACCAGGGTCTGGGTCAGGCTCGGGCTGGTGCCGCGCAGGCTGACGCGGTCGCTTTCGTCGAAGCCGCCCTCGGTGGCGCTGGACGAACTGATGTTCACGCCCGGCAGGCGCTGCAGGGTGTCGGCGACGTTCTTGGCCGGCAGCTTGCCGATGTCCTCGGCGCTGACCACGTCCACGTGCGACTTCGCCTCGCGCTTGGCGTCGAGCGAGCGCTCCATGCTGCCGCGGATGCCGACCACGGTGACGGTGCCCATCTCGGTGACGTCCTGCGGGTCTGCATTTCGCTGCGTGGCCTGGTCGCCGGCCTGCGCCTGGTTTTCCTGCGGCTGGCTGTCCTGCGCATGGACCTGTGCCGTGAAGCCCAGGCACGCGACGATCGCGGCGGACAGTGCGGTTTTGCGGTACGTCATGGTCTCTCTCCGTCGTGTGTTTGGATTGGCCCGGCGTCGGCTGCGTGGTCCCGCCGTGGTGGTCGTGTTGCCCGGCCAATGCCCGTCGCGACGGCGTCGCTTACGCACCGGCCCTGTTACGCCTGCGCCCGCGCCTCCCCGGCGCCGGACAGGTACCAGCTCGCCGCCCCGATCACGCCCAGCTGGCCGTGCTCGACCAGCTTCACGGGGATCCGTTCCAGCGCCTCGCGCATCGGCCCCTTGTTGAGGAAGCGGTCGACGAAGCTGCTTTGCAGCACGAATTCGCGGATCTGCGGCAGGATCCCGCCCGCGAGGTAGATGCCGCCCTGCACGCCGTACAGCAGCGCCATATCGCCGACGACGCTGCCCAGCAGGCCGCAGAACACCTCCAGCGCCCGGCGCGCGCGCGCGTCGTCGCCGGCGAGCGCGGCGGCGGTGATCGCGTCCGGCGTGGCGTAGCCGGACTCGACGCCCTCGAGCGCGCACAGCGCCGCATGCAGGTTCATCAGGCCGGGGCCGGAAAGTGCGTGCTCCACCGGCACGTGGCTGCGCTGGCCGAGCATCTGCCGCAGCAGCGCCATTTCCAGCTCGGTGCCGGTGGTCAGCGCGGCCTGCCCGGCCTCGGTGGCGAGCACCACCGGGCCGTGCGCGGTCGGGATCCACACCGCGGCGCCGAGGCCGGTGCCGGGGCCGACCACCAGGGTCGGGCCGGGCGGCGCGCTCTCGGGCCCGGTGAGCTGCAGCACCTCGCTGGCATCGACATAGGCCGCCGCGTGCGCCACCGCCTCGAAGTCGTTGACCAGGCGGAAGGCGCGGAAGCCCAGCCGTGAGCGGATCTCGTCCAGCGACACCCGCCACGGCAGGTTGACGGTGATCAGCGAGCCGTCCTCGAGCGCGTAGCCGGCGCTGGCGATCGCGCCCTCGGTGACGGCCACGCCGTCGAGGCCGGAGACGAAGTCCTCGATGATCTCGGCCAGCCCCGGGTACTGCGCGCAGACGTACTTGCGGTACCGCAGCACGCTGACCGGATGCGCCGGATCGCCGCTGGCGCGGACCAGGCCGATGCGCACGTGGGTGCCGCCCACGTCGGCCGCGATGAACGGCGCGCCTGCGCGGCTCATGGCGTCCACTGGCATCGGGCGGGCGGCTGCGGGCACGTGCTCTCCGGTCGGTTGCCAAGCCCGCACGGGGCGGGGTTGGCGAGGTGGGCCGGAGTGTGGGAGCGCGTTGACAACGATGTCAACACGTGGCCGCCGGGGAATGACCGGTGGTCGTCTGGAGGTGACAAATCTGTCGTTGATCGCATGGTTCCAATTCCTTTACGTGCAATGGTGCACCCAATAGCCGCGGGTTTGGCCTTCGTGCAGTGCAGCAACGGGACAGGCGATGCTGCGCCGCAGCAGCGCCGATTGCGCAACAACGGCATCCGGGACGCGAAAACCGTGGCCGTTCCGGGAAAAGTATGACAACGTTGTTCCCGAGGCTGTCCCGCGCGTCATCGTGCGCGGCGGCCGGGTCGCATTCCGCGCGCACAGGAGACATCGTCCATGGCCGTCGTCGCCACCGCATCGAAAAGCGCCGGCACCGCCGGCTCGATCGCCATCATCGGGCTGCTGTTCTTCATTTTCGGCTTCGTCACCTGGCTCAACGGGCCGCTGATCTCGTTCGCCAGGCTCGCCTTCGACGTCAGCGAGGCGCTGGCCTTCCTGATCCCGAGCGCGTTCTACATCTCCTACTTCTGCCTGGCGCTGCCCTCGTCCTGGCTGCTGCGCCGCACCGGCATGAAGAAGGGCATGGCGCTGGGGCTGCTGGTGATGGCGGTGGGCGCGGCGGTGTTCGGCGAATGCACCACCGCGCGCGTCTACCCCGGCGCGGTGGGCGGGGTGTTCCTGATCGGGGCCGGGCTGGCGATCCTGCAGACCGCGGCCAACCCCTACATCAGCATCCTCGGCCCGATCGAGAGCGCCGCGCAGCGCATCGCGGTGATGGGGATCTGCAACAAGTGCGCCGGCATCCTCGCGCCGCTGCTGATCGGCGCCTTCGTGCTGCACGGCATGGGCGACCTCGCCGCGCAGGTCGCGGGCACCGACGCCGCCGGCAAGGACGCGCTGCTGGCGGAGTTCGCGGCCCGCGTACGCACGCCGTACCTGGTGATGGCCGGGCTGCTGGCGCTGCTCGGGGTCGGCATCGTGTTCTCGCCGCTGCCCGAGGTCCGCGCCGAGGACGCCAACGCCACGCCCGCGGGCGGCGGCGCGCGCAAGGCCAGCCTGTTCGCGTTCCCGCACGTGTGGCTGGGCGCGCTGTGCATCTTCGTCTACGTCGGCGTGGAGGTGATGGCGGGCGATGCGATCGGCATCTACGGGCAGGGCTTCGGGCTGCCGCTGGACAGCACCAAGTTCTTCACTTCGTTCACGCTCGCCGCGATGCTGCTGGGCTACCTCGCCGGACTGGCGCTGATCCCGCGCTTCGTGTCGCAGGAGCGCTACCTCGCGCTCTCGGCGGTGCTCGGCGTGGTGCTCGCGCTGGGCGCATACGCCACTCACGGCTACGCCTCGGTGGGCTTCGTCGCCGCGCTCGGCTTCGCCAACGCGATGATGTGGCCGGCGATCTTCCCGCTGGCGATCCGCGGCCTGGGGCGCTTCACCGAGATGGGCTCGGCGCTGCTGATCATGGGCATCGCCGGCGGCGCGGTGATCCCGCAGCTGTTCGCGCTGCTCAAGCAGCAGCACGACTTCCAGCTGGTGTTCGCCGCGCTGGTGGTGCCTTGCTACCTGTATATCCTCTATTACGCGCGGCGCGGGCATCGCGAAGGGCGGGGCATGAGCGCGACCGGGCAAGGGCTAGGCGGTGGCTGAGATGCGCAGGCCCACCATCAAGGACGTCGCGGAGCGGGCCAAGGTCTCGCTCAAGACGGTGTCGCGGGTGATCAACAACGAGCCGTCGGTGATGCAGGCCACGCGAGCGCGCGTGCTGCACGCCATCGCCGAGCTCGACTACGAGCCGGACCCGTCCGCGCGCAGCCTGCGCAGCGCCACGCCCTACGTGATCGGCCTGGTCTACGACAACCCGAACCCCTACCACATCATCGGCGTGCAGAACGGCGTGCTTGCCGCCTGCCGCGAGACCGGCTTCGATCTGCAGATCCATCCCTGCGACTCGAGCTCGCCGCTGCTGGCCGACGAGCTGGGCGAGTGGGCGCGGCGCTCGCGCCTGGCGGGGCTGGTGCTGACCGCGCCGATGTCCGAGTCGGCCGAGCTGGTCGAAGCGCTGGCCGCGCGCGGCGTGAAGCTGGTGCGGATCATCGCCGCCACCGAGGATCCGAAGGACGGGCATCCGTGCGTGTTCGTCGACGACCGCGACGCCGCCTACGAGATCACCGAGCACCTGATCCAGCTCGGCCACCAGCGCATCGGCTTCCTGTGGGGCGGGGCGGCGCACCGCTCCAGCCAGGAGCGCTACCAGGGCTACGAGGACGCGCTCAAGGACTACGGCATCACACTCGACAAGCACCTCGTCGTGCCCGGCGACTACACCTTCGACGACGGCTTCCGCGGCGCACGCCGGCTGCTGGCGCTGCGCGAGCCGCCGACCGCGATCTTCGGCTCCAACGACGAGATCGCGGCCGGCGTGCTGGCGGCGGCCAAGTCGGCCGGCATCGACGTGCCCTACGAGCTGTCGATCGCCGGCTTCGAGGACAGCCCGATCTCCAAGCAGTCCTGGCCGGCGCTGACCACCGCCAAGCAGGCGACCGAGGAGATCGCGCGCCACGCGACCCGCCTGCTCGCCGGCACGCTGCGCCAGGACGCCTACGACGAGCATCCGCTGGAGGTGCGCAACCAGGGCTTCGTGCCGCAGCTGGTGGTGCGCGGATCGACCGCGCCGATGCGCCCGCGCGGCAACGCCGGCGGCGGACGCGCCGCGCAGCCCGAGCGCGAGGCTTGAGCGCGATGGCGCGCGCGGCGGATTCGACCCTGATGTTCCGCGAGGCCGCGGAGGCCGGCGACGTGGTCGCGCGGCAGTTCGCGCGCAACCGCGACGCGGTCGAGGCGCTGTGCGCCGACCTGCGCCGCGCGCCGCCACCGTTCGCGGTGACCTGCGCGCGCGGCAGCTCCGACCACGCGGCGACCTACGCCAAATACCTGTTCGAGACCCAGCTGGGCATCGTCACCGCCTCGGCCTCGCCGTCGGTGGGCTCGGTCTATGGCGCCACGCCGGCGCTGCGCGGCGCGCTGTACGTCGTGATCTCGCAGTCGGGCAAGAGCCCGGACCTGCTGCGCAATGCGCAGGCCGCGCGCGAGGCCGGCGCGCGCGTGGTCGCGCTGGTCAACGTCGAGGACTCGCCGCTCGCGCGCATGGCCGACACCGTGCTGCCGCTGCACGCGGGCGCGGAGCGCAGCGTGGCGGCGACCAAGAGCTACCTCGCCTCGCTGGCGGCGATCCTGCAGCTGGGCGCGTGCTGGAAGGGCGCGCCGCCGCTGCTCGGCGCGCTCGACGCATTGCCCGATGCGCTGCGCGTAGCCTGGGAATGCGACTGGTCGCCGCTGGTGAAGGGATTGCAGGACGCGCGCAACCTGTTCGTGCTCGGTCGCGGGCTCGGCCTGGCGGCCGCGCAGGAGGCCGCGCTCAAGTTCAAGGAAACCTGCGGCCTGCACGCCGAGGCCTTCAGTTCGGCCGAGGTGCGGCACGGGCCGATGGCGCTGGTGGGGCCGGGCTTCCCGGTGCTGGCATTCGCGCTGCCGGACGAGACCGGCGCCGGCACGCGCGCGCTGGCCGGGGAATTCCGCGCGCGCGGCGCGCCGACGTGGATCGCCGGTGACGGCGCCGGCGCGGGCGAACTGCCGCTGGCGCCCGCGCCGCACCCGGCCTGCGCGCCGCTGCTGGTGGTGCAGAGCTTCTACCGCGCGATCAACGCGCTGGCGCTGCGGCGCGGCTTCGACCCGGACGTGCCGCCGCACCTGAACAAGGTGACGGAGACGGTCTGATGGCGACCGCGCTGGCCAACGCGCGCGTGCTGCTCGACGACGGCCTGCGCGAGGGCGTCACGGTGCTGCTCGAAGGCGGCGACATCGCCGCGGTGGTGTGCGACGACGACCCGCGCCTGCGCGACGCCGACGTGCGCGACCTGCGCGGCGGCACGCTGCTGCCCGGCTTCATCGACGCCCAGGTCAACGGCGGCGGCGGCGTGCTGTTCAACAACGCGCCCACGGTCGAGGCCATCGCCGCGATCGCGCGCGCGCACCGCCGCTTCGGCACCACCGGTCTGCTGCCGACGCTGATCAGCGACGACCTCGACGTCATGCGCGCGGCGATCGACGCGGTGCGCGAGGCGATCGCGCGCGGCGTGCCGGGCGTGCTCGGCATCCACCTCGAAGGCCCGTACCTGGCGCCGGCGCGCAAGGGCACCCACGACGCCGGCAAGTTCCGCGTGCCCGACGCGGCGGAGATCGCGCTCGCCACCTCGCTCGACAGCGGCGTCACCCTGCTGACGCTGGCGCCGGAGCAGGTGGCGGCCGACGCGATCCGCGCGTTCGCCGCGCGCGGCGCGATCGTCGCCGCCGGCCACACCGCGGCCAGCTACGAGCAGGCGCGCGCGGGAATCGCCGCCGGCGTGCGCGGCTTCACCCACCTGTACAACGCGATGTCGCCGCTGCAGGGGCGCGAGCCCGGCGCGGTCGGCGCGGCGCTGGAAGACCGCGAGGCCTGGTGCGGGATCATCGCCGACGGCGTGCACGTGCACCCGGCCAGCCTGCGCGTGGCGCTGGCGGCCAAGCCGCGCGGCAAGCTGTTCCTGGTCACCGACGCGATGCCGCCGGTGGGTGCGGACGATCCCGACTACCTGCTGTACGGCGAGACCATCACCGCGCGCGACGGCGTGGTGCGCAATGCCGCCGGCGCATTGGCCGGCTCCGCGCTCGACATGGCGACCGCGGTGCGCAACGCGGTGTCGATGCTGGGCCTGCCGCTGGAGGAGGCGGCGCGGATGGCGTCGCTGTACCCCGCGCGCTTCCTGCGCATCGACGATCGCCGCGGCCGCATCGCACCCGGCCAGGCCGCGGATCTGGTGCTGCTCGACGACGCGCTGCAGGTCGCCGGCACCTGGATCGCTGGCGTGCCGCTGTAGGAGCGCGCCCGGGCGCGACCTGCCTTCGCAGGTAGGACCAGGTCGCGCCCGGGTGCGCTCCTACGAATGACGGGGATGGATCATGACCGGATCACGCCGCTACGCCTCCGTCGACGCCCTGCGCGGCCTCACCGTCGCGGCGATGCTGCTGGTCAATGACCCCGGCGACTGGGGCCACGTCTACTGGCCGCTCGAGCACTCGGAGTGGAACGGCTGCACGCCGACCGACCTGGTGTTCCCATTCTTCCTCTTCATCGTCGGCGTGTCGATCGCGCTGGGCGTGCTGCCGCGACTGGAAGCGGGCGTCGATCGTGGCCGCCTGCGGCGCGCGGTGCTGCTGCGCGCCGGGCGCATCGTCTGCCTCGGCCTGCTGCTGCACCTGCTGGCGTGGTGGCTGCTCGACAAGCCGCATTTCCGCCCCTGGGGCGTGCTGCAGCGGATCGGCGTCTGCTTCGCGGCCGCGGGCCTGCTGGCGCTGCACCTGCGCGCGCGCGGGCAGTGGCTGTGCATCGCGGCGCTGCTGGCCGGCTACTGGGCGCTGCTGGCGTTCGGCGGCGGCTTCGAGCCGTGGACCAACCTCGCCAGCCGCGTGGACACGGCGATGCTCGGCGCGCACGCCTACCTGTTCGATCCCGCCACCGGGCGCGGCCACGATCCGGAAGGCCTGCTGAGCACGCTGCCGGCGATCGCCACCACGCTGCTCGGACTGCGCGCGGGCGCGTGGTTGCGCGGCGGCGAAGCGCGGCGGCTGTGGATCGCGGGCTTCGTCGCGCTCGCGCTCGGCGCGGTGTGGGCGCAGGCGTTTCCGCTCAACAAGAACCTGTGGACGTCGTCCTACGTGCTGTGGACCGGCGGCTGGGCGATGCTCGCGCTGGCGTCGGCGCACGCGCTGGTCGACGTGCGGGGCTGGCCGGCGATCGGCCGCGGTTTCGGCGTCAACGCCATCGCCGCCTACGCGGGCTCGGCGCTGATGGTGTACGTCTTCGCGGCGCTCGGCTGGTGGGCGCCGATCTACGAGGCGGGCTTCGCCGGCTGGATGACGCCGCGCTTCGGTCCGTACCTGCCGTCGCTGGCGTTCGCGCTCGCATTCACCGCGTTCTGGTGGATCGTCGCGTGGTGGATGGACCGGCGCGGCTGGCGGATCAGCATCTGACGCCGGTTCATGCGCCGGGCGCCTGCGCGCGGGCGCGATGGATCGCGGCGACGCGCGCCTTGCGCAGCGCCTCGCCCAGCGCCGGGCCGGCGAGGCCGTCGCCGGCGACGTCGGCCGCGCGCACCGCTTGCGCGGCGGCGTGCAGCCGCAGCAGCTCCCCGCGCTGGGGATAGGGTTCGTCCTGCAGGCCGGCGCGGCCGCGTTTGTCCGCCTCGCAGGCGATCGCCAGGCTGGCGATGCGCTCGGGCTTGCGGAAGGCGTCGCAGCGCGCGAGCAGGTCGTGCACGGTCTGGTCGCGCAGCTCGAACAGGCGGTGCACGTTGAGGTGCTCGCGGCAGGCCATCGTGGCGAGCTCGCGATGCGCGGTCGGTACCTTGAGCCGCTCGCACAGCGCGCGCAGCGGCGCGACTCCGCGCTGCTCGTGCATGACGTGGCGCGGCAGCTCGTCGGCGGGCGTGAGCGCCTTGCCGAGATCGTGCGTCAGCGCGGCGAAGCCGACCAACGCGTCGCCCGGCGCGAGCGACGCGGCCATGTCGCAGACCAGTTCGACGTGCGCGCCGGTGTCGACTTCCGGATGGTATTCGGCGCGCTGCGGCACGCCGTAGAGCGCGTCGACCTCGGGCAGCACGGCGGCCAGCGCGCCGCATTCGCGCAGCGTGCGCACGAACGACGAGGGCCGTGCCGACGCCAGCGCCTTCGCCAGCTCCTGCCACACGCGCTCGGACGCCAGTGCGTCGAGCTCGCCGGAATCGACGACCTGCCGCATCAGCGCCATCGTTTCCGGCGCCACCGTGAAGCCCAGCCCCGCGAAGCGCGCCATGAAGCGCGCGGCGCGCAGCACCCGCAGCGGATCCTCGACGAAGGCGGGGCCGACGTGGCGCAGCACGCGCGCCTGGATATCGCGCGCGCCGCCGAAGGGATCGACGAGGTTGCCGTCGGCATCCTGCGCGATCGCGTTGATGGTGAAGTCGCGACGCTCCAGGTCCTGCTCCAGCGTCACCGATGGATCGGCGTGCACCACGAAGCCGCGGTAGCCGCGCCCGGACTTGCGCTCGGTGCGCGCGAGCGCGTGCTCCTCGCCGGTATCCGGGTGCAGGAACACCGGGAAGTCGCGCCCGACCGGCTTGAACCCCGCCGCCAGCATCGCCTCCGGCGTCGCGCCCACGACGACGTAGTCGCGGTCGCCGGGCTCGATGCCCAGCAACCGGTCGCGCACCGCGCCGCCTACGAGATAGGTCTGCATGGGAGGATGATGCCCGTCTTCCACGCCCCCTGCAGGTTGCGCTCCTGCTGGCATCGGATGGCGATCATCGGGGCTGGAGCCCCGATCTGCGGTTGCCGCGCGCTCCCGCCGGCCTTCGCGCCGCCTGGCTGCGATCCGGAGGAACGAGCGTTCCTCAGCCCTTCGATGCCTCCGTCACCGGGCACGCGAACTGCTTGCGCGGGCCGGTCGACTGCCCGCGCAGGCGCTGGCTCACCGGCAGCGCGTCGCCGTTCATGCGCCAGTCGTAGAGCACGCTGAAGGCGAGCACGCGCGCGACGTAGTCGCGGGTTTCCTTGTAGCTGATGGTCTCGATCCAGAAGTCCGGGTCCATCGACGGGCGCTGCGACTGCCAGCGCGCCACCGGCGAGGGACCGGCGTTGTAGGCGGCGATGGCGACGTAGGGCTGGCCGTACTTGTCCTCCATCTGCCGCAGGTAGGCGCTGCCGATGGCGATGTTGGTGTCGGAGTCGTACAGGCTGGACGCGCCCGCGTAGGGAACGCCGATCCGCTTGGCGACCGCGGCGCCGGTGGCCGGCACCACCTGCATCAACCCCATCGCGTTGGCGGACGAGCGCGCGCGCGGGTTGAAGATGCTCTCGGCGCGGATCTCGGCCGCGACCCAGGCCGGGTCGAGCTGGTTCTTCGCCGCCTCGCGGCGGATGGTCTCGGCGTGGTGGATCGGGAAGCGGATCTCGTACAGCCGCAACTCGTCGGGATGCTCGCTGGCGCGCAGGCCGAACACGCCGCGGTCGAACCAGCCGTTGTCCTGCGCGACCTCGATCGCCAGCCGGCGCTGGACGTCGTCGAAGCGCGAGAGCGCGTCGTCCCATTCGCGCCCGGCCCAGCCCGCGCGGTCGATGCGGTTGAGCGCGATCGCGCGCACCAGCGCCGGGTCGCGCGCCACCGCCGCCTTTGCCGCGGCGTCGTCGCGCACCACCCACGGACACAGCGCATAGGGCTGGCCGAGGCGATCGGCGGCGAGGAAGCCGTGGAAGTCGGGTTTGCGCGCGGCCGCCGCGTACAGCGCCTGCGCGCCGGCCTTGTCGCCGGTGAGCTCGGACAGGCGCGCGGCGAAGTAGGTCCAGCGCGAGTCGCCGCGCTGCGCGTCGCCCATCGCCCGGATCGCGGCCAGCGCGCCCTTCCAGTCCGAGCGCGCCAGCGCCTCGCGCGCCTGCCATTCGTGCAGTCGCGCGTCGTAGGCAGACGCCGGCACCGCGGCGAGCCGGCGCGCGGACTCCGGCTCGTAGGACGCCGCGGTCCACAGCGCGACCTGGTACAGCACGCGGCCGCGATCGGCCTCGGTGAAGCCGAGCGCGCCGGCGAAGCGCGGCAGCGCGTTCTCGGCGGCCACCGGCGTCGACTTTGCAAGCCGCGCCAGGCCCTGCGAGGCCATCATCCGGCTGCGCGGCGTCTTCGGCCACGACAGCGCGCGGTCCTGCACGGCCTCGAAGAACGCCGCGTAGTCGTTGGCGAGCGCGAACTGGTCCGCCGGCAACCCGCGCGCGGCCGCGCGCATCACCGCCGGCTGCCATTCGGCCGCGGCCTTGTCGATGCGCTCCCAGCGCAGCTCCGGCGGCAGCCCGCCCTTGGCGGCGAGGATCGCGAGCGGCGCGTCGCAGCCGTCGGGCAGCGCCTTGCCGGTGCCGCGCCAAAGCGCCTGCGCGTCCTTCGCCCACTGCGCGTCGGCGCCGCCGGTGACCTGGCGCGCGTCGAGCTCGGCGCAGCGCAGCGCGACGTCCTTGATCGCGGGCGACCACGCGGCGCGGAACGCCGGCCAGTCCTCGCGCCGCGCCAGCGACGCCAGCCACGCCGCGCGGAACGCCTCGGCCACGGCCTGGCCGCGATAGCGGTCGAGGAACGACTGGCCCTGCGCATCGGCGATGGCGTCGATGTCGCGGCGCAGGACCGCGTACTCGAGCCAGCCGTAGAGCGGGTCGCGCGCATAGCGCGCGGCGTCGACCGGCTGGCCGCGCTCGGCGGCCTCGATGGCGTCGCGGATGGACGCATCGCCGGGCATGGTCTGCGCCTGCGCGCCGGCGGCGACGAAAAGGCAGGCGAGCGTGCAAAGCAGGGTGCGCAGGCTGGAATTTCGCATCGAGGGACTATAGCCGAGGGTGGGTGAATGCCGATTTCCGGACCGCATCCGATGCTCGACATCCGCGAACGCGGGAACCAGGCGCCTTGCGGGTGCGGCTCCAGCCGCGAGTTCTCACCAAGAGCTCGCGGCTGAAGCCGCTCCCACGAAACCGGGGTCGCCGAAGCGCCGAAGCCACCGGGTTGCCGGTTTCGCGGCGACAATGGGCGCCTTCCACCCACCGGACCCGACGGGGAACAGGCGCCACGCGCAGCGGTTCCCACGGCGACGCGCAGGCACGCAGATGCTCGACGGACCCTGGATCTTCCCCCTGCTCGGCGCGGTCGCCGGCATCCTCGCCGGCCTGCTCGGCGTCGGCGGTGGATTGGTGCTGGTCGCCGCGCTGGCGTGGCTGCTGCCGCTGCACGGCATCCCGCGCGAGGCGGCGATGCACGCGGCGCTCGCCAGTTCGATGGCGAGCATCGTGCTGACCGCGGCCTCGTCCGCGTACGCGCACCATCGCCGCGGCAGCGTGCTGTGGCCGACGGTCGCGTGGATGGCGCCGGGGCTGGTCGTCGGCGGCTGGCTCGGCAGCCTGCTGGCGGTGTCGCTCGGTGGCGACGTGCTGCGCTGGGGCGTGGTGGCGTACTGCTTCGCGGCCGCCGCGCAGATGGCGTTCGGCGGCACGCGCAGCGGCGCCGGCCACGCCGCGCCGACCGGGCCGACGATGGGCATCGCAGGCACCGCGATCGGCGCGGTGTCGGCGGTCGTCGGCATCGGCGGCGGCAGCATGACGGTGCCGCTGCTGGTCTGGCGCGGCGTGGCCGCAGTGCGCGCGGTCGGCACCTCCTCGGCCTGCGGCGTGGTGATCGGCATCGCAAGCGCGGCTGGCTACGCCTTCAACGCGCCTGCGGGCGCGCTGCCCGCGCACGCGATCGGCTACGTCTACCTGCCGGCGTCGATCGGCGTGGCGGCGGCCTCGGTGCTGGCCGCGCCGCTGGGAACGCGACTGGCGCACGCGATCGGCGGCCCCGCGCTCAGGCGCGTGTTCGCGGCATTCCTCGCACTCGTGGGCGCGAGCCTCGCGCTGCAGTGAGCGAGGCGGCGCTTGCGCCGACGTGATTTGTCATCGCGGCGCGGATTCGTTACAAACGAGTGCCGTCGTGGACAGGGGCGCGGCGAATACATCAACTCTTGGGAGAGAGATCGATGCAGTCGTTGCCCCGCAAGACGCTGGCCGTGGCCGTGCAGGCGTCGCTGTTGCTGTCCCTGCCGGCGCTGGCTTCGGCGCAGGAATCCGCCACGTCCACCGAACAGGCCAGGACCCTCGACACCGTCGTGGTGACGGGCACCCGCATCAAGAAGGCCGAACTTGAGACGCAGGTCCCAGTCCAGGTGCTGACGCGCGAGGACATCGACCGCAGCGGTTTCACCTCGGTCTCGGACGTCGTCCAGAACCTCACCGCCAGCGGCGCGGCGCTCAACACCAAGTTCAACTCGAGCGGCAACTTCGGCTTCCCACCCGACGGCGGCGGCGTCGGCGCCGGCGCGGCCACGGTGGACCTGCGCCACCTGGGCGCCAAGCGCGTGCTGGTGCTGGTTGACGGCATCCGCTGGGTCAACGAATCCTCGGCCTCGGGCGTGGGTGCCTCGGTCGACCTGAACACGATCCCGCTCTCGATCGTCGAGCGCATCGAGGTGCTCGAAGACGGCGCGTCGTCGATCTACGGCTCCGACGCGATCGCCGGCGTGGTCAACATCATCACCCGCCGCAGCATCGACGGCGCGAAGCTCGACCTGAACTACGGCGAGTACGACGACCTGAAGGGCGGCGAGACCTACGGCGCCGATTTCGGCTGGGGCGGCAGCACCGACCGCGCGCAATGGTTCCTGGGCGCGTCGTACTACAAGCAGAAGCAGATCGCCTCGACCGCATACGGGCCGGCGAGCGAGCCGGTGCCCGGCACGGGGCTGGCCAACGGCAGTTCGGCGACGCCGCAGGGGCGGATGGTGTTCCAGGACCCCAACACGGGCACCGTCTACGACATCACCCCCAACACCGGCGCCACCAGCCCGCAATTCGATCCGGCCGACCCGGGCTGCGAGCGCACCGACGACTTCCATTGCTTCGCCACCGCCGACCGCTTCAACTTCGCGCCCTACAACCTGCTGCTCACGCCGTCCGAGCGCAAGAGCGTGTTCGGGCAGGTGCGCTTCGACTTCACGCCCAGCTTCAGCGGCCATCTCAAGGTGCTCTACAACGAGCGCGAATCGGCCAACCAGGCCGCGCCGGAGCCGATCTTCATCGGCACCGACGCGGGCGTGTTCAACGACTACGCCGAGCGCACGCTGGTGATCTCGGCGCTCAACCCCTACAACCCGTTCGGCTTCGACCTGACCACCATGGGCGACAGCCCGAACCTGTTCCTGCTCGGCCGCCGCCCGGTCGAGGGCGGCCCGCGCCGCTACGAGCAGGAGGTCCGGACCTGGTACGCCTCGGGCGGGCTCGAGGGCACGTTCGACGTCGCCACCCGGCCGTGGAACTGGGACGTCAACTTCGCGCTGAGCAAGAGCCGGGCCGAGCAGACCAACACCGGCAGCTACAACATCCGCCGCATCAACGAGGCCCTCGGCGATCCCGCGGCGTGCGCCGCGATCCCGGGCTGCGTGCCGCTGGACCTGTTCGGCGGCGCCGGCACGATCACGCCGGAGATGCTCGCCTTCATCCAGCCCGTGGTGCACGACGAGAGCGAGAACAAGCTCTCGCTGTTCTCGGCCAACCTGACCGGCGACCTGCTCGAGATGTGGGCCGGGCCGCTCTCGTTCGCCGCCGGCTACGAGTACCGCAAGTACGAGGGCAGCTACACGCCCGACCCGATCACCGTCGCCGGCGAGTACAACGGCGTGCCCTCCGGCGCCACCTCGGGCGACTACGACGTCAACGAGCTGTACGTCGAGTTCAACGTGCCGCTGATGAAGGACGGCTGGTTCGGCAAGAGCCTGGACCTGAGCGTGGCCGAGCGCTATTCCGACTACTCGACCTTCGGCGGCGAGAGCACCGGCAAGATCGGCCTGCGCTGGCAGGTGGCCGACGAGCTGCTGCTGCGCGGCTCGTTCGCGCAGGGCTTCCGCGCGCCGTCGATCGGCGAGCTGTACGGCACGCTGAGCCGCTTCGACGCGACGCTGGTCGATCCCTGCAACGGCGCGGCTTCGACCACGCCCGAATGCGCCGCCAACGGCGTGCCGCCCGGCTACACGCAGTCCAATCCGCAGATCTCGGTGATCACCTCCGGCAACGCCGACCTGCAGCCCGAGACCAGCCGCAGCCTGATGCTGGGCGCGGTATGGAGCCCGTCGTTCGCCGCCGACGTGCCGTGGTCGGACAAGCTCGACATCGGCGTGACCTTCTACCGCCACACCATCGACGACGCGATCCAGGCGCCCGATGCGCAGACGATCCTCGAGCGCTGCATCTTCGGCGGCGATCCGGTGGCGTGCGCATCCTACGACCGCAGCCCGCGCGGCCAGATCGTGCGTTTCGACGACATCCTCGACAACCTCGGCACCATCAGGACCGACGGTTGGGACTTCAACATCGGCTGGGCGCTGCCCGAGCGCGACTGGGGGCGCCTGCGCTTCGACTGGAAGAACACCTGGGTCGGCCGCTACGAGCTGGTCAACGAGGCCGGCGACATCGAGCCGCGCCAGCCCGGCGTCGAGCTCAACAACAGCGCGATCCCGGAATGGACCTCGACGCTGGTGACCGACTGGAGCCTCGGTCCGTGGGCGGTGGCGTGGACGATGCGCCACATCGACGCGCTGACCGAGTCGTGCGGCGGCGCCAACGGCTTCCCGATCTGCGACGACAGCGCGGGCGACACCAACCGCCTCGGCGCGACCACCTACCACGACCTGCAGGTGTCCTGGCAGACCACCGCCTGGATGAAGGGCCTGCGCGTCAGCGCCGGCGTCACCAACCTCACCGGCAAGGATCCGCCGGTGTGCCTGAGCTGCACGCTCAACGGCTACGACGCCTCGACCTACGACCTGCCGGGGCGGTTCTGGTACGCCCGCGTGGGCTTCGACTTCTGACCGACCGCCGGTCGGATTGACCGGGCCGGCGCCCCGCCACGGGGCGCCCGCGGCCGGCCTTTGCCCGAAGCGGCGCCGCGATGTGCCGGATCTGGCTCCAGCGCAGGCGGTACGCGAGCGCCGTGCGCGAAAGTCGCGGCTTCCCGGCCGTGCGAAAGCCCCGAACCACCTTCGAAGGGGGTTGACAATCCAGATTACGGTTTGCGGCGTGGCCCTTGTCGCGGTTTTACGAATTGTTTACAAACCGCGATACCGCCGCGTGAACAGGGGCACCGACGGCCCACCATCACTCTTGGGAGAGAGTTTCGATGAAGCCGCTGCCCCAAAAACAGGGATTGGCCCTGGCCATCCACGCGTCGCTGTTGCTGTCCTTTTCCGGCCTGGCGTTCGCCCAGGACACCGCGGCCCCGGCCCAGCCGGAGGCCAAGACCCTCGACACCATCACCGTCACCGGCAGCCGCATCAAGCAGAGCAATGCGGTGACCGCGCAGCCTGTGTTCGTGCTCGACCGCCAGAAGCTCGACCAGACCGGCGTGCAGAGCGTCGGCGAAGTGCTGCAGCAGCTCACCGCGAGCGGCAAGGCGCTCAACGCCAAGTTCAACTCTTCCGGCAACTTCGGCTACCCGCCCGACGGCGGCGGCATCGGCGCGGGCTCCGCGCAGGTCGACCTGCGCAACCTCAACCCGCAGCGCGTGCTGGTGCTGGTCGACGGCATCCGCTGGGTCAACGAGTCCTCCGCCTCGGGCGTGAGCGGCAGCGCCGACCTCAACACCATCCCGCTGGCGATCGTCGAGCGCATCGAGGTGCTGGAGGACGGCGCCTCGGCGATCTACGGCTCCGACGCCATCGCCGGCGTGATCAACATCATCACCCGCAAGACCTTCGACGGCGCCGAGCTGCACACCTACTACGGCCAGTGGAACCGCGGCGGCGACACCACCGAGGCCGCGCTCACCCTGGGCGGCAGCGGCGACCGCTGGTCGGCGATCTTCAACGCCAGCTACTACGAGCAGAAGAAGATCAGCGCCGCCGACTGGGGCCAGTCCGCGGTGCCCGAGCCCGGCGCGGGCCTGGACGCCGGCAGCTCCGGCATCCCGCAGGGCCGCTTCACCTTCTGCGACCCGTCGCGCCCGGTCGACGGCGTCGGCGGCTGCGACGCCGACGGCGCCAACTGGTACGACGTGACCCTCAACGAGGGCACCACCACGCCGGTGTGGGATCCCAACAACCCCGACGGCGGCACCTACCACACATTCACCGGCGCCGACCGCTTCAATTTCGCGCCGTACAACCTGCTGCTCACGCCGAGCAAGCGCAAGTCGCTGTTCACCAGCCTGGCCTACGACATCACCGAGAACACCCGGCTGCACGTCAAGGCGCTGTACAACAACCGCACCTCGACCAACCAGGCCGCGCCGGAGCCGATCTTCGTCGGCCCGTTCGCCGGCACTGGCGGTTTCGCCGACACCGTGGTCGTCTCGGCCGCCAACCCGTACAACCCGTTCGGCATCGACCTCGACCCGGCCACCAACTTCGGCTGGGTCACCAAGCGTCCTGTCGAGGTGGGGCCGCGCATCTTCGAGCAGGACGTCGACACGTCCTACTTCAACATCGGCCTCGACGGCCTGTTCAACATCGGCGACCACGGCTTCAACTGGGACGTCAACGCGGTGCATTCGGAGAACAAGGCCAAGCAGGTGTTCTACAACGGCTACAACGTCGCCAAGCTCAAGCTCGCGCTGGGCGACCCGGCGATCTGCGCGGCGGTGCCCGGCTGCGTGCCGCTCGACCTGTTCGGCGGCCAGGGCCGGCCGATGACGCAGGAGATGATCGACTACATCCGCACCACCCAGATCGACAGCAGCAAGCAGGTGCTCGACGAGCTGGCCGCCAACGTCACCGGCGACCTGTTCAACATCGGCGACCGCATCGCCGGCTTCGCGATCGGCGCCGAGCACCGCCGCTACCGGGGCGACTTCATGCCCGACCCGCTGCGCCAGACCGGCGAGTCGCAGGACTCGTTCGCTGCGCCGGTCTCGGCCGACTACGACGTCAGCGAGATCTACGGCGAGATCCGGCTGCCGCTGCTGGCCTCGTTCGAGGTCGACGGCGCGCTGCGCTACTCGGACTACTCGACCTTCGGCGGCGCCACCACCGGCAAGGTCGGTTTCCGCTGGCAGCCGATCGAGGACCTGGTGTTCCGCGGCACCTACTCCGAAGGCTTCCGCGCGCCCAACCTCGGCGAGCTGTACGGCCTGACCCAGTTCGGCGCGACCCTGGTCGACCCCTGCGGCCCGACCGGCGGCGCCGGCCCGGCGCCGGAGTTCGCCGCGGGCTGCGCGGCGCAGGGCGTGCCGCCCGGCTTCGAGCAGGCCAACACGCAGATCACGACCTTCACCGGCGGCAACCCCGACCTCCAACCGGAGGAATCCAAGAGCTGGACGGCCGGCCTGGTCTACAGCCCGGGCTGGGCCGAGGACAGCGCGTGGTCGGATCGCGTCGACTTCGAGCTGGGCTACTACCACCACGAGATCGACGGCGCGATCCAGGCGCGCGACATCCAGGCCCTGCTCAACGCCTGCCTGTCACAGGGCGGCGGCACCGATCCGGTGCTGTGCGCGCCGTTCACGCGCGGGGCGGGCAACAACCTCAACCCGCCGCAGAACTTCCTCGACAACCTCGGCACCATCGAGACCGACGGCGTCGACGCCAAGGCCACCTGGATCGGGCCGGAGTGGGGCTGGGGCCAGCCCAGCGCCGCGCTGCAGACGACCTACGTCAACGACTACAAGGCGGTGGACCGCGACGGCAACGTGGCGCAGCGCCAGGTCGGCATCGAGGTCAACGACAGCGCGATCCCGGAGTGGCAGACCAACCTGCAGCTGGGCTGGCGCATGGGCGACTTCGACGCCAACTGGAACGTGCGCTACATCAGCGCGGTCAAGGAAGCCTGCGGCAACGCGGTGATCGCCGACGCGCCCGGGTGCCTGGGCGGCCTGGAGTTCAACGACATGGGCTCGACCACCTACCACGACATCCAGTTCAACTGGCGCAACGCGTTCACGCTCGAGGGGCTGAAGCTGTCGGTCGGCGCCAACAACGTGTTCGGCAAGGAGCCGCCGATCTGCCTGACCTGCTCGTTGAACGGCTACGACGCCGGTACCTACGACCTGCCGGGCGCGTTCTGGTACGTGAGCGCCGACTACCGGTTCTGATCCCGGGCGCGGCAATGACGGACGGGCGGCGATGCGAATCGCCGCCCGTTTTCTTGGTTCTTCGGGGAAGCGGCCTTGTCTGATCGCACGCATTGCAGCGACCTGACGGGCCCCGGCGCGGCCGGCAGCCCTTCGGGGCGAATGTCCTCCGGCATCCGCCTTCGGCGAATGCCTCCCCCTTTATTTCGCCCCGAAGCGCTCCCGGCCGCACCGGGGCGTCTGATCGCAGGCTTGCCGAAAACAGCGACGTAGGTCGGACCTACGCGTCCGACGCTTTGGATGGATGTCGAGCATCTTGACGAAGCAGATATCGGAATGACGGGTTGTCGGGGACGTAGCCCCGACCTACGGCTTGTTTGCTTTGCGCTTCTGGAACCACCGCGCGACTTGCAACGCGGGGACGGATGCCCTTGGGTGCGAAATCAAGGAGGAGGCGTCGGCCGCAGGCCGGCGCCGGGGGACATTCGCACCCAAGGGCATCCGTCCCCAGCGCCCGAACATTCTCCAGCCGCCGCCCTTGCCTTCCTTTGGAAGACCGCGTGACCGCGCTCAGCGTTTGAGCGCGCCCTCCGGCACGTCGAGTTCCAGCGAGAGCGCCAGGTGGTCCGACGCCGCCGCCGGCACTGCGCGCATGTCGCGGCAGCCCAGGCCGCCGCTGACCAGGATGTGGTCGATCGCGCGCTGCGGCTTCCAGCTCGGGAACGTGTGCACCGCGCACACCGGCGGCTGCAGCCGGGTGTGCTTGTAAAGCACCTCCATCTCCGGTCGGTCGGACGTGCAGTTGAAGTCGCCCATCAGCACCGCGTTCGGATGGTCCGACAGCAACTCGGCGATGAAGGACAGCTGCGCAAGGCGCGACTGCGCGCCCAGCGACAGGTGCGCGATCGCGACCGCCAGGCCCTCGTCGCCCTCGCCGAAACGCGCCAGCAGCACGCCGCGGCCGGAGATGCGGCCGGGCAGGGAATGGTCGACGACCTCCAGCGGCTCGAGCTTGCTGAGCAGCCCGTTGGCGCTGGAGGCGACGTTGCCCACGCGCCGGTTGGGCTGGTGGCTCCAGTAGTCGAAGCCGCCGCGCTCGGCGAGGTAGTGGGTCTGGTTGGTGAAGCCCGAGCGCCAGCTGCCCGGGTCGCTTTCCTGCAGGCCGACGATGTCGTGCGCGCCGGCCAGCTGCGCGATCGCGTCGAGCGCGCCGCGCTTGTTGCCGGCCGGCAGCACGTGCGACCAGCTGCGCATCGCGTAGTCGCTGTAGCGTCGCGTGCTCGATCCGGCCTGGATGTTGGCGCTGAGCAGCTTGAGGCGCTGGTGCGTCATCGTCCGTGGGCCCGCGCCGTCACTGGCTGCCGGCCGCGCGCTCCCTGGCGATGAGCTGGTCGGCGATCTCGAGCATGTTCTCGTAGCTGGTGCCCTTGACCAGGTACTTGCCGTCGATCACCAGCGACGGCGTGCCGGTGATCTGGCTGCGCACCGCGAACTGTTTGGCCCTCGCCGTCTTGGCGTTGACCGCGAAGCTGGACATGGTGCTCGCGAACTGCTTCGGGTCGACGCCGAACTTGCCGTAGAAGCCGGCGATGTCCTCGACCGAGTCGCGGCCGCGCTCGCCCTTCAGGGTGTGGTCGATGTGGATCGCCTGGTAGAGCGCGTCGTGGGCCTTGGTCTCCACGCCCATCGATTCGGCGGCGTAGAACGCGCGCGCATAGTCGTCCCAGGTGCCGCCGAACAGCGCCGGCACATAGGTGAAGCGCACGTCGCTGGGCAGCTTGGCCTTCCACGCCCGCAGCAGCGGCTGGAAGTTGGCGCACGACGGGCACACGAAGCCGAAGATCTCGACCACCTCGATCTTGCCGTCGCGCGGCGCGAACGGCTGGCCGTTCGGGACCTCGACGTAGTCGCGCCCGGCGACCAGCGACGCGCCGGCGTTGGGGTCGACCGGCGGGGGCGGCGGCGCCGGCTGCTCGGCGGCGGCCTCGGGCGCCTGCGCCGCGGCGTCGGCCGGCGCCGCGGTGTCGGTGGTGGCATCGGCCGCGGGTGCGGCTTCGGCGGCCGGCGCCTCGGCGGCGGGCGCGGCATCGGCCGGAGCGGCGTCGCCGGCCGGCTGCTGGCGCGAGCAGGCCAGCAGCGGCAGCAACAGCAGGGACAGCAGGGCGAGTCGCTTGTTCATGGTGGGGTCTCGTCTGGCGATGTCGGGATCTTGGAGTGTGGAGCGTTTCAGCGCGGCTTGCGCGCGGCGCGCTCCATCGCGACCAGCTGGCCGGCGATGCGCAGCGCGTCCTCGTGGGTGCGGGCCTGCACGCGGTACTTGCCGGCGACCACCAGGGTCGGCGTGCCTTCCATGCCGCTGGCGATGGCGAACGCGCGCGCGCGCTGCATCTTCGCGGCTACCGCCGGGCTGGCCATCGCCGCGGCGAACTTCGCCGCGTCGACGCCCTCGTCGGCGGCGAAGGTGGCCAGCTCGCCGTCGCTGGCGTTGCCCATCGGCACCGACTGCGCCTCGTGGATCGCGCGGAACAGCGGCGCGTGCAGCTTGCCGACCACGCCCAGTTGCTCGGCGGCGAAATAGGCGCGGGCATAGCCGTCGCGCGGGTCGTAGGCGGCCGGCACGTAGGCCACCCGCACGTCGGCGGGCTGGCGGCGCTTCCAGGCCTCCAGCTGCGGCGCGAAATCGGCGCAGTGGTGGCAGGTGTAGGCGAACAGCTCGGCGACCTCGATCCTGCCGTCGGCCAGCCACGGCTCGCCGCCGGGGATGGCGACGTAGTCCACGCCCTCGACCGGCGGCGCCAAGGCCTGGGCACAGGCCGCCGCGGGCAGCAGGGACAGGAGCAGCAGCAGAAGGGCGAGGGGACGGGTCATGGCGGTCCGGACATGGGGGCGGCGGGCAAAAAAACGCCGGCGCAGGGGAACTGGCCGGCGTGAGGATTCAGGAGCTGTGCAACCTCCGACAGCGCGTCGGCGCGGAAGTTCATTCAGCCCTGCGCGGGCGGCGGCTCGGCCTCGCCTTCCGGGGCGGGGGCGGGGGCGGGGGCGGGCGCCGCCGGGGCCGGGGCGGCGGCAGGCGGCGCCTTCGCCATCGCGGCCTGGGTGGCTGCGTCCGGGCGCTCGTGCAGGCCCTGCAGGTAGCTGCCCAGCGAGTTGATCTCCTCGTCGGTCAGCGACTTGGCGATCGTGGCCATGATGTTGAACAGGTGCGGGTCGGTCTCGCTGGTGGTGCCGGTGCGGTATTCCTGCAGGCGGCGCACCACGTAGGCCGACTGCTGGCCGCCCACGTGCGGATACGCCGGGCCGGGGTTGCCGGCGCCGGTGGGGCCGTGGCAGGCCATGCAGGCGGGGACGCCGCGGCTGGCGTCGCCGCTGCGGAACAGCTTCTCGCCGACCTGGTAGAACTTCATGCCCTTGTTGGCGCCTTCCGCGATCACGGTGTCGTCGGCGATGCCGGCGCCGGCCGTCTGGGTGGCGAAGTAGGCGCCGATGTCGCGCATGTCCTGCGCGCTCAGCGAAGCGGCGAACGGTACCATCACCGCGGCCATGCCGGTGTTGCGCTGGCCGCTCTTGAACAGCGCCAGCTGCTGGGAGACGTAGCGCTCGCTCTGGCCGGCCAGGCGCGGGTACTGCGGGTCGGGCGGGTTGCCGTCCAGGCCGTGGCAGGCGGCGCAGGTGCCGGCCTTGGTGGCGCCGGCCTTGGGGTCGCCCCACTTGGCCTTGGCCAGCTCGGCCACCGCGTTCGCGTCCAGCGCGGTGGTCTGCACCGGCGCGGCCTCCGGCAGCGGCGTCACGGTGGTCTGGGCGAAGGCGGCCGCGGCCACCGCGAGGGCGGCGAAGCCGGCAAAACCGTAGGCACGGGCGTGGCGCATGAGCTGGGCTCCGGGATTCCATGAAAGCGCGCGGGCCCCGGCCCGCGCGGCTGTGCGGGCGCAAAGCCGCGCCCGCTCGAATGCGGAATTATCGTCGGCCGCGGCAATCTCGGTCAAACCTCCGCGGCCGCGCGGGGGCCGGCCCGGGCGCCTGTGCGATCCTAGCGGGATGCAGAACCCGCTCGCCCGCGCCCGCTACCTGCTCGCCGCCCACACCCCGCGCCAGCTGCCGCCCGACGGCGGCCATGAGGTCGCCTTCGCCGGGCGGTCCAACGCCGGCAAGTCCAGCGCGCTCAACGCCCTGTGCCAGCAGAACGCGCTGGCCCGGGTTTCCAAGACGCCCGGCCGCACCCAGCAGCTGGTGTTCTTCGACGTCACCGCCGGCAGCGGCGGCGCCGTCGATGCCGCACCCGGGGAGGCGCGCTACCTGGTCGACCTGCCCGGCTACGGCTACGCCAAGGTGCCGCAGGACCTGCAGGCGCACTGGCAGGCTTTCCTCGACGGTTACTTCGGCAGCCGCATGGCGCTGCGCGGACTGGTGGTGGTGATGGACATCCGCCATCCGCTCAAGGATTACGACCGCCAGATGCTCGGCTATGCCGTGCAGCGCGGGCTGCCCGCGCACGCGCTGCTGACCAAGGCCGACAAGCTCGGCCGCGGCGCGATCGGCAATACGCTGCAGGCGGTGCGGCGCGAGCTGTCGGAGGCGTTCGGCGACACCGTCAGCGTGCAGGCGTTCTCCGGCGAGTCCAAGCAGGGCGTGGACGAGGCGCGCGCGGTGGTGGCGCGCTGGCTGGCGCTGTAGCGGTCGCGTGGCCGGGGCGCGGCGCCGCCCGCGCTAGACTCCGGCTTCCCCCATCGACAGGACGCGGCATGGCGACGAAAACCTATTCCGGCAGCTGCCACTGCGGCAAGGTGCGCTTCGAGGCCGACCTCGACCTCGACGCCGGCGGCGGCAGGTGCAACTGCTCGATCTGCCGCAAGACCCGCAACTGGAGCGCCAGCCTCAAGCCCGAGGCGTTCCGCCTGCTCAGCGGCGAGGACGAGGTGATCGACTACCAGTTCGGCACCGAGAGCGTGCACTGGCCGTTCTGCCGCACGTGCGGTGTGCGCACCTACGGCCACGGCGACATCCCGGAGATCGGCGGGCGCTTCTATTCGGTCCGGCTCAACTGCCTGGACGACGTGTCGGCCGAGGCGCTGGCGGCGATGCCGCTGCGCTGGTCCAACGGCCGCGACAACGACTGGTTCAACGAGCCGGACGAGTCCGAGAAGCGCTGGCTGTGAGCGCGGACGGCATGGTGGCCGGCGCCGGCGCAGTGCTCGACTTCTGGCGCGAGGCGGGGCCGCGCAAGTGGTTCGCGCGCGACGCGGCGTTCGACGCGCGCTTCCGCGCCGGTTTCCTCGAGGCGCATTTCGCGGCCTCGCGCCGCGAGCTCGAGCCATGGATGGACGATGCCGACGGCGCGCTGGCGCTGGTGCTGCTGCTCGACCAGTTCCCGCGCAACTGCTTCCGCGACAGCGCGCACGCCTATGCCACCGATCCGCTGGCGCGCCACTACGCCGCGCGCGCGGTCGAGGCGGGCTTCGACGCGCGGGTGGACCCGGCGCTGCGGGTGTTCGTGTACATGCCGTTCGAGCACTCCGAGGACCCGGCCGACCAGGCGCGCTGCCTGGAGCTGATGCGCGCGGTCGCGCCCGACTACATGCGCTACGCCGTCGCGCACCGCGACGTGATCGCGCGCTTCGGCCGCTTCCCGCACCGCAACCGCGCGCTGGGGCGCGTCAACACGCCGGAAGAGCAGGCCTGGCTGGACGCGGGCGGCGGGTTCTAGGGCGACTCAGTAGCGCGGCACGGACGGATCCACGTCCTGCGACCAGGCCTCGATCCCGCCGACGATGTTGGCGACGTCGGCGAAGCCGTGGCCGCCGAAATACGCTGCCGCCTGCGCACTGCGGCCGCCGTGGTGGCACAGGAAGGCCAGCGCCAGGTCGTGCGGGCGCGACAGCAGTTCCTCCAGGCCGCCGGCCTCGAGCACGGCGTAAGGCAGTGCGATCGCGGCGAGCGCGCGCTCCTCGGGCGGGCGCACGTCGACGATCGTGAGGCTGCCGTCGCGCACGCGTGCGGCGGCTTCGGCGGGCGTCAGGTCGCGGATCGCGCTGGTCATGCCGGCAGTCTAGCGCCCCGGCGCGGAGACCGTCGGCGTTCGCGCCGGGGCATCCCGGCGCGCGTGGCATCATCCCGGCCGTGAACGCGATCGGCGAACCGCTGGCCTCCCTGCACCGCGTCCCGCGCGCGTCCCCCGCGTGGGCGTGGTGGCTGCTGGCCGCGCACGCGTTCGTCGCGCTGGCGTGGTGGCAGCTGGGCTGGCGCGTCGGCCTGCCGCTGCTCGCGGCCATCCACCTGGCCGCGCTGTGGGGCGTGCTGCGGCCGCGCTCGGCGATGTACGGGCCGGTGCTCTCGCACCTGCCGGTGCACGACCGGCGCGTCTGGCTGACCATCGACGACGGCCCGTCGGACGACACCGCCGCGTTGCTCGACCTGCTCGACGCGCACGGGGCGAAGGCGACGTTCTTCCTGGTCGGCGAGCGCGCCGCGGCGCGGCCGGACCTGGTGCGCGCGATCGCCGCGCGCGGCCACGGCATCGGCAACCACAGCCAGACCCATCCGCAGGCGCGGTTCTGGGCGCTGGGGCCGGCGCGCATGCGGCGCGAGGTGACGCAGTGCCAGGAAACGCTGCGCACGATCACCGGAGTGGCGCCGCGCTGGTTCCGCGCGGTGGTGGGCCACGCCAACCCGTTCGTGCACGCGCCGCTGCGCGCGTGCGGGCTGGCGCGGGTGGCGTGGGACGCGCGCGCGTTCGACGCTGTGCGCGGCGACGCAGGCGCGGTGGTGGCGCGCCTGGAGCGCGAGCTCGCCCCGGGCGCGATCGTGCTGCTGCACGAGGGCGCGCGCCACGGCCACAGCGTCGAGATGGTGGCCGGGTTGCTGCAGCGCATGCGCGCGCTGGGCTACGGCACGGTGCTGCCCGAAGAGCTGCAGGCAGAGGATCAGCCCTTCTCCCGCTTGCGGGAGAAGGTGCCCCGCAGGGGCGGATGAGGGGACGCGAGCGCAGCGAAGCGTGCTCTTGACTCTGGCCCCAAGGCAGCAGCAAGAGCAGCCCGCTTCGCTCGCGCCCTCATCCGCCTTCGCCCCCTTCTCCCGCAAGCGGGAGAAGGGGGCGAGCCGACCCTTTAACCGGCGTCTCGGGGCGGGATCCCGGCCTGCGAATGGCTTGCGACCACCAGCCAGTTGTTGAACGGCGTGCGCCCGTACAGCGGTTCGAACGCCACCTGCAGGCCGGCGCCCTCCAGCGTCGCGCGCAGCACGCCGGCGTCGGGATGGCAGCGCGGCGCCGACTGCATCCAGCCGACCAGGTTGGCGACGCGGTCGCCGATGCGCGACACGCGCCCGCGCCAGCTGCCGTCGACCATGCCGCTGCGAATCACCAGCCGCGCGCCGGGCGAGAGCATCGCGACCGCGTTGAGCAGCAGTTCGCGCTGCGCCGCCGCCGGCAGGTACTGCAGCACGTCGAGAATGGCGACGCTGCCGGCGTGCGCGGGCAGGCCGCGCGCGAGGTCGACGTATTCGAAGCGCGCGTCGGCCAGGCGCATCCGGTCCGCGGCGAGCCCGGCGCGGCGGATCTTGGCGGCGTCGTTGTCGACGCCCAGGTAGGCCATCGCCTGCCCGTCCTGGCGCAGCGCGTGCGCGAGCAGGCCCAGCCCGCAGCCCAGGTCCAGCACCGGCGCGGTGCTGCCGCGCAGCGCCCGCAGCACGCCCGGATAGAGCGGGTCGCTGCCGAGCTTGGCGCGCACGTAGTAGTAGTCCCAGCGGTTGCCCCAGGGATTCGCGGGCAGGTAGGCGCGGGCGATGCCCAGTGCGCGCGTGCGCGGCAGCGGCTGGCCGCTCACCGCGCCAGCAGCCCGCGCGCCACCGGCAGGGCCAGGCGCGTCCATTGCGCATACATCGCCGCGGAAGGATGCAGGCCGTCGCCGGCCAGCATCGCCGGCTCGGCGCCGCGCTCGCGGCTGATGGCGGTGACGTCGACGAAGGCGACGCCGCGACGCGCGCATTCCTCGCGCGCGGCCGCGTCGTAGGCATCGAGCTCGCGCGCGACCCGCGCCGCATCGCGGCCCTCGCGCGCGGCGAACGGGGTCACCCCCCAGTCGGGGATCGACAGCACCAGCACCCGCGCCGCATTGCCGCCGGCGTAGCCGATCGCGCGATCGAGCAGCGCCGCGAACCCCGCGCGATAGTCCTCGACGCCGCGGCCGCGGTACTGGTCGTTGACGCCGATGAGCAGGCTGACGAAGTCCCAACTGCGCGCCGATGCTCTTGTGGGAGCGGCTTCAGCCGCGAGCTGTTGGGCATCGGGGGTCGAAGAGCTCGCGGCTGAAGCCGCTCCCACGAGGCCTCGGGTCTCCAGCGCATCATCCCGGCCATCGAAGGCCTCCAGCGCCGCCCACAGCTCGTCCGTGGTCCAGCCGGTGGTCGCGACGATGGTCGGGTCGGCCAGCATCACGCCCCCGGCGCGCAGCGCGCGCGCGAGCTGCGCCGGCCAGCGGCCCGGTTCGTCGACGCCTTCGCCGATGGTGTAGCTGTCGCCCAGCGCCAGGTAGGAGCGCGCGCGCAGCGGCGGCAGCGGGCCGCCGGTGGCGCGCGTCGCGGTCACGCCACCGCCGCGCGCGTTGGCGCGTCGTCGTGGCGCGCGGGCGCGCCGGCGCGCCGCGCCAGCACGAGCTCGATCCGGCGGAACACCTCGCGCAGCACGTCCGGTTGCGGCAGCAGGGTGACGCGGAAGTGGTTGCGATAGGGCACGTTGAAGCTCGAGCCAGGCACCACCAGCACGTCCTGCGTCTCCAGCAGCTCGAGCGCGAATGCGTGGTCGTCGAACCCGCGCGCCGCCGGGCCGTCGACGCCCGGGAATGCATACAACGCGCCCGCAGGCGCCACCAGCTTGAGGTGCTCGCTTGCGGCCACGCTCTCGACCACCGCGCGCCGCGCCTCGTACAGCCGCCCGCCCGCCTCGCACAACGGCGTGATCGTGTCGACGCCGCGCAGCGCCGCGTCGATCGCGAACTGCCCCGGCACGTTGGCGCACAGCCGCAGCGCGCCGAGCAGGTCCATCGCGTGGTGGAACTCGCCGCTGCGAAGCGGGTCGCCCGACAGCACCGCCCAGCCCACGCGCCAGCCGCAGGCGCGGTGCACCTTGCTCAGCCCGCCGAACGACAGGCAGGGCACGTCGCCCGCCAGCGGCGCGACCGGCACGAACTGCGCGCCGTCGTAGAGGATGCCGTCGTAGATTTCGTCGCACATCAGCAGCAGGCCATGCTTCGCGGCGATCGCGACGATGCGCTCGAGCAGTTCGCGCGGATACGCCGCGCCGGTCGGGTTGTTGGGGTTGATCAGGACGATCGCGCGCGTGCGCGAGGACACCAGCGCCTCGATCTCGTCCGGGTCGGGCAGGAAGCCGTCGGCGACCTTGCAGCGGTAGTACACCGGGCGGCCGTCGTTGAGGATCGTCGCTGCCGACCACAGCGGGTAGTCGGGCGAGGGCAGCAGCACCTCGTCGCCGGGATTGAGCAGGGCGCGCAGCGACAGGTCGATCAGCTCGCTCACGCCGTTGCCGACGAACACCCGCTCGGGCGAGGCGTTGGGCGTGCCGCGCTCGCGGTGGAAGGCCGCGATCGCCTCGCGCGCGGCCGGCAGGCCCTGCTGGTGGGTGTAGGGATCGGTGTCGGCGATGCGGTCGGCGATCGCGCGCTGCAGGTGCTCGGGCGCGCGGAAGCCGAAGGCGCCGGGATTGCCGATGTTGAGCTTGACCAGCGTGCGGCCCTGGGCCTCCAGCTCGCGCGCCCGCCGCGCGAGCTCGCCGCGGATCTCGTAGCGGACTTCGGACAGGCGTTCGCGGGTCTTGAGGGCGGCGGGCGACATCGGGCGGCGGGGCGGCGGAAGTGGCCGCAAAGCCTATCGGAATACCGCAGCGGTGTCCGTAGGTCGGGGCGGACCCCGCCCTTGTGCATCCAGGGGTGTAGGAGCGCCCCTTGGGCGCGATCGTGTTGCCGGCGAAAGCCATCGCGCCCAAGGGGCGTTCCTACAGATGTTTCCAGCTCGCGCCACCGCGCGCGCAGGCGCTTAGAATCCCGCCCATGCGCCCGCCCACCCGCCACGCTTGATCCCCGGCTTCGCCGCCCTGCGCGCGATCGGCTGGCCGTTCGACGGCCCGCCCGCGGCGGGCGACTGGCAGGCGGCGATGGCGGTCCATCCCGCGGCGCGCCCGGCGCGCGTGGTCGAGCAGCACCGCACCGGCTACCTGGTCGCCGACGGACCCGGCGGGTCGTTCGCGGTGGAATCGCTTCCGCAGTGGCAGCGCCCCGCCGGCTACCGCAAGGGCCAGGCCGCGCCCGAGGAGCGCGCGGCGGTCGGCGACTGGGTGCTGGTCGAAGGCAGGCGGATCGTCGCCCTGCTTCCGCGCCATGCCGCGATCAAGCGCGGCGCCGCCGGCGAGCACTACCGGCAGCAGGTCATCGCCGCCAACGTCGACACCGTGTTCGTGGTCTGCGGCCTGGACGGCGACTTCAACCCGCGCCGCATCGAGCGCTACCTGCTGCTGGTCCAGGGCGGCGGCGCGCATCCGGTCGTCGTGCTCACCAAGGCCGACCGTGACGGCAGCGACGCGCAGGCCGCGATCGCGGCGCTGGCCGGCGTGGTCGCGCAGGACGTGCCGGTGCTCGCGCTCAACGCCAAGGACCGCGATGCCGTGGCCGCGCTCGATCCCTGGCTGCAGCCGGGCATGACCGCGGTGCTGGTCGGCAGCTCGGGCGCCGGCAAGTCCACGCTCACCAACACGTTGCTCGGCGTGGAGAAGATGAAGACCGGCGCGGTGCGCGAGTCCGACGCGCGAGGCCGCCACACCACCACCCACCGCGCGCTGATCCCGCTGCCCTCGGGCGCCTGCCTGATCGACACGCCCGGCATGCGCGAGCTCAAGCCCACCGGCGAGGAGGACCTGGCCGAGGGCGGCTTCGCCGACATCGAGGCGCTGGCCGGCCAGTGCCGCTTCCGCGACTGCCGCCACCAGCGCGAGCCCGGCTGCGCGGTGCGCGCCGCGGTCGAGGCCGGCACGCTCGACCCGCAGCGGCTGGCCAACTTCCTCAAGCTGCGCGACGAGGTCGCCGGCGCCGCCGACCGGCTGGCCACGCGGCTGGCGCAGAAGGCGGAGGCGAAGGTGCAGGGCAAGGCGCTCAACAAGCGCCTGGACGACAAGTATGGAAAGCACTGACCCCGGGTCCCGCGTGCTTGTGGGAGCGGCTTCAGCCGCGAGCTCTTCCTGCCGGATCACCACGGCCTGGATGAAAAGCTCGCGGCTGAAGCCGCTCCCACGATCGCAGGCCGCGCGGGCATGACGGCGCACTCCCCCGACATCGCCCACCACGCCGCGCTCGACGCGCGCATGGTCGAGGCCGCGCGCGGGATCCGGCTGCTGAGCCTGGTGAGCTGGCCGGTCGAGGTGCAGCAGCGCTTCCTCGCCGGCCACGCGCGCGGCGAGGACGCGCCGCCGCGCTTCGCCTACCCGAAGCTCGACTTCTCCGACGCGCGCCGCGAGCTCGACGCCATCGCCGCCGCCGCCGATCCCGCGCATCCGCTCGGCGCCTACCTGCTCGAATCCGCGCGCAGCTGGTCGATCGCCGCGCAGCTGCTCGAGTCGCTCGGCACGCCGGCGGTCACCACCCATTCGATCGCGCTGTTCGGCCGCCCCGACCAGCCGCTGCCCGGTGGCGCCACCACCCGCGAGGCCGCACGCCACTTCATCGCCATCGCCAACGAGCTCGACCGCGAGCTGCTCTCGCCGGCCGAGCAGGTCACCATTTCCGCCACCGCGCTGCAGCTGCAGCTGCAGGCCGACCTCGACCGCTACTTCGGCGAACGCGTGATCGCCGTCGAGCTCGACCCGGACATGATCGCCAAGGCCGCAGCCGGCGCGCGCCGCATCCGCCTGCGCACCGGCGCCGAATACACCGACTACGACCACCACCAGCTGCTGCAGCACGAGGCCTTCGTGCACTCGCTCACCGCGCTCAACGGGCAGGAACAGCCGCTGCTGCGCAGCCTCGGCCTCTCGTCGCCGCGCACCACCGCCACCCAGGAAGGGCTGGCGGTGTTCGCCGAGCAGATCACCGGCAACATCGACATCGAGCGCATGAAGCGCGTGAGCCTGCGCATCGAAGCGGTGGCGATGGCGCTCGACGGCGCCGGCTTCGTCGAGGTGTTCCGCCACTTCCTCGCCGCCGGGCAGTCGGACGCGGAGAGCTTCGCCTCCGCGCAGCGCGTGTTCCGCGGCGTGCCGCTCGGGGGTGGCCACGCCTTCACCAAGGACGCGGTGTACCTGCGCGGGCTGATCCAGGTGCACACCTTCTTCCGCTGGGCGCTGCGCCAGGGGCAGCTGCGGCTGTGCCGGCAGCTGTTCGCCGGCAAGATGACGCTGGGCGACGTGCAGCGCTTCGCGCCGCTGTTCGAAAGCGGCGTGCTGCAGCGGCCGCGCTGGCTGCCGCGCTGGGTCGAGCGCGCCAACGGCCTGGCCGGGATGCTGGCGTTCTCGCTGTTCGCCAACCGGATCCGGCTGGACCAGGTGGCGGGCGAGGATCCGGATTTCGAGCTCTGACCGCCGCAGTCGTGGGAGCGGTTTCAATCGCGGCCCCGCGTTGTGGGAGCGGCTTCAGCCGCGAGCTTTTCGCCGTGTCGCCCCGGGTGGGAAAGAGCTCGCGGCTGAAGCCGCTCCCACAAGGCCGCCATCGCGGCGCCGCAAGCCCGACGCGGGCGACAGGCTAGAATCATCCACCCGCACGCCGCCCGCAGACCATGTCCGACCAGACGCCCGCGCCAGAAGCCCCAGCCTCCGCCGAAGACTTCAAGCAGGCCGCGCTCGCGTACCACCGGCTCGCGCCCTACGGCAAGATCAAGGTCAGCGCCACCAAGGCCATGGTCACCCAGCGCGACCTGGCCCTGGCCTACTCGCCGGGCGTGGCCTACGCCTGCGAGGCGATCGTCGAGGACCCCAACGCCGCCAGCACGCTCACCGCGCGCGGCAACCTGGTCGCGGTGATCTCCAACGGCACCGCGGTGCTGGGCCTGGGCGACATCGGCCCGCTCGCCGGCAAGCCGGTGATGGAAGGCAAGGGCGTGCTGTTCCAGAAGTTCGCCGGCATCGACGTGTTCGACATCGAGGTCGACGAGAAGGACCCCGACAAGCTGGTCGAGATCATCGCCTCGCTCGAGCCCACCTTTGGCGGCATCAACCTCGAGGACATCAAGGCGCCGGAGTGCTTCATCGTCGAGCGCAAGCTGCGCGAGCGGATGAACATCCCGGTCTTCCACGACGACCAGCACGGCACCGCGATCATCGTCGGCGCCGCGGTGCTCAACGCGCTGCAGGTCGCCGGCAAGCAGATCGCGGACGTGCGCGTGGCCACCACCGGCGCCGGCGCGGCGGGCATCGCCTGCCTGGACATGCTGGTGGCGCTGGGGGTGAAGAAGGACAACATCGTCGCCTTCGACCGCGAGGGCGTGATCCATGCCGGCCGCCCCGGGCTGGACCCGGACAAGGCCCGCTACGCGGTCGACACCGACAAGCGCACGCTGGCGGAGATCGTAGCCGGCGCCGACGTGTTCCTCGGCCTGTCGGCCGGCGGCATCCTCAAGCCGGAGATGGTCGCGTCGATGGCCGACAGGCCGATCATCCTCGCGCTCGCCAATCCCTACCCGGAGATCCTGCCGGAGGAGGCGAAAAAGGTCCGCCCCGACTGCATCATCGCCACCGGCCGCAGCGACTACCCCAACCAGGTCAACAACGCGCTCTGCTTCCCCTACATCTTCCGCGGCGCGCTGGACGCCGGCGCCACCGAGATCAACGAGGCGATGAAGCTCGCCTGCGTGCGCGCGATCGCGCGGCTGGCGCAGATGGAGTCGTCGGACCTGGGCAGCGCCTACGGCGGCGACGTCACCTCGTTCGGCCCGGACTACATCATCCCGCGCCCGTTCGACCCGCGCCTGCTGACCGTGCTGGCGCCGTGCGTGGCGCAGGCGGCGATGGATTCGGGCGTCGCGCTGCGGCCGATCGACGACATGGTCGCCTACCGCGAGAAGCTCGGCCAGTTCATCTACCGCACCGGGCTGGTGATGAAGCCGGTCTACGACCGCGCGCGCGCCGACCTGCAGCGCGTGGTCTACGCCGAGGGCGAGGAAGAGACCGTGCTGCGCGCGGTGCAGACCGTGGTCGACGAGCAACTGGCGCGGCCGATCCTGATCGGGCGCCCGGAGGTGATCGAGTCGCGCATCGAGCGCCTGGGCCTGCGCCTGCGCGCGGGCGAGGACTTCGACCTCACCAACATCAACGACGACCCGCGCTTCCATGATTATTGGCAGCAGTACCACGCGCTGACCGAGCGCCGCGGCGTCACCCCGGACGCGGCCAAGAACCTCATGCGCTCGCGCCCGACCCTGATCGCCGCGATCATGGTCGAGCGCGGCGAGGCCGACGGCATGATCTCGGGACTGGTCGGCCGCTACCACAAGAAGCTCGGCTACCTGCGCAGCGTGTTCGGCCTCGACCACGGCGTGACCCACACCTCGGCGATGACCGGCGTGATCAACGACCGCGGCATCTGGTTCTTCCTCGACACCCACGTGCAGGTCGACCCCACCGCCGAGCAGATCGCCGAGAGCACGCTGCAGGCGACCTACCGGCTCAAGCTGTTCGGCATCGAACCGCGCGTCGCGCTGCTGTCGCATTCCAACTTCGGCAGCCACGACAACGCCTCGGCGGCGAAGATGCGCAAGGCGCGCGAGATCATCGCCCGCCGCGCGCCGCGGCTGGACATGGACGGCGAGATGCAGGGCGACACCGCCTGGCACGAGGACCTGCGCACGCGCATGTTCCCGCACACCACGCTGACGGGCCGGCCCAACCTGTTCGTGCTGCCCAACCTGGACGCCGCCAACATCACCTACAACATGGTGCGGGTGATGACCGACGGCGTCGCCATCGGCCCGATCCTGATGGGCCTCGACCGCCCCGCCCACATCCTCACCCCCGCCAGCTCCCCCCGCCGCGTGGTCAACATGACCGCGATCGTCGCGGTGGAGGCGCAGATCAGGAAGCTGCAGCGGGGGGAACAGCAGGGCTGACGCTGCCGCAGCTTCCCGGTCGCGGCTTCCGCCGCTCCTACAAAGGCGGGGCATTCCCGTTGTAGGAGCGGCGGAAGCCGCGACCGCTTTCCGGACGCGACGACGCGGACTTTCCCGATGGCGCCGACCAAGCGCCCTCCGGCAGGCTGGCGCCATGGACAGCCACCCAACTCGAGCGGGCCACCGCGCCCTGCGCCGCGGCCGCTGTTCGCTGCCCGGGCACACCTACCTGCTGACCGCCGTTTGTCTCCGGCGGACGCCCTTCTTCAGGAACTGGTGCTGCGCCTCGGCGGTCGCCGCGGTTCTCTCGGAAGCACGGCTCTGGCGCGACGCGCGACTCGAGTGCTGGGCGCTGATGCCCGACCACGTGCATGCAATGGTGACCTTGGGCGACGAACCGCTGGCGTCGCTGGCTTGCCGGGTCAAGGCGGTCACTTCGGCGGCGACGAACCGTGCGCTTGGTCGGACCGGCGGTTCAGTTTGGGCGCGGGGCTATCACGACCACGCGTTGCGGCGCGAAGCGGACATTCGAACCGTCGCGCGCTACGTGATCGCCAATCCGTTGCGTGCCGGGCTGGTGGAATCGATCGGCGACTATCCGTACTGGAATGCGACCTGGTTGGAGGGTTGCGAGAACATCGTATAGGGAGCGGTCGCGGGTTCCGCACCCTGTGCCGGTCAATGGGCATTCCCGCATCTTCCGGTCGCGGCTTCCGCCGCTCCTACAAGGGCATGCGAAGGCATGGGATTTCCCCTTGTGGGAGCGGCGGACGCCGCGACCGCGTTGCCGGCGCCTGCTGCCCGCGGCCAAAGCCGCTCCGGCGAGGCAAAAGGCGCTTCCCCGGCAACGCACCATCCCGGGCCCGTACGGTCCCGCCCGCGCTAGAATGGTCGTTCCCAAAAATCGACCACAGCGCGGCCGGCGGGCCGCGGCGGAGCGCGTCCCCCATGAACTGGCTCAACGAAGTCCTCAACAACGACCCCGACCCGACCGAGTCCCAGGAATGGTTCGAGTCGCTCAAGGCCGTCATCGACCGCGAGGGCCCCGAGCGCGCCCACCAGTTGCTCAACGGCATGGTCGAGATCACCCGCCGCGCCGGCGCCCACCTGCCGTTCGCGCCGACCACCGAATACATCAACACCATCCCGCCCGGCCAGGAAGCCAAGTCGCCCGGCGACTCGCAGATGGAATGGCGCATCCGCTCGATCATCCGCTGGAACGCGATGGCGATGGTCGTGCGCGCCAACCGCAAGCCCGGCGACCTGGGCGGCCACATCGCCACCTTCGGCTCCTCGGCCACGCTCTACGACGTCGGCTTCAACCATTTCTGGCGCGCGCCCAGCGAAGCGCACCCCGGCGACCTGCTCTACATCCAGGGCCACGGCTCGCCCGGCGTCTACGCGCGCTCGTTCCTCGAGGGCCGCATCAGCGAATCGCAGCTCGACCACTTCCGCATGGAAGTCGACGGCCGCGGCGTCAGCTCCTACCCGCATCCGTGGCTGATGCCCGACTACTGGCAGACGCCCACCGTCAGCATGGGCCTGGGCCCGATCGCCGCGATCTACCAGGCCCGGCAGTTCAAGTACCTCGAGGGCCGCGGCCTGATGCCGAAGACAGACCGCAAGGTCTGGTGCTTCCTCGGCGACGGCGAGACCGACGAGCCCGAGAGCCTGGGCGCGATCAGCGTCGCCGGCCGCGAGGGCCTGGACAACCTGGTGTTCGTCATCAACTGCAACCTGCAGCGCCTGGACGGCCCGGTGCGCGGCAACGGCAAGATCATCCAGGAGCTGGAAGGCAACTTCCGCGGCGCCGGCTGGAACGTGATCAAGACCATCTGGGGCAGCTACTGGGACCCGCTGCTCGCCCGCGACACCGACGGCAAGCTGCGCCAGCTGATGATGGAAACCGTCGACGGCGAATACCAGAACTGCAAGGCCTTCGGCGGCGCGTACACGCGCGAGCATTTCTTCGGCAAGTACCCGGAGACCGCCGCGCTGGTGCAGAACCTGTCCGACGACGACATCTGGCGCCTCAACCGCGGCGGCCACGACCCGCACAAGGTCTACGCCGCCTACCACGAGGCCACGCGCACGCAGGGCATGCCCACCGTGATCCTGGCCAAGACGGTCAAGGGCTACGGCATGGGCGCGGCCGGCGAGTCGCTCAACCCGACCCACGGCACCAAGAAGATGGACGACGAGGACGTGCGCGCGTTCCGCGACCGCTTCCAGATCCCCGTCACCGACGAGCAGCTCAAGGACGGCCAGATCCCGTTCTTCCACCCCGGCGAGAAGTCGCCGGAAGTCGAATACATGCTCGAGCGCCGCAACGCGCTCGGCGGCTTCCTGCCGCAGCGCCGCCGCAAGGCCACGCAGTCGCTCGAAGTGCAGCCGCTGCAGACCTTCGAGCGCCTGCTCAAGTCCACCGGCGAGCGCGAGATCAGCACCACGATGGCGTTCGTGCAGATGCTCAACATCGCCCTGCGCGACAAGCAGGTCGGCCCGCGGCTGGTGCCGATCGTCGCCGACGAGGCGCGCACCTTCGGCATGGAGGGCCTGTTCCGCCAGATCGGCATCTACGCCCCGCACGGGCAGAAGTACAAGCCGGTCGACGCCGACCAGCTGATGTACTACCGCGAGGACGCTGCGGGCCAGGTGCTGCAGGAAGGCATCACCGAGGCCGGCGCGTTCGCGTCGTGGCTCGCCTGCGCCACCAGCTACAGCACCAACGACCTGCAGCTGCTGCCGTTCTACATCTACTACTCGATGTTCGGCTTCCAGCGCATCGGCGACGCCGCCTGGCAGGCCGGCGACATGCGCGCGCGCGGCTTCCTGCTCGGCGCCACCGCCGGGCGCACCACGCTCAACGGCGAGGGGCTGCAACACGAGGACGGCCACAGCCTGGTGCAGGCCGGCCTGATCCCCAACGTGCGCAGCTACGACCCGACCTTCTCGTATGAAGTGGTGACCATCGTCCAGCACGGCATGCAGCGCATGCTCGCCGAGCAGCAGGACGAGTACTGGTACGTCACCCTGATGAACGAGAACTACGCCCACCCCGACATGCCCGAGGGCAGCGCCGAAGGCATCCTCAAGGGCATGTACCTGTTCAAGGACGCCGGCAAGCCGAAGAAGGGCGAGCTGCGCGTGCAGCTGATGGGCTCGGGCACCATCCTGCGCGAGGTGATCGCCGCGGCCGAGCTGCTCGACAAGGACTTCGGCGTGACCGCCGACATCTGGTCGTGCCCGAGCTTCAACGAGCTCGCGCGCGACGGCCAGGACGCCGAGCGCCACAACCGATTCCACCCCGAAGCCAAGGCGCCGCGCAAGGCCTACGTCACCCAGCTGCTGGAAGGCCGCCAGGGCCCGGCGATCGCCGCGACCGACTACATCCGCGCCTATCCCGAGCAGATCCGCGCCTTCGTCCCCGGCCACTACACCGTGCTGGGCACCGACGGCTACGGCCGCAGCGACACCCGCGACAACCTGCGCAGGCACTTCGAGGTCGACCGCTTCCACGTCGCCCAGGCCGCGATCGCGGCGCTGGCGGCGGACGGCAAGATGACCGCGAAGGATGTCTCGCGGGCGATCAAGCTCTACAAGATCGACGTGGAGAAGCCGAACCCGCTGCACGCCTGAGCAAGGCGAGAGTGAAGAAGGGCAGCCAGATGGCTGCCCTTTTTTGTTGCGCTGGTCCCGGTTGCGACCGCACGGCCGGACGCGGAATGCGATGCGCGGGAGGTTGTCGCTATGATCCCCGCCATGCCGATGTCGCCCGCCGTCCCGTTGCTGCCACGCGTCATCAAGGGCGCGTGCGGTGTGATCCTCGCCTTTGCGGCCACGGGTTTTCCAGTTGCGCTACCGGCGCAGGACGCGCGAGCCGACAAGGCGCGCAGCCAGTGGCAGCGGGAAGACATCGCCGTATTCCGCGATGCGTTCATGGCGCGCGATATTTCTTTTGCGCCGCAGGCGCGCCGTGTGGCGATGCGGCGGCTCGCGAAGCTCGAGCACGACGCGCCGGATCCGGATACCTTCGCGGTCGAGCTCTGCCGCATCGCAGCGTTGGCGGACAACGCCCATACGCAGTGCCTGCCCAATGGCGCCGGCCGCGACATCTGCCAAGGCGTCTCGGCGTTGGGATTCAGCCGCCGCCCGTGGTGCCAGCCCGGCGCGCCGGATCACCAAATCCCCGACTTCAATACGGTGCCGATCGCGTTCTTCCCGTTCGGCAAGGACTTCAACGTCGTCGGCGTGGAGGAGAACGATTCCGACCTTCTCGGCGCACGCCTCGTCGCCGTGGAAGGCAGGCCCGTCGCGGACATCCTCGCGATCCTGCGCACGTTCGCAGGCGGCATCGTGGCGCATCGCGACGAACGCGCCGCCGCCGTCCTCGCCAGCCCGGCGCAGCTCCACGCCGTGGGCCTGTGCCGCGATTCCGGCGCCGTGCGCTACCGCTTCGTCACCTTGCAGGGCAGGCAGGTCGACCGGACCTTCACGGTCCGCCCGCCCGGGGCAAAAGTGCCCACCTGGCGCGGCTTGCCCGACGTCGAGCAGGCTTCCTGGGCGTTCCAGGAGCCGGCAAGGGCGTTCCGCTATCGCGACGCGCCCGAACTCGACGCCGTGGTCGTGCAGCTGCGCAAGACGTTCGACGACGGCGACCGCAAGATCGCCGACTTCCTCGAAGACGTGGAGGCCAAGCGCCGGGAGGTAGGTCGCAAGCATGTGGTGCTGGATATGCGCTTCAACGGCGGCGGCAACTTCCTGCTGGTCCGCGATTTCATGGCGAGGTGGCCGGCGCGCATGCCCGGCCGCTTCTTCGTCCTCACCAGTCGGCAGACCTTCTCCGCCGCGATCGCGGCCATCGCCTACCTCAAGCAGGCGGGGAAGGATCGCGTCACGATCGTGGGGGAACCGGTGGGCGACCGGATGATGTTCTTCTCGGACGGGCTGCCGATCCGGCTGCCGCACTCCGGGCGCTACTTCCTGCCTGCCGTGGTGCGCATGGACTATCGCGACGGGTGCAAGGCCTACGACGATTGCCAGGAGGCCATCTCCCAGCCGGGCCGGCCGGTGGTGGCCGCTGCGCTGCCGATGCTGGGCCCGGTCGCCCGGCTGCCGATCTCGGTCCCGACACTCGCCCCGGACGTCGCAGTGCCATGGACCATCGATGCTTGGCGCGAAGGCAAGGACCCGATAATGGACGCGGTCGCGGCGCGGCTGGGCAAGCCTGCCGGCTAGCCCCTGGCGCGGTGCTCGCATCGAACCCCGCGCTTGCGGGCGCGCGCGGCAAGGCGGATGCCACTGCGCAGGCGAACGATCCCGCGCTACGTCGGCGCCACCGCATCCGTCCGCTGCCCTATCCACAGCCGGTTGCCGTCGAGGTCCTCGATCCGGAACTCGCTCATGCCGTAGAACGGATGCGAGATGGACGGGATGTCCAGGCCGCGCCGGCGCACGTCGCGGTGGTAGGCGAAGATGTCGTCCGGGTAGAGGTAGGCCACGGCGGTGCGCGGCGCGTCGGGCGGCTGGTTGATCGATTCGTCCAGCATCAACCGGCACTCGTCCATCGCCAGCATGGCCCAGCGCCAGTGGTCGTTGCGGTTCTCCACCTCGAAGCCAAGCTTGCGGTAGAACTCCACGCTGGCCGGCATGTCGCGGACCGGCAGCATCGGCACGATGCGCTGCATCTTCATGGGTCGTCTCCGTGTGGCATGGATTGGCCGGCCTGCAGCGCGCGCACCGACGCGGCCGTGGACAGCTGCAGCGCAAGCGCAAGCTCGTGCGCGCCGCACTTCGCCTCGCCGCACAGCCAGGCGTTGATCGGCGAGAACATGCCGTCGGCCAGCGAGCACGCCGCGAGCCGTAGCGGCAACCGCAACCGGCTGCGCTGGTCGCGGTCGAGCGCGGCCTCCACGTGCGCCACCAGCGTCGCGCGCACCACGCGCAACGCGCTGCCCTGGAACAAGCTGCGGGCGAGCGCGCGGTTCTCCCGGAAGTGCTCGAGGATCGCCTGCACCCGCCCCGCATCCGGCTGCGCCGTCACCAGCGTGGCGAGGATCCGGAACGGGCCCTCGAGGCTGGCCGAAAGCAGCGCGTCCTTGTTGCGGAAGTGCTCGTAGAACGTCGAGCGGCCCACGCCGGCGCGCGCCAGCACGTCGGCCACCCGGATCTCGTGGTAGCGCCGCGTGAGCACCAGCGAGAAGAACGCGGCCAGCAGGTCCTCGCGCGTGCGGCGCCTGCGGGGATCCTCGCCGGGTCCGGGCTTGTTCATGGCGCGGATCTTCCCACGAAGCGCGACGGACATTGGGTGGCGATTGTCCGGAAAGTCCCGCCGCGCGCTTGCCAGCATGCCCGCACCCGCCTGGAGAATCCGATGGACAGCATTGCCCCGCGCACGACCGCCACATGGCTTCCCGCCATCGTCCTCATCGCCGCGGGCGTCGCCGCCGCCGGCGTCATGGCGTTCCATCCCACCGCGCAAGGGATGGATGCCGAAGCACGCCTGCACAGCCTGGCGGCGATCTCGCCGCTGAGCATGCACGTGCACATGGCGATGATCGCGTGCGTCGTCGGCGTCTGGCTCGCGGTGGCGTACATCGCCAGGAGCTCGCCGCCGAGCGGCTGGATCTGGCTCGCGGATCGCCTCTACGCGCTCGGCGCCATCGCCATGCTGGGCGCAGCGCTGGTCAACGGGTTCGTTACCGGCGCCTACCTCGAGCGCGCGCTGCCCCAGGTCACCGAGGCGCGGGATGCATTGCCGTCCGTGCTGCTCGCGTTCTCCGCCAACCAGGCGCTGGCGGGCTTCGGCACGCTCTTCATGTCGGCTGCGATCGCGGCGTGGTCGCTGGCGCTGCTCCGCATGCCCGGCCGGCTTGCGCGCGCGTGCGGCGCCTACGGCCTCTGCGCGGGCGCGGCCTGCGTGGTCGTGTACGCGGCTGGGCGGCTGTCGCTCGACGTGGCGGGGATGACGGCCGTGGTCGTGGCCCACGGCGCCTGGTACTGCCTGCTGGGGATCTGGTCGCTGCGCAGCGGCAACGCCGAGCCGGACGCCGAGGGCCCCGGGTGACCGAGGCGCGCCATGTTTGGCGTTGGCGTGGGCACTTCCCCCGAAACGCGAGGCCGGCCGTGGCGCGTCATCCCTGCAGGAACCGCAACGTGAACGTGGCGCGGCACGTCGCCGCCGCCCTGTGCTTGGTGGCGCTGTCGGGATGCCGCGACAGCGGGCAGGCCGCACCCGGCGCCGGCGCCCCGAACGCGGGCACGCCGGATGCCAATGCGCCGAACGGCGATGATCCTTCGAACCTCACCGGCGGCCCGACCGGGCCGGACTACAAGCACCCTTGGGTCGTGCGCGTGGCCGGCAACCTGGCGTGCCACGGCACCCTGATCCATCCGCGCTGGGTGCTGACCGCCGCGCACTGCGTGACCACCGGAACCACGGCGACGGATGGCGTCAAGAAGATCAACCGGATCGAGTACTCACGCATCGATCCCGCGGGCGCCACGCACGCGGACAAGCGGGACGCTGCCAGCGGCGACGGGCTCGAAGTCGTCATCCATCCGGACTTCCACCTCGGGCACGAAGAGCACGACATCGCGCTGGTCCGGCTGGCGAAACCGTTCGACATCGAGCCGGGCCTGCAGACGGCCGCCGTACCCGCCGGCCCGCGCAACGCCGCGGTCAGCGGCACCGTCGCGACCTACAACCACGCCGGCCTGCAGGCCGGGCAGATCGGCCTGTTCCAAGGCTCGATTCCCGCCGGCGCCGGCGCCTCTTTCACCGTCTTCCGTACGAATGCCGCCGATACCCTCAACGAGGGCGACAGCGGCTCGGGCATCGTGTCGATCGAGGACGGGCGCGCCACCGTGCGCGGCGTCGCCTCGCTGGGCGGCGCGGATCGCGATCCCTCGTTCACCGACGTGTCCGCGCACAGCGAATGGATCCGCCAGAAGATCGGCGCGACGCCCTACATCCTCGCCGGCCTTACGCGCGTCGCGCGCAGCGGCGGCGCGGCCGACGGCGTGATGCAGCTCACCTGCTCCAACCCCTACGGCGCGATGACCGGCCCAATGTACGCCGACGGCGCCGCCCTCGGCACCAATTGCGAGCCGGGCAAGCCGCTGCAGGTCACGTGCACCGCGAACCGGGCCCTGGGCAACATCGTCGCGGCGACGCCGTTCGGCATCACCGAGTTCACCATGCGCACCGACTGCCCGCCGGAAGCGCCGACCATGCAGCAGCTACCGCACGACCAGCAGCAGGCGAGCTTCGACGGCGCGGCGGCGCAGAATCCGAATCCGGTGGGGATCTGCATCCGGGAGTTCACCTGCCGCACGGGGCGGGTCGTTCCGGAGGCCCATCAGTAAAGGTGGGACGTCAGGCATCCCCCACCGCGAGCCCGGCGTTGTCTAGCAGGATCGTCTACCTCAGCTGCGGCCGCTTTCGACCCGAAGCGGACATCACCCCTTGCCGGGCAAGTCCATATCAGAGGGACCACGTACTTCCTGCACCCTGCTTGCGGCCACGCATCCGTTGCAGGTCCCGCTGGGGTGGCGCCCCGAAGAGCCTTCCGTACTCGCGACTAAACTGGGAGGCGCTCTGGTAGCCAACGACGCCGGCTGCTCGCCCCGCATCCACCCCCTGGTTCAACATCAACTGGCGCGCCTCCTGCAGCCGGAGTTGCTTCAGGTATTGCAGCGGGCTCATTCCGGTCTGTTCGCGGAAATGCTTGCGGAATGCGGTACCGCTCATGTTTGCGCGGCTGGCCAAGTCCTCGACCCGGAACGATGTGCCAAAGTTCTGCTTCATCCAGGCGACAACACGGCCGATCTGCCGATCGGGTGATTCTTCTAGCAGCAACTGGCGAAGATGGCGGCCGTGTGGCCCCCGCAGCAGGCGAACGGCGATTTCCCGCTCGATCAACGGCGCGAGATTGGCGGTGATCTCCGGCTCGTCGAGAGCACGAACCAGCCGCAGCAAAGCTTCCATCAACGCAGGCTCGAGTGGCTCGATCGAAATCCCGCGCGGGTCGGGGCCCGACGTAGGTGGGGTTTCCATTTCGGACGCCACATTTGCGATCTGTCGCAAGTCCAGCCTGAGCAAGAGGCCGAGAAAGGGCTCATGCACCGTCGCACGGGTGACGTGCGAGATGACGGGCTGGTCCAGCGATACGACCATGGACTGTCCCGGTGCGTAGTCCAGGATGCGATCGCCAATCAGGACCTGCTTGGCGCCCTGTGCGATCAGGACCAGCCCGAGGGGGTAGACGCATGGCACCGGATCCGTGGGGCCGTGCCGCCGGTGCAACGAGAGGGCCGGGATGCCGGTCAGGTGGTCGCCAGCAGTAATTGCCCGCCTGGCGATAGCCAGCGCGATGTCCTTGGGCAGCGTCTCCAGAGTCATCCTGGCATCTTCGTTCGGCTGCATCGGGGCCTCCCTCTGTACTCGCCGGACAGGGACAAACAGTATGTCCCGACATGCTGACCCTAGCGTCTCGTACGGTGGAATGTGCAAATAAAGCGTTGAAACAGGCAAGGATCAAAGATGCCGGATCGCCACACTGTCATCCCGCTGCCTCGCGCGGCAATCGATCCGGAGCCCCCATGGAACCCATCAGGATCCGCAACCAGGACATGGCATGGGACATCGCCGCGCTGATCCTGTTTCCGCCCGGCTTCGATGCGTCGGAGATATATCCCACGATCGTCAGTGTTCATCCCTTTGGCAGCTGCAAGGAGCAAACTTCGAGCGCGGTCTATGGGAAGCACCTGGCCGAGGCCGGCTATGTTGTCATCGCCTATGACGCCAGTTACCAAGGTGAAAGCGGTGGCACGCCGCGCTGGATCGAGGACCCCACGCAGCGCGTCGAGGACATCAGCCACGTCATCGATCATGCGGTGACGCTCCCCTATGTCGATGCCGACCGCATCGGCGTGTTGGGCATCTGCGGCGGTGGCGGCTATGTGCTCAACGCCACGTTGACCGAGAAGCGGATCAAGGCCGTGGTCGGCATCACGCCGGTCAATATCGGCCGCTTGTTCCGCGAAGGTTTCAGCGGCTACGACCCGATCGGTGCGCTCAACGCGATGGCGGCGCAACGCACCAAGGAAGCGCGTGGCGGAGAACTCCAGGTCAACGAACTGCTCCCAGCCAGCCCGGAAGCGGCAAAGGCGGCTGGCATGACCGAGCGCGACGTGCGGGAAGCGACCGACTACTACAAGACGCCGCGCGGCCAGCAACCCGGCGGCTGGACTCGGATGTTGTATAGCCACGCGCAGAGCACCCTCGCCTGGGACGCGTTTTCGTTCGTGGAAACCCTGATGACCCAGCCGATGATGGTGGTGATCGGGCAGAAGGTCGGTGCGTTCGGCGCCTATCGCGACGGCATGGAGGCTTATGGTCGCTCCACCGCGTCAAAAGACCGCCAGCTCGTGTCGCTGGAGGACTGGTCGCATTACGACCTCTACGACAAGGACGAGCCGGTCAATCTCGCGATGGAGCGCATCCTGCCCTTCCTCGGCAAGCATGTGTAACTCATCGATCAGGGCAAGGTGCACGTCATGAGCAACATCCTGATCCTGGGCGCCGGCGGCCAGATCGCGCATTGGGTGAGCGACCGCCTTGCGGGCGCAAGGGGCATTGGACTTACCTTGTTCCTGCGCCATGCACGCAAGCTGCGCAACAAGGCGCCGGCCAACGCACGCGTGGTGCACGGCGACGTGCTGGACGCCACCATGCTGACGCAGGCGATGGAAGGCCAGGATCTGGTCTACGCCAACCTGACTGGCACGGATATCGATGAGCAGGCGCGGGCCGTGATCGCGGCGATGAAGGCCGCGCACGTGAAACGTCTGGTTTTCGTCACGTCGTTGGGCATCTACGACGAGGTGCCCGGCAAGTTCGGCGAATGGAACAATACGATGATCGGCGAGGACCTCAAGCCGTTCCGGCGTGCCGCCGACGCCATCGAAAGCTCGGGTCTGGATTACACCCTCCTGCGCCCGGCCTGGCTGCAGGACGAGGACGAAGTCGACTACGAAATCACCGAGAAGGGGCAGCCCTTCAAGGGAACCGAAGTGTCGCGCAGAAGCGTTGCCGACCTCGTCGTGAAGATCATTCACTCCCCGGTGCTGTATTCGCGCAAGAGTATCGGCATCAACAAACCCGGCAGCGACGGCGACAAGCCGTCCTTCTACTGAGCGCAGCGCCCCATGCCTGTTGCCTTGCTCAAGCCTGCCGAAGCAATTGTCCAACCAACAATCCACGGAGTCATTCCATGAACGACAAGGTCAGCATCCCCAATCGCAACGGCCAAGGCATCACGCTTGCCGCCGTCATCAACTACCCACCGGGTTTCGACAAGGGCAACAAGTACCCGGCGGTCATCGTTTCGCACCCGGGGGGTGGCGTGAAGGAGCAGGCATCGGGCCTGTACGCGCGCAAGCTCGCGGAACAGGGTTTCGTCGCCATTGCCTATGACGCCTCCTACCAGGGCGAAAGTACTGGAGAGCCTCGGCAGCTGGAGAACCCGCACGTGCGGACCGAGGACGTGAGTGCCGTGTTCGATTACCTGACCACGCTGCCTTACGTGGATCCCGCGCGCATCGGTGCGATGGGCATCTGCGCGGGCGCCGGCTACACGGCGAATGCCGCAATCAACGATCGCCGTATCAAAGCCGTGGGCGCGGTCAGCCTAGTCAACATCGGCCAGATGTTCCGCAACGGCTGGGACAACAACATCCAGGATGCCGACGCGGCGCCGGTGCTGGATATCGGCTCCAAGGCGCGTACCGGTGCGGCCAGTGGCGGCGACGAGGCGATCTTTCCCTTGGCGCCGATGAAGAAGGAGGATGCGCCGAACAAGGAACTCGAGGAGGCGTGGGAGTACTACCACACCCCGCGCTGCGAGTACCCCACTGCACCCGGATACATGACCGCACGCAGCCTCAATCAGATCATCACCTACGACGCTTTCCACAAGGCTGAGGCATTCCTCACTCAACCGCTGCAGATCGTGGCGGGCAGCAATGCTGGCAGCAAGTGGATGAGCGATGACCTGTTCAAGCGTGCGGCCAGCAAGGACAAGCGCTTCCACGTCGTTGAGGGATCGAACCACATGCAGCTTTACGATCGCGACAAGCAGGTGGACGAAGCTGTATCCGTACTGGCGCCGTTCTTCAAGGAAGTCCTGTAATCAGGACGCGCGCGCCTGCCGGTAAATCCGGGGGGCGCGATCTACGCGATGCGTTCGTCAAGCCGATGTCGCCCAGCGGCTCGGCTTGACCCAGACATTGATGGACGTCCGCTGTTGGCCGAAATGGGACATACCCGACAAGCACGATCTGAATCCAAAGAACGCTTTCATCGCCTCCAACATTCAGTTGCATCGAGTTCCATAGGCAGGTCGATTGCCACTCGAGATCGCCTCGGCCTCGGTCGCGAAGTATCCACGCTTGGTTGCGCCGTAGTAGCGCGTTCCCGGACAGTGGTAGACGTGCGAGCCGGTGTTGATCCATACCTTGTCGTCGGATGCCGCTCCGGCAGGAGTGAGGGACTGGATCAGCTGCGTTCGGGCGTGATCGACTGTGCTCGCCGAGCAAGGACGGTTGTAGGCCGCGCGGTAGCCACGCGAGACGGCTTCGGACTCGGAAAGGTAGGTGCCGCGCTTCGTATTGCCGTAGTACTGGGCTCCCGGGCAGTGGTAGACGCCGCTGCTGGTGTTGACCCAGACATCCGCGGCCCACGCCGGCGACCAAGAGAGCGCGGCGAGGCCGAGCAGGATGGCCAGCGAGCAGTGTCTCAGGATCTTCTGGAGCATCACGACGCCCCCGCATCGAGCTGGCCTGCCATGCCGGCTGCCCGACGCATCCTAGGCTTTCGTAGGTCGTGCGGAGCCTGTGCCCAGAAATATTCCTAGGAGCGGACGTCCTGGCCGGCCCTGGGCGAGTGGCGAAGCGCCAGGCATCATGCCGCCATGCGCTACTGGTGGGTCAACCAGAACCAGACGTACCGCCATGAGGTGCCGGGCGGGTATCTGTGGTCGCCCAAGCGCAACCGGAATGGCGGGCGCAATCCTTTCTACGACTTCATGCGGGAGGTGGCGCCCGGTGATGTCGTGTTCTCGTTCTCGGATACCTGCATCAAGGCGATCGGCATCGCGGTGTCGCATGCCTACGAGGCGCCGAAGCCACGCGAGTTCGGACAGACGGGTGCGTACTGGGAAAACATCGGCTGGCGGGTCGACGTGCGGTTCGCGGAACTGCGTGGTCCGATCCGGCCGGTGGAGCACATGGCGCAGCTCGCGCCGTTGCTGCCGGCGCAGTACGCGCCGTTGCGGCCGAACGGCCACGGTTTGCAGAGCGTCTATCTGACGCTCCTCCCGGACGATTTCGCCACCACGCTGGCCGACCTGATCGGGCGCGAGGCGCGCACGATCATCGAGATGCGGCGGGTGCGCGACCTGTCCGAAGCTTCGGCAGCGGTGGGATTGGTGGAGTGGGAGGCCCACGAGATGGAGCAGGTGATCGCGGACCGCACCATCCCGGACACCACGCGGCAGGCGGTGGTGCTGGCGCGCCGCGGGCAGGGTTTGTTCAAGCAGAACGTCCAGCGGATCGAGACGCGATGCCGGGTCACCGGTGTCGAGCAGATCGAGCATCTGCGTGCCAGCCATTGCAAGCCGTGGCGCGATGCCAGCAATTCCGAGCGGCTGGATGGCGAGAACGGGCTGCTGTTGACGCCCGACGTCGACCATCTCTTCGACCGTGGTTTCATCAGCTTCGAGGACGACGGCAGGGTGTTGGTCTCGCCGGTCGCGCATCGGGAGTCGCTGCGCCGCATGGGGCTGGAGGAGGCGCTGCAGCGCAACGTGGGCGGGTTCTCCGACGGACAGCGTGCGTACCTGGCATTCCATCGCGACAGCGTGTTCCTGCAGTCGCGGATGCGGCGCTGATCGCCTTTCGCGGCTGGCTTGCGGTGTTTCCCGTGCGGCAACGGGTTCTTCGGGCGTCGTGATCCGCGGCGCCGGCGCGCCTTTGACTGGCGGCGGTGGCCGGCAGCGCTTCGATACTGGCGTGTTGGGAGTCGTCGCTGGCGAAAAAAGCGGCATTGCTGGCATTGCGGGCGCCGCTGCCGTCGCCGGAAGTGCAAGCGGAAGCTCACGAACCGCCAGCCTTGGCGCGTTTTTCCGATGGGTCTTGGCCGGAAAGCGCCTCGTCTGGCGCTTTTTGCGCCATCGCTGGCGCGGCTCGCGCTTATGGTGGCGCGGAGAGGGGCGACGCCGGCGCTTTTCGCGCTCGCCCCGTGGCGGAAAAACGCCGGGCATGGCGCTTTTTGTGCCAAGGACGGGGCTTGTCGCGCCTCGGCAAGCGCGGGGCGCGCTTGCGCAAGCGCGAGAAGCGTGGCGGGAAGCGGTTCTGGTGGGATCGTGGCCGCGGTGTGGGCGGATCTCTCGCTACGCTCGAGATGACAGGTGTTTGGATGACACCGGCCCGGCGACGAGCGGTTCGGCGTCTGGCGGTTCGGCGGGACATGGTCCGGCCGCAGGCGGGTTCCCTTTCCGCAGGGCCGGGCCGATCATGGCCGCGTCCCAAGGGGAGCCTCCGATGCGCCATCCAACGCTGATCCTCGCCGCGCTGCTGCTCGCAGCCGATGTCGCCCATGCAGCCGCGCCGGCACCGCCTGCCTCGATCATCCCCGCGCCGCCCACCCTGCGCGTCGACATCCAGCACTCCGGCGACGCGAAGTCCGAGCACTACGCGCTCGACCGCGTCGTCGTCGAGCCCCTGCCCTGGCCGGGCAATCCGGCGCGGCCGCTGGACGACACCAATCGCGGCAGCCAGAAGTTCGAGGTGGTGGATGCCGGCAGCGGGCGGGTGCTGTATTCGCGTGGCTACAGCACGGTGTTCGGCGAGTGGCGCACGACCGGGGAGGCCGGCTCGGTGCAGCGCAGCTTCCAGGAATCGCTGCGCTTCCCGATGCCGGCGGCGCCGGTGCGGGTGGACGTGTACGGACGCGACGCCGACAACCGCTTCGTAAAGCAGTGGTCGGTGCCGGTCGATCCGGCGGCGCTGGACGTGGAGCGGGTGGCGATGCCATCGCCGGCCAAGCCCATCGCGATCCGCCACAACGGCGACCCGGCGCGCAAGGTGGACCTGCTCCTGCTCGGCGACGGCTACACCGCGGCGCAGATGGACAAGTTCCAGGCCGACGCGCGGCGGCTGGCCGATCGACTGTTCAGCGTGTCGCCGTTCAAGGAGCGCGCGTCTGACTTCAACGTCTGGGCGCTGGCGGTACCGGTGCCGGAGGCGGGCGTGAGCCGGCCGTCCACCGGCATCCACCACGCCAGCGCCACCGGCGCGCGCTACGACATCTTCGGCAGCGAGCGCTACATCCTCACGCTCGACAACCGCGCCTTCCGCGAGCTGGCGCAGCACGCGCCGTACGAGTTCGTGGAGATCATGGTCAATGGTGAGACCTACGGCGGCGGTGGCATCTTCGGCCAGTTCAGCACCGTAGCGGCCGACAACGACTGGGCCGACTACGTGTTCGTGCACGAGTTCGGCCACCACTTCGCCGGGCTGGCGGACGAGTACTACACCTCCGACGTGGCCTACGCGGCGGACATGCATCGCGTCGAGCCGTGGGAACCGAACGTCACCGCGCTGCTCGATCCGGACAAGTTGAAGTGGCAATCGCGCAGGAGCCCGGCCGTGCCGGTGCCCACGCCGTGGCCGAAGGCGGAGTTCGAGGCCTACGAGCGCGACGTGCAGGCGCGGCGCAGGCAGCTGCGCGCGGACAAGCGCCCGGAGGCGGAGATGAGCGCGCTGTTCCGCGAGGAGCAGGCGCACGTCGACGCAATGTTCGCCGATGCGAAGTACCGCGACGCGGTCGGCGCGTTCGAGGGCGCCAACTACGCCGCCACCGGCTACTACCGCCCGCAGATGCAATGCATGATGTTCACCCGCGCCGACAGCTTCTGCTCGGTGTGCCGGCGGGCGATCGAGGACATCATCGACCTGTACGTGGGCGGGCGTTGAGGGCTGCCGCGCGCGGCCGCGCCGCATAGGAATAATTCTCGCCCGCCCGCGCCCCGGCATGCCCGGGGAGTTGGCTACGATGCGACGGGGCCGGGGGAGCGTGGCGCGTGGGGGAGCGCGCCTGCCCCCGCGCCCCGTGCAAGGGGGCAGGGGACATGGGCGAAGCCTGGTACGTCCGGATGGGGGACGCCGCGGTCGGTCCGCGCACGCGCGAGGAAGTCGAGCGCATGCACGGCGAGGGGACGCTCGAGGCGTCCACCCTGGTCTGGCGCGAGGGGACGCCGGCCTGGGTGGCGTACGCCGACAGCGGCCTGGGCGCTTCGGGCCCGCCGTCATTCCCGGCATCGCCGCCGCCGCTGCCGGCCGCGGCGATGCCGACGCCGGCCGATGCCTTCGCGCAGGCCTTCGCCGCGCGCAACGCCGGCGCAGGCCCGAGAGCGCCCGGCGCGGACGCCGCGCGCACGCCCATGAACCAGCGCGGCTGGACGCCGCGCCGCGCGACCCTCGCGCTCGCGCATCCGCAGGTACCGGGCATGCCCGTGCTCGCGGTGGACGACGATGGCTGGCAATCGACCGCGCCGGCGCCTTGGCGGCGCTACTTCGGGCGCATGCTCGACATCGTCCTGTTCGGCGCGCCGGTGTGGATGGCGATCGGCTTCGTCGTCGGCTACCTCAGCCCGGCGCTGCACGACCGCCTGTTCGGCGCGGGCGGCATCGTCGGCAACCTCGTCGTCTCCACCGTGCTCACCTGCATGGTCACCGCGCCGGTGCTGGCGCTGCTGGTGGGCCTGAGCGGCACGTCGCCGGGCAAGTGGATCTTCGGCACGCGCATCACCGGCCCCGACGGGCGGCCGATCGGCTTCCGCGACGCGCTCGCGCGCGAATGCAACGTGCTGGTATCCGGGCTCGCGCTCGGCATCCCATTCATCTCGCTGTTCACCCTGGTCGCCTCGAAGTCGCGGCTCTCCGGCGACGGCGTCACCGGATGGGACGAGCGCAAGCCGTGGCTGGTGACGCATCGCGAGGCCGGGCCGCTGCAGGCCGTGCTGTCGACCGCCGGCGTCGCGACGTGGATCGGCGCCAACGTCGCGCTGCGCATGCTGCTGGGCGACCTGCGATGAGCGGCTTCTACCTGCGCGAGCACGGCGACACGCTGGGTCCGTACGACGAAGCGGCGCTGCGCCTGCGCCTGGCCGATGGCGGGTTGGCGTGGTCGACGATGTCCTGGCGCGCCGGCGAGGCGCGCTGGACGTCGCTGCGCCGCCGCTGGGCGAAACGCGGCGGCGGCCATGTGCTGCCGGCGGCCTGCGGCTGGGTGCTGGGCGTCGGCCTGGCGGCGCTGGCGGTGGTGGCCGTGGCGCAGCTGGTGGCGTTGCCGGAGCAGCTGCAGGGATTCGGGACGCGGCTGGGCGTCGCGGCGTTGGCCGGCGTGCTCGCGATCGCGTTCGCGGCCTGGTACTGGAAGGCCTCGGCGCGCGGCACCGGCTGGCCGCGGCTCGGCGCGGTGCTGTGCGCGCTGCTGGTGGCGACGGGCGTGGCCTGCTCGCTGGCGGCGATCGGGCTGCAGAAGCGCGTGAGCGAGGACCGCGCATCGATGCCGGACGCACGCATGGTGTTCGACCGCGCGAGCGGCGAGCTGCGCATCGACGGCAACATCGGCGAACACTTCACCCGCGACCTGCGCACGTCGCTCGACGGCGCGCCGGGCCTGCGGCGGATCGTCATCGACAGCCCGGGCGGCTTCGTCAGCGACGCGCTCGATGCCGGCGAGCTGCTCGCCGAACGCGGCGTCACCGTGCGCGTGCAGCGCCGCTGCGCCAGCGCCTGCAGCGTGCTGTGGGCGGCGGCGCCGCGGCGCGAGATCGCGTTCGAGGGCCGCATCGGCCTGCATCGCGCCTGGCTCGACGTCGAGCTGCCCAGCATGTGGCGCGCGAGCGTCGACGACGACATCGCCGAGCGCACCGGCGCGGTGATGAAGCGGGCGGGCTTCAGCGACGCCATGCTCGCGCAACAGGCGCGGACCGCGCCCGGCGACATGTACTGGATCGATCCGGTGGAACTGTACGAGGGCGGCGTGCAGCTGATCATCGTCGACGCGCAGGGCGCGACGCTCAGCGGCAGCCGCGCCAAGTTCCTCGCCGCCATGCTGGGCACCGACGCGAAAGCACCCGTCCGCAAGCTGGTGGACGCGTTCGTCGCGCGGCTGCCGCTGCGCGCGGACCGGCTGGGACCGGACCTCTACGACGCCTGGCGGCAGGGCGACAGCGAGCGCACCAGCGCGCTCTCCCTGCAGTTCAGCGCCGACGCCAAGCTGTACGCGCTCGCCACGGCGTCCGATGCCGCCGTGGTGGCGTGGGGGCGCAGCCTGCAGTCGCAGCTGGCCGCGGCCACCGCGGGTTCCGACGCCGCCGCGTGCCGCGTGCTGCTCGGGATCCCGCAGCCCGCCGACATCGGGCGCAAGGACGACGGCGGCATCGCGTTGGCCCTGGCCGGGCTGGTGGCGGCCGCGCCCACCGAGACCGATCCCGCGCCGGCGCACCGCGTCGCGCTGGACCGCACCGCGACCATGGCGATCTTCGGCCGCGCGTTCCGGCGCAAGCTGGCGCAGGGATATCCGCAGCGCTACGAGAGCTGGCCGCCGCTCACGCGGTGCGGCTTCATGGGCGAGACGTATGCCGAGCTGTTGCGCCAGCCGCAGCGGCAGGCGGCGCAGGCCATCCGGGTGGCCGAGGGGCTCTGAGGCGGGAGAGCGGCAGGCGTGCATGCCTGGAGCCTCGAGCGGCTGGAACCGTGGTCACGCGATGCGGCGGGCGATCGAGGACATCATCGTTGACGGCGGCGCACGGGGTCTGCGGCGTCGCACAAGACCGAACCGCTCGCCGAGCCTGAATGCCCGCGCCGCGGCGTTGCGCGGCAGCGCGCCACGCATTCACCCCGCCGGCGCTGGAATTGACGCCGCGCGAACGCACCGGGCCGATGCTCGCCGCCGATGCCGGCCGCGGGGCCGGCGCGACCCGGGAGCACGCCCATGCGATACGCGACCTTGCGCCATCGGCTTCCTGTCCTCTCCGCTGCGTGCGCGCTGGCCCTGGGCCTGCTCGCGCTGCAGCCGGTGCAGCCGGCCTCCGCGGCGGTGCGCACGGTCGGCAACTGCAACGACGCGGGCGCCGGCAGCCTGCGCGGCGCGGTGGCGATGGCGGCCAGCGGCGACCTCGTCGATCTGGCCGGGCTGTCCTGCGGCCGCATCCTGCTGACCAGCGGCGCCATCGAGGTGCCGCAGGACGACCTCGAGCTGGTCGGCCCGGGCGCCACCGCGCTGCTGGTCGATGGCAACGGCGAGGACCGCGTGTTCGCGCACACCGGCGCCGGCACCCTGCGCCTGCGCAAGCTGTCGATCGCCAGGGGCCGCATCGCCACGGACGAGCAGGCGTGGGGCGGCTGCATCTTCTCGACCGGCAACGTCGCGCTCCACGGCGCGCGCCTGCATCGGTGCGTGGCGGAGAACACCAGCGGCATCCCGGGCGAGCAGGCGCTGGGCGGCGGCATCTATGCGCTGGGCAAGGTGACGCTCGCCTACAGCAGGGCGTTCTACAACCGGGCGCACGACATCGGTGGCGCGATCATGGCCATCGACCTCGTGCTCGACCACAGCGTGCTCTACGAGAACTGGGCATGGTCGGCAGGTGCGGCCTATGTCCAGCGCACCGCCACCGTCGTGCACTCGCAGGTGCGCGACAACTGGGGAGGCCGGCTCGGGGGCGGCCTGCTGCTGAACTGTCCCGGCCCGGGCGTGCCGTGCTTCCTCGTCAGCCAGAACTCGACGTTCTCCGGCAACCGGGCGATGCGGGAAGCCGCGTTCTTCGTGCAGGCCGTGCATCGCATCCTGATCGCCGACAGCACCATCTCCGGCAACGTGGCGCAGCAGGTGAGCGTGGCTTGGCTGCCGCGCGAGAACGTGCGCATCGCCAACAGCACGATCTTCGCCAACCGCGAGGAGCCCGAGGACGGGCTCGACTGCGCCGGCGCGCTCATCGACCTCGGCGAGCTGGACCTCGACAGCTCGATCGTCTCCGGCAACACCTGCAGCATCGGCACCGGCAACGACATCTACGGCGCCGCGCAGTTCGGCCATGTGGTCGGTGGCCACAACATCATCGGCAACGCCGACATCCCGCTGCCCGACGACACCATCCGCGGCGACCCACGCCTGGCACCGCTTGCCGACAACGGCGGCATCACGCCGACGCATCGCCCGCTCGCCGACAGCCCGGCGCTGGACCGCGGCAGCAATCCGCTCGACCTGGCCTGGGACCAGCGGGGCGTGGGCTTCCCGCGGGTGCAGGGGGCGTTCGCCGAGATCGGGGCGATCGAGCGTTGAGGCGGGCCGCCGGGCGGGTTTGATCGAGGCGACAGGTTGTCGGCAAGAGCTGGGCCGATGCGGCGCCGCGGTCGCATCGGCTTGGCATGCGCGCGCGTGGGTGGCGTCGCGGCGATGGCGCGGCGGGACGCGTGCCGGTGGTCGCGTGGACTTTGCGCGGCCGTGTCGATTCCGTTCGCCGCCGTTCGTCGACTTCCACGAGCGCGCCATCCGGCCGCCTTTCTTTCTCCTGCGAGGTCCGCCATGTCCGTCCAGTCCTACCTGTTCTTCGAAGGTCGCGCCGACGAAGCGATCGCGTTCTACGGCAAGGTGCTCGATGCCGAAGTGCTCATGCGCATGACCTACGGCGAGTCGCCGGAAGGCGCCGGCGAGTGCCCGGACGGCTCCACACCGCCGGCAGACAAGGTGATGCACGCCGGCCTGCGCATCGGCGGCAGCGAGATCGGCCTGTCGGACGGCTTCTGCAGCGGCAAGCCCGAGTTCAAGGGCTTCTCGATGACGCTGGTGTGCGCCGACGACGCCGAGGCCCGGCGCCGCTTCGACGCGCTGGCCGAGGGTGGCCAGGTCAGCATGCCGCTGGCCGAGAGCTTCTTCGCCAGCTCGTTCGGCATGCTCGCCGACCGCTTCGGCGTGCACTGGATGGTGATGGTGCCCAAGCCGATGGGCGGCTGAAGCCTCTTTTCCTGCTTTGCAGGCGTGCCCCCTGCGAAGGCTGCGACCTTGCTCCCTCCCCTGCGAAGGCAGGGGAGGGCCGGGGAGGGGTGTTGCCGGCCCCTGCGCGCGCCTACCCCGCCGCCTCGCCGTCCGCCGCGTACTTCTCGTGCAGCCGCACCGGCGCCTCCTGCCGCGAGGCGCGGCGGCGGATCCACATGTTGATCAGCTCGACGAACACCGAGAACGCCATCGCCGTGTAGATGTAGCCCTTCGGGATGTGCTGGCCGAAGCCGTCGGCCACCAGCACCAGGCCGATCATGATCAGGAAGCTCAGCGCGAGCACCTTCACCGTCGGGTGGCGCTCGACGAAGTCGCCGATCGGGCGCGCGAACGCCAGCATGAACACGATCGACACCACGATCGCCGCGACCATCACCCAGCGCTCGTCGACCATGCCGACGGCGGTGATGATCGAATCCAGCGAGAACACGATGTCGAGCAGCATGATCTGCACGATCACGCCGCCGAACGTCGCCGTCGCCGTCGCCGTCGCCGTCGCCGCGCCCGTGGCGGTGTGCACGGTCTCGGTGGCGCCCTCGAGCTTCTGGTGGATCTCGTGGGTGGCCTTGGCGATCAGGAACAGGCCGCCGCCGATCAGGATCAGGTCGCGCCACGAGAACGCGTGGCCGAACAGCGAGAACAGCGGCGTGGTCAGGCCGACGATCCAGGCGATCGCCATCAGCAGGCCCAGGCGCGTGATCGCGGCGAGCAGGATGCCGACGCGGCGCGCCTTGTTGCGCTGCTGCGGCGGCAGCTTCGCGGCCAGGATCGAGATGAAGATGATGTTGTCGATGCCCAGCACCAGTTCGAGCGCGGTGAGGGTGGCGAGGGCGATCCAGATTTCCGGGTTCGCGAGCTGTTCCATGGGATGTGTTCCGGGAGGTCGGTCGGCAGGCGTGGTGGCGTCGCGCGCCCGGGCCGGGGCGCGCGACGGGGCGGCTCAGAAGTCGAACAGTTCACCGAGCAGCGACTTGGGCCGCTTGCCGCGGTGATGCTCCTGCCGGTAGCCGTGGGAAGGGTCGCCGGGATGGCGCACGCCATTGTCGCGATGGCGGTGTGACGCGGCCGGCATGGGCGGCATGGCGGCCTGTTCGGCGCGTTCGACGAGGCGGTCGAGTTCGCCGCGGTCGAGCCAGATGCCGCGGCATTGCGGGCAGTAGTCGATCTCGATGCCCTGGCGGTCGGTCATCGCGAGGTGCACGTTGTCGCAGGTGGGGCACAGCATTGGGGTCTCCGGTCGTTGGATGGAGAGCCGCCGCACCTCTTCGTCACGGCCGCGCGCGCGCAGTCGCGCTGCGGTGCGGGGCGGAATGACCTGGGATGTGGCGTCTCGGCGCCACGGCCGGATTGCATCGGGCTGATGCACCTTCGCCGTGATCGGCGAAGGTCTTGCTCACAGGCCTGGTGGCCTGCTGCCGCACCGGAGCCAAGGCTCGTCATGACGGTGGCGACAATTGGGAGCTACTCCCCTTCGACCGGGAGCGTAGCACGCGAAGTTGGCGGTGCAGCGGGCGCGCACGATTACGGCCCCGGGTGCGGTCAGGTTGCTTCGTTCCGTTGCATACCTGAACAGGGCAAAGGAGCTGGGTGGATCCCGATGCGTGCTGCCGTGCGCCGCGCCGCACCGGACCGGCCGGGCGGCGCCGACCGGACCATGCAACGGATTGATCCGAATCAAAGCGAGGGCGCCCGGCGGGCACTAACGTGGAATCGCCGCCCTCCCCCTGGAGACCGCCATGTCCGTCGCGCGTCCTCGCTACTCCGCCGCGCTTCGGCGCCTGCACTGGCTGATGGCGCTGCTGGTCGCCATGGCCTACCTGCTGATCGAGCAGCGCGGCCTGTTCCCGCGCGGCAGCGCGCCACGCGCGGCGATGGTGCAGGGACACTATTGGATGGGCCTGTCGATCCTGCTGCTGGTGGCATGGCGACTGTGGCTGCGGCGCCGCGACGGCGCGCCACCGGTGACGCCCGCGCTCGATGCCTGGAACGCCTGGGCCGCGCGGCTGCTGCACCTTGCGCTGTACCTGTTCTTCGTGGTGCAGCCGCTGCTGGGACTGGCCACGGCCTGGAGCGACGGCAAGCAGGTGCTGCTGCCGTTCACCGGCATCGCGCTGCCGGGCCTGCTGTCGGAAAACGAAGTGCTGGCGCATGCGCTCGAAGACCTGCACGGCGGCATCGGCGAGGTCTTCTACTGGGTGATCGGCGCCCACGTCGCCGCGGCACTGTGGCACCACTTCCTGCGCCGCGACGACACATTGCGGCGGATGGTGTAGCACTGCACCCATGCCTGGCGACGGGCTTCGTTGCGATCGACCTGTCCTGCCTGTCGTCTCGGAGCGGGTTGGGCAATCCGAAACCCGTCAGCCCGGATTCGCCGGCCGCAGGTGCGCGTTGAACCAGCCGGCGACCGCCTCGCGCACACGGGCGAGGTCGTCCGGTGCGGAAAAGTCGTGCGGCATGCCGTCGATCGGCACGAGCGCCAGCGGCGTATGGCCGGCGTACAGCGGCATGAGCGCGTCATGCAGCGCGCGCGCCGGTTGCGGCGTGAGCATGGTGTCCGCACCGCCCTGCAGGATCAGCAGCGCGGGCATGCCAGCCGCGATGTCGCCGGCGCGAGCGACCGCATCGGACTCGCGCGCGATCGCACGCGATGCCGCCGACCATGCGAAGTGCTGGCCGGTGGCGCGTTCGTAGGCGTCCACCGAGACGGTCAGCCCGGTGGAGGCGTTCAATACGACCGCGGCGCCGACCGGGACCTCGCGCCGCGCCAGCGCGCCGAGCGCCGCCGCGCCGCCCGCGGAGAACCCGAACAGGCCGATGCGGTCGCCCGCGTGCAGGCAGCCCGCCTCGCGCAGGGCGGCGGCCACGGCGGGCAGCTCGCGCGCCGCGCCAATCACCACGGGCTCGAACACCTGCGTCGCCAGGTCCTGCGCTTGCCGGCGCGCGAGCTCGCCCTTGTCGGCCGGGCTGCGCGCGCCGAACAGGGGCAGGCCGAGGTAGACCTTCACCGCGGGCACGTCGTCCAGTGGCAGTTGCGCCATCAGCGCGCGCTCGTTCGCCGGCGGACCGAAACCGTGCCAGAGCACGATGGGCGGCAGCGTCGCGCGGGCAGGGACGCGCAGCAGCGCGGGCACGCCGGCCAGCGTGGCCTCGCGCACTTCGACGTCGTTCGATGCCGGGGCGCATGACGGCGCCGCATGGCCGGGCAGGGCGGCGCACAGCAACAGCGGCAGCAGCGCGAATGTGCGCAGGCGCCGCATCGAGCGGGTCGCGGGACCCGTCATCGCGACAGCACCGACAGCACCGCGTCGGCCACCTTCCCGGGCGCATCGAGCTGCACGTCGTGCGAGGTGCCTGCCACTTCCACGCGGCGGCCGGCGGTGGACGTGGCGGCGAGCGCGGCATGGGTGCGTTCCTGCGCGGCTTGCAGCGCCTTGCGATCGGCGGGTTCGGCGTCGTCGTAGGCATCGGTGGCGGTCACCACCACCAGCGGCTTGTCGCCATGCGTTTCGTCCGCGGGCACCGGGGCGTCGAACAGGCCGATCTTGGCTTCGCTCGCCGAGAGGATGGTCTGCCAGAACGCCGGCGACGACTTCGACGCGCGCACGGCGGCGTTGAGGCGCTCGCTCCAGGCCGGGTTCGGCGGGCGCAGGCAGCCTTGCAGTTCCCGTGGCGGCTTGGGCGAGCCGAGCGAGCCCTCCTTCGCGCCCTGTTCGCAGGCGCGATAGGCCTGCAGCATCGCCGGCGCCATGGCGGCGTCGGCTTTCGCGTAGTCGGGCGCGGTCTCGGCCAGGCCCTGCGGCGGCGGATCGACCAGCACCAGTGCGGCGACGTCGTCCGGATGGCGCTGGTCGTAGCGGCGCGCGAGGTTGCTGCCGATCGAGTGCCCGACCAGCACGACCGGCGTCGCCATGCGCGCGGCGTGGATCAGCGCGTGCAGGTCGGCGACCTCCGCGTCCAGGTCGCGCGGCAGCGGGCCGGCGTCGCTGAAGCCGTAGCCGGCGCGATCGTAGGCGCAGGTGCGCACGTGCGCGGCGAGCAGCGGCTGCAGCTTCGCCCACGCCATCGAGTCGGCGCCGAAGCCGGCTTCCAGCACCACGGTGGGCGCACCTTCGCCGCTGCAGCGCAGGTCGAGGTGGCGGCCGCCGCCGATATCGACACGCTCGCCGGGGGTGGCGTAGACGTCGAGATCGTTGCCCGGCTTCGCGGGCGCATCGGCGGCGGCGCAGGCGAACGCGGGAAGGCAGGCGAGCAGGGAGGCGGCGAGGCGGGCTGGATGCATGGGATGTCCTGTGCGGGGTGGAGGGGTTGGAATCGTGGCGGCGTGTCGGTCCGGGAAGTCCGGGCCGTCTTTCCGCGAAGGCGGCAACCGGTGGTTCCGGCTGTCGCAATGCAAGGTCGCTGGATTCCCGCCTTCAAGGGAATGGCGGAGCGGCCACGCCGGCGTCCGCCGCGCATCCTGAAGCAGGGACTCGCAACCCGTGCAAAGTTTTCGTTGGCCCGGTGTGCCAGTCTTCGGGGACACCGGCACCGCTTCCACGCGGCCTGCGCGCCGCCTGTCGGCGGTGCGTTCGGCGCACAATCGCCGAGCGTCGATGACAATGACCTCCGACATGACCGCAGCCTTCCTCTCGCTCCTCGCCGCCGCCGCCGCATGGGTCGCCTTCCACATCGGCGTCTCCGGCACGCGGCTGCGCGACCGGCTCGTGGCGCGCGTCGGCGAGAAGGCGTTCCGCGGCGGCTTCGTGCTCGCGTCCTTCGCGCTGCTGGGCTGGCTCGGCTGGTCGTTCGCCGCCGCAGGGCCGGTGCGCGTGCTGTGGGTGGCACCGCAGTGGCTGGCGGTCGCCATGATGGTGCTGATGCTGCCGGCGCTGCTGTTGCTGGTCGGTTCGGTGACCGTGCCGAACCCGACCTCGGTCGCCGGTGCGCACGCGCTGGAAGCGGCGAACCCGGCGACCGGCATCTTGCGCGTCACCCGCCATCCGCTGCTGTGGGCGTTCGCGCTGTGGGGCATCGTGCACCTGGTCGTGCTGGGGACGCTGTCGATGGCGGTGCTCGCCACCGCGATCATCGTGACGGCGCTGGCCGGCATGCCGAGCCTCGACGCCAAGTACGCGCGGCGCAAGCCGGCGCACTGGCCGGCTTTCGCGAATGCCACCTCGGTCGTCCCGTTCGTCGCCGTCGCGCAGGGCCGCAACCGGCTGGCGTGGCGAGAGATCGGCTGGTGGCGGCCACTGCTGGCGATCGCGCTGTGGGCGGGGCTGATCGTGCTGCACCCGTGGGCGTTCGGCGTGGACCCGGCGCGGTACTTCCACTAGGCAAGGCCCGGCGCTCGCCGGGCATGTCGGCAGGCGCCGCGCGGCTGCGCTTCGACGCCACCGCCCGCCCGCGTGCTGGCCCGTCGCTTGCCCGCCTGCTAGCGTGCCGGCTTCCCACGGCAGGAGCGAGCGCGATGGCGGCAGCGACCCAGGACCTGGAAGTGTTCGTGCGCGATGCGTTGTCGCGCGGGCAGTCGAAGGAGGCGATCGCCGGCGCGCTGGCCGCGGCGGGATGGCCGCCGGAGCAGGCGCGCAGCGCGCTGGACGCGTATGCCGACGTGGCCTTCGCGGTGCCGGTGCCCAGGCCGCGGCCCTACCTGTCGGCGCGCGAGGCGTTCCTGTACCTGGTGCTGTTCGCCACGCTCTACGTCAGCGCCTGCCACCTGGGCAGCCTGCTGTTCGACCTGATCAACCGCGCGTTCCCCGATCCCGCGCAGTCGGTGTACGCCGGCGTCGCGATCGGCGCGTCGCTGCGCTGGTCGACGGCGTCGGTGATCATCGCCTTCCCGGTGTTCCTGTTCGTGGCGCGGCACCTGGGCAGGGAGCTGGCGCGCAACCCGGTCAAGCGGCTGTCGGCGGTGCGGCGCTGGCTGACCTACCTCACGCTGTTCGTCGCCGCCGGCGTGCTGCTCGGCGACACCATCACCCTGGTCTACAACCTGCTCGGCGGCGAGCTCACGGTGCGCTTCGTGCTGAAGGTCGCCGTGGTCGCGGTGATCGCCGGCTCCGTGTTCGGCTGGTACCTGTTCGACCTGCGCCACGAGGAGAAGGAATCGTGAGCGCGGCGCGCGGCCCGGGTTACTGGCTGGCGATCGCCGCCGGCGCGGTGGTCGTGGCGGCGGTGGTGGCGGCGTTCGTGGTGATGGGGCCGCCGGCCGCGCAGCGCGAAGCGCGGCTCGACGCCCGCCGCGTGCAGGACCTGCAGCGCCTGGCCGGCGGCATCGAATCGCACGCGCGCCTGCACGACGCGCTGCCGGCGGCGCTGGCGACGCTGGCCGCGCAGCCCGGCGCGCGCTGGCCCACGCACGACCCCGCCACCGGCGCGCCGTACGGCTACGCGGTCACCGGCAAGCGCAGCTTCCGCCTGTGCGCGGTGTTCGCCACCGACACCGCGCGCGCACCGGGCGACGCCGCGCCGTGGGGCGGCGACGAGTGGAGCCATGCGGTCGGGGAGCGGTGCTTTGATCGCAAGCTGGAGGCCGCGGCCAGCGGCCGCTAGCCGGGCGGCGCGCGGGTAGCGGGCGGCGCCGGGACCGGGCGCCACGAACGGCGGTGCTTCCGATGCGGAAGTGGCGGCCCCGCGGGCCATGGCGTTTCGAATTCCGCCGTTCCCGCGAAGGGGCGTGCCCCGGTCCGCGGGCTGGCGCGGATCTTGATCCCGTCTTCACTTTTCGTTCCCAAAAATTTGCGCCCTCGTGGTTCTGCCTGGGACATGCAGATGGACGACCAAGCGCGCTATTCCATCGACGTGGTGGCTGCCGATCAGCAGCAGATCGACTTGCTGGAATGCCTGGTCCGCATCGATCGGGGCGAGTCGCTGGACGGCCGGGCCGCCGGCCTCAGGGATCGCCTGGTCGACGCGGGCCTCGTGGACGAGGCCGACGGCGTGTTGCGCCTCACGCCAGCGGGCATCGAGCGCTGTCGTTCGCTGCAATACCGCATCGCTTCAGATCGCGAAGCCGCCAAGGTGCTCGCCGAGCGCGGGCTCGCCCTCGTCGCCGCGCAAAACGCCGATCCCTAGCCGCGTCGCGGACGTCCGCCTTGGCCGGTCGTGCGGCAGGCACCATGCAGGCCGGATGGGAGCCGGCGCTCGAACCATCGCGACCCGTCGGACGGGCCTGCTCCTGCTCGTCCACGCATGCGATGAATGCGCGCGCCGGGTCCTGCGCAAGCATGTGTTGCGTCCCGCCGGGTTGACCGTCGTTTCACGGCGCCCCGCATAGCCTGCGATCCAGCCACGCATGCGCAGGCCCATCGTGAACGCCAACCTGAACCCGCTCGATCCCTCGAAGGAAGACGCGTACTGGCAAAGCCAGTTCGACAAGGAGCACTACTACGTGCCCGGCGACACCTGGGACGACTACCGCAGCGCCTATCGCGCGGGCTACGAGGGCTACGACCGCTACCGCGGCCGGCCCTACGTCGAGGTGGAGGGCAACCTGCGCGCGGACTGGGAGCGCGACAGGGGCACGACCCGTGCCACCTGGGACAAGGTGAAGCACGCGGTGAAGGCCGCATGGCACCGGATGGAGCACGCGATGCCGGGCGATGCCGGCGACGATGGCCATTGAGGCCGCAAGGGAACCGCGATGAAGCCAGCCAAAGAAAACCAGGACCGCAAGCGCGACGGTGCGCCCGAGCCCGGCCATCCGCGCGACGATGGCGACGTGGTGCGCCCGGAAGACCGCATCCACGAACGCGACCATCGCGTGGGCCGCCGGATCAAGCGCGAGCAACCCTCCGGCGACGAGCCGGGCTACGCCAACGACGACAACCTCCCCAACCACTGAGGCGCACGCACGTGACCAGCCTGTCGGCCACCGATGTCGTCGAACTCGAATGCCTGAGGTCCGTGGCGCACGGGGAAGGACTGCCCGACGGCTGCGACGCGGCAGGCTACCTCGATCGCCACCTGATCCACGAACTCTCCGGCCGGATGGCGCTCACCCACCAGGGACGCGAGCGGCTCGCGGATCTGCAGGCGCTGGCGCGCTGAAAGCCGCCGGGGCCTGGTTGCCCGTTCTTCGGGATCGCAAGCGCCGCACGTGGGGCGGCGAACAAGGACCCGCGCGACCGGATCCTTCCGGCCGCGCGGGGTTTACTGCTTCAGGCTGACCAGCTGGTGCAGGACGCCATCCAGGCCGCCGAACACCGTCAGCTTGTCGATCTTCTCCGTGACCTTCTCCAGCGCCTCGAGCTCCTTGAGGCGCATCAGCACCGGGCTGCCCTCGACCAGCTTCGCGGTGTTGAGCAGGGAACGCGTGGCGTTCGCCTCCTCGCGGCGGCGGATCACGTTGGCCTGGGCCGACTTCTCCGCCTGCACGACGCCGTTGAGGATCTCCTTCATCTCGCCCGGCAGGATCACGTCCTTGACGCCCACGCCGAGCACCTCGATGCCGAGCTCGTCGACGCGGCCGCGCACGTAGCCGAAGATGTCGGCGTCGAGCGAAGCCTTGTCGCCGAGCAGCTCGTCCAGCGTCTTGGCGGAGACCGCCTTGCGCAGGCCGAACTGCAGCTCGCGGTACACGTAGTCGCCGTACTTGGCGACGCGGGTGCGCGCAGCCACCGGATCGGTGACGCGGATGCTGGCGGCCAGGTTGACGCGCAGGCTGACCTTGTCGCGGGTCAGCAGCTCCTGGCCCGAGACCTCGAGCGACTGCACGCGCAGCTCGACCGTCTCGACGCCCACGTTCTTCTGGAAGTTCCAGAAGGCGTACGCGCCCGGGCCCAGCGTGCGCACGAGGCGGCCATCGACGAACAGCAGGCCGGCCGTCTCTTCCGGCACGACCAGCGACACCGCCAGGCGCTCGAGCATGCCGAGCTGGCGCAGGCGCCTGGCCACGCCGGCCTCGACCTCGAGGCCGCCCGCAAGCGACACCGCGCGCACCTCGACCTCGACCAGCCCCTTCCAGTACAGCTTGCGCGTACCCGGGGCCAGCACGTCCTCGAGCTTGCCGTCCTTCATCACCAGGCCGACCTCGTCCATGCCCAGGTTGGCGAGCACGAAGGTGTCGGCGAGGCGGTTGCCGAGGACGGCGACGAGCACGTCCGTATCGTTGCCGGCGTACCCGGCCTTGGCGATGTCGTGCACGGCGACCTCGACCCGGCGCAGCGGGTCGAACCAGCGATACACGCCCGGCGCGAGCACGCCCGCGAACTGACGGTTGCGATACACCAGGCCGCGCTCGCCGTCACCGATCACGACCCTCTTGGTCCAGAACATGGGAGTTCTCCTGGTTGGCTCTGGTGGTCCGATCCGATTTGGATGCGCGATGGATCGGTGCTCGCGCCGTCCGCCCCGGCATGGCGGCGGACAAGGCAATGGGGTGGAAGCGCCCCTGCGCCGATGGCGCGGGATCCACGTGCTCTCCGCAGGCGACGGCCGCTTGCGCGTGCACGGCGTGGCGCTGCCGTGCCTGCGCCGGTTGCGACCGCCGGCTCGCCTCGAGGGCGTGGATCCGGTGACTTCGCCGCTGCGATGTCCCGTCGTGCGCCGCACGCATGCGACGCTGGCGGGGCGCCGCGCGGGGCGCTTCCGGTGTGGGCTTGCGCCCGGATCACGACCGACAGGTCGCTTGGAGCGGGAATCGAACCCGCGACACTCGGCTTAACTGGCCGATGCTCTACCCGACTGAGCTATCCAGTGGTGGACGAACCGGATTCGAACCGGTAGCCAACGGCTTTCGCCGCTGCTCTGCCTTTGAGCTATCGCCCGCTCGTGGAGCATCGTCGCGCGTCCCCGGCATGCGCCACGGCAGCGCCGCGCGCACCGGATGGGCGCGGCCTTCAAGCCGCGAACCCATGCCGCTGTGGAACGTTTGCCGATGCTCCGCATTGGCGCCTCGTCGAAGGCGCCAATCCGTGCGCGACCGCATCCGTCCACCACCCGTGCCGAAGCATCCAGGCACGGCGCGCAAGCGCCTCAGGCGGTACTCCCCTGCCTCGAACGAACAGGTCCGGATGCTTCGGGGCGCGCGATGCGATCGCGTCGATTCGTTGGTTTCTCCCTTTGCGGACGCCGAAAGCAAAACGCCCCCGGGTGGCGACCCGAGGGCGTTCGCGTTTGCCTCGGGAGATCGGGGTGACCGATCTCCGCGGACGGGATCAGTCGAGTGGGATGAAGCGCGTGCGCGCGCCTTCGCCGCGCGACAGGCCGCACGCGGCCAGGCCGTGGCCCTGGGGCCGCAGCGCAGTCGTGTTGGCGATGTGTATGGATGGCTTCATGGATGCGTGGTGCGAAGAACGCGCCTTGGCGGCGAAGGTCGCGCACCTTACGCGCGTGCATTGCGCAATGCAAGACGCGATCCGACGAACGGTCGTCATCGGGACGACACTCCCGCAGGCTCGCGCCGCAGGTCGACGCGGTACGGCAGGATGGTCATGTTCCAGGACGCCTTGCGCCAGGCGATGATCTCGCCGTCGAGGCGTTCGCCGCGGCGCTTGAGGTTGAGCGAGAGTTGTCCGACGTGCTCGCGCTCGGTGTCGGGGCTGCCCACGCGGCCTTCTGTTTCGCCGGAAAGCAGGCCGTCGATCAACCCGAAGTCCGCCACCGGCCGAGCCGGTGCTTCGCCCAGCGCGAGCGTCGCGGCGCCGTCATGCGCCACGCGAAGCACGGTGGCGACCTCGCGGCCCTGCGCGAGCAGCGTGCCGCGCCAGATGCCGACGTAGTCGTGCAGCGGCCGCAGCGGTTCGAGCGATGGCGCCGGCGGCGGCGGCAAGCCTTGCCAGCCCGGCACGGCGACCGCCAGCAGGCGGTCGCGCAGCGCGGCGAGGAATTCGCGATCGCGCTGGTTGCCGAGCACCACCACGGCGGCCCCGGCGGACGGCACCAGCACGAACTCGGTATCCACGCCCGACTGCCCGCCGCCGTGGTAGAGCGCTTCCGCGCGGCCCGGCGCGCGCAGCACCTGCCAGCCCATCGCGTACCACTGCGTCGGCGCCATCGCGACCGCGGGGCGATGCAGTTCGTCCAGCCGCGCGTCGTCCAGGATGCGCGCGGCGTCGCGCGGCGCGCGTCCCAGGTGCAGCAGCGCGAAGCGCGCGAGGTCGTGGGCGCTGGCGTAGACCTCGCCCGAGCCCGGCGTGGCGGTGAGGTAGAACGGCAGTGGCTGGCCGTCGTCGCCATAGCGCACCGCCATCCGGTCGCGCCGGCCCGGCTCGGTGTCGAAGAAGCTGTCGTGCATGCCGAGGGGATCGAACACGTGCTCGCGCAGGTAGCGCCCGTATTCCTGCCCGGACGCGCGCGCCACCACGTGCGCGAGGATGCCGTAGGCCAGGTTCGAGTACTCGTAGCGCTCGCCGACGGGCGCGACCAGCCGCCCGTAGTCGCGGATCAGCGCGTCCATGCCGGGCTGGCGCGCCGTGCCGCCTTCGGGATACATGGCGAAGAACGTAGGCAGGCCCGAGGTGTGGGTGGCGAGCCGGCGCAGCGTCACCGCCTGCGCGGGACCGCGGGCGTCGACGATCCTGGCGTCGCCGAGCAGGTCGTTGGCAGGCGCATCCAGCCGCAGGCGGCCGGCCGCGACCAGCGTCATCAGCGCGGTGGTGGTGATCGGCTTGGTGGTGGAGGCGATCGAGAAGGGCGTGTGCGCGGTCGCGTGGCGACCCGCGGCGCGATCGGCATGACCGAAGCCTGCCTCCCACGCGACGCGTCCGTCCTTCACCAGCGCGATGCCGACGCCTGCGAGGCGGCCGGAGGCGACTTCGGCCTCGATGCTGCCGCGGATGCGGGCGAATGCCTCGCGGTCGGCCGGTGGCGACGCCTCGGGGGCGGCTTCGCCCGCGTGCGCCGCCGGCGGCTGCGGCAGGGCATGCGCGGCGGGCGCCACGGCCGAGGCCGCGAGGCAAAGCCACAGGCAGGCGGGCAGGCGCGATCGGGGCATGGCGACATCCAGGGCGACGGTCGCTTGCATTGGATGCGGCAAGCGGGCCCGTGGTTTGCATCGGCGTGAAGGAAGCCTTTTGCTTCGCGTCCGCGATCCCCATCTGGAAGGCATCCCGCCAACGTGGCCCGGCAGTTCCGCCGGCGCGCATCGATGGCGGAACCCCCGGAGGCCCCGCATGCGCGATTACCGCAAGAATCCCGAAGCCCTGTCGCAACTCACCCCCGAGCAGTACCGGGTGACCCAGGAAGGCGCCACCGAGCGCCCCGGTACCGGCGAGTACCTGCACAACCACGAGCCCGGGCTTTACGTCGACATCGTGTCGGGCGAGCCGCTGTTCGCCTCGTCGGCCAAGTTCGAGTCGGGTTGCGGCTGGCCGAGCTTCAGCAAACCGATCGAGCCGGCCAACGTCAACGAGCTGCGCGACACCTCGCACGGCGTGATCCGCACCGAGGTGCGCTCGGCGCATGGCGACAGCCACCTGGGCCACGTGTTCGACGACGGCCCGGCCGATCGCGGCGGCTTGCGCTACTGCATCAACTCCGCGTCGCTGCGCTTCATCCCGCGCGACGAAATGGCCGCGGCGGGCTACGGCAACTACCTGGACCAGGTGGAGGACGTGCGATGAGCAGCCAAAACGTGGCGCAAGAGCGCGCGATCCTGGCCGGCGGCTGCTTCTGGGGCGTGCAGGACCTGCTGCGCAAGATGGATGGCGTGCTGTCCACGCGCGTGGGCTACAGCGGCGGCGACGTGCCCAATGCCACCTACCGCAACCACGGCACGCACGCCGAGGCGGTGGAGATCGTCTTCGACCCGTCGCGCATCGGCTATCGCGCGCTGCTGGAGTTCTTCTTCCAGATCCACGACCCGACCACGCTGGACCGGCAGGGCAACGACCGCGGCAGCTCGTACCGCTCGGCGATCTTCTACACCACGCCGGAGCAGGAGCGCATCGCGCAGGACACCATCGCCGACGTCGACGCCTCGGGCCTGTGGCCGGGCAAGGTGGTGACCACGGTGACGCCCGCGGGCCAGTTCTGGGAAGCCGAGCCCGAGCACCAGGACTACCTGCAGCGCTATCCGACCGGCTACACCTGCCACTTCGTGCGGCCCGGCTGGGTGTTGCCGCGCCGCGCCGCGGCGTCCTGATCCGATCGCGCGCGATGGCCCGGCCGCGTGGCCGGGCCGTCCGCGCATCCGCGCACCGGCGGCTACTTCTGCGGTGCGGGCCTCGCGAGGCCGCGCTGCATCGCGTCGGCGATCAGCGAGCGCGTGGTGGCCTCGGCGCGCCTGGCTTGCGCGTCCTGCCGCTCGCCCAGCGCTTCAAGCTGCTTGCCGAGCGCTTCCATCGGCTTGCTGGCCTCTTCCATCTGCCTGCCGAGCGCTTCCATCGGCGCCGTTTGCTTCTCCATCGCCGCGGAAGCGGCCTCGAGCGTGGCCTCCTGGGCTTCCATCTGTCGCGAGAGCGCATCCATCTGCTGGTCGATGGCCTCCATCTGCCGGTCGAGCGCGTCCTGGCCGGCGTCATCGGCGGTGGCCATGGCCGCGCCGAGCCTGCCCTGCTCGGCGGCGAGCGTCCGCTGCTGCGCGGCCAGCCGCTCCATGGCGGCGCTGGCCTCGCGCATCCGCGGGGTTTCGCGGTGCGTTTCGGAGAGCTTTTCCATCTGATCGCCAAGCTGGTCCATGCGGTCCTCGTGGACGTCCATCTGCGCGTCGAGCGCTTCCATCTGCTTGTCGAGCCCCTCGCTGTCGCGCCACGCCTCATGCGCCTTGGCGACGACGACCGGGTCGTCGATGACGTAGGCCGCGCCGTCGCGCCGGAACCAGATGAAGTCGCGGTCCATGCGCGTACGCGCGGCGGCGATGTCGTCGAAGTCGTCGCTCGAGCCGGACATCGTGTAGCCCGACACGCCCTTGCGCAGCAGCGCGAAGGCCTCGCCGTCGTCGTCGCCGAGGGAGATGCGCGTGTGCGCGGCCGCACCCTTGGGCGTCTCCGCCGGCGCCGCGGCGGCGAGGACCGGGCCCGAGGCGGCGCCCGGGAGCGGCGCGGGGAGCGCGGCGGCGGCCGGACGCGGGGCCGGTGCTGCGGCGGCGACGGGGTTCGCCGCTTCGGCCGGGCGCTGCACCTGCGCGGCGTGGGCGTACAGGGCGATGCCGGTGGCGGCGATCGCGACGAGCGTTAAGGCGATCCTGCCGCCGGCGACACGGCGGCCGGGGCGGACGAGTTGCTGGATGCGTGACATGAGCTGGCCTCCATGGGCGGCTGGGGCGAAGCGGGAAGGGGGTGCGGGCAGCGGTTGCATGCCCGCGAGTCCGGACAGCGCGACGGCAAGGCGGTGCGGCGAGCCGATCGCCTCGGCGGCGAGCGCGTCGGCGACCTGCTCGCGCTCGATACGGATGCGGCGCGAGAGCCACCACGTCACCGGGTGGTAGAACAGCAGCGCTTCGACCACGCACTGCAGCAGGTTGACCAGGTAGTCGTGGCGGCGCACGTGCGCGAGTTCGTGCGCGAGCAGCGCCTCGACCAACTCGACCGGCATGCGCGCGGCCAGCGCGGCGGGCAGCAGCACGACCGGCCGCCAGCAGCCGGCCGACACCGGCGAGTCGAGGCCGTCGACCAGCCGCAGCGCCACCCGCCGCATCGGCGCGAAGCGCTGCGACAGCGCATCGAGCCGAGCCTGCCAGGCCGCCTGCGCGGCGCCCTGCGGCGCGGCGCGCAGGCGCTGGATCCACGCCAGGCCGAAGGCCATGCGCAGCGACAGCGCGCCGGCGCCTGCGGCCCACGTAGCCACCAGCGTCGGCAGCAGGTCGTCGAAGCCGCGCGGCCACGCTCCGACGATGGCGGCGGCCTGCGCGCCGGTCGCCTCGCGCAGGTGCAACTCGGGTGCGGCCATCGGCGTCGCGGACTGCGCGAGCGCAAACAGCTGCAGCGCGATCCCGACCAGCGGCAGCAGCGCGCAGGCCAGCAGCGCCAGGCACGCCACCGCGTAGCGCGCCTGCGGCCTTGCGTCGCGCAGCAAGCGCAGCGCGAGCGCCGCGAGCGCGCCGACCAGCGCGCCCTGCCACACGAACGCCAGCAGCGCCCGCCCGAGCACCGGCACCAGCAGCGTGGCGGTCGCCGCGATCCAGTCAGTCATGGCCTTGCTCCGGCGATTGCTCGCTGAGGAAGCGCGCGATCTCCTCGCGCTCGTCTTCGGTGACGTGCTCGTTGAGCGCGGCCAGCACCAGCGCCTTGCCGGAGCCGGCGAAGGCCTTGTGGATCAGCTCGCCGAGCAGGTTGGTCTGCAGCGCGTCCTGCGCGTGCGCGGCGGCGTAGACGTGCGAGCGCTGGCTTTCGTCGCGCACCAGCAGGCCCTTGCCGTGCATCACCTGCATCAGCCGCAGCACGGTGGCGTAGGCGAGGTCGCGGCGTTCCTTGCGGCGCGCCTCGTGCACCTCGCGCACGGTCGACGGGCCGAGCCGCCAGATCACCCGCAGCAGGTCGAGTTCGGCGGCGGTGGGCTTGGGAGGGCGGGCGGGCTTGCGGGGCATCGGGCGGGTTCCTCCATGGCGCGTGGAGGCATCCTGCACCGACTAGACCGGTTTGTCTAGACCATTTTGTCTATGTCGGAAGTCATGGTCCCGCGGCGGGCGGCGGCTACCGCGCGCCCGGCCCTGGTAGGAGCGACGAAAGTCGCGACTTCGCGCAACCCGGGCAACCTGTCGCGACTCCGTCGCGCCCGCAAAGGGTGCGCGCCTCAGGAGCAGCAGCCGGGCGACACCGCTTCCGTGGACACCGCGCGCCCCGGCGCCGGTGCCGGCGCCGGCGCCGGAACGACCCGTCGCAGCAGCACCGACCACAGCGCCAGCGCGGTGACCGCCGCGGCCACCAGCATCGGCAGCGCGAAGCCGTGGCTGCGCTGCGCCAGCCAGGCCGCGGCCACCGGACCGATGACCTGTCCGATGCCGAGCACGGTGGTGAGCAGCGCGATCAGGCGGGTGGGATCGGCCGGCGCCAGCAGCCGCGCCTCGCGCATCACCAGCATCACGAACGGCATGATCACCGCGCCGATGAGCACGGTGCCGATGCACACGCCCGCGAGCGTGGGCCAGGCGACGCACAGCACGATGCCGGCGAGCATCGACGCGCAGCACGCGGCGAGCAGGATGCGGTTGTCCAGCCGCGCGGGCAGCTTCGGCATCGCCAGCGTGGCGACCGTGGTCGCGCCGCCGAACAGCGGCCAGAACCATTCGCGCAACGCCGGCTGGTGCAGCTGCTCCACCGCGACCAGCGGCAGGAAGGTCGCCGGCACCACGTAGGCGAATCCCATCAGGCCGTAGGCCAGCGCGAGCGTCCACGCGGGGCCGGAGGGCGCGTGCGAAGCGGGCTCGGCGTGGACCGGCGCGATCGCGGGCAGCGGCGCCGGCGCCTGGATCGCGCGCCACGCCATCGCCGCGAGCGGGATGCACAGCAGGCCGAAGCCGATCCACAGCGCGCTCGACGTCGCCCCCAGCGGCGCCAGCAGCGCGACCAGCACGCCGCTGCCGACGATGCCCACGCCGGTGCCGCTGAACAGCAGGCCTTCGAGCGATTCTCGCCCCGCGGCGCGCAGGCGCTGCATGCCCCAGGCGATACCGTGCACGGTCAGCGCGGCCGAGGCGAGCCCGCCGAGCAGGCGCCAGCCGAGCCATCCGGCGACGCCCGAGGCCAGCCCCATGCCGAGCGTGGAGAGCGCGACGCCGAAGAGGCCGGCGCCGATCGCCAGCCGCACGGGCATCGCGACAAGCACGCACAGCAGCGCTCCGGCGAGGTAGCCGGCCAGGTTGATCGAGGCCAGCCAGCCGCCTGCGGCCAGTCCCAGGCCGGCGTCGGCCTGCATCAGCGGCAGCAGCGGGGTGAGCAGGAAGCGGCTGATGCCCATGGCGAGGGCGAGCATCGCCATGCCGGCGAGCGCGGTGCGCGTTGCGGGTTGCACGGGAGCGGTCCGGTTGCGGGGAAGGCGGGGATGCTAGGCCCGCTCGGCAATCGGGTAAAATGAATTATCCAGGCCATATCCATCGGAATCTTCGATTCATGGAACTTCGCGAACTCGAGACCTTCCGCGCGGTGGTCGAGGCCGGCGGCGTCGGCCGCGCCGCCGACCGCCTGAACCGGGCGCAGTCGAGCGTGACCGCGCGCATCCGCCAGCTGGAGGCCTCGCTCGGCGTCGCGCTGTTCGACCGCGAGGGCCGCGGGCTGCGCCTGACCGCGGCCGGCGATGCGCTGCTGGGCTATGCGGACCGGCTGCTGGAGCTCGCGTCCGAGGCGCGAGCGGCGGTGCGCGACGACGTGGTCGGCGGGCGGCTGCGCCTGGGGGCGATGGAGAGCGTGGCGGCGAGCCGGCTGCCGCATCCGCTGGCGGCCTTCCATCGCGACCATCCGCGGGTGTCGGTGGAACTGCAGACGGCGCCCTCGCGCGAACTGGTCGCGCGCGTGCAGGCGCGCGCGCTGGACGCGGCGATCGTCGGCGACGAGGTCGACGACGAGCGCTTCGTGCGGGTGCCGCTGTACACCGAGGAACTGGTGCTGGTCGGGCCGGGCGGGCGCGCGCTGCCGCGCGAGCCGGCGCGGCTTTCGGGCAGCACGCTGCTGGTCTTCCACGGCAACGGTTGCGCCTACCGGCGCCGGATGGAGCAGTGGCTGCAGTCGCGGCGCGCGGTGCCGGGGCGGGTGCTGGAGTTCGCCTCCTACCACGCGATCCTGGCGTCGGCGGCCGCGGGCGTGGGCATCAGCCTGGTGCCGCGCTCGGTGCTGGACATCTACCCGCAGCGCGGCGCGCTGTCGGTGGCGAAGATGCCGTCGCAGCTGGCGCGCATCCGCACCGCGCTGGTGATGCAACGCGGCCGCCACGTCCCGGCGCTCACGCAGCTGGCCAACTGCCTGCGCGAAGACGCCCGCAAGGCCGCGCGCGGCAAGTAGCCCGCGCCGAATACGGCGCCGGCATCCAAACCCTCACCCGCTTCGCTGGAAAGCAGAGTGCGCCGGCATTCCAACCCTCTCCCGCTTCGCGGGAGAGGGAGAGCGCGAAGCGCGAGGGTGAGGGCCCGGCTTCTCGCCGCGCATCACGCGGACGCGGGCGATCCGCGTCCCGCCTCACCGCCCGCCCGCCAGCGCCTCCTCGACCGCGGTGAATCCCGAGTGCGCTCCGGCGGGCGCATCCGGCACGCCGGTCGCGAAGTACGCCACGCCCGTGCCCGCCGCGCGATCGACCCACAGGCCCGACAGCAGGCCATAGGCCGAGCCCGCGTGGCCGACGCGGGCCACGCCGTCGCCGAACAGGTCGTCGCGGCAGCCGGGGCGCGCGGTGGCCAGCGTCTGCACGGCCAGGCCGTAGCGGCACAGCATGCCGGCGCCGGCCTGGCCGCTGTCGTCTTCCTCGGCGGTCAGGCCGTTGTCGCCGGCGTAGGTCCATTCGGGCCCGATGAGCGTGCGCACGCTGGCGGGATCGAGCAGGCGCACGCCGTCGAGCGTGCCGTCGCCGAGCAGCAGCCGGCCGATCCGCGCCAGGCCGTTGGCGGAAATGCGCAGGCCGCCCTGCGGGGAGAACAGCGCGCCGTTGCGGCCGGCGCGCCAGCGCGAGAGGTCGCAGTCGCCATCGGTCGACGGGTTGACCGCGCAGTCGGGCTTGCGCGCGTGGTTGTCGTCGCGCACCGGTTTGCGGCCGGCGTCGTACAGCACCACCGCGCGCGCGGCGGTGGCCTCGCTGCAGGCAGCCCAGTTGAAGCAGCCTTCGATGCCCAGCGGACGCAGCACCAGCCGCTGCATCAGCAGGTCGAAGCGTTCGCCGGTGACGCGCTCCATGATCGAGGCGACGAGCGGGAAGTCGAGGTTTGCATAGCGGAAGAACGTGCCGGGCGCGTGCGCCGGATCCCAGGCGCGCGGGTCGTCGAGGATCGCCTCGAGCTCGCCGTCGAGCGGCACGGCGTAGTAGCCGGCGGCATCGGTGAGGCTGGCGCGGTGCGAGAGCAGCAGGCGCAGGGTGATCGGGGTGTCGGGAAAGGCGGGATTGCGCAGCCGCCAGCCGAGCAGCGGCGAGACGTCGGCGTCGAGATCGAGCTTGCCGGCCTCGACCAGCCGCATCACGCCGAGCGCGGTGGCGAGCTTCGAGATCGAGGCCACCCGCACCGGATCGCCGGCGCTGGCCCTGCGGCCGCTGGCGAGGTCGGCGACACCGCGCGCGTCGATCGCGGTGACGCCGTCGCGATCGAAGGCGACGCGGACGCTGGCGACCGGCTCGGCGGCGCACGCGCCGGTGGTGGCGAGCAATAATGCGAAGAGGCAGGCGGCGAGGCGCATGGCGAATTCCGCAAGCGAAGATCGTCGCAGCCTAGCCGAAGCCTTCGTTGTTGTTGTGGGAGCGACGGAAGGCGCGCACGGTGTCGAGCCCCGATGCAACGCACCGGCCGGCCGGTTAACGTATCGCCTCCGCCGGCCATCGCACGGGTTGCCCATGAGCGCGTCCACCACCACGCCGTCCGAATTCCTCGTCATCTCCCGCGGCAAGTGGGACGAAGACCTGCCGCCGGAGCGCATCCAGGCCGCGATCGACGACTTCTACGTCTGGCACGAGGGCTGCGTGGCCGCGGGCACGATGCGCGGCGGCCAGCGCCTGGCGACCGGCGGCAAGCGGGTCTCGCGACAAGGCGTGGTCGACGGGCCCTTCAGCGAGAGCAAGGAAATCATCGGCGGCTACTGGCACATCCTCGCCGGCAGCCTCGACGAGGCCGCGGCGCTGGCGGCACGGAACCCGTGCCTGGCCTGCGGGCTGGAGTTCGAGATCCGTCCGATCGAGCCCGAGCGCGCCAGCGCCTACGTCACCAGCAACGAGACGCCGGCGCGTTGACGCACCGCGCGCGGGCCGCGCGGCTATTCAGCGGCGTCGATGGCGCCGTTCGCGGAGAACGCGCGCCCGTAGCCGTCCTCGCCCGGCACCAGCACCTCGCCATCGGGCATCACGATCTCTCGGCCCGCGGGCGCGGCCTGCACGCGTCGGTACTTCAGCTGTCCGTTGCGGCGGATTTCGGCCTGCACGAGGCTCGAGGCGAGGCGTTCGCGCTCGGCAAGCGGCGCGATGGGACGTGAATGCGGGGAAGGCTGCATGGAAGACGCTCCTGCGCGGCAGCGACCGGCCGTGCGCACACATCATCGCGCGCGGAGTGTTGCGCTTTCGCGAAGGCCGCGGCCCGGCCGGCGTGCCGGCCTGAAGCATTCAGCGCGCGTCGGCCGGGCAGGCGTTGCGCGGTCGCGCAGCGGGCGCGCGCAGCACGTTGGGGACGTAATAGGCCAGCAGCGAGCCCGCGAGCGCATGTTCGTCGCGCGGCACCAGCGCGCCGGCGTCGTCGAGCCAGCCGCGGGCGCAGGCGTCCGCATCCGCGTCGCTGGCGGCGCAGGCGAGCAGGCGGTCGAACCCGCGGCGATAGCGCGCGAAGCCGGCGTGGTCCATCGGCGCGCCGTGGCCGGGCACCAGCACCGCGAAGTCCATCGCGTCGAGCGTGGCCAGCGCCTCGCGCCAGCGCTGCGGGCAAGCGGTATCGAACAGCGGCGCCGGCAGCGTGACCAGGTCGCCCGCCAGCAGCACGCGGGTCGCGGGGTCGAAGAGCCACACGTCGCCCTCGCTCACCGCATGCGCGGCGAGGCCGACGTGCATCGCGCGTCCGGCGATCGTGCGCGGGCCGCTGCGTTCGACCACCTCGGTCGGCAGCAGCGCGGCGCCGTCGTCGATGGTGGCCATGTCGCCGCGCACGTCCGACAGCATCGGTTCGGCGATCCTGCCCTGCGCGACCAGCGACGCGGACTGCCGGCGGCTGTCGGCGAGGAATCCCGCGAGCGCGGCCTCGGCGCCACCGCTGGCGAGCACCGGCGCTTCGGGGAATGCGTCGCGCAGGATGCGGTTGCCGCTGGCGTGGTCGAGGTGCCAGTGGCTGTTGATGATCGTGGCGACGGGATGGCCGCTGGCGCGCGCGTGGTCGAGCAGGCGGCGCACGTGCGCGCGATGGCGGCCGGTGTCGAACACGATCCAGCCGGCGGGCGCGGCGATCATCGTGCTGTTGCCGTCCGGCTGGTGGCCGGCGGCGAATCCGCCGCGGAACAGCACCGTGTCGCGCGCCACCACGACGCCGTCTTCCGTTTGCGTCGGTGCCTCGCCCGCGACAGCGACCGGCGCGGCGAGCGCAAGCGCGAGCGCGAAAATGGCGCCGGTCACGGCCGGCGCCAGCGTCAATAGCAGCCGTGGCGATCGTTGCACGTGCTGCGCCTGGCTTCTTCGAGTCGCGAGCGACCGGTGTCCTCGTCCTCGCGCAGCTGCCGCGCGCTGCGGCACACGCGGACCATCACGTTGCTGCCGGTCTTCGCTTCGCGCCGGCACACCACCCGGTCCTCGCCCGGCGCATCGAGCTCCGCGTCGATCGCGGCTAGCGCGGCGAACACCTGGCCGCGCCGCGCGGGATCGAGGTCGTCGGTGTCGCGCGTGCCGGCCAGCAGCGTCGACAGCGTGGCCTGCGCCGCGACGATGCGCTCGCGGCGGTCCGCCGGCAGCGCGCCGTACCGCCCTTCGCGCTGCTCGAGGGCCTCCCGCAATGCGCGCTGCTCGGCGAGGACCGCGTCGCTGCGCAGCACCGGCGGCGCCGCGCGCGCCGCCAGCAGCGCGACGGACAAGGCCAGCATCCACAGGGCGGGCAGGAGCAGGGGACGCATGCGCGGGCAGCGGCTCGTGTCTCGGGGCATCCACGATAGCGAGGCTGGCGCCTGCCGTCGTTTACCGGGATTGGCCGCTCGGCGCCGCGATCCATTCCACCCGCCGCCGCGTGCGCCGGGCCTCATCGCTGCGCGCGCGCAGGTAGTCATGCCATTCGTCCTGCACGCGATCCACCGGGCCGATGAGGCGTTCGAAGTCCTGCAGCGACCCGCCGGCGAGGATCAGCCGGCGATAGGCTTCCGCGTAGCGGCCATCGCGGTAGTGGAACAGGAAATGCGCCAGGCTCCAGTACTCGACGTAGTACAAGTTGACGTGGCGGGCGATGTCCGACCCGGTGCCGCCGACCAGGTCGCGCAGCGCGATGAACCTGCCGGCGCGGATGTCCGCTTGGGCGTCGCCACCGAGCGCGAGGTCGGGCAGCCACCAGATCGGATACGCGTCGGCGTCGATGCTGCCCGGCAGCAGCCTGCCGCCCTCCAACCGGCTGGCGCCGAAGTAGCTGGCCAGGCCTTCGTCGATCCACTTGCGCCGGGGGAAATGGGCGACCTGCGCATTGAGCTGGTGGGTCGCTTCGTGGAGCATCCAGTGGTAGGGGTTGGCCGTGCCGTCGGCGTAGTAGGCATGGCAGCGCGGCCGCAGGTAGTACGCCTCCGCCCAGGGGCTGCTGCGGTTGTGCGCCTTGAATTCGCGGCGGTCGTGGTACAGCACCAGTTGCAGCTTCGCTTCTCCGGCCTCGGAAACTTCGCGGAAGACCCCGGCGTACGCGGCATGCAGGGCCTCCACCGCGTCGGCGACGCGGCTGGTCTGCGCGGGCGTGGCGCTGGAGAGGATCGTGTAGTGCGTGGTCGCGAAGGCGACGGCGCCCGCCGGAAGCGGTGGCTGGGTCGCGGCGGGCTTCGTGGCGGTCGGCGGCGGGGCGGCCGCCGCGGCGGTCGGCCTCGTGCGCCAGTGCAGCCCCGCCAGCACGAACAGGCACGCCGCGATGCCCGCGGCCGCGGCCGCGGCGACGGCGATGCGCCGCTTCATGGGGCGGCGTCCGCGCTGCGACGGCATCGCCGCTACATCGACCAGTTGTCGACCCAGAGGTCGTAGTGGTGGACCCGGCCGACGCGGGCGATGGCGGCCTGCACGTCGGCGCGGGCGACCAGCGCCTGCCAGTGGCGTTCGGCCTCGGCGTCGCCGGGCAGCGGAGCGGGTTCGCGGTAGTCCTGCAGCCGCAGCAGGATGTCCTCGCGCCCGTCCTCCGAGTCGAGCAGGGCCACCAGCGTCGCCGCGGCTTCGTCCATGCGATTGGCGCGCACCAGGCCGACCAGGAAGATCGGCCGCGCGTCGTCGCGATGCGCGCGCAGGTAAGCCATTGCCTGGCCGGCCATTGCCGCGTCGCTGACGGCCAGCGCGGCGCACTGCTGGGCGGCGGCGCGCACCATTCGCCCGTAGTCGCTCATGTTCTCGCCGACGCGCGCGAGCGTGGCGAGCGCGTCGCGCGGACGCCCGAGGCTGCACTGGAACTGCGCGAGGTTGAGCACCTGGCTGACGTTGGTCTCGCCGTTCTCGTCCAGCCCGCTGGCGCGCACCAGTTCGCCCAGCGCTTCATCGGTGCGTCCAAGCCGGCGCATCGCGATCGCGCGGTTGTTGGCCAGCCACACCTGCTCGCCGACGTCGTCGAACGGCGGGTCGCCATCGCTCGCCGCGGCGATCCTGGCCAACAGCGCATCGGCGAGGTCGATGGCCTCCTGGTTGCGGCCGAGCGCCAGCAGGGCGTAGCTGACCTCGGATTGCAGCGACAGCCGCCTGGGCTCGCGGCCGGCCTGTTCGCGCAGGCGCTCGAGCATATGCAGCGCCGCGTCTTCCACCGCCGGCAGCGGCGGTTGGCCCGCGAGCGCCGCGTCGAAGCGCCTGTCGGAGGCGATCTTCGCTAGGGGATCGGGGTCGGTGATGCGCGCGATCGCCGCGCGCGCGAGGTCGATCTCGCCGCGCTGCAGGCGCATCAGCGCCAATGTCTGCCAGTCCGTGCTGGCCCCGATCCGGCCGCGCGTCCAGCCGGCGTCGAACAGCGCCTGCAGCAGGTCCAGGCGCGCCTGCGAGCCATCGTCGAGGTCGTGCAGCAGCGTGGCGACCAGCTGGACGTCGAGGTTGTCGACGAATTCCGGCCAGCCTTCGACCATGCGCACCAGGTGCGTTGCCGCGGCCTCGTGCTCGCCGCTCCACTGCTCGGCGAAGGCCAGCCGGTACCAGTCGTCCGGCTCGCCAGGCGCAGCGGCGTCGATCGCGATGGCCCGTCGGTAGATGCCGCGCGCGCGCACGTTGTCGCCGGCCTGCAGCGCCGCCAGCCCGGCCGCGGACAGCAGGCGGTAGCGGTCGCCGGGCGCGAGCGCATCGAGCAGCGGATCGGCGATGACGGCCGTCAGCGCCTGATCCGCCGCTGCGTGGTCCTCGCCATCGGCGAGCGCGAGCGCGGCGGCCGCGCGGTTGCGGTACTGCGCAAGCGCTTCGCGCGCGCGGACGGCATCCGGCGCCGGTGGCCTGGCGACGCTGGCCGCGGCCTCGCCGCCGGGAACCGCGGCAAGGGCGAACGGCAGCAACAGGCACAGTGCCAGGCGGCTGGACGATGGCGTCATTGGATCCCCCGGATGCGCGCCCCCGCGCGCAGGCGGCCACTTTAGCGCGATGGCCGCGCGGGTTCGCGCGCGCACCTGAAACGACTGCGCCCGGGAGGACCCGGGCGCAGCGCGTGCGATGGGGATCGCGATGGCGGTCGCGTCAGCGCATCGGTTCGATGCGGAACGCGCCGATGTCGACGCCGATGTTCACGCCGGCGCCGGCGCCGGCCAGCGCCAGCGAGACCGGGCCGTTGCTCAGCACCTGCGCCTCGCCCGACTTGATCACGCCGATGTTGGCGCTGGCCTGGGCGTAGCGGCCGATCACCTCGTTGATGTTGCGCACGTCGGTGAAGCGGCCCTGGCCGTGGTCGACCTTCCACTTGCCCGCGGTCAGGCCGACGGCCTTGGCGCTCACGCGCACCGGCATCGACTGGCCGTTGTCGCAGCTGACCCGGCCGTTGCCGGTGGTGTGCTTGTAGATCAGGGACCAGCCCGTGAGCTGGTAGTCGAGCCTGCAGTCGATGTCGCGGGCGGCGTGGGCCTTGGGGGCCGCGGCCATCGCGATCGCGCAGGCGAGCGTGGCGAACACCATGGCGGATTTGCTGTTCATCGTCCGGGCTCCTGTGGGGGAGCGACAAGTGTGCGCAGGCGACCTGAACCGGCAGGTAGCGGGCGGCGACGGCCTTCAGCGCCAGGCCGGGCAGGTCGGGGCCGGGTGAAAGGCGCGCGCAGATCCGCCGCGTGCTGGCGGCGCCGCGCCGTCGATTCCGCCCCATGCCGTTCGTCGTCAGGGCAGGACCCGGCATGGCGCCGGCCATGCGGCGCCGGCCATGCTCCGGTCCGCCCCATCCCGCAGGAGAACCCCATGCGCCTGATCCCCTACCTCAACTTCGACGGCCAGTGCCGCGAGGCCTTCGCCTTCTACGCCGCCGCGCTCGGCGGCAAGGTCGTGTTCCAGTCCAGCTACGGCGAGTCGCCGATGCGCGACGAGGTGCCGCCCGACAGCCACGACCGCATCATGCACGCGCAGATCGAGGCCGCCGGCGCCACCCTGATGGGCGCCGACGGGCCGCCGCCGCACGGCGCGTCCGCGACCTGCATCAACGTCGACGTATCCACCGTCGAGGACGCCGAGCGCATCTTCGCCGCGCTCGCCGAAGGCGGGCAAGTGCAGATGCCGATCGCCGAGACCTTCTGGGCCCACCGCTGGGGCGCGCTCACCGACCGCTACGGCAAGCCGTGGATGGTGAACTGCATGAAGCCGATGTAGCGCCGCGCCTGCGCCCTCTCCTCCGGATGGAGGGGATGGACGGGGAGGGGTGGCGCCGGCCCCGCGACACTGGTCGGGAGCCGACCGCCCGGCGACGGCTCAATCCGCGAAGAACCCGCGCAGCGCCGCGGCCGCGCGCTGCGCGCCGGCGTCGTCAATGTCGAGGTGCAGCACCATCCGCACCTGCGGCGCGTAGCCGATCGACAGGCGCACGTGCGCGGCATCCATGTGCGCCTTCAGCGCCTGCAGCCGCGGCGCCGGAACTTCGATGAAGACCATGTTGGTGTGCTGGCCGGTGACGACCAGGTCCGGCAGGCCCTGCAGCGCTTCGGCCAGCCGCGCGGCGCGGGCATGGTCTTCGGCCAGGCGCGCGACGTGGTGGTCGAGCGCGTGCAGGCCGGCGGCGGCGAGCAGGCCGGCCTGACGCCAGCCGCCGCCGAGCATCTTGCGCAGGCGCCGCGCCTGGTCGACCAGCGCCCGCGTTCCGAGCAGCACCGAGCCGACCGGTGCGCCCAGGCCCTTGGACAGGCAGACCGACACGCTGTCGAAGTGGCGCGCGATCCCGCGCGCGGGCACGCCCTGCGCGACCGCGGCGTTGAACAGCCGCGCGCCATCCAGGTGCAGCGCCAGCCCGCGGCGGTCGCACAGCGCACGCGCATCGGCCAGGTAGTCCAGCGGCAGCGCGCGGCCGTGCCAGGTGTCCTCCAGGCACAGCAGGCGCGTGCGCGCGAAGTGCGGATCGTCGGGCTTGATCGCGCGTTCGACGGCGTCGAGCGGCAGGGTGCCGTCGCCCGCCTGCGGCAGCGGCTGCGGCTGGATCGAGCCGAGCACCGCCGCGCCACCGCCCTCGTACTTGTAGGTATGCGCGTCCATGCCGACGATGTATTCGTCGCCGCGCTGGCAGTGCGCCATCAGCGCCAGCAGGTTGGACTGGGTGCCGCTGGGCACGAACAGCCCGGCCTCGAAGCCGAGGTCCCCGGCGAGCCGGCGCTCGAGCGCGTCGATGGTGGGATCCTCGCCGTAGACGTCGTCGCCGACCTGCGCGCGCGCGATCGCCTCGCGCATCGCCGGCGTGGGGCGGGTGACGGTGTCGCTGCGCAGGTCGATCCAGTCCATGCGGCGATGGTAATGCAGGGTGGCGGCCGCGTGCCCGGCGAAGACGGAATTGCCGCCGCCTGCAACCGCCGGCGCGCTCGACGTATCAACGGGAAGCAGGCGCCACGCGCGCAAGAGCGCCGGACGCCCACCCTGCGCCGAAGACGAGGACCGAAAACGATGGCAATCCGATCCGCCCTGTTCGCCCTGCTGGTCGCGCTGTGCGCGCCCACACCCGCGCATGCGCAGGCCTGCCCCGGGGATGCGTCCTACCGCAAGGCGCGCGAGGTCGTGCGCGACCTCGACCGCATCGTCGCGCCCGAAGGCGTGCAGGAGGCCTTCAAGCTGCATGTCGGTGGCATCGACCAGTGGATCAGCGCGCGTGGCCAGGATCGCGCCAACCCGGTCATCCTGTTCATCCACGGCGGCCCGGCATCGCCGGTGATGCCGACGATGTGGCAGTTCCAGCGCCCGATCGAGGAGTACTTCACGGTCGTCAACTACGACCAGCGCGGCGCCGGCAAGACCTTCCGCGAAACCGACCCGGCCTCGATCTCGGACACCATCCACATCGACACCTACGTCGACGACGCGATCGCGATCGCCGAGCAGGTGCGCAAGCGCTACCACAAGGACAAGCTGGTCCTGATGGCGCACAGCTGGGGCACGGTGGTGGCGATGCACGCGGCGCTCGAGCGGCCGGACCTGTTCTATGCCTACGTCGGCATCGGCCAGGTCATCAACACGCGCGACAATGAGAAGCTCAGCTTCGACTACGGGCTGGCGCAGGCGCGCGCCCACGGCAACAAGGAAGCGGTGGCCGAGCTCGAGTCGATCGCGCCGTACCCGGGCGACGAGCCGATCACCCGTGAGCGCATCATCATCGCGCGCAAGTGGCCGCAGTTCTACGGCGGCATGAGCGCGTTCCGCGAGACCTCGACCTACTACTTCGACGCGCCGCTGCTCTCGCCCGAGTACGACTGCAACGACGCGCGCGCGATCGACGCGGGCAACCTGTTCACGCTGGGCCGGATCCTGCCGGAGTTCCTGGCGGTGGATTTCAAGGGCGTGCGCGACTTCCCGATCCCGGTGGTGATGTTCATGGGCCGCCACGACTACACCACGCCGTCGGCGCCGACCGCCGCCTGGCTGCAGCGGGTGCGCGCGCCGTACAAGCAGGGCGTGTGGTTCGAGCACTCCGCGCACATGATCCCGTGGGAGGAGCCGGGCAAGATCCTGGTGAGCCTGCTGCGCTACGTGCGGCCGCTGGCGACGAAAGGCGACGCCGGGAAGTAAGCCGCGCCGTCGCCGCGCGCCCGGTGCGCCGGCCCGGCGCGCGCGCCGCGGCGTGTCTCAGCGCACTTCTTCGATGTCGACGACCTTGCCGTCGCGCAGCACGATGTTGACCTGCTTCTCCGGCAGGTGGTACTCCCAGCGCTCGCCGTTGGCGCCGCCGAAGGCATTCTCCAGCTGCACGGTGCGGTCGGGCTTGCCGGCCTTCCTGGCCACGGTGCCGGCGCTGTCGCCCAGCGTGACGACGCCGTGGTCGAAGCGCACCGAATAGTCGGCCGCCCATGCGGCGCCGCACAGGGCGAGGGCAAGGAATATCGCGAGTGGCGTGCGCATGTCGGGTCTCCTCGTGCGGGGCGCCGGAAGGCGCGATGGTGGCGCGCGGCGGGGCCGTCGGATCGCCGTGGATGCAGGCATCGTCGCGAGGCAGCGGTGGCGATCCATCCCGGATGGCGCGCGCCGGCGATGCCGCTGCCTCGGCGATGATGCGCCTTTTGCGCGGCGAAGGCACATGCTGCGCCACGCCGTGGACGCGCTTGCCTGCCTGCCGCTGCATGTGATCGGCGGCGCGCACGGGCATTTTCCGCTGCTCGCGGCGCTCGCGTTCGCAGCCGGCCGCACGGCATGCCAGCGATGCGTGGCCGCTGCCGGCGGCTTTGTCCGCCGCCTAGCCGGCGTGCGCCGCGGGCTCGCTGCGCGCCTGCGCGCCCTCGGCGTCGGCGGCGTTGACGTCTTCCGCGCCTGGCGACGCGGTCTGCTCGGTGACCTGCGTGGACGCCGCGTGCAGCGCGTCGAGCGCGCGGCCCTGCGCGGCCGGTTCGGCCTCGCTTCCGGCGGTGCGGGCGAGGTCCACCCGCAGCCGCGGCAGCGCTTCCGGGTGGGCCTGGTTGAGGTAGTCGACCATGCGCTCGCGCACCGCGCAGCGCAGGTCGAACAGCTCGCCGGAATTGCGCGCGCTGACCAGCAGGCGCACCTGCAGCGTGCGTTCGCTGGTGTCGGTGACCTGGGCCACGCACACCCGGCCGTCCCAGCGCTCGTCGCTGGCGCAGATGTGCTGCAGCGCCTGCCGCACGTCGGCCATCGGCGTGCGGTAGTCCAGCCACAGGAACGAGGTGCCCAACAGCTGCGCGGTGGTGCGGGTCCAGTTCTCGAACGGATGCTCGATGAACCACTGCAGCGGCACCACCATGCGCCGCTCGTCCCAGATCCGCACCACCACGTAGGTCGCGGCGATCTCCTCCACGCGGCCCCATTCGCCCTCGACGATGACCACGTCGTCGAGCCGGATCGGCTGTGCCAGCGCGATCTGCAGCCCGGCGATGAGGTTTCCGAACACCGGCTTGGCGGCGATGCCCGCCACCAGCCCGAGCACGCCGGCCGAGGCCAGCAGGGTGGCGCCGACCTGGCGGATCGCGGGGAAGGTCATCAGCGCGAGCGCCACCGCCACCAGCACGATCGCGCCCTGGACCACGCCGCTGATCACCCGCGCCTGGGTCAGCACGCGCCGCGCGGCGAGGTTGTCGGCGATGTCGACCGGATGCTCGCGCACCACCCGCCGCTCGACCGCGCGCACCGCGCGCACCGCGAGCCACGCCAGGCACAGCAGCAGGCCGATGGCGATCGCGTGCTGGACGCCGCCCACCCAGCGCGGCGGCAGCGGCGTGGTCGCCACCGCGATGTCGAGGAACAGCAGCTGCAGCGCGACCGAGGCGGGGATCGACATCACCTGCAGCACGCGCGCGCGCAGCGAGGCGTGCTCGCGCGCATGCGCACGCCGGGCGACGGCGACCAGCCCGCGTCGCAGCAGCCATCCCAGCAGCAGCGCCGCGAGCAGCGGCCAGGCGACCGCGAGCACCTGCGGCCAGTCGGGTGTCGGGACACGCATCGACGCCATGATGCCCGCGCCGGCGTGAGGCGCATGTCGATCGCGTTGGCGGCGATGCAGCGGCGAGGCGCGAGATCCGCGGGATCGCGTGTCGTGCACGCGCGCGAGGCGGTCATTGCGCGGGGTCTCGCGCGTGCGCGCGCAGCCGCGCTATCCGACCCATGCGATCCCGATGAATGCGGCGGTCAGCGCCGCGGGATCACGTTGATGCACTCGATCCGGCGCGCCAGCCGCGTCATCAGGAAGTCGACGAAGTCGGCGACGATCGGCCCCGGCACGTTGCCGGCGCGGGTGATCACGCGCGCGAGCAGGATGCCAGCGTCCGCGTTCCACTGCACGTTGATCGCGCCGCGCACGCCGGGCCGGCTGCTGTGGAGCTTGGTCCAGCCGTGCGGGCGCTCGGGGCTCTTCTGCGCGCTCACCACCAGGCCGTGCGCGCCGATGCGCGGGTGGCGGGCGATCGCGTCGCGCACGCTGCGGCCCGGCGTGCAGACGACCTGGACGATGGTTTGCATGGCAACGGGCTCCGCGTGTCGCGTGGTGCGCGCTACGGTCGCGCCGGCTGCGTGGACGTGGCGTCTTCGCCGCCGGCGCGCCGCATCGGCTGGCGGCGCCCGTAGGTCAGGCTGCGCCACAGCCATTCGGCCGGGCCGAAGCGGAAGCGCGCCAGCCACCAGCCGCTGAGCGCCACCTGCGCGCCGAACAGCGCCAGGAACACCGCCCAGATCGCCACCGTGCCCCAGCGCGGCCCCACGCCCAGCGCGACGCCATAGAACACGGCCACGCCCACCACGCTGTGCGTGAGGTAGTTGCTCAGCGCCATCCGCCCGACCGGGGCCAGCGGCTGCAGCCGGCGCCGCCAGCGCGGATCGGCGAACAGCTTCACGAACAGCGCCGCGTAGCCCAGCCCGAGCAGCAGCGCGGCGTCCTGGTTGACCGTGCGCAGCAGCATCGTGCCCGCGGCGCCTCCGGGCCATGCCGCGGGCGGCGCGATCCAGCCGTAGTCGACCATCTCGGTGGCCAGCACCAGCGCCAGGCCCAGCGGCAGCGCGAGCCACAGCAGCCGGTTCCAGAAGCGCGCGTGCGCGGCCGGGTCGGACAGCACGCCGCTGTAGCCGATCGCCGCGCCGATCAGCATGCGCCCGGGGATCGCCAGCGCCATGCCCCAGTGCGACTGCGTCCACCAATGCGCGAACCAGGCGTTGCCATGCAGCAGCGCCGCCGGATCGTGGCCGGAAAACGTCGCCAGCGCCGCCGCGAACGCCTGCTCCTGCGTCGCCAGCGGCCAGCCGCCCGGCCACCACAGCGACAGCGGCGCGTGCGGCAGCGTCACCAGCGCCACGCCGAGGATCGCCAGCGTGCGCGGCCGCAGCCGCGCCAGCGGCAGCAGCACCAGGCCCATCACCGCGTACCAGCGCAGGATGTCGCCCCACCACAGCGACACGTGCAGTAGCCCGATCAACCACAGCACCGCCAGCCGCCGCAGGTAGCGCCAGCGGCCGCCCTCGCCCATGCGCTGCATCTGCAGCGCGAAGCCGATCCCGAACATGATCGAGAACAGGGTGATGAACTTGCCGCTGACCAGCATCCCGTTGGCCGGGTCCAGCCAGCGGTCGATCGCCGCCGTCGGCAGCGCCAGCGCGGCCTCGCGCGGCAGGAAGAAGTACAGGCTGAAGGCGTCGAGGTTGGCCAGCAGCACGCCAGCGAGGGCGAAGCCGCGCAGCGCGTCCAGCAGGTCCAGCCGCTGCGATCCCGGGACCGGGCCGGGCGTGGGGAGGGTCATGCGCGGTCGTTCGTCGCTTCGCGTGCAGGCGCACGTACTGCCATGTGAACGCGATGGCCGCCACTGAGCGGACACTGCGCGCCGAGAGGGCGTCCGCACGGCACTGCTCGACGGCTTCTCGACGCCCGTGCTGCCAGCATCGCCGCACCCACCGGAGAACGCCCATGGCGCAGTCGAAGCAGCAGCGGGACGAGGCCGTCCGTCTGGCGCCGGACAAGGCCGCCGAATACCTGCTCGAGGAATGCCGCATGGTGTTGCCCGGGCTGCAGGCGTTGTTCGGCTTCCAGCTGATCGCGGTGTTCAACGCGCGCTTCGCCACGCTGCTCTCGCCGGGCGAGCGCATCGCGCACTTGGTGGCGCTGGCGCTGGTGGCGATCGCGATCGCGTTGGTGATGGCGCCGGCGGCGCTGCACCGGCAGACCGATCCGCACGTGCTGTCCGACCGCTTCCTGCGCATTTCCACGCGCCTGGTGCTGGCGAGCATGCCGGCGCTTGCGGTCGCGCTGGCGCTGGAGTTCTACCTGGTCGCGCGCGTCATCCTGCAGCGCCCGCTGATGCCGGCGCTCGCGGCGGCCGCGATCCTGGCCTTCTTCGTGGCGGCGTGGTTCGTGCTGCCGCGCTTCAGCCGCCTGCGCGGCCAGGCGCGCTGAGCGGATCGGCCATGCCAAGCCGCGCGCGCGTTTCCAGCCGGCCGCGCATCGGCTGCGCCGGCTGGTCGATCCCGGCAGCGCACGCTCGGCTGTTCGGCGCCGGCGACAGCGTGCTGGCGCGCTACGCCACCCGCTTCGACGCGGTCGAGGTCAATTCCTCGTTCTACCGCTCGCACCGGCGCGCGACCTATGCGCGCTGGGCGGCGAGCGTGCCGGCGGCGTTCCGCTTCTCGTTGAAGCTGCCCAAGGCCATCACCCACGAGCAGCGGCTGCAGGGCAGCGGCGCGCTGCTGGACCGCTTCGCCGACGAGGTCGGCGGGCTGGGGCGCAAGCTCGGCGGCGTGCTGGTGCAACTGCCGCCGGGGCTGGCGTTCGACGCGCGGGTGGCGTCGACGTTCTTCGCGATGCTGCGGCGCAGGTTCGCGGTGCCGCTGGCCTGCGAGCCGCGGCACGCGAGCTGGTTCGGCGCGGCGGCTGACCGGCTGTGGATGCGTCACGACATCGCGCGCGTCGCCGCGGACCCGGCGCCGGCGCCGGGCGCGGACGAGGTGGCCGGCGCAGGCGCCTGGCGCTACTGGCGCTGGCACGGCGCCCCGCGGATGTACTACAGCGCCTACGACGACGACGCCCTGCGCGCGCTCGCCGCCCAGGTGCGTGCCGCGGTGGCGGCCGGGAAGCCGCGCGCGCGGCCCTGGATCATCTTCGACAACACAGCCCACGGGCACGCCGTCGCCGACGCGGCGCGCCTGCAGGAGATGCTGGGCGGTGGGCGCGGGGATTGACGCTGCGGCGCAGTCGCTCGCCGGTGTCCGTTTGGCCGTGCCTTGCCGTGCCTGTGGGAGCGGCTTCAGCCGCGAGCTTTCGCGCGGCAACACTAGAAGCGCAAGAATCCGCAGCTGAAGCCTCCCACCACGCGAAGCTCGCGGCAGGGGCAGTTATCGCGACGCGAAACCCTGGCTGCAGCCGCTTGCTCAGCGCAAAGCTCGCGGCTGAAGCCGCTCCCACGAGCGCGCAGGGCGTGGCCTGCGCGCCTAGGTGCAGCGCTACTTGCGCTCGTCGGCGCTCGCGTCGCGCGCGGCGCGGAACTCGGAGTCCTGGCTCCAGTTCGGCCAGCGGTCGGAGTTGGCCAGGTCGCTGCCGACGGTGTAGAGCAGCTGCAGGTCGCGCGCCATGCCGCCGAAGGTCCAGCTGGCCTCCCATTCGTCGGCCGGCTGGTGGTAGCGGTCGGCGGTGTAGGCGTCGGAGATCGCCTTGCCCGCGGCCACGCCGCCGTCGACCAGGTCCTCGCCGGAGCCGAACGACACCGCCGGCACGCCGCGCTTGGCGAACGGGAAGTGGTCGGAGCGGAAGAAGTGCCCGGCCTCGGGCTTGGGATCGGGCGTGTAGCGCAGGTCCCAGCGCTTGGCGGTCTCGACCAGTTCGTCGAGCAGGTCCTGCTTCGCGCTGCCGGAGGTGCCGAAGTCGCGCGCCGGCCCGTGCGGGTCGAGCGCGTCCATGTTCAGCACCGCGACGGTCTTGCCGAGCGGGTACAGCGGCTTGGAGGCGTAGTACTCCGAGCCGAGCAGGCCCTTCTCCTCGGCGGTGACGTTGAGGAACACCACCGAGCGCTGCGGCTTCTCCTTCGTCTGCGCGAACGCGCGCCCGATCTCGATCAGCGCCGCGGTGCCGGTGGCGTTGTCGACCGCGCCGTTGTAGATGCGGTCGCCCTTGGCGTCGGGCTCGCCGACGCCCAGGTGGTCCCAGTGCGCGCTGTAGACCACGGTCTCGTCGGGGCGCTGGGTGCCGTCGATGCGGCCGACGATGTTGTAGGAGGTGATCACGCTCGAGTCGACGTCGTAGTTGGCCGAGAACGTCTCGCCCTTGAGTTCCACCGGCTTGAAGTCGCGCGACTGCGCCTGCTTCTTGGCGGCCTCGAAATCCAACCCCGCGCGCTTGAACAGCTCGACCGCTAAATCGCGCTGGATCCAGCCCTCCATCTTCGGATGGGTGTCGGCCGGATGCTCGCGCACGACGTCGAACATGGTGTTGGTGTTGGAGTTCTTCACCGTCGCCCAGCCGTAGGAGGCCGGCTCGGTCTCGTGGATCACCAGCATGCCGGTCGCGCCCTGGCGCGCGGCTTCCTCATACTTGTAGGTCCAGCGGCCGTAGTAGGTCATGGCCTTGCCGCCGAAGTCGCCCTGGCCGGTCTCGAAGTCGGGGTCGTTGACCAGCACCAGCGCGACCTTGCCCTTGAGGTCGACGCCCTTGAAGTCGTCCCAGTTGCGCTCGGGCGCCTTGACGCCGTAGCCGACGAAGACGATCGGCGCGTCATCGATCGACACCGACTTCGAGCCGTCCATCGCCGCGCGCACCGCGATCTGCTCGCCCTGCGCGAGCGCCTCGGGCTTGCCGTCGAAGTTCACCGCGAGCTTCGGCTCGCCGTGGATCTCGGCGCGCAGCAGCGGCACCGCCTGCGTCCATGCGCGCTTGCCGTCCTCCAGGTCGCCGCCCGGCGACAGGCCCGCGGCCTGCATCTGCTCGACCACGTAGGCGATCGTCTTCTTCTCGCCCTCGGTAGCCGGGCCGCGGCCCTCGAAGGCGTCGGACGAGAGCGTCTTGACCTCTCCGGACAGGCGCTGCGGATCGAACGTGGGCGCGTCGGCGGGCGGCGCGGCGAAGGCCGGCGACAGCGCCAGCGTGATCGAGAGGGAAAGCAGCGAAGCGGCGAGGCGTGTCATGGCAGGTCCGTGGAAGCAGCCCGTTCGGCCGTGCGCGATGGTAGCAGCGGGGCACGCAGTGGCCTTCTCCGCGGTCCGGCTCTCTCGCATTGCGCTTGTCTCCTTCCCCCGCTTGCGGGGGAAGGCCGGGATGGAGGTGCGTGAGGCCAAACGTCGCGCGAAAAGCCGGGCCCCCTCCCAGCCCTCCCCCGCGGAGCGGGGGAGGGGGCAGATGCGGCGGAGCGGGGAGGGAGCAGCGCGCGGCGAAGCGGGGAAGCGGGGAAGGTCAGTAACGCGCCTGCAGGCTCAGGCCCTTGAACGCCTTCACCCCCACCACCTTGATGTAGTACGTGCCCGCTTCGGGATGGGCGATGCGGATCGTCTCGCTGTTGCCGGGGCGGGTCGAGCTGCCGTCGGCGTTGCCGGGGCCGGGCTCGCCGTCGCGCCTGGCGTACAGGCTGACGTCGCCGCTGCCGCCGTAGGCCAGGACGTTGAGCATCGCCGCGCCCGCGGGCACCTGGATCGAGAACAGCAGCGCGTCGCCGGCGTCGCCCTGCAGGCCCTTCACCGGCACCTTGTTCTGCAGCGGCGTGGCCTCGGGGCCGGAGTCGCCGGCGGCGAACACGTGCACGCCGGTGCCGCCGCCGAGCGCGAGCAGGCGGCCGTCGTCCAGCGCCGCCAGCTCGTGCGCGCCCTGGTGGCCGAGCGGCGTCAGCGCCACCTGCACCGGCTGGGTCGGATCGGAGACGTCGAGCTCGTGCACCCCGGCGGTGTCGGCGAACCAGGCGCGGTCGCCGCGCACCGCGACCTGGGTGAACTGCGACCCGCCGCCGGCGGCGTAGCGGCCGACCACGGCCGGCGCCGCGGGATCGGCGATGTCGATGACCTGCATGCCGTTGGTGCAGGCCAGGTACAGCAGCGAAACGTCGGCGTCGACCGCGACGTCGTAGGCGCTGCCGCAGTCGTCGTCCAGGTGCGCGACCATCGCCGGCGCCGTGGCGTTGGCCAGGTCGAACACGCGCAGCCCGCCGTAGTCCGGGCTGTTGAGCTCCTTGGTCTCGGCCAGGTAGGCGTGCCCGCCCTCGACTTCCAGCCCCCACGCCTGCGCCTCCAGCGTGCCCTGCCAGACCACCGACGGCGCCGCCGGGTCGGACAGGTCGACCACCGCGAACACGCCGCCGTTGGTCCACTTGGTGAGGTAGCCGTACTGGCCTTCGATGTCGAGCAGGTGCGCGAACGGGAACGACAGGCGTCCCGCCTCCACCGGCGCGGCGGGATCGGACAGGTCGACGCCGACCAGGCCGTAGCCCCACGAAGTCAGCCAGGCGATGTCGCCGGACATCGCGACCTGCTCGAAGCTGCGCGCCTGCAGCTGTTTGGGCAGGTCGGCCTCGAAGCGCGCGGTCGGCGCCAGGGTCTGGGCGTCGTTGACGGTCAGGCCGTAGTTGGGCTGCACCAGCACGAAGCTGCCCGCGTGCACGGCGACGTCGCGCGCGTCGATGCCGCCCGGCAGCCAGGAGGTCGAGGCGCGCTGCGGCGACTGCGGCGTGGACACGTCGACCGCCTGCAGCAGGTCGGTATCGGTGGGGATGAGCAGCAGGTTGCCCGCGTGCGCGCCGCGGCGCCCGGCGAAAGCGTCGATGTCGAAGTGCCCGGCCGGCGCGGGCGCGTCGATGTCGGCGATGTTCCACGCGTCCAGCCCCTCGCCGTAGCCGAAGGTGTAGGCGTAGTCGCCCACGTGCACGCCGGTGATCGCCGGCGGGATGTCGAGCCAGCCGCGCTTGGTGAGCTGGCCGTTCGCGTCGAGGTCGTACAGGGTGAGCTGGTTGCCGGTGCCGAGCACGAAGCCGGGCTCGGGCGCGAGGCTGAAGTTGTCGAGGCCGTCGACGCCGTTGCCCGCGGTCTTCACCGGCAGCTCGGGCGTGCTGGCGTCGTAGACGTCGAGCACCGAGCCGCCGATGAAGTTGCGGCCGGTGCCGTAGATGGTGTTGCCGCTGGCGGTGATGCGCCCGTACTGGGTCGGCACGCTGGTGATGCCGGTGGCGGCGAACTGCGGCGCGGCCGGGTCGGCGAGGTCGGAGACGAACACGCCGTGGTTGTTGTCGAACAGGTAGAGGTGGTCGTTGGCGACCACCAGGCCGAGCAGGAACTTGTCGTCGGCCTCGACGTAGCCCTCGGTCTGGGCGACCAGCTCGGGGTGGTCGGGATCGGCCAGCGAGAACGTCGCCACGCCGCTGCTGCCGTCGTAGCCGCGCCAGCTGGCATAGAGGTAGTCGCCGCGCCGCGCCAGGCCGTTGATCGCGCCGTCCGCGGGCGCGCTGGTGGCCACCCGCAACGGCGCCGCCGGATCGCCGTAGTCCCAGGTCGCGATGACCCGGCCGGTGGGCAGGTAGACGCGGGCGCCGTCGGCGACCGGATCGGCGGCGACGGCGCCGCCGCGCAGCTGCGACAGTTGCAGCGGCGACTGCGCCAGGGCGAGCGAGGGGGCGGCGAGGGCGAGGGCCGAGGCCAGGGCGCTGGCGAGCAGCTTGGTTGCCATGTTGCGGACTCCTTGATGGATCGGGGCGGCCGGGCCGGTGGCGGCGCGGCGGGACGGGGCGCCCGGCCATGCGCGGGGGAGCACGGGCGGGCGGTGGACTTGCGGCTGCGCGACCGCCTCGGGTCGCGTCGCAGCCACCGGAACTTGGTTGGCGCGCCGGGGCCGGTCATTCCAAAGGCCTGACGATCGCTTGACGACTGCATGACGGGCCGCGCGGGTGTGGGGCGGGGCGGCCCTGTCACCGTCCGTCGTCGTCGCCGCGCGGCGCGGCGGGCGCGACGGCATCCGGCTGCGGCAGCGCCCGCTCGCCGGCCAGCGCCTTGGCGCGATCGCGGGCGGCGCGCCAGGGCGCGTCGTGGCCGAGCGCGCGCAGCAGCCGCGCCTGCAGCGCCGCCAGGTCGAAGTCTTGCCCGGCCCACGGGGCGATGCGGCCGACCAGCGCGCTGGCCTCGGCGGTGCGGCCCCGGTCCAGCAGCCAGCCGGCGTGCGCGGCCACCGCCGCGGCGATCTCGGCCGGGATGCCGCGCTCCTCGGCCAGCGCCAGCGCCGCGCGGTAGCCGGCATCGGCCGCGGCCACCTCGCCGCGGGCGCGCTGGGCGGTGGCACGGGCGAGCCGGTCGGCCACGCCGTCGCCGAGCGCGTCGCCGCCGGTGGACACCGCCAGCTCGCCCTGCAGCGCCGCCTGCTCGCGCCGCAGCCGCAGCCAGCCGCGCAGGCGCGGGTTGCGCTGCGCCGGCCAGTCGCGCAGCGCGGCGTCGGCGATCGCGACCGCGCGCGCCGGCGCGCCGCCGCGCAACGCCAGCTCGGCCTGCAGCGCCTCGCGCCGGCCCAGTTCGGACGGCTGCGACCGGGCCGCCTCGGGCATCGCCAGCACCTGCGCGGCCTCGCGCAGGCGGCCGGCTTCCAGCAGCGCCTGCGCGCGGGTGAGCACGGTGTCGGCGCGCTGGGTCGGGTCGCGCAGCCGCGGCAGCAGGGCCCAGGCGCGCTCGCTTTCCGTCATCGCCTCGTCGCGGCGCAGCAGCTGCAGCAGCGCCGCGACGCGCATGTTGCGCAGGGTCGAGAGCTCGTTGACCGCGCCCATCGCGTCGAAGTCGCGCGCCGCGCGGTCCAGGTACGGCAGCGCCTGCGCGGGATGGCCGCGGTCGACCTCGAGGATGCCGAGGTTGGCGTCCACCCGCGCGACCGCGAGCGCGTCGCCGGCACCGGCGAGCTGCACGCGCGCCTGGCCGAAATCCGACAGCGCCTGGTCGAAGCGCTGCTGCAGCGCGTTGGCCACCGCGCGCCCGCTCAGCGCGATGCCGAGCTCGGCCGGCTGCGCCCGCGCGCCGATCTCGGCGATCGCCTCGTCGTAGCTGCGCGACGCCTCGCGCGCGCGATCCATGCGCACCAGCATCGCGCCGCGCGCGTTGAGCAGCTGCACGCGGAAGTGCGCGTCGCCGCGCGCTTCGTCGCCGGCGAGCAGCTCGTCGAGCGTGGCCAGCCCGCGCGCGTAGTCGCCGGCGCGGAAGTCCACGCGCGCGAGCTGGTAGCGCAGCCGCGGCTGCGCGCGCTGCAGCTCCGGCGCGTCGAGCAGGATCCGCCGCGCGGCCTCGATCCGGTTGCCCAGCATCGCCGCGCGGGCGCGCTGCAGGCGCTCGGCGAGGCCGGGCGCGTCGCCGTCCGCGGCCGGGCGTCCGCCGAGCGCGGCCGCCAGCCGGTCGCTGGCCAGGCGCGCGGCTCGCAGCAGGTCGGCGTCGCGTGCCGTTGCGCGCTGGGCGGGCCCGGACTCGCCGCTGGCCTGCAGGCGCACCTCCCAACCGCGCGCGTCGCGCGCCGCGCGGCTGTCGACGATCCACTTCACCCGCGCGGCGCGGCGCAGGCGGCTCGGATCGCCGTCCTGCCCGTGCAGCACGCCCAGCGCGCTCTCGCTGGAGAGCACCGGCAGGCCGCCGCGGCGCAGACGGTCGCCGATGTAGTCCATCAGGCCCAGCCGCGCCCAGCTCGCATCGGCCGGCTCGCGCACGCTGGTGGGCAGCACCAGCAGCGCGCGCGGCGCCGCGCCCGCATCGGCGACCGGCGCGACCGGCGCCTGCGATCCGTCGCCGAAGCGCAGCGCGAGGACGGCCGCGGCGAGCAGCGCCAGCGCGGCGACGATCGCGAGGCGCCAGCGGCGACGGCTTGGCGCACGCGCGGGCAGGGCTCCCGTGGCCGCGGGCGCGACGGGAGCGGCGGGCGACGTCGCATCCGCTGCGGCTTGCGCCGGCGCCCGCGATTCCGGCGTTGCGCCCGCAGGCCCAGGCGCCATGCCGTCGTTGCCGTGGCCGGCGGCACCGTCGTCGTCGCCCCTGGTCGCGTCGATGCCGTCCGCCGCCGCGCCGTCGTCCGCCTCCACCGTCACCGGCGGCAGCCAGCGGAAGCCGTAGCGCGGTACGGTGCGGATCGAGTGCTGTTCCTGGCCGTCGTCGCCGATCGCGCGGCGGCTGCGCAGCACCACCTGGGCCAGCTGCGCATCGGAGACGTTCAGCCGGCCGAACACCGCCTGCACCAGCTCGTCGCGGCCGACCGCGCGCTCGCGGTGCTCGACCAGGCAGCACAGGCACTCGAACACGCGCGCCTGCAGCGCGACCGGAGCGCTGCGGTGGAGCAGTTCGTGCTTGGGCAGGTCGAGGACGTAGTCGCCGAAGCGATAGCGGGCGATCGGCATGGACATCGGGGGCGGGGGACGCCCCGATCATCGCGTATCCGCGGCGCGGGGTGAAACGCGCCGTGGCCGGCGCGGGATGCGCAGGCGTATGGCGGTGGCTGGTCGCGGCCGGGAGCGGCGGCGCGCGGCTCGTTGCGGGCCGCGAAGGGGGCGCATGTCCCCGAGCCATGTCATCCCGAGCGCAGCGAGGATCTGCCGCGCCTGTCGAGCAAGATCCCTCGCTGCGCTCGGGATGACAGCCCCCGTACGTTCTTCGGGTGCCCGGTGCCCGACTACCGATTTCCGATTTCCGATTTCCGAATCACCAATCACCAATCACGGATCACGGATCCGCCGGCGGCACCTCACGCCGCACGTGCAGGAAGCGCGCGAAGCGCGGCGTGCCCTTCGCCGACAGGCCGTTGTAGCGGTAGGTGACGACGCTGCCGAGCGGCGGCGGCGCGCGGCGCTGGGCGTCGCTGAAGCCGGTGCCGATCCGGAAGCGCAGGCCGTCCGGGCGCTCGACGACCAGCGCGCCGAGCATGCCGCGGTACTTGCCGCGGCCGGCGGTGTGCGCGACCACGCGCGCCTCGGCGTCGTCGTAGGGCTTGTACTTGAGCAGCGCATCGCTGCGTCCGGCGCGATAGCGGGCGTCGCGCCGGTGCAGCACCAGGCCCTCGCCACCGGCCAGGGTGACCGCGGCCAGGCGCGCGTCGAGCTCGGCCGCGTCGCGCACGCGGAATTGCGCGACCGGCTGGAGCCAGGGCACGCCGGCCGCGCCCAGCAGCGTGCGCATGCGCGCCGCGCGCGCCTGGAACGGAGACGGATCCGCCGGCAGGTCGAACACCATGAAGCGCAGCCGCGCCCAGTCGGCGTCGTCGGCCGCGTCGGCGTTCACGGTCCCGCTCGCGGCCTCGAAGCGGCCGCGCCCGGCCCAGAGCTCGCCGTCCATCGGCACGGCCGGCCAGCCCGCGGTGAACCACGCCGGCGCCGGGATCCGCCGGCCGCCGCGCGTCCACAGCGCACGGCCGTCCCAGCGCCCGCGCACGCCGTCGAGCTTCTCGCTGACGAGGTAGCGCGAGACGTCGATGCCGCCGGCGTAGCGGCTGGCGAGCATCACGCGCGGCGGCGCCGCGTCGGCGGCGCGCGACGGCAGCGCCGGGAACAGGCAGGCTACGAGCAGGCAGGCCACGAGCAGGCAGGACAACAGCAGGCCAGCCAGCGGCTGCCAGGCCAGCGGCAGCCGCGGCGGCCGGTGCGGGAGCATCTTCATGCCTCGTCCTTGGGGCGGGAGGGTGGTCGGCGGCGGCGCAGCGCGCGGGGAAACGGGGAGTGGCGATCAGCGCCGCCGCCGGACCTGCATGGTCGCCGCGGACGGGGGCGGCGTCAGTCGGCGCGCCGCGTGCCTGCGGGTGGCGTTTCCCCGCGCCCAGCCGTAGGGAAACCCCGATGGCCTAGGCCGCCTCGGCGTGCAGGAAGTCCACGAACGCCCGCAGCGCCGCCGGCATCTGCCGCCGGCTCGGGTAGTACAGCGACGGCCCGGGGAACGGCGGGCACCAGTCGTCGAGCACGGCCTCCAGCCGGCCGGCCTCGAGCGCCGGCCGCAGCAGGTCCTCGAAGCTGGCGATCAGCCCGAGCCCGTCGACCGCCGCGCGCAGTTCCAGCTCCAGCGTGGTCGCGACCACGCGCCCGGCCGGCGCGAGCCGGAAGCGCTCGACGCCGCGCTCGAACTCCCAGGTCGCGGTCAGGCCGCTGGCGAAGCGATGGCCGATGCAGTGCGCAGGATCGATCTGGCGCGGATGCGACGGACGCCCGTGCCGCGCGAACCAAGCCGGCGCGCCCGCGACCACGAAGCGCTGCGTGCGCGGCCCGACCGGCACCGCGATCATGTCGGCCTCCAGCCGCTCCTCGTAGCGGATGCCGGCGTCGAAGCCGGCCGCGAGCACGTCGATGAAGGTGTCCTGCGCGACCACTTCGACGCGCACGCGCGGGTGCGCCTGCAGGAAGCGCGACAGCAGCGGCGGCAGGATCAGGCGCGCGGCGATGGTCGGCACGTTGAGACGCAGGGTGCCGGCGGGCTCGGCGTCGGTGGCGTGGATCGCGTCGAGCGCGGAGGCGACGTCGGCCAGCGCGGGGTCGAGGCGTTCGAGCAGGCGCGCGCCGGCCTCGGTCGGCGTTACGCTGCGGGTGCTGCGGTTGAGCAGGCGCACGCCCAGCCGCGCCTCGAGCCGGCGCACCGCCTCGCTCAGGGTCGAGGCCGACACCCCGCGCAGGTAGGCCGCGCCGCGGAAGCTGCGCGCCCGCGCCACGTCGGCGAAGGCGTCGAGGTCGGCGAGCTGGGGCCTGGCCATCGTTCGGAATTCCGCACAAGCCGTTCGGCGTTGCCCGGATTCTCGCACGCCGCATGCGGGCCTAGGCTGTGCGCCACTTCCCCCACGCCTCCAGGACATCCGCCATGAACGCTCCGCTTCCGCAGCGCCCCCTCGGCACCACCGGCCCGCGCGTCTCCGCGCTCGGCCTGGGCTGCATGGGCATGTCCGGCATGTACGGCCCGGCCGACCGCGCCGAAAGCATCGCCACCATCCACGCCGCGCTGGACGCCGGCGTCACCCTGCTCGACACCGGCGACTTCTACGGCATGGGCCACAACGAGCTGCTGATCGGCGAGGCGCTGAAGGGCCGCGACCGCGACCGGCTGGTGCTGAGCGTGAAGTTCGGCGCGCTGCGCGACCCGGCCGGCGGCTGGTCCGGCTACGACGCGCGGCCGGCCGCGGTGAAGAACTTCCTCGCCTACACCCTGCAGCGCCTGGGCGTGGACCACGTCGACATCTACCGGCCCTCGCGCCTGGACCCGGAGGTGCCGATCGAGGATACCATCGGCGCGATCGCCGACCTGGTGAAGGCAGGCTACGTGCGCCACATCGGCCTGTCGGAAATGGGCGCGGACACGATCCGCCGCGCCGCGGCCGTGCACCCGATCAGCGACCTGCAGATCGAGTATTCGCTGCTCTCGCGCGGGATCGAGGACGCGATCCTGCCCGCGTGCCGCGAGCTGGGCATCGGCGTCACCGCCTACGGCGTGCTCTCGCGCGGGCTGCTCGGCGGCCGCTGGCAGGCGGGCAGCACCGGCGAGGGCGATTTCCGCAGCCGCTCGCCGCGCTTCCAGGCCGGCAACGTCGAGCGCAACCTCGCGCTGGTGGAGGCGCTGCGCGCGGTGGCGCAGGCGCGCGGCGCGAGCGTGGCGCAGGTCGCGATCGCGTGGGTCGCGGCGCAGGGCGACGACATCGTGCCGCTGGTGGGCGCGCGCCGCCGCGATCGCCTCGCCGAGGCGCTGGGCGCGCTCGCCCTTGAGCTGTCGGATGCCGACCGGCAGGCGATCGAACGCGCCGTGCCCAGGGACGCCGCCGCCGGCGAGCGCTATCCGTCGGCGCAGATGGCGCACCTGGACAGCGAAGCGCACCCGCAGGGCCGGTGACGGATGCGGCCCGTAGGAGCGGCGGAAGCCGCGACAGGACGCCGGCGCGATCGTCGCGAGCGCACCGCGGCAGACCGATGCCAAAGGTCGACCGCGCGAGACCACTGCACGCGCTTCACGCCACGCAGACTTCGCCGAACCCGCGCTGAGCGCATCCGCCGCGCTTCATCGGCGGTTGCCGCGCCGCGAACAAGACTGCCCGCTCCCCCACAGGAGTCGCCCCCATGAAGTCTGCATCGCTGCTTGGAATCGTGCTCGTGCTCGCCACCGGCCTTGCGCTCGCGCAGGACGGCATGACCGAAGCGCAGGTGCGCGCGAAGCTCGAGGCCCAGGGTTATACGAAGGTCAACGACGTCAAGTTCGAGGACGGCGTGTGGAAGGCCGATGCGCGCAGCGCCGACGGCAACCGCATCGACGTGCGCATGGATCCGAAGACCGGCACGGTCCGCCCCGATGAACTGGTGGCCAACCTCACCGAGGCCGACGTGCGCGCCAAGCTCGCCACCGCCGGCTACACCAACGTGCACGACGTCGACTACGAGGACGGCATCTGGAACGCCGAGGCCGACGATCCGGCCGGCAAGGACGTGGAGCTCAAGATCGATCCCGCGAGCGGCGCGGTGATGGGCAAGGAAAAGGACTGAAGCCGCGGCTGCATCCGCGCGAGCGGCAGGAAGGTGTCGCCTTCCTGCCGCTTTTTTTCGTTTGCCCTCAGCGCGCCAGCGCGGTGGTGGCCTCGTAGGCGAGCTGCTCCGCACCGGCCTCGCGCAGCGCCGCCTCGGCCTGCGCCATCACCTTCTCGGTCTCGTCGATCACGATCAGGATGCGGCCGGCGCGGATCTCGGCGTCGAAGCGCCGGTGCACCTCGTCGGGCACCATCGAGCCGATCAGCGCGGTGACCCAGCATCCGACCGCGGCGCCGACCAGGGTGATCGCGGTCACTCCGGCCACGGTCAGGCCGATCGGCGGGACCACCACCCCGACCAGGCCGCCCAGCAGTCCCACCGAACCGCCGGCGAGCGCGCCGCGCGCGGCGGCGGGCATGAAGTCGTTGCCCGCGTTGCGCAGGTCGGCGGGGACTTCCTCCATCTCGATCTCGGAACTGGCGACCAGCGAAATGTCGCCGTCCTCGATCCCGGCCCGCTTGGCCGCTTCGATCGCGGCCGTCGCCACGGGCACCGAATCGGCCACGAACACATGTCGCCTCTTCATGCTTCCTCCTCGCGCGCGTGAATGGGCAAAGACGAGGCCAGACAGTCCGAGTGGAGCTTGGCCCCGGCGACGGAAAGCGCGCGTGAGGCCGGCGATGGATTCCGGTTAACGCGCGTGGCCACGCCGCCGCGTCGCCGGTCGACTGGCTATGCTGGCGGCCCCCGCCGCCGCAGGCGACTTTCGCCAGACCGATGGACACACGCCGGCTCAAGGCCTTCTGCGGACGCTTCCCGGGCGCGGAAACGCTGCTGCACCGCGATCCGGTGAACGTGCTCTCGTACAAGGTCGGCGGCAGGACGTTCGCCTACTTCAAGACCAGTGAACCCGAGCGCTGGCGCTTCAGCATCAAGGTCACGCCGGAGCGCTTCATCGAGCTCACCGACGTGCCCGGGATCAAGCCGGCGCGCTACATGGGGCGCTGGCGCTGGATCACCATCGTCGACGTGGACCGCGTGCCCGAGGACTACCTGCGCGAGCTGGTCGAGTGGTCGTACCGCGACGCGTTCGGCAAGCTCGGCCGGAAACGCCAGCGTCTGCTGCAGGCGTGACCCGCGCCGGGACGGCGCGGCCTCCGTCGCGCGCGCCGCTCAGATGCCGACGCGCCGGCGCACCGCGTCGATGTCGCGCACCGCGCGCACCTCGATGCAGCCGGTGCGCGCCCACGGGAACCCGGCGGCGATCCGCACCGCCTCGTCCATGTCGGCCGCCTCGATCAGGTTGAAGCCGCCGAGGATCTCCTTGGTCTCGGCGAACGGGCCGTCGACGACGCTGGTGCGGCCGCCGCGGATGCGCACCGATTTCGCCGTCGCCGCGTCCTCCAGCTGCTGGAAGCCGAGCAGCTTGCCCTCGGCCTTGAGCTCGTCGGCGTGGCCCAGGCAGGTGCGCATCATCGCGTCGGGCTCGCCCGCGGGCAGCGCCTCGAGCATCTCGTTGTCGACGTAGACCAGGGCCAGGAACTGCATGCGGGGGCATCCATCGGGCGGGGCGACAGGTTCGTGGCCGGAGCCGCGACGGTCAAGTGCCCGGATCCGACTCCGGCAACCGCGCCTCGCGCGCGCGGCGCAGGTTGGCGCCGATGCGTTCCTGCATCCGCGGCGCCGGCCGGTACGAGCGCGGCACGCGCAGCGCCTCCAGGCGCCGGGCGGATGCGCGGGCGGTGGCCGCGCGCGCGGTGGCGGCCGATTCCGCCGGCGCGCTGTAGATCCCCGTGCGATCGCCGGCGTTGCCGGTGTGGCCCTTGGCGAACAGCGGCAGGAACACGTCGCCGCGGCTCGCCAGCCCCTGGTAGTCGCCGAGGAAATAGCCACCCGTGCCGGGCGAGGTGGTGCGCGGCGCGATCGCCAGGTCGAAGGGCTCCGACACGCGCGATTCGCTCCAGCCCGCGCCGCCGTCCGACGAGCGCGCGAGCCAGTAGTCGGTGAGCAGCGGCGCCGCCGTGGTGTCGCTGCGGAAGTCGAAATAGGCCACGCCGATGGTGCCGTCGCCGCGCACGTGCAAGGACGGATCGAAGGCCGCGACGCCCGCGGCCGCATTCACCCGCGTCGGCGCGCTCCAGCTCGCGCCGCCGTCGATCGAGCGCGCGATCGCGATCGCATCGCGCGCGCCGTTGCTGAAGCGGCTGTCCTGCCAGGCCACGTAGACGTCGCCGTTCGGCGCGGCCGCGACCTGCGGGATGATCGACGCGTCGCGCACCGGCGCGCCGCCGTTGGGATCGCGCGTGCCGACCGACAGCAGGTCGGCGACCACCACCGGCGCGCTCCAGCCCACGCCCTTGTCGTCCGAGCGCACCACGGCGATGCGTGCGCGGTCGGTGCCGCCGGCGCCGGCGCCGTAGTCGATCTGCACGAACATGACCAGCAGCGCGCCGTCGGGCAGCACCACCAGCACGTTGCTGATGGTCTGGCTGCGCGGGCCGGGATCGTAGATCGGGCGCGCGGGCTCCCAGCTCACGCCGCCATCGGTGCTGCGCGCGAGGTAGGTCGGCCCGCCGTTGTCGCCGGCGACCAGGCGGTCCCAGACCACGTACACCAGGCCGGCGTCGCCCGGGTCGGCGGTGACCGCCACCTTGTCGTTGAAGAAGCCGCCGCCGTCGAGGATCAGCGTCGCCGGCGCGCTCCAGGTCGCGCCGCCGTCGAGCGAGCGGCTGGCGAGGACGGCGTTGGCCGAGCCGGCCTGGAACAGGATGCCGCGGCCGGCGATCGCGACCGCATGCACGACGCCGTCGGGCGCGTGCGACACCCAGGGGTTGGACGCGCGCGCGTAGTCGCCGCCGTTGCCCGCGTTGCCGCCACCGCAGCGCGAGAACGGCAGCGGCCGCCGCGTCCACGTGCGGCCGCCGTCGGTCGACGTGCCGGCCATCACGCCGCGCGAGGAGCCGTTCGACCAGCGGTCCTGCTGCCAGACGCCGACCATGCGGTCCGGGTCGAGCGGATCCACCGACAGCCAGGGCTCGACCTCGGTGTCGACGAACAAGGTGCCGCCGATGTTCTCGCGGTCGCAGCCGGCGGCGAACGGCGAGGCCGCCGACGCCAGGTACTGCGGATCCGCCCCGGCCGGCGGCGGGGGCGGTGGAGGTGGCGGCGGCGTGGGTGGCGGCATCGATGCATCGCCGCCACCGCCGCCGCCACCGCATGCGGCGGCGCCGAGCAGCAGTGCGCAGGCCAGCGCGCGCAGGGCCGTCGCGGACCGTTCCATGGCGTCTCCTCCGCCGGGTCGATGCCGGGACACTAGCGCCTCGCCGGAGTGCGCGAGCTTGCCGACTTTGGCGGGATCCCGCGCTTGTTGCGCATCGGCGGCGCGCGTTGGCCCACCGGCGGGACGGTCCTTCCGCGGCCGCCCGGTTTATCCCCGGCCCGCATGCCCGTAGGCTTGGGCTCCCAGGTCGGCGCCCGCAGGGCCGGCCGCGCCCCGGATCCCGCATGCAGCCCGCCGTCTCGATCGAGCGACTCGAAAAGACCTACGCCTCGGGCCTCCGGGCGCTCAAGCCGATCGACCTGGCGATCCGCCGCGGCGAGATCTTCGCCCTGCTCGGGCCCAACGGTGCGGGCAAGACCACGCTGATCAGCATCGTCTGCGGCATCGTCACCCCCAGCAGCGGCCGCGTGCTCGCCGACGGCCACGACATCGTCCACGACTACCGCGCCGCCCGCGCGAAGATCGGGCTGGTGCCGCAGGAGCTGTCCACCGACGCCTTCGAGAGCGTGTGGGCGACGGTGCGCTTCTCGCGCGGCCTGTTCGGCAAGCCGCGCGACGACGCCTACCTGGAGAAGCTGCTGCGCGAGCTGTCGCTGTGGGACAAGCGCGACAGCAAGATCATGACCCTGTCCGGCGGCATGAAGCGGCGCGTGCTGATCGCCAAGGCGCTCTCGCACGAGCCGGCCATCCTGTTCCTCGACGAGCCCACCGCGGGCGTGGACGTCGAGCTGCGCCACGACATGTGGCAGATGGTGCGCGGCCTGCGCGAGCGCGGCGTGACCATCATCCTGACCACGCACTACATCGAGGAGGCCGAGGACATGGCCGACCGCATCGGCGTGATCAACAAGGGCGAGCTGGTGGTGGTCGAGGACAAGGACGTACTGATGCGCAAGCTTGGCAGGAAGCAGTTGACGCTGACGCTGCAGGCGCCACTGGAGCGCATTCCCGCCGAGCTGTCGCAGCTGCCGCTGGAGCTGTCCGAAGACGGCCAGTCGCTGGTCTACACCTTCGACACCCGGACCGAGGAAACCGGCATCGCCGACCTGCTGCGCCGGCTCGGCGCGCACGGGATCGACTTCAAGGACCTGCATTCGAGCGAGAGCTCGCTGGAGGAGATCTTCGTGGGCCTGGTGCGCGGCGAGCGCGCCAACGGCGCGCCACAGAAGCCTGGGCACGGCGAAGGACGCAACCCATGAACTGGCACGCCGTCCGCGCCATCTACCGCTTCGAGATGGCGCGCACCTTCCGCACCATCACCCAGTCGATCGCCTCGCCGGTGCTGTCGACCGCGCTGTACTTCGTGGTGTTCGGCGCCGCGATCGGCTCGCGCATGGGCGCGATCGACGGCGTGAGCTACGGCGCCTTCATCATCCCCGGCCTGATCATGCTCTCGCTGCTCAACGAGAGCATCTCCAACGCCTCGTTCGGCATCTACATGCCCAAGTGGTCGGGCACGATCTACGAGTTGCTGTCGGCGCCGGTCTCGTTCCTGGAGGTGGTGGTCGGCTACGTCGGCGCGGCGACCACCAAGTCGGTGATGCTCGGCGCGCTGATCCTGGTGACCGCGCGCTTCTTCGTGCCCTACGGTATCGCGCACCCGCTGTGGATGGTCGCGTTCCTGGTGCTGACCTCGGCGACCTTCAGCCTGTTCGGCTTCATCATCGGGCTGTGGGCCGACGACTTCCAGAAGCTGCAGGTGATCCCGCTGATGGTGGTGACGCCGCTGACCTTCCTGGGCGGCGCCTTCTACTCGATCTCGATGCTGCCGCCGGTGTGGCAGAAGATCACCCTGTTCAACCCGGTGGTCTACCTGATCAGCGGCTTCCGCTGGAGCTTCTACGGCATCGCCGACGTCAACGTCGCGGTGAGCATCGCCGCGATCGCCGGCTTCCTCGCACTGTGCCTGCTGGCGGTGTGGTGGATCTTCCGCACCGGCTGGAAGCTCAAGTCATGAGCGGCGCGGCGCTCAGCCCGCGTCCCTGAAATACGGTTCCACCTTGCCGGAGACCTTGACCGTCATCGGGTTGCCGCGGCGGTCGAGCGCCTTGCCGAACGGCAGCCGCACCCAGCCCTCGCTGACGCAGTATTCCTCGACGTTGGTCTTCTCCTCGCCGTTGAAGCGCACGCCGACGCCGCGCTCCATCGCGGCGGGGTCGTAGTGCGGGCTGCGCGGATCGCTGGACAGGCGGTCGGGCGGGGCGTCGGTCATCGTGGTGTCTCCTGTGTGGGCGCCGGATCACGCCGGCCGCGATTCGTCGCGCCCCGGTGATGGCGCTTGTGCGGAACGCGAGCGGTGCCGCGTTCATGCAGCGGTGCCCGCCGTCGGGCGGGCGACAAGCATAGCCCGATGCGGCGGAGGGCCATGCCATCGGTTGGCTGACTCGTGGCACGCGGAAAAACCGCGCCGGCGCCGCATGCTGTGCATGCTCCTTCCCCCACGGGGCCGGCCACCATGAACGCCACCTTGCGCACTTCCCCCATCGCATCCGCGCCGCCGCCGCAGGCCCGCGGATCGTCGTCGCCCTCGTCGCCACACGCGCCCGAGCCGCCGCGCCACCACCTGCACCGGCAGCGCGATTTCGGCATCGGCTACGGCAACAGCAGCGGCTACGGCAGCGAGCTGCATTACGTCGACGGCCACGTCGATCCGATCTTCCGCTGCGTCTGACATCGCGGGAGCGTCCTGGCCGCCGTCGTTGCCCCGGCGCGGCCGTTGTTCGGGCCGCCCACGCGGGATCGCGGCCGTGCGCCGCGCCTACGGCGCCTCCCGGCGCCCCTGCGCGCGCGCATTGGCGATCACCCGCCGCATCAGCGCGCGATCGCCATGGCGCGAGATCGCTGTCGCGCCCAGCGCGATCGCCTGCTCGCGCAGCTGCGTGGTGACGTCGTAGTGCGCGCCGCTGGTCTTGTCCTGGAACGCGCGCCGCGGGATGCCCAGCAGCGCGGCGAACGCATGCAGCTCATCGAGCGTGTCGGCCATCAGGTGCGCCCAGCGATGCCCGCGCGAGGGCGTGACCGCATCGTCGACGTAGACCGTCACCGCGCTTGCCCGCCGCCGCGGCCGCTGGCGCGGGTAGCGCTCACGGCGCCCGTTCCCGCGGCTCGACGTGGATGGTGATCGACGACTCCGGGAACTCGCGCCGCAGCGCCTCCTCGATGTCGTCGCACAGCGCATGCGATTCATCGACACTCATCGTGCCCGGCACGCGCAGGCTGAAGTCGATGAAGGTCAGGCGGCCGGCGTGGCGCGTGCGCAGGTCGTGGACGTCGCTGGTCGGGCCGCGGGTGGCGGCGATCACCGATTCGATGCGCGCCACTTCCTCGGGCGGCAGCGCGGCGTCCATCAGCCCGGAGACGCTCTCGTGCATGATCTTCCAGCCCGCCCACAGGATGTTGAGCGCGACCAGCGCGGCGATCGCGGGATCCAGCCGCGTCCATCCGGTCAGCGCGACCAGCGCGACGCCGACGATGACGCCGGCCGAGGTCCAGACATCGGTCATCAGGTGGCGCCCGTCGGCCACCAGCGCCGGCGAGCGCAGGCGCCGGCCGCGGCGGATCAGCAGCAGGCCCCAGCCGAGGTTGGCGAGCGTGGCCATGCCGCTGACCGCCAGGCCCAGCGCGGGCGCGTCGAGCGGTTCTGGCGCGATGAAGCCGGCCCAGGCCTCGCGCAGGATCGCCAGCGCGGCGAGGATGATCAGCACGCCTTCGATCACCGCCGAGAAATACTCGGCCTTGCTGTGGCCGTAGGGGTGGTTGTCGTCGGCGGGCATCGCGCTGACCCGGATCGCGATGAAGGCGGCGATCGCGGTGGCGACGTTGATGATGCTTTCCAGCGCGTCCGAGTACAGCGCGACGCTGCCGGTCAGGCGCCAGGCCAGGAACTTCAGCGCCAGCACCAGCACGCCGACGGCGATGCTGCCCAGCGCCAGCCGATAGGTGGCCTGCGCGTCGGGTGGGGAGCTCGGGGTCATCGGGCCTGGTGCGCGGTCATGATCGCGACACTTTAGCGAAACGGCCCGGCGGCTGCGGGAGTCGCGCGTTGCATGGCGCGCGTCCGCGCGCCGGCGCCGCGCCCGGCAGGGCACGGCGGACCGGGGTGGCGGGTCACGCCGTCGGCTTGCCGAGCTCGTCGCGCAGCCAGTCGTCGATCAGGCGCTTTTCGTAGCGCAGCGGGTCCGTGTTGCCCAGCGGCGTGGAGCGCTGCAGGTAGCTCATGTCCATCAGCTTGCGCGAGCCCTGCGCGCGCACGCTGCCGTCGGCGCCGACGAGCCTGAAGTCCAGCGTGATGCGCGGCGGATAGACGTCGCGCATGTAGCGGATCGAGTCGAACTGCATGCCGCGCCAGGGCTCGTAGTCGCCGGCGCGCTCGATGTCGGTGATGGTCACCTCGAGGCGGTCGCCCTGCGGCAGCCGCGCGGTGGCTCGCCTGCGCAGGTATTCGGCCAGGTCCTGCACCCATTCGCCGCGCCGCGCCTCGCGCCGGTTGGCGCTGTAGCGGATCTCGGAGAACTGCGCGGGATCGGTCCACTGCACGGCCACCGGGCCATCGGCCGGCAGGCTGCGCGGCAGCTCGGGATTGATGACGTCGGTCGACCGGGCCCAGGCGCCGCCGGTCGCGAGCAATCCGGCGAGCAGCGTGGCGGTGACGGATGCGAAGGCTTTCATGGCGGCGCTCCTGGTGGGGAACGCTGCGATTTTCCGCCTCGCCCCGGACGCCCGCAAGCGAAAGCGGGCCGTTGCGGTGAAGCGGCGCTAAACGGCGATCGACGGCGTCCTCGCGCTCGCGATGCGGCGCTGCACGCGTGCGGCGCCGTCTTGCCGGCCGCCATGCACGCGTCGGCGTAGACTGCATGCATGAACGACACCACCACATCCGCCATCCGCATCGATTTCGTCTCCGACGTGTCCTGCCCGTGGTGCGCGATCGGGCTGCAGGCGCTGGAACGGGCGATCGCGCGCGTCGGCGACGCGGCCACGGTCGAACTGCACTTCCAGCCGTTCGAGCTCAATCCGGGCCTCGCCGCCGAGGGCGAGGACGCGGTCGGGCACCTCGTCGCGAAGTACGGCATCAGCGCCGAGCAGGCGCGCGCCAACGGCGAGGCGATCCGCGCGCGCGGCGCCGAGCTCGGCTTCACCTTCGACATGGACCGCCGCCGCCGGGTCTGGAACACCTTCGACGCGCACCGCCTGCTGCACTGGGCCGGGCTCGAAGGCCTGCACTACCAGCGCGCGCTCAAGCACGCGCTGCTGCGCGCCTACTTCACCGACGGCGAGAACGTGTCCGACCACGACACGCTGGCGCGGCTCGCCGGATCGGCCGGGCTCGACGGCGCGCGTGCGCGTGCGATCCTGGCCTCGGACGAGCATGCCGACGCGGTGCGCGAGCGCGAGCGCCACTACACCGGCAACGGCATCACCGCGGTGCCCTCGATCATCTTCGACAACCGCCACCTGGTGCAGGGCGGGCAGCCGGTCGAGCTGTTCGAACGCGCGCTGCGGCAGCTGGCGGCCGGGCAGGCGTGATGCGGCGCGGGCGCGCGCCCGCGCTGGCCGCCGCGTTGCTGTGCGCGCTGCTGCCCGTGGCCGCGGCTGCGCAGGACCTGCTGCAGCGGCTGTCGTCGGTCGCGCCCGGCCTCGACCGCGAGGTACTGGCGCTGGCGCTGGACGCGACCGACTGCGCCGTGGCCGGCAAGGCGGCGGCGCGTCCGCACCGGCTCGCGGTGATCGACTACACGCGCCCGTCCCGGCAGCGGCGGCTGTGGGTGTTCGACCTCGACAAGGGCACGCTGCTGCGGCACGAGTACGTCGCGCATGGACGCGGCAGCGGCGGCGACGTGCCGACCCACTTCTCCAACGACGAAGGCAGCAAGCAGTCGAGCCTGGGCCTGTTCGCGGGCGCGGAGACCTACCAGGGCGAGCACGGCTACTCATTGCGGCTGGACGGCCTCGAGCCCGGGGTGAACGACCGCGCGCGCGAGCGGCTGCTGGTGATGCATGGCGCCGACTACGTCGATCCGGTGCAGGCGCAGCGGCAAGGCCGGCTCGGGCGCAGCTGGGGCTGTCCCGCGCTGCGTCCGGAGGCGACGCGCGCGGTGATCGACGCATTGAAGGACGGCCAGCTGGTGTTCGCGTACGCGCGCGATGCGGCATGGCTGGATGGCTCGCGCTTCCTGCATTGCCGAAAGCCTGAACGCAGTGCCGCGCGCTAGCGGCGCTTTCACGCGGCGCGCGCGGACCGCGCGGGCAGCATCGGGCATCCCAGCCTGCAGGATCCTCCAGATGCCGATTTCCCGCTGCCGAATCCTCGTGCTCTGCTGCGCGCTGTTTGCAGCGCCGGCGTTCGCGGCCGGCGCCGATGGCGCTGGCGCTGGTGATGGCGAGCTCGACGCCAAGGCCGCGAACAGCGCGGAGACGACCACCGGCCCGGCCGCCATGCTGCGCGCCCAGGTCCTGCTCGACCGCGCGTGGTTCTCGCCCGGCGAGATCGACGGCGCCGGCGGCGGCAACACGCGGCGCGCGATCGCCGGCTTCCAGCGCGCGCACGCGCTCGATGCGAGCGGCGAGCTGGACGCGGCCACCTGGCAGGCGCTCAACGCCGGCACACCCGAGGTGCTGGTGCGCTACACGATCAGTGCGCAGGACGCGGCCGGGCCGTACGTGCCGATGCCTGACGACATGATGGACAAGGCGAAATTGGAGCGACTCGGCTACGGCTCGGCGCTGGAGATGCTGGCGGAGAAGTTCCATGCCAGCCCGAAACTGCTGCAGCGGATCAACCCCGGCACGGATTTCGCGAAGGCCGGCGGCGAGCTGCTGGTGCCGAACGTGGAGCGCGCCGCCGCGCCGGCGAAGGCGGCGAAGGTGGTCGTCGACAAGTCCGACTCGACCGTGGCGTTGCTCGACGCAGCGGGCAAGCTCGTCGCGCAGTTCCCGGCCTCGACCGGCAGCGAGCACGATCCACTGCCGGTGGGTGACTGGAAGATCGACGGTGTCGCGCGCGATCCGGAATTCCACTACAACCCAGACCTGTTCTGGGACGCGGACGCCGGGCACGCGAAGGCCACCATCGCCGCCGGTCCCAACAATCCGGTCGGCGTGGTCTGGATCGACCTGTCCAAGCCGCACTACGGCATCCATGGCACGCCCGAGCCTTCGATGGTGGGCAAGACCGCCTCGCACGGCTGCATCCGCCTGACCAACTGGTCGGCGCGCGCGCTGGCCGACGCCGTCGCGCCGGGCATGCCGGCGGTGCTGCAGGAGTAGCCCAGTGCTGCGCGCGCTGTTGCTGCTGCTGGTGGGCGCGCTGGTCGGGGCGAACATCGTCTACTTCGCGATGTCGCGTGGCCGCCACGCTGCCGGCGAGGCCACTATGGCCGACGCCACGCCCACCGTGATCGCGCGGGCGAGGCCGGCGACGCCTCCGGCGGAGGCCGCGCCTCCCTCGCCTCAGGCGCCCGCCAACGAACCGACGCCAACGGCTGGTACACCGGCGACGCCCGCTTCCCTGTCGCCTGGCACGCCGCCCTCTTCTGCGGGCGCATCGGCGTCGGCCGGCGCCGCGCCCGTGCCCGGCCCATCGGGGCTGCTGATCCCGGTCCGCGGCGTTCGCGCGGACGCGCTGGTGGACACCTACGCCGATGCGCGCAGCGAAGGACGCAGCCACGACGCGATCGACATCATGGCGCCGGCCGGGACGCCGGTGCTGGCGGTGGCCGACGGCCATGTCGAAAAGCTGTTCACCAGCGACCGCGGCGGCCTGACGATCTACCAGTTCGAGCCCGGCGGGCGCTATGCGTACTACTACGCGCACCTGCAGTCGTACGCACCGGGATTGAAGGAAAAGAAGCAGCTCAAACAGGGCGAGGTGATCGGCTACGTCGGCAGCACCGGCAACGCCAGCCCCCAGGCGCCGCACCTGCACTTCGCGATCTTCGTGCTGGGCCCGGAGAAGCGATGGTGGGAGGGCAGCGCGATCGATCCGTATCCGCTGCTGCGCGGTGGCAGCCCCTGAGCGTGGGAGCGGCTTCAGCCGCGAGCGCTTCGTTCGCCGGATCCGGGAAAGCTCGCGGCTGAAGCCCTCCCGCGAGGTCACTTCGCATCGAGCAGCGGCGCGAGCTTCTTCCACACGTGGTCGCGCAGTTTCGGTTGCGCGCCGGCGACCGGATGCAGGTTGTCGTCCTGGAAGTTGGCGCGGTCGGCGGCGACCGGTTCGAGCAGGAACGGCAGCAGGGCGATGTCGAAGTGCTGCGCGAGGTCGCGATAGGCGCGCGCGAAGCCGTCGGCGTAGTCGGCGCCGTAGTTGGGCGGGATGCGCATGCCGACCAGCAGCACCTTCGCGCCGACGTACTGCGAGGCGCCGATCATGCGCGCCAGGTTGTGGCGCATCGCGCGCAGCGGCAGGCCGCGCAGGCCGTCGTTGGCGCCCAGCTCGATCACCACCACGGCGGGCTTGACCCGCAGCACCTCGGCGACGATGCGGCTGGAGCCGCCGGCCGTGGTCTCGCCGCTGATGCTGGCGTTGACCACGCGCCAGCCGGGCTTTTCGCTGGCGATCCGGCGCGCGAGCAGCGCGACCCAGCCTTCGTCGGCCGCCAGGCCGTAGCCGGCCGAGAGCGAATCGCCCATCACCAGCACCGTCGGCGGCGTGCCGGGCGCCGGCCTGGGCAGCGGCTGCGCGTGCACCGGGAGCGCCATCAGCAGGGCGAGCCAACCCATGGCCCATTGAATCCGCCACCGCGGCGCCGCATAAGCAAACTTCATTCGTCGTCTCCTGGTGGCGGCAGGTGCGGCAATGGACCTGGACCGTGGCCTGTCATCCCGGGCGCAGCGAGGGATCCTTCCCGGCCGGCAAGATCCCTCGCTGCGCTCGGGATGACAAGCAGGAGGGCGCGCGAGCATTCCTGCATCGATCGATGCAAGGCAGGATGCCCGAATCTCCCGCGTGATGGCGGTCAGTCGCCGGCGGTTCAAGGGCGGCTCGGCCACAATGCAATGCCGCGCATGGATGCGGGCCACGAATTCCCTTCCGACCCGGATCCCCCATGCCCGACGCCGCCGCCCCCGACACGCCCGCCCGCCTGGCCCTCGAAGTCTCCGACCTCGGCAAGCGCGTGCCGCTGCCCTCGGGCGAGCTCACCATCCTCGAAGGCATCGGCTTCACCATCGCCGCCGGCGACAGCGTCGCCATCGTCGGCGCCTCGGGCTCGGGCAAGAGCACGCTGCTGTCGCTGATGGCCGGGCTCGACGTGCCCAGCAGCGGGCAGGTGCGGCTGCATGGCGCGCCGATGTCGGCGCTGGACGAGGACGGCCGCGCGAAGGTGCGCGCCGAGAAGGTCGGCTTCGTGTTCCAGAGCTTCCAGCTGCTGCCCTCGTTGACGGCCCTGGAGAACGTGATGCTGCCGCTCGAACTGCGCGGCGACGCCGACGCCGAAGGCCCGGCGCGCGCGACGCTGGCCAAGGTCGGCCTCGCGCAACGCCTGGACCACTACCCGCGCCAGCTCTCCGGCGGCGAGCAGCAGCGGGTGGCACTGGCGCGCGCGTTCGTCACCGGGCCGGCGCTGCTGTTCGCCGACGAGCCCACGGGCAACCTCGACACCCACACCGGCGAAGCGGTGATCGAGCTGCTGTTCGCGATGAACCAGGAAGCCGGCACCACCCTGGTGCTGGTGACCCACGACGAGCACCTGGCCTCGCGCTGCCATCGCGTGCTGCGGCTCGACGGCGGCCGGTTGGTGGACGCATGAAGACGCTGCGCCTGGCTTGGCGGCAGCTGCGCCGCGACCTGGCCTCGGGCGACATCCGCATCCTGGTCGCCGCGCTGACGCTCGCGGTGGTCGCTGTGACTGCGATCGGCTTCGTCACCGACCGCGCCGAGCGCGCGCTGGCGATCGAGGCCAACCGCCTGCTCGGCGGCGACGCGGTGGTGCGCGGCGACGCACCGATCACGGGCGCGCTGCGCACGGCCGCCGCGGCGCCGGGACTGGCGCGCACGGAGACGGTCGAGTTCCAGACCATGGTCCGGGTCGGCGAGGGCGCCGACGCCCAGCTGCGCCTGGGCGACCTGCGCGCGCTCGGCGACGGCTATCCGCTGCGCGGGCGCTTCGTGGTCGCCGATGCGCGCGGCGAGCGCGAGGCCGGCGGCATCCCGCGGCCCGGCACGCTGTGGATGACGCGCGCCGGCGCCGACCAGCTCGGCGCGCGCCTGGGCGATGCGGTCGCGATCGGCGATGCGCGGCTCGTGCTCGCCGCGATGGTGGTGCAAGAGCCCGACGCGGCGATGGACTACTTCAACGTCGCGCCCAAGGTCTTCCTCAACATTGCCGACCTGCCCGCAACCGGGCTGGTGCAGGAAGGCAGCCGCATCCGCTACCGTCTGGTCGTGGCCGGCGACGCGGCCGCGGTCGAACGCTTCACCGCCGCCGCGAAGGCCGCGCTCGGCCGCGGGCAGCGGCTGGAGACCGCCGCCGACGCGCGTCCGGAGATCCGCTCCGCGCTCGACCGCGCCGGCCGCTTCCTCGGGCTCGCGGCGCTGGTGTCGGTGGTGCTCGCGGCGGTCGCGGTGGCGATGGCCGCGCGCCGCCACGGCGAGCGGCACCTGTCGGGCGCGGCGGTGATGCGCTGCCTCGGCGCCAGCCAGCGCACGCTGGTCGGCATCCACGTCGGCGAGATGGTCCTGCTCGGGCTGTTCGCCTCGGCATTGGGCGTGGCGATCGCGTTCGCGCTGCAGTGGGCGGTCGGCGCGTGGCTGGCGCGCGCGCTGCAGCTGTCGATCCCGCCGGCCGGCTGGCTGCCGGCGCTGCAGGGGCTGGCGGTGGGGATGATCGTGCTGGTCGCGTTCGCCGCGCCGCCGGTGCTGGCGCTGCGGCGGGTGTCGGCGCTGCGCGTGCTGCGGCGCGACCTCGACCGCACCGAGCCGGCCGCATGGACGGTGCTGCTCGCCGGTTTCGCCGGGCTGGCCGCGCTGGTGTGGTGGAAGGCCGGGTCGGCCACGCTCGGCGGCGCGATGCTGCTGGGCATCGGCGCGACCTTCGCCGCGCTCGCGCTGCTGGCCTGGGCGATGATCCTGCTGGTGCGGCGGACGCGCGCGCGCCTGCGCGGCGCGCTGCGCTACGGGTTGGCGAACGTGAGCCGGCGCGCCGGCACCTCGGTCGCGCAGGTGACCGCGCTGGGGCTGGGGCTGATGGCGCTCCTGCTGCTGACCTTCGTGCGCACCGACCTGCTCGACCGCTGGCAGCTGTCGCTGGCGCGCGACGCGCCCAACCGATTCATCATCAACGTGCAGGCCGACCAGGTCGCGCCGGTGCGCGAGTTCATCGCCGCGCAGGGTCTCGAGGCGCCGGCGCTGGTGCCGATGGTCCGCGCGCGCCTGGTCGAGCGCAACGGCAAGCCGGTGCGCGGCGAAGCGGCGGCCGAGCGCGTCGCGGCGCAGGGCGGCGATGCGCGCGACGAACGCCGCGCGCGCCGACGCGCCGAGCGCGAGTTCAACCTGTCCTCCACAGCGGCGCTGCGCGCGGACAACCAGGTGGTCGCGGGCAGGTTCTGGAGCAATACGAGGCCGGCGGCGACCGAGCTGTCGGTCGAGCAGGAGTTCGCCGAATCGCTGGGCTGGAAGCTCGGCGACCGCATCGCCTTCGACGTCGCCGGCCAGCGCCTGCAGGGGCGGATCACCAGCCTGCGCAAGGTCGACTGGGAGAGCTTCCGGCCGAACTTCTTCGTGCTCGCCTCGCCGGGCGCGCTCGACGGCTTTCCCGCCAGCTACATCACCGCGGCCAACGTGCCGGCGTCGAAGCCGCGCTTCACCGCGCAGCTGGTGCAGCGTTTCCCCAACCTGACCGTGATCGACATCGACGCCGTGCTCAGGCAGGTGCGCTCGATCGGCGACCAGGTCTCGACCGTGGTGCAGGTGGTGTTCTGGTTCTCGTTCGCCGCCGGCGTGCTGGTGCTGCTGGCGGCGATCGGCGCCAGCCAGGACGAGCGCCTGCTCGAGGGCGGGGTGATGCGCGTGCTCGGCGGCAGCCGGCGGCAGCTGCGGCTGGCGCAGGCCTCGGAGTTCGCGGCGATCGGGCTGCTGGCGGGGCTGGTCGCCGCGCTCGCGGCCTCGGTGCTGTCGGGCGTGGTCGCGCGCGAGGTGTTCGACCTGCCGTGGCAGCCGGACTTCACGATGGCCGCGGCCGGCGCCGCACTGGGCATGCTCGCGGCGCTCGGCGCGGGGCTGGTCGCGACCCGGCGCGTGGTGGACGCGCCGCCGTCGGTGACGCTGCGCGAGATCGATGGCTGATGCCTCCCGCCACCGCGCCTATTTCAGGCGACGGCTGGCGAAGTAGTAGACGAGGTTGCCCAGGCCGACGGCGCCGAGCAGCACGGCGAACACGCCCGGGTTGGGCTCGGTCCAGCCGGAGCCCTGGACCAGGCCGAAGCCGATGGCCAGCGCGACCAGCACCACGCCCCAGCGCAGCGAGCCGTGGCGGCGGCGCAGCTCCTCGCCTTCGAGGATCGAGCGCACCAGGTCCTGGGAGCCGTTGGACTCGACCATCTGCCGGCGCACGCGGGCGTCGACGACGGCCTTGATCGCGTAGGCGATGCAGGCGAAGAGCACCATCGGGATGAGGGGCATGAGGAAGTCGGGACTGGACATGGGTTTGGTCTCGGTGGCGTGGTTGGGGCTTGCACGAACCCCTGATACGACCGCGGCGGCGGCGGTTGCACGCATGGCCCTTGCAACCGCGGCTCGACCCGGCGTATCCCCTTGCCCATGGATGCCGCCGCCCCCGACACCCCGAGCCCCGGCGCGACGCCGGAGGAGCGCGCGCTGGTCGCCGCCGTGCTGGCCGGCGCGCCGGGCGCGTTCGAGCGGCTGGTGCGCGAGTACCAGGGCCTGTGCTGGCATGTGATCCAGCGCATGGTCCGCCACCCGGAGGACACCCGGGAGCTGTGCCAGGAGGCGTTCCTGCGCGTGCACCGCTACCTGCACCAGTACCGCTTCGACGCGGCGCTGAAGTCGTGGATTGCCCAGGTCGCCTATTCGGTCGCCAAGCGCCATCTCGAGCGCCGGCGCATCCCGCTGGCCGAGGCGCCGGACGAGGACGGCCTGTCGCTGGCCGAATCGGTCGGCGACGGCTTCGACCTCGAGGCGGCCACCGTCGACGCCGACAGCCATCGCCACCTGCACGCCGCGATCGAAGCGCTGCCGCCGCTGCAGCGCACGCTGCTCACGCTGTACCACTTCGAAGACCTGCCCATCCCCGAGATCGCGCGCATCACCGGCCTGGCCGAGGGCACGATCAAGAGCCACCTGTTCCGCAGCCGCAGGCAACTGCGCGCCGTGCTGGAACCCAGCCTTGGAGTCGCCGCATGAACCCCCATGGCCACGATCACGATTTCGACGAGCGCGATTTCGATGAGCGCGAATGGCAGGCGCAGGAGCGCGCGCTGCGCGAGGCCCGCGCCGACCTGCGCGCGCCGGCGGACGCCGACGACCGCGCGCCGGCGCAGTACCGCGCCATCGCCGATGCGCTGCGCGCGCCGCCACCGGTGTCGCTGCCGGCAAGCTTCGCCGCGGACGTGGCGCGCAGGGCGCAGGCCCGCGCGCCGGCGGGCAAGCCGGAAGCCGGCCTGGAGCGCTGGCTGGTGCGCGCGCTGGTGGCGGCGTTCGCGCTGTCCGCGCTGCTCGCGCTCGGCGCCTACGGCACGCGCCTGCTGGCGATGCTCGAGGGAGACGTCGGCGCCCAGGGCATGCAGTGGCTGGTCGTGCTCGCAGGCTGCGTGGCGCTGTCGTGGTCGATGGACTGGCTGCGCCGCCGCGCCGGCCACGACGGAAGCGGCCCGTTGCGCGCCGCCTGACGCCTCCCCCGCATGCGGGGGAGGCGCGGGGGAGGAGCTACGCCTCGATGTTCGTCGCCTGCGCCGAGAACCGGCGCGCGTAGTCGCGCTCCTCGCTGATGCGGCGGACCTGCGCGTCCGCGACGTCCGGCGCGCCGTACACCGCATAGACCACCTTGCCGTCCTGCCGGCCCACCTGGTGCAGGCGATAGCGCGGCTGGCCGCTGCCGGTCTGCGCCGGGTAGTGCAGCGGCGGCTCGGCGCCTTCCAGGTCGAGCTCGCTGTTGTCCACGGTGCCGCCGACGAAAAGTGCACGCATCGTTGTCTCCGCCTGTGGGGGACGGCCATCGTGCCGTGGGCGTCGTTGCCTGCCGATGAAACCGGCATTCGGATTCCGCACGCGCGCAGGCCCTAGAATTGCGACCCCGTTCCGCTGCCTTTGTGCGCCGATGCCACCACGCGACGATCCCGCCCTGCAGGCCCTGCTGCTGCCGTTCGCGGACGGCACGCTGGCCTGGCCGCGCGAGGGCGCACTGTTCCTGCACGCGCGCGACGGCTGGCCGCTGCATGAACGGGCACTGCCGGGGCTCGTCTGCGAGCAGGGCTACAGGCCCGATGCCGATGCGCTGCGGCGCGCCGGCCTGGACGTGCGCGAGCCCGGCGACGCGACGTATCCGCTGGTGCTGGTGCTGCCGCCGCGCCAGCGCGACGAGGCGCGCGCGCTGTTCGCTTCCGCGCTGGCGCGGCTGGCGCCCGGCGGCGTGGTCGTGGCCGCGGCGCCGAACGACGCCGGCGCGAAATCGCACGAGGCCGACCTGGCGCGCATCGCCGGCCCGCTGGCCTCGCGCAGCAAGCACAAGTGCCGGGTGTTCTGGACGCAGCCGGGCGCGGCGGGCGACGCCGCGCTCGCGGCGCAGTGGCGCACGCTCGACGCGCCGCGGCGGGTCGCGGGCGGACGCTTCCTGAGCCGGCCCGGCGTGTTCGCCTGGGACCGGGTCGACCCGGCCTCCGCGCTGCTCGCCGAGCACCTGCCGGGGTCGCTGCGCGGCCAGGCCGCCGACCTCGGCGCCGGCTACGGCTACCTGTCGGTCGAACTGCTCGAGCGCTGCCCCGGCATCGCCGCGCTGGACCTGTACGAGGCGCAGGCGCGCGCGCTGGACCTCGCGCGCGCGAACCTGGCGCCGTTCGCCGCGCGCGCGGCGCTCGGCTTCCACTGGCACGACGTCACCGCCGGCCTGCCGAAGCGCTACGACGTGATCGTCACCAATCCCCCGTTCCACGCCCACGGCAACGCCGCGCGCCCCGACATCGGCCGGCGCTTCATCGCCGTCGCCGCGCAGGCGCTCAACCCGGGCGGGCGGCTGTGGCTGGTCGCCAACCGCCATCTGCCGTACGAGGTCGAGCTCGACGCCGGCTTCGGCCAGGCGCGGCTGGTCGCGCAGCGCGACGGCTTCAAGGTGGTCGAGGCGGTGAAGCGGTGAAGCTGCTGCGGCTGGTCGCCAACCTCGGCTACGGCAGCCGCAAGGAAGTGACCGCGATGGTGCGCGCCGGCCGCATCACAGACGCGCGCGGCGAGGTGCTCTACACCGACGACGAACCGGACCACGCCGACGTGCGCATCGACGGCGAGCCGCTCGACCCGCCCGCGGGCCTGCTGCTGATGCTGCACAAGCCGACCGGTCACACCTGCTCGACGAAGGACCGCGGTCGGCTGGTGCACGACCTGCTGCCGCCGCGCTTCGCGCAGCGTTCGCCGCCGCTGTCCACGGTGGGTCGGCTCGACCGCGACACCAGCGGCCTGCTGCTGCTCACCGACGACGGCGCGCTGCTGCACCGGATCATCGCGCCGAAGTCGAAGCTGCCGAAGGTCTACGAGGCCACGCTCGCGCGCCCGCTGCGCGGCGACGAGGCGGCGATCTTCGCCAGCGGCGCGCTGGTGCTCGAATCGGAGAAGACGCCGCTGCTGCCGGCCGGACTCGAGGCGCTCGCGCCCACGCGCGCGCGGCTCACGCTGCGCGAAGGCCGCTACCACCAGGCGCGGCGGATGTTCGCCGCGGTCGGCAACCACGTCGAGGCGCTGCATCGCAGCCGCGTCGGCGGGCTGGAGCTGGGCGACCTGCCGGAAGGCGAATGGCGCGCGCTCGGGGCCGAGGACATCGAACGCCTGTTCAACCCGTAGGTCGCGCGTCTGCGCCCGGCGGGTGGCGCGGCCCGGCTGGCGCGTGGCTCCGGGAATGCCCGCCCCGCTACGACAGGTCGTCGCCGAGCAACCGCGCCCATCCCTCGCGGCCGAGCTTCTCCAGCGTCGCCACGTTGCGCTCCACGATCGCATCGGGATCCGGGAACGCCGCCACCGCGCGCGCGACGCTGTCCTCGCGCAGCAGGTGCAACGTCGGCCAGGGCGAGCGGTTGGTGCAGTTGGCGACGTCGTCGGGCCCGCTGCCGGCGAACTGGTAGTGCGGATGGAAGCTGGCGACCTGCAGCACGCCTTCCAGCCCGAGCGCCTCCACCAGCGCGTCGGCCTCGTCGAGGAAGTCGTTGTAGTCGAGGAAGTCCTGCAGCACGTGCGGATGCACGATGAGCGTGGTGTCGATTTCCTCCGCCGGCGCGTCGCGCAGGCGCAGCAGCTCCTCGCCGAGGATCTCGAGCAGCGCGTCGGGCGTGGCCGCGTCGCTGAGCACGTAGCGCACCTGGCCCTTGGCCACGACCGCCTTGGCGAACGGGCACAGGTTGAGGCCGATGACGGCGCGCTCGATCCAGCGGCGGGTGTCGGCGATGGGGTCGTCCTGCGTCATGTCGCTTTCCCGTAGGAGCGCCCCGTGGGCGCGATGGCTTTCGCGGCGCAGGCGATCGCGCCCAAGGGGCGCTCCTACGGGCTCAGTCGCGGAAGTTGTCGAACTGCAGCGGCAGCTCGAACTCCTTGCCGCGCAGCAGCGCGATCGCCGCCTGCAGGTCGTCGCGCTTCTTGCCGGTCACGCGCAGCTTGTCGCCGTTGATCTGGCTGTCGACCTTGAGCTTGGCGTCCTTGATCGCGCCCTGGATCTTCTTCGCCAGCTCGCGCCCGACGCCCTGCTTGACCGCGATCTTCTGCCGCGCGCCGGCCAGGTTGGTCTCGACGTCGCCGAATTCCAGGCAGCGCACGTCGATCTTCCGCGCCGCCAGGCGCGCGCGCAGGATGTCCGACATCTGCTGCAGCTGGAACTCGCTCGGCGCCGACTGCCGGATCTCGTCGCCGTCGCGCTCGAAGCTCGCCTCCACGCCCTTGAAGTCGAAGCGGGTGGACAGCTCGCGGTTGGCCTGGTCGACGGCGTTGGTCAGCTCGTGGGTGTCGACTTCGGAGACGATATCGAAGGAAGGCATGGCGGAACGGTCGGTTGCGTGGGACGGGACAGGTTAACGCATGGGCGCGGGCCTCTCCACGCGGAAACCGTGCGCGGCGGCCTTGCCCGGCGCCCGCGCCGCAGGCACCGTGGCGCGATGCCGGACGCCACCCCCGTCGAACACCACCCGCAGCGCGCTCGCGCGGCCGCGTACATGCTGGTCGCGGTCGCGCTGTTCGCGCTGATGGACACCGGGCTCAAGCTGCTCTCGCCGCACTATCCGCCGCTGCAGGTGGCCACGCTGCGCGGGGCGTCGGCGCTGCCGCTGGTGCTGGCGTGGTCGCTGGCCACGGTCGGCGCGCGCGGGCTGCTGCGGGTCCATTGGCCGCTGCACCTGCTGCGCGGGGTGCTGGGCGTGGCGCTGATGGCCGGTTTCGTCTACGGGCTGCGCACGCTGCCGCTGTCGACGGCCTATGCGATCACCTTCGTCGCGCCGTTGCTGGTGACCGCGATGGCGGTGCCGATCCTGGGCGAGCACGTCGGCCCGCGGCGCTGGATCGCGATCGTGGTCGGCCTGGGCGGGGTGCTGGTGGTGCTGCGGCCGACCGGCCAGGGAATGATGACGCTGGGCGGGGTCGCGGTCCTGCTCGCGGCGGTGTGCTACGCGGCGTCGGCGATCACCGTGCGGCTGCTGGCGCAGCGCGACAGCACCCAGGCGATGGTGTTCTGGCTGATGCTGATGCTGGTGGCCGGCGGTGGGGCGCTTTCGTTCCGCGACTGGCTGCCGGTCCAGGCCGCGCACTGGTGGATCATCGCCGGCATCGGCGTCGCGGGGACGCTGGCGCAGGTGGCGTTGACCGAGGCGTTCCGCCGCGGCGAGGCGTCCTTCATCGCGCCGCTGGAATACACCGCGCTGGTGTGGGGCGTGCTGCTGGACCTCGCGCTGTGGCAGGTGCTGCCGGACCGCATGACCTGGATCGGCGCGGCGATTATCGTCGCCAGCGGTCTGTACCTGCTGCGGCGCGAACGCGTGCACAAGGTGGAGCCGGTGCCGCCGGTGGAGCTGCCCTGAGCGCTTGCATGGCTTTGCTCCACCAGCGGATCGCGCCGCGAGCCGGGACACACACGTTGGATTGCAGAACAAAGGATTCTTCGCTTGCGGGCGCGTACGTCTGCTTGATGCTTGGTCATGTGCCCCGTCGCGACCTGAGGGGCCCCGGCGCGGCCGGCAGCCCTTCGGGGCGAATGTCCTCCGGCATCCGCCTGCGGCGAATGCCTCCCCCTTTATTTCGCCCCGAAGGGCTGCCGGCCGCGCCGGGGCGTCTGGTCGCATGCTTGCCGAAAGCAGCGACGTGGGTCGGGTCTACGCGCCCGACGCCTCGGATGGACGTCAAGCGTCTTGACGAAAAAGCAGATATCGGAATGACGGGTTGTCGGGGACGTAGCCCCGACCTACAGCTTGCTTCGGGACCACCGCGCAAGTGGACGCAAGGCTTTGCTTTTGAACCACAGCGCAAGTTGGACGCAGGGTGCGGATGCCCTTGGGTGCGAAATAAAGGAGGAGGCATGCGCCGTAGGCGGATGCCGGGGGACATTCGCACCCAAGGGCATCCGCATCCTGCGCTGTGTCCATGCTGCGTCCATGCAATGGCAGGCAGCGCTTTTCCCTCAATCTAGAAAAAAGGACGGGCCCTTGCGGGCCCGCCCCGGGATGCGGTCGGCCGGAGAGAGAGGGACGGCCGCCGCGGAGCGCTTGCGTCAGAAGCGCGCGCCGATGCCGACGCCGACCATGACCGGGTTGAACTCGGTGGTGCCGGCCTTGGCGCCGTCGAGCTTGATGTCGCCGTCGCCGTCGAAGTAGCGCGCGTCGGCGCGCGCGAACCAGGTCGGGTTGATGTTGACGTCCACGCCGACCGTGGCCACCGCGCCCTTGGCGGTTTCCACGCCGACGCGGCGGCCGGCCAGCGCGCCGGCAGCGTCGGCCTTCTCGTTGCTGTAGTTGGTCTCGTGGTAGCCCAGGCCCACGAACGGACGCACCATCGTGTCGGCGGCGCCGAAGTGGTATTGGCCGCTCAGCGAGTACGGCTGCGCGTCGATGCTCGCCGTCTTCTGGCCGCCGGTGGAGACGCGGTAGCCGGTCTTGTCGGCGCCCCAGGCCTCGACCGAGATGTTGTCGGTGATGTTCCAGGCCGCGCTCAGGGTCGGCGTGCCTTCGCCGTCGGCCTTGGTCAGGTTGCCGTCGACGACCGGGTTGCGGGTCGGGTCGGTGAGCGCATAGCCGCCGACCACGGAGAAGCGCTTGCCGGCCGCGCTGTCGCCGGAGGCGTCCTGCGCGGAGGCGCTGGGCGCGAAAGCGGCGGCGGCGATGGCCAGGGTCAGCGTGCCGATGGAAAGCGTGCGAATGGACAGCATGGGGGAGTCTCCTCGATTGGTGTTGTCTGCCCCGGGAGAGGGCGCGCACACCGTATCGGGGCGCGAATGAACCGGCCTTGTTCGCGCCGCGGACATTCAGGGAACTTTGACGCGCGATTAAGGCGACCGACTCCGCGCGGTGCGTCCGCCTGCGCGACGCGTGACGAAGGTCATCCCACCCAACGGCACGTGAACCGGCATCGCGCCGCCGCCAAACTCCGCACATGCCACGAGGGAGAGCGAGGATGCGCAACTGGATGCTGGTCGGCGCGCTGCTGCTGGCCTGCGGAAGCGCCGCCGCGGCCGACGTCGACGTCGACTGCGACGTCCACAGCGACTACGACTTCGCGCTGACGCAGAAGAGCCTGATCCTGACCCGCAAGACCGGCGCGCCGAAGACCGTGCTGATGCGGCAGGGACGCTTGTTCATCGACGACCGCTGGGTCGCCGTCGATGCCGCCGACCGCGAGCGCCTGGCCGAGTACGAGAAAAAGGCGCGCGAGACCATGCCGCTGGCCGCGCAGATCGGCCGCGACGCGGCGACGATCGCCTTCACCGCACTGGGCGAGGTCGCCAAGGGCTTCAGCCGCGACCCGGAGCGCACGGAGGCCAGGCTCCGCGAGGCGCGCGAGGAGCTCGACCGCAGCCTCGCGCGCTCGGTCAGCCCCACCCACTTCAACAGCGCCGACCTCGGCAAGGGCATCGGCGATGCCGTGGGCGATGCCGTGCCGCTTCTGGTGGGCGACATCGTCGGCGGCGCCCTGCGCGCCGCCTTCACTGGCGATACCGAACGGCTGGAGGAGCTGGACAACCTCGACAGCCGCATCGACGCCATCGTCGAGCCGCGCGCGAAGGCGCTCGAGCGCAACGCCGAAACACTGTGTCGCAGCATGCGCGCGCTGGACGCCATCGACGACGCGCTGGACTACCGCCACGACGGCAAGCCGCTCGAGCTGCTGCGGGTCGAAGCCGGGCACCGGAGCCGGTTCGCCGACTGAAGCCGCCCCCCGTTCGCGCCGTTCTCTCCCCTGCGGCGCGGATACCGCGCCCTCCGTGCCCCCACGGAGGGCGCTTCCTTTTCCGGCCGCCCGCGCCGTGGTCGAGGTTGGCGCGGGCCGCCCGGCGGGCGACAATGGCGATCCCCTCGCATCCCGGAGCGCGCCATGGCCGACCTGAAGGAAGCACGCGTCCCCGACATCGGCGGCTACGACGACGTGCCGGTGATCGAGGTGCTGGTCGCGGTCGGCGACACCGTTGCCAAGGACCAGGGCCTGGTGACCCTGGAATCGGACAAGGCGACGATGGAAGTGCCCGCACCGTTCGGCGGGGTAGTCAGGGAGCTCAGGCTCAAGGTCGGCGACACCGCGTCCGAGGGCGCGGTGGTGGCCATGATCGAGGCCGAGGGCGAGGCGGCGCCCGCCAAGGCCCAGCCCGCCGCGGCCCCCGCGCAGCCTGCCTCCGCGCAGCCGGCCGCCGAGCCGCCGCGCGCGCAGCCCGCCGCGGCGCAGCCGGACAACCGCACCACGGAGACCACCGCGCGGGTCGAGCCGGTGTCCGTCGCCGAGAAGCCCGACAACATCGCCCGCGCCGCGATCGACAGCAAGGGCGGCCTGTCGTCGGCGCCGCTGCTGCGCTTCGAGGCGGGCGCGCTGATGCCCGACAAGGTGCCTTACGCGAGCCCCGCGGTGCGGCTGTTCGCGCGCGAGCTGGGCGTGGACCTGATGCGGGTCGAAGGCAGCGCGCGCGGCGGCCGGATCACGAAGGACGACGTGCAGCGCTTCGTCAAGGGCGCACTGCAGGGCGGCGCGACAGGCGCCGGCGCGGCGGCCGGCGGCGGGCTGAACCTGCTGCCGTGGCCGAAGGTGGACTTCGCCAAGTTCGGCGAGGTCGAGGTCAAGCCGCTGTCGAAGATCAAGAAGATCTCCGGCGCAAACCTCGCCCGCAACTGGGCGATGATCCCGCACGTCACCCAGCACGACGACGCCGACATCACCGAGCTCGAGGCGCTGCGGGTCGCGCTCAACAAGGAAAACGAGAAGGCCGGCATCAAGCTCACCATGCTCGCCTTCATCATGAAGGCCAGCGTCGCGGCGCTGCAGAAGTACCCGGATTTCAATTCCTCGCTCGACGCCAGCGGCGAGAACCTCACGCTCAAGAAGTACTTCCACGTCGGCTTCGCCGCCGACACGCCCAATGGCCTCGTGGTGCCGGTGGTGCGCGACTGCGACCGCAAGGGCGTCATCGAGATCGCGCGCGAGACCGGCGAGCTGGCGAAGAAGGCGCGCGACGGCAAGCTCGGCCCGGCCGAGATGAGCGGCGGCTGCTTCTCGATCAGCTCGCTCGGCGGGATCGGCGGCACCTCGTTCACGCCGATCGTCAACGCGCCGGAAGTCGCGATCCTCGGCGTCTCCAAGTCGGCGATGAAGCCGGTCTGGAACGGCGAGAAGTTCAAGCCGCGGCTGGTGCTGCCGCTGTCGCTGAGCTACGACCACCGCGTGATCGACGGCGCCGCCGCGGCGCGCTTCACCGCCTACCTCGCGCAGCTGCTGGGCGACATGCGGCGCGTGCTGCTGTAAGGCGCGTGCGCATGGCCGCCACGACTCCGCTCGGCGCCGCCGGCGAAGGCGTGCGCGAGGCGGCCGGCCAGGTCGCCCGGCGCGGGCTGGACGGCCTGGATTCGGTGCTCGACTTCCACCTGCTGCGCGCCGCCGGCATGGACATCACCGTCGGCGGTCTGGTCGCCGCGGTGCTGGTGGTCCTGCTGGCCTGGCTGCTGTCGGCGCTGCTGCGCCGCGCGGTGCGCCGCTTCGGCCACCGCCACCAGGGCGTCAACCAAGCCGCGCTGTACACCGTCTCGCGGCTGCTGCATTACGTGCTGCTGGTGACGGGCATCCTGCTGGCGCTGGACTTCGCCGGCATCCCGCTGGGCAAGTTCACCATCTTCGCCGGTGCGCTGGGCGTGGGCCTGGGCTTCGGCATGCAGGCGATCTTCGGCAACTTCATCTCCGGGCTGATCCTGCTGTTCGACCGCTCGCTCAAGATCGGCGACTTCGTCGAGCTCGACAACGACATGCGCGGCACCGTGCACGCGATCAACATCCGCGCCACCCGCATCGTCACCAACGACAACATCGGCGTGCTGGTGCCCAACTCCGAGTTCGTCAACGGCCGGGTGGTGAACTGGACCCACCGCAGCGTCAACCGCCGCATCCGCGTGCCGTTCCGCGTCGCCTTCGGCGTCGACAAGGAGCTGGTGAAGAAGGCCGCGCTGGAAGCCGCCGCGCGCGTGCCCTTCACCCTCGCCACCGAGGGCGAGCAGCGGCCGCAGGTGTGGCTGGTGGCCTACGGCGAGAACGGCGTGGAGTTCCTGCTGGTGGTGTGGCTGACCGAGGCCGCAGCGCGGCGCAACGTCGCCATCCAGGCCGCCTACCTGTGGGAGCTCGACACCGCGCTGCGCGAGCACGGCATCGAGGTGCCGGCGCCGCAGCGCGACCTGCGCGTGCGCGCGGCCTTCGGCCTGGAGGGCGCGCGCGCGGTCGCGGCGCTGCTTCCCGGCCCGCAGCCGCCGATGCCGCGCGAGGCGGGCGAGGCGGAGGCGATCGCGCCGCACGAGCGCCGCGTGCTTGCCGGCAACGACGCCTCCGAAGACACCCAACGCCGCATCGCCGAGGACGAGGCGATGCGCAGGCAGGCCGAGGAAGACGCGGCCAAACCCCCATCCAAGGCCGATCCCGCGCGGGATCGCCCGCCCCCCGAGGAGTGAAGACATGGCAACCGTGGAAGTGAAGGTCCCCGACATCGGCGGCTACGACGACGTGCCGGTGATCGAGGTCCTGGTCGCGGTCGGCGACACGATCGCCAAGGACCAGGGCCTGGTGACGCTGGAATCGGACAAGGCGACGATGGAGGTGCCGTCGTCGGTGGCCGGCGTGGTCAAGGAGCTGCGGGTCAAGGTGGGCGACACGCTGTCGGAGGGCGGTGTGGTGGCGGTGGTGGAGACGCAGGAGGCCGCGGGCGGCGGTGCTGGATCGTCCGGCGGCGGCGCCGGCGCCGCGAAACAACCAGCCCCTCTCCCGCTTGCGGGAGAGGGAGGCGTGCGCAGCGCGCCGGGTGAGGGTGCGGCTCCGGAAGCCGCGCCCTCACCCCGACCCTCTCCCGCCAGCGGGAGAGCGAGCGCCACGCCGGCCCCGCAGGCCGCGGCCGCCTCCGGCCGCAAGGCCGACATCGAATGCGCCATGGTCGTGCTCGGCGCCGGCCCGGGCGGCTACGCCGCCGCGTTCCGCGCCGCCGACCTCGGGCTCGACACCGTGCTGGTCGAGCGCTACCCGATCCTTGGCGGCGTCTGCCTCAACGTCGGCTGCATCCCGTCCAAGGCGCTGCTGCACGCCGCGGCGGTGATCGACGAGGCGCAGCACGCGTCCGACTACGGCGTCGACTTCGGCAAGCCGGCGATCGCGCTCGACAAGCTGCGCGCCTACAAGGAGAAGGTCGTCGGCCAGCTCACCAAGGGCCTGGCCGGGATGTCGAAGCAGCGCAAGGTGCGCGTGGCCACCGGCAGCGCGAAGTTCGTCTCGCCCAACGAGCTGGAGATCGCCGGCGGCGACGGCAAGGCGCAGCTGCTGCGCTTCGAGCACTGCATCATCGCCGCCGGCAGCCAGGCGATGAAGCTGCCCGGCTTCCCCTGGGACGATCCGCGGGTGATGGATTCCACCGACGCGCTCGAACTGGCCGACATCCCCGGCAAGCTGCTGGTCGTCGGCGGCGGCATCATCGGCCTGGAGATGGCGACGGTGTACCGCGCGCTCGGCAGCCAGGTCACGGTGGTGGAGCTGGCCGACCAGCTCATGCCCGGCGCCGATGCCGACCTGGTCAAGCCGCTCGCCGACCGGCTGAAGAAGCAGGGTGTCGCGATCCACCTCAAGACCAGGGTCGTGGACGCCAAGGCGCAGAAGGACGGCATCGCCTGCAGCTTCGAGGGCGACAGCATCCCGGAGGGCAAGCGCTTCGACCGCGTGCTGGTCGCGGTCGGCCGCGTGCCCAACGGCGGCAAGCTCGATGCGCCCAAGGCCGGCGTGCGCGTGGGCGAGCGCGGCTTCATCGAGGTCGACGCGCAGATGCGCACCAACGTGCCGCACATCTTCGCGATCGGCGACCTGGTCGGCCAGCCGATGCTGGCGCACAAGGCCACCCACGAGGGCAAGCTCGCGGCCGAGGTCGCGGCGGGACAGAAGAAGGAGTGGGTGGCGCGGGTGATCCCGAGCGTGGCCTACACCGACCCGGAGATCGCCTGGGTCGGCGTCACCGAGGCCGAGGCCAGGGCCAAGGGGCTGAAGGTCGGCACCGGCAAGTTCCCGTGGGCGGCGTCTGGCCGCGCGATCGGCCTGGGCCGCACCGAGGGCTTCACCAAGCTGGTCTTCGACGAGGCGACGCACCGCATCGTCGGCGCCGGCATCGTCGGCGTGCACGCCGGTGACCTGATCGCCGAGGCCGCGCTGGCGATCGAGATGGGCTGCGAGGCCGAGGACATCGGCCACACCATCCACCCGCATCCCACGCTCAGCGAATCGGTGGGCATGGCGGCCGAGGTCTACGACGGCACGATCACCGACCTGTACATCCCGAAGAAGAAGTAGCCGCGGGTCCGCCCGCGCCCCGAGGTACTCGCCGGGGCGCGGCCGGGACGCAGCCGGGGATCGGGCAAAGAGAAGCCCCGGCCATGGAGAACCGGGGCTCCGGGGGCCTGCCGCGGATTCGACGAGGAAGCAGGACGCAGGCCTTGTGTCCACTGACCGCGGCCATCGCCGAAGGTTCCGCGACCCGGGCGGGCGCGGGCCGCCGCGGGCGCGGAAACCCGGGAAATCAGGGCTTCCGGCGGTTGCCGCTGAAATTGGGCCCCTGCTATACTTCCGCGGCTTCGCAGGAGGGATTTGCACCGGGCCGTCAGGCAACCCTCCGCGGCGAGCCCCGCAAGCTGAACAGGTGATTCGCGTGCACGATCCCATCGCCGCGGGTCGCCGGACAGCACTGCGCGCGGTGGCCGTGCAGGGTGGGGTCGTCGCGCTCCTGGCGGCAGCCTTCCTCGCGCGCGGCGCGCGCGAAGCGCTGGCGGTGGGGCTGGGGGGGCTTGCACTGGTGCTGGGCAATGCGCTGGCCGCCGTCGTGGCGCTGGGCGGCATCGTCCCGGCCCGGGTCGCGTTCGGCAGGTTGCTGCTGGGCGCGATCGGCAAGTGGATGGTCGCGATCGCGGTGCTCGCGGCCGCGTTGGCGATCTGGCGCCTGCCGCCGTTGCCGATGCTGGCGGGGCTGGCGGCGGGATTGCTGGCTTACCTGTTGTCGCTGAATTTCCTCAAGCAAGACGCAAACACCAAGGGTTGAACGCGTGATCGCTGAAAGCACTGGCCAGAGCCCCGGAACCGGCGGATCGACCGAGTACATCAACCACCACCTGCACCACCTGCAGGTGAGCGTGGGCGACAGCAAGTTCATGACCCTGAACGTGGACACGCTGTTCTTCACCGCGGTGCTGTCGCTGCTGTTCGTGTTCTTCTTCCTGCGCGCCTCGCGCAAGGCCACCGCCGGCGTGCCGGGCAAGTTCCAGGCGCTGGTGGAGATCGTCGTCGGCTTCGTCGACGGCCTGGTGCGCGAGACCTTCCACGGCCGCAGCAAGCTGATCGCGCCGCTGTCGATCACGATCTTCTGCCTCGTGTTCCTGATGAACTTCATGGACATGCTGCCGGTGGACTTCCTGCCCTGGGCCTGGGCCGGCGGCCACGCCGTCGCCGGGCACGACCCCGCGCACGCCTACCTGCGCGTGGTGCCCACCGCCGACCTCAACACCACGCTCGGCCTGTCGCTGGCGGTGTTCGTGCTGATCCAGGTGTTCGGCCTGCGCCACAAGGGCGTCGGCGGCTTCACCAAGGAGATCTTCACCGCGCCGTTCCACGCCCACGGCACGGTGGCGAAGATCCTGCTCTCGCCGGCCAACCTGCTGCTGCGCCTGATCGAGGAAGGCGTGCGCCCGCTGAGCCTGTCGCTGCGACTGTTCGGCAACATGTACGCCGGCGAGCTGATCTTCATCCTGATCGCGCTGATGACGCTCGACTCCTCGCTCGCGCACGTGTCGACCTACGCGATGGGCATCGCCCAGTTCGTGTCCGGCTTCGCCTGGACCGCGTTCCACGTGCTGATCATCACCCTGCAGGCCTTCATCTTCATGATGCTGACGATCGTCTACCTCAGCATGTCGGCCGAGAGCCACTGATCCCGCTTCTCCCTTCGTTCTTCCCTTCCACCCTGCGCAATCGCAACGATCCAACCGGAGTACACCATGGATATTTCCGTCCTCAACGCTGAAGTGCTGAAGTTCACCGTCATCGCGGCGGGCCTGCTGATCGGCCTGGGCGCCCTCGGCACCGCGATCGGCTTCGCCATCCTCGGCGGCAAGTTCCTCGAGGGCTCGGCCCGCCAGCCGGAGCTGACCCCGATGCTTCAGACCAAGATGTTCATCGTCGCCGGCCTGCTCGACGCCGTGCCGATGATCGGCGTCGCGATCGCGCTGCTGCTGCTGTTCGCCAACCCGCTGCTGGGTTCGATCGCCGGTTGATCCGGGCACGCTGACCAAGCAAGCGATTCAGGCATCGCCGGCGGCGCGTCCGCCGGCACCAGGAGCACAGCACCATGCTACCCAACCTCACTCTGGTCATTCAGGGATTCGCGTTCATCGCGGTCGCGTGGCTGGTGATGAAATTCGGCTGGCCGCACATCATCGGCGCGATCGAGGAACGCCAGCAGAAGATCGCCGAAGGCCTCGCCGCCGCCGACAACAGCCAGAAGGCGCTGGCGCAGGCGCAGGACCAGGTCAACGAAGAGTTGAAGCACGCCCGCGCCAAGGCCAACGAGATCATCGAGCAGGCCCACCAGCGCGCCAACCAGATCATCGACGCCGCGAAGGCCGAGGCGGTCGCGGAAGGGCAGCGCCAGAAGGCGCTGGCCGAGAGCGAGATCGTCGCGGCCTCCAACCGGGCGCGCGAGGACCTGCGCAAGCAGGTGTCCGCACTGGCGGTCGGCGGCGCCGAGAAGCTGCTGCGCCGCGAGATCGATGCCGGCGCGCACAAGGCGCTGCTGGACGAGCTGGCCGCAGAGATCTGATCGATGAGCCAGGCCCTCACCCTTGCCCGTCCCTACGCGCGCGCCGCGTTCGCGATCGCACGCGACGGCAACGCCTTCGCGCCGTGGTCGCAGGCGCTCGGCTTCGCCGCCCGCGTCGCGGCCGACCCGCGCGTCGCCGGCCTGCTCGGCGATCCGAAGCTCGGCGACGCCGAAGCGGTCGCGCTGCTCTCGCCCGACGCCGCCGCGCAGCCGTTCGGCGACTTCCTCGCGCTGCTTGCCGACAACCGCCGCCTCGCGCTGCTGCCGGAGATCGCCGGCCTGTACGAGGACCTGCGCGCCGAGGCCGAGCGCGTGGTCAAGGCCAGGGTGACCTCGGCGGCGGAACTGCCGGCGGGCGAGCTCGACACGCTCAAGGCCGCGCTCAAGCGCCGCTTCGGCCGCGAGGTCGAGGTCGAGACGGCGGTCGACGCGTCGCTGATCGGCGGCGCGGTGATCGACGTCGGCGACGTGGTCATCGACGGCTCGCTCAAGGGCAAGCTCGAACGCCTGCAGGCCGCGCTCGCAGGCTGATTGATTCGTAGGGCGGGCCCCGGCCCGCCGGAATGCAACCGTGATGGCGGGCCAGGGCCCGCCCTACAGGAAAACCGCAATGGCAACCACCACGCTCAACCCGTCCGAAATCAGCGAGCTGATCAAGGCCCGCATCGAGAAGGCCAAGTTCGGCGCCGAGGCGCGCAACGAAGGCACCGTGACCAGCGTGTCCGACGGCATCGTGCGCATCTTCGGCCTGGCCGACGTCATGCAGGGCGAGATGATCGAGCTGCCGAAGGCCGCCGACGGCTCGGAGACCTTCGCGCTCGCGCTGAACCTGGAGCGCGACTCGGTCGGCGCCGTGGTGCTGGGCGACTACGAGCACCTGCGCGAGGGCGACGTGGCCAAGACCACCGGCCGCATCCTCGAGGTGCCGACCGGCCCCGAGCTGCTCGGCCGCGTGGTCAACGCGCTGGGCGAGGCGATCGACGGCAAGGGCCCGATCAACGCCGCGCAGACCGCGCCGGTGGAGAAGGTCGCCCCGGGCGTGATCGCGCGCAAGTCGGTGAGCCAGCCGGTGCAGACCGGCTACAAGGCGATCGACTCGATGATCCCGATCGGCCGCGGCCAGCGCGAGCTGATCATCGGCGACCGCCAGACCGGCAAGACCGCCGTGGCGATCGACGCGATCATCAACCAGAAGGGCACCGGCGTTAAGTGCATCTACGTCGCGATCGGCCAGAAGAACAGCTCGATCGCCAACGTCGTGCGCAAGCTCGAGGAGCACGGCGCGATGGCCCACACCGTGGTCGTCGCCGCCAGCGCCTCGGAATCGGCCGCGATGCAGTACATCTCGGCGTATTCGGGCTGCACCATGGGCGAGTACTTCCGCGACCGCGGCGAGGACGCGCTGATCATCTACGACGACCTGTCCAAGCAGGCCGTGGCCTACCGCCAGATCTCGCTGCTGCTGCGCCGCCCGCCGGGCCGTGAGGCCTACCCGGGCGACGTGTTCTACCTGCACAGCCGCCTGCTCGAGCGCGCCGCGCGCGTGAACGAGGAGTACGTCGAGAAGTTCACCGACGGCGCCGTCAAGGGCAAGACCGGCTCGCTGACCGCGCTGCCGATCATCGAGACCCAGGCCGGCGACGTGTCCGCGTTCGTGCCGACCAACGTGATCTCGATCACCGACGGCCAGATCTTCCTCGAGACCGACCTGTTCAACGCCGGCATCCGCCCGGCCGTGAACGCCGGCATCTCGGTGTCGCGCGTCGGCGGCGCGGCGCAGACCAAGATCATAAAAAAGCTCTCGGGCGGCATCCGTATCGCGCTCGCCCAGTACCGCGAGCTGGCTGCGTTCGCGCAGTTCGCATCCGACCTGGACGAGGCCACCCGCAAGCAGCTCGAGCGCGGCCAGCGCGTCACCGAGCTGATGAAGCAGAAGCAGTACGCCCCGATGTCGGTGGCCGAGCAGGCGCTGTCGATCTACGCGGTCGACAAGGGCTACATGGACGACGTCCCGGTCGCGAAGATCGGCGCGTTCGAGGAAGCCCTGCACGCCCACTTCGCCAACACCGCGGGCGAGCTGATCTCGAAGGTCAACGCCAGCGGCGACTGGAACGACGAGATCGAGGCCGGCTTCCGCAAGGGCATCGAGGACTTCACGGCGACCGGTTCCTGGTAAGCAATGCGCAGGGTGGGCCTTGGCCCACCTTCCGCGGCAACGGTGGGCCAGCGCCCACCCCACGTGACGGGATAGCGAGCAAAGCAGATGGCCGGCGGCAGAGAAATCAAAACCAAGATCAAGAGCGTGCAGAACACCCGCAAGGTGACGCGCGCGCTCGAGATGGTCTCGGCTTCCAAGATCCGCAAGGCGCAGGAGCGGATGAAGTCGTCGCGCCCGTACGCGCGCGCGATGAAGCAGGTCATCGGCCACCTGGCGCAGGCGAACTCGGAGTTCCAGCACCCCTACCTGGTCGAGCGCGCGCAGATCAGGCGCGTGGGCTATGTCATCGTCTCCTCCGACCGCGGACTGGCCGGCGGCCTCAACAACAACCTGTTCCGCAAGCTGCTCGGCGAGATGCGCCAGTGGCAGGAGCAGGGCGTCGAGGTCGACGTGGTCACCATCGGCCAGAAGGCCTCGGTGTTCTTCCGCCGGATCAAAGTGAACATGCTGGCCACCGTGACCCACCTGGGCGACACGCCGCGGGTGGAGCAGCTGATCGGCGTGATCAAGGTGATGCTGGACGCCTACAGCGGCGGCCAGGTCGACAAGGTGTTCCTGGCCTACAACGACTTCGTCAACACGATGACCCAGCGCGCGGCGTTCGACCAGCTGCTGCCGCTGCCGGCGTCCAACGACGCGGTCGCCCACCACGACTGGGACTACATCTACGAGCCCGACGCGCAGACCGTGCTCGAGCACGTGCTCACCCGCTACGTGGAGTCGCTGGTGTACCAGGCGGTGATGGAGAACGTGGCTTCCGAGCACGCCGCGCGCATGGTCGCGATGAAGGCCGCGAGCGACAACGCCAGCAAGCTGATCGACACCCTGAACCTGGTCTACAACAAGGCCCGGCAGGCGGCGATCACCCAGGAAATTTCCGAGATCGTGGGTGGCGCGGCAGCGGTGTAACAGGAACAACCGAGATCGTCGGCGGCGCTGCGGCGGTCTGACCCTTTCCTGTAGGAGCGGCGGGAGCCGCGACCCGGAAAGCATCGCGGCTCCCGCCGCTCCTACGAAGCAGAATTCAGAGATTCAGAGGACACAGCAATGAGCAACCAGGGCAAGATCGTCCAGATCATCGGCGCCGTCGTCGACGTCGAGTTCCCGCGCGAGAGCGTGCCGAAGGTGTACGACGCGCTGAAGGTGCAGGGCACCGAGGTCACGCTGGAAGTCCAGCAGCAGCTGGGCGACGGCGTGGTGCGCGCCATCGCGCTGGGCTCGACGGACGGCCTGAAGCGCAACCTGGTGGCGGAGAACACCGGCCGCGCCGTGTCGGTGCCGGTCGGCGCCGCGACGCTGGGCCGCATCATGAACGTGCTTGGCAAGCCGATCGACGAGGTCGGCCCGATCGAAGCGAAGGACCACTGGGAAATCCACCGCTCCGCGCCGTCCTACGAGGAGCAGGCCGCGACCAACGAGCTGCTGGAAACCGGCATCAAGGTCATCGACCTGATGTGCCCGTTCGCCAAGGGCGGCAAGGTCGGCCTCTTCGGCGGCGCCGGCGTGGGCAAGACGGTCAACATGCTGGAGCTGATCAACAACATCGCGACCCAGCACTCGGGCCTGTCGGTGTTCGCCGGCGTCGGCGAGCGCACCCGCGAGGGCAACGACTTCTACCACGAGATGATCGAGGCCAACGTCGTGCGCCCGGACAACTTCCCGGAGTCGAAGGTGGCGATGGTGTACGGACAGATGAACGAGCCGCCGGGCAACCGCCTGCGCGTCGCGCTGACCGGCCTGACCATGGCCGAGTACTTCCGCGACGAGAAGGACGAGAGCGGCAAGGGCCGCGACGTGCTGTTCTTCGTCGACAACATCTACCGCTACACCCTGGCCGGCACCGAGGTCTCGGCGCTGCTGGGCCGCATGCCGTCGGCGGTGGGCTACCAGCCCACGCTCGCCGAGGAAATGGGCGTGCTGCAGGAGCGCATCACCTCGACCAAGACCGGCTCGATCACCTCGATCCAGGCCGTGTACGTGCCCGCGGACGACCTGACCGACCCGTCGCCGGCGACCACCTTCGCCCACCTCGACGCCACCGTCGTGCTGAGCCGGAACATCGCCGCGCTGGGCATCTACCCGGCGGTGGACCCGCTGGACTCGACCTCGCGCCAGCTCGACCCCAACGTGATCGGCAACGAGCACTACGAGACCGCGCGCCGCGTGCAGGCCACGCTGCAGAAGTACAAGGAGCTCAAGGACATCATCGCGATCCTGGGCATGGACGAGCTGTCGGAAGAGGACAAGCTGGCCGTGTACCGCGCGCGCAAGATCGAGCGCTTCTTCTCGCAGCCGTTCCACGTCGCCGAGGTGTTCACCGGCTCGCCGGGCAAGTACGTCTCGCTCAAGGACACCATCCGCGGCTTCAAGATGATCTGCGACGGCGAGTGCGACCACGTGCCGGAGCAGGCCTTCTACATGGTCGGCAGCATCGACGAGGCGCTGGAGAAGGCCAAGAAGGTCGCCGCCTGAGGTTTGCATCCCCTCTCCCGCCCGCGGGAGAGGGTCAGGGTGAGGGCCCGGCTTTTCGCCGCGCCCCTCGCCCCCACCCCGGCCTCCCCCGCAAGCGGGGGAGGGGGAAATGGAAGAGAAGCGTTTACTTATGAGCAGCACCATCCGTTGCGACATCGTCAGCGCCGAGCACGAGATCTTCCATGGCGAAGCCGAGATGATCGTGGCCACCGGCGAGATGGGCGAGCTCGGCATCGCGCCGCGCCACGCGCCGCTGATCACCCGGCTCAAGCCCGGCAAGGTGGTGGTCACCCAGCCCGGCGGCGAGGTGCTGGACTTCGCGATCTCCGGCGGCATCCTGGAGGTGCAGCCGCAGCTGGTCACGATCCTGGCCGACACCGCGGTGCGTGCGCAGGACATCGACGAGGCCGCGGTGCGCGCGGCGATGGAAGAGGCCGAGCGCGCGCTGGCCAACAAGGACCCGAAGATGAGCGCCGAGGAAGCGCAGACCCAGCTGGCGATGAGCATCGCCCAGCTCAGCGCGCTGGAGCGGCTGCGCAAGAACCTCAAGCACTGAGCCGCGGGTTCGACCTGCGCGACGAGGACGCCGGCGCAAGCCGGCGTTTTTCGTTGGGATCACGCCAGCCGGCAGCGACCAGGCCCGGGAGTTCGCGCCTGCCAGCTGTCATCCCGAGCGTAGCGAGGGATCTGTTTCGCGCGGGGCGGCAGATCCCTCGCTGCGCTCGGGATGACAGCGAAAGGACACGACATTCCGCGGGCCCCGTCCCGGGTCGCCGTTCCTCGCCCTAGCGCTTGTAGACCCAGTGCCGCGACAGCACGAACCCGAGCACGCCCAGCGCCAGCTCGATCGCGGGCTTGGCCAGCCACGCCCAGCCCAGCCCGAACAGTTCGTCGATGTGGGTCATCGACCAGGTGCTGACCGCGGTGGTGCCCAGCCACATCAGCACGAAGCGCACGAGCTGGGTGCGGCCGACCGCGGTGTCCTCGCCGGCGAAGGTGAGCTTGCCGTTGAGCCAGTAGCCCAGCAGCGCGCCGCTCACGCGGCCGGCGACGTTGGCCGGGCCCACGCGCATGCCGAAGTGGCTCAGCGCGACCATCACCGCCCAGTCCACCAGCCACTGGATCCCGCCGATGAGCAGGTAGTGGCGGCCCTGCCGGGTCAGGCTCATGCGCGGGAGGCGGCGGCGGGCGCGCGCGGCGGCGCGGCGGGGACGGCTTCGGGCATGGGCGCTGCGGGTCGTGGGCGTGGCCCCGCATCGTAATGCCAGCGCCGTTAGAATTCAGCGATTCCAGACAGGATCCCCGCATGGCCACGCCGCTGCACGTCGTGATCCTCGCCGCCGGCGAGGGCAAGCGCATGAAGTCCTCGCTGCCCAAGGTGCTGCAGCAGGTCGCGGGCCGGCCGATGCTGGCGCACGTCGTCGACGTCGCGCGCGAACTGCAGCCGGCCGGCATCCATGTCGTTTACGGCCACGGCGGCGCGCAGGTGCTCGATGCCTTCGCCGGCCAGCCCGACCTGCACTGGGCCGAGCAGGCGCGCCAGCTCGGCACCGGGCACGCGGTGCAGCAGGCCATGCCCGGGATCCCGGACGAGGCGCGCGTGCTGGTGCTGTACGGCGACGTGCCGCTGATCACCGCCGCCAGCCTGCGGCGCCTGCTCGAGGCGCCCGGCCGCATCGCCGTGCTGGTCGCCGAGCCCGCCGATCCCACCGGCTACGGCCGCGTGCTGCGCGACACCGAAGGGCGGGTCGGCGCCATCGTCGAGCACAAGGACGCCGACGAGGAACAGCGTCGCGTGCGCACCATCAACACCGGCATCCTGGTCGCCGACGCGACCGCGCTCAAGGCATGGCTGGCGCGGCTGTCGAGCGACAACGCGCAGGGCGAGTACTACCTGACCGACGTGTTCGCGATGGCCGCGCACGAGTACACCGCGGCGGAGATGGTGATGGTCGACGACCCGCTCGAGACCGAGGGCGCCAACGACCCCTGGCAGCTGGCGCAGCTCGAGCGCGCGTTCCAGCGCCGCGCGGTGCGCGTGCTGTGCGCGCAGGGCGCGCGCTTCGCCGACCCGGCACGGGTGGACATCCGCGGCACGGTGAGCGTCGGCCAGGACGTCGAGATCGACGTCGATGTCGTCCTCGAGGGCCGGGTGGAACTCGGCGACGGCGTGCGCATCGGCCCGTTCTGCCGCATCCGCGACGCGATGCTGGCCGCGGGCACGCAGGTGCGCGCGCACTGCGACATCGACGGCGCGCGCACCGAGGGCGCGGTGCAGGTCGGCCCGTTCGCGCGGCTGCGCCCGGGCACGGTGCTCGCCGACGGCGTGCACGTGGGCAACTTCGTCGAGACCAAGAACGCGCGCGTGGGCGTGGGCAGCAAGGCCAACCACCTCACCTACCTCGGCGACGCCGAGGTCGGCGCCGGGGTCAACATCGGCGCCGGCACCATCACCTGCAACTACGACGGCGCCAACAAGACGACCACCACGATCGAGGACGAGGCCTTCATCGGCTCGAACTCCTCGCTGGTCGCGCCGGTGCGGATCGGCAAGGGCGCGACCATCGGTGCCGGCTCGGTGATCGGCAGCGACGCGCCGGCCGGCGAGCTCACCGTGGCGCGCGCGCGGCAGGTGACCATCGAGGGCTGGCAGCGGCCGAAGAAGAAGCCGAAGTAGCCGTTGTCGGCGGGAGCGACGGAAGTCGCCGCGCGCCTGCTTGTGGGAGCGGCTTCAGCGCGAGCTCTTCGCGACGCTTTCGAGGACCACCAAAAGCTCGCGGCTGAAGCCGCTCCCACGACGGCATTCGGGGCACTGCGTGCCGCCTTACCCGGGCAGCACCATCGACACGCACAGCCCGCCGCCGTCGCGGTTGAGCAGGGCGATGCGGCCGCCGTGCGCCTCGGCGATCTCGCGCGCCAGCGCCAGGCCCAGTCCGGTGCCGTGGCGCTTGGTCGAGTAGAACGGCAGCAGCGCGTTGGCCAGCACCGCCTCGTTCATGCCGCTGCCGCGGTCGAGCACCTCCAGGCGCCAGGCCCCCGGGATGCGTCGCAGCGACAGCCGCACCTCGCCGGCGGTCGAGCCGGATTCGTGCGCGTTCTTGAGCAGGTTGAGCAGCGCCTGCTCCATCTGCGCGGCGTCGATGCGCGCGATGCCGTCGGCCGGGCGCAGGTCGACCACGAAATCCACCTGGCTGCGCAGCTGGGCGACGAACTGCCGCCATTCCACCGGCTCCAGCCGCGGCGCCGGCAGCTTGGCGAAGCGCGCGTAGTCGCGGATGAAGCCTTCCAGGTGGCGCGCGCGCTCCTCGATCGTGGCCAGCGCGGTCGGCAAGCGCTCGTGCTGGCCGCGGCGCAGCAGCTCGGCGCCCGAATGCGCGAGCGAGGCGATCGGTGCCAGCGAGTTGTTGAGCTCGTGGCTGATCACCCGGATCACCTTCTTCCACGTCTGCACTTCCTGCCGGCGCAGCTCGGCGGTGAGCAGGCGCAGCAGCACCAGCTCGTGCGGGCGGCCGTTGAGGCGGAATGTGCGGCGCGAGAGGTGGTAGATGTCCTCGTGGTCGTCGTCGCCGACGGTGAACATGCCGTCGCCGCCGCGCGCGAAGGCCTCGCGCACCGCGTCGCTGGTGGTGGCGAGCAGGTCGTCGAAGGACCGGCCTTCGAGCTTGTGGCCGTCGCCGAAGGTCTTGCGCGCCGCGAGGTTGCCCAGCACCACCCGCCGCGACGGATCGAGCAGCAGCATCGCCACCGGCGTGTTCTGCACCATCGTGTCGAGCAGCAGCTCGCGCTGCACCAGCGCCTGGCGCTGCTCGCGCAGCACCTGGCCGAGCAGGTTATGGCTGTCGACCAGCTCGCGCAGCTCGCCGCGGCCCCGCCAGGAGATGCCGAAGCTGTAGTCGCCGTCGCGGTAGCTGGCCACGCTGCCGGCCATGGCGCGGAACAGCGAGCGCACCGGCGCGAACATCCGCCGCACGTGGTAGACCAGCAGCGGCAGCGGCAACACCGTGCCCAGCGCGACCGCCGCCCACGGTTGCAGCCACCGCGCGAGCAGCAGCGCGAGCGCGGCGGCGGCGAGCATGTAGGCCGCGGTGAGCGCGGCGTAGACGATGTTCAGCGGGAGGCGATGCCACCAGTGCATCACTCGCGCCTGATCCCGAGCCGGTCCAGCCGCCGGTACAGCGCCTGCCGCGACAGCCCCAGTTCGGCCGCCGCCTGCGCGAGCACGCCGTGGTGGCGTTCGAGCGCGGCCTCGATCGCCGCGCGGTCGGGCTCGTCGGGCGCGGCGGTGCCCGCCGCGGGTCCCTGCGCCGGCTGCAGGTTGAGGTCGGCCGCGCCGACCGTGTCGCCGCGCGAGAGCAGGGCGGCGCGCTGCATGGTGTTGCGCAATTCGCGCACGTTGCCCGGCCAGGGATGCCGCAGCAGCGCGCGCTCGGCGTCCTCGCCCAGGTGCTTGCCCGCGGGCAGGAAGTGGCGCGCCAGCGGCAGGATGTCGCGCGGCCTTGCGCTGAGCGGCGGCAGCCGCACTTCGATGCCGTTGAGCCGGTAGAACAGGTCCTCGCGGAAGCGCCCCTGCGCGATCAGCGCCGGCAGGTCGGCGTTGGTGGCGCTGACCACGCGCACGCGCACGCTGCGCTCGCGGTTGCCGCCCAGGCGTTCGAAGCGGCCGGTCTCCAGCACGCGCAGCAGCTTGACCTGGCCGGCCAGCGGCAGCGTGCCGACCTCGTCGAGGAACAGCGTGCCGCCGTCGGCGGCCTCGAACTTGCCTTCGCGCGCCTTGTTGGCGCCGGTGTAGGCGCCGGCCTCGGCGCCGAACAGCTCCGCCTCCACCAGGTCGGCCGGCAGCGCGCCGCAATTGAGGGCGACCAGCGGGCCGTTGCGCACGCTGGAGTTGGCATGCAGGATCTCGGCGTATTTCTCCTTGCCCACGCCGTTGGGCCCGGTGATCAGCACCGGGATGTCGGAACGGGCGACCTGGCACGCCAACGCCAGCGTGTCCGCGCTGGCCGGGTCGGCGAACACCAGTCCGCGCAGGTCGTAGTCGCGCAGCAGGCCGTCGCGCCGGTGGCGTTCGCCGGCCTGCTGGCGCCCGAGCTCGCGCCGGGCCTCGGCGAGTTCGAGCAGGTTGTTGACCGTCGCCATCAGCTTGCGGTCGTCCCACGGCTTGGCGAGGTAGTCGGCCGCGCCCGCGCGCACCAGGTCGACCGCCGAGGCCAGGTGCGTCCACGCGGTGAGCAGGATCACCGGCAGGTCGGGATGGCGCGCGCGCAGGTCGTGGAACAGCGCGGTGCCTTCCTCGCCCGAGGTGGTGTCGGCGTGGAAGTTCATGTCCTGCACCACCAGGTCGATGTCGTGGCGCTGCAGCAGCGCCAGGCCCTCGCGCGGCGACTGCGCGGCCAGGGTGTCGATCTCGTGCAGGGAGAACAGCATCTCCAGCGCGGTGGCGACGGCCGGGTTGTCGTCGATGACGAGGATCGTGGGCATCGGGCGGGGAGGCGAGGGAAGGAAGGCGGGGCACGGGGCGCGAACGGCCCGCGTGCCCGCTGCCACCGGATTCTACGCAACCGCGCGCGGCGCGCCGGCAGGCCGCGCCGTTCCGGCGAAGGGAGTCGGGATCGGGTGCCGCGGATGGGGGCCACGGCGTCGCCGCCGTGGCCCGCCGCGCCTCACACGCTGCGCGTGGCCACCGCCGGCGGCACCGCCGCCGCGCGCCGCGCCGGCCAGAACACGGAGACCTGGCCCAGCAGCCACAGCGCGACCGCGCCCACCGGCAGGTAGACCAGCGGCAGCCGCGGCAGCTCGTACTTGCCCATCAGCATCTGGTTGATCGCGTAGGCCAGCAGCATGCCCAGCACGATGCCGATGGTGGCGAGCAGGAAGTTCTCGGTCTGGAAGTAGCGCAGGATCTGCCCGCGCGTCGCCCCCAGCGCGCGGCGCACGCCGATCTGCTTGGTGCGCTGCTGCACCCAGAAGCTGGCCAGCCCGACGATGCCCAGCGCGGTCACCACCAGCAGCGCGACGATCACCGCCACCAGCAGCCACACCATCGCGCGGTCCTGGCGGTAGTACTCCGCGCGCAGCTGCTCCATCGTCTTGGTGTTGTCGGCGAGGATGATGCGGTTGGGGCCGTTCTTCTCCAGCGCCGCGACCGCGGCCTTGAGCACTTCGTCGCGGCGCTCCGGCGTGGTGCGCAGCACGTAGTTGCCGCCGACCGAATAGGCCACCTTGATCGGGAAGATCATCGAATACTCGTGCGCGGTCGGCCCGCCCTGCTCGCTCGGCCGCACCAGGTGGTCGACCACGCCGACGATGCGGATCGGGTCGTCGCCCCAGCTGTAGAACGACTTGCCCACCGCGTCCTGGCCGGGGAACAGCTTCTCGGCCATGCTGCGGGTGATGACGGTGGACGGGATCGACACCTTCGCGCCGGGCGCGTCGAGCTTCTCGAAGTCGATGAACTCGTCCGGCGAGAACCAACGGCCGGCGACGATCTTCGGCCCCAGCGCGTCGATGAACTGCTCGTCGGCCATGTAGACCGTGGAGCTCAGCGTCGGCTGCTGCTGGTCCTTGGTCATCGTCACCGACGAGTTCCACGACGAGTTGACGAACGGCACCTGGTTGGTGACGGTGGCGGCCTTGACGCCGGGCAGCCCGCGCAGCATCGCCAGGTCGCTGTTGGTCAGCGCCGTGGCGTTGTCGTCCTCGCCGATGCCGGTGAGCTGCACGCGCACGGTCTCGTTTTCGGCGACGCCGCTGACCAGGTGCAGGCGCTCGATGCGGTTGCCGATCAGGAACAGCGCATTGCAGACGATGGCGCAGCTGAGCGCGATCTCCAGCACGATCAGCAGCGAGGCGGTCTTGTGCCGCAGCATGGTGGACAGGATGGGGCGGATGTCCATGTTCGTTTCTCCGGAAGTTTCGGTCCGGGCGCGGCGAGGAATCTCTTCCGCGCCGGCCGGGGATGCTTAGTCGCGATCGGGATGGCGGGGCGTGTTCATTGCGACTTGAGCTGGAGCGCCGGCGTGACCTGCATCGCCTGCCACGCCGGGATCAGGCCGGCCAGCACGCTGGCGACGATCGCGAGCGCGAAGGTGGCCAGCAGCATCATCGGGTCCAGGTGCGCCAGCTCGGCGTAGCTGGACGGCTGCTGCCGCACCGCCCACAGGCCGAGCCAGGCCAGGCCGAGGCCGAGGATGCCGCCGGCCAGGCCGACCGTGCCGGCCTCGACCAGGCACTGCGCGAAGATCGCGCGGCGCGAGGCGCCCAGCGCACGGCGCACGCCGACCTCGCCGCTGCGGCGCAGGAACTTCGCCAGCAGCAGCCCGACCGTGTTGAGCAGGCACACCAGCAGGAAGCCCAGCGCCAGCCACACCTGCAGGCGCACGTCGCCCGGCACCACCTTGTTGTAGTCCAGCCACTCCATCACGTCGCGCAGGCGCACGTTGGTGGGGCGCTGGTAGCGGCCCGCGGCGCGCTGCTGGTCGGAGTAGTTGACGAGGTAGCGCTTGTAGGCCGCCGCCTTCTCCGGGGTGTCCAGCTGCACCCAGTACTGGATCCAGACGCAGGGCGAGTTGACGCCGGTGTTGCCTTCCGGGTCGCTGCTGTCCTTGCCGTCGTCCCAGCAGTCCATGCTGCCGTTGCGCCCCATCTTCAGGTCGCGCGAGGTGCTGAAGGGCAGGAAGACCTGCTCCAGGTCCCCGTAGCGGTCGCTGTTCATGTCGTAGAAGCGCGGCGTCGGGCGCCACTCGTCGATCACGCCGACGATGCGGAAGTCGGCCTTGTCCACGCGCAACGTCTTGCCGACGCTGTTGGCGCCGCCGAACAGCTTGTCGTTGAGCGCCTTGGCGATCACCGCGACGCGCGCGTGGCGGTCGTCCTCGGTCGCGCTCCAGCCGTTCCCGTACAGGAACGGCACGTCGAACATGGGGAAGATGTCGGCGGTGCTGTAGCGCGCGTCGGCGTAGAACGGCGTCATCCCCTGGCGGTCGGGGGTGATCGCGACGCTGCCGCCGGTCATCATCGCCTGGCGGTCGCCGCGCTTGTCGCGCAGCAGCGTCTCCGCGTCGAACCGGCCGACCTGCTCGGCGGGCTCCTCGCCGGCGTTGTAGCCGTTCATGCTGGCCGGGTCGAGCTGCACGTAGTACAGCACGTCGCTGCGGCTGGGGATCGGGTCGCCCGACAGCACGTGGAACACGGTCAGCGTGGTCATGCTCGCGCCGATGCCCAGCGCGATCGCCAGCACCATCAGCGCGGTCAGCGCCTTGTTGCGCCGGAAGCTGCGCAGCGCCAGGTTGAGGTAGTAGCCGAACATTGTGAGCTCCATGGGGTGGGCCCTTGCCCACCGTTGCGTCGGATTGCCGTGGCCGGATTTCGAATGTCGCGGTGTTGTCGTGGCGCCGGGGGATGGGGATCGCGAAGGCTGCGGGGATCGCGGGTAGGCGGGCCGGGCCGGCGGGCCGAGGCCCGCCCTACGCGGACGCCGACGACTTCGCCGCCTGCGCCTCGCGCACCCGCGCCAGGCTCGGCTCGACCGACAGGTCGGTGGCCATGCCGTCGACGATGTGCACGTTGCGCTGCGCGCGCGCGGCCAGCTCCGGGTCGTGGGTGACCATGATGATCGTCGCGCCCTGCGAATTGATGTCCTCCAGCAGCTCCATGACGCTGCGCGCCATCTGCGAGTCGAGGTTGCCGGTGGGCTCGTCGGCGAGCAGCAGGCGCGGGCTGCCGGCGAGCGCGCGCGCGATCGCCGCGCGCTGCTGCTGGCCGCCCGAGAGCTCGGCGGGGAAGTGCTTCATGCGCGAGCCCAGCCCGACCTGGCCCAGCGCTTCCTCGATCCGCTGCTTGCGCTCGCTCGCGGCCATGCCGCGGTAGCGCAGCGGCACGTCGCAGTTGTCGAACAGGTTGAGGTCGGGGATCAGGTTGAAGCTCTGGAAGATGAAGCCGATCTTCTGGTTGCGCAGCTTGCTGCGCGCGTCGTCGTTGAGCCCCTTCACGTCCTGGCCATCGAGCGTGAACTCGCCGCCGGTGAAGGTCTCCAGCAGGCCCGCGATGTTGAGGAAGGTGGTCTTGCCCGAGCCCGACGGCCCGGTGACGGCGACGAACTCGCCTTCCTTGACGTGCAGGTCGAGCGAGCGCAGCGCGTGCGTCTCGACCAGCTCGGTGCGGTAGACCTTGGTGACCTGGCGCATGTCCAACATGTCGGTGGTTCCTGTGTGGCGGGAGGGGTGTGGCGGCGTCAGCCGACGCGGAACAGCCGCGCCAGCGCGGGCACGTGCAGGTAGCCGCGCTGCAGCGCGCGTTGCGGGGCGTTGGCGCAGGCCTGGACGCCGTCGCGCAGCGCGTCGAAGTCGATCATCTGCGACAACCGCACGCGGCGCGGCACGGCGTCGGCCAGGTCCTGCGCGTTCCAGGCTTGCGGGAACTCGAAGTAGCCGGGGTTCATGTCGATGGAAGCGGGCATGTCAGTCTCCGTTGATGCGGACGCGGTCCGCGTTGCCGAACTGGTCCGTGCCCGAGACGACGATGCGGTCGCCTTCCTTCAGGCCGGACACGATTTCCACTGCGTTGAGGCTGCTGGCGCCGGCCTGGATCGGGCGGCGCGTGGCGCTGCCGTCCTCGACCACCCAGGCGACGCTGCCGCCGTCCTGCTCCAGGAACGGGCCGCGCTCGACCATCAGCACGTTCCTGCGGGTGTCGAGCACGATGCGCGCCTGCAGGCGCTGGTTCTGGCGCAGGCCCGGCGGCTGCTGGCCGTCGGCGAAGCGCAGGCGGGCGTTGACCTCGCCGTTGACCACCTCGGGCGAGACCGCCGAGACCTCGGCCTTGAAGACCTTGCCGTTGCTGCTGATCTGCGCCGGGATGCCGATGCCCAGGTCGCGCGCGAAGCTTTCCGGCACCTTGACCTCGACCTCGAACTTGCTCAGGTCCACCACGCTCATCACCGGGCCGTTGGCGACCACGCTGGTGCCCTGCGGCACCTGCACCTGGCCGACCTGGCCGTCGAAGGGCGCGCGGATGGTCAGCGCGTCGACCTGGCGCTGCTGCTCGGCCACCACCGCCTTCTGGCGGTCGGCGAGCAGGCGCTTGTTGCGCGCGTCAAGGGTCGCACCCTCGCCCTGCAGCGCGTTGTCCTTCTTCGCGCTGGCCAGGCCGATGTCGGCCTTCTTCAGCTCGTCCTGCGCCTTGGCCAGTTCGTTCTGCGACACCGCGCCGCCCTCGTAGGCGCGCTGGTAGCGCTCCAGATCGCGTTGCGCGGCGGTGCGGTCGATCTCGGCCTGGTCCAGGGCCTTGCGCGCGGCGGCGCGGGCGAGCTGCGCGTCGAGCACCGCGCGGCTGGCCTCGGCCTCCATGCCGGCCAGGGTGGATTCCTCCTGCACCAGCTTGCTGCGCAGCTCAGGGCTGTCGACTACCGCCAGTTCCTGGCCCTTCTTGACCACGTCGCCCGCCACCACCTTGAGCGCGACGGTGCCGGCGGCGATCGCGTAGAGCGTCGGGCTGTTGGCGGCGATCACGCGGCCGTCGGCCGACAGGTCGCGCACCAGGTCGCCGCGCTTGACCTCGGCGATGCGCACCCGGCTGGCGTCGAACGAGCGCCCGCCCGACGTCCAGCCGGCCACCACCCACGCCAGCAGCGCCAGCACGACCGCGCCGGCGGCGCCGCCGATGATCCAGGACTTGCGCAGGCGGGGGGCGGTGCGGGTGGGGGAAACGACGTGGTCCTGCGCGGAGGTGTCCCGGATGCGGGCGCGGGGGTGGTTGTCCATGCGGCTTTGGATGTCCGAAACGTTCATATGGTTGCAATGCGCAACATGCGTGCCAGACGCAAGCGCTTGATTCGCATGGCTGTCTGGGGCCGCGGACGGTGTCCGCCCGGACACCCGGGGCGTCCGGGCGGACGCTTTTCCCCGTCTTTCGCGTATCCGTGTAGGAGCGCCCCTTGGGCGCGATGGCTTTCCACGCGAAAGCCATCGCGCCCAAGGGGCGCTCCTACGCGGACCGTCGCGACCGCGCCGGGGCATCACCCCGCGACCGCTTACAATCGCCCTCCACCAGCAGGAGTTCCCTCCCCTCATGTGCGGCATCGTCGGCGCGATCGCGGATCGCGATGTGGTCCCCGTCCTGATCGAAGGCCTCAAGCGGCTCGAATACCGCGGCTACGATTCCGCCGGCATCGCCGTCGTCGACGACCGCCAGGTGCGCCGCGTGCGCCGCACCGGCCGCGTCTCCGAGATGGAGGCCGCGGCCGGCGCCGAAGGCTTCCGCGCGGACCTGGGCATCGGCCATACCCGCTGGGCCACCCACGGCGGCGTCACCGAGGGCAACGCCCACCCGCACGTCAGCCACGGCGTGGCGCTGGTGCACAACGGCATCATCGAGAACCACGAGCAGCAGCGCGAGCGCCTGCAGGCGCTGGGCTACGCGTTCGAGTCGCAGACCGACACCGAGGTCATCGCCCACCTGATCCACCACTACCTCAAGCAGGGCAACGACCTGCTCGCCGCCCTGCAGCGCGCGGTGAAGGAGCTGCACGGCGCCTACGCGCTGGCCGTGGTCAGCCGCGGCGAGCCCGACCGCATGGTCTGCGCGCGCATGGGCTGCCCGCTGCTCGTGGGCCTGGGCGAGGGCGAGAACTTCATCGCCTCGGACGTTTCGGCGATCGTGCAGGCCACGCGGCGCGTGATCTTCCTCGAGGAAGGCGATACCGCCGAGGTCACCCGCGACGCGGTGCGCGTGTTCGACGCCGCCGACGCGCCGGTCGAGCGCGAGGTGCACGTCTCCGACGTCTCGCTGGCCTCGCTCGAGCTCGGCCCCTACCGCCACTTCATGCAGAAGGAGATCCACGAGCAGCCGCGCGCGATCGGCGACACCATCGAGGCGGTGATGGACCAGGGCGCGTTCGGCGCCGCGCTGTTCGGCGCGGGCGCGGAGGACGTCCTGCGCGACGTCGACGGCGTGCAGGTCCTGGCCTGCGGCACCAGCTTCTACGCTGGCAGCGTGGCGCGTTACTGGATCGAGGCGATCAGCGGCCTGCCGTGCAGCGTCGAGATCGCCAGCGAGTACCGCTATCGCACCGCGGTGGCCAATCCCCGGCATCTCATCGTCACCATCTCGCAGTCGGGCGAAACGCTCGACACCATGGAGGCGCTCAAGTACGCCAGGTCACTGGGGCACGACAAGACGCTGTCGATCTGCAACGTGCCCGAAAGCGCGATCCCGCGCGCCAGCCGGCTGGTGCTCTACACCCGCGCCGGCGCCGAGATCGGCGTCGCCTCCACCAAAGCCTTCACCACCCAGCTGGTGGCGCTGTTCACGCTCGCCGCCACGCTGGCCAAGCTGCAGGGCCGGCTGCCGGAAGAGAAAGAAGCGGCCTACATCGAGGCGCTGCGCCACCTGCCCGGCAGCGTGCAGCACGCGCTCAACCTCGAGCCGCAGATCGCCACCTGGGCCGAGCGCTTCGCGCCCAAGCAGCACGCGCTGTTCCTCGGCCGTGGCGTGCACTACCCCATTGCGCTCGAAGGCGCATTGAAGCTCAAGGAAATCTCCTACATCCACGCCGAGGCGTATCCCGCCGGCGAGCTCAAGCACGGCCCGCTGGCGCTGGTCGACGCCGACATGCCGGTGGTGGTGATCGCGCCCAACGACAACCTGCTGGAGAAGGTGAAGTCGAACATGCAGGAAGTCCGCGCCCGCGGCGGCCAGCTGTTCGTGTTCACCGACGCCGACAGCAACTTCAGCGAGTCCGAAGGCGTGCACGTGATCCGCACCCCGCGCCACGTCGGCGTGCTCAGCCCGATCGTGCACACCATCCCGGTGCAGCTGCTGGCCTACCACGCCGCGCTCGCGCGCGGGACGGACGTGGACAAGCCGCGCAACCTGGCGAAGTCGGTGACAGTGGAGTAGACGTCGGAGACATCAGATACCCGTAGCTTCACTAGATCGCACGCGCGCAGCTTGGAGTCGGAAACTCATTGACCTTGCGCAGGATGCTGTCGACCACTCGCTCCGGCATGAAGCGACGGAGGGAGCGGACCTGGCGCGATTGCTTTCCCGCCGAATAGCGCAGCTTCGGCTTGCGGTCCGTCGCCGCCTCGAGCACTGCGTCGGCGACGACCTGCGGCGGATCCCCCGCCTCGACCCACCTGCGCATCATGTTTTCACTGCGCGCGCGCTCGGCGGCGTAGTCCGGTAAAGGCTGGTCCGCACGCGTCAAGTTTTCTTCGAAGGCGGTGCGGGTCACGCCAGGTTCGATCAGCAGCACGCGGATGCCGAAGGATCGGACTTCGTGATCGAGCGATTCCGTATAGCCTTCGACGGCATGCTTAGTCGACGCGTAGAACGCGTTGTACGGCGACGGGATCAGGCCGAGTATCGAGCTCATGTTGATGATCCGGCCGCGCTTCTGGCTGCGCATGATCGGCAGCACGGCATTGACGACGCTCGCGAGCCCGAACACGTTGACGTCGAACAGGCGCCGGACCTGAGCGATGGAAGATTCTTCCGCGCCGCCGAGCAGCCCGATGCCGGCGTTGTTGACGACCAGGTCGATCCGGCCCGCCAGCTCCATGACTTCATTGATCAACGTCCGCACGGAAGCTTCGTCCGTCACGTCGCACACCAGCATCGTCACGCCTTGCGAACTCGCCACCGGCCTGCGGCTGGTGCCGAACACGCGATAACCCGCCTTCGCCAGCGTTTGCGCTGTTACGAGGCCGATGCCTGAAGAAGCGCCTGTCACCAACGCGACGACTTCGTTTCGTCTGGTCATTTCGTCAGCCCTCGAAAGCGGACCCTTGAGGACCGATCCGGCGATAGGCGTATCGGGTGGATCCGACAAATAGGCGGCGGTGGCTTTCACGGTTGGCTTGTCCTGGGCGGCCGTTTGCCACCCCTGAACCTAATGATGATGATCATAATCTTAAATGTCAAGAGTTTGATTATGACCGTCATCAATGCGAGGATTGAGTCCGTTTTTCCCGCATAGGAGGCCTCCTAATGAAGGTCACCAAAGCCCAAGCCCAGGCGAACCGCACCCGGATCGTCGAAACCGCCGCGCAGTTGTTCCGCGAGCGCGGGTACGACGGCGTTGGCGTGGCCGAGTTGATGGCCGCGGCAGGCCTGACCCACGGCGGCTTCTACAAGCACTTCGGCTCCAAGGCCGACCTCATGGCCGAGGCGGCAGCCAGCGGCATTTCCCAGAATTCGGCAGTCAGCAGTGGCATGAACCTGGCCGACTTCATTGCGCACTACCTTTCGCGCGAGCACCGGGACTCCCTCGGCACTGGCTGCACGATTGCCGCCCTCAGTGGCGACGCCGCGCGCAAGCCCGAGGAGGTCAAGGCCAAGTTTGCCGTAGGGATTGAGAACAGCCTGGCGGCTTTCCATCATGGCGAGTCGTGCGGCAAACGCGACCGTCGAGCCGAAAGGGAAATGATGATCGCGACTTTTGCCAATGCGGTGGGTGCACTGGTGCTGTCGCGAGCCTGCCCGGACGATTCGCCGCTGGCCGACGAGATACTTGAGGTATGCCGCAAGCGATTGCTCGCGTCGTCGCCAGACAATGCGAAGCAGGAACAGTAGCTTGATGCTTGAACGAGCCTAAGCGGTGCAATGCGATCCAAGGGCGTGCAGTGCCGGGGATTTTCATGGGTCCGCTCCCGACCTACTGCCGTATGGCGGATAGTTCATATCGAACGATGGTCATGCGCCACAGCCAACGCTTCTTCTTTCGGTAGTCCAGCTTCACCTGCGAATTCCGGCCAACGTCCAACCGCCTCGCGCACCCGCGCCAGCGCCTCGCGCGCGCCGACCACGCCGAAACGTTTCGCCACCGCCATCAGGTCGTCGCGCGTGATGCCGTCGAACTTGCCGTTGACGCCCATCAGGTGCTGGTAGGTCCACTCGCCGTTCGGGTTGTGGGCGTGGGTGACGTCGAAGGCGGGGGCGAGTTGCCAGCGGCCGCCCTGCTTCAGCAGGAAGGCGTGGTTCTTGGTGTGGTCGTCGCAGTTGCGCGCCATCACGTTGAAGGCCATGCGGCGGAAGACCTCGGTCATCGCGTCGTCGCCGAGCCCGAGCTGCTGCACCACCAGGAACAGCTGCTCGTAGGCATGCGTGGCGCGCTGGTTGTAGTCCAGGTGCTGCATCGCGCACAGCGATTGCACGTGGTGCCTGCGGTCGCCGTCGCGGTCGAAGCGGCGGGTCATGAAGTGGGCGCGGCCGTTCTCCTCCAGCAGGCGGCAGGGCTCCATCGCGATGCCGGCGGCGCGCGCCATCAGGTGGTAGGCGTATTCGATGCGGCCGTAATCGGCGCCGGCGCCGAGCTCCAAGTCCTGGCCGACGCCGTCGAACTTGAGCAGCCAGTGCTCGAAGCCGGGCGCGGCGTCGAACTGGCCGCTGCGCAGCTCTCCCGTTTCCTGGTTCCACGCCACCACCGCCTTGGCGCGCGCGCCGCCGGCCGAGGTGCCGACGCGGATGATGTTGGCCAGCGCGGCCTGCGCGTGCGCGTCGTCGGACAGGTCGCCCTGGATCACGCTGCGCGCGGCCTCGACCAGCGACTTCATCTGCAGCGGCTCGGCGCTCTCGCTGTGCGAGCCGCGCGCGGGGCGGAACTCGAGCGCGCCCATGCCGCGCCTGCCCATGTAGGCCAGGCGGTCGAGCGCGGTGACGGCGTCGGGCGCGACGCCGTGGCGCGCCATCCACGCGTCGATCAGGGCGTTGCCGAACGCGTCGGGCAGGGCGTCGGCGAGCAGCCCGGGCAGGCCGCGGAAGCTCGCGCGCGGCAGTTCGGGGAACAGGAACACCGGCTCGGCCGCGTCGGTGGGCATGGTGAGCGGCGCAAGCTCGATGCCCTGGCGGCGCCAGGCCGGGTCGTATTCGAAGGCGTGGCAGCCGGCCTGCGGGTCGGGCGCCACCGCACCGACGCGCTGGCCCCAGATGCGGACCTCGATGACCGGGGTGTCCATGGCCGGGTGGCGGCGGCGAAACCGGTCCGCGCTACTTCGCCGTCGCGGCCTTGCGGCGCGGGCGGCCGACGCGGCGGCGCTCCGGCCGGCGGCGCAGCAGAGCCATCGGGCTGACCGAGGCGACAGGCGCCAGCAGGTCCAGCCAGTCGAGTCGGTCGAGCGCGCGCAGCACCTGCAGCAGGGTCGACAGGCTCGAACCGCGCCCGGCCTCGAGGTTGCGCAACGCCTTCTCGGAGATGCCGGCCTTGTCGGCCAGGGTGAGCTGGTCGAGGTCGCGGGCCAGGCGCAGGCGACGGAGCTGGTCGCCCAGCTGGGCCTGGAGATCCTCGGTCGAAGCAGTCTGGGGATTCATGGGTGGAAACCTGCCGTTTGGAGGCCATGGGGCACGGATACGGTCGAATTATACCGCTAGTAGCGTGATGATGTGTCGGCTATAACCGGCCTGTATCTACCGATATCGATCAATCTGACCGGGAACGATCGGAATCGACCGCTGGTGGCGGAGGGGTGGCCGCCGGGCCGGTCTCGGTGAGGCGGGTGAAAGCCCGATCCGGGCCGCGCGTCAGGCCAGGCTCCGCTCGGCGGCCGGCTGCGGCCGCGCATCCACGGCCGCCGGTGCGGCCGGTACCGGCGCGGCGCAGGGCAGCGACGGGGCGGTGCCTGCGGACGGGCCGTTCCGCCGCAGGTGCGCCAGGCCCCAGAGGCGGACGCTTTCGACCAGCGTCAGCAGCGTGCCGCCGTAGGGGCTGAGCCGGTAATGCACCGGCGCCGGCACCGGGCCGCTGGACAGCCGTTCCACCAGTCCATCGGCCTCGAGCTCGCGCAGCTGCTCGGTCAGCACCTTGTGCGAGATCGGCGCGACGCGGCGCAGCAGGCCGGAGAAATGGTGTTCGTCGTGCGCCAGCCAGTAGACGATCGTCAGCTTCCACTTGCCGCCGATCGCGGCGAACGCGGCGGCCAGCGGGCAGTCCGCCAGCGGGCTGGTCCGCGCGGGGCGGCGGCACGCACCTGCGGGTGCGTTCTTGTCGCGCGACATGCAGGCCTCCAGGCTTGCCACGGGTCGTTGCCGATGGAGCATGCCATGCGCGTTCGCGGTTCCGTTTTCCTCGCTGGCGTTTTCGCCGTCGCGCCGACGCTGGCGCCGGCAACGGCACCGGCTGCACCGGCCGCGGCGCAGGCGCCGGCGGACGCGCCGCGGGCCGCGCCGCGCGACGGCAGCCGGGACTTCGATTTCGAGATCGGCACCTGGAAGACGCAGCTCAGGCGCCTCGTGCGCCCGCTGTCGGGCTCGACGCAATGGGCCGAGTACGCAGGCACCACCACCGTGCGCAAGGTCTGGGGCGGCCGCGCCAACCTGGTCGAGCTGGTCGCCGACGGCCCGGAAGGGCATTTCGAAGGCCTGAACCTGCGGCTGTACCACCCCGCCTCGGGCCAGTGGAGCCTCAACTTCGCCAACGCGCGCACCGGGGTGCTGGCGCCGCCCACCATCGGTGGCTTCAGGGACGGCCGCGGGGAGTTCTACAACCAGGAGGACTTCGACGGCCGCGCCGTGCTGGTGCGCTTCGTCATCACGCCGCTGGACGGGGACACGATCCGCTTCGAGCAGGCGTTTTCCGACGACGGCGGCCGGACGTGGGAAGTGAACTGGATCGCGACCGACACCCGGGTGCGTTGAGTCGATCCGGCGCGGCAACTCCTCCCGGCCCGCGCCCGCCTTCGCGGGGGAAGGAACGGATGGCTGCTATCGTCGCCGCTCGCAGCCGAGCGGAGCCCGATGAGCACCTACGCGCTCAAGTCCGTGTTCGCGCCGGCCTCGGTCGCGGTGGTCGGGGCCAGCCCGCGCGAACGTTCGCTCGGGCGGCTGGTGCTGCGACAGCTGCGCGAGGGCGGTTTCGCGGGGCCGGTCGGACTGGTGAACCCGCACTACCGCGAGATCGACGGCATGGCCGCGGCGCCGCGGCTGGATGCGCTCGGCTTCGCGCCGGAGCTGGTGGTGGTAGCCGCGCCGCCGCAGGACGTGGCCGGCGTCGCGGCGGATGCCGCCGACTGCGGCGCGAAGGCGGCGATCGTGCTCACCCGCGGCATGGGCGCGGGGCCGGGATCGCACAACGCGGCGCTGGAGGCGGCCACGCGGCCGCGCGGGCTGCGGATCGTCGGGCCAAACTGCCTGGGCGTGATCGCGCCGCACGCGCGGTTGTTCGCCAGCTTCGCCGCGCACCGGCCGCTGGCCGGCGACCTCGCGCTGGTCTCGCAGTCCGGCGCGGTGGCGGCGGGCGTGCTGGAGTGGGCACACGCGCACGGCGTCGGCTTCTCGGCGGTGGCTGCGCTGGGCGACGCGCTCGACGTCGACTTCGCCGACCTGCTGGACTTCTTCGCCGTCGACCATCGCACGCGCGCGATCCTGCTCTACCTCGAGCACGTGCGCGACGCGCGCAAGTTCCTCTCGGCCGCGCGCGCGGCGGCGCGCGGCAAGCCGGTGGTGGTGGTCAAGCCCGGCCGCCACGCCCGCGCCGCCGCCGGCGCGGCCACGCACACCGCGCGCCTGGCCACGCCCGACGCCGCCTACGACGCCGCGTTCCGCCGCGCCGGCCTGCTGCGCGTGCATGCGCTCGACGAACTGTTCGCCGCGGCGCAGACGCTGTCGCACCTGGGCGACGCGCCGGGCAACCGGCTGGCGGTGCTGACCAACGGCGCCGGCACCGGCATGCTCGCGCTCGACCGGCTGGTGGACCTGGGCGGGGTGCCGGCGACGCTGTCGGAACCGACGCTCGAAGCCCTCGATGCGGCGTTCACGCGCGGCTGGTCGCGCGCCAACCCGGTCGACATGCTCGGCGACGCCGACGGCGCGCGTTACCAGGCGGGGATGGAGGCGCTGCTCGCCGACCGCGGCAACGATGCGGTGCTGGCGTTGCAGGTGCCCACCGTGCTCTCGCAGCCCGGCGAAACCGCGGAGGCGGTGGTGCGCGCGCTGGCCACGCAGCCGCGCGGCCGCGGGCGCAAGCCGGTGCTGGCGGTGTGGGTCGGCGGCGACGCCGGCGCGACCGCGACGCTCGCGGCCGCGGGCCTGCCGACCTACGCCAGCGAGGCCGAGGCCGTGCGCGGCTTCATGTACCTGGTGCGCCACCGCGAGGCCCGGCAGGCGCTGATGGAAACGCCGCCGAGCCTGCCGCAGGACTTCACCGTCGACAGCGCCGCCGCGCAGGCGGTGGTGGCCGATGCGCTGGCGCACGGGCACGAGTGGCTGCCGCCCGCCGCGGTGGCGCGGCTGCTCGCGGCCTACGGCATCCCGCTGCTGCCCTCGCTGCCGGCCTTCGACGCCGTCGACGCCGCGCGCGTCGCCGCGCCGATGCTCGCCGGCGGCGGCACGGTCGCGGTGAAGGTGTTCTCGCCCGACATCACCCACAAGTCCGACGTCGACGGCGTGCGCCTGAACCTGGGCAGCGAGGCGGCGGTGCGCGAGGCCGCCGACGGCATCCTGCGGCGCGCGCGCGAACGCCGCCCGGACGCGCGCATCGACGGCGTGCTGGTGCAGCCGATGGCCAGGCGGCCGAAGGCGCGCGAGGTGATCGCGGGCATCGCCGACGACGCCACGTTCGGCCCGGTGGTGGTGTTCGGGCGCGGCGGCACCGCGGTGGAGGTGATCGACGACAAGGCGCTGGCGCTGCCGCCGCTGGACCTGCGGCTGGCGCACGAGCTGGTCGGCCGCACCCGCGTCGCGCGGATCCTCGGCGCCTACCGCGACGTGCCGGCCGCCGACGAGCGCGCGCTGGCGCTGGTGCTGGTCAAGCTTGCGCAGCTGGCGGCCGACATCCCGGCGTTGCGCGAGCTCGACATCAACCCGCTGCTGGTGGACGCCGACGGCGTGGTCGCGATCGACGCGCGGGTGGCGGTGGCGCCCTCGCGCCCGCTGCACCGCGGCCGCGGCCACCCGCGCTTCGCGATCTTCCCGTATCCGAAGGAGTGGGAGCGCGCGCTCGCGCTCGCCGACGGCCGCGAGGTGTTCGTGCGCCCGGTGCGGCCGGAGGACGATGCAATGTTCCGCGCGTTCTTCGCGAAGGTCAGCGCCGAGGACCTGCGGCTGCGCTTCTTCATGGCGGTGCGCGACTTCAGCCACGACTTCATCGCCCGGCTGGTGCAGCTCGACTACGCGCGCTCGATGGCGCTGGTGGCGATCGACCCTGCCGGCGGCGAGATGCTCGGCGCGGTGCGGCTGCTGGCCGACGCCGACTACGACCGCGGCGAATACGGGATCATGGTGCGCTCCGACCTAAAGGGCGCGGGCCTGGGCTGGCAGCTGATGCGGATGATGGTCGAGGTCGCGCACTGGCTCGGCCTGCGGGCGGTCGAGGGCCAGGTGCTGCGCGAGAACAGCACGATGCTGTCGATGTGCCGGCAGATGGGGTTCGAGGTCGCACCGGATCCGGACGACGCCACGCTGATGCGGGTGGTGCTGCCGGTGGGGAGTGGCGCGGCGGGGTGAGGATGGCCACAGCCCTGGCCGCGAAGGAACGCGAAGGCTGTCATCCCGAGCGCAGCGAGGGATCTCGGCCTGCGCGCGAAACAGGATCCCTCGCTGCGCTCGGGATGACAGGCGGACGGTCGCGGCAGGCATCGTCCCTGCATGGCAACACGGGTGCCCTGCCCGACGCGCGATAATCGCCGCATGCGCAAGATCCTCCACATCGACATGGACGCGTTCTACGCGTCGGTCGAGCAGCGCGACGACCCGTCGCTGCGCGGGCGGCCGGTGGTGGTGGCCTGGCGCGGCGCGCGCTCGGTGGTGTGCGCGGCCAGCTACGAGGCGCGCGTGTTCGGCGTGCGCTCGGCGATGCCGGCGGCGCGCGCGGAGCGGTTGTGCCCGGACGCGGTGTTCGTGCCGCCGGACTTCACGCGCTACAAGGCGGTCTCGCGCCAGGTGCGCGCGATCTTCCTGCGCCACACCGACCTGGTCGAGCCGCTGTCGCTGGACGAGGCCTACCTCGACGTCACCGCGCCGAAGATCGCATCACCCAGCGCCACCGCGACCGCGCAGGCGATCCGCGCCCAGATCCGCGAGGAAACCGCGCTCACCGCGTCCGCCGGCGTCGCGCCGAACAAGTTCATCGCCAAGATCGCCTCGGACTGGAACAAGCCCGATGGCCTGTTCGTGGTCAAGCCGGCGCAGGTGCAGGCTTTCCTCACGCCGTTGCCGGTGGGCAAGATCCCGGGCGTGGGCAAGGTGATGGAGAAGAAGCTGGCGCAGCTGGGCATCGCCACCGTCGGCGACGTGCGCAGCTTCCACGCGGAGGAGCTGCAGTCGCGCTTCGGCAGCTTCGGTGCGCGCCTGCACCAGCGCGCGCGCGGCATCGACGAGCGGCCGGTGGAGCCGGACCAGCCGGTGCAGTCGATCTCTGCCGAGGACACCTTCGAACGCGACCTGCCGCTGTACGGCTTCGAAGCCGACATCCGCCGCCTCGCCGAGAAGACCTGGCTCGCCACGCGCAGGACGCAGCGCGTCGGACGCACCGTGGTGCTCAAACTCAAGACCGCGCAGTTCCGCATCCTCACCCGCAGCTTCACGCCCGAGTCGCCGCCGGCCTCGATCGAGGAGCTGGCGCGGATCGCGCTGGCGCTGCGCGACCGCGTCGACCTGCCCGGGTCGACCCGCTACCGGCTGGTGGGCGTGGGCCTGTCCGGGTTCCGCGAGCGCGAAGGGCTCGAGTGGCAGGGCAGCCTGTTCGGCGAAGGCGCAGGCGCAGGCGAAGGTGAAGTTGAAACCGAAGTCGGAACCGAAGGTGGGTTCGGGGCCGACGGCGAAGGCGCGGGAAGCAGCGAAAGCGAACGAGCCGGCGAGGACGCGGGCGAAGGCGATCCGTCGCCGCAGGATGCGCCGCACCGCGCGGAAGCGGCTTCAGCCACCCGCCCTTGATCTCGTGGGAGCGGCTCCGGTCCCGCGCACCTGCTTTTGTGGAGCGGCTTCAGCCGCGAGCTTCTGCCGCGGGTGGACGGCGATCATCGGCAAGGCGCGTGAGACCAGTCGCCCACTGCATCAAGAGCTCGCGGCTGAAGCCGCTTCCACAGGGGATTCCCACAGGGGATTAAAGGGATTGCCCGGCACGCGGAGCCCCGTCAGCGCACCGGCGCCCAGCGCAACGCCAGCCCGAACTCGCGTCCCGGTTGCTCGTACCAGGCGATGGTTTCGTAGTCGCGGTCGAAGGCGTTGTCGACGCGCGCCTCCAGCGTCCAGGCCCTCGCGAAGGCGTACGACGCGCGCAGGTCGAAGGTCGCATACCCGCCAAGGCGCACGAGGTTGGCTGCATCGTCGTAGCGATGCCCCGCGGCGTTGAGCGTGGCGCCCAGGCGCAGCTTGCCGAACGCGCGGTCGAGCGCGATGCGCGCGGTGTCGCGCGCACGACGCGCCAGCAGGCGGTCATGGTTGCCGTTGTCGCTGCCATCGGGATTGTGCCGCGTGCGGTTGCGCGGGTCGGTATGCGACAGCCGCGTCGACAGGTCCCAGCCGGCGAGCGTGGTGTCGAGCGCGAACTCGACGCCGCGGATGCGCGCGCGGTCGATGTTGTTGGGCAGGAAGATCGACGAATCGTAGGAGATCAGGTCGTCGACGCGCGTCTGGTAGGCATCGAGCGTCCAGCTGTAGCGCTGCGTGTAGCGCGCGATCCCGGCGTTGACGCCCTTCGACGCCTCCGGGCGCAGGTCCGGCTTGCCGAAGAACGGGTAGTACAGGTCGTTGAAGGTGGGCGCCTTGAAGCCGGTGGCGTAACTGGCGTTCACGCGGTAGCCGTCGCCGAAGGACAGGCCCCAGCCGAGGCTGCCGGTGGCGTGGTCGCCGAACTGCTCGTTGTCGTCGTTGCGCAGGCTGGCCTGCAGCCGGTGCGCGCCGAACGTGCCCTGGTATTCGACGAACACGCCGGTGTTGTCGCGCTGCGTGACGTCGAAGGCGGTGTCGCTCTCCACCGCGTCGCGCTCGCGGTCGGCGCCGGCGCTGAGCAGCTGGCCCGCGGCCAGGCCGAAGTCGGCCTGGATCGAGGCGGTGGTGCGGCTGGTGTCGAAGTGGCCGACGCGGGCGTGGCCACCGGCGTGGTCGTCGAAGAAGTTCTCCGAGCGGTCGTCGTTGCGCCCGGCCTGCGCGGTCACCGCGACGCGTTCGGACGGCGTCCACGCGAGCTTGCCGCCCAGCACCTGCTGCACGTTCTCCGCGACGTTGCCACCGAAGATGCTGCCGTCGAATTCGTTGCGCGACTGCGCGCGCAGCGCGTTGGCCTGCAGCTCGAGCGTGTCGCCCACCTCCACGCCCCCGCGCAGGTTGAGCGAGGCGTTGCGATAGCCGTCGCGGTCGGGCTCGTCGACGAAGCAGCCGGCGCCGAACGGCGCGCCCGGCGCCGAGGCGGTGCCGCGGCAGGCATTGATGCCATCGGTGCGCTGCCAGGCCACGTCGGCGCCGAACCATCCGCGCTCGCCGCCGCCGCCGATGCCGCCGCTGGCCTCCTGCAGGCCGTGGCTGCCCACGCCCAGGCGCAGGCGCGGGGTGAACGCGCCTTCGTCGTGGCGGGTGAAGATCTGGATCACGCCGCCGATCGCCTCGGAGCCGTACAGGCTCGAGCGCGGCCCGCGCACGATCTCGACGCGGTCGATCTGGTCGACGGGAATGTCCTGGAACGCGGCGAGCCCGGCGGTGACCGAGCCCACGCGCACGCCGTCGACCAGCACCAGCACGTGGTCGGACTCGCTGCCGCGCAGGAACACGGTGCTGTTCTTGCCGATCCCGCCCTGGTTGCCGATGTCGATGCCGGCGCGGCCGCGCAGCAGCGCCGGCAGGCTGCGCGCCTGGCTGCGCACGATCTCGTCGTGGTCGATCACCTCGACCGGGAACAGGCTGTCGGCCAGCCGCACCTGGGTGCGGGTGGCGGTGACGACGACTTCGTCGAGGTCGGTGGCATCGGCCGCGGCGGACGCGATCGTGGGGACGGACAGGCTGGCGCCGATGGCCAGGAAGAGCAGGCGGAATCGCATGGGTCGTTCTCCTTCGCGCGCACCCGCGCACGCGAATCGCTGGGATGGAATCGCGAAGGAGGAGGGATGGTGGCCGCGGGTCGGGCATGGAGCATGCGCCGGCATCGCCGCCGCAATGCCCGCCGCATCGCAATCGGTCAGGGTCGTGGGACCCGTGCTCCGTGGCCGGTCTCCGGACTGGCGAGTTGGAGTGTTCGACTCCGGCCGCGGCGCCTTCCCGTGCGGCTTCCCGGGGGAAGCCCGCAGGCCGATGGCCTGCCTGGACAGTGGCGGATGCGTTGGCGCGACTCGCTTACCGTTGCGGGGGCAGTGCCGGACTGGTCGTGGCGCGCTGCATGCGCGGCGCGCGGCGGACTTCACCGGCTTCCCGTTTCAACCCGTTGGCGGACGCCGCCGGGTCACCGCGAAGCGGGGCGATTGTACGCGATGGGCGCCGCCGCGGCGCATCCCGGGCTCGTCATTCCGGGCACGGCGAGGGAGCCGGGCTTGCCGGGGGAAAAGCAAGATCCCTCGCTGCGCTCGGAATGACAAGGAAGACGCAGGCCGCGGCTTGCTCGCGGCAGTCAATCGCCGTCGGGCTCGTCGAACAGACCGGGTGACGGCATGCGGCCGTCCTCGTCCTGCATCACCGTCGTGGTCACCGGCGCGGCCGCGGGGCGGTTGCGCGGCGGCGGCAGCTGGGCGATCGCGGCTTCGGCCTGCTCGACCAGCTCGGCGCGGCGCGCTTCGGGCACTTCCTGCCAGTGGCAGTCGTGCAGCGCGCCTTCGAGCGCGTAGAGCAGGTTGAGGCTGGGCTTGAAGCCGGCGCGCTTGACGCGCATGAAGGCTTCCACCGGCCCGGCCGCGGCCAGGTCCTCGGGCGTGCGCAGGCCGACCTGGCGCAGCCACGCCGCGCTCTTGGGGCCGATGTTGCGCAGCTTCAGCGGGGCGCTCACGAGCGCGCCCCCGCCTGCGCCGTCGCGTCGCGTTGCCGGGTCCCGTCGTCCGTCGTCGTGGCGTGCCTCATCGGCCTGTCATCCCAGTGACCGCACGAAGATCCGCGCGATGTTCTCGAGCCCTGTCTGGTCATCAACGTCGAAACGGGCCGGATCCGGACTATCGAGGTCGAACACGCCCACCAGCGCGTCCCCATGGAACAGCGGCACCACCAGCTCCGAGCGCGAGGCCGAGTCGCAGGCGATGTGGCCGGGGAAGGCGTTGACGTCGTCGACGCGCTGGGTGCGGCCGCTGCTCGCGGCCGCGCCGCATACGCCCTTGTCGAGCGGGATGCGAATGCAGGCGGGCAGGCCCTGGAACGGGCCGACCACCAGCTCGGTGCCGTCGAAGAAATAGAAGCCGGCCCAGTTCAGGCGCGGCAGCGCGTGGTAGACCAGCGCCGAGAGGTTGGCGGCGTTGGCGATGCGGTCGCGCTCGCCGGCGACCAGCGCCGCCGCCTGTTCGGCAAGCTGGGCGTACTGTTCGGGCTTGCTGCCGCTTAGACTGTGCGAAGTGAACATGCGTGGCAGTGTAGCGCGGCCGCCCGCCACCGGCCCCACCCGCGGAGGATGCATGGGCAGTGCCAATCCCGCGCCCGAGCCTGCGCTCCGCCGCGGCGTGTTCGCCCACCGCGGCCAGCAGGTGACGCGCCTGGAAGCGTTCGTCGACGCCGCGTTCGCGTTCGCGGTGACGCTGCTGGTGATCTCGATCGACGCCATCCCCGACAGCACCCGCGCGCTGGTGCAGGCGCTCAAGGCGATCCCCGCGTTCGCGGCGTGCTTCGCGATGGTGGCGATGTTCTGGGCCGCGCACGCGCGCTGGAGCCGGCGCTACGGGCTCGACGACGGCGCGAGCACGGTGCTCAGCCTGGCGCTGGTGTTCCTGGTGCTGGTGTACGTGTACCCGCTGCGGCTGCAGTTCGGGGTGTTCTTCGCCTGGATCACCGACGGCTGGCTGCCCTCGCCGATGCGGATCGACAGCCATGCGGACATCGGCTTCATGTTCCTGGTCTACGGGCTCGCGTTCGCGATGATGTCGCTGTGCCTGCTGGGGCTGTACGCGCACGCGTGGCGCCGGCGCGCGGCGATCGGCCTGGACGGCGACGAGCGCGCGCATACCGCCGGCGAGATCGCGGTCTATGTCTACTTCGTCGCGGTCGCCGTGGCGTCGCTTTCGTTCGCGGCCTGGTCGATGCGGCACGCGCCGGCGATGGTCGGCTTGGCCGGCATGGCGTACGCGCTGCTCGGGCTCACCGGGGTGGTCGACGCGCTGGTGCGGCGCGGGGTGCTCGCGCGCGGGACGGGCGCATGAGCCATCCGGGCGTCTACGTCACCGGCACCGACACCGATGCCGGCAAGACCGTCGCCAGCGCGGCGCTGCTGCATGCGCTGCGCGCGCGCGGCCTGCGCGCGGTGGGAATGAAGCCGCTGGCCAGCGGCTGCGCGCATACCGCGCACGGCTGGCGCAACGACGACGCGCTGGCGCTGCAGGCCGCCAGCGCCCCGCGCCCGGCCTACGACGACGTCAATCCGTTCGCGCTGCCGCTGCCGTTGGCGCCGGAGTTCGCCGCGCGCGAGGCCGGGATCACCGTCGAGCTGGCGCCGATCCTCGCCGCGCACGCGCGGCTCGCCGCGCAGGCGGACTTCGTGCTGGTCGAGGGCGTCGGCGGCTGGCTGGCGCCGCTCACCGCCACCCTCGACCAGTCGGGCTTGGCGCGCGCGCTGGAACTGCCGGTGGTGCTGGTGGTGGGCCTGCGCCTGGGCTGCCTCAACCACGCGCGGCTGAGCGCGCGCGCGATCGCGGCCGACGGCGCGTCCCTGGCCGGCTGGATCGCGAGCGAGGTGGATCCGGCGATGGCGCACCGCGACGACAACTTCGAGGCCCTGCGCGAGCGCCTGCCGGCGCCCTGCCTGGGCCGCCTGCGCCACGCCGCGCCGCCAGACCCGGCAACGCTGGCGCGAGCCCTCGACGCCACCCCGCTGCTGGCAGGCTGACGACCGCGCTTTCCTGACTTCCGGCACGTGGACCGAAACCGCCGGATGCTACACTGACGGGTATAGGAATTGCCGACATGCCGCAGCAGACCGGCACACGATCCCCCCGGAGCCCCCACCCATGACGATGCAAACCCGTACGCTGGCGATCGCCGGCGCGCTTCTCCTGCTGGCCGCCTGCGGCAAGGGTGAACAGGCCGGCCCCGGCGGCCCCGGCGGCGGCATGCCGCCGCCCGACGTTGGCGTGATGGTGGCGAAGAAGACCACGGTGCCGCTGCAGCAGGAGCTGGTCGGCCGGCTCGCGGCCTATCGCAGCGCCGACGTGCGCGCCCGCGTGCCCGGCGTGCTGCAGAAGCGCGCCTACGAGGAAGGCAGGGACGTGCGCAAGGGCCAGGTCCTGTTCGTGATCGACCCGGCGCCGCTGCGCGCGGCGCTCGGCCAGGCCCAGGGCGCGCTCGCGCAGGCGCAGGCCAGCTATGCGAACGCGAAGGCCAACGCCGACCGCGCCCGCCAGCTTCTGCCGCAGAAGTTCGTCTCCAAGTCCGACTACGACAATGCCCTGGCCAGCGAGCGCAGTTCCGCCGCGGCGGTGCAGGCGGCGAAGGCCTCGGTGCAGAGCGCGCAGATCAACCTCGGCTACGCCACCGTGCGTTCGCCGATCGACGGCCGCGCCGGCAAGCAGCAGGTCACCGAGGGCGCGCTGGTCGGGCAGGGCGACGCCACCCTGCTGACCACGGTCGACCAGATCGACCCGCTGTACGTGAACTTCTCCATGGGCGTGTCCGAGCTCGAGCAGGTGCGCCGGCTGCAGGCCGGCGGCCAGTCGCAGGTGCAGGTGCTGCTGCCCGACGGCACGCCCTACCAGCGCGCCGGCGAGCTGGATTTCTCCGGCGACGTGGTCGACCCGGCCACCGGCTCGGTCGCGCTGCGCGCGCGCCTGCCCAATCCCGACAAGCACTTGCTGCCCGGCACCTACGTGACGCTGAAGGCGACCCTGGGCGAGGTGCACGACGCCTTCCTGGTCCCGCAGGCGGCGGTGCAGCGCGACGCGCAGGGCGCGTACGTGCTGGTGGTCGGCCAGGACGGCAAGGTCGCGCGCAAGGACATCGACGCCGACCGCGCGCAGGGCAGCAACTGGATCGTCACCAAGGGACTGGCCGGCGGCGAGCAGATCATCGTGTCCGGCCTGCAGAAGGCCCAGCCCGGCCAGCCCGCGAAGGCCTCGCCCTGGCAGCCGCCGGGCGCGCCCGTCGCGGCCCAGCCGGGAGCGGCAAAACCCGACGCGGGCAAGCAGGGTGACGACGCGAAGAAGAAGGACTGACCCGCCATGTCCCGGTTCTTCATCAACCACCCGGTCTTCGCCTGGGTCATCGCGATCCTGATCACGCTCGGCGGCGTGCTCGCGATCACCGGCCTGGGCGTCGAGTCCTACCCGAACATCGCGCCCCCGCAGGTGACCGTCTCGGCCAGCTATCCCGGCGCGAGCGCGGAGACTACCGAGGGCGCGGTCACCCAGGTCATCGAGCAGCAGCTCACCGGCATCGACAACCTCGACTACTTCAGCTCCTCGTCGAGCTCCAGCGGCGGTTCGTCGATCACGCTGACGTTCAAGCCGGGCACCGACCCCGACATCGCCCAGGTGCAGGTGCAGAACAAGGTCGCGCTGGCGACCCCGCGCCTGCCATCGGAAGTGATCCAGCAGGGCGTGGAGGTGGCCAAGGCCAACCCGGGCTTCCTGATGGTGGTGGCACTGCGCTCGAGCAACCCGGCCTTCGACAAGGACGCGCTGGCCGACCTGATCGCCGCGCGCGTGCTCGACCAGATCGCGCGCACCCCGGGCGTGGGCAGCACGCGGCTGTTCGGCGGCGAGTACGCGATGAACATCTGGCTCAACGCCGACAAGCTGCACGGCTACGGGCTCTCGGCCAGCGAGGTGCTGGCGGCGGTGCGCGGGCAGAACGTGCAGTTCGCCGCCGGCGCGGTCGGCGCAGAGCCTTCGCCCGAAGGCCAGGCGTTCACCGCCACGGTGTCGGCCGAAGGCCGCTACAGCACCGCCGAGCAGTTCGGCAACATCATCCTGCGCGCCAACGGCGACGGCACCACGGTGCGGCTCAAGGACGTGGCGCGGGTGGAGAAGGGCGCCTCGGCCTACGGTTTCGACCTCAAATGGAGCGGCACGCCGGCCTCCGGCTTCGCGGTGCAGCTGGCGCCCGGCGCCAACGCGCTGGGCGTGGCCGAGACGGTGCGCGCGCGCATGGACGAGCTGCAGGCCACCTTCCCGCAGGGCGTGACCTGGTTCTCGCCGTACGACAGCTCGACGTTCGTGAAGATCTCGATCGAGGAGGTCGTCAAGACCCTGTTCGAGGCGGTCGTGCTGGTGTTCCTGGTGATGCTGGTGTTCCTGCAGAACTTCCGCGCCACGCTGATCCCGACGCTGGTGATCCCGGTGGCGCTGCTGGGCACGTTCCTGGGCATGTGGATGGTCGGCTTCACGATCAACCAGCTCACGCTGTTCGGCATGGTGCTGGCGATCGGCATCGTGGTCGACGACGCGATCGTGGTGATCGAGAACGTCGAGCGCATCATGACCGAGGAAGGCCTCTCGCCGAAGGACGCCACGGTCAAGGCGATGGGCCAGATCACCGGCGCGGTGGTGGCGATCACGGTGGTGCTGGCGGCGGTGTTCGTGCCCAGCGCGTTCCAGGCCGGCAGCGCGGGCGAGATCTACAAGCAGTTCGCGATCACGATCGCGATGGCGATGGCGTTCTCGGCGTTCCTGGCGCTGGGCTTCACGCCTGCGCTGTGCGCGTCGATGCTCAAGCCGACCGGCCACCACGAGAGCCGCAACCCGATCTTCCGCGCCTTCAACAAGGTCTACGACAAGGTCAGCCACACCTATGTCGGCCACATCGGCAGCGCCGTGCGGCACGCGCCGCGCTGGATGCTGGTGTTCGCGGGGCTGGCGCTGCTGTGCGGCTTCCTGTTCACGCGCATGCCCGGCAGCTTCCTGCCCGAGGAAGACCAGGGCTACGCGCTGGCGATCGTGCAGCTGCCGTCGGGCGCGACCCTCAAGCGCACCGAGCGGGTGTTCGAGCAGGTCCGCGGCGCGCTGGAGAAGATCGACGGCTACGAGGGCATGATGCAGGTGGCCGGCTTCAGCTTCGTCGGCCAGGGCGAGAACGTCGGCATGGCCTTCGTCAAGCTCAAGCCCTGGGACGAGCGCAAGATCACCGCGTCGGAGTTCATCCAGCAGGCCAACGGCGCGCTGTTCCCGATCCGCGACGCGCAGATCTTCGTGATCAACCTGCCGACGGTGAACGGGCTGGGCCAGTTCGGCGGCTTCGACATGTACCTGCAGGACCGCGGCGGCCAGGGCCGCGCGGCGCTGGCGCAGGCGATGGGGACGCTGCTGGGCAAGGCGGCGCAGAACCCGGCGCTGACCGCGGTGCGACCGAACACGCTGGCCGACGCGCCGCAGCTCAAGCTCGACGTCGATCGCACCCAGGCGCAGGCGATGGGGCTGTCGGTGAGCGACATCTACAACGCCATCGGCCTGATGCTGGCGCCGGTCTACGTCAACGACTTCGTCGACGGCGGGCGCGTCAAGCGCGTGACCATGCAGGCCGACCGCGACTACCGCACCGGGCCCGAATCGCTGTCGCGCTTCTACACACCGGCGCCGGGAACCGACGCCGACGGCGCCAGCGCGATGATCCCGATCTCCAACGTCGTCCACAGCCACTGGACCACCGCGCCGCCGTCGCTGGGACGCTACAACGGCTACGCGGCGGTCGAGATCGTCGGCTCGCAGGCGCCCGGCCACAGCTCGGGCGAGGCGATGAACGCGATGCAGAAGATCGTCGAGGACGACCTGCCCGAAGGCTTCGGCTACGACTGGACCGGCCAGTCCTACCAGGAAATCCTCTCCGGCAACCAGGCCACGATGCTGATGGTGCTGTCGATCCTGGTGGTGTTCCTGTGCCTGGCCGCGCTGTACGAGAGCTGGTCGGTACCGGTGTCGGTGCTGCTGGTGGTGCCGCTGGGCGTGCTGGGCGCGGTGGTGCTGTCGCTGCTGCGCGGCCTGCCCAATGACATCTACTTCAAGATCGGCCTGATCACGGTCATCGGCCTTGCGGCGAAGAACGCGATCCTGATCATCGAGTTCGCGATCGAGCAGCGCCAGGAGGGCAAGCCGCTGGGCGAGGCGATCATCGAGGCGGCGCGGCTGCGCTTCCGCCCGATCCTGATGACCTCGTTCGCCTTCATCATGGGCGTCACGCCGATGGCACTGTCGAGCGGCGCGGGCGCCAACGCCCGCCACGCGATCGGCACCGGCGTGATCGGCGGCATGCTGTTCGCCACGTTCCTGGGACTGCTGCTGATCCCGGTGTTCTACGTGGTGGTGCGCCGGCTGCTGGGCGACAAGCTGGACGAGAAGCCGGCGATCGCGCAGGAGTAGCGTTCGCGGCGGATGCACCCACCGGAAGGCCGCGGCGACGCGGCCTTCCGCGTGTCCGGCGGCCTTCCGGCACGGCTCGCGCAGCACAGGGTGGCATTCCGGTGCAGCGGGGAATCCGGACAGCGGGGCGGCCGGGGTTCCTCGCCAGCCGGGAACGACGGTGATGCGGTCGCTAGCGAAACGCCGCGAGCGCGGCGCCGATGCCGACGTTGAGCGCGTAGCCGCCGACCACCAGGAACGCGAACAGCGTCGCCGCCAGCGCCAGCGGGCGCAGCCCGGCCTGCCGGATCGCGCTGGCCTGCGTGCGCAGGCCGAGCGCGGCCATCGCCATCGCCAGCAGCACGGTGTCGACCTGCACCAGCGCGTCGACCCAAGCCGCCGGCAGCAGCCGCAGCGAGTTGAAGCCGCACACCGCGACGAACAGCACCGCGAACCACGGGACGCGGATGCGCGAACGGCCGGCCTGCGCGTCGCCGCGCTCCAGCCGCGACGACAGCACGAGCAGGAACGGCGCCAGCAGCATCACCCGCAGCATCTTCTCGATCACCGCCGCCGCGCCCGCGGCCTCGCCGACGGCGCGGCCGGCGACCACGACCTGCGCGACCTCGTGGATGGTGGAGCCGGCGTAGATGCCGAACGCGTGCTCGCCCAATCCCAGGTGCGGGTACAGCCATGGGTACAGGAACATCCCGGTGGTGCCGAACACTACCACCGTCGCCACCGCCACCGACACCTTGTGTGCCGGGGCGCGCACCACCGGCTCGGTCGCCATCACCGCCGCCGCGCCGCAGATCGCGCTGCCGGCGCCGATCAGCATCGCGGTCTGGCGGTCGAGCCGGAACACGCGCGTGCCCAGCGGCACCGCCAGACCGAACACCGATGCGATCATCGCCACGTCGACCAGCAGGCCGTGGATGCCGACGCCGGCGATGTCCTGGAAGGTGACGCGCAGCCCGTACAGCACGATCCCCGCGCGCAGCAGCATGCCCTTGGCGAAATCGACGCCGGCGCCGCTGCGCGCGGCCAGCGCCGGGAACACGGTGTTGCCGACCGCGATGCCCAGCACGATGGCCAGGGTCAGCGCGCCCAGCCCCAGCGCCTGCAGCGAAGGCAGCCGCGCCAGCAGCATGCCGGCGGCCGCGAGCGCGGCGGCCAGCGCGAGGCCGGGCCAGAGGTCGAGGTGGCGGCGCAGGCGGGCGGGGATGGTGCGTGGTTCGGCAACGGCGTGCATGGCGGAGGCAGGCTTGGCGGGTGCGCGCAGCGTGGCTGCCGCCGGCCGATGAATCCAATACATATAATTCAGCTTTCCATGGCCTTGGGTTATCGATGAATCTGCACCTGCTGCGCGTGTTCGTGGCCGTGGTCGAGCACCAGGGCTTCTCGCGCGCCGCCGAGGCGCTGCACGTCAGCCAGCCGGCGGTGTCGAAGGCGGTGCGCGGGCTCGAGCACCAGCTCGGGCTGCCGCTGGTCGAACGCGGCGGCGCGCGCGGCCTGCGGCTGACCGAGCACGGCGCGTCGCTGCACCGGCACGCGCGCGCGATCTTCTCGATGGAGCGCGTCGCGGCGGCGGACATCCGCGACCGGGTGGAGCTGCGCAAGGGGTCGATGCGGGTCGGCGCCAGCACCACGGTGGCCGGCTACTGGCTGCCCGATGCGGTGGCGGCGTTCACGCGGCGCTTCCCCGGCATCGCGTTCTCGCTGCAGGTCGGCAACACCGCCGGGATCGGCCACGCGATCGCCGAGGGGCAGCTGGACGTCGCCTTCGTCGAGGGCGTGGTGGACGATCCGGGCATCGTCGCCACGCCGTGGCGCGACGAGCCGCTGCAGGTGGTGGTGGCGGCCGGCGCGACGCTGGGGGCGAAACGCCGCGCCTCGGTCGCGGAGCTGTCGCGGCAGCCGTGGCTGCTGCGCGAGGCCGGCTCGGGCACGCGCCAGGTCGCGCAGCGCGTGCTGCGCCGGCGCGGCATCCGGCCGGCGCGGCTGCTCGAGCTGGGCAGCAACGAGGCGATCGCGGGCGCGGTGGCCGCCGGCGCCGGCGTGGCCCTGCTGCCGGCGATCGTGGTGCGCGACCTGGTGGCGATGGGGCGGCTGCGGATCGTGCGCCTGGCCGGCGACGGCGACATCGTGCGCCCGCTGTATCGGCTGGAACTGGCCAACCGCCCGCGCGCGCCGGCGCTGCAGGCGTTCGTCGACCTCGTCGAAGCGCCCGCAGCAACCCTCTCCAGCGCACCGGGATAGGGAGGCGCGCGGCGCCGGCGAGGGCCTGGCTTTCAGCACTTGGGACGCAGCTTCGGCCGGCTTCCTCCCGGAGTTGCGTCACCTCGGTTGCCAAACGCACAAAAAAACCCGGCAACTTGCGTTGCCGGGTTTCCGACGCGGGAGAGAGGCCGCGTGGCCGGTCGCCCGGCCGATGGAGCTGGAATTACTTGCGGGCCTTCGAGGCGGCCTTGACGGCTTCCTCGGCCTTGGCCTGGACCTTGGCGCTGGCCGACTCGACCTGGGCCTTGGCGATCTGGGCGATGGCTTCGTTGGTCTTGAGCGTGCGGCCGATGACTTCCTGACCGGTGCTGACGGCGCGCTCGACGTTCTCGCGGGCGACCTGCACGCCCTTCGGCCATGCGGCCTTCAGGCCGTCGAAGTCACGGGCCTCGGCGACCTCGCCCCAGAAGGCGAAGGTGGCGTTGGCGTTCTCTTCGAACGTGGCCAGCTGCAGGCCGAACACCTTCTCGGCGTTCTCGAGGGCCAGGCGGTTGACCTGGGCGGCGGTGTCGGCGACCTGGCGCGAGGCGGCGGCGAACTGCTCGTTGAAATCCTGGTACATGGTGGGCTCCTGCTGGGTGTCCGGCAGGGATTGCCGGTATTTGTGCGGTGCAGCATAGCGCCGGTTTTGTTGCAATGCAACATCCGAGCCGGGAGCCGTTCATTTATATGCGAATCAATGGGTTGGCAGATCACCAGCCCTGTTTGCGTGGGAAAACGCGTCCAGCCGGCGGCGAATCAAGATCGCCAGCCCAGGCGTAGGGCGGGCCTTGGCCCGCGATGTGGGTCCCCGATCCGGTCGGCCCCCTCGCCGACCGGCGCCCCGCATCGCGGAACTCGATCGGGCGAAGCCAACCTCAGGCGGCGGGCCGGGGCCGCCCTACGGCCCGCGGTAGCGGCAGCCGGAGGTGCAGGTCTCGCGCACCACCACCTCGCTCAGCTGCGGCAGCGCCGGCTTCAGGCGCTCCCAGATCCACGCGGCCAGCCGCTCGCTGGTGGGGTTCTCGAGGCCTTCGATGTCGTTGAGGTAGCGGTGGTCGAGCTGGTCGTACAGCGGACGGAACGCGGCCTTGATATCGCCGAAGTCCATCACCCAGCCGCTGTCGGCGCCGGGCTCGCCGGAGACGTGCAGCTCGATGCCGAACGAATGCCCGTGCAGCCGCGCGCACTTGTGCCCGGGCGGCACGTTCGGCAGCCGGTGCGCGGCCTCGACGGTGAAGGTCTTGAAGATGTCCATCCGCGCTCATTCTACCGGCTCGCGCTCGCCGGCCTTGCGCGAATGGCGGTCGGGCGGCTGCGTGCGCTGGTGCTCGGCCACCCGCGCCTTGGCGGTCTCGCCGCGCGCGCCGACCACCATCTCGGTCAGCCAGGCGACCAGCACGGCGGTGTAGGCCTTCTGCATCGACTTGTCGCTCAGCGCGTGGTCGGCGCCGGCCAGCCTGCGCGCGGTGAGCGACTGCACGCCCGTGAACGCGGCCGCGTAGCTCTCGATCACCGGCCTCGGCACGATCTCGTCGTGCTCGGCCTCCACCAGCAGCACGTCGCCGTCGAACGTGGCGCAGGCGCGCAGCGCACGGTTGTCGCGCGCGTCGATGCGCTGGCGGCGGTAGGCGCGCAGGTCGGCGTCGCGGTGCAGCTGGCGCTTGGGCACGTCCCAGCCCGGGTCCATGTACAGCGCCGGCGAGCGCAGCGCGAGCCAGCGCACCGGCCGCATCGAGGACAGGATCGCGGCGAGGTAGCCGCCGTAGCTGATGCCGACCACGGCGATCGCGCCCGGGTCGACGTCGTGGCGCGCCGCGAGCCAGTCGTAGGCGGCCAGCAGGTCGTCGAGGTTCTGCGCGCGCGTCACCGTCTCCCACTGCGCGGCGTTGGCCTCGTGGCCGCGCAGGTCGAAGGTCAGGCACAGGCAGCCCAGCGCCGCCGCCTCGCGCGCGCGTACCAGGTCGTGCCGCTGGCTGCCGCCCCAGCCGTGCACGAACAGCACCGCCGGCAATCGCCGGGTCGGCGCCAGCAGGGTGCCGCTGAGGGTGTCGCCGTCCACTGCGATGGCGACCGGATCAAGTCGGGTGTCCATGACGTTCCACGATGCTGTACTTGGTCAACAGGCCCAGGGTCGGGTCGACGTCGCGGTAGTGCACCACCGCGTGCGCGGGTGGGTCGTGCGCGCCGTGCACTTCGTGGCTCGAGGCGCGCACGGCCTGCAACTGTGGATCGGCCGCGAAGGCCTCGAGCGCGGCGATCTCCGCCGGGCTGGCGCCGCCGATCCGCCAGGATTGCTCGAGCACGCCCGAGCGCGGCTGCCCGTCGCGATCCAGCCCCTGCACGATGTCGTAGTTGCAGCGCGAGGCGAAGAAGCGCGGGTACGCCTCGCGCATCGCCGCGTGGTAGCACTGCGCCTGCATGGCCGCGCGCTGCAGGTGGTCGTCCAGGCCGGCCGCGCGCAACGCCTCGAAGCCGCCGCGCACGGCAAGCAGGTCGGTGCCGCCGTACGCCGCGCCGCCGTTGCGGTCGGGCGTCGTGCGCTGGGTGCCGGCATAGGTGATGCGGACGCCGGCGCATTCCACCGTGCCGATGCTGCAGGTCGTCGCGTCCGCGAGATGCTGCTCGACGGTGGCGCCGTGGCGCGCGAGCTCGTCTTCCGCGATCGTGTCCAGCGCAGCATCGAGCGCGGCGAGATCGGGCACCAGCACCTGCCCCAGCCCGCCGGTGCCGCGCGCCAGCTTGAGCCGCAACGGGCCCAGGTCGAGCAGCTGCGCGCAGGCGCGCCGCGCGTCGCGACGCGAGAACACCGCGAAGCCCGGCAGCACCGCGTCGGCCAGGCAACCACAGAGCGAGCGCGACCAGCCGACCGGCGCCGGCGAATCCTCGTCGACCAGCGGATGGCTGACCACCTTGGTGGCGATGAAGGCATACGGCACCACGCCGCCGAACAGGTCGTCGGCACCGGCGATGCCGAGCGCGCGCGCTCGCCTCGCCAGCAGCGTCTGCTCGGGCACGAAGTAGACGCGTTCCCCGCGCCGGCGCCGCGCCGCGCCGACGCCGGCGTATTCATAGCGATGCAATCGTGCCAGCCGACGCGCCAGCGCTTCGAGCGTGGCGAACTCGTGGCCGGTGCGCGCGCGGCCGCGGGCGGCGGGGACGATCGCGACGCGTCCGGCGGCCGCGTGCCGCCGCGCGGGTGCCGCTGCCGAAGTCGCCGCGTGGACCATGCGCGCAGGATCGGCGATCGCCGCGGACAACGTCGTGAATGGTGCCCGCCGCAGGCCCGCGTATCACGCACGTGGCCGCGCATGCCCCGCCGGTGCGGATGGCGGCGCGCCCGCACGCCGCTTCGCGAAGCGGGCCCAACTTCCGTTGCTGTCTGCGTCGCGCTGCCGCGGATGGCCGGATGCATCGCGCGCCGCCGTTGCATCCCCGGGGGGTTCCGCACGGTCAAGGACGCAGCCATGAACCGGGCAGTGCTTCTGATCGGGGTCAGCCGCACGGGCGGGCTTGGGACGCTCAAGGCGGTCGAGGACTCGATCGACAAGATGGAAGCCTGGGCGCGGTCCCAGGGCATTCCCGACGCGCAGATCATCCGGCGCACCGATGCCGGTGGGCCGGTGACGATCGCGACCTTGTTCAAGGACGTCCGCGACCTGGCCGAACCGGGCACGATCGAGCAGCTGGTGATCTATTTCGCCGGCCACGGCGTGGTCAACAACCGGACCGAGTACTGGATGCTGTCCGACGCGCCGGACAACGCCGCCGAAGCGGTCAACGTCGCCAGCAACGTCTCGCTCGCCCAGGCCGGCGCCTTCGACCATGTCGTGCTGTTCTCCGATGCGTGCCGCACGCCGACGCAGGGGCTGCAGTACGGCCGCGTCGTCGGCAGCGACATCTTCCCCAACATCGTCGACGTCGAGCTCGAGCGCCCCGTCGACATCTTCTTCGGCACCTCGCTCGGCGCGCCGGCGCTGGAGGTCAGGCAGGCCGAGCAGGGCAGACAGTACCAGGCGATGTACACAGAGGCGCTGCTGGAAGCGCTCGAAGGCAAGGTCGCCGACACCATCGTCGATGGCCGCGTGCGGCCGCGGCCGTTGAAGCGGGCGCTGCCGAAGCTGGTGCGCAGGAAGCTCGACGCGAGCGGATTGACGCTGGCGACCACGCAGACGCCAGATGCACGCGTCACCTCGGACGACGACGCCTGGCTGGCGGAAATCCCGCTGCCGGCCGCCGGCGCGCATCCGCCACCGGCGGGTCACAGGCCAGGGGCGGGGACGCCACCCGCTCCACCACCCGCCGCGCCGCAACCGCCGCCGCCGCCTCCGGACGTGGCTCCGCCCCCGATGACCACGCGCGAAGTCGCGCAGCTGGTCCTGGACGAGGCGCTGCGCACCGACACCTACGATCGCGCGCCGGCCACGCGGGAAGACATCAAGGCCATTACCGGCCGCGGCGTGACGCCGAACGCGGGCCGCCTCCTCGAGGCGATGGCCACGCGTACCGCCGATCGCCTGCCGCCCGTGCTGCCCGACCGCCCCGGGTTCGAGGTCCACGGGCGCGCGCTGGCGGACGCGACCTGTCCCGACGGCGACTGCCAGCTCGGGCAGGAAGGCGACGCCACCACCGTCGGCGTCGCGACGACGCAGCCTCAGTCGCAGGTGCTGCTCGAGTTCGACGACGGGACGGGCGTGGTGCTGCCGGTCATCGAACGCTACGTCGGCGTCCTGCGCCTGCGCGACGGCCGCCTCGACGAGGTCTGGTACGAGCCGGCGAACGACTTCGACGCATCGATGAGCAGGAAGGAGATCGAGTTCCTGCGCCAGGCGATCATCAAGGCGTCCGCGCTCGGCGAGTTCGCGCTGCAGGGAGAGGACGCGGACATGCTCGCGCAGCGCATGCAGAACATGAAGTTCCTCGACCCCGCGCTGGCGGTGTACGCCGCGTACGCCTTCCACGACATCGGCCAGTTCCGCCGCATCGGCCACATGCAGGACTACCTGCAGGCGCAGCTCGGCGTGCGGCTGTACGACCTGGCGCTGCTCTCGCGCGGCCTGCTCCGCGACGGCGACCTGGCCGACCAGTGCACGCCGCGCCTGCCCCTGCTCTCGCAGGGCTGGGCGCTGGTCGACGCGCTGCGCGGCCGCATCCCCGGCAAGCTCGATCCGCTGCGCAGGGAGCTGCGGCCCTCGCTGTGGTCGCTGTACACGCCCGAAGGCACCGTCCTGCTGCGCGAATGGATGCAGGAGCAGCGCCATCCCGCCATGGCCATGGGAGCCACGTCATGAAACAGCTGATCTTCATCCACGGCCGCTCGCAGCAGGAGAAGGACGCCGTCAAGCTCAAGCAGGAATGGATCCAGGCATGGAAGAAGGGCCTGGCCAAAGGTGGCCTGCCGATGCCGATCGACGAGGCGCACATCCGCTTCCCGTACTACGGCGACACGCTCGCCCAGATGGTCGGCGGCGCCAGCGCGGACGACGCGGCGAAGATCATCGTGCGCGGCGCGGAGCAGAACCCGGCCGCCGAGCAGTTCCTCTCCATGCTGCTGCAGCAGTACATCGACGGCGCGGGGATCACCGACGACGAGATCGAGGCGCAACTGCGCGCCGAGGCGCTCGTGCTCGAGCGCGGGCCGCAGAACTGGGGCTGGGTGCAGGCGGTGCTGCGCGCCATCGACAGGCGCACGCCCGGTGGCGGCGCGTTGATCGCGCTGGTCACCAACGACGTGCACCAGTACCTGGTCAACCTGGACCTGCGCAGGCACATCGAGGACGGCGTGCTCAAGGCCATGGACCCGGACAGCGAGAACGTGGTCGTCTCGCATTCCCTCGGCACCGTGGTCGCCTACACCGCGCTGCGCCGGCTGGCGGCGGAAGGCCAGGCGTGGCGCGTGCCGTTGCTGGTCACCCTGGGTTCGCCGCTGGGCATCCGCGCGATCCGCGGCAAGCTGCGCCCCATCGGCCACCCGGCCTGCGTGACGCGCTGGTTCAACGCCTACGATCCCAACGACGTGGTGTCGCTCAACCCGCTGGACGCAAAGAACTTCGCCATCACCCCTGCGATCGAGAACAAGGGCGACGTGGACAACGGGACGGACAACCAGCACGGCATCGTCGGCTATCTCGACGACGCGGTGGTCGCGCGAAGGATCCACGAGGCGCTTGCGTAGGGGTGGGCGCCGGAAACGCTGCAGGCCGTCCATGCAGGTCCTGCATCCGGTTGTGCCGCATCCGGTGCGCAGGTCCGCGCATCGTGGCGGGCCCGATGTCGGCAACCGGCTGATTGCGCTGCGGATTCTGGTGGCTATGGGTGGAATCGCGGTGGCTATGCTTCCGCCCCGTAGCGCCCTAGTCGTTTCAATGGCTTGCGGACCCGCCGGAGCCCGCACTGTAGCAAACGCTGTAGCACATGCTGTAGCGAATGGTGGGCCGCTTTCGTCCCCTCGCGGCAACGGTTCCCCCGGGGCATATTTCGCGGTGGTCCCCTCGCGGCAACCTATCGGGCCCCTTCATGGCATACCTTGGGTGTCGACCCGCTCCGGGCCGACAACGGAACCTGCCATGCGAATCTCCCTCGCTCTGGAATCCCTGCTCCCGCAGGAACGCGCCTCGCGCTTCACCGTCACCCGCGAACGCTACGGCCGGCACGTCGCCGTGGTCGCCTTCGGTCGTCGCTTGCTGGTCGACTTGATCCGCTAGCGCATTCGCTCGATCACCCAAGCGCGTTGGTCCTGCGTCCACGCTTCGGCGGGTTTGTAGTCGGCGGCGCGCTCGGGTGGTCTCTCGTGCCGGAGCTGTAGCGCGAGCTGTAGCATCGGCCGGTACTCGGTCACGAACTGGGCCGACTCCGCGCACCCTGCCGTGGCCTCTCGCTCGATCCGCTCCCACTGGTCCAGCAGCCGGGGCCGGTCGGGGCTAAGCCCTCTCAGGTCGGCGTCATTGTCCGGGGGCGGTATCCATCCCCAGCGGGACCCGCCGCTCCGGTCCGTGTGCTTGCCCTCGACCTCAGCCGCTAGCCTCTCGATTCCCTGCGCGCAGCTCTTGAGCCGCGACCGTAGCGCATAGCGCGCTCGCTGCTCGGCCGTCTGGGGCTTCCTGCGGGCCCTGTCGCGGGCGCTGCGGTCCATCTTGGCCAGCGCCTGGGCCAGCGCCTCGGCCACCTCGGGGCAGCCTTCGGTGGCCCCTCCGGGGGCATCCCGGGGGTTTGTCATGGCTAAATCCTCACTGAATGAAATGTTAAATAGTGGCCTCAACCGGCCACACTAGCGCGCCTCTGTTCCGGCCGGGGCTTAACAATTCCGCGGCTACCATTCGCCCCTGTCGATCGCCTCAGCCAACCTCCGGTCCACCTCAGGGACCCCCGCGGCTCCTTCTTCGGGCTCCGCCTCGACGTCCGCAAGCAACCCCCGAAGTGCCACCGCGACAAGCTCCCGCGGGAGGTCCTTTGCGTACCGCGCCACCTGTCGCTGCAACTTCCCAATTCGCCAATCCTCGTACTGGCCCGGAGTCATTTCATCGCGCAGCCCGTTGCGGATCGTGTGCCGCACGTAGCGCCACTGAGGGAACCCCGAAGCGCCATCGCGGTGGTCCTTCGGGTAGCGTTCGGGGTCCACCTCAGGGAGCCGTGCAAGCATCCTCGCCACGGTGTCCCGACTAATCCCGAACTCAAGCGCGATGCTTCGCTCCGAACTCCCCGGGGGCAGCTTCAGTGATCCCCCGGCGGTGAGTCCGGCTAGGTGCTGCCACGCCTGTTCCCTGAGCTGGTCGCGGTGCATCGGCAGCTTCACCCCGTCGAGATTCACCAACCGGGAAAGCCTTCCCGCTGTCCGCCAATCCATCACTCGAACGCGAGCCGGCAGCCGTGCGCGTCCTGCGCGTTGGTACGCCCTGAGCCGGTGGTGTCCGTCGGTGACGAATAGCTCTCCGGCGATACTCGCCACAAGCAACGGCTCAAGCTCTGCCGCGGCACTGAGCCTCAGCACGCCGGTCATGCGCTCGATATGTTCCTCGCTCTGCGCTTCCTGCCTCGCCTGATCCCGGAGTGACAGCAGCGCCATGTTCCGCGGCTGAAGCGCGGGGTTCTGCCTGACCTCCTTTACCTCGATCTGCCGCGGTTCGGTCTCGCGCCATTCTTCAAGCCTTGCGGCTAGTGTCTTTGTCTGCACTGAAGGTGGCCCCTAGTGGTCGGAGGGTGGCGGCACCTGCGCCAGCAACTCGGCTAGCACCTCGCTGTTCGTCATTGGCCTACCGCGCTGCGTCTCCATCTGGCGCTGGTACGCCTTGAGCTTATCGAACGCGGGCACCTCGAACGAAATGGTGCGATAGACCAACGTCTCTACCCTGCGCTCAGCGTCCATCGGTGAACTCCTCCCCGCTCGCTACTCGGCGCAGCCGCTCGGCCAGCCGGCGGGCAATGATGCCTTCCAGCACGGCATTGTCTGGAGTGTCCGCGCGGTAGGGATACCATCCGTCGATTAGATGCGCGGCGGCTTCTACGCCTGCGCGTTCGTGGTCCTGAATCATGTTGATGCCTCTTCGATGTAGCGGAGTACCTGGGCCACTTCGTCGTCGGTGACGCCACGCGCGGTGGTCTCGCCGTAGTCCATGCCTTCAAGTCGCGCCCTGAGCCGGTCGGGGCTGTGATCGCGCTTGATGCGGTTAGCGCGGAGGGAGATAACCTGCACGTTCCCCGGGACATAGCCCGCGGCCGGGTCGATGCGGTCAAAGCTCGGCGATGCGTCGGTGTGCTCTCCGCTGTAGTCGAGCACCAGTCCTAACACTGGGCACACCTTCGGGGCACCCCCGGGGCACGCCTCGGCGAGCGTGATCGCAAACGGGATGCCTTCGCGCTTTGCGTCGGCCTTGCGGGTCCTGAGGTTCAACCTCAAGCGGCCTTCTGGTGTCGCTGCGGTGGCCGCATACCAACGCCGCCACTGTGCGCGCCGCTTATCCGGATTCGCTGCCTTCCATCGTCGCCGCCGCTGCCGTGCCGCCTCTTTCTGCTCTGGCGTCATCCGCGCCCATCGCTCAGCGGTCGGCATCGCTCGCCTCCAGCGCAGCGCGCGCCTCCGCTGTGGTGGTCCGGAACAGCCCGGACAGCATCCCGGCATTGACGAAAGCCGGGAGGTCTCCGTCTCCATCCTTCGCAGCTTCAAGAAACCGCCGCATCCGTTCCCGGCGGTCGGCCTTGGCTGCATCCGCTCCGCGCCCTACTCGGGGGAGGGTATTGTCGAAGGCGGCGGCTAGCGCGGCCTCCATTCTCTGGCGCATTACGCTCATTCTGTTTCTACCTCGATTGATTGATTGATCTGAAACAGCGAAGCCCGCCGCTTCGGCGCGTTCTCCTACTGCCCCGGGACCTTGATCCCTGAGGGTTCGGGCGCGCTTCCACGGCGGGCCTTGCTGCCGGCGGAGTGCTACCGCCTAAGGTGTTCGGCCCGGATTAGCCCGCGCTGCGTCGCTGCGCCTTCATCCGCTCGGCCAGTGCGCGCGCGTCATCTTCAAGGACCAATTCCTGTGCTCGCGCTTCAACGCGGGCCTTGTGCTGGCGCTCGGCGTCCAGCTTCTCCAGCTCGGTTGGTACGTGATCGGCTCGCCACTGCGCAGCAGCCGCGACCATCTTCCGCACGCCCGGGAGCTGTACCGCCTCCTTGAAATAGAGCGCCTTCTCCCGCGTAGTGCGCGCATCGCCCTGATACCGGTAAACCGGTTCGCCCGTTTGCGCGTCATAGCGGATCACCTCCGCCAGCTCTGCGCGCATCCGCGCCACTTCCCGCTCAAGGTCCGCGACCTGCGCCGGGTCCGCGGCGGCTGCGCTGAAGTACGGCTCAGCGCCCGGAGGCCCCAGCGTGGAACTCTTCTGGATCGCCAGCCGGCCGCCCATGAGGTAACGCTTGTCCAGCGATTCCGGGGCATTCCCGCTCCAGCGGTTGGCCTCCAGCAAGCCATCATCGAGCGCCGCCTGACTCGCGGGGCTCAGCTTTACATCTTCGTTCATTCGTCTTTTCCGTATCGCAGGCAAAGAGAACCCATCACCGCGCGGCCTGCGCGCGCAGCGTGGGGTGGTGTTGATTGGTGGTGTCTCTACTCGGCCGGCGCGAACGGCACGGCCAAGCCTTCGCGGATCGTGGCCGCGGTTCTTTCTGGGCCTAGCACCTCGTCGCGGATCGCCTTCGCTGCCACCAAGGGCAACGCTCCAAGGGACTGGCGAACATGCTCTCCCAGCGCCCGCGCATGGCTGGCAGTGGTGCGGGTCTGTTCCTTCCTGCCCGAAGGCGCAACGCTCTTCACGGGTCGGGGTGCGCAGCGCAGCAGCGCCCGCCCCATATTCGTGTCGAAAACGCGGTCGTCATTCAACGCGCGCGGAGAAAGGTCTTCTTGCAGCCAAAGCGCAATCGCCGCGGCCAGCATCGCCCGCGGGTCCGTCCCATTCCTGAGCCGGGCCATTTCCCCCGCGAGGAAGCGCGCCCCTTCCTGCTCAGACACAAGTTCCCGCAGCCAATCCACGGCGGCCACCACGGACGGGTGCCCCGCGTTCCTGTCGACCCACTCCCGGGCAATCTCCCGGTACGGCTTCAGCTCTTGCTTGCGGATGATTCTCCCGGTGGCCCCGCCGGTGGTCCGGGCGCGCTCGAAGTGGTGCTCGCAATACCGGCTCCAGCGCCGCGCCCTGCGATTGCAGCCGTCGACGCAGCAGCGTTCGTATTCGGTCAAGTGTGTTTCCTCTGGTCATGGTGAAGGGGCCCCCGCAGTCCACTGCGGTTGCCTCTGTCGGGGTCAAAAAAGGGAGCCCGTCGAACGCACGGGCAGCGCCCGGGAACGGGTGGTGTTCTTCTATTAGGGACGCAATCGCTTAGCCCGCTCTACGGGCCGGTTACGGCTGCCGCTTTGTTAGTACGCAACCTGACATTCGCAGGGTCCCCTCGGGTGGTCCTGAGGTGCCCTTGAGGTGCCCATGTAGTGGCCCCTTGGTGTATGGGCTCCGCCCCTTGTGCTAGTAGTCATAGTGACATTTGGTTGCCCCGCGGGGACCTGCCGCCTGAGCCCTACCCAGCGGCCCTACAGGGGCCACCTGAGCGCCCCGCCGCCGCCTCCGTCCCCGGCCCGGGGCGGCCCGAATCAGCCAGTGCCGGCGGTCTCCCGGGCTGTCTGCCGGGGCGGTCGGTCGGCTGGTCTCTATCGAGTAGTCGCCCAATCGGTTAACCCGCTCTAGGGGCCGTGGAACATTTTCGTGGAACAGCGCCATACTGGGGGCCGAACGGCCGCCCGCCTAAGCCTGCGCCTCCCGGGCCAGCAGCCCCCGCACGCTCGACTTGTGCCACCCCTTCCCCTGTAGCGTCCGCACGCCCCGGGCGTTCAATGCCTGCGCCAACGCGCCCAGGCTCTCCACGCCCTGCGCCCGAAGCTCCGCGACGATCGGCAGGACCTTGGCAGCGTGGGCCCCGGCCTTGGCACTGGCCGCGGCTGTAGCGGCCCCTGTGCCCTTCCCAGCCCTGCGGATCGCCTCGGCCCCGTTGGGGTTCCCCAGCTTCACCCCGCGCCGCTTAGCGGCTGCCAGCGCCTCCCGGGTGCGCCGGCTGATAGCCTCGCGTTCCCGCTGCGCCATGATCGCCATGATCCCTACCGTGGTTTCGTCCGCGTTGGGCATGTCGGCCGCGACGAACTTCACCCCGCCGTTTTGCAGCCTCAGCAGGAACTCCGCGTTGCGGCTGAGCCGGTCCAGCTTGGCAATGACCAACGTCGCCCCGGTGACGTCCGCGAGCTGTAGCGCCTTCGCCAGCTCCGGGCGGTCGTTGTCCTTCCCGCTCTCCACCTCGGTAAACGCGGCCGTGATCGTCCCCCGCACGCTCTGGGCGTACTGGTCGACCGCGTGCCGCTGCGCTTCCAACCCCAGCCCGGAGCGGCCCTGGCGGTCCGTGGAAACGCGGTAGTAGGCGACTAGCTTCATGGGGTGGCACTCCATCTAACGGGCGTTAGACGGATTTGTACGCCCCGGGTGCGCGCCCTGTCAAGCGGGCGGCTGCTCTGGGCCTAGGGCGTCCAGTGGGCCGGGGCGGCTGCTCTGGCCTAGTACCAGCACAACCGGCGAAGGGGTCACCGAATCCACTACGTCCTAAGGCGCGGCGCGGGCTGCCCGGGTGGCGTGTGCCGAAGCGTGCCCGGGGTGGTGTCTCTGGCTCTCTAGAGCGGAACCGGAGGGTGCCCCCGCGGTGGCATCGCCGGGTTGTCCCCGGTCCTCGCGCGGTCCTCCCTAGGTGCGCCGCGGTGGCCTGCGCGGGCCATTCGGCGGCCACCCCCTACGGGGGAAACGGGCCACGGCCGCCCGATCGAGGGGCGCTCGATGGTTTGAGCAATTTTCGGCACCTTGCGGCAGGCGCTACAGTCGCAAGCGCGAAGGGGGCACCAATGCGAATCCGCCAAAAGCCGGAAGGCGTCGAAGACTACCAACGGGGCATGAAACAGGCGCTCCGCCTACTGAAAGAGATTCCTTCGGACGCCTTCAAGTGGACCGGGGCGGTGGCCGCTATCGCGGCAATCCATGTCGCCGACGAGCGCACCCATTCGGCATGGCTCCAATGGATGGGTTACGCCTTGTCCATCCTGTTGGTCGCTTGGATGCAATATTCCTTCTATCGTCTCGGCTTGACCAAGCACCCGGAACGGCGCGAGCGGGACGGGGCAGTAGTGATCGACTTTCGCTTGTGGAAGTTGGCCCTCGGCGCCGTCCTTTGCGTGTTGTCGTACTGGTTTGCCTTCTATCTACCGAAGGTGATTGCGGGGAGTGACTTGCTGCAAACAGTCGCCACTACACCGGCAACCGTAGCTGCCCCAGCGCCCCGGCCAGTGCCGCGAGGTCCGTCGTCTTCCCATACCGCCCAACCGGCATCGAATCCAACTCGTGCCCCAGCAGGTCCGCAATCTGGTACTCCGGCACCCCCGCATCCTTAAGCCTGGCCGATACCGTGTGCCGGAAGCTATGCGCCGCCGTCTTCTTCGGATCGGTGACGCCTGCATCCCGCAGTCGCCGCGCTAGCAGCTTCGATAGCTTGTCCACTGCGCCGCGCTTCGGGTTGTCGGTGGTGCGCCACTGCGCATCGAACAGGTGGCCCGCAGGTGCGCCCTCAGTCCACTTCAACAGCCCCAGCTCGACCAACCGCGGATGCACGGGCACAAGCCGGCGGCTCCCCGGGGTCTTGAGCTGCTTCCCTTCGGTGTCGTCGTTCACGTCGATGACCCAAGCCTCTCCCTCGCGGCGAATGTCCGCCGTCGTGAGCTGCGCCGCTTCGCCAAGCCGCAGCCCTGAGTACGCCATGATCCGGGGAAGCCAACGCAATTCTGGCCGCTTCGGCTCTTGGTCGAGCTTGGCAAAGTAGGTGCGCAAGTCGTCGTCGGTGAAGGGCCGCCGGTCATCGCGTGCGCGTCGTTCCTTCACGTCTCGCAACACTTCGGCGGGATTCTTCGGAATCGTGTCATGCTCGGTCGCCCACGCGAACAGCGAGCGCGTTAGCTGTTGGTACTTGTTGACGCTGCGCGGTTCCAGCCGGGGAACGCTCGGGTCCCCTTCGGTGGCCTTCAGGACCTCCCGCGGTGTCTTCCCCGGGAACTTCTTCCCCATGTTCGCCGGTAGCTGCGTGATCGCGTGGCCTAGCTGGCGCATGTCTTCCTTCGTGACGTCGCCAATCTGCGGATCGCCCAGCAGCTCCGCGACGGTTTGCAGAATGGTCCGGTGGAGGTGTTCTGTCTTCGGTGACCATTTCCGCAGCGAAACGCGCTCGTCTCCGTAGAGCCGCGCCACCTCCGAAACCCGCGGGGTTTCCTTCGGTGCCTCCGCAGTGGCCCCGCGGTGTTCCGTGGGCCTGCGCAGCGGATTGCCGGCAAGCGCCTTTAGCTCTGCCGTCACGGCTTCAAGCTTCGCCTCAATCAAGCGGCGGGCCAGCTTGCGGCGGGTGGTGTCTTCGCCTTCGAGTAGCAGCGTGCGCGCCAGCTCCGCGAACTCGCCTAGCTCGGCATTAGCGAGTAGGCCGCTCAGCCGGTGCGCTTCGTCGTTCAAGTCGAAGCGGTGCGCGTCCAGCCCGGGGCCTTCCCACTCAAGGGCTAGCCGGTCTTCGATCTCGTCGAAGCTCGCCGCAAGGTAGCGGCGGGTGATCTGGTCTAGCTGGTCGGCGGTCATTGGCCGGCGTCGCACCCCTGCGAACAATGTCCCGAGGTGAGTCTCCCACAACGCCAAGCGGCGGGCCGCCTCGCGGGGGTCCGCGGTGGATAGGGAGCGGGTGATTTCGGATCGGCCCAAGGTGTCCCGAAGGTCGGCCGGGACTGCGATCCGCGAAGCGTAGGAACTGCCGCGTCTCTGTAGCATGGTCTGTAGCACTCCCTGTAGCGCGGGGGCTAGGACCACTGAAGCGACGTGTTCGCCCTGCGTGTTCAAGGGCTTGCAGAATGGTATGGCTATGGGTGGACTCGAACCACCGACCCCAGCATTATGAGTGCTGTGCTCTAACCGGCTGAGCTACATAGCCAAGGGGCGCTTCCCGCGCAGGGAAGCCGCGAATTATTCCCGGATCGGGCCCCCGCCGTCAATTCACGCCCCGGTCGCTTGTCGGCCCGGCGCCGCCGTGGCAGAGTCGATGGCAGTGAATTCGGAGTCCGCATCGTGATCGATCCGGACGGTTACCGGCCCAACGTCGGCATCGTGCTGATGCACCCCGACGGTCGCGTCTTCTGGGCGCGGCGCGTGCGCCGCGATGGCTGGCAGTTCCCGCAGGGCGGGATGAACACCGACGAGACGCCGCTCGAGGCGATGTATCGCGAGCTGCGGGAGGAAACCGGGCTGCTGCCCGGCCACGTCGACGTGCTGGGGGTCACTCCCGGGTGGCTGCGCTACCGGCTGCCGCAGCGGGCGATCCGCCGCCACGACAGGCTGGTGTGCATCGGCCAGAAGCAGGTCTGGTTCCTGCTGCGGTTCGCCGGGCAGGAGAGCGACCTGCGCCTGGACCTGACCGACAAGCCGGAGTTCGACCACTGGCGCTGGGTCGACTTCTGGTACCCGCTGGAGCACGTGGTCACGTTCAAGCGCGGGGTCTACGCCAGCGCCCTGCGCCATCTCGCCCCGTTCGCGCGCCAGATCGCCGGCCTGCAGGCGATCCCGGACGCCTGCCAGGAGGCTCGCCAGCGGATCCCGGTCCGGTCGCGCCCGGGGCAGCGCAGCCAGCGGGGCTGAGCGCCGGACGGCTCGCCGGCCGGGGCGCGCGCCGCTGTTCATGATTGACAATCATTCTCATTCGCGCGGACAATGGCGCCGTTCCCGCAGCCGTGGCCCGAAGTCCATGTACGTGTGTGTCTGCAATGGCGTGACCGATCGTGACATCCGCCAGGGGGCCCAGGCCGGCTGCGGCAGCATGGCCGAGTTGACCATGCGCACCGGCTGCGGCGCGTGCTGCGGCAGTTGCGTCGAGATGGCCACCCGGCTGCTCGAGGAGGCGCGCGCGCAGTCCCAACCCGCCTGCGGCGACAACGTGGTCGCCTTCCCGCGCATCCCTCACGCGGCCTGAACACGCCGGCCGCGCGCCGGTAATGCACACGATTCGCGTTTCGCCACCGCTTTCGCGGCGGCGCTAGAGTGGCGTGGCCATGGAACCACGGAGACGCGCCATGCAGGGCGACGCACAGGTCATCAAGTTCCTCAACGAGGCGCTCTACAACGAGCTGACCGCGATCAACCAGTACTTCCTGCATTCGAAGATGCTGAAGAACTGGGGCCTGCACGAGCTGGCCAAGCACGAGTACGAGGAATCGATCGACGAGATGAAGCATGCCGACATGCTCGCCGAGCGGATCCTGTTCCTCGACGGGCTGCCGAACTTCCAGGCGCTGGGCAAGCTCAAGATCGGCGAGAACCCGCGCGAGGTGCTCGAATGCGACCTCGCGCTGGAGCTGGAGGCCTGCCCGCCGCTGCGTGCCGCGATCGCCCATTGCGAGCAGGTCGCCGACTACGTGAGCCGCAGGCTGTTCACCGACATCCTCAAGTCCGAGGAAGAGCACATCGACTGGCTGGAGACCCAGCTGGCGCTGATCGAGCGGATCGGCGAGCAGAACTACCTGCAGGCCAAGATCGAGGGCGACGACGACTGACGCCCGCGGACACGAAGCCGGAAGGGCGCGGAGCGATCCGCGCCCTTTTTTTCAGGTCGAGTCGGCCTCGCTGCGCTGGCTGGCGCGCAGCTGCTGGCGCGCGCGCTGGAACTCGTTGGCGACCAGCGCCACCGCGACCGCGGGGCGCTCGAGCGCCTCCTGCCGCGCCCCCAGCTCCACGCGCTTGGCCGCGGCCGACAGCGACATCGCGCCGAGGTTGGCGCTGGAGGACTTGAGCGAGTGCGCGGCATCGCGCAGCGCCGGGTAGTCGGGGCCGGCGGCTGCGTTCTCGAGCGCGGTGATCAGCCGCGGCGTGTCTTCGAGGAAGACGTCGATCAGGCGGTCCACCTCGCCGCCGAGCATGGCACGCAGCTCGCCGAGGATTTCCTGGTCGATGATCTCCGGCTGCGGGGCGCGCTGCGTTGGCGTTGCCGGGCCGGCCTCGAAGACCGGGACGGACGATCGCGGCGAAACGGCCGCGGCCGTTGCGGGCGTCGAGGCCGACGCCAGCGGCTCGGGCGCGGCGGACGCCGGCAGTTCGGGCAACTCGGGCACGATGAAGACCGCGCGCGCGGAGGACGGGGCGGCCGCGGCGAGGGCGGGCTCCGGTTCGGGCTCCGGCTCGACGACGGGCGCGGCCGCGGACGCCGCCATGTCGGCGGCGGCCAGCAGGGTCTCGGCCTCGAGCGCGGCGACCTCCGGGTTCCACCAGTGGTGCAGGCAGCGCTCCAGCTCGCTGCGCGTGACCGGCTTGGGCAGGTAGTCGTCCATCCCCGCGTCCAGGCACTTCTGGCGGTCGCCGGCCATCGCGTTGGCGGTCATCGCCACGATCGGCAGGTGGCGGCCATCGCCGGCGGTCGCCTCGCTCTCGCGCCAGCGGCGGGTGGCGGTGTAGCCGTCCATCACCGGCATCTGGCAGTCCATCAGCACCAGGTCGTAGCGCGAGGCCGACATCCGCATCAGCGCGGCCTCGCCGTTGCTGGCGGTGTCGCAGGTGATGCCGAGCACGCCCAGCAGGCGCTGGCCGACCATCAGGTTGACCGGGTTGTCCTCCACCAGCAGCACGCGCGCGCTGCGCAGCGTGGCCGGCTCCTTGCCCTCCCTGCCCACCACCATGGTGGCCGAGGGCGTGGCGGCCGCCTCGCGCTGCAGGCTGTCGGGCGTGGCCGGCCGGCTTTCGGTCAGCGCCGCGCGCAGGTCCTCGTCCGGGACCTGGCGGCTGAGCAGGGTGACGGCATTCTGCAGTTCCTCGGCCACCGGATCCTCCCCGTAGAGGCAAACCAGGCGCAGGTTGCCGTAGATCGTGCTGCGGCTGATGTTGCGGTGCAGGGCGACGGCCGTGTTGCGCATCCCGGCCAGGTCGGCGAGCACGATCGAATAGGCCCACGGCTTGCCCTGGTTGGCCGCGGTGCGCAGCCGGTCCAGCGCTTCCTGGGTGGTCTCGACCGAGCTCACCCGCAGGCCCCAGTTGGGCAACAGCATGGACAGGCGCAGGCGCAGCCGGGGGTCGGCGCTGAGCAGCAGCAGGCGGCCACCGGAGGTGGCGGCGGTATCGACCGATGGCATGTCACCCTGGACCTTGAGCAGCGGTACTTCAAACCAGAACGTGGAACCGTGGGGAGGTTCGGACTGCACGCCGATGCGGCCCCCCATCAGGTCGATGATGCGCTTGGAGATCGCCAGCCCCAGACCGGTGCCGCCGTACAGGCGGGTGGTCGAGGTGTCGGCCTGGCTGAACGCCTGGAACAGCCGCCCCTGGGCCTCCGGCGCGATGCCGATGCCGGTGTCGCGGACCTCGAAGCGCAGCTGGTGCTGGGCGACGGTCTCGCCGATCCGGCGCACGCCGATCGAGATCGAGCCGCGCTCGGTGAACTTGACCGCGTTGCTGACCAGGTTGCCGAGCACCTGGCGCAGCCGCACCGGGTCGCCGCGCACCGGCAGCCGCACCGACGGGTCGATGTTGAGCGACAGCCGCAGGCCCTTGCCCTGCGCAGGCCGCTCCATCAGCTGGATCACGCCCTCGAGCAGCTCTCGCAGGTTGAAGCCGGTGGACTCCAGGACCAGCTTGTCGGCCTCGAGCTTGGAGTAGTCGAGGATGTCGTCGACGATCCGCAGCATCTGCTGCGACGAGGTGTAGGCGGTGCGCACCATCTCGGCGTGGTCGGCCGCGAGCTGGGCGTGCATCAGCAGGTCGAGCATCGGCACGATGCCGTTGAGCGGGGTGCGGATCTCGTGGCTCATCGTGGCCAGAAACTCGCCCTTGGCCATCACCGCCGATTCCGCCGCCTGCTTGGCCTGGCGCAACTGCTGCTCGAGCTGGGTATGGCGGTCGAGCTCGCGCTGCAGCTCGCCCAGCTCGGCTTCGTCGCGCCGCGCGCGCAGCTGCGCCTCCTCGATCTCGCGCTCGTGGTTGCGCATCGACACCAGCAGCCCGATCGAGGCGAACACCATCAGCAGCGCCAGCACCAGGCCGATGCCCTGCCACGGCCCGTCCAGGCCCAGCGCGTCGAGCGAGAGGGTCAGCACGGCGCCTGCGGCCGCGCCCAGCGCCAGCCAGCGCATCATCACGGCCGAGGGTCGTGCGCGCGAGACCATGGTCAAAGCACCGAATGCTGGAAGTCGAAGTCGAGGCCGCCCGCCGCGTGCTGCACGAGGTTGCCCTGGATGTAGTCGACGCCGCTCATCCACAGCGTCGCGGCCGCCTGCGGGTCCTCGACCTGCTGGCCGATCACCTGCAGCCCGAGCCGGTGCGCGCGCTCGATCGCCGCGCGCATCTCGTCGCGCACCGAACCCTCGCCGAGCTTGCTGGAGTAGCGCGCGGACAGCCGCACGAAGCCCAGCGGCAGGCGCGCGATCAGCGCATCGGATTCGGGCGTGGTGCTGTACTGGCTCAGGCACAGCTGCACGCCGGCCGGCACCATCGCGTTGCAGAATTCCTGCAGCGCCAGCGCATGCACCAGCGCCTCGTCCTGGCGCACGTCGATGACCAGCGAGGGGCCGTCGATGGCGGTCCCGGCCAGCGATTCGAGCAGCGCGGCGGCATGGCCGTCGCGGGTGAGCGTGCGCACCGACTGGCTCACGAACAGCCGCACCGGACGGTTCTCGCCGAAGCGCCGCTCGAGGATGGCGATCGCCATGCGCAGCACCCGGCTGTCGATCTCGTGCAGCACGCCGGCGGCCTCGGCGGTCGGCAGGATCTCCGCGGCGGCGTGCATGTTGCCTTCGGGGTCGCGCAGGCGCAGCAGCACCTGGTACTGCGCCTCCTCGCCGCCGGCGACGGCGACGACGGGCTGGAACGCGAGCTCGAAGCGCTCGTTCTCGATCGCGTCGTGGATCATCACCACGCGGTCGGTGTCGGCCTCCACCTGCACCGCCTGCGGCGGGTTGTACGCGGCCAGGCCCACCGGCAAGCCGCGCGCGCTGCGCAGCGCCTGCTCGGCCGCGACCAGCGCGGCGCTGGCGTCGGCGAAGCCGTGCTGCAGCGAGGTGTAGCCGACCAGCGCGCGCAGGCGCACCGGCTGGCCGGCGATCTCGACCTGGTGGCGGCCGATGCCGTCGCGCAGCGTCCGCGCGAACGCGCCCAGCTCGCCGCCGGCGGCCATCTCCGGCGCGAACACCACGAAGGTGTTGTCGTTCAGGCGCGACACCAGGTGCTGGCCGGCAAGCTCGCCGATGTGGCGGCCGGTGTCGGCCAGCGCGGACTCCAGCGCGGCGTAGCCGAAGCGGTCGCGCAGCGCGGTGGTGTTCTCGACCTCGACGAAGTACAGCGCGCCCTGCGCCTGCCCCGGGATCGCCTCGCCCAGCCGCTGCAGCATCGCCGTGCGCGTGTGCAGCCCGGTGACCGGGTGCCGGCCCTCGCCGCTGCGCTGGCGCTCGAGCGCGCGCGCGCGCCGCACCCGGCTCTCGACCGCGGCGATCAGGTGGCGCGGCCGCACCGGCTTGGTGAGGAAGTCGTCGGCGCCGACCTGCAGCACCTGGAACTGGGTCTCCGGGTCCGGGTCGCCGGTCAGGAACACGATCGGGATGTGCGCGAACGCCGCGTGCGAGCGGATCAGCGCGGTGATCTCGGTGCCGTTGAGGCCGGGCATGTGCAGGTCGGTGAGCACCAGGTCGGGACGGAAGGCGTCCATCGCCTCCATCACCTCGCTGCCCACCGCCACCACCCGCGCCTGCATGCCGGTGCCGACCAGCACCGATTCGGCGAACAGCGCCTGGCTGGGATCGTCCTCGACGATGAGCACGCGGTACGGCCCTTCGCCGGCTTCCGCCTGCGGCAGCACCTGCGGCAGCGGCTCGTTGGCGGCGGGCGCGTCGTCGCCGGCGGGCAGCTCCGGCGCCGGCGCATCGGCGCACCAGCGGCGCCAGTACTGCGGCGGCGGGAACTCCGCGCGCGCCGCCGGGCCCGGCGCCGCGGCAGAACCCTGCCGGGCGCCGCCGGATGCATTCGCGGCGGCGGTTCTCGAAGACGCGGGCACGACGTGACTCCCCTGTGGATGCGCGCGATTATGCGCAACGCATCTCCATACAGCGTACTACGGACCGCACAGTTCGATCAGGCCAGCCGGGGCCCCCGGGTCGGCCCCAGGGGGGTGCCCTGCGCGGCCTTGCCATCCGCTGGCGGCGCCGCCGCATTCAGCCCGCCTGCACCCGCGGCGCGCGCCGGAACAGCCGGCGCCACATCCACCACACCAGCAGCGCGAAGGCCAGGCTCACCGCCACCACGATCGCCAGCGCGATCCACGGATGCGCGAACGCCAGCGCCAGCGCGCCGACCACCGCGGCGTCCTCGGTGACCGACGCGGTCCAGTTGCTGACCGGCTCGGGCGAGGTGTTCATGAGCGCCCGCGCGCCGGTCTTGAGCGCGTGGCTGGCCAGCGCGACGCCGGCGCCGGTGGCGAGCATGCCGGCGCCGAGTTGGCCGTCGGGCGAGAGCGTCGCCGCCGCCAGGAAGGCGCCGGCGGGGATGCGCAGCAGCGTGTGCAGCAGGTCCCAGCCGGTGTCCACGCCCGGGATCTTGTCGGCGAAGAACTCGGCGATCGCCAGCACGCCCGACACCCCCAGCACCCACGGAGAAGCGGTGACCTCCAGCGCCTGCGGCAGGTCCAGCCAGCCGAAGTAGCCGGCCAGGCCGATGCCGAACACGGTCAGGTAGACGCGGATGCCCGCCAGCCACGCCAGCAGCACCCCGATCGCGAACAGGTGGGCCTCGGTCATCGTCGTTCCCCCGGCGCGCCCGGACCGCGGGCGACTGGCGCGCGCAGGTTAGCGCGCCCGCGGGCGGCTGCATGAACGACCCGGCGCGCAGCGACCACGTCGGGCCGGGCTGGCGGCCGAAGGTGGCCACCACAGCCAGGCAGCCGGCAGGCCGCGCGGTCGCGGGCCCGGCGCGGAGGCGCCGGGTTGCGCCGCCGCGGGCCCGCCGCTATACCGTCGCGATGACCGATTCCGAACAGACCCCCGCGCCGCCGCCGGCGCCGGACCCGGCCGCCGCGATCGCGCCGGCGGAACCGCCGGCCCCGGTGACGCGCCGCCGCGGCTGGTGGCGGCCGCTGGTCTTCGTCGCCGCGCTCGCCTTCGGCGCGTGGGGGCTGTGGACGACCTTCGCCCCGGCCGCCGGCGACGACACCACCGGCGGCAACCCGCGCGCGCGGATCGACGCACTCGAGCAGCAGGTCGCCACGCTCACCCGCTCCGACCAGATCAGCCGCGACGCCAACCGCGACTTGCAGGGCACCCTGGCCGAGCGCGACGAGGAGATCGCCGGCCTGCGCGCCGACGTCGCCTTCTACGAGCGCTTCGTCGGCGCCACCGGCCAGCGCCGCGGCCTGACCGTGCACCAGTTGCAGCTGCAGCCGCAGTCCGCGCAGGCCTGGCACTTCACCGCCACGCTCACCCAGAACCTCAACCGCGGCGCGGTCAGCAGCGGCCAGGTGACGCTGTCGGTGGAGGGCACCCGCGACGGCAAGCTGCAGAAGCTGGCGTGGACGGACCTGCGCCAGCAGGCCAACGCGCCGGGCGTGGCGTATTCGTTCAAGTATTTCCAGGAAGTGGCCGGCGACCTGGTGCTGCCGGCGGGCTTCCAGCCGCTGCGGGTGAACGTGCGCCTGCAGCCGCAGGGCGGCGCGGCGGTGGAGCAGTCGTTCACCTGGGCCGACGCGACGCGGCGTTCCGATCCCGGCGCTTGAAGCGCGCCACCGCGCCCCCCATGCTGTCGGCATGGAATCCAATGCCGCCCACGCGGCCGCGCCCGGCTACCAGTCGCTGCAGCGCCCGCTCGACTTCACCCCCGCCGCCGCGGCCAAGGTCCGCGAACTGATCGCCGAGGAAGGCAACCCGGCGCTCAAGCTGCGCGTCTACATCCAGGGCGGCGGCTGCTCGGGCTTCCAGTACGGCTTCGAGTTCGACGAGCAGCAGGGCGAGGACGACCTGGCGATCGACACCGACGGCGTGGTGCTGCTGGTCGACCCGCTGAGCCTGCAGTACCTGATGGGCGCCGCCGTCGACTACACCGAAAGCCTGCACGGCGCGCAGTTCACCATCCGCAACCCCAACGCCAAGTCCACCTGCGGCTGCGGCAGCAGCTTCACGGTGTAGGCAGTCCCGCGCGCCCGACGCACGACGTTCCCGCGCCGCCGCTAACATGGGCGGCCCCGCCGCCTGCGCGCCAGGCCGCGCGCGCATCGCGCCGGCGGCTTCCCCTCGGTGACAGGACCCGTGCGCATGACCCCGCCCACCGACGCCGCTCCCGCGTTCGCCTTCATCGACGCCCCGCTCGACCGCGCCGAGCACCTGCGCGACGACGACGCCACGCTTGCCGCGCACTGGCCGCACGCGCGCGTGGTGGTGGTGGACGCGGAAGGCCGCGCCGCAACCGACGAGGAAGGCCGTCCACGCCTGTTCCGCGGCGCCGCCTTCGGCGCGCCGGCGCGCACGGCCGCGCTGCTCCTGGGCCTGCGCGGCGACGAGGCCTGGTTCGCCCTGCGCGCCGGCGACGCGGTCGAGCCGGCGGCCGGGGCGCGGCAGGCCGCACCGGCGACGCCGGAGGCGGCCACCGACGCGCCCGCGGGCGACGCCGCCGATGCGGCGCCCGGCACCGCATCGGCCAACGCCATCCCGCGCTGGACCGACCTGCGCAGCGCCGCCGCGCTGTGGCCCGCGTTCGAGGCTACCGCCTTCGCCCAGGCGCGCGCGGTGCTGCACTGGCAATCGCGCCACCGCCACTGCGGCGCCTGCGGTACCGCGCTCGAGTACCGACGCGCCGGCTGGCTCGGCTGGTGCCCGCGCTGCGAGCTCGAGCACTACCCGCGCACCGATCCCGCGGTGATCGTCGCCATCACCGATGGCGCGCGCCTGCTGCTCGGCCGCAACGCCGGCTGGCCGCCGCATCGCTATTCCACGCTCGCCGGCTTCGTCGAGCCGGGCGAATCGCTGGAGCAGACCGTCGCGCGCGAGGTGTTCGAGGAAAGCGGCGTGCGCATCCGCCATTGCCGCTACCTCGCCTCGCAGCCGTGGCCCTTCCCGTCCTCGCTGATGCTCGGCTTTGCCGCCCACGCCGAGCCCGACGAGCCGCAGGTGGGCGACGAGCTCGAGGACGCGCGCTGGTTCACGTTCGAGGAAGTCGACGCCGCCCTGCACGGGCGATCCCCGCAAGACGGCCTGCTGCTGTCGCCGTCGATCTCGATCTCGCGCTGGCTGGTGGAGCATTGGCACGCGGAGATGGCGGCTGCGCGGGGGGCGTGATTCGTGACACGGAATTCGAATTCGGGATTGGTGATTCGGGTTCGGCTTCGGGGATCCGGATTGCTGCTTCACTGGTCGCGGAGGCTTCCGCACTGTCATCCCGAGCGCCGCGAGGGATCCGCCTCCCGGCGCGGCCCCAGCGCGGATCCCTCGCTGCGCTCGGGATGACAAGGCCAGGGTGACGCCTCCCGCATCCCGCATCCACGGCGCCCCCGCGCCCCGCGTCGCGCCATGCGCGCCGCCGCACCGCTGCATTAAACTCCGGCGATGTTCGCCACCCTGCTCGCCGTCGTCGTCGCCCTGGTGCTCGGCCATCTCGCGCACGGGCTGGCCGAGGGGCTGCGCCAGCACGGCTGGTTCGCGCAGTGGCTGCGCTGGCTCGACGGCCGTTTCCCCGACGACGGCTTCTGGCGCGGCCGCTACGGCATCGTGCTGGCGCTGCTGCCGCCGGTGCTGCTGGTGGCGCTGTTCCAGCTCGCGCTGGACGACGCGATGTTCGGGCTGCCAGCGCTGGTGTTCGGCATCGCGGTGCTGTTCTACGCCTGGGGTCCGCGCGACCTCGACGTCGACGTCGAGGCGGTGGTCGAGGCGCGCGATCCGCTGCAGCGCCACGCCGCCGCCGCGCGGCTGTGGCCGGCGGGCGAGGCGGTGTCGACGACCGGTGGCGCGCTGGTCGGCGCGGTGTTCCGCGGCGCGCGCCGGCGCTGGTTCGGCGTGCTGTTCTGGTTCCTGCTGCTGGGGCCGGCGGGCGCGCTGCTGTACCGGCTCGCGGCGATCGCCGCCGAGGGCGACGACGCGCACCTGCTGCCGGCCGGCACCGTCGCCGGCGCGCGCGGCCTGCTCGCGGTGCTGGACTGGCCGGTGGCGCAGCTGATGACGCTGGCGATGGCGCTGGTGGGCAACTTCGACGCGGTGTTCGCCGCGTGGCGCGAGCACGGCGGCGCCTCGTTCGCGCTCGACGCCGACTACCTCGACGCCGCCGCGCGCGCCTGCGTGCGCATCGAGCTGGACGAGGAAGCCGCCGAGGACACCGAATCCGGCGTCGCCCCCGCCGCTGCCGGCGCGATGCTCGCCAGCGCCCCCGACCTGCCCGAGCTGCGCGACGCCATGAGCCTGGCCTGGCGCGTGCTGCTGGTGTGGCTGGCAGTGCTGGCGCTGTTCGTCGTCGCCGGCTGGGTGAACTGATCGCAGGTCGGGGCTACGCCCCCGACCTGCGGCATCGCGTCAGGCGTCGCCGCCGCGCAGCGCGCGCACCTTTTCCTCCAGCAGCTCCGCGGTCACGCCCTCGCCGGACGCCGGCTCGCCCGCCATCACCTCCACGTGCGCGCGGAAGCGGCGCGGCACGCGCATCCGCCCCATGCGCGAATCGCGCCGGCTCCACATGCTCGCCCACATCCCGCGCAGCGCCATCGGCACCACCGGCACCGGGCGTCCCGCGGCCGCGGCGCGTTCGAGCACGCGCTCGATGCCCGACTTGAACGCGGCGATCCCGCCGTCGCTGGTCAGCCTGCCTTCCGGGAAGATGCCGACGATCTCGCCCTCCGCCAGCGCCGCGTCGATCGCGTCGAACGCCTGCTCCATCAGCGCCCGGTCCTCGCGCGCGCCCGCGATCGGGATCGCCTTGCCGGTGCGGAAGATCCAGCGCATCACCGGGATCTCGAAGATCTTGTAATACATCACGAAGCGCACCGGCCGCGGCAGGCTCGCCGACAGGATCAGCGCGTCCATGTAGCTCACGTGGTTGCACACGATCAGCGCCGGGCCCTCGTCGGGCACGTTGCGCTCGATCCCGTGCAGCCGGAGCCGGTACAGCGCGCGCACCAGCACCCAGCTCAGGAACCGCATCAGGAACTCGGGCACCAGGGTGAAGATGTACACCGCCACCAGCGCGTTGGCGACCGCCAGCGCCAGGAACACCTGCGGGATCGTCCAGCCCAGGTACCGCTGCACCACGATCCCCAGCACCGCCGCCAGCACGATGAAGGCCGCATTCTGGATGTTCATCGCCGCGATCACGCGCGAGAGCTCGGCCTTGGGCGTGCGGCTCTGGATCAGCGCGAACAGCGGCACCACGAAGAAACCCGTGAACAGGCCGATGCCGGTGAGGTCGACGACGATCCGCCAGCTCCCCGGCTGCGCGAGGAAACCGGCGACGTCCAGCCCCGCCGCCGTCGCCGCGCCGCTGCGCGCGAAGTACAGGTCGAGCATGAAGGCGCTCATGCCGAACGCGCCCAGCGGCACCAGCCCGATCTCCACCGTGCGCGCCGACAGCTTCTCGCACAGCATCGAGCCCACGCCGGTGCCAACGGAGAACAGCGCCAGCGCGAAGATGTACAGCGTCGCCGCGCCACCCAGGTTGGCCTCGGCGTAGGTCGGCAGCTGCGAGGTCAGCACGGTGCCGACGAACCAGAACCACGAAACGCCCAGGATCGCGTTGCGCACCGCGAGCTGCTTCTTGGCCAGCCGCAGGATCGCCAGCGACTCGGGCAGCGGGTTCCAGTTGATCTTCAGGTCCGGCGCGCCGGCTTCCGCGCGCGGGATCGCGCGGCTGACGAGGTTGCCGGCCACCGCCAGCGCGATGATCGCGGTCGCCGCCACCACCGGCCCCTGGTCGCCGGCGAGCTTGAACACCAGCCCGCCGAAGATCATCCCGGTGAGGATGGAGAGCGAGGTGCCCATCTCCACCAGCCCGTTGCCGCCGGTGAGTTCCTCGGGCTTGAGCACCGAGGGCAGGATCGAATACTTCACCGGCCCGAACAGCGTCGACTGTAGCCCGGTGCAGAACAGCGCCACCAGCAGTACCGCCATGTTCTGCGTCACGAAGCCGACCGCCGCCAGCGACATGATCGCGATCTCCATCGTGGTGGTGATCCGGATCAGCCGCGACTTCTCCAGCTTCTCCGCGATCTGCCCCGCGGTGGCCGAGAACAGGAAGTAGGGCAGGATGAACAGCGCCGGCGCGAGGTTGGTGTACAGCGTGCGCTGCTCGGGCGAGACGCCGAGCCAGAACAGCAGCCCGATGATCGCCTGCCGGTAGACGTTGTCGTTGAACGCCCCGAAGCACTGGGTCACGAAGAACGGCAGGAACCGCCGCTGCCGCAGCAGCGCGAACTGGTTGTGTCCCGACATGTTGTGTCCCGACATGCGCGTTCCCCTGGTGACCGCGGGAGCCTAGCAGAGCCCCGCGGCTGCGCCGGAGCCGGCTCCCCCTCCCCTGCGAAGGCAGGGGAGGGAAGCGGAGGGGTGCCGCAGGCACCCACGCCACCCTCCCGGCATTCCCTGCCTTCGCAGGGAGAGCAACGGGCGCGCGCCCGGCTTCACCACAACCGCGACGGCAGCGCGTCCTCGCACGGCGTGGCCTGCGTGTCCATCAGCCGCAGCATCGCGATCACCTGCCGCGCGTAGGCGTCGGCGTCCTCGCGCGTGGCGTTGCCGTACTTCAGCGCCGCGCCGGCGCACGCGGCCCAGGCCTGGGTGTTGGCCGGGTCCTGCTCGATCATCGCCGCGTACTTCTCGGCGATGGCTTCGAACGCCGGATCGCCCAGCGTCTCCTGCGCCGTGCCGGTCGCGGCGCCGACCAGCACCAGCCGGCTGGGCACGTTGCCGGCCTGGAACGGCTTGAATGCCTCGATCGTGCGCGCATCCACCACGCGGATGCCGTAGGTGGTGTCGGTGTTGGGATTATGGAAATGGAAGTCGCGTCCGCCCTGCCAGGCGTAGGGCGAGCGCTTGTTGGGCTCGACCACCAGCAGGCCGTCGCCGTCGCGCTGCACCTCGATCACGTAGCTGCCGCCGTCGAGCATGTAGGTGCCCGCGGTGAAGCCGTCGGTGGGCGAGGGCGCGACCGGCGTGGGCGCCGCCTCGGGCGCCGCCGCGGCGACGGGCATCGACACCGGCGTGGACGCAGCCGACGGCGGCATCGCGCCGGCCTGCGCGCCGTGCTGCGCGGGCGACTGCGACGCGGTGCGATCCGGCTGCACCGTCGCTTGCTGCGTTGCCGTTGGCTGCATCGCCGCTTGCCGCGCCGTCGCCTGCGCAGCCGCTTCGGCCTGCGCATCCGCCGCCTGTGTCGCCGGCGGCGACGACGCGTCGCCCGCGCGCGGCTGCGCGGCCAGCTGCGCCTCGATGGCCGCCGCCGCGGCCGCCGCCTTCACCTGCACTTCCGCCTGCAGCGCCGCCAGCGTCGCCTGTCCCGCCGCCTCGGCGGCCTTGCGCTGCGCCGCGGCCGTCGCCTCCACGGCGCGCAGCTCGCGCGCCTGCGCTTCCAGTGCCGCCGCCTGCGCGGCGTGGTCGGTGGCGGCGGGCGTCGCGGCCGGGGCCGAGGTCGATGCGAGCGCCAACGCCGCCGGTGCCGCGGCCTGCGCGGGGGAGGCAGCCGGTGCCGTGGATCCGGCTGCCGGCGCGGCGGCCGCGGTCGCGCCGGCGGTCTCCGCGCCGACCAGGACCAGCGGCGTCGGCGCCCGGCCTTCCATCCCGTACAGCACCGCGCCGTCGGGCCCCGGTCCCACGAAGTAGCGCAGCTTGAACAGGCCCTTGCCGACCCAGCGCACCGTGCCATCGGCGTCGAGCGTGCCGTTCCATTCCTTGCCGCCCAGGTACGTGGCCTTCAGGTGCAGCATGCCGGGCTGCGCGCCCGGCGTGATCTCGTTGTAGTGCGCCACATTGCCGCTGGACGGCACCACGTATTCCTCGCGCATCCGCGCGCCCGGCACGATCCAGCGCCAGCGCATCAGGTAGGTGTCGGGACTGCCCGCCTGCTGCCGCTCCTGCCCCGCCAGCGTGGCGTACACGCCCCAGACCTCCGGATCGGCCGGCGCCGCCTCCTGCGCCACCGCCACGCACGCAAACGCAAGTCCCGCCAGCAGCGCGAGCGCCGCACGCCAATGCATCGTCATGTCGCCATCCCCCTGTGGATGGCGGGAGCGTAGCGGGATCGGCGCCCACGAAAAAGGCCGCCCTCGCAGGCGGCCCGTCGTCATCGGCGGATGCCGCCGGCGCTACGCCGTGGCCGGCACTTCCGGCGCCTCGGCCGCGGACTTGCGGTTCGTCCAGCACTCGAACGCGCGCTCCAGCACGGGCCGGCCCTACACGCCGCGAGAACCCGCCCGGCCTACCATCGGGCGCGAGGCCGTCCGTGCCGCTGCCAGGCGGGAGGTCGTCCGTCCGCGGGCATCCGGCCGGATGCCACCACAGTCCGGGAGTCGATGATGAAGACCTACCAAGTGGGATACCTGATCGGGAGCATGGCCAAGGCGTCCATCAACCGCAGGCTGGCGCAGGCGCTGTTCAAGCTCGCGCCCGAGCAACTCAAGTTCCACGAGATCTCCTACGCGGAGCTTCCGATCTACAGCTACGACTACGACGCCGACTATCCCGAGTCCGGTCGCAGGTTCAAGCAGGCCATCGAGGCCTCGGACGCGATCCTGATCGTGACGCCCGAGTACAACCGCTCCATCCCCGGCGGGCTCAAGAATGCGATCGACTGGGCCAGTCGTCCCTGGGGCAAGAACTCCTTCAAGCACATCCCGTCGGGCGTGATCGGCACCTCCCCCGGCGCGATCGGCACCGCGGTGGGGCAGCAGCACCTGCGCAGCATCCTGGGCTTCCTCAACTCGCCGCAGATGAACTCGCCCGAGGCTTACATCCAGTTCAAGGACGGGATGATCGACGACGCCGGCGAGATCGCCGACGCCTCCACCGCCGAATTCCTGCGCAAGTACCTGGAGGAGTTCCACGAGTTCGTGGCGCGCGTGCTGACCGTGCTGCCGCGCGGGGCATGAGGCCCCGGCGCGCGCCCGCACTCACCGGAGGCGTCCCATGATCGAACTCGTCATCCCGCAGCGCCGCCGCGATCTGGGCAGCTTCGAGGTCGGCCGGGTGCTGCCGTTCGGCAAGCGGCGCATGGTCGGGCCCTACATCTTCTTCGACCGCATGGGGCCGAAGGACCTGGCGCCGGGACTCCCGCGCGAGGCCGACGTGCGCCCGCACCCGCACATCGGCCTGTCGACGATCACCTACCTGTACGCAGGCGAGATCATGCATCGCGACAGCGTGGGCTCCGAGCAGCCCGTGCGCCCGGGCGAGGTCAACTGGATGACGGCGGGCCGCGGCATCACCCATTCCGAACGCTTCGAGAAGCTGCGCGCGCAGGGCGGGCCGATCGACGGCATCCAGGCCTGGGCGGCGCTGCCCGACGGGCGCGAGGAGATGGATCCGGGCTTCTGGCATTACCCGGCCGACGCGCTGCCGGCGTTCGACGGCGACGGTGTCGCCGGGCGACTGATCGCTGGCCGGCTCGCGGGCATGGCGTCGCCGGTGAGCGTCGATTCGCCGCAGTTCTACGTGCACTGGCAGCTGCGCGCGGGCGCGCGGGTTTCGCTGCCGGCGGAATACAGCGAGCGCGCGGCCTACGTCGCCAGCGACGACGTGGAAGTGGACGGCCAGCGCGTGGAGGCCGGAAGCATGGCGGTGCTGTCGGCGGGGAAGGCGGCGACGATCGCGGCGCTCGGCGACGCGGTGGTCATGGCGCTGGGCGGGGAACCGGTGGGGCCGCGCTACATCGACTGGAACTTCGTGTCCTCGTCGACGGAGCGGATCGAGCAGGCGCGCGCCGACTGGGCGGCGGGCAGGATGAAGCTGCCCGACCTGGACGACGGCGAATTCATCCCGCTGCCGCCGAAGTTGGGCGCGGCGCCCGAGCCGATGTCCTGACGCGGGCCTGCGGGAGGGCGGCGCCCCGGCGCGCGGAGAGGCAATGGCCAAGCCCAACAAGACCATCGAGACCGATGCCGGCGTCGAGGTCTGTCTCGCCGCGCCTGCGTCATCATCAGCACCAAGGGGAAGGGTATCCGGCCTGGGGAGGCGGGGATGAAGGGGATCCGGACGTGGATGGCGGCTGCACCGACGAGGCCGCTTGCGTGGCTCGCACTGCTGGCTTTGTCGCTGGCCGGCTGCGCTCCATCGCCGCAGGAAGAGCGCTTCACCGTGTTGCCCGACGTGATGATCCGTCTGGTGGCCGAGGACGCATGCCGTTATTGCAAGGCCGTCGAATATTCGCCGGACGGGAAGTACGTCGGACAGATCCGGATCAGCACGACCGTGCTGGCGCGGGCGGGCGACATCGACTACGTCTCGCGCAGCCGCGGCGGGGATGGCGAACTGCGATTCGTCTACAAGACGACCGCCCAGGCGCGGATCCACGACATCACCAGCCGCAGCTTCGGCAGGAAGATCGCACTCATGGCCGGTGGCCGCGCGGTCAACGTCGCCACGATCTCGGGCCCCTTCTCCGCGGGATCGCAGGTCAGCGGGCTGGATGAAGCGAGCACGGATTTCATCATCGGGCAGATCGCGGGCGGTCGGGGACGGTAGGCCGGGATCGACGGAACGCGGTGGTACGTCGGGCGCTGGCGATGCATGCAGCGCGGTCCTGCCTCACCGGGCCGGCTTCACGCGCGGATCTTCCAAATTTTCCAGGGGAGTCGCAGGTGCACCAACGCATGAAGCCCTCTGCAAGCATGCTGGCTACGCTGCTGGCCACCACCTGCGGCCTGGCGTCGGCGCAGCCGCCCTCGCCGCCACCGCCGCCGCCGCCTCCCATGGGGAGCGCCGGCACGGCCGGCGAGGCGAGCTCGCCGGTTCCCGTGCAGATGGCAACGCCGGTCTATCCGCGCCTGGAGGCTTGCGCGGGGCTCGGTGGGACGGTCGTACTCGTCCTCCGGATCGATGCCACCGGCGCGGTCGACGATGTCGTCATCGAGCGCTCCTCGAGGAATCGGGACATGGACCGGTCCGCGGCGACCGCTGCCCGGAAGTGGAGCTTCGCCAGTGTCGGCTCCGTGGGAGCGGCGCGTGTCCGCGTTCCGGTGGATTTCCAGCCGCGGCCATACCGGGACGAATCCTGTCCGGACGTACGCCTACAGGCAGGAGGCGAGGATGCGATCCCGGGCGCGGTGTTCCGGAGCAACGACGTCGTCCATGTGCTGCTCCCCCATGCGCTGCCCGGCGCCAGGACCGTCGAAGCGCGCTGGTACCGGCTCGATGGCGTCGAGGCCGGCACCGCATCCACCAGCGTGGAAGCACGCGATGGGCAGCCGGTCGACGTGGCGTTGCCGCCGGGCGAAGGATGGGCGCCGGGACGCTATGCGGTGAATGTCTTCATCGACGATGAGCGCACCGCATTGGCGCTGTTCGACGTCGAATGAGACCGGCAGGCGCGATCGGACCGGCAAGGCTGCTGCCCGGCGCGGGGTGGTTGCGCGGCACGGGGGGACAGCAACGATGATCCTGTTCGGCGACGGGGAACGCATCGTCACGTTCGCGGTCGAGGAGCGGCACCACTGCGAATGCTGCGTGCGCGATGTCGATTTCACGATGCGGCTGAAGTACCGCTACGGGCACTTCTACCACCTGTTCGGCTGGGTGATCCGGAAGCAATACCAGTTGGTGTGTCCGGCCTGCGAACATGGCTGGGTGGTGAACACGGCGAGCGCGGAGGAGATCCTCGGCGGCAACCCGATCCCGTTCCACCTGCGCCGCGGCTGGATCGTGGGGATCGTCCTGCTGCACCTGCTGGCGGTGGCAGTGCTGCTGCAGCCGGGCGGGCCGCTGGCCATGTAGCATGCATCGGCGCGGGGCCCCCGCGCGGTCCTCGGGTTTTCGCCAACGCAGGAGTGGAGCATGCGCGGTCGCGACTTCGGGCTGTCCAACGCCTACCTGAAGGCCGGCCTGGTGCTGGTGGTCGCGTCGCTCGCCGTGATCGCCTGGATGTCGTTCTTCGCGGCCGCTGCGGCGCGGCAGGGCGTCGCGGGCGCCGTCTGCGGGGTTGCGCTGCTGGCCGGCGTGGTCGTCCACGCCATCGGACGGGTCGTGCGGGCTCGCGGCGCTGGCGGTGCGGCGCCTTGATACTCGCCAACCGGCCCTGCCCGCGCAGTGGATGCCGGGTGCCGGGCAAGCGCGCGGGACGCGCGGCGGGACGGATTTCGTGATGCCATGGGCGCGACCCGACGGGTCGGCGCCCGGGTGGTGCAGGGGAAGTCCAACCAGAGGAGAGAACCGATGAACGCAATGGCCAACAGGCCGCCGGGCTGGTACTGGGCGGTGGCGATCCTTGCCTTGCTGTGGATGCTGTTCGGGGTGGCGGCGTGGTGCATGGACCTGATGATGGATCCGGCGGCGGTCGCGCGGATGCCGGAGGCGCAGCAGCAGCTGTACGCGGCGCGGCCGCAGTGGCTGTTCGTGGTCTACGGCGTGGCGATCTTCAGCGGGTTGCTGGGGACGATCGGGTTGCTGCTGCGCAAGCGCTGGGCGACGTCGCTGTTCCTGCTGTCGCTGCTCGCGGTGATCGTGCAGTTCGGCTACACCTTCGCCGCGATGCGCGCGATCGAGGTGCTGGGCGCGGCGCAGGCGCTGCCGTTCCCGATCCTGATCTTCGCGATCGGGGTGGCGCTGTGGTGGTTCTCGGGATACGCGGGCAAGCACGGGTGGCTCGCGTAAAAGGAAACGCGGCGACCTGACGCATCCTCACCCAACCCTCTCCCGCGAAGCGGGAGAGGGCTACGGTTGTCAGGCCGCGGCGGCGCGCTCGCGCGCGATCGCGCGCCAGCCGATGTCGTGGCGGTGGAACTCGCCGGGCCAGGAGATGCCGGCCACTTCGGCGTAGGCGCGCCGCTGGGCCTGGGCGACGGTGTCGCCGAGCGCGCACACGCACAGCACGCGGCCGCCGGCGGTGACGGTGTGCTCGCCCTCGATGCGGGTGCCGGCGTGGAAGACCTTGGTGTCGTCCAGGTCGGGCACGTCCCAGGTGTTGATGGTGTCGCCGGTGCGCGGCTTGCCGGGATAGTGCTCGGCGGCCATCACCACGCCCAGCGCGGGGCGTGGATCCCACTTCGCCTCGACGCGGTCGAGCCTGCCGTCGAGCGCGGCCTCGACCAGGTCGACCAGGTCGGACTGCAGGCGCATCAGCACCGGCTGCGTCTCCGGGTCGCCGAAGCGCACGTTGAACTCGATGACCTTCGGCGCGCCGTGCCTGTCGATCATCAGGCCGGCGTAGAGGAAGCCGGTGAACGGCACGCCGTCGGCGGCCATGCCGCGCACGGTGGGCTCGACCACCTCGCGCAGGATGCGCGCCTGCACGTCGGGCGTGACCACGGGCGCGGGCGAGTACGCGCCCATGCCGCCGGTGTTGGGACCGGTGTCGCCGTCGCCCACGCGCTTGTGGTCCTGGCTGGTGGCCATCGGCAGCGCGTGGCGGCCGTCGACCATGGAGATGAAGCTGGCTTCCTCGCCGTCGAGGTATTCCTCGATCACCACCCGCGCGCCGGCGGCGCCGAAGGCGTAGTCGGCGAGCATGTCGGTGACCGCGGCCTCGGCCTCGGCCAGCGTCATCGCCACGATCACGCCCTTGCCGGCGGCCAGGCCGTCGGCCTTGATGACGATGGGCGCGCCCTTCTCCCTGATGTACTCGAGCGCTTCCTCCACGTGCGTGTGCACCGCGTAGTGCGCGGTGGGGATGCCGTGGCGGGCGAGGAAGTCCTTGGCGAAGGCCTTGCTGCCCTCCAGCTGCGCGGCGGCGGCGGTGGGGCCGAACACGCGCAGGCCCTCGGCGCGGAAGCGGTCGACCACGCCGGCCACCAGCGGGCCCTCGGGGCCGACCACGGTGAGCGCGACGCCTTCGCGACGGGCGAGCGCGACCAGGCCGTCGAGGTCGCTGGCGGCGACGTCGGCGTTGCGGCACTTGTCCTCGGCCGCGGTGCCGGCGTTGCCGGGCGCGACGACGACCTCGGTGACGCGCGAAGATTGGGCGAGCTTCCAGGCCAGCGCGTGTTCGCGCCCGCCGGCGCCGATGACGAGCAGTTTCAAGGCGATCGGTCCGCTGCTGGGGTCTGCGGATTCTAACGTCGCCCGCCGCGGATAGCGGCCGCGCGGCGAGCCGGGAAGGACGCGGTCGTGGTGGGAGCGGCTACAGCCGCGAGCTTTCCGCGCGGCTGCGCGCTGGAACCGAAAAGCTCGCGGCTGAAGCCGCTCCCACGAGAAGCGGCGCCGGCCGGTGCACGCATCGATGCCGGAAAGCGCATTCCATCCATGCCAGGAAACCCGCCCCCGAGTCAGGGGGCGATTCACGTCACAGGCGCGAATGGGGGGTGGCAGCGTGGGCGGGGCCCGAAGTTCACGCAGCAGACTTCGGGATTGATGCCGGCGCAGCCGGCATCAATGCCGGAAGTGCCGGATCCCGGTGAACACCATCGCGATGTCGTGCTCGTCCGCGGCGGCGACCACTTCCTTGTCGCGCATCGAGCCGCCGGGCTGGATCACGGCGCGGATGCCGGCGGCGGCGGCGGCGTCGATGCCGTCGCGGAACGGGAAGAACGCATCGCTCGCCATCGCCGAGCCCCGCACCGGCAGGCCGGCTTCCTCGGCCTTGAGCGCGGCGATCTTCGCGCTGACCACGCGGCTCATCTGTCCGGCGCCGATGCCGATCGTGCGCTGGTCCCTCGCATACACGATCGCGTTGGACTTGACGAACTTGGCCACGCGCCAGGCGAACAGCAGGGTGTCGAGCTCCGCGTCGGACGGCGCGCGCCGGGTCACCACCTTCAACTCGTCGCGCGTGACCACGCGGTCGTCGGCGGTCTGCATCAGCAGTCCGGAGCCGACGCGCTTGGTGTCGATGAAGCCGGTCGAGGCCGGCGCCAGCGGGATGCGCAGCACGCGCACGTTGGCCTTCTTCCTGGCGTAGTCGAGCGCGCCGTCCTCGTAGCCGGGCGCGATCAGCACCTCGACGAACTGGCGGTCGAGGATGGCCTTCGCCGTCGCCGCGTCGAGCGTGCGGTTGAAGGCGATGATGCCGCCGAAGGCCGAGGTCGGGTCGGTGGCGTAGGCGAGCTCGTACGCATCGCCGGTGCCCGCGCCGACGGCCACGCCGCAGGGATTGGCGTGCTTGACGATGACGCAGCCCGGCGCGTCGAACTGGCGCACGCATTCCCACGCCGCGTCGCTGTCGGCGATGTTGTTGTAGCTCAGCTCCTTGCCCTGCAGCTGCGCGAACGTCGCCAGCGAGCCGGGCGCGGGATGCAGGTCGCGGTAGAACGCGGCCTGCTGGTGCGGGTTCTCGCCGTAGCGCAGGTCCATGACCTTGGCGAAGCTGCCGTTGGCCTGCGCGGAGAACTGGCTGCGGCTGCCGTCCGCCCGGATGGACAGCCCGGATGCGGCCGCTTGCGCTTCCGCGGAAGGATCCGCGTACGCGGACAGGTGGTTGCTGATCGCCGCGTCGTACTGCGCCACGCGGTTGAACGCGGCGATCGACAGCGCGAAGCGGGTGTCCGCGGAGAGCGCGCCGTCGCCTGCGTCGAGCTCGGCGAGCAGGCCGGCGTACTGCGCCGGATCCGTCGCCACGGCCACGCGCGCGAAGTTCTTCGCCGCCGAGCGCAGCATCGCCGGGCCGCCGATGTCGATGTTCTCGACGATCTCCTCCATGGTGCTGGACGGATCGGCGGAAACCCGCTCGAACGGATAGAGATTGAGCACCAGCAGGTCGATCGGCGCGATGCCGTGCTGCGCCATCATCGCCTCGTCGACGCCGGCGCGGCCGAGCAGGCCGCCGTGCACCACCGGGTGCAGGGTCTTGACGCGGCCGTCCATCATTTCCGGGAAGCCGGTGGCCTCGGACACGTCGCGCACCGGCAGGCCGGCATCGCGGATCGCCCTGGCGGTGCCGCCGGTGGAGAGCAGCTCCACGCCGCGCGCGTCGAGCGCGCGCGCGAGCTCGACCAGGCCGGTCTTGTCGGAGACGGAGAGCAGGGCGCGGCGGATCTTCACCGGCGCGGCGGGCGGATGCGTGGGCATGGCGGAAGGCGGTGCGGCGGGGGCGATATTGTACGAGAGGCGGGAGACGGTTCCGGCTCATGCGGGTTTGCGTCTGGCACGAATCGGGATCGCAAACTGTAGGAGCGCACCGGGGCGCGACCGCTTTCCCCGCGAAAGGCAGTCGCGCCCCGGTGCGCTCCTACAATGGATTCGCAGGGAACGGGGAGGGGACGCGCCATGCGCGGAGCGGCGGCCGGGCAAGGGACGGATGGGACGTGGACGGACGGCCGGCGCGCGCAGGCGGTCGCGCTGGCCTGGGGCTTCGCCGAGGCGACGCTGTTCTTCGTGGTGCCGGACGTGTGGATCAGCCGCCTGGCGCTGTCGTCCCGGCGCGCGGCGCTGCTGGGTTGCGCATCCGCGCTGGCTGGCGCCGTGGTGGGTGGCCTGCTGCTGTACGCGCTGGCGCCACGGCACGGATCGGCGCTGCTGGCGCTGTTCGACCAGCTGCCGGCGATCGGCCCCGGGCTGGTCGAGCGCGTGCGCGGCCAGCTGCAGGCACTGGGCGGCGCGGGGCTGGTGGTGGGCGGGTTCTCCGGCGCGCCCTACAAGCTGTACGCGGTGCAGGCGCCGGCGGCGGGCGTGGGCTGGCTCGCGTTCATCGCCGGCAGCGTGGTGGCGCGCGGAACGCGGTTCCTGGCGGTGGCGCTGCTGGCGGGCGGGCTCGCGCGCTGGCTGGCGCCGCGGCTGGGCGCGGCGCGGCTGCTGCGCGCGTGGTTGGCGGCCTGGGTGGTGTTCTACGCGGTCTACTGGGCGTTGATGCCGGGATGAGATCGCGCGCCGCGTCCGCGCGCCGCGATGTCGCGCATTTGCGCCGACGCGCAGCATGAGCTCGCGGCTGAAGCCGCTCCCACGATTTCTGTTTTCCGATCCGATGCCTGGTTGCCGGTCCCGGCTTCAGGACAGTCCGTATTCGCGCAGCTTGCGGCGCAGCGTGGCGCGGTGGATGCCGAGCATCGCGGCGGCGCGGCTCTGGTTGCCGTCGCAGTGGTTGAGCACTTCGATGAACAGCGGGATCTCGAGCTCGCGCAGCGCGATCTCGTAGAGGTTGGTGGTCCCGCAGCCGTCGAGGTCGCCGATGTAGCGGCGCACGGAGTTCGCGACGTGCTCGCGCAGGGGCGGGCGGGCGCCGCTGCGGTTCGCGTTGTCGGTGCGTTCGGCGTTCAACGATGTCCCCGGTGGTTCGCGCCCGGCGGCAGGCGACGGGGAGCCGGAGTCTAGCGCGCCGTCGTCGCGCGTGCCAATGCGATGGCCGGCGCGCGATGCGCGGGCCGATGGCCGGCGATGCGAATGGTTCCCCGCCGCGCCCGCTGGCCGGGTGCCACTGCGGATGTCGTTCGCGCCTGGCCGGCCGCGCGCGCGTGGCGGCGCGTCAGTGCAGGTCGAAGTCGAAGGCCACGCTGCGGCGCGCCGGCTCGGCGATGTCCATCGCGATCGACGCGCTCTGCCCGCTGTGCAGTTCGGCCTGCGCCGGCGTGGCGCCGAGGTAGTCGGCCGCGGCGAAGTCGCGCGCGGCCACGACGCGGCCGTCGACGTCGGACAGCGTCAGCCGCAGCCGCGGCCACGGCTGCGCCCAGCGCGCGTCGTTGCGGAACGTCGCGGTGACGCGCAGCGCGCCGGGCGTGGCCGGATGCGGTCGCACGTCGCGCGCGAGCACGGAGAACGCCGCCGGCTCGCGCCAGGGCGGCACGCTGCAGCCCAGCGCGCCGCACAGCGTCGACACGAGGGGACGCCAGTGCGCGTCCGCGGCCAGGCGCGCACGGTCGGCGAGCAGCAGCTGCAGCGCGAGCAGCAGCGCGAGCGTGGCGACGGCGGTGGCCGTCTTCCAGTGGAATCCACCGTGGCCCGGGCCGGCATGGCGGCGCGCGAAGCTGGGGAGCGGCTTGGCGGCGGCGGTGACGCCCGGCGCCGCGGTTGTCGGCGCTGTTGCCGACAGCGGCGAGGCGGCGGGAGGCGAGGCGGACGTGGCATCGGCATCGATGCTGGTATCCACGTCGGCGTCGGTGTCCCTGGCGACATCGGGCGCGGGCGTGTCGCCCACCGGCGCCGCTGCGGCGGACGGCGTCGGCTCCGCGGCGACCGCGGTTTCGGCGCCGGCATCGGCCAGGCCCGCGGCGGTCTCGGCGGCCGCGGCAGTCGCGATCGTGGCGGGAGTCGCGGAAGTGGAGGAAGTCGCTTCAATCGCGGAAGCAGCCGTCGCCGCAACCGCGGGTGCGGCAGCGCCAGGCTCCGGCGCTGCCTCGGGACGCGCCGGCGATCCGGCCGGTGAATGCGCCGCTGTCGACGCAGGCGGCGAGGGCGACGACGAGGATGCTGCCGGCCGCTGCGGCTGCGCGGGCGGGACTGGCGGCGCAGCGGGCTTCAGCAAGGCGGCGATCGGAACGACCGTCGGCGCCACCGGCTCGATGGGCTCGCCGGCGACGATCCGGTGGATCTGCGAGGACAGCTCCGAAGGCGGCGAAGCGGCGGTGGCCAGCGCCGCGGCATCGGGCGCCGGCGCCCCGGGCGGTTGGCCCGGCGCCGGCGCAGCAACGGAAGCTTGCTCGCCCATCGCGGCGGGAGTCTCCGCCGCCGTCGCCTCGACCGGTGCCTCGCGCAGTTTCGCCGCGCAGCGCGGGCATTGCTCCGGCGGCAGGTCGGTGGCCGGATCGGTGGCGACCAGAGCCTTGCAGTAGGGACAGTTGATGAACATGGCGCTATTCAATCACGGGCGCAGGGCCGGCGCGGACCGTGCATGCCGGCGCCCACGGCGGCCATGGCGTGTCCGCACGCCGTACACCGCATGCGTCGCGGGTTGGGGCGCAGCGCCGGCCTACGCGCGGCGCACGCCGTCGATGCGGACCCAGTCGCCCTCGATGGCCACCTGCAGGTCGTCGAACCACGCGCCGTAGCGCCGCAGCAGCGGCGCCTGCTGGCCGTCGAGGATGCCCGACAGCGCGATGCGCCCGCCCGCGGCGACGCGCGCGGCCAGCGTGCCGGCCAGCGCGTCGAGCGCGGAGGCCAGGATGTTGGCGACCACCACCGGGTACGTCGCCGCTGGTTCCTGCGCCGGCGGGAACACCTCCAGCCGCGCGTCGACGCCGTTGCGCTGCGCGTTGTCGCGCGTTGCCAGCAACGCCTGCGGGTCGTTGTCCACGCCCACCGCGCGCTCGGCGCCGAGCTTGAGCGCGGCCAGCGCGAGGATGCCGCTGCCGCAGCCGAAATCCAGCACCGCGCGACCCTGCAATTCGCCGCGCGCGGCCAGGCCGTCGAGCCACTGCAGGCACAGCGCGGTGGTCGGATGGGTGCCGGAGCCGAAGGCCAGGCCGGGGTCGAGCCGCACCACCGCGGCGTCGTCCGTGGCCGCGTCCGCAGGCAGTTCCTGGTTCCACGGCACGATCCAGGTGCGCGCGCCGAAGCGCAGCGGCGCGTACTGGTCCATCCACGCGCGCTCCCAGTCCTGGTCCTCGACGTTGCGGAAGCCCGCGCACGTCCAGTCCAGCGCCGGGTCGAACGCCTCCAGCGCCGCCAGCAGCGCCAGCGCATCGGCGTCGTGCGGGAACAGCGCCGACAGCGTCATCTCCTCCCACAGCGGCGTCTCGCCCACGCCCGGCTCGAAGATCGCCTGTTCGTCGGCCGCGTCCAGGTGTGCGTCCTGCATCGTCACCGCCAGCGCGCCGACGTCCTCCAGCGCGCGCTCGTAGCGCGCCTGCTCGGCTTCGCGGCAGCGCAGGGTGAGTTCGAGGAAGGGCATGGCGAGGCGCGGTCGGGCGAGGCGGCCACGATAGCCAATGCGGGGATGCGCGGCCAGCGTGCGCTCACCCGGCCGCGGGCGATGCCGCGTCGCCGTGCTCCCGTTCGCGCACGACCTCGGCCACGCGGATGCGCCAGTGGCGGAACAGCTCGGCGTTGCCGCGCGCCTGCGCGGCGGCGTGCGGGGGATGCGCGCGCCAGGCGGCGATCGCGGCTTCGTCGCGCCACAGCGACAGCGACAGCAGCCGGTTCGGGTCGGCCACGCTTTGGAAGCGCTCGATCGAGAGGAAGCCGTCGACGCGGCGCAGGTCGTCCGCCAGCCCGGCGGCGATGGCGAAGTACTCGTCGCGGCCGGCCGGATGCGGCTCGACCTCGAAGATCACGGCGATCATGCGGCATCTCCTTCGCGCAGGAACGACAGCGTCTCGGCCCACAGCGCGCGTCGCCGCGGTTGCAGGTGCAGCCAGTGGTTGCCGCCGGCGATCTTGACGTCGCGCTTGTCCGCGGCGTGCGCGAGCGCGGCGAACAGGCGCGCGGCGTCGGCGTCGGTGGTGACGTGGTCCCATTCGCCGCGCACGATGAGCGTGGGCTGGCGGATGCGGCCGTCGTCGACCAGCGATGCGCCGGCCCACAGCGCGTCGATGTCGGCGCCGGGACCGTTGGGCACCTTGCCCGAGCGCGGCGAGCGCGAACGCGAGCCGGGGTCGCTGTCGAGGTAGGCCGCGCACCAGCGCTCCAGTTCGTCGTCGTCCACCGGCGTGGGCAGTGCGTCGGGCATGCCGGTGCGCTGGCGCGGTCGCTGCTGCGCGGCGGTCAGCAGCGTCCAGGCCGGCTCGCGCGCCGGCGCGGCGGGCGGCTCGCCGTCGCGCTGCACCACCGGCCCGAACAGCACCAGGCGCGAGACCAGCTGCGGATGCGCGATCGCCGCCAGCCGCGCCGGCAAGGTGCCCCAGGAATGCGCGACGACGTGGATCGGCGCGTCGGGACGCTGCGCGCGGACGTGCCGCAGCACGGTCGCGACCTGGTCGGCCGCCGCTTCGCAGCGCCCGTACGGCGGCGATGCGTCCGCGTCGCGTTCGAACGCCGCCGGCCGGTCGGACCCGCCGTAGCCGGCGAAGTCGAACGCCCAGGCGTCCATGCCCGCGCGTTGCAGCTGGTCCAGCCACGACATGCCGTCCATGCGCCAGCCGGCGGACAGCGCGGCCGGGAACGTGGCGCCGTGCACGTACAGCACCACCGGCCCCGCTGCGGGCTGGCGAACGAGGGCGAGCTGCAGGGTTTCGCCGTCGCGGCTCCACGGCACGCGGCTGCGTTCGACGGCGGGCAGCGCAGTGGTGGCCGCCGATGCGCCGGCGGGCGCCAGCGCCTGCGCCGCCAGGCCGAGTGCGGAAAGCTTCATCAGGTCACGCCGGTTCATCGTCGCCGGTCCACGGAAGGGACCGCCATGCTGCGCTTGCGCCGGCAAGAATGTTTCGTCCATGATCGAAACATGGACGCAGGCCCTTCAATGGCCCGGATCGCCGCGCTGATCGGCGATCCTGCGCGCGCGCTCATGCTGGCCGTGCTGATGGACGGCCGCAGCCGCACGGCGGGCGAACTGGCGCAGGCCGGCGGCGTCACCCCGCAGACCGCGAGCGCGCACCTGGGCAAGCTGGCCGAGGCCGGCCTGCTGGCGATCGAGAAGCAGGGACGGCACCGCTACCACCGGCTCGCCTCGGCCGAGGTCTCGCACGTGCTCGAGGCGCTGATGGCGGTGTCGTCCGCGGCGCCGCGCGCGCCCGTCCCCGGCCCGCGCGACCTCGCCCTGCGCCACGCGCGCACCTGTTACGACCACCTCGCCGGCGAGCTCGCGGTGCGGCTGGCCGACGGCTGGATCGCGAGCGGCTGGATCGATCGCGCCGACGCGGCATGGACGCTCACCGCCCGCGGCGCGCGCGGGCTGGATGCGCTCGGCATCGAGCCGCCCGACGCGGCGCTGCGGCGCCCCGCGCTGCGCCCCTGCCTGGACTGGAGCGAGCGCCGGCCGCACATCGGCGGCCAGCTCGGCGCGCGCCTGCTCGACGCGCTGCTCGCGCACGGGTGGGTCCGCCGCCGCCGCGGCTCTCGCGCGCTGCTGGTCAGCGACGAGGGCGAGCGGGCACTGCGCCGCTGGAGCACGAAGCGCTAGGCACGCCGTGCGCGGCCTACCCGATCGACAGCGCCTTGTCCTTGCGTTCGGCCAGGCGCTTCTCGAGGTAGTGGATGTTCTGCCCGCCCTGCGCGAAGCCGCCGTCGGCGAGGATGCGCTGCTGCAGCGGGACGTTGGTCTTGATGCCGTCGACCACCATCTCCGAGAGCGCCACGCGCATGCGGCAGATGGCCTGCTCGCGGTCGGCGCCGTGGACGATCAGCTTGCCGATCATCGAGTCGTAGTTGGGCGGCACGCGGTAGCCCTCGTACACGTGCGAGTCCACGCGCACGCCGGGGCCGCCGGGCGCGTGGAAATGCTGGATCAGGCCGGGCGAGGGCAGGAAGCTGTCCGGGTCCTCGGCGTTGATGCGGCATTCGATCGCATGGCCGCGCAGCACCACGTCGCTTTGCTTGATCGACAGCTTGCGGCCGGCCGCGATCATCAGCTGCTCGCGCACCAGGTCGATGCCGGTGACCAGCTCGGTGACCGGGTGCTCGACCTGGATGCGGGTATTCATCTCGATGAAGTAGAAGCGGCCGTCCTCGTACAGGAACTCGAACGTGCCGGCGCCGCGGTAGCCGATGCGGATGCAGGCCTCCACGCACACCTTGCCGATCTGCGCGCGCTGCTCGGGCGTGATCCCCGGCGCGGGCGCCTCCTCGACCACCTTCTGGTGGCGGCGCTGCATCGAGCAGTCGCGCTCGCCCAGGTGGATGGCGTTGCCCTGGCCGTCGGCCAGCACCTGGATCTCGACGTGGCGCGGGTTCTCGAGGAACTTCTCCATGTACACCATGTCGTTGCCGAACGCCGCCTTGGCCTCTGTCTTGGTGGTGGCGATGGCGGTCGCCAGCGCGGCCTCGGTGTGCACCACGCGCATCCCGCGCCCGCCGCCGCCGCCCGCGGCCTTGACGATCACCGGGTAGCCGATCTCGCGCGCGATCGCCAGGTTGGCGTCGCTGTCGTCGCCCAACGGGCCGCCGCTGCCCGGCACGCAGGGCACGCCGGCGGCCTTCATCGCGCGGATCGCCTCGACCTTGTCGCCCATCAGGCGGATGGTGTCGGCCTTGGGCCCGATGAAGACGAAGCCCGACTGCTCCACGCGCTCGGCGAAGTCCGCGTTCTCGCTCAGGAAGCCGTAGCCCGGGTGGATGGCCTGCGCATCGGTGACCTCCGCCGCGGCGATGATCGAGGCCATGTTGAGGTAGCTCTCGGCCGACGGCGCCGGGCCGATGCAGACCGACTCGTCGGCCATCGCCACGTGCTTGAGGTTGCGGTCGACGGTGGAATGCACCGCGACCGTGCGGATGCCCAGGGCGTGGCACGCGCGCAGGATGCGCAGCGCGATCTCGCCGCGGTTGGCGATGACGACTTTGTCCAGCATCGCGGCCGCCTCAGCCGATCACGAACAGCGGCTGGTCGAACTCCACCGGCTGCCCGCTCTCGCACTGGATCGCGAGCACGGTGCCGGAGACGTCGGCCTCGATCGGGTTGAACATCTTCATCGCCTCGATGATGCCCAGCGTCTCGCCGGCCTTGACCGCCTGGCCGACGCTGACGAAGGCCGGCTTGTCGGGCGCCGGCGAGGCGTAGAAGGTGCCGACCATCGGCGCGCGCACGACGTGGCCTTCCGGCAGGGCCGGGCCGCCCTCGGCAGGGCGGCCGCCGGTGGCGGCGTCGACCGGGGACTGCATCGGCATCGCGGGCTGCGGGCGCGGGGCTTCGGCATAGACGGGTGCCGGGGCGTAGCTCATCGGCGCCGCGCCCGACGGCGTACGCGCCAGGCGCACCGACTCCTCGCCTTCCTTGATCTCGATTTCGGCGAGGTTGGATTCCTCGAGCAGGTCGATGAGTTTCTTGATCTTGCGCAGGTCCATGAAGGCCTCTCGTGGTGGTCGTGGCGCGCCGGTTCGCGGCGGCGGTCGATGTGGCGTCCCGGCCGCGTCAGCGGTCGCGGGGCAGGCGGTCCCGGGCCGGGCGGCCGCTCACGGCGCGCGCTCCTCGAGCTGGCGGGTCGCGGCGATCAGCGCCAGCCCGTAGCCGAGCGCGCCGAAGCCGCAGACCACGCCCACGGCCAGGTCGCTGAAATAGCTCTGGCGGCGGAACGGCTCGCGCGCGTGCGGGTTGGACAGGTGGACCTCGATGAAGGGGATCGCGACCGCCGCGAGGGCGTCGCGCAGGGCCACCGAGGTGTGGGTGAAGCCGGCCGGATTGAGCAGGATGAAGTCGGTGCCGTCGTCGCGGGCGGCCTGGACGCGCTCGACCAGCACGTGCTCGGCGTTGGACTGGAAGCTGGACAGGTCGTGGCCTTTTTCCAGCGCGCGCGCCTGCAGGTCGGCGTCGATTTCGGCCAGCGTCGTGCGCCCGTAGACCTCCGGCTCGCGGCTGCCGAGCAGGTTGAGGTTGGGACCGTGCAGGACCAGCAGCTTGGCCATGGCGAGGCGGGACGAACGGGGCACCAGTCTGCGCGAAGCGGCCGTTGCTGTCCAGATCGCCGAACTTCGGGGATTTAAGCGATTGTTTGAGTCGCGGCTCTAGAGCTTGTAGGGCGCTCCTACGGGGATGCGTTCGCCCAGGCGTCGACCTCGCCGTGCTCGAACGGCCCGATGCGCTGCTTGAGCACCGTGCCGTCGGCGGCCAGCAGCACCGAGTACGGCAGCACGCCCTTGGGATTGCCCAGCCGCACGCCGGCGTCGGCCGGGCCGGCGGCGTCGACCAGGATCGGGTAGTCGACCGGCACGCGCCGCAGGAAGTCCCGCACCGCCGCCGCGTCGTCCAGCGCGATGCCGACCACTTGCGTGCCGTTCGCGCCCTGTGTGGCGTGGAAGCGCTGCAGTTCCGGCATTTCCTCGATGCACGGCCCGCACCAGCTGGCCCAGACGTTGACAAGCACCGGCCGCCCGGCCCACGCGGCGGGGACCGCGACCGGCCGGCCGTCCAGGCCGGGCACGGTGAACGCGGGCGCCTTCCGCCCGCGCTCTGCCACCGCCACCCCGGCCGGCGGTTCGGGCGCGGTGGCGCGATAGGCCTCCTGCACCACCCGCTGCCCCGCTTCGGTGCCCAGCAGCGGGCCCGGCCCGTTGAGCGCGATGCTGGCCGCGACCCCCAGCGCGCCGGCGGCCAGCGCCACCAGCACGACCTTCGCGCCCGAATTCATGGTTGCGCGCCCATTACGGCGCCCCGGCCGCGTGCCGCAGGCGCTCGACGAACGGCGCCGCCTTCTCGAAGCCGACCAGCCGCAGGCCGCGGCGCTCGTCCGCAGAGCCGTGGAAGAACAGCGTCGCCGGCGGCCCGACGATGCCGAAGCGCCGCATCAGCGCCTGGTCGACGTCGTCGTTGGCGGTGACGTCGGCCTTGAGCAGGACGAAGCCGCCCAGCGCCGCGCCCACCGCCGGATCGGTGAAGGTGTAGGCCTCCATCTCCTTGCACGACACGCACCAGTCGGCATAGAAATCGAACAACACCGGCCTGCCCGCGGCCTGCGCGGCGGCGAGTTCGCGGTCGAGGTCCGCGCTCGACTTGATGGTGTGGAACGCGGGCGCGGGCTGCGCTGTCCCGCCGCCGATCCCGGCCAGCGGCCGCAGCGGATTGCCGTTGCCGGCCAGCGCGCCGAACAGCTCGGCCGCGCCGACCACCGCCAGCAGCAGCCCGGCGAAGCGCGCGAGCCAGCGCAGCCGCTCGCCCTCGGCGCGCGTGCCGTTGAACGCCCAGGCCGCGGCCGCCAGCGCCAGCGCGCCGAACAGCGCCAGGGTCGCCACGCCCGGCACGATCCGCGACAGCATCCACACCGCGAGCCCGAGGAACACGAAGCCGAAGCCGCGCTGCACCTGCGTCATCCATGGCCCGCTGGTCGGCATGCCGCGCCCGGCGGCGACGCCGAAGGCGAGCAGCGGCAGGCCCATGCCCATCGCGAGCACGAACAGCGCCAGCCCGCCGAACACCGCGTCGTGGCCCTGGCTGATGAACAGCACCGCCGCCGCCAGCGGCGGCGCCACGCACGGCCCGACGATCAGCGCCGACAGCGCGCCCATCGCCGCCACGCCCAGCATCGAGCCGCCGCGCTGGCGGTCGCTGATGCCGCCGAGCCGCGCGCGCACCGCAGCCGGCAGCTGCAGCTCGAACAGCCCGAACGAGGACAGCGCCAGGGCGACGAACAGCAATGCGAACAGCACGATCACCCACGGCACCTGGAACGCCGCCTGCAGGTTGGCGCCGACCAGCCCCGCGACCACGCCGGCAACGGTGAACACCAGCGCGTTGGCGAGCACGTAGACGAACGACAGCCACAGCGCGCGGCCCGTGCCCAGGCGCGTGCCGGCGCCGGCGATCAGGCCCGACAGGATCGGGATCATCGGCAGCACGCAGGGCGTGAACGCCAGCGCCAGCCCGCCGAGGAAGAACCACAGCAGCGTCGTCCAGCGCCCCGCGCCGGACAGGCCGGCGGCCAGGCGCGCGTCCTCGGCCAGGCCGTCGCTGCCCGGACGCGCTGTCGTGGGAGCGGCTCCAGCCGCGAGCTCTTTCCCCAAATCCTCACCGGCACCTGTTGTAGGAGCGATGGGAGTCGCGACAGGCGAAGCGACGGCCCCGGGAGCCGCGACTTCCGTCGTTGCTACGGTCGATGCCGTGGCGTCGGTTGCACCCGAAGAGTTCGCGGCTGAAGCCGCTCCCACAAGACCCGCTCCATCCGCCGCCGGCAGCTCGATCGCCACGCGCCGCGTCATCGGCGGATAGCAGATGCCCTCGTCCTGGCAGCCCTGGAAGGTCGCGGTGAGCACCACCTTCTGCGCGCCGGTCGCCGCCGGCACGCGCCGCAGCGGCAGCGGCACCTCGACCTGGTCGAAGAACACCACCACGTCGCCGAAATGCTCGTCGCGATGGCGCACGCCCGCCGGCCAGCGCGGCGCTTCCAGCGCGATGCCGTCGGCGGCGAGCTGCAGCGAGGTCTTGTCGCGGTACAGGTAGTAGCCGCGCGCCGGGGTGAAGCGCAGCCGCAGCGCGTGCGGGCCGTCGGCGATCGCCTCGAAGCCGAACGCCTGCTCCGGCGGCAGCGGCAGCGCGTCGCCGGTGGCGCTGTCGTTGCCCGCCAGTGGAGCGCCGCGCGGCTTGCCGAGCGATTGGCCGAGCGCCGCGAAGCCGCCGTCGCTTGCGGCGGTTCCCGTGGGAGCGGCTTCAGCCGCGAGCTTTTCCCTTCCGCCGCGATCCACCGAAGAGCGCGCGGCTGAAGCCGCTCCCACAAGGGCATTGTCGGAGCCAGCCGGCATCGCCACCGCCACCGTGCGCGTCTGCGGCGGATAGCACACGCCGGCGTCGGCGCAGCCCTGGTAGCTGACCTTCAGCACCACCCTGCCGCCGTCCGCGGCGCGCACCGGCACGCCGCCGGCCAGGTGCTTGCGGAAGGTTTCCACGCGGCCGAAGAACTCGTCCTCGTGCGCCTGCCCGTGCGGCAGGTCGAGCGCGCCGAGTCGGGAGCCATCGGCCGCAACGACCTTGATCCGGTGCCGGTACAGGTAATAGCCGTCGGCGATCCTCCACTCCAGCGCGATGCGGTCGGCGGCGGCCGCCTTGGCCGACAGCGCGAAGGCCTGGTCGACCGGCAGCAGGTCCTCCTCGTCGATGGCGGCGCTGGCCCACGGCGCGACGGCCATGCACAGGGCGAAGGCGGCGGCGAGGCGCCGCCAGCGGGACGGGAACGGCTTCACTTCGGTCAGGGCTCCGATGGGTCCGGCGCGCACTGCGCGGCGACCCAGTCCAGGTAGGCCGGCAGGCCGGCAGCGGCTTCGACCGCGACCACTTCCGGGAGTTCGTAGGGATGCAGCGCGACGATGCGCTGCGACAGCGCCGGCACGCGGTCGGTGGCCGTCTTGATCAGCAGCAGCACCTCGCCGGCGCGCTCCACCGCGCCCTGCCAGCGATAGACCGAGGTCACGCCGGGCAGCACGTTCACGCACGCGGCCAGGCGCTCGCCGACCAGCACGTCGGCGATGCGCGTGGCGGTAGCGGCGTCGGGGCAGGCGCAGAAGGCGACGCAGGCGGGCATGCCCGCGATTGTACGGGGCCGTGCGCGGGCGGGCCTTGTCCGCGGCCGTCAATTCATCTGGCAGGTCGCCGGTTCGGCGGATTCGAACAGCGCGCGCGTCGCCCATTCGGGGTGGTCCACGAACGGGTTGCGGTTGCCCTGGAAGCTGTAGACCACCTCGTTGCGCGCGCGCTCGGCGGCGTCCGGCGGATCGGCCTGGTGCCAGGCCAGCAGGGTCGAGAGCAGGCCCATGTACGCCGGCGACGACGAGGTCTTGACGATGCGGCTGCGGTCGTCGGTGAGCTCCAGGTCCGGCTCGGACTGGCCGGTGTGGATGTCCTGGCCGCCTTCGTAGCGGATCGCCATGTACATCACCGCGCGCGCCATGTCGCCCTTGCGCCCGCCCCACGCCTCGAACGAGCCGGCGTTCCCGTCCGGGCCCTTCACCCAGTTGGAATTGCCCGGGTACGCGCCGCTGCCGCCGCCGCGGCCGCCGTTGGCCTCGGTGGCGCGCTCGGCGCAGCTGCCCTGGGCGGGGCAGTCGGCGTAGGGCTTGTTGCCGCGGTCGGCGTTGTAGGCCGAATCGGTGAGATAGAGCATGTGGGTGTCGGTGTACGGCGCGTACGGCAGGCCGAGGTCGCCGGTGGGCGTGCCGAAGCCCAGCGAGTTGGGCCAGCTGTGCTCGCGGTTGTAGGTGAGCCCGGAGCCGGTGCCGGCGCGGTCGCTGCCCTTGGCGTAGCTGCGGTTGCGGTAGGTGTCGAGGATGCGCCCGGGGTTGGCCGGATCCTCGTCGGCGATCTCCAGGATCGTCCAGGTGCTGGTACCGCTGCCGGAGTAGGGATAGGCGGTGTGGCCGCGGATGGTCCGGTGCAGCGAGCAGCGCAGCTGTTCCGGGCTGCCGGCGTTGACGTGCGCGTAGTAGCCGTCGCCGCCACCGCCGCCCGCGGCGACGGTGAAGCCGACACTCGCGCCCGCAGCCGGATGCTGGCCGGCGGCGTCGGCGAGCTTGGCCGCGACGACGCTCAGCGTGCAGTGCTCGCCGCCGTGCAGGGCGGTGCCGGTGGACAGCGCGAAGCTGGCCCCGGCGGCCGGGTGGGCGAGCGCGACCGCGCCGGAAACGTCGCAGGCCAGGGAGAAGGCGCCGCTGGCCGCGGTCACGGGCTCGCTGAACGTCACCTCCAGGTCACCCGCGGCGGGGAAGTCGGTGGCGCCGTCGGCGGGACTGGTGGAAACGATCATTGGCGCCGGATCGCCGCCGCCGTCGAAGCTTTGCCCGCTGTTGCAGGCGCCGAAGCTCGCGGCCGACGAGGCCGCCCAGCTGAAGTCGCCCCGGGTGCTGCCGCTGCCGCGCAGCTGCAGCGAGGTGCCGGCCGCGGTGCCGCTGCCCTCGGCCACCGGCAGGCTGTCGCTGGTCAGGCCCGCGGCCGGGCCGCTGGCGGCGGTCACGCTGCCCTCGTAGCCGAGGAAGTGCACCACCGCGCCGCCGGCGTCGACCAGGGCGATGGCGTCGTTGGGACCGTTCTGCAGCCCGTCGCGCGGGTACTCGAGCACCGCGATGCGCGCGCTGCCGCCGCAGGCGACGGTGCTGCCGGCCGGGACCGCGCGGTTGCCGTAGCTGGTCGCGCTGCCAGGCGAGCCGCCGCCGTTGTAGAGGTAGACGCGGTAGCCGGAGAGGTCCTCGCCGGCGGTGGCCACCACCTCGATCCGCTCGCCGCTGTCGCTGCCGGCGTTGTCGTAGTGCAGCTCGTTGACGAACACGGCGGCGCCGGCGGCGCCCGGCGCGACCAGCAGGCCGGCGGCGAGGAGGCCGATGGCGGACGGCGCGGCGATGCGGGGCATGCGGGACTCCGGCGGCGGGCAATCCGGCGATCCTGTCGGCGCACGGGTGGCCGCGCCATCCGGGGGCGACCCTAGTCCGGTGGAAATGGCCGCACCCCGGCGCCGCCCACGCAGAAATGGCGCCCGCGAAATTTTCGTCGCCACCCCTTGAAAGGCGTCGCCCTCCCCCCATCTCCCGGCCATCCCGGTTCGCCGGGTTTTATTCGTGCGCGGCGTTGGCACTCGTCATGGGCGATTGCTAGAATCCGCGCCCCGCTCCACCCGTTCCCCTAACCAATCAATCACTTGCGAGGGTTGCAATGAATCTGAAGCCGCTCTACGACCGCGTGGTCGTCAAGCCGATCGAAGCCGACGAAGTTTCCGCCGGCGGCATCGTCATCCCCGACAACGCCAAGGAAAAGCCGACCAAGGGCGAAGTGGTCGCGGTCGGCGAGGGCAAGGCCCTGGACAACGGCAGCGTGCGCGCGCCGAAGGTCAAGGTCGGCGACAAGGTCATCTACGGCCAGTACTCGGGCAGCGCCTACAAGCTCGAAGGCGTCGAATACAAGATCGTGCGCGAGGACGACATCCTCGCAGTCCTCGGCTGACGCCCGGCGGGCCCAGGCCCGCCGCCCGGCGTTACCCATTTGCAAATGGCGGGCCAGGGCCCGCCCTACGAATCCCTACTTCGGAGTTCCATCATGGCTGCAAAAGAAATCCGTTTCGGTGAGGACGCGCGCGCGAAGATGGTGCGTGGCGTCAACATCCTCGCCAACGCCGTCAAGGCGACCCTCGGCCCGAAGGGCCGCAACGTCGTGCTCGAGAAGAGCTACGGCGCCCCGACGATCACCAAGGACGGCGTGAGCGTCGCCAAGGAAATCGAGCTGGCCGACAAGTTCGAGAACATGGGCGCGCAGATGGTGAAGGAAGTCGCGTCCAAGACGTCCGACAACGCCGGCGACGGCACCACCACCGCCACCGTGCTGGCCCAGGCGCTGATCCGCGAGGGTTCCAAGGCGGTCGCCGCCGGCATGAACCCGATGGACCTCAAGCGCGGCATCGACCAGGCCGTCAAGGCCGCCGTCGGCGAGCTGAAGAACCTCTCCAAGCCCACCGCCGACGACAAGGCGATCGCCCAGGTCGGCACGATCTCGGCCAACAGCGACGAGTCGATCGGCACCATCATCGCCGACGCGATGAAGAAGGTCGGCAAGGAAGGCGTGATCACCGTCGAGGAAGGCTCGGGCCTGGACAACGAGCTCGACGTCGTCGAGGGCATGCAGTTCGACCGCGGCTACCTGTCGCCGTACTTCATCAACAACCAGCAGTCGATGTCGGCCGAGCTGGATGATCCCTTCATCCTGCTGCACGACAAGAAGATCTCCAACGTGCGCGACCTGCTGCCCGTCCTCGAGGGCGTGGCCAAGGCCGGCAAGCCGCTGCTGATCGTCGCCGAGGAAGTGGAAGGCGAGGCGCTGGCGACCCTGGTGGTCAACACCATCCGCGGCATCGTCAAGGTCTGCGCCGTGAAGGCCCCGGGCTTCGGCGACCGCCGCAAGGCGATGCTGGAGGACATGGCGATCCTTACCGGCGGCACCGTGATCTCCGAGGAAGTGGGCCTGTCGCTCGAAAAGGCGACGATCAAGGACCTGGGCCGCGCCAAGAAGGTGCAGGTCTCCAAGGAGAACACCACCATCATCGACGGCGCCGGCGAATCGTCGGGCATCGAGGGCCGCATCAAGCAGATTAAGGCGCAGATCGAGGAGACCTCCTCCGACTACGACCGCGAGAAGCTGCAGGAGCGCGTGGCCAAGCTGGCCGGCGGCGTGGCGGTGATCAAGGTCGGCGCCTCGACCGAGATCGAGATGAAGGAGAAGAAGGCCCGCGTCGAGGACGCCCTGCACGCCACGCGCGCTGCGGTCGAGGAAGGTGTGGTCCCGGGCGGCGGCGTCGCGCTGATCCGCGCGCTGGCCGCGATCGGCGACATCAAGGGCATCAACGAGGACCAGAACCACGGCATCCAGATCGCCCTGCGCGCGATGGAAGCGCCGCTGCGCGAGATCGTCGCCAACGCCGGCGAGGAGCCTTCGGTCGTCCTCAACAAGGTCAAGGACGGCAAGGGCAACTACGGCTACAACGCCGCCAACGGCGAGTACGGCGACATGGTCGAGTTCGGCATCCTGGACCCGACCAAGGTCACCCGCACCGCGCTGCAGAACGCCGCGTCGATCGCCGGGCTGATGATCACCACCGAGGCGATGGTCGCCGAGCTGCCGAAGAAGGAAGAGCCGGCGATGCCGCCGGGCGGCGGCATGGGCGGCATGGGCGGGATGGATTTCTGATCCCGCGCCACCGTGAGACGTTGCATGGAGAGGCCCGCGCAAGCGGGCCTTTCCTTTTGCGCGGATTGGTTTCTTTGCGCGGATTGGCGCGGCGCCGTGCGCGCCTTCGCGCATTGCCGTGCCGGTGGTCGCGGTGACTTCAAGTACGCGCAGTCGCAGGTCGCGTTCGACGAACCTGCAGGTGCCGGGAAAAGCGCCGGCGCGCGGTCGAGACGATCGCATTCCCCCAGGAGGCACCGCCATGAAAACCAAACTGACCCTGATCGCACTGGCGCTGGCCGCCTGCGCAGTCCCCAACATCTCGATGGCCGGCGGGCCACAGGTGATCCACATCGACGAACTCGCGCAGATGAGCGGCCTGCGCCTGCGCGAGACCCGCATGCTGTTCGCCGCCGCGCGCTCGTCGTATCCCGAATACCACTACACCTTCGACCGCGTCGAGCGCCGCTTCATCGCCGCCATGGGCCGCGAGCGCTACGAGTTGCTGCAGGCCGGGCTGCCGGTCGAGATCGAGCGCACCATCGACGGCCGGCGGGTGACGATGCTGGTGCGGCTGGATCCGGCGAGCTGACGGCGACGCGCCCGCCAACGCGCGGGCGCACCGATCGTGGCGGAAGCATCGCGTCGCGCTCGCCGCGCGTGGCGCACGCGGCGCGGTGCTTGTGGGCGGGGCGCGTCCCCCCGTTCCACGCCATGCCCGGATGACGAGGTCGGAGTGACGCTGCGAGGCAACACCGTCGCGCGTGCGCGGTAACTGCAGGCTGCAGGCCCGACGCGCCCGCACGCGGCACGGTCGGAGGCCGTATAGTCGCCGCTGTTTCCGCATCGGACCGCACGGTGGCCATCGACCAGTCCCCGCACGCGCCGCCGACCGTCGGCCTGGCGGCCGGCGGCACCGGCGGCCACCTGTTCCCTGCCGAAGCGCTGGCGCGCGAGCTGCTCGCGCGCGGCCACGGCGTGGTGATCTACACCGAGCGCCGCGGCGCGCAATACACCAAGGCGCTGGAAGGCATCCCGCACGTGGTGCTGCCGGCGCGCAGCCTCGCCGGCGGCATCGGCGGCAAGCTCGCCGCCGGCGCCACCATTCTGCGCGCGACCCTGCAGGCGCGGCGCGACATGAAGCGCCGCGGCGTCGCGCTGCTGGCCGGCTTCGGCGGCTATCCGAGCTTCGCGCCGGCGGTCGCGGCCAGGAGCCTGCAGCTGCCGCTGCTGCTGCACGAGCAGGCCACGCGGCTGAGCATGGCCAACCGCCGGCTGCTGGGGCATGCCGACGCGCTGGCGACCTCGTTCCCGGCGGTGGCCGGCGCCGAGGGCTTCGACGCCGCGCGCATCGTCGAGACCGGCAACCCGGTGCGCGCCGACATCCTCGCCGCGCGCGGCGACTATCCCGCGCTCTCGCCCGATGCGCCGCTGCGGCTGCTGGTGGTCGGCGGCAGCCAGGGCGCGCGCGTGTTCGGCGAGGTGGTGCCGCCGGCGCTGCTGGCGCTGCCCGAAGAGATCCGTCGCCGCCTGCAGCTGTCGCTGCAGTACACGGGCGACGACGGCGAGGCGGTCGCCGCGCGGCTGCGTGCGGCCGGCATCGACGCCGACCTGCGCCCGTTCTTCGACGACATGGGCGCGCGCCTGCGCGGCGCGCACCTGGTGATCGCGCGGGCCGGCGCCACCACCGCGGCCGACCTGCTCACCGTCGGCCGGCCGGCGATCTTCGTGCCGATCCCGCACGGCGGCTCGCGCGAGGAGCAGCTGCGCAACGCGCGTACGCTGGCCGACGCCGGCGTGGGCTGGTGCATCGAGGAGCCTGGGTTCGACGCGCCGCGGCTGTCCGCACTTCTGGAGAAGCTGTTCGCCTCCACCATCCAGCTGCCGCAGGCCGCGGCGGTGGCCGCGTCGATGGCGCGCCCGCGCGCGGCGGCCGCGCTGGCCGGCCTGGTCGAGCGGATGCTGCGCGAACGCGGGGCGACGGCATGAGCGCGCGCGACTGCGACGTGCTGCTGGTCGGCGGCGGCCACAATGGGCTGGCCTGCGCCGCCTACCTGGCCGGCGCCGGGCTGAAGGTGCAGGTGCTCGAGCGCCGCGGGATCGTCGGCGGCGCGGCGGTGACCGAGGAGTTCCTGCCCGGCTTCCGCAACTCGGTGGCCAGCTACACCGTCAGCCTGCTCAACCCGAAGGTGATCCGCGAACTGCGCCTGGCCGAGCACGGCCTGCGCGTGGTCGAGCGGCCGTACGCGAACTTCCTGCCGCTGCCCGACGGCCGCAGCTTCCGCCTCGGCGGCGAGCATGGCCAGGCGGAGGTCGCGCGCTGGTCGCTGCGCGACGCGCAGCGGCTGCCGGACTACTACGCCATGCTCGAACGCGTGGTCGCGGTGCTGCGCGAGCTGATGCCGCGCACGCCGCCCAACGTGTCCGACCGCTTCGTGCTGGCCGACTGGCTGGCGTCGGCGTCGGTGGCGAAACAGCTCAAGCACCTGGACATGCGCGGCCGCCGCGACCTGCTCGACCTGTTCACCAAGTCGGCCGGCGAGCTGCTCGACCACTGGTTCGAATCCGAGCCGCTCAAGGCGGTGCTGGGCTGGGACTCGGTGGTGGGCAACTTCGCCAGCCCGTACACGCCGGGCAGCGCCTACGTGCTGCTGCACCACGTGTTCGGCGAGGTCAACGGCAAATCGGGCGTATGGGGCCACGCGATCGGCGGCATGGGCGCTATCACCCAGGCGATGGCGGCCGAGTGCGCCGCGCGCGGCGTCGCGATCGAGACCGACGCCGAGGTCGTGCGCGTGCTCGTCGACGATGGCCGCGCCACCGGCGCGCTGCTCGCCGACGGTCGCGAGTTCCGCGCCCGGGCGGTGGTGTCCAACCTCAACCCGAAGCTGCTGTACACCCGGCTGGTCGAGCGCGGCGCGCTCGACGACGACACCGCCGAGCGGATCGAGCGCTACCGCTGCGGCTCCGGCACGTTCCGCATGAACGTGGCGCTGTCGGAGCTGCCGGACTTCAACGCCGCGCCGGGCGCGCAGCTGCAGCCGCACCACCAGAGCGGGATCCTGGTCGGGCCGTCGCTGCGCTACTTCGAGCAGGCCTATTTCGACGCCAAGTCCAAGGCGCACAACCCGGGCTGGGCGCGCGCGCCGATCGTCGAGCTGGTGATCTCCTCCACGCTCGACGACACCCTCGCGCCGCCTGGCCAGCACGTGGCGAGCCTGTTCTGCCAGCACGTGCATCCGGAGGTCGACGGCGGCTGGGACGCGCACCGCGATACCGTGGCCAACCTGATGATCGACACCGTCGACGTGTACGCGCCGAACTTCCGCGCCAGCGTGCTGGGGTACTCGGCGCTGTCGCCGCTGGACCTGGAGCGCACCTTCGGGCTGGTGGGCGGCGACATCTTCCACGGCTCGCTGGGGCTGGACCAGCTGTTCAGCGCGCGTCCGCTGCTCGGGCAGGGCAACTATCGCGGCGCGCTGCGCGGGCTGTACCTGTGCGGCTCGGGCACGCACCCGGGCGGCGGCGTCACCGGCCTGCCGGGCCGCAACGCCGCGCGCGAGATCCTGCGCGACCTGCGGCGAGGGCCGCGACCGCGGTAGGCCGGGGCGACGCCCCCGACGCCCGGCTTGCAGGACTCAAGGGCTGGCCGCCCCGCGCCCGCGCCGGCGTTCGCCGGCATGACGCCGAGCAAGGACCGTCCACATGGGCCGCACCCCGCTGTTCCACCTGCTGCAGCGCGCCGCGCGCATCGCGCGGGCGTCGCTGCACGATCCCGCGCCGCTCGACGAGTTCATCGGCCAGGGCGAGGCGCTGCGCATCGACCGCGCCCGCCGCCGCCTGCTGCAGGCCGCGGGCGCGGGCGCACTGCTCGCCGGCTGCCGCACGCTGCCGCTGGCGGCGATGCCGGCCGGCGAGGAAGTCGTGGTCATCGGCGCCGGCATCGCCGGGCTCACGGCCGCCTGGCGGCTGCGCCAGCAGGGCGTGCGCGTGCGCGTGTTCGAGGCGTCCGGCCGCGTCGGCGGGCGCATGCACAGCCTGCAGGCGCGGCTCGCGCCCGGCGAAGGCGCGCCGCAGGTGTTCGAGCTCGGCGGCGAGCTGATCGACACCGACCACGTGCGCATCCGCGCGCTCGCGGCCGAGCTCGGACTCGTGCTCGACGACCTGCTCGAAGGCGACGACGGCCACGACACCTGGTTCTTCGATGGCCGCGCGATCGAAGAGCGCGAGATCGTCGCAGCCTTCGTCCCGGTCGCCGCCGCGATCGAGCGCGACCTGGCCACGCTCGGCGACGGCGACATCCTCTACACCGCGCCGCAGGGCGCGCAGGCACTCGACGCGCTCAGCATCGCGCAGTGGCTCGACCGCAACGGCGTCTCGGGCTGGCTGCGCCGGCTGATCGACGTGGCCTACACCACCGAGATGGGGCTGGAGACCGATCGCCAGTCCGCGCTCAACTTCCTCACCTTCATCGGCACCGACGAGCCCGACCGCTTCGCCGTGTTCGGCGCCAGCGACGAGCGCTTCCACGTGCGCGGCGGCAACGACCTGATCGTGCGCGGCCTCGGCCAGCGCCTGGACGATGCGATCGAGACCGGCAGCGCACTCGAGGCCGTGCGCGGCGACACCGACGGCTACGCGCTGTCGCTGCGCCGCGACGGCGCCACGCGCGAGGTGCGCGCGCGCCAGGTCGTGCTCGCGCTGCCGTTCACGCTGCTGCGCAAGGTGCGCATCGACGTCGGGCTGCCTGCGGCGAAGCGCCGCGCGATCGACACGCTGGCCTACGGCACCAACGCCAAGCTGATGATCGGGTTCGCCGGCCGCCCCTGGCGCACGCACGGCGCCAACGGCGCGTCGTTCACCGACCTGCCGTTCCAGAGCACCTGGGAGACCACCCGCAAGCAGACGGGCGAGGGCGGCGCGCTGACCAACTTCACCGGCGGCGCGCATGGCCTCGCGCTCGGGCAGGGCACGCCCGGGCAGCAGGCCGCCGCCGCCGCGGCCGACCTCGACCGCGTGTTCCCGGGCGCGCTGGCCGCGCGCGCCGGCGCCCGCGAGGTGCGCATGCACTGGCCGTCGCAGCCGTGGGCGCTGGGCAGCTACGCCTGCCTGGGTCCCGGCGACTGGACCGGCCTGCGCGGCGCGATGGGCGAATCCGTCGGCGGCCTGCATTTCGCCGGCGAGCACTGCGCGCTCGACACCCAGGGGTTCATGGAAGGCGGCTGCGAGTCCGGCGAGGCCGCGGCCGCGACGGTGCTGGCCGCGCTGCGGCTGCCACGGGCGGCCTGAGCGGGTCGATTCCTGAACCGGCGAGTCCTCTTTTGCACTGCAGCGTGCAAACCGGCTAACGATTCCTTCACGATCAACCCGCACCCGACGTGGGGGAGGGAGCAAAAGCCCGAAGCGGTTCGCCGCTCCGGGCTTTTTTTATGCCCGGCTTTCATGCCCGGGATCGGCGATGACAGCCTGCGGCCGTTGGAGCGCGCGGTGCGGGCGAAGCGAGGAACGGCGGCAACGTCGCCGATGCCACAATCGGGGCGTGAACACCGACGCCGCGACTGCCCTGGATGAATGCGCGATCGAGCGCGCACTCGCGTGCTTCGCACCCGAGGTCCTGGCCGACGCCGGCGTGCATGCGCGGCTGCGCCGGGTGGCGGTCGCCAGCGACTTCGCCATCGGCGTGCTCGCGCGCCAGCCGGCGTTGTTGGCCCGGCTCGCCGCCGATGCCGATGCCGGACCGCTGGCGGCCCCGGTGCTCGACGCGGACAACCGCGCCGACTGGCCCGCGCTGGTGCGCCGCCATCGCGCCGCCGCTTCGGCGCGGCTGGTGTGGCGCGACGTGCTCGGCCTGGACGACGTCGACGCGACCCTGGCCGGCAGCACGGCGCTCGCCGAGCAGTGCCTGCAGTGCGCGCTCGCCGCGCTCGAGGACGAGTTCGCGCAGCGCCACGGCGTGGTGCGCGACCGCGATGGCCACGCCGTGCGGCTGGTGGTGTTCGGCCTGGGCAAGCTCGGCGGCGGCGAGCTCAACTTCAGCTCCGACATCGACCTCGTCTATGCCTACGCCTGCGACGGCGAGAGTGACGGCGCGCGCCCGCTCGCCGCCGAGGCGTACTTCGCGCGGCTCGGGCAGCAACTGGCGAAACTGCTCGACGAGGTGACCGCGGACGGGTTCAGCCACCGCGTCGACCTGCGGCTGCGCCCGTTCGGCAATTCCGGGCGGGTGGCGCTGTCGTTCGCGGCGATGGAGCAGTACTTCCAGCGCGAAGGCCGCGACTGGGAGCGCTACGCCTGGCAGAAGGCACGGCCGGTGGCCGGCGACATCGATGCCGGTGAGGCGTTCCTGGCCACGCTGCGGCCGTTCGTCTACCGCCGCTACCTCGACTTCGGCGCGCTCGACGGGCTGCGCGCGATGAAGGCGGCGATCGCCGCCGAGGTGGCGCGCAAGGACCTGGCCGACGACATCAAGCGCGGGCCGGGCGGCATCCGCGAGATCGAGTTCCTCGCCCAGGCGCTGCAGTTGATCCACGGCGGCCGCGATCCGGCGCTGCGCGCGCGCAGCCTGCTGCCGGCGCTGCGCGCGCTGCGCGACGCGCACCATCTCACGCCCGCGGCGCACGACATGCTGGTGGCGTCGTACCGGTTCCTGCGCCGGCTCGAGAACCGCCTGCAGATGCTGCGCGACGCGCAGGCCCATGTCCTGCCCGACGACGCGCAGGATCGCGCGCGCATCGCCGCCGGGCTGGGCGAGCCGGGCTGGGACGCGCTGCGCGACAGGCTCGACGCGGTGCGCGCGCAGGTTGCCGCCGAGTTCGACGCGCTGCTGGCGCCGCGCCGGCGCAAGCCCGCGCCGGGCGGCCTGGCCGACTACTGGCGCGCGCTGCCCGACGGCGGCGACGCGCAGGCGCTGGCCGATGCCGGCTACGACGACCCGGCCGCGGCGGACGCCGCGCTGCGCGATTTCGCGCGCACGCCCGGCGTGCGCGACCTGTCCGACGGCGCGCGCGCGCGGCTGGACCGGATCGCGCCGGTGCTGGCGCAGGCCGCGGGCGCGGCGATCGATTCGCAGCTGGTGCTGCGGCGGCTGCTCGCGCTGCTGCACAACATCCTGCGCCGCGCCAGCTACCTCGCCCTGCTCGACGAGCAACCGGCGGCGCTGGCGCGGCTGGTCGACGCGGTGGTGCGCAGCGCCTTCCTCGCCGAGCGGCTGGCCGCGGTGCCGCTGCTGCTCGACGAGTTGCTCGATGCGCGCGTCGCCGGCCCGCTGCCCGAGCGCGCGACGTTCGCGCCGCAGTGCGCGCAGGCGCTGCAGCATGCCGACACCGAGACCGCGCTGATGGCGCTCAACGAGACCCGCCAGGCGCTGAGCTTCCGCATCGCGCTGGCCACGCTCGACGGCCGCCAGCACGCGCGCGACAGCGCCCGCCAGCTTGCCTGGCTGGCCGACGCCGTGCTCGCCGTGGTGCTGGAACTGGCGCTGCGCGAGTTGCGCGCCGCGCACGACATGGTCGCGGGCGCGCGCTTCGGGATCGTCGGCTACGGCAGCCTCGGCGGCGAGGAGCTGGGTTTTGGCTCCGACCTGGACCTGGTGTTCCTGTACGACGCGCCGCGCGGCGCCGACGGCGGCGAAGCGCAGTCGGGCGGTGCGCGGCCGCTGGAGGCCTCGCGCTGGTTCGCGCGCTTGGCGCAGAAGATCGTCGCGCTGCTGGGCACCGTGACCTCCGCGGGGCGGCTGTACGACATCGACGTGCGCCTGCGCCCGGACGGCGGCAAGGGGCTGCTGGTCTCGACCGTCTCCAGCTACGCCGACTACCAGCGCCAGCGTGCCTGGACGTGGGAGCACCAGGCGCTGGTGCGCGCGCGTTTCGTCGCCGGCGACGCGGGGCTGGGCGAGGCGTTCGCGGCGATCCGCGACGGCACCCTCGGCCAGCCGCGCGGCGCCGCCGCGCTGCGCGAGGACGTGGCCTCGATGCGCCGGCGCATGCGCGCCGAACTCGACCGCAGCGACGCCGCCGGCTTCGACCTCAAGCAGGGCGAGGGCGGCCTGGTCGACCTGGAGTTCCTGCTGCAGTGCCTGGTGCTGCGCGAGGCCGCATCATCGCCGTCGTTGCTGCGCCCGCGCGACACGCCGGGGCTGATCGACGCCTGCGCCGCGGCGGGCGTGCTCGACGATCACACCGCCGCCGCGCTGCGCGAGGCGCACGGCGTGCTGCTGGCCGCCGGCCTGGAATGCACGCTCGACCGCCGCCGCCGCTGGGTGGTGGAGAACGACGCCGTCGCCGGCGCCCGCGCCGCCGTGCGCGCGGCGGTGCGCGCGGCCGGCCTGGACTTCAGCGAGCGGCGCACCGAACTGCGCGAGGACGTGCGCGAGATGCGCAGGCTGCGCGATGCGACCTGAGCATCCGGCCGATCGCAAGGCCCAGCCCTTCTCCCGCAAGCGGGAGAAGGGCTGATTCCGGCAGGCGGACGCGGTAGGCGGCCTTGCACCCGACGGGCGCTGCCAGTACCCGATTTCCGCATGCCTGTTCCGCGCACAGGCGTATAACCAGCGTGTCCTCCCCGCAGCGAGCGCCGCCATGCGCCACCTCCTGCCGGTCATCGCCTGCCTGCTCCTGCTGCCCGCCTGCGGTCGCGCGGTGGTCGACGCCGACGGCGTGCGGGCGCAATCGGCAGGCGCGCGGGCGGAGCTGGCACGACGCGCCGAAGACCGCGGCGACCAGCGCAGGCACGCGGCGCGCGTGGCGCTGGCGGGCAGCGCGCAGGCGGACGCCGCCGGCCGTGCAGCCGCGGCACGCGCCGCCGGCGCGGTTTCTGCCGCCGCCACCACGCCGCCCCGCACCGGCGGCCCGCTGCCGGCGCTGCGCCTGCCGGAAATGCCGTTCGCGCGCACCGAGTTCGCGCGCTTCGACGAGCCCTGGGCGATGACCTTCCTGCCCGATGGCCGCCTGCTGGTGACCGAGAAGCGCGGCCGGCTGCGGCTGTTCGACCCGGCCACGCGCCAGGTCGGCGAGATCGTCGGCGTGCCGGCGGTGGCCTACGGCGGCCAGGGCGGATTCGGCGACGTGGTGCTGCATCCGCAGTTCAGCAGCAACCACCTCGTCTACCTGAGCTACGCCGAGCAGGGCGTGGGCGACACCCGCGGCGCCGCGGTCGCGCGCGCGACGCTGGCGCTCGACGCCGGCAGCGGCGGCAGCCTGTCCAACCTGCAGGTGGTCTGGCGCCAGGTGCCCAAGGTGACGGGCACGGGCCACTACAGCCATCGCATCGCCTTCGACCGCTTCGGCAAGCTGTGGATCAGCTCCGGCGAGCGCCAGCAGTTCACGCCGGCGCAGGACCTGCAGGCCAATCTCGGCAAGATCGTGCGGCTCAACGCCGACGGCGGCGTGCCGCCCGACAATCCCTTCGCCGCGCAGGGCGGCGTTGCCGCGCAGGTCTGGACGCTCGGCCACCGCAACGTGCTGGGGCTCGCCTTCGACGGCTCCGGACGGCTGTGGGAGCACGAGATGGGCCCGCTCGGCGGCGACGAGCTCAACCTGGTCGTGCGCGGCCACAACTACGGCTGGCCGGTGGTCTCCAACGGCGACAACTACGACGGCACGCCGATCCCCGACCACGACACGCATCCGGAATTCCACGCGCCCGTGGCGTGGTGGACGCCGGTGATCGCGCCGGCGGGCTTCATCATCTACTCGGGCGAGATGTTCCCGTACTTCCGCGGCCACGGCTTCATCGGCGGGCTCAAGTCGCAGGCGCTGATCCGCATCCAGTTCGACGGCACGGGTGGGCGCGAGGCCGCGCGCTATCCGATGGGCCAGCGCATCCGCGAGGTCGAGCAGGGCCCGGACGGCGCGATCTGGCTGCTCGAGGACGGCCCCGACGCGCGCCTGCTCAAGCTGATTCCGGCGTAGGGTGGGCCCTGGCCCACCATGGCGTTGCCGCCGTCGCGGCACATGAGGTTCCGAAGAACCGGGCGGCGTGTTTGGCGATGTGCGGCGCAGGAGGTTGGATGAACCGAGCGGTGGGCCAGGGCCCACCCTACGGTGCGTGCGATTCGCGGTGCGCGCGGGTGTGGGGGCGCGGTGGTGGACCGGGGCCCACCATTGGTGGGCCAGGGCCCACCCTACGTCCGGCGGCGGATCTCGGCGGCGACGCGGGCGGTTTCGCGCAGGGGCTGGACGTCGAACGGGGCGAGGACGCTGTCCATCGCGCGGATGCGGCCGCTGGCCAGCAGGGCGTCGAGGAAGCGGCGCGGGCGGCCGCGCACGCGGCCGGGGTCGAACACGAACACCGGCACGCGCGTGGCGCAGGCCTCGGAGACCATGTTCACCGAATCCGGCGAGCAGACGATGCGGTCCGCCCACGCCAGCAGGCCGGGGTAGGGATTGGGGCCGTCGGCCTCGCCCTGCCAGGCGAATCCCGGCGTCTCGTCGTAGCGATGGCGCAGCACCCGGCGCAGCTCGCGCGGGGTGCGGCGCGAGGTGGTCAGCAGCACGCTGCCGCCGTCGCGCGCCAGCGCGGCCTCCAGCTTCGAGGCCAGCACCTCGAACGCCATGCGGTCGAAGCGCGCGTGCGCGCTGCCCCCGCCGAGCAGCACCGCCGTGCGTGGCCGCGGCAGGTCTTCGAACAGCGGGAACTGCGCGCGTGCCCGCGCCAGCCAGGCGTCTTCGACCGGATGCAGGCTGCCCAGGGTGCTGATGACGTTGGCGCCGGCCAGGCCGTCGTGCGCCGGCGCGACCACCAGGTCCCAGTGCGCCGGATCGATCCGCGGATCGAGCACCTGCACCACCCGCCAGCCGCGCGCGCGCAGCAGGCGCGTGGCCAGCGCGGCCTGGCGCCCGCAGCCCACGGCCAGGCCCGGCGGCTGCGCGGCCAGCGCGGCGAACCCGGCCCCGAAGGCGCGCGCGGCGCCCGGCAGGATCCGCGGCGCGCACCAGCGCCACGGCGCGCGCGGCGCCAGCGTGCAGTCGCTGGCGCCACCGTCGCCGGCCAGCGCGGCCGCGAGCGCGGCGGCCTGCCGGACGTTGCCGGCACGGCCGTCGCTGATGGACCAGATTTGTGTCGAATCGGCCAAGAAGTGCCTTATTGTTACATCAATATATCTAATACGTTCCGGGTGCGAGGCTGTGCCGTCACCCGTGGAACTCTACACTGGCGCCTGCAACGCATTCATTCGCCGGCATTTTTCGACTCAACACAAGGAACCCCATGACCGCTGTCCTGCCCGAAGCCGCCCTCGACCAGCTGTTCCGCACCGCCCGCACCTACAACGCCTTCGGCGGCGAGGTCAGCGACCAGACCCTGCACCGGCTCTACGACCTGATGAAGTTCGGCCCGACCGAGGCCAACTCGTCGCCGGCGCGGCTGGTGTTCGTCAAGTCGAAGGAAGCCAGGGCGCGGCTGGAGCCGGCGCTGTCGGAGGGCAACCACGCCAAGACCATGGCCGCGCCGGTGGTGGCGATCGTCGGCTACGACATGCGCTTCTTCGACAAGCTGCCGGTGCTGTTCCCGCACACGGACGCGAAAAGTTGGTTCGAGGGCTCGGACGAAGCGCGGCTGTACCGCGTGGCGCTGCGCAGCTCCAGCCTGCAGGCGGCCTACCTGATCCTGGCCGCGCGTGCGCTGGGGCTGGACGCCGGCCCGATGTCGGGCTTCGACACAGCCAAGGTCGACGAGGCCTTCTTCAAGGGCACCACGATCCGGTCCAACGTCCTGGTCAACCTCGGCCAGGGCGACCCGGCCAGCATCTTCCCGCGCTCTCCGCGGCTGTCGTTCGCCGAAGCCGCGCGGATCGAATGACGCCACCGGCGCCGCCGCGGCGCCCCTTCCCACGCATGCCCCCAGGAGCCTTCCCATGAAACGCCTCGTCCTCGCCGCCATCCTCTCGCTGTCCGTCGCCTCCGCATTCGCCGCGCCGGTGACCTACAAGCTCGATCCCAACCACACCGTCGTGCTCGCGCAGTGGAGCCACTTCGGCTTCTCCCACCCATCGGCCAACTTCGGCCAGGCCGACGGCACCCTGGTCTATGACGCCGACGACGTCGCCGCCTCGAGCGTGCAGGTGACGCTGCCGCTGTCGGGCCTCAACGCGTTCGTGCCCGACTTCGACGAACACCTGCGCAGCGCCGATTTCTTCGATGCCGCCAAGTTCCCCGCCGCCAGCTTCAAGAGCACCAAGGTCGAGGCCGCCGGCGAAGGCAAGCTCAAGGTGACGGGCGACCTCACCATCAAGGACAAGACCAAGGCGGTGGTGCTCGACGTGACCCTCAACAAGGCCGCGCCGCAGCCGCAGTCCGGGCGCCCGGCGATCGGCTTCGACGCCACCGCCACCATCAAGCGTAGCGACTTCGGCGTGGCGATGTACGTGCCCAACGTCAGCGACGAGGTGAAGCTGCGCATCACCACCGAGGCGGTCGTGCCGAAGACCGACGCGACCAAGTAGCAGCCACCGCCATTTCCCCACCGCCGTCGCGTCCGCAACGGCGCGGCGGCTTCGTTTACAGCACGGGACACCACCATGCAGGTCATGCGCCCCGCCGCCGAGCGCGGCCACGTCAGGACGGGCTGGCTCGACAGCCACCACACCTTCTCCTTCGGCCACTACCACGACCCGGCCTGGATGGGCTGGGGACCGCTGCGCGTGATCAACGAGGACCGCGTCGCGCCCGGCGCCGGCTTCCCGCCGCACGGCCACGCCAACATGGAGATCCTGAGCTACGTGCTCGATGGCGCGCTCGCGCATCGCGACGACAACGGCGGCCAGGGCGTGCTGCGCAGCGGCGAGCTGCAGTGGATGGGCGCCGGCCACGGCATCGAGCACAGCGAGTTCAACGGCTCGCAGGACGCGCCGGTGCACTTCCTGCAGATCTGGATCCAGCCCGACCGCGTCAACGCGCCGCCGGGTCACGCGCAGGAGCCGTTCGATCCGCAGGCGCGACGCGGCCGCTGGGCGACGCTGGCCTCGCCGGACGGCACCGACGGCAGCCTGGCGATCCGCCAGCAGGCCTGGCTGCGCGGCGTGCGGCTGGGCAAGGGCGAGGCGGTGGCGTTGCCGCTGCACGCCCACCGGCGCTACTGGCTGCACCTGGCGCAGGGCGCGGCGGAAGTCGACGGCCGCGCGTTGGCCGCGGGCGACGCCATCGGCTACGTCGACGAAGCCGGCGAGCTGCGCGTCGAAGGCGCCGGCGAGGACGTTGCCGACGTGCTGCTGTTCGACCTGCCGCGGTAACCCGTGCCGCCCGCCCCTGTCACCCCGCCATTCCTGTCACCCCGCCATTCCTGTCATCCCGCCATTCCTGTCATCCCGAGCGCAGCGAGGGATCTGGCCGCATCGTCGGCGTGGATCCCTCGCTGCGCTCGGGATGACAGGACCTCTTGTCGCTTCGCCGCGACCTCGCGCGTCGGGGCGAAGCCCCGACCTACGGCCGCCGCGCTAAAATGCCGCCTCCCCGCACCGGCCACGCCTCCATGACCGCAGCCCACACGCCCGCGCAAGCCAACGCCCAGACGCGCTACGAGGTCCGCCGCGCCGACCTGCCGCTGAGCTGCCCGCTGCCGTCGATGGGGCTGTGGAACTCGCATCCGCGCGTCTACCTGCCGATCGAGGCCGACGGCGGCGAGGCCGACTGCCCGTACTGCGGCGCACACTTCGTCCTGGTCGACTGAACCGGGCCGCGATGGCCCGTACCGCCATCCTCCGGCACGCGGGCGCATGGCGCGCGTGCTGACCGTCGTCCAGCTGCTGCCGGCGCTGGAGTCCGGCGGGGTCGAGCGCTCCACGCTGGAAATCGCCGAGGCGCTGGTGCGCGCGGGCCACCGCGCCATCGTCGTGTCCGCCGGCGGACGCCTGCTGCCGCGCCTGCTCGAATGCGGCGGCGAACACGTCGCGCTCGACATCGGACGCAAGTCGCCCGCCACGCTGCTGCGCGTGCGGCCGCTGCGCGCGCTGTTCGAACGCGAGCGCGTCGACATCGTGCACGCGCGCTCGCGGCTGCCGGCGTGGATCGGCTGGCGCGCGCTGCAGGGCCTTTCGCCCGCCGCGCGACCGCGCTTCATGACCACCGCGCACGGGCTCAACTCGCCCTCGCGCTACAGCGCGGTCATGGCCCGCGGCGAGCGCGTGGTCTGCGTGTCGGACACCGTGCGCGAGTACGTGCTGCAGCACTATCCGCGGACCGATCCCGCGCGCCTGCGCGTGGTCCCGCGCGGCATCGACCCGGCCGCGTTCCCGACCGCGCCGTGGCCGGACGCCGCGGCGCGCGCGCGCGTCGCCGCGCAGCATCCGCGGCTCGGCGGCGACGGCCCGCTGCTGCTGCTTCCCGGCCGCGGCACCCGCCTCAAGGGCCACGCCGATGCGCTCGACCTGCTCGCGCGGCTGCGCGCCGAAGGGCGCGACGCGCGGCTGTGGATGCCCGGCGCGCGCGAGGCCACGCGCACCGCCTACGTCGCCGAGCTCGAGGCGAAGGCGGTCGCGCTCGGCATCGCCGATGCGCTGGCGATCACGCCGCCGACCGCGGCGATCGCCGAGGCCTACGCGGCCAGCGACTTGGTGCTGCAGCTTTCGCGTAAGCCCGAATCGTTCGGCCGCACCGTGATCGAGGCGCTGTCGGTCGCGCGCCCGGTGCTCGGCTGGGCGCACGGCGGCGTCGGCGAACTGCTGCGCGAGCTGCAGCCCGGCGGCGCGGTCGCGCCGTTCGACGCCGCCGCGCTGCACGCCGGCGCGCGCGCCCTGCTCGACGACGCGGCCGCGCAGCATGCGCGGCTTCGGGCTACGATGCCGGCGTTGCTTTCGCGCTATTCCCTGCAGGCCATGCAGCAAGCCACGCTCGCGGTGTATGACGAACTCGCCCACCAACCCGGCTGACGCCGTCGCCGCCGCGCCGGCGCCCGCGGGCTGGCGCTGGGCGCCGTACTGGGTGCTGGCCTTCGTCGCGCTGTGGCCGGCGCCGGGCATCGCCGAGGGCGTGCTGGTGCTGGGCGCGCTGGCGGCGATCGTCAAGCTGCTGGCCACGCGCTTCCGCGGTGGCACCCGCCTGCTCAGCGGCCCGGCCTGGGCGCTGACCAGCGCGCTGTTCTTCGCCTACTGGCTGCCGCAGCTGCTGTCGGCGTTCGACGCCTTCGACGCGCGCCACGCCTTCTACAAGGCCGCGACCGCGCTGCGCTACCTGCCGTTCCTGTGGCTGGTCGCCTCGGCCGTGGCCGACCGCCGTGGCCGCCGCATCACCTTCGGCGGGCTGGCGGTGATCGTCGCGGTGTGGACGCTGGATGCGCTCGCGCAGGCGCTGTCCGGGACCAGCCCGCTGTTCTGGGGACTGGACGCGCTCAAGCAGCTGATCGAGCACAAGCCGATGTGCAGCCCGCAGGAGATCGCCGCGGTCGATCGCCTCAGCGGCGTGCTCGGGCCGTGCAACCTCAAGCTCGGGATCGTGCTCGCGAGCCTGTCGCCGTTCGCGCTGTACGTGGCCGGGCGGCGCTTCGGCAGCGTCGGCTGGATCGTCGCCGCGGCGCTGGTGGGCGTGGTGATCCTGCTCGGCGGCGCGCGCGCGTCGTGGCTGACCTACGCGCTGGTGCTGGTGTTCTCCGGCTGGCGGCTGCTGGGCTGGAAGAAGCTGTTGGGCATGTTCGCCTTCGGCGGCGTGTTGTTGCTGGCGCTGTCGCTGACCGTGCCGCAGGTGCGCGAGCGCATCCAGCGCACCTCGCAGGCGCTGGCCGCCGACGAGACCGGGCTCGACAGCGCGCTGTCCGGGCGCGGCCGCATCTGGGGCGCGGCGCTGTGCATGGCGCGCGAGCACCCGGTCAACGGCGTCGGCGCGCGCAGTTTCCGCGAGGCGTTCCCGGCCTGCGACCCGGAGCCCGACCAGATCCCGGCCTGGGGCTCGGGTCCGGCGTTCCACGCCCACCAGATCGTGCTGGAGATCCTCAGCGAGACCGGCCTGCTCGGCCTGCTGCTGTGGCTGTCGGGCGCGGCGCTGGCGTGGCGCGCCTGGCGCTACGCGGACGAGGGCGCGCGCGACCGCGCGCGGCCGGCGATGCTGGCGCTGGCGGTGACGGTGTTCCCGTTCAACACCCACCTGGCGTTCTATTCGACGTTCTGGGGCGGGCTGACGCTGCTGCTGGCGGCGCTGTTCGCGGGCAGCCTGCTGGCGAAGCGGCAGGAGTAGGAAGCCCGCGTCGCCGCTCACCCGGTCTTGCCGCTCCGTGCGTGGCGGGGAATGAAGCCGGCGCCATCGATGCTTCACCGCGGCCGGAACGGCAGCCGGTCAGGATGCGCGCTGGCCCCGGTCCATCCCGCCTGCCGCGGCCGCGATCGACTCCACCGCCGCCGGCAATCCCGCCGGCCCGTCCACCGCGCGCATGCGCTCGGCGCCCGCGTCCACCTGTGCCTCCGTCTCATGGCTCCAGGTGGTGTGGTAGGGCATGTGCACGCCCCAGCCGCCGAGCGAGAGCACCGGCGCGATGTCCGAGCGCAGCGAGTTGCCGACCATCGCGAACTGCGCGGCAGCGATGCCGAACTCGTCGAGCAGGCGCGCATACGTCGCCGGATCCTTCTCGCTCACGATCTCGATGCGCCGGAACAGGTCGGCCAGGCCCGAGTCGCGCACCTTGGCTTCCTGGTGGAACAGGTCGCCCTTGGTGATCAGCACCACGTCGTGGCGCGCCGCGATCGCGGCGACCGCGTCGCGGATGCCCGGCAGCAGCTCCACCGGATGCCGCAGCAGTTCCTTGGCCAGCGCGACGATGCGGTGCACGTCGTTGGCGGCGATGCGCGCGCCGGTGATCTCCACCGCCGCCTCGATCATCGACAGCGCCATGCCCTTCACGCCGTAGCCGAACCAGGCGATGTTGGCCTTCTCGAACGCGTACAGCCGCTCGGCCACGCGCGCGTCGGCGAGGTCGACGTAGCCGCCGACGATGCGCTCGAACTCCGCCTGCGCGGCGTCGAAGTAATCCTGGCTGCGCCAGAGCGTGTCGTCGCCGTCGAAGGCGACCATGCGGATGCCGTTGGCCATCGGCGCATTATGCCGACCGGCGCGCGCGCATCGAAAGGACGGGCAAAAAAAGAGGCGGCCCGGAGGCCGCCCCTGCACACACGGGGAGAGCGCCCCGTTTCCTAGTTGCCGCTGCTGTCGCCCGTGGCGCCGCTGTCCTTGGCAGCCGCTGCCTTGTACTCCTCCGCGGTGAGCTGGCCATCGGCATTGGCGTCGGCCGTGTCGAACACCTGCGCCAGCGCCGGCACGGTCGCGACCTCGGTCTTGCTCAGGCTGCCGTTCTTGTCGGTGTCCAGGTCCGCCCAGGTCACCTGCTTGGGCTGCGCGGTCGGTTCGGTGGTTTGCGGCTGCGCGGACGGCGGCGTGGACTGCGCCGCGGCGTCGTCGGTCGTCGGCGTGGTCTGCGCGAACGCCAGCGGCATCGCGAGGGCGGCGCCGAGGGCGATCAGGCCGGACAGCTTGCTTGCGTTGTTCATCGTGGTCTCCATGGGGGTCGTCGAATCGGTTGGGGGGCACGGCCGCGATGGGCGCCTGCCACCCTGGGATCGACCTTGCGGCCGCGCCGATGAACCTTCGCACGCGCCCGCCGGCACGGCTCACGCGTGCTTAACCACGCGCGCCGCGAATACGGCTAGCCCTCGGTGCGACGGCGGTCATGCAATCGCGCGGATGCGCCCCGGCCGCGGCTGTGCCGGGCAGGCGCAAGGAACGCGGCGCGATCGCGCACGCTGAATGCAACACAACCTTTACGCAGGCGGCGTCCCGGCGTCGCCGCCGCCGTCCCGCGACTGCGCCGGCAGGGCGCGCATCCGCTGCACCAGGCCGATGCCGGTGACCAGGTAGTACGCCACCAGCGTGGCGAGGATGCCCATCGTCAACGGACTGGCCTGGCTGCCCGCCTGCTGCGCGCCGGCGGCGAAGGCGCCCGCGTGCCAGCGCCAGGCCAGGCGCGCGACCAGCAGCAGCGAGATCGCGCCGCCGATCCACGGGTTGGGCGTGTATTCGCGCACGCCGTCGACCACCGCGATCCGCGTGTGCCGCAGCGCCAGCCAGCCCAGCGCGGCACCGGCGATCGCACCGGTGCCGATCGCCGGCGCCAGGCGATGCTCCACGAAACCCAGGACCAGCAGCCCGCAGCCGACCAGCGACAGCAGGGCGATGCGCACGCCCGTGCGCGTGGGCCGGTAGGGCTGGCGCCCGAACTGGCGACGGATGCGCCGGTAATAGAGCCAGCCGAAGCCGGCGGTGGCCAGCCAGGGCACGAACGGGGCGAGCGCGGGAGCGGGCATGGTGTCGGCTTGCGTGGAAAGGGCGAGGATAGCGCCGCGACAGTCGCGCGCGGGTGCCGGAAGTCACCGCCGCGCCCTAGGCCTCGTCCTCCGCATGCACGCGCACGCGCGGCTCGCCGTCGCCGTCGACGTCGACCTCCACCCGCATCGGCCGGCAGCACACCTGGCAATCCTCGACGTACTGCTGCGCGCCGGCGGAGGCATCGACGAACAGCACGATCGGCTCGCCGCAGTACGGGCAATGGACATCGATCGCGGGCAGCATCGCGGCCTCCGGCGTCGCAACGACGACAGTGCTAGTGTGCGCCCCACGCGATTCCGCGCCGTGAACCGGAGCAACGCCATGGCCCCACGCCTGCTCGCCCTCGCCGCCAGCCTGTGCCTGGCGGCCTGCCAACAGCCCGGCAACGCCGCGGAGCAGTCCGCCGCGGGCGCGCAACCGGCGTCGGATGCGCCATCGCAGCAGACTGCGCAGCCGGCGCGCTCCGAACCCGCGCCCGTCGCCGAAAAACCCTTCGTCGCCACCGAGGTGGCCGCGTTCGACGAGCCCTGGGCGATGGCCTTCCTGCCCGACGGCCGCCTGCTGGTGACCGAGAAGGAGGGCGCGCTGAAGCTGGTCGACCTCGCCAGCGGCAAGGTCGGCACGATCACCGGCGTGCCGGCCGTCGACTACGGCGGGCAGGGCGGCTTCGGCGACGTCGCGCTGCATCCGCGCTTCGCCGACAACCACGTGGTCTATGTCAGCTATGCCGAGGCCGGCGACGGCGACACCCGCGGCGCCGCGGTGGCGCGCGCCACGCTGGCGCTGGACGAGGCCGGCGGCGGCAGACTCGAAGGCCTGCACGTGATCTGGCGCCAGGTGCCCAAGGTCGGCGGGCGCGGCCACTACGGCCACCGCCTGCTGTTCGGCAGCGACGGCAAGCTGTGGATCACTTCCAGCGAGCGGCAGAAGTTCGATCCCGCGCAGGACATGCAGTCCAACCTCGGCAAGGTGATCCGCCTCGACGACGACGGCAGCGTGCCGGCCGACAACCCGTTCGCGGCCAAGGGTGGCGTCACCGCGCAGGTGTGGTCGCTCGGCCACCGCAACCTGCTGGGCATCGACTTCGACGCGCAGGGCCGGCTGTGGGAAGTGGAGATGGGCCCCAGGGGCGGCGACGAGCTCAACCTGATCGAGCGCGGCGGCAACTACGGCTATCCGATCGTCTCCAACGGCGACCACTACGACGGCCGCGTCATCCCCGATCATCCGACGCGCCCCGAGTTCGAGGCGCCCAGGACCTGGTGGAACCCGGTGATCTCGCCGTCGAGCCTGCTCGTGTATTCCGGCGCGATGTTCCCGCAGTGGAAGGGCAGCGCGCTGATCGGCGGCCTGTCGTCGCAATCGCTGGTGCGGGTGGCGCTGGACGGCGAGGACGCGCATGAAGTCGAGCGCTTCGACATGGGCCACCGCATCCGCGCGGTCGAGCAGGGCCCGGACGGCGCGGTGTGGCTGCTCGAGGACGGCGCGGGCGGCAGGCTGCTCAAGCTCACGCCGCGCTGATTCCCCGCGGGAGCGCCCCGTGGGCGCGTCGCTTCCGCTGTAGAGCAGCCCTTGGGCGCGATGCCTGCGCCGCGGAAGCGATCGCGCCCAAGGGGCGCTCCTACAGCGCCGGCCGCTCGGGCCTGATGCCCATCGCCTCTCGGTAGCGGGCGTACAGCGCCTGCACCTTCTCGATGTAGGCGCGCGTCTCGGCGTAGGGCGGCACGCCGCCGTAGCGCGCGACCGCGCCGATGCCGGCGTTGTAGGCCGCCGCGGCCAGCACGCGGTCGCCCTTGTAACGCCGCAGCAGCGACTTCATGTAGCGCGCGCCGGCGTCGATCGACTGCGCGGGCGAGAACGGATCGCTGACGTCGTATTCGGCGGCCACGTCCGGCATCAGCTGCATCACGCCCTGCGCGCCCTTGGCCGAAACGGCGTCCGCGTCGAAGCCGCTCTCGGCGTGCGCGATCGCGCGCAGCCAGGCGTCCTCGACGCCGGTGGCCTTGGCCGCGGCGCGAAACTGCTTCGCATGCCGGTCCAGCCGCGGCCTGCCCAGCGTGCCCAGGCCCGGATGCGCGCGCTCGCCCGGCGGCGTGCGCACGGTGAAGCGCAGGTACACCCGCGAGCCGGGCAGGTTGCGGGTGGAATACACCAGCCTGCCGTCCTGCTCGCGCTCGTAGAGGGTGCCGCTGAACACGCCCATCGCGCCCCACAGGTTGGGCGCCTGCACGGCGTTGTCGTCGACCTGCTTCGCCTCGCACTTCGATCCCGGTTCCGGCGCGGTGGCCAGGCTGACGGTGCCGTCGCGCACGCAGCGGTAGACGGTGCGCGCCTGCGCGACGCCGTGCACGCACGTGAGCGCGGCGAGCAGGACGAATGGCGCGGGCTGCGGTCGCATGGGTGGCCGGCGTGGCGGTGGCGGTGGCGGCGCGATCTTCGCGCATGGCGTGGGGAAGGGCGTGAATCCGGGGCCATGCCGGCCCGCGTGGGCTTTCAAGTCGTTCGAGTCGAAGCAACAGCGTTGGCTTCGGACGGACGCCGGGAGAGCCGGGGTCCGCTCCTCCCTTCCGCGGTCCGTCCATGGCCCGAGGAAGGGCCGTGCGCCATCCATGGCGCACTTTCCGCGGGCCCCGGCCCTCCCGGCTCAACGGAGGCGTGTCGTTGATCGGCTTCGGGTCGAACAGCGGTGGATCGGGCTGCCGCCCCGACGATTGCCAACCATCAAGGCGTCGGGCGCGTAGGCCCGACCTACGTACGGGCGCTGGGATGCTTCATGCAACCGAAGCGACGTGTGTTCGAGGGGAAGGCGGCGGCCGGGGGATCGCGTCAAGCCGGCCATGGATGGCCGGCGCCCCCGTCAGGGCAGGATGAGCACGGGCTGCTTGCGCGGCACTGCCGCGCGCCCGTGCGAATGCCCGGCGCGCTGCGCCGGGCCGGGGGAGCCGCGCAGCGGCGTCCCTGCCGGGGGAAGAGCGATTCACCGGACGGCGACTTCCTTCGCGCGAACAACCGAAGCCCTCAAGAAACGAAACAGCGCGGCGAAAAGCCGGGCCCTCACCCTGGCGCTTCGCGCCCTCCCTCTCCCGCTTCGCAGGAGAGGGTCCGGAGGACGGACGCGCATCCTCGCGGCGATTTTCGCCCTCGCCAGACGGGCATTCGTCGCCACCGGCGCCGTTTCGTCGCAGCGGGCGCCCCATGGCCGGCGGGCGTCGCTATCCTCGCCCCACGGTCTCCACGCGGCACCACGCCATGTCTTCCTTCTTCTTCGTCACCCGCCACGTCCTCGCCTGGTGCGTCTTCTACGCGCTGGTGCTGACGGTCTGGTCCGGCGCCCTGAACCTGCCCGAATTCCCGGTCGTCCTGCTGTGGATGCTGACGCTCGCGTTCGTGATCCCGGATGTGATCTCGCACATCCACCGCGTGCGCATGATCGTCGGCGACAAGGCGGCGCCCGAGCAGCTGCGCAACCGCCAGCGGCGGCAGGTCGAGGTGCCTTTCCCCGCCGACGAAGCCTTCGGCCTCGTCGACGCCGCGATCCGCGAGCTGCCCAAGGCCGGCGACATCGAATCCGCGCGCGACAGCCTGCGCGTGCGCGCCGCCGTGCGTCGCCCCGAGCCCTACGGCGCGCACGGCCGCTTCGACCCCGTGCACTGGGTCGACCGCAAGCTCGGCGGCCAGTGCGACGTGGTCGTCGCCACCGTGCTGCCCAGCGGCGACACCTCCAGCATCACCCTGGCCTGCGAACCGCAAAGCGCCGCGTGGACCGACTGGCTGCGCGTGGACCACGGCAGCAACCTCGAGACCATCGAAGCAATCACCCGCGCCATCACCCGCCGCGTCACCGAGCACCGCCGCGGCGAGAAGGCCGCCGCGCACCACACCGCCAGCGCCAAGGAACTGAGCGAGGCCAAGCTGAGCCTGCTGCATGCCCAGGTCGAGCCGCACTTCCTCTACAACACCCTGGCCAGCGCGCAGGCGCTCACCCGCAGCGACCCCGAGCGCGCCGACGCCATGCTCGGCCACCTGATCGCCTACCTGCGCCGCTCGCTGCCGCGCAACCTGGACGGCCAGTCGACCCTCGGCGAGGAGCTCGAACGCGCCACCGCGTACCTGGAGATCCTCAAGATCCGCATGGGCAGCCGGCTCCAGACCCAAGTCGACGTGCCCGAGGCCCTGCATGCGATCGCGTTCCCCTCGATGATGCTGCAGACGCTGGTCGAGAACGCCATCAAGCACGGCCTCGAATCCAAGCCGGGCGGCGGCACCGTGTGGATCCGCGCTGCCAGCAGCGGCGACGAGGTCTCGGTCACCGTCGCCGACGACGGCCGCGGCTTCAACGCCGAGAGCAGCGGCACCGGCATCGGCCTGAAGAACGTGCGCGAGCGCCTGCGCCTGGCCTACGGCAACGCCGCGCGCTTCAGCATCGCCGCCAACTTCCCCGCCGGCGTGGCCGCGACGATCACCCTGCCCGCCGGCGCCGCGCAGGCCCCCGGCCATGCCGTCGCCTGAGGCCGCCATGACCACCACCGCCCCCACCTGCGTGATCGCCGAGGACGAGGAGATCCTGCGCAACGCCCTGGTCTCGCTGCTGCGTGAAGCCTGGCCGGAGCTGTCGATCGTCGCCGCCTGCGAGGACGGCGGCAGCGCGCTCGAGGCGATCGCCGAGCAGCGCCCCGACGTCGCCTTCCTCGACATCCGCATGCCCGGGCTGACCGGGCTGGAAGTCGCCTCGGCGGCGGTCGAGGCCAGCCCCGCGACCCAGGTCGTGTTCGTCACCGCCTACGACCAGTACGCGATCGACGCCTTCGACAGCGGCGCGGTGGACTACCTGCTCAAGCCGGTCACGCGCGAACGCCTGGCCGCGACCGTGCAGCGGCTCCTCGCGCGCGCGGCCAACGCGCATCCCGATGCCGCGACCCTGGCCGCGCTGATCCGCCAGCTCGACGCCACGCGCACGCCGCCGGCCACGCCGCTGTCGTGGATCACCGCCAGCGCCGGCAAGGACACCCGCCTGATCCTGGTCGAGGACGTCGCCTACTTCCGCGCCGACCACAAGTACACGACGGTGATGACCGCCGAGGGCGAAGCGCTGCTGCGCACGCCGATCCGCGAACTGCTGGGCCTGCTCGACCCGGTGCATTTCAAGCAGGTCCACCGCTCGACCATCGTCAACCTGCGCGCGATCGCCTCGATCGTGCGCGACGACAGCGGCAAGGGCGTGCTGCGGCTCAAGAACCGCCCGGAGACGCTGGCGGTGAGCCAGCCGTACATGGCCCTGTTCCGAAACATGTGACCGAAGCATGTGGCCATACACGTGGCCACGACCCGCACCGAACCGCGACCCACGCAAGGGAGACACGCCATGCGCATCGCCATCCTGCTCGCCGCGAGCCTGTGCCTGCTGGCCGGCTGCAAGATCGATACCGGCACCACCACGATCACCAACGTCTCGATCGACGGCAAGGCGCAGAACGTGATGCGCTCCTACGTCAACGACGGGTCGGGCGAGTTCGAGTGCGTCAAGAGCATCAGTGGCCGCTGCCACTACCTGCTGTTCGTGCGTGAATGCCGCGCCGACGCATCGGCCGCGAATGGGCAGCGATGCGGCAACCGCACCGTCGATGCCTTCACCATCGAGGCCGGCACCTCCCGGCACCTGGCGCACCTGCCGCCGAAGCTGCAGCAGTGCGTCAGCCACGACGTCGCGCCGACGGCGCCGGATTGCGCGTCCTCGCAGGGCTGAGCGCGCGCCGCGTCCATGCCGCGCCGCGCCGACGGGAGCGGCGGGACCACCCGCCGCCGGCGCGGTCCATCGCGATCGGTCAGGGCGTCGTCGGCGCCGCGTCGTCCTGGGTGGGATCGTCGGTCGGCGTCGTCGTCGTGTCGGTCGGCGGCGTGCTCGAGTCCATCGGCGGCGTGGTCGAATCCATCGGCTCGGCCGGCGCCGACGAGGGTTCCGGCGTCGACGAATCCATCGTGTCGTCGGTGGTCTTGCAGGCCGCCAGCGACAGCGCGCCGACGACGCCCAGGGCCAGCAGGGAATTGCGCAGGGTGGTGTTCATGGGGAGCTTCCTCGTGTTCGTGGGGCCGCGGCAGGCGCCACGGCGTCGATCCCCCCGAACCGCGCCGCGAGCTTGGACCCGCGGCGATGAATGCCCGCCGCACCGGCGCGGATCGCGCAACGCCTCCTTAACCCTTTGCGGCCCAGACGGCGCTAGGCGCGGCCAGCCGCCTCAGGCGTAGGGCGACGAGCCGTCCGGCCGGCGCTTGAAGCGGCGATGGATCCACAGGTACTGCGCCGGCGCGGCGCGCGCCATCGCCTCGATGCCGGCGATCACGCGGGTGGTGTCGGCGGTCGCATCGCGCGAGGGAAAATGCTCGAACGCCGGCCACAGCCGGAGCGTGTAGCCGCCGTCGGCGCGGCGCGCGTGCTGGTAGAGCAGCACCGCGGCGCCGGACATCCGCGCGAGCTGGTGGGTCGAGGTCAGGCTGTGCGCGGGCTGGTCGAAGAACGGCACGAACACGCTGTCGCCGCGGCTGGGATCCTGGTCCGGCGCGTACCACAGCAGGCCGCCGCGCTTGAGGTGCTTGACCGCGCCGCGCACGTCCTGCTTGGGGAACATCGCCGAGGCGTAGCGCGCGCGGCCGCGGCGCACAGCCCATTCCATCGCCGGCTGCGCGTGCGGGCGATACATGCCGGCGAGCGGGACGTGGTCGCACATCAGGCGGCCGCAGACCTCCAGCGTCGTGAAATGGCCGGACACGACGATGACGCCGCGGCCACCGGCGCGCGCGGCCTCGACGTGCTCCAGGCCCTCGACCACCAGGCCGCGGCGCAGCGGGTCGATCGAGCCCCACCAGGCGCGCGCGAACTCGAACACGCCGACCGCCAGCGCCCGGAAGTGCTCGCGCAGCAGCGCTTCGCGCGCGCGGGCGTCGAGCTCCGGGAAGCACAGCTCGAGGTTGCGCCGCGCGATGACGCGGCGCCCGCGCAGCAGCGTGCGCAGCAGCGCGCCCAGCGGCGCGCCCAGCGCGCGCTGCCACGACCACGGCAGCCGCGCGAGCGCCGCCATCGCGCCGATCCCGAGCCAGGTCGGCCAGTGGCGCGGCCCGAGCGGCGGTGGACCGAGGTCGGGTGGTGCGGGCATGGTGTCGTTCCGGGGGACAGCGTCGAAGGATATCCGGCTTCGCGCCGGCGTTCCGGGCGACGCCCGCGCCACGGTCCCCATCCCGCTCTCCGCTATCCTTCCCCGATGCGGAACGACCCCATCGAGCACCTGCTGCGCGCGCTGTACTCGGTCGCGCTGTACCTGCTGGTGCCGGTCACGGTCTACCACCTGATCTGGCGCGGCTTCCGCCAGGCCGAATATTTCCAGCGCTGGAACGAGCGCTACGGCAACTACCGCTCGCCGCCGCCCGGCGCGACCGTGTGGGTGCACGCGGTCTCGGTCGGCGAGGTCGGCGCCGCGGCGCCGCTGGTCAACGCCCTGCTGCGCCAGCGCCCGGACCTGCGCCTGCTGGTGACCACCATCACCCCGACCGGCTCGGCGCGCGTGCGCGCGCTGTGGGGCGAGCGCGTCGAGCACGTCTACCTGCCCTACGACCTGCCCGGCGCGGTGCGCCGCTTCCTGGCGCATTTCCGGCCCAGCCTGGGGCTGATCGTCGAGACCGAGCTGTGGCCGAACCTGCTGTTCGGCTGCCGCGACCAGGGCGTGCCCGCGTACGTCGTCAACGCGCGGCTGTCGGAGCGCTCGCTGCGCGGCTACCGCGTCCTGCGCCCGCTGGTCGGGCGCGCGCTGCGCACGCTGCGCAAGGTGGCCGCGCAGTCGCGCCGCGACCGCGAGCGCTTCGTGCGGCTGGGCGCGGACCGCGACGCGGTGGTGGTCACCGGCAACCTCAAGTTCGACATCGCGATCGATCCGCGCTGGCAGGCCTCGGCCGCGACCTTCCGCGGCCACGCAGGGGCGCGCCCGGCGTGGATCGCCGCCAGCACCCATCCCGACGAGGAGGAGGCCGTGGTCGCGATCCACCGCCGCCTGCGCGAACGCTGGCCGGACCTGCTGCTGCTGTGGGCGCCGCGCCATCCCGAGCGCTTCCGCCCGGTCGCGCAGGCGGCCGTCGACGCCGGCTGGCGGGTGGCCACGCGCCGGCTCACGCAGTGGCCGGACCGCGACGACGCGGTGTTCGTCGTCGATACCCTCGGCGAGCTGATGGATTTCTACGCCTGCGCCGATGTCGCCTTCGTCGGCGGCAGCCTGCAGGACGTCGGCGGCCACAACATGCTCGAGCCGGCCGCGGTTGGCACCGTGGTGGTGACCGGGCCGTACCTGCACAACTTCGCCGACATCGCGCGGCAGATGCGCGCGGTCGACGCGATGGTGGTCGGCGAGGACGCGCAGGCGGTCGGCGACGCGATCGCGGCGCTGCTGGCCGACGATGAGCGCCGCGCCGCCATGGCCGCCGCCGGCTCGGCGCTGGTGGAGCAGGGGCGCGGCGCGCTGGCGCGCACGCTGGCGCTGGTCGGCGCCGACCTGCCGCGGCCGCCGGCCGGCTGAGCGGGTCCCGCGGAAACGAAAACGGCCCGGGATCGCCCGGGCCGTCGGATCGCGCGATGCCGCGCCGCTACTGCTGCGTGGGCGCGGGTGTTTCGTCGCCCTGCAGCTGGGCGTCGGCATCCACCGTCAACAGGCGGTTGACGTCCTGCACGTCGCTCACGTCGAGCGAGCCGGCGGACTGCTCGAGCAGCAGCCGATTCTGCAGGTAGTTGTACTTGGCGATCGCGTAGGCCTGGCGCGCGTTGAACAGGTTCTGCTGGTTGATCAGCACGTCGAGCACGGTGCGGGTGCCGACCTCCAGCCCGACCTGCGAGGCGTCGTAGGCCGCCTTGGCCGACACCACCGCCAGCCGCCGCGCCTCGATCTCGCTGATGCCGGCCACCAGGGTCTGGTAGGAGTTGCGGGTGTTGCGGTCGATCGCGCGCTTCTGCTGCTCGTACTGGTCCTGGGCGACATCGCGGTTGGCGATCGCCTCGCGAACGCGCGACTGGGTGGCGCCGCCGGAAAAGATAGGCACGGTCAGGGTCAGGCCGATGCTGGCGGTCTCGCCGTCGCTGCCGAACCCGACGGTCGGCGAACCTATGCCATGCAGGTCGTCCCAGCTGTTGGTGCGTCCATAACCGGCACCGAGAGCGAGCGAGGGGTAATGGCCGCCACGCGCGGAAGAAACGCCCTGCTCGGCCGACTTGACCTGGTATTCGAGCGACTTGAGCGAGGGATTGTTCTCGATCGCTGAGGCGACCCAGGTGTCGGCGTCCTGCCCGGTGGGCAGCTCGGGGCGGAAGTCGTCCGGCAGGCCCTTGAGGTTACGCACCTGGCTGCCGGTGATCTCGGTCAGCGCCTGGTAGGCGTCCGCCAGGAAGTTGCGCTGGGTGATCGTGTTGGCGCGCGCGCTGTCGTACTGGGCGCGCGCCTCGTGCACGTCGGTGATCGGCGCCAGGCCGACCTCGAGGCGCTTGTCGGCGTAATCGAAGTTGCGCTTGGTGGCCGTCTCGGCCGCTTCGGCCGCGGCCAGCGTTTCGATCGCCACCAGCACGTTGAAGTAGGCCGCCGAGGTGCGCGTGACCAGCGAGTCGCCGGCCGACTCGAGGTCGAAGTCGGCGGCCTTGCTGAGCGCTCGCTGCGCGCGCAGGTTGGCGATGCTGCTCCAGTTGAACACGGTCTGGTCGAGCGTGGCGCGATAGCTGCGCGTGGTGATGTCGGCATCGCTCGGGTCGCCCGCGGCGTGGCCGCGGTCGAGCGAGGCCGAGCCGTTGATCTGCGGCAGCAGCTCGGCGCGCGCCTGCACGGCGCCTTCCTTCTGCGCGAGGCGGCCGGACTCGGCGGCCGCCAGCTGCGGATCGCCGTTGCGCGCGAGTTCGTAGGTCTGCAGCAGGTCTTCGGCGGACGCGGTGGCCGGCAGCAGCACGGCCAGGGCGAGCGCGAGGGCGAGGGGGCGGCGGCTCATGCGGGATCCTTTGCTCAGAAGACGAAGGCGGGCACGGGCGCCGCGCCGACGAGGTAGGGGAGGTCGGTCTCGAACAGCGATTCGGCGCGAATGCCGCCGGCGTCCTGGCGCAGCAGCGCGGCATCCATCACCGGCGGCGTGCCGCGCACGACGAACATGCGGCCGCCCGGGCGCAACCACTGCAGGAACTGCGACGGCACCGCGGCGACCGCGCCGGTGACGGCGATCGCGTCGAAGCGGCGGTCGGTGTCCCACGCCAGCGCGTCGGCGACCTCGACCGCGACGTTGGCGATGCCCTGCGCCTGCAGGCGCAGGCGCGCGGCGTCGACGAAGTCGGCGCGGCGCTCGAGGCTGACCACGTCGCGCGCCAGGCGGCCGAGGCAGGCGGCCAGGAAGCCGCTGCCGGTGCCGATCTCCAGCACCTCCTCGTCGCCGTCGAGCCCGAGCGCCTGCAGCAGGCGGCCTTCGACCACCGGCTTCATCATCCGCTCGCCGTGGCCGATCGGCAGCTCGATGTCGGCGTAGGCGAGGGCGCGGTGGCTTTCGGGGACGAAGGCGTCGCGCGGGGTGCGCACCAGCACGTCCAGGACGCGCACGTCGAGCACGTCCCACGGGCGCACCTGCTGTTCCACCATCGTTTCGCGGGCCTTGGCGTAATCCATCGTCGACATGATCGGGTCTCTCGCGGGCGGGCAGCCCGCCATTTTAGCGGTGTTTGGCCCCTGTCCCCGCGTTTCCGGGCGGGAACAGGATCGCTGTTGCAGCACAGCAGCACGCAGTGCCGGAAGTCACCGCGACCGCCGGCACCGTGCCGGTGGTCACGAGCGGCGGCCTGCCGCCTCGCGGCGGGCGTAGGCGCGCAGGAACATGTCGACGCACGCCTCCAGGTGCTCGTCGACCGAACGCCCGCCGGTGCAGCAGCCGAACACCATGCGCGCGTGCACTTCGCCCTTGAGCAGCGCGAAGAACTGCGAGGACGCCATCGCGACGTCGGGGATGTCGAGCTGGCCGGCGTCGACGCGGTGCTGGAGCAGGGTCGCGAACGACGACTGGACCCGCTGCGGGCCGGCTTCCCAGAAGATCGCCGGCAGCGGCGAACCGGTGATCTGCGGCGAGCACATGATGCGGTGGCCGGCGATCGCCTCGGGCGAGCTGACCATCGCGAAGAACGCGCGGGCGATCTTCAGCAGGCGCTCGCGCAGCGGGGTGTCGGGCAAGGGCACGAACAGGGTGTCCGGCAGCTGCGTCTCGCAGTGCGACTTCACCGCGGCCGCGAACAGCGCGTCCTTGTCACCGAAGTGGCTGTAGACCGTGAGCTTGGAGACGCCGGCCTCGTTTGCGATCTGGTCCATGCTGGTGCGCTCGTAGCCATGCACGGTGAACATGCGCTTGGCGGCCTCGAGGATCGCCGCGCCCTTGGCCAGGTCCTTGGGGCGGCCGGGGCTGGAATGCCTGGCCGGCGTGCCGGCAGGCTTGCGGTGGGAAGGGACGGACATGCCGCAATATTAGACCAACCGGTTCGGTATTTACAGGTTCGCCGGGGCCGGCGTTGTCCCGGGTTGCGCATCCGGGAGGCGCGGCCGGAGGCCGCCGGGCCGCGCGCGGCGCGCTAGACTCGGCCGGGCAAGCGCGGCCGGCGCGTCCGGCCAGCCAGCATGTCGGGGTGCATCCTTGGAGCCGACCGATATCCGCAATCCGGACACCTTCCACAGGGTCGTGGACTGCCAGTGGGCCTGCCCGGCGCATACGCCGGTCCCCGAGTACATCCGCCTGATCGCCGCCGGCCGCCATGCCGATGCCTACATGGTGAACTGGCAGTCCAACGTCTTCCCCGGGATCCTCGGCCGCACCTGCGACCGTCCCTGCGAGCCGGCCTGCCGGCGCGGGCGGGTGGAGGAGAACAACGGCCCCGAGTCGATGCGCGAGAAGCCCGAGCCGGTCGCGATCTGCCGGCTCAAGCGCGTGGCCGCCGACCACAAGGGCGACGTGCGCGCGCGCATGCCCAGGCCCGCCGCGCAGCGCAACGGCCGACGGATCGCCTGCGTCGGCGCCGGGCCGGCCTCGCTGACGGTGGCGCGCGACCTCGCGCCGCTGGGCTACGCGGTCACCGTGTTCGAGGCCGACGCGAAGCCCGGCGGCTTCATGCGCACCCAGGTGCCGCGCTTCCGCCTGCCGGAGGAGGTGATCGACGAGGAGTGCGGCTACATCCTCGACCTGGGCGTGGAGTTCGTCGGCGGCCGCCGCATCGATTCGATGAAGGCGCTGCTGGAAGAAGGTTACGACGCGGTCTTCGTCGGCAGCGGCGCGCCGCGCGGGCGCGACCTCGACCTGCCCGGCCGCCGCGAGGGCGCCGACGGCATCCACATCGGCCTGGACTGGCTGGCCAACGTCTACTTCGGCCACGTCACGAAGATCGGCAGGCGCGTGCTGGTGCTCGGCGGCGGCAACACCGCGATGGACTGCTGCCGCTCCGCGCGCCGGCTCGGCGGGCAGGACGTCAAGGTGCTGGTGCGCTCGGGCTTCGACCAGATGAAGGCCAGCCCGTGGGAGAAGGAGGACGCGATGCACGAGGGGATTCCCATCCTCGACTGCCGCGTGCCCAAGGCCTTCGTCCACGCCAGCGGGCGGCTGACCGGGATGACCTTCGAGCGCGTGCGGCCGGAATTCGACGACCAGGGCCGGCGGAAGCTGGTGCCGACCGGCGAGCCGGACGAGTTCCACGCCTGCGACGAGGTGCTGATCGCGGTGGGGCAGGAGAACGCCTTCCCGTGGATCGAGCGCGACGCCGGCATCGCCTTCGACGAGTGGGGCATGCCGGTGGTCGACAAGGCGACCTTCCAGTCGACGCTGCCGCACGTGCTGTTCGGCGGCGACGCGGCGTTCGGGCCGAAGAACATCATCTGGGCGGTCGCGCACGGCCACGCCGCGGCGATCTCGATCGACCGCATGCAGCACGGCGAGGACCCACGCGAGCGCCCCGACCCGCTGGCGCAGCTCGAGTCGCAGAAGATGGGCATCCACGAGTGGAGCTACGACAACGCGGTCTCGCCCGACGAGCGCTACGCGGTGCCGTGGTCGGAGGCGGCCAGGAAGCTCGACAGCATCAACACCGAGGTCGAGCTCGGCTTCGACGCGGCGACCGCGTGGAAGGAAACCCAGCGCTGCCTCAACTGCGACGTGCAGACGGTGTTCACCCGCGACAAGTGCATCGAGTGCGACGCCTGCGTCGACATCTGCCCGACCGACTGCATCACCTTCACCGTCAACGGCGACGAGCCCGACCTGCGTGGACGCCTCACCGCGCCGTCGCTGCACCCGGAGCAGCCGCTGTACGTGTCCGCGCCGCTGAAGACGATGCGGGTGATGGTCAAGGACGAGGACGTGTGCCTGCACTGTGGGCTGTGCGCCGAGCGTTGCCCGACCGGGGCCTGGGACATGCAGAAGTTCCTGCTGCTGGAGACGCACGCCGGGCCCCGCTGCCGCGACCGCGCGCGGAGCGCGGCGGAGGCGGCATGACCCCCGCCCACGCCCCGCTCCAGTCCACCAACGACTTCGTCGTCAAGTTCGCCAACGTCAACGGCTCGGGTTCGGCCTCGGCCAACGAGCTGTTCGCGAAATCCATCCTGCGCATGGGCGTGCCGGTCAGCCCGCGCAACATCTTCCCGTCCAACATCCAGGGCCTGCCGACCTGGTACGAGGTGCGCGTGTCCGAGCGCGGCTGGCTGGGCCGGCGCGGCGGCGTCGACCTGATGGTGGCGATGAACCCGCAGACCTGGGACGCGGACGTCGCCGAGATCGAGCCCGGCGGCTATCTCTTCCACGACGACAGCAAGCCGCTGCCCAGGTCCAGGTTCCGCGACGACGTCACCGTGATCGGCGTGCCGCTGACGCAGATCTGCAACGCCACCTACGACGACCCGCGCCAGCGCCAGCTGTTCAAGAACATCATGTACGTCGGCGCGCTCTCGGCGCTGCTGGAGATCGATCCGGCGGTGATCGAGGCGCTGATCGGCGAGCAGTACAGGAGCAAGCCGAAGCTGCTGGCGCCCAATGTCGAGGCCCTGCACCTGGGGCGCGACTGGGTGCGCGAACGCCTCCCGCATCCCATCGGCCTGCGCGTGCGCCGGGCCGACGCGGTCGGCGACCGGATCTTCGTCGAAGGCAACGCCGCCGCCGCGCTCGGCTGCGTGTACGGCGGCGCCACGGTGTGCGCGTGGTATCCGATCACGCCGTCGTCCTCGCTCGCCGAGGCCTTCCAGAAGTACTGCCAGAAGCACCGCGTCGACGACGCGGGCCGCGCGCGCTTCGCGATCATCCAGGCCGAGGACGAGATCGCATCGATCGGCATGGTCGTCGGCGCCGGCTGGAACGGCGCGCGCGCCTTCACCGCCACCGCGGGCCCGGGCGTGTCGCTGATGAACGAGTTCATCGGCCTGGCCTACTTCGCCGAGATCCCGGTGACGATCATCGACGTGCAGCGCGGCGGGCCGTCGACCGGCATGCCTACCCGCACGCAGCAGTCGGACGTGCTGGCCTGCGCGCACGCATCGCACGGCGACACCAAGCACGTGCTGCTGTTCCCCGAGGATCCGCGCGAGTGCTTCGAGTTCGCCGCTGCCGCGCTCGACCTCGCAGACCGGCTGCAGACGCCGGTGTTCGTGATGAGCGACCTCGACATCGGCATGAACCAGCGCCTGTGCGCGCCGTTCGAATGGGACGATGCGCGCGCCTACGACCGCGGCAAGGTGATGACCGCGCAGCAGCTGGAGGCCGGCGCCGAGTTCGCGCGCTACAAGGACGTCGACGGCGACGGCATCCCCTGGCGCACCTGGCCGGGCACGCACCCGGACAAGGGCGCGTACTTCACCCGCGGCACCTCGCGCAACCCGCAGGCGCAGTACTCCGAGCGCGGGGCGGATTACGTCTACAACATGCAGCGGCTGCTGCGGAAGTTCGACACCGCGAAGTCGCTGGTGCCGCAGCCGGTCGCGGCGCAATCGACGCCGCCGGCGCGCCATGGCGCGATCTTCTACGGCTCGACCAGCCCGGCGATGGCCGAGGCGGTCGAGCACCTGCGTGCGGACGGCATCGCCATCGACACGCTGCGGGTGCGCGCGTTCCCGTTCCCGGAATCGGTGCGCGCCTTCATCGACGCGCACGAATCGGTGTTCGTGGTCGAGCAGAACCGCGACGGCCAGCTGCGCACGCTGCTGGTCGACGCCTTCGGCATCGATCCCGCGCGGCTGGTCGCGGTGCTGCACTACGACGGCACGCCGGTCACGGCGCGGTTCATCGCGGGCGCGATCGCGGAGCGGGTGCGGCCGGCGGCCGCCAGGGAGAAGGTGGCGTGACTTGCCTGCGCTGCCATCCCGAGCGCAGCGAGGGATCTTTAAGCCAGCGCGGCACGGGCAAGATCCGTCGCTGCGCTCGGGATGACAGGCCATCCCGTGCGCCGGCGCGCGCGGTCCATGAAGGGATATCCCAGCCATGACCTACCTCGCCAAGCCCCGCCTCCACCATCCCTCGCTCGGCTGCAACGCCATCGGCTTCACCCGCCGCGACTACGAGGGCAAGATCAGCACCCTGTGCGCGGGCTGCGGCCACGATTCGATCTCGGCGGCGATCATCCAGGCCTGCTGGGAGCTGGACATCCAGCCGCACCGCGTCGCCAAGCTCTCGGGTATCGGCTGCAGCTCCAAGACGCCCGACTACTTCCTCGGCCAGTCGCACGGCTTCAACACCGTGCACGGGCGCATGCCCTCGGTGCTGACCGGCGCCAACCTCGCCAACCGCGAGCTGATCTACCTCGGCGTCTCCGGCGACGGCGACTCCGCCTCGATCGGCATCGGCCAGTTCGTGCATGCGATCCGGCGCGGCGTCGACATGGTCTACATCGTCGAGAACAACGGCGTGTACGGCTTGACCAAGGGGCAGTTCTCGGCCACCGCCGACCAGGGTTCGGTGTCGAAGAAAGGCGTGGCCAACACCGACAGCCCGCTGGACATGGTGACGATGGCGCTGCAGCTGGGCGCCAGCTTCGTCGCGCGCGGGTTCTCCGGCGACAAGCACCAGCTGGTGCCGCTGATCAAGGGCGCACTCTCGCACCGCGGCGCCGCCTTCATCGACGTGATCAGCCCCTGCGTGGCCTTCAACAACCACGCCGGCAGCACCAAGAGCTACGACTACGTGCGCGAGCACAACGACGCGGTCAACCAGCTCGACGTGATGCTGCCGCGCGCGGAGATCGCGGTCGACTACGACCCCGGGCAGACCATCGAGGTCGAACAGCACGACGGCTCGCGGCTGCGCCTGCACAAGCTCGACCAGGGCTACGACCCGCGCGACCGGATCGTGGCGATGAACCTGATCCAGCAGCGGCACGCGCGCGGCGAGGTGGTGACCGGGCTGCTCTACGTCGACGCCGGCGCGGGCGACCTGCACGGCCACCTCAACACCGTCGAGGCGCCGCTCAATTCGCTGGACGCCGCGGAGCTGAGCCCCGGCGCGGCTACGCTGGAGAAGATCAACGCCGCGCTGCGCTGACCGCGCGGCAGCCCGGTTTCCCGCGCCCGGGCGGCGTCAGCCGTCGTCGCCTTCAAGCACCTTGCGCTGCATCGCGTCGAGGTAGGCGTCGGCCTCCGCCGTCGATGCGAAGATATCGCCCATCGGCACGGCCTTGACCAAGTCGAAGACCTTCTGGATCTGCGGCTGCGGATTCACCACCAGCACCCTGCCGCCCACCGCCGACAACGCCTTGCGCGCCTTGAAGATGGAGCGGATGCCCGCGCTGCTGATGTACGCCAGTCCGTCGAGCTCCAGCACCAGCGTGGAGCCCCTGGGCGGCGAGCGCAGCAGTGGCGCCAGGCGTTCGTCGAGCTGCGCGTAGCTTTGCGTGTCAAGCCGGCCGGCGAGGACCACGCGCTGGCTGCCGTTGACGGGCGGTTCGATCCGGATGTCCAGGCTCATGCTTGCTCCTCCGGGGTCGGGATGCGCAGGGAAACTTTCAGCAGGTTGAAGCCGGCCTCGCGACGATAGCTGATTTCTTCCGCCAGCTGCCGGATCAGGTGCAGCCCGAGGCCGCCGATCGGGCGTTCGTCGATGTCGGCATCCAGGTCCGGTGGGGGCACGCTTGTCGGGTCGAACGGTGCGCCATCGTCGCGGAAGTGCAAGGTCAGCAAGCCGCCATGGATGCCGATGTCCACGGACAGTTCGTTCTGCCCGACGGCGGCTTCGCCATCGACGCCGTGCTCGATCGCGTTGCTGGCGAGTTCCTCCACGATCAGGCGCACGTCATCGCGCACGCCGGGCGCCACGCAATGGCGTGCCAGCACGGCCTCGAGCGAGGCATTGAGGTCCTCGACGCGCGCGTGCTCGCCGGGCACGATCAATCGGATCAGCATGGTGCGGCTCCTGTCGTCTGCTGGTACCCGGCGTCCCGGGCGAGGTCTTCGTCGAGGCGGATCGCCAGCACGGTGATGTCGTCGGATTGCGGCGCGCCTGCGGCGAAGCCGTGCACTTCGGCGACCAGGCGCCGGCAGTGGTCCAGCGCGCCCTGGCCGGGGGCCGCCACGGCGAGCAGGCGTTCGCTGCCGTAGGCCTCGTTGTCGGGATTGAAGGCCTCGGTGACGCCGTCGGTGTAGGCCAGCAGGCAGTCGCCCGGAAGCAGCCGGCCGCGCCACAACGCGAACTGCTCGCATACCTCGAACCCCAGCGGCGGGCCGTTCTCCAGCGCCAGCAACTCCGCGTGCCCGACGGCGCGCAGCAGCACCGGCGGGTCGTGGCCGGCGCTGGCGAGGCTGCAGTCGCCGCTGCGCACGTCGATGCAGCCGCACAGCACGGTGGCGAACATGCAGGTGTCGTTGCCCTGGACCAGCCTGCGCGAGGCCTCGGCCAGTGCTCGCGACGGCGAATCGGCGGTCTGCGCGGCCACTTCCAGCACGGTCACGGTGCGTGCCATGAACAGCGCCGCCGGCACGCCCTTGTCGGAGACATCGCCGATCACGAACCACAGTTCGCCGTCGCCCCGCTCGATGAAGTTGTAGAAGTCGCCGCCGACCGCCTTGGCCGGCTCCAGCACGGCCTGCGCATCCAGTCGCGCGCGGCCGCGGTCGATCACCCGGCCCAGCGGCAGCATCGCCTGCTGGATGTCGCGGGCGATCGACAATTCGCTCTCCAGCTTCTGTCGCGCCGCGCCCATTTCCTCGATTTCCAGCAGCTGGCGCCGGATCGAGGTGCGCGCGTGCTCCAGCGTGCGCGCCAGCAGGCCGACTTCGTCGCTCCGCGCGACGTGCGCCACCGGCGTGTCGTAGCGGCCCTGGCCCAAGCGGGTCGCGGACGCCGCGAGCTGTTCCACGGGCAGGCTGATCCGCCGGGCGAGCCTGCGGACGAGCAGCATGCCGGTCGCCGCCAGCACCGCGGCCGCGGCCAGCAGCAGGAAGAGCGCGCGATCGAGCCGGGCGATGATGAGCGCATAGGATTGCGCCACCAGCAGCGACCAGCCGCTGGCGCCGACCGGCTCCACGACGGTATAGCGTTTTTCGCCGCTGACGTTGTCGCGGTGCACGTAATGGATGGACCGGTGCGTGCGCACCGCATCCGCCGCGGGCGCAAGGTCGCCCCGCGAATGGTGCCGGATGTAGCTGTCAAGGGTCTCGCGCAGGGCGATTCCCGGGATGCTGCTCATGGCGATCGAGCCGGCGGGCGCGACCAGGGTCGCGCGCCAGCCCGGCAGGTAGGCGAGCGATTCGATCGGCGCGACCAGGTCATCCAGCGCCATGTCCAGGCTGACCATGCCGCGGGGGCTTCCCGCACGACCGGGCAGCGGCAGGTTGTAGGTCACCATCCAGGTCCGGCCGGCGGTCCGGTTGAGGTAGGGGTCGGACCACCAGCCTTCGTTCGACGCCAGCGTGCGCCGGTACCACGGCTGGGCGCGGTAGTCGTAGCCGTCGGCGACGAAGTCGCGCTGCCGGCCGTCGCTGCCGAAGTAATGGGCGAAGCCTGCGGCGGCGCCGCCCTCCGGTTCCAGCGCAAGCAGGCCGCCGCTGACGCCGGGCGTGGCGCCGACGGTGGCGCGCAGGGCCGCGTCCAGCTGCGCCGGGGCCAGGCCGGCTTGCACCACCAGGTCGGCTAGGTTGCGGGCGGCGATCGCAGTGATGCCGAGGTCGCCGTCGAGGCGTTCGGCCGCTTCATGGGCGCTGGCGCGGGTGTCGAGCTGCGCGTTGTCGATGATGCGCTCGCGCAGCAGCACCGCGGCCACGACGAAGATCACGAGCAGCAATCCCGTTGCCACCGCGCCCGACCACAGCGCGACGTGCGTGCGCAGGCTGTGGCGCCAGCGCACCGCACCGGTCGGGACCTCGGGCTGAATCGCTTCGTTGTTGCCGGGCATGCCGGTATTCCGCTTTCCCCTGCATCGATCATAGTCCCGCGGGGAACGGCCACGGGCGATGCAGGCGTCTCATTTCCCGCTTCCGGGCATGCCGGCCGGTGATTTCGCCGGCTATCACGTGGCGTCCATCAGCTCGGCGCGGGGGCCCGCCACCGGCGAGACCCAGGCGCGCGAATCGAAGCCCGCGTCCGCGAACGCAGCGCGCATCGCCGGCGCCGCGACCTTGGCCTCCGCCTTCGACGCGAACCAGGCGAACACACTCGGCCCGGCGCCCGACAGGCTGGAGCCGAGCGCGCCGTGGTCCAGCGCCGCCGCCTTCACCCGCGCGAAGCCGGGCACCAGCGGCGCGCGCCGCGGCTCGGCCAGCAGGTCCTGCAGGCCCTCGCGGATCAGGTCCGCGTCGCCGCGCTGCAGCCCGGTGAGGAACAGCGCCAGGTGCGCGCCGTGGCGGACCACGGTCGCCAGCGGATAGGGTTCGGCGAGCACCGCGCGCGCGCGCCGGGTTTCCAGTACCTGGTCGGGATGGACCACGACGCAGTGCAGCCAGGCGGGCGCGTCCAGCGCGACCATCCGCGTGGCGGTCGCCAGCGCGACGCCGCCGAGCAGCATCGGCGCCACGTTGTCGCCCTGCCGGCTGTGGCTGGACACCGCCTCGCCGTCGATCGCGCAGGAATACAGCGCCTCGCGCGGCAGCGGCGCGTCGAGCAGGGCGTTCGCGGCCACCAGCGCGGCCACGCACGCGGCCGCCGAGCCGCCGAGCCCGGCGCCGATCGGGATGCCCTTCTCCAGCTCGAGCGCGAAGCCGTGCCCCACGCCCGTACGCGCGCGCAGCGCGACGAGCGCGGCGCCTGCGGTGTTGCGCGATACGTCCAGCGGCAGCGCGTCCGCGCCCGGCACGTCGCCGCGAACCGCGTCGATGCGCACGCGCGGTTCGTCGATGCGCCATACACGCGCGACATCGCGCGGCCCGTCGAAGCTGTGGCCGAGCAGGTCGAAGCCGACGCCGATGTTGCCGACGCCGGCCGGGGCGAAGGCGCGCGCGCTGGCGGGGCGTGCGCTCATGCGAACCTGCGCCGCGGCGTGGCGTCGGCAACGGCATGCGGTGCGGGCGGCGTTCGCTTCATCGGCGGTCGCTGGGAAGTGGCATGCCCCATTGTCGCGCAACCGCCGGGCCGTTCCGGTGCCGCCGGCTGGCCCCGGCCGGCCCATCGTGGTCAAATGCCCGCCGAAGCGGGGGTACCGGGCATGGCCCGGTTGAGACAGACCCTTCGAACCTGATCCGGGTGATGCCGGCGTAGGGAAGCTTCGCGGGACGCCCGCGCGTCCGCGCCGCCGCTTTGCATGAAGCGAATCCCTCGCAAGGGTCCGCGCGCAGCCGCGCGGGCTTCCCAGCAAGCAGGCGGAGTCCCCCATGAATGCCGTGCCTTCCTCGCTGCAGCAGCAGACCGAGCAGCTTTCCGAATCCGTGACCCGGCCGATCCCCGGCTCGCACAAGATCCACGTCGAAGGCTCGCGCCCGGACCTGCGGGTGGCGATGCGCGAGATCGCGCTGACGCCCACGCCGACCCTGTTCGGCGGCGAGGACAACCCGCCGGTCACCGTCTACGACCCTTCGGGCCCGTACACCGATCCGGACGCGCGCATCGACCTGTCCGCGGGCCTGGCGCCGCTGCGCGCGCGCTGGATCGAGGAGCGCGGCGACACCGAGGCGCTCGACGGCCTGAGCTCGGAGTTCGGCCGCCGGCGCGAGGCCGACCCGCGGCTGGACGCGGTGCGCTTCCCCGGCCGCCGCGTGCCGCGCCGCGCGCGCGCCGGCGCCAACGTCACCCAGATGCACTACGCACGCCGCGGCATCGTCACCCCGGAGATGGAGTACGTCGCGATCCGCGAGAACCAGCGGCTCGAGCTCGTGCGCGACGCGCTGCTGCGCGCTCAGCACCCGGGCGAGGCGTTCGGCGCCAGCATCCAGCCGTCGATCACGCCGGAGTTCGTGCGCGACGAGATCGCACGCGGCCGCGCGATCCTGCCCAGCAACATCAACCATCCGGAAAGCGAGCCGATGGTCATCGGCCGCAACTTCCTGACCAAGATCAACGCCAACATCGGCAACAGCGCGGTGTCGTCGGGCATCGCCGAGGAAGTGGAGAAGCTGGTCTGGGCGATCCGCTGGGGCGGCGACACGGTGATGGACCTGTCGACCGGCAAGCACATCCACGAGACCCGCGAGTGGATCGTGCGCAACTCGCCGGTGCCGATCGGCACGGTGCCGATCTACCAGGCGCTGGAGAAGGTCGACGGCCGCGCCGAGGAACTCACGTGGGAGATCTTCCGCGACACCCTCATCGAGCAGGCCGAGCAGGGCGTGGACTACTTCACCATCCATGCCGGCGTGCTGCTGCGCTACGTGCCGCTGACCGCCAGGCGCGTCACCGGCATCGTCTCGCGCGGCGGCAGCATCATGGCCAAGTGGTGCCTGTCGCACCACAGGGAGAGCTTCCTCTACACCCACTTCGAGGACATCTGCGAGATCATGAAGGCCTACGACGTTGCCTTCTCGCTTGGCGACGGCCTGCGCCCGGGCTGCATCGCCGACGCCAACGACGCCGCCCAGTTCGGCGAGCTGGAAACGCTGGGCGAGCTGACGAAGATCGCCTGGAAGCACGACGTCCAGACCATGATCGAGGGTCCTGGCCACGTGCCGATGCAGCTGATCAAGGAGAACATGGACAAGCAGCTGCGCGAGTGCGGCGAGGCGCCGTTCTACACGCTCGGGCCGCTGACCACCGACATCGCGCCCGGCTACGACCACATCACCAGCGCGATCGGCGCGGCAATGATCGGCTGGTACGGCACCGCGATGCTGTGCTACGTCACGCCCAAGGAGCACCTGGGCCTGCCCAACCGCGAGGACGTGCGGGACGGGATCATGGCCTACAAGATCGCCGCGCACGCGGCGGACCTGGCCAAGGGCCACCCCGGCGCGCAGGTGCGCGACAACGCATTGAGCAAGGCGCGCTTCGAGTTCCGCTGGCAGGACCAGTTCCACCTCGGCCTGGACCCCGAGAAGGCGAAGGACTTCCATGACGAGACCCTGCCCAAGGACGCGCACAAGCTCGCCCACTTCTGCTCGATGTGCGGGCCGCACTTCTGCTCGATGAAGATCACCCAGGACGTGCGCGACTACGCGGCCGGGCACGGCGTCGCCGAGACGCAGGCGCTGGACGCGGGCATGGCGGAGAAGGCGGCCGAGTTCCGCGCCCAGGGCGCCGAGGTCTACCGGCCCGGCTGAACCGTTCGGCTTCGGCGGCCTGCGGGCGGCCGCGGCGTCAGCCGATGTTCACCGGCGGCCGCCGCGGATCACGCCGGCCCCCGGGCGCGCCGTGCTAGCGTTCGCCCATCGCCGATGGAGGTGTGCCATGAAAGCGTTGCATCGTACCGGCGCATGGCTGCTGGCAGCCTGCGCACTCGCCCTGCTGGCCGGCTGCGCCACAGGCCCGAGGATCAGCACCGACGCCGACCCCGAGGCCGACTTCTCGCGCTACCGCACCTGGGCGTTCTACCAGCCGATCGCGATGGAGCAGTCGGGCTACTCGACCTTCATCACCCAGCGCATCCGCGACGACGTGCGCCGCGAGATGGAGGCGCGCGGCTACGCCTACGACGAGTCCTCGCCGGACCTGAAGGTGAACTTCCAGGGCATCGTGCAGGAGAAGACCGACGTCTACTCCATCCCGCGCAGCGACTTCCAGTACTTCTACAGCTACCGCCACCGTTCCTATTTCGCGGTGCCGTTCTGGTACGACGAGACCCAGGTCAACCAGTACACCGAGGGCACGCTGACCGTCGACCTGGTGGACGCGGCGAAGAATCGCCTGGTGTGGACGGGCGCGGCGATCGGCCGGGTCACGCGCAAGGCGCCGCAGGAGCGGGCGATGGAGATCGACCGCGCGATCGGCGAGATCTTCCTGCGCTATCCGTTCCGCGCCGGCAGCGGCGCGGTGGCCGCCCCGGCGCAATGAGGGCCTCGTGGCGGTGAACTGGACGCCGCCGCGGCTGGAACCCTGGCGGCTCGCGCGCGGGCTGCGCAAGCATCCCTCGGCGATCCTGCTGGCGGTGCAGTTGCTCGGGATCCTGTCGTACCCGCTGATGGAGAACACCGGCGCCGGGCGCGCGCTGTTCGGCGCGATGAGCATCGCGGTGCTGTCGCTGGTGCTGTGGGTGGTCAACCGCGCCAGCGCCCACCTCGTGGCCTGGCTGCTGGCGGTGCCGTCGGTGTGCATGTCGCTGCTGGCCAACTTCGCCGGGATGTCGGAATTGCTGCCGTTCGCGCACGCGCTCGAATCGATCCTGTACTTCTACGCCGTGGCCGGGCTGATCCGCTACATGCTCGGCGACCTGCGCGTGACCACCGACGAACTCGTCGCCGCGGCCACCACCTTCACCCTGCTGGCCTGGGCGTTCGCCTACGCGTACTCCGCCTGCCAGGCCTGGCTGCCGGGGAGCTTCAGCGCGATCACCACCCCGCCGCAGCCGCGCACCTGGATGGAATTGCTGTTCCTGAGCTTCAGCACGCTCTCGGGCGTGGGCCTGAGCGACATCGTGCCGCTCACGCCCGCCGCGCGCGCGCTGACGATGCTGGCGATGTTCTCCGGGGTGATGTACATCGCGATCGTCGTCTCGCGCCTGATCGCGCTGACGGTGATCCGGCAGCAGCACCACTGAGGCGCGGGGCGGGACGAGCGGACGTGTCGGAAGCGCGGCGTTGCCGCGCCGATGGCTGCCTGCTTCGCGCGGCTCAGGGCCGCGCGCGGCGCGCGACCTCCGCGGCGCTCGCCGGCGTGACCCGCCAGGCGTCCGCGTCCTCGTAGGCGAACTCGGCGGTGGCCTTGCCGGCGACCTTGTCGAGCCGCACCACGCAGGCGCGCCATGGCGCGCGCCCCTCGACCCGGGTGGCTTCGCGCAGCGCGTCGAGCAGGTCCTCGATCTCCAGCGATTCCGGCGTCGCCGGCTGCCCGGGCTGGTCGCCGAGGTAGCGGAAGCCGTTGAGCGTGGACGTGCCTTCGCCGTGCCAGGCGACCAGCGCGTAGCGGTCCCACGGCTGCGCCGCGACCTTGCGGTCGGCGACGAGCAGGCGGCCGATTTCCAGGATCAGTGCGTCCTTGTCCATGGGCGTCGCGGGCCTCGTTCGGCGTCAGGCGTTCGTCATCTCCGAACGCGGCACCCGCTCGAACTGCTGGCCGGCTTCGTTGCGGAAGGTGACGCGCTGATCGTACACGACGCGCCCGTCGGCGGGATCGACGACCTCGTAGGCCACGCGCACGCGGTCCGGGCGATCCTGGCGCTGCGGCGTGAGCTGGACGGTGACGTGGACTTCCTTGCCGCTGTCGATCCAGTCGGCCCACTCGTTCTCGAGCTTCTTGTAGGCGCTGGTGTTGAAGTTGCCGTTCTGCGGGAACAGGTTCTTCAGGCCCTGGTCCTTGACGAAGCGGTGCGCGATCAGGTGGCCGCCCTGGTCGCCCTCGATGCCGCGTTCGGCGGACTCGCGCTGCGCGCGGGTCTCGGCGGAGCTGCGGTCGATGCCGTCGAACACTTCCGACAGGTCGGCCTCCGCGCGGATCGGGCGGCCCTGGCTGTCGTTGGTCCAGGTGACGGTGTTGTCGCCGATGTGCTCGGTCGTGCGCGTGGTCGCGCCGGGGCCGGTGGCGTTTCCGGGCGCAGCGGCGCCATCGTGCGGCGCGCGGTCGTCCTCGCGGCGCGCGGCGGCGAGGCGTTCGCGCTGCGGCGCGGCGTCGAGCGTGGCCGGCGCGTCGGCGAGCGCCGCATCCAGCGCCGCCAGCGCGTCGCCGCCGCCGTCCTGGCGCGCGAGCGCGTCCAGCTGCGCGTCGTCCATGCCGTCGACGATCGCGCGCGCCAGCGCCGGGCGCTCGACGAACGCGGCCTCGCGCAGCGACTGCGCGATCGCCCGCGCATCGGGCGTCGACGGCGTCGACGACGCGATCGCCGCGGCATCGGCCGCGCCGGACGTGCAGGGACGGACCGCATCGAACATGCCGGGCTCTCCGCGTGGCGAACCCGCGCAGTCTGCGTGCCCGGCGCGCACGCCGGTATCCGGGGCCAACCCTAGGATCGGCGGGACCTCGATGCGGGAACGAAGCGGATTCGCGGCGCGACTTCCGCCATGCGCTGCGGCCACAAGCGGCAAACACCGGCGGCAAGCGCTGCCACGTCCGATCGCGGGCGCGATGTCATCTTGGTGCCACGCCAACAGGCACGACAACTAAGACGGGGGAACACGCCATGGAACGTAAGCTGCTCGCCACCGCCATCTGCGCGGCACTCGCCTTCGCGGCCAGCACCGGCGCGCGCGCGCAGCAGGCGCCGGGCACCGACGCCGGCCAGGCCGCGACGCCATCCGGCGACGAGGCCACCAACCTCGACACCATCGTCGTCACCGGCTCGCGCATCCCGCGCGCGCAGATCGAGACCGCCTCGCCGGTCACCACCATCACCGCCGAGGACATCCAGCGCCAGGGCTTCCGCAACGTCTCCGACGTGCTGCGCGCGCAGCCGCTGGCCACCGGCGCCGTGCAGGACAACCAGTTCGCCGGCTTCACGCCCACCGCGACCACCATCAGCCTGCTCGGGCTGTCGCCGAGCTTCACCCTGGTCCTGCTCGACGGCCGCCCGCTGGCCGACTACCCGCTGCTTTACAACGGCCAGAGCAACTTCACCGACCTGACCAGCATCCCGGCGGCGATGGTGGAGCGGATCGACATCCTGCCCGGCAACCAGTCGTCCATCTACGGCTCGGCGGCGATCGCAGGCGTGGTCAACATCATCCTCAAGAAGCGCATCGACGGCATCCAGCTCGACGCGCGCATCGGCGGCTACAGCGACGGCGGCGGCGACAACGAGCGCCTGCAGCTGACCGGCGGCGGCCAGTGGGACCGGCTGGGGATCACCTGGGGCCTGCAGTACAGCCACCAGGACCCGATCTACATGCACGAGCGCGACTACACCGACACGACCGACGACAACCCGAATCCCAACCTGCGGTACGGAAGCCGCACCATGATCATCCTCAACGGCTTCACCGCGCAGTACGACGACCCGGGCACGCACTGCGACGAGCTCTCGTTCCTCTACGGCGGCACCACCATCAAGGATTTCCGCCCCGGCCGCGGCGACTTCTGCGGCAGCCGCAAGCAGCCCGGCTACGCCACCCTGCTCAACGAGGAGGAGGGGATTTCCGGCTACTTCAACGGCAGCTTCGCGCTCAACGACAGCACCGACCTCTACGCCACCGTGCTGGTCGGCAGGAACACCGCGAGGAACGACAGCGGCTCGCGCTTCTGGGTGCCCGACTACAACGGCACGCACCAGAACTACGTCTGGAACGCCACCGAGCAGACGCTCGAGACCTACCAGCACATCTTCGCGCCGGAGGAAATGCCCGAGGAGGCCCGCTTCTTCGACGCCGAATCCGACTCCTACAGCGCCGCGGTCGGCATCAAGGGCACCTTCGGCGACTCGGACTGGGACTACGACGCCTACTACAGCCGCTCCGGCTACAAGGTCACCTCGGACCAGCTGTGGCCGCTGGTCGATCCGATGGAGGACTTCTTCCGCGGACAGTTCATGGGCCCGCAGCTGGGCACCTACTACGGCTATCCCGTCTACGCGCCCGACAAGGATGCGTTCTACCAGGCGGTCACGCCGGAGCAGTTCCGCAGCTTCTCGGACGACATCCACAACGTTTCGCGCACCTGGACGCAGAACCTCAACGTCCAGCTGGTCAACGCCGACCTGTTCGACCTGCCGGCCGGTCCGGTGGGCATGGCGGGCGTGCTGCAGGTCGGCAGCCAGTTCTGGGACAACCCGATCGACCCGCGTGTGAGCGGCGGCGAGTTCTTCGGCATCAACGGCACCAGCGGCCGCGGCAAGCGCGAGAACCAGGCGATCGGCCTGGAGTTCACCGTGCCGGTGTTCGAGAAGCTCACCGCGGACCTCGCGCTGCGCTACGACCACTACCGCAACGTCGACGCCGGCTCCGACTCCGCGCCCACCTACAAGCTGGGCCTGGAGTTCCGCCCGGTCGACACGCTGCTGCTGCGCGCCAACTACGCCACCGCCTTCCGCGCGCCGGACATGGGCTACATCTTCACCGGCGGCAACGGCTTCTTCTCCAGCGAGACCGATTTCTACAAGTGCGAGATCGATCCGGCCAACTGCGCCAATTACACCGGCCTGTCGGTGGAGGCCAACCAGGTCGGCAACCCGGACCTGAAGTCGATCACCGCCGATTCGTACGGCTTCGGCGTGGTGTGGGCGCCGAGCAGCAACTTCGACCTGCACGCCGACTACTACCACGTCGCCATCGAGGACGAGGTGGTGCCGCAGTCGACGACCCAGACCCTGTTCGACGAGAACGAATGCCGGCAGGGGCGTCTGGACATCAACTCCAGCCGCTGCCAGGACGTGCTGGCCCGCGTCATCCGCACGGCCCCCAACCCGGGCAACCCGCTGCTGAGCGAGAACGTCGACCTGCTGATCGTCCAGGGCATCAACATCGCCGAGGAGAACGTGTCCGGCGTCGCCGCCGGCGCCAACTGGCGCGTCGAGACCGCGCGCATGGGGCGCTTCGACTTCGGCCTGGACTACAACCTCACGCTCGAGCACGAGACCAAGACCTCGCCCGACAGCCCGGCGCTCGACCTGTTCGGCAGCGGCCAGCTGCTCTCGGCCGAGTTCAAGAGCATCATCACCGGCGACATCGGCTGGGAGCTGGGGCGCTGGTCGGCGAACCTGCACGGCGTGCGCTACGGCTCGCTGCCCAACTACGCCAAGCAGTTCACAACCGATCCGGCCGCCCCCTACGTCACCTCCAACGGCGCCGGCCCGGGCATGGTGCGGCCGTGGATGCTCTACAACCTGAGCCTGGACTACGACATCACCGAGCACAGCACGATCAGCCTGATCGTCAACAACCTGCGCAACTCCAAGCCGCCGAAGGACCCCAGCTACGACGGCTCGCAGGGCTTCGCGCCGCCGTTCTACAACGTCTTCGCGTACAACGGCTACGGGCGGTCTTGGTGGGTGGAATACCGGATCGACTTCGGCGCGGGCGGGTAGCGCGCGAGCCGGGAAGGAAAAGCCGCGACGGCAAGCCCGTCGCGGCTTTCGTCGTTCCGCGATGGCGATCGCCGGCGTCGACCGGATCCTGGATCAGCCGCCGCTCCCGACCATCGCCCGCAGCGGCGCCAGCTGGCGCGCGTAGCGTCGCCACTCGCCCAGCCCGCGCGCGTGGATCGGCTGGCGCACCTGGGCGCTGCTGAGCGTGGCGACCGCGCCGGCGTTGCGGGTGTTGTCGCCGCAGCCGGGCTCGAACGGCAGCCCGCAGAAATCGAAAAGCCGCCGCGCCGCGGCCTCGCTGTCGCGCACCAGCAGCTCGTAGGGCAGGTCCAGCACGAAGCCGGGCATCGCCGCGTGCCAGTGCCGCATCAGCCGCCGGTACTGGCCGTGGTGGTGCGCGAGCGACTCGAAGCCGTAGCTGTAGCCGTAGGCGCTGCCAAACATCGCGCGGTAGTTGGAGAAGCACACGTCCATCGGGTCGCGCACCAGGTGCACCACGCGCGCCTGCGGCAGCGCGCGGCGGATGAAGCCCAGCAGCATGAAGTTGGGCGGCAGCTTGTCGACGTAGAACGGCCGGTCACCGGCGCGCCACTGGCTCTGCTCAAGGTAGCGGCGGCCGAGCTCGGCGAAGTCGATGCCGTCGCTCGCCTCCAGCAGCGCGGCGTCGAGCAGCGCGTGCCCATGGCGGTCGGCGCACCAGCGCAGCTGGCGCGGGAAGTCGTTGAGCTCGCCCGCGGCGGCGACCATCGAGTGGTTGCCGAGGATGCGCTCGAGCAGGGTGGTGCCCGAGCGCGGCAGGCCGACGACGAACACCGGCGCCGGGCCGGCGTGCGGCGCCGCCGTGCGCGCGAGCGCGGCCGCGCCGGAGCGCGCGACGAGCGCGTCGAACAGCGCGGTTTCCGCGTCGGCGTCGTAGCGCGGCAGGCGCGCGCGCATGCTGGCGTTGGCCCGCTGCAGCGCGTCCCAGGCGGCGTCGCGGTCGTCGAGGTCGTCCAGCTCCTTGTGCAGCGCGAACGCCAGCGCGGCGTGGTCCTCGGTCCCGTGCGCGGCCTCGCGCAGCCGCGCGCGCAGGAAATCCACGTGGTTGGACGTCGCCGTCTGGCGCCGGATCCGCGCCAGGCTCAGCGACGCGCGGCCGATCGTCGAGCCCGCGCGCAGGCAGGCCTGCATCTCCGCCTCGGCCTCGTCCAGGCGGCCGTTGAACTGCAGCTGCAGCGCGCGGTAGTAGCGGAAGTCTGGATCGCCGTGCCCGAGCGCGCGCGCGCGCTCCATCAGCGCCAGCGCCTGTGCGTGCAGGCCCAGCCCCTGGTGCACGTGCGCCAGCGCCACCAGCGCGCGGCCCGAGCGCGCGGCCTCGATCGCTGGATGGCGCAGCACCGCGCGCGCGGCGTTGGTCTCGCCCACCGCCGCCAGTGCCTGCGCGATCCGGCACACCAGGTCGACGCCCAGCCCCGGCGCGGACGCCGCCAGCCGGGTCTGCGCGCAGGCCTCGCGCAGGCGTCCCTGCGCGAGCAGGGTGGCGGCCGACATCAGCCGCGCCGGCGCCAGCAGCGGATTGCGCGCGAGCAGCCGGTCGAAGGCCTCGAGGGCATCGTCGAAGCGGCCGCCGCCCAGGTGCGACTGCGCCTGGCGCCAGAGCGCCTGGTCGTCGGGGAGCAGGGCGGGTTCGGTGGCCATCGGCGCTCGCGTGCGGGGCGGCGCCCCATGGTCACCGATCGCCGCGCCCCCGGCGCGCGCGCGGGCGCAGCCGCCAAGCGCGGCACAGCCAGGGGGCGCCTGCTGCGCTTACAACGGCACGATGCGAGAGACCGTGCACCCAAGACCAATGCCATATGCACCGGCTGCGGAATCGGCGGATGCTAGGGCCAAGCGCGGGCCCCGCGGCGCCCGCGAATGGACGCAGGGCACGCGGGAAACGACCGTGGCCGCCCGGCTTCCCCGGCCGGCGGCCGCGGCCATCGCGCAGGACGTGCGCGGCGCGGAATGGCCCGCGCCGGAGGCGATCGAAGACGACATGCTCAACCAGCACCAGAACCTGGCCGTGCCGCTGTCCGATTTCCTCCGGATCGGCGAGTGCGTGCTCGACTTGCCGCGCCGCGAGATCAGCGCGCCGCAGCGGCCGCAGCCGATGCGCATCACGGTCAAGGCGCAGCAGGTGCTGATGGTGCTGGTCGCGCACCACGGGCGCGTGGTCAGCCGCGAGGCGCTGATCGAATGGGTGTGGCCGGACACGCTGCCCACCGACGACGTGCTCACCCAGGCCATCGCGCAGCTGCGCAAGGCCTTCGGCGACGACCGCGACGCGCCGCGCTATCTGGAAACGATCGCCAAGGGCGGCTACCGCCTGCTCGCGCCGATGCGCTGGCTCGAGTCGGGCGACGCCGATGGGCCGGAAGCGGCGGCGTGGGGCCGGCTGGAGCCTGATGCCATCGTCTCGGCGCAGCCGGCGGCACCGGCGCCGGGCAACGTCGCGCCTGTCGCGGGCGCGCCGTCCGAGGCGCCGCCGCCTTCGCCGCGCGTGCCGCGCTGGCTCGACGCCGGCGTGGTCGTGCTGGTCGCGCTGGGCGCGCTCGCGCTGCTGCTGCGCGACCCGCGCCCAGCGCCGGCCGCCACGCCGTCGCCGCGCGTCGCGCGGCCGGTCGCGGCGGCGCCGCCGGCCGCGCCCGCGGGGCCGCTCGAATACCAGCGCATCACCTCGCTGCCCGGCGACGAATCCTGGCCCAGCGTGTCGCCCGACGGCGGCCAGGTCGCCTACAGCGCGTATTCGAAGGAGGGCGACAGCGCGGCGCTGATGGTGCAGGCCACCGCGCCGGTCGCGCCGCGCGAGCTGACCTCGCACGTGAAGGGCCAGAGCGACGTCATGGCGGCGTGGTCGCCGGATGGCCGGCAGATCGCCTTCATGCGCTACGAGGACGGCGAGAGCCGCTGCTCGCTGGTCGTGTCGCCGTCCTCGGGCGGGCCGACGCGCACGCTCGGCCGCTGCTTCCCGGGCATGATGCCTTCCTACAGCTGGCACCCGGACGCGCGCCACCTGGTGGCGATGGGCATCGGCGAGACGCAGGAGGAAGCCGCGGCCTTCCGCGTCGTGGACCTGGACACGGGCGCGTGGACGCGGCTGCCGTACGAGAAGGCCGAGACCGACTACGACATGTCGCCGACCTATTCGCCGGACGGCAAGTGGATCGCGTTCCAGCGCAACATCTCGCTGTCCGACCTGTGGCGCATGCCGGCCGCCGGCGGCAAGCCCGAACGCCTGACCCACCTGCGGATCAACATCTACGGGCTGGCGTGGGCGCCGGATTCGCGTTCGATCGTGTTCGCCGGCTACCGCGACGACGGCACCACGCTGATGCGGCTGGACCTGGACGGGCGCAAGGTCGCGCGGCTGGGCGGGGCGGAGGCGGACGTGGCCTACCCGAGCATCGCGGCCGGCGCGCGCTCGATGGCCTTCATGCTGAGCACGTCGCACGGCGGCCTGTACGCGCTGCCGATGGACGGGACCGGCACGCCGGCGCCCGAGCGGGTCTATTCCTCCAGCGGCAAGGACCTGCTGCCGGCGGTGTCGCCGGACGGCAACCAGATCGTCTTCGTGTCCAACCGCACCGGGCGGCCGGCGCTGTGGCTGGCGGAGCTCGACCGTCCCGATTCGCTGCGGATGATCGAGGGCCTGATCCCGGTCGCGCGCTTCGCGCCGGTGTGGTCGGCCGACAGCCGGCGGATGCTGGTGGCGGGGCGGCGGCCGGGCAACGAAGAGGGCGGGATCTTCGAGATCGAGCCCGCGTCCGGCCAGCTGCGGCAGCTGCCGATCCCGGCGCCCAGCCCGATCCGTGCGGAGTACCTGCCCGATGCGTCGAGGCTGCTGGCCATCGCCGACCTGGGCGGCGGGCGCCTGGGCCTGATGCTGTACGACCGCAGCACGACGCCGTGGCGGGTGCTGGCGTCCATCGACGACGTGGTCTTCGCCAAGGTCGACGCGGTGCGCAGGCGGGTGCTGTTCACGCGCCCGGCGCGCAACGGGCTGTGGCAGGCCGGCCTGGACTTGGCGCGGCCGACGCGGATCGCCAAGCAGCCTTCGCCCGGCGCGCCCGCCAGCCGGCGGCTGGTGATCGGCGGCGACGGCATCTGGCTGGCCGCGGCCGACGCGGATTGCGGGCTGCGCTGGACGGTGCTCGAGGGCAGCAGCCAGCCCTCGCGCTGCCTGCACAAGGAGTTCCTTGGCGTCACCAGCTTCAGCTACGACCGCCGCCGGCAGCGCCTGTACTACTCGTCCGAAATCGCAGACAACTCGGACATCGGCTGGATGCAACTGCCGACCTCGGGCCTGCAGTAGGCGCGCGAGCGACCTCGCGCCACCGCCTTGCAGCCCTCTCCCGCGCAGCGGGAGAGGGAGAGCGCGAAGCGCGAGGGTGAGGGCCCGGCTTTTCGCCGCGCTGTTCTGCTTCTTGAGAGCTTCGGTGACTTGCGCGAAGGAAGTCGCCGTCCGGTGAATCGCTCTTCCCCCGGCAGGACATCCTGTCCTGACGGGGGCGCCGGCCATCCATGGCCGGCTTGACGCGATCCCCCGGCCGCCGCCTCCCTGCCACTTCCCACCGCTTCGGCGTTTAGACCCTCTCCTGCGCAGCGGGAGAGGGAGGGCGCGAAGCGCCAGGGTGAGGGCCCGGCTTTTCGCCGTGCGGTTGGCTTCCTCAAGGCTTCGGTCGTTTGCGCGAAGGAAGTCGCCGTCCGGTGAATCGCTCTTCCCCCGGCAGGACATCCTGTCCTGACGGGGGCGCCGGCCATCCATGGCCGGCGTGACGCGATCCCCCAGCCGCCGCCTTCCTGCCACTTCCCACCGCTTCGGCGTTTAAACCCTCTCCCGCATGGCGGGAGAGGGCCACCGCGCCGCGCCGGCCGCTGTGCCGAGCGCCGGCCGTTGTGCCGGGAAAGCGGGTGCGGCGTGCCGGCCAGCGACAGGCGATGGCGGCCCCGGACCCGGCGAAGGAAGCGCCCAGGTCCGCCGACCCATGACTTTCGGAAGAATTTCAGCCGCCCCCGCGCGAATTCGGAAAGAAATCGCCGCAATTTCCTGACCAACGGGCGCGACTGCGTCAAACCGCAAGCCATCCAAAGGCAAAAGCGGAGGCGTGTCATGCAAGCATCTTCCTTCTGGGCCGACCGTGGCCAGTCGATCGTCTTCGACGACGAGAACGGGCTGTATGGCACGCGCTGGTTCGGCGTCTCGCGGCTGGGCAACTTCCGGCTGCGCGCGCCGCTGTTCTCGGTGTGGCTGCAGGTGCGCGGGAGCGCCACGGTGGACGCCCGCGAGGGCAGCTTCCGGCTCGCCGCCGGCGACTGGATCGCCTTCGAGCGCGATTCCCAACCCGAGCTGCAGGCCGACCGCACCGGCCTGACCCTGGGCCTGCTGCTGTCGCAGGACCTGCTGCGCAACCTGGTGCAGTCGCGCGGGCAGGGCCTGTTCGCCGGCCGCGGCCAGGTGCCGCGCGGCGAGCGCGCGATCACCCTGCGGCTGTGGCGGCAGGCGATGCGCGGCGAGGCCGCGGCCGCGCGCGGCGGGATCGGCGAGCACATCCGGCTGATGCAGCCGCTGCTGATGCAGCTGAGCCTGCTGCAGGGCGAGCTGGCCTCGCGGCTGGGGCGCTGCCCCGGGCGCTCGCACAACCGCAAGCGCCAGGTGTTCGGCCGGCTGCAGCGCGCGCGGCTGTTCCTCGACGGCCACCGCGACCGCGTGGTGACGCTCACCGAGCTGGCCGAGCTGACCAGCTTCTCCAACTGGTACCTGTCCAAGACCTTCCACAGCATCTACGACGAATGCCCGCAGGCGGCTTCGCAGCGCATGCGCCTGGAGCGCGCCTGCGAGCTGCTCGCCGCGACGTCTCTGGTGATCGGCGAGGTCGGGGTGGCGTGCGGCTTCGAGAACGCCTGCAGCTTCTCGCGCGCCTTCCGCGCCTACACCGGCATGACCGCGTCGCAATACCGCGAGCGCGCGCGCGCCGGCGCAGCGAACCAGGCAATCCCGGCAAACCCTCCGAAGGCGCGGGGTAAAACGCTGGCGTTCGCGGGCACGTAACTTTTCCGGTGCGTTTACAGAACGATAACGAATCCGGAGAGATCCCATGACACTGCCCCGAATCGCGCGCCGCCGCCAGCGGCACGCGCTGCTGCCCCTCGCCGTCGCCCTCGCGCTCGCCCCCGCACTCGCGGGCGCGCAGGAGGCCGATGCGCAGGCCCCCGCCGGCGACGCCACCACGCTCGACCGCATCGTCGTCACCGGCTCGAGCATCCCGCGCACCACCACCGAGACCGCGTCGCCGGTGCAGGTGATCTCGCGCCAGGAAATCGACCGCACCGGCAAGGCCACCATCGCCGAATACCTGCAGACGCTCACCGCCGACGGCCAGGGCTCGATCCCCAAGAGCTTCGGCAACGGCTTCGCCGGCGGCGGCGCGGGCATCTCGCTGCGCGGCCTGGGCGCCGGCTCCACGCTGGTGCTGCTCAACGGCCGCCGCATGGCGCCCTACGGCCTGGCCGACGACGGCCAGAAGGTGTTCACCGACCTGAGCACGATCCCGATGGACGCGGTCGAGCGCATCGAGGTGCTCAAGGACGGCGCATCGGCGATCTACGGCTCCGACGCGATCGCCGGCGTGGTCAACATCATCCTGCGCCGCGACTTCACCGGCGTCGTGGCCCGGGGCTCCTACGGCCTGTCGGAGGAAAGCGACATCGCCCAGCGCAAGGGCACCCTCACCGCCGGCTGGGGCGACTTGGCCGAGGACGACTACAACTTCTTCTTCAGCATCGACGCCAGCAAGACGGACAGCATCCTCGCCAGCGACCGCCGCGGCCGGAAATGGATCGGCACCGGCGACATCCGCCCCTGGGGCTACGACGTGGTCGGCAGCGGCTTCCTCGGCGGCTTCATCGTCGGCAACGGCACCGTGACCTCGGCCACCACGCCGTCGGGCGCGATCCAGGATCCGGTCACCGGGCTGTGGTCGTCGCTGCCCGGCTGCGCGCAGCTGTCGAACGTCAACCCGCCCGACCCGGGCGGCGGCTGCCTGTGGGACGTGGCGCAGTACCGCAACCTGGTGCCCGACGAGCAGTACGTGAACTTCTTCTCGCGCGGCACGTTCGCCATCAACGACAGCACCGAGCTGTACACCGAGTTCGGCTGGTCGAAGAAGAAGACGCGCTTCGTCAACGGCTTCTCCGGCGTCGCCGGCGCCTGGGGCTATCCGGGCGGGCCGGTCAACGCCAACAGCGGGCCGGGCGCGACGGTGCTGGGCCCCGACCATCCCGACAACCCAATGCCGGGCGTGGCGGTGCGGGTGCGCTACGGCGCCTTCGACGTCGGGCCGCGCGTGACCACCAACGAGAACGAGTTCGTGCGCTTCCTGGCCGGCGTCACCGGCACGGCCGGCGCATGGGACTACGACGCGGGCTACCTGCATTCGGAAACCAGCCTGTTCAACGAGCGCACCGGCTACCTGCGCTACAGCCGTGTGCGCACCGTGCTGGAGGATCCCAACAGCCCGGTGGGCTGGTGGCGCATCGGCGACGACTCGGGGCTCAACACGCAGGCGCTGTACGACTACATCTCGCCCACCATCCATGCCGACGCCAGCAGCAAGCTCGACATGGTCGACGCCAAGGCCTCGCGCTCGCTGATGGACCTGCCCGGCGGGCCGCTGGGCCTGGCGCTGGGCGCCGAGTACCGCCGCCAGAGCGTCGAGCTGACGCCGCAGAGCTTCACCGACATCGGCGACATCATCGGCCTGGGCTTCTCCGCCTACAGCGGCACGCAGAAGGTGGCGGCGGCCTACGCCGAGCTGCTCGCGCCCGTCGCCAGCACGCTGGAACTCAACCTCGCGCTGCGCGTGGACAGCTATGAAGGCGGCGAGACCTCGACCACGCCGAAGTTCGGCGCCAAGTGGGCGCCGGCGGACTGGATCGCGCTGCGCGGCACCTACGCCGAAGGCTTCCGCGCGCCCAATCCGGCCGAGTCCGGCGACGGCGGCCTGGCCGCGTTCAGCACCGCGGCCGACCCGGTGCGCTGCCCGAACGGCGTGCCGGTGCCCGGCGGCAACGCCACCAACGCCGACTGCGCCGCGCCGATCGCGATCATCACCACGCCCAACCCGGACCTGAAGCCGGAGACCTCGAAGAGCTACACCGTCGGCGTGGTGCTGGAGCCCACCTCGAGCACGTCGCTGACGCTGGACGCCTACGAGATCAAGCGCAAGGACGAGATCGCGCCGGAGAGCACCGCGCTGGCGATCGCCGCCGGCCGCGTCGTGCGCAACGACAACGACCTGCCGGGGATCCCCAACAGCGGCACGCTGCTGGCGGTGAACACCGCCTACGTCAACGCCGCCGAAACCGTGGTGCGCGGCTGGGACCTGGACATCCGCCAGCGCTTCGAGCTGGGCGCGGCCGGCAAGCTGCTGCTCGACCTGCAGTGGACGCGCATCAACTCGCTGTCCAAGACCGACGGCGGCACCACGTTCGAGTACGCCGGCACACACGGCAACTGCGACGTCACCAACTGCATCGGCACGCCCAAGGACCGGGCCAACTTCGGCGCGACCTGGGACGTCGGCGCCTTCAGCCTGAGCGGCGTGGTGAACTGGCGCACCAGCATGGAGAACGTGCCGTTCCGCGGCGAGGCCTGCGCCAACAACCTCGCCGACGGCTCGCCGGCGCCGAGCAAGTGCAGCATCGACTCGTTCTACTCGGTCGACCTGACCGGGCGCTGGCGGCCGACGGCGTCGTGGGAGCTGTTCGCCACGGTGGCCAACGTGACGGACAAGATCGCGCCGCTCGACCCGCTCACCTACGGCTCGATCAACTACAACCCGATGGACGTCAGCGGCGCGATCGGCCGCTACTACACGATCGGGGCCAAGTACACGTTCGAGTAGCCGCCACCGCCGCGCGGCAAAGCCGACGCCGGTCCCCTCGCGGGGGCCGGCGTCGTGCGTCCGGGGACAGGACGCATGCGGCGGCGCCGCGCCGGGACCGTGCCTCGCGCCTGCCGTAACATGGCGCCCCAGCGCCCGCGCACCGGGCCGCCGGAGCCCGTCGTGAAACTGCAGTTCCCCTTCATCCAGCTGCCGCTGCGCTTCGACGCGGCGGCCCTGGCCGCGGAAGTCGCGGCCATCGACGAAGCATGCTGGCTTCCGCATCCGCAGCAGTTCGAGGGCAACTCGATGCTGCCGCTGGTCGCGGTGGACGGCGAGCCGGCCAACGAGTCGTTCGCCGGCCCGATGCGGCCGACGCCGCACCTGCTCGCCTGCCCGTACCTGATGCAGGTCGTCGCCAGCCTCGGCGTGACCGCGGGGCGCAGCCGGCTGATGCGCCTGTCCGGGCACGCCGAGGTCACGCGCCACGTCGACCAGGGCTACTACTGGGCCGAGCGCGTGCGCGTGCACGTGCCGATCGTGACCCAGCCGACGGTGCGTTTCGAATGCGGCGGCGCCACCGTCAACATGGCCGCCGGCGAATGCTGGATCTTCGACACCTGGCGCCTGCACAACGTCGTCAACGATGCGGTGCAGTCACGCATCCACCTGGTGGTGGACACGGTCGGCGGGGACGGCTTCTGGGACCTGGTGGCGGAGGGGCGGCCGTTCCCGGCGCAGGCCGGCGCGGAAGGCTGGCAGCCGCGGCTGGTGGCGCCGCGTGCCGGGCCGGCACCGACGCTGGCGTGCGAGGCGGTCAACGTGCCCGCGGTGATGAGCCCGTGGGAGCTCAATGCGCAGTTCGCGATGATCTTCGCCGACGCCGTGCCGCACCCGCAGCTGGCGCGCGTGCAGGAGCTGGCCGGCCGGCTGGTGCGCAGCTGGCGTTCGCTGTGGGCGCAGTACGGCGATGCGCCGCAGGGCCGCCCGCGCTTCCGCGCGCTGGTCGAGCGCTTCCTCGCCGACACCGACCTGCCGGGGCCGCCGCTGATGCTGCGCAACGCGGTGCAGCTGCACGGCGTGCTGATCCTGCGCATCGGGCAGGCCGCGGTCGCCGACGACGACGGTGCGGTCGCGATGCCGGCCGCCAGCGCGGACGCCGTGGCCGATCGTGGCTGAGCTTTCCGCGGTGCCTGGCGTGGCGGATGGCGCGTCGCGCGATCGGGAATTCGATCGCCCGGTGTTCATCGTGTCCTCGCCGCGCTCGGGCTCGACGTTGCTGTTCGAGACGCTGGCGCGCGCGCCAGGCGTGTGCACGATCGGCGACGAGAGCCATGCGCTGATCGAGACCATTCCCGGCCTCGGCATGCCCGAGCGGGCCTATGCGTCCAACCGCCTGGACGCGGCCGACGCCACGCCGGCGGCCGTGGCGGAACTGCGCCGCCGCTTCCTCGCGCACCTGCGCGACCGCGCGGGCAGGCCGCCGCCGGCGCTGCCGCTGCGGATGCTGGAGAAGACGCCGAAGAATTCGCTGCGCGTGCCGTTCCTCGCGCGGACGTTCCCCGAGGCGCGCTTCGTGTTCCTGTACCGCGATCCGCGCCAGGTGCTGGCGAGCATGATCGAGGCCTGGCTGTCGGGCCGCTTCCAGACCTATCGCGGCATGCTGCCGGGCTGGCCGCTGCCGTACTGGGCGATGCTGCTCACGCCCGGCTGGCAGGCGCTGGCCGGCAAGCCGTTGCCGGAGATCGTCGCGGCGCAGTGGCAGGCTACGATCGAGGTGCTGCTGCGCGACCTCGCCGCGCTGCCGGAAGGCCGCTGGCAGGCGGTGCGCTACGACCGCTTCGTCGCCGATCCGTCATCGGTGGTGGCGGGCCTGTGCGAAAGCCTCGCCTTCGCTTGGGACGCGCCGCTCGGGCAGGCGCTGCCGCTGGCGCGGCACACCCTCACGCCGCCGTCGTCGGACAAGTGGCGCCGGCACGCCGCGGTGATCGAACCGCTGCTGACGCGCCTGCAGGACACCATCGAGCGCGCCGAACGCCTGGCCCCGTAGGCCGGGGCTACGCCCCCGACGCCCGCGCACCCCTCGACATCCGCGCCCCGTAGTCGGGGCTACGTCCCCGACGCCCGCGCACGCCCCGACATGTGCGTCCCGTAGGTCGGGGCTACGCTCCCGACGCCCGCGTATGCCCCCGTACTCCACCCCGCAACGCGGCCCTCAGAAATTCTGCTTCCCCGGCAGCGCCGCATACCGCTCGATCGCCTCCTGCAGGATGCGCTTGGCCTCGTCGGCGCCGCCCCAGCCGTCGAGCTTGACCCACTTGCCCTTCTCCAGGTCCTTGTAGTGCTCGAAGAAGTGGCCGATGCGCTCGAGCCAGTGCGGGCTGACCTTGGCGATGTCGTCGATGTGGCTGTAGCCGGCGAAGACCTTGTCCACCGGCACCGCCAGCAGCTTCTCGTCGCTGCCGGCCTCGTCGCTCATCTTCAGCACGCCCACCGGGCGGCAGCGGATCACCGAGGCGGGGATCAGCGGCAGCGGCAGGATCACCAGCACGTCGGCCGGGTCGCCGTCGCCGCAGACCGTGCGCGGCACGTAGCCGTAGTTGCACGGATAGCGCATCGGCGTGGACAGGATGCGGTCGACGAACACCGCGCCGCTGTCCTTGTCGACCTCGTACTTGACCGGCTCGGCGTCCTTGGGGATCTCGATGATGACGTTGATTTCGTCGGGGACGTTGCGGCCGGTGGGGACGAGGTCGAGGCCCATGGGGTGCTGCTCCTGGCGTGGATGGCGGCGCCGGGGCGGCGTCTGGCCGCGGCCGGAGGGCCGGAAAGGGCGGGAACCAGCGATTTTACGCGCCCGGGTGCTGCAACGCAGCATCCATGCCCTCGGGTACGCCCCAGCTTGGGCCGGCTCCGTACCCGGGCGTACACATACGGCTCCGTATCCAGTACCGGAACCGCCATGACCGTCCAGTTCGAGCCGCGCATCACCGACGCCACCAGCCGCCCGCCCGCCGGGGTCTGGGACCAGCCCGGGCAGCGCGCGCTGTTCGATCCGCAGGCTTCGGGCCCGCGCGAGATCGACGCGGTCGGCCGCGCCGACGTCGCCGCCGATGCGCGCCGCGACGACGCCACCCGGATCGACGGCAACTCCACCAACACCGGCACCCGCGAGCAGACGCAGAGCGCCACCGGGCAGCCGCTGTTCGTCGACAAGCTCGGCAACACCGCCAACGTCGAGATCACCCGCGAGCGCACCGCCGAGCTCGACCCGCGCTCGGGCCAGTACTACGTCCTGGCCGACCAGCTGGTGTTCAAGACCGGCAGCGGCGACGACAAGGTCAAGGTCACCCGCGGCGAGGACGGCCAGTTGCGCTTCGACGTCAACGGCGAGCAATACGACGTCAGCCTGGCGCAGGGTCAGCAGCTCACCGTGCGCACCGGCGAGGGCAGCGACACCATCGACATCGATCCGTCGGTGGACGTCGACTTCATCGTCGAGGCCGGCGGCGGCGACGACGTGGTGCAGGCCGGCGCGGGCGCCGATCGCATCGACGGCGGCGCGGGCAACGACACCATCGACACCGGCGCGGGCTTCAACTACGTCTTCGGCGGCTCCGGCGACGACAAGATCACCGGCGGCGACGACAACAACACGCTCTACGGCGGCGACGGCGTCGACACCATCGCCGGCGGCAAGGGCAACGACTACATCGAGGGCGGGCAGGGCAACGACGTCATCACCGCGGGCGACGGCAAAAACGTGTTGTCCGGTGGCCTGGGCGACGACGCCATCACCGCCAGCGGCAACGGCGATCGCATCTACACCGGCGGCGGCACCAACACCGTGACCAACATCGGCGCCGAGGGGCTGGTGTACGCCGCCGGGGTAGGCGACAAGCTCAGCGGCAACGGCAATGCCGATCCCAACGTGGTCAACGTCGACCTGCGCAGCGACCTGGGCACCAAGGGCGTGCGCGTGGAGGGCTCGGAAGCGTTCGTGCAGCGGGTGCAGGCCGACATCGACATGCTGCGGGCGTCGCCCAACGGGCAGCAGATGCTGGCGGAGTTCGACAAGTCCGCGGCCAGCGGCAACGTGGTCACGATCCGCGAGCTGCAGAACGTCGACAACGGCTATGCGCAGAGCGTGCCGGGCTCGGACATCAGCGATGGCCGGGCGGGCCGTTCGGGGCCGGTCGACATTTCCTACAACCCGGCGTTCGCGATCGCCGAGCTGCCGGTGCCGTCGGTGACGCTGTTCCACGAGATGTCGCACGCCTACAACGGCGTCAACGGCACCTTCCTGCCAGGCACCTATTCCGGCCCCGACACCGCCGACCGCACCGCCCAGGTGCCGAACGCGGAACGCCAGGCCGTCGGCCTCGACACCACCGCCGAGCCCTACGACTTCGGCGACGGCTCGGGCCCGATCACCCACAACCCCACGGCGCTGACCGAAAACGGCCTGCGCGCGGAAATGGGCCTCGAACTGCGCCCGAGCTACGCGATCTGAGCAGGGCGCTGAGGGGGCAGAGAACAGACGGCGGCTTCGGCCGCCGTCCTTCTTGAGTCCTCTCCTGCGAAGCGGGAGAGGGAGAGCGCGCAGCGCGAGGGTGAGGGCCCGGCTTTTCGCCGCGCTCTTCTGCTTCTTGAGGGCTTCGGCTGTTGCGCAAACGAAGTCGCCGCCTTGCAGCCCTCTCCCGCTTCGCGGGAGAGGGAGAGCGCGAAGCGCGAGGGTGAGGGTCCGGCTTTTCGCCGCGGGGTTTGGCCTCCTGCGGGCTTCGGCTGTTTGCGCGAAGGAAGTCGCCGTCCGGTGAATCGCTCTTCCCCCGGCAGGTACGCCGCTGCGCGGCTCCCCCGGCCCGGCGCAGCGCGCCGGGCATTCGCACGGGCGCGCGGCAGTGCCGCGCAAGCCGCCCGTGCTCATCCTGCCCTGGCGGGGGCGCCGGCCATCCATGGCCGGCTTGACGCGATCCCCCGGCCGCCGCCTTCCTGCCGAATGGACGTCGCTTCGGTTGCAGGAAAACGCCGACGACGTAGGTCGGGCCTACGCGCCCGATGCCTGGGAGGGATAGATCCGTCGGGGCAGTAGCCCCGACCTACGGCCTTCATCCGAAGCCGATCAACGACACGCCTCCGTTGAGCCGGGAGGGCCGGGGCCCGCGGAAAGTGCGCCATGGATGGCGCACGGCCCTTCCTCGGGCCATGGACGGACCGCGGAAGGGAGGAGCGGGCCCCGGTCCTCCCGGCGGTCTGTCCGGAGCCGCCGCCCGCGATTCCGGAGCCGCAACCAGAATCCGATTCCCGCAGGCGAAACCACAATTCGTGTGGAAACACGAAAAAGAAAACGGCGCCTTCCGGCGCCGTTTCCAACCCGCCCCATCACCGGAGCGGATGCGACACAGCAATCCGTCCCGCTACAGCAAGGGCACCACCAGCAACGCCACGATGTTGATGATCTTGATCAGCGCCTGCGGCGCCCCTCACCCCGTTCCCTTCTCCCGCATAGCGGGAGATGGGCGAAGGTGCCGTGCGGGAATCGCTTCGGCTACAGCAACGGCACCAGCAGCAACGCCACGATGTTGATGATCTTGATCAGCGGATTGATCGCCGGGCCCGCCGTGTCCTTGTAGGGATCGCCGACGGTGTCGCCGGTCACCGCGGCCTTGTGCGCCTCGGAGCCCTTGCCGCCGTGGTGGCCGTCCTCGATGTACTTCTTGGCGTTGTCCCACGCGCCGCCGCCGGTGGTCATCGAGATCGCGACGAACAGGCCGGTGACGATCGTGCCGATCAGCAGGCCGCCCAGCGCCTTCGGTCCCAGCAGCAGGCCGACGATGATCGGCACCACCACCGGCAGCAGCGACGGCACGATCATTTCCTTGATCGCCGACTTGGTCAGCATGTCCACCGCCTTGTCGTACTGCGGCTTGCCGGTGCCTTCCATGATCCCCTTGATGTCGCGGAACTGTCGGCGCACTTCCTCCACCACCGCGCCCGCCGCGCGGCCCACGGCCTCCATCGCCATCGCGCCGAACAGGTAGGGGATCAGGCCGCCGATCAGCAGGCCGATGATCACCATGTGGTCGGACAGGTCGAAGGTGAACACCTCGCCCGGGTTGTTGGCCTGCAGGTTGTGGGTGTAGTCGGCGAACAGCACGAGGGCGGCCAGCGCCGCCGAGCCGATCGCGTAGCCCTTGGTCACCGCCTTGGTGGTGTTGCCCACCGCGTCCAGCGGGTCGGTGATGTCGCGGATCTCCGACGGCAGCTCCGCCATTTCGGCGATGCCGCCGGCGTTGTCGGTGATCGGGCCGTAGGCGTCGAGCGCCACGATCATGCCGGCCATCGACAGCATCGCGGTCGCGGCGATGGCGATGCCGTACAGGCCGCCGAGCTCGAACGCGCCCCAGATCGCGATGCATACCGCGATCACCGGCAGCGCGGTGGCCTTCATCGAGATGCCGAGGCCGGCGATGATGTTGGTGCCGTGCCCGGTGGTCGAGGCGGCCGCGATGTGCTGCACCGGCTTGAACTGCGTGCCGGTGTAGTACTCGGTGATCCACACGATCACGCCGGTCAGCGCCAGGCCGATGAGCGCGCACCAGAACAGGTTCATCGCGCCGTAGGCCGAGTCGGCCATCAGCTGCGTGGTGATCGGGTAGAACGCGATCGCCGCCAGCACCGCCGACACGATCACGCCCTTGTACAGCGCGCCCATGATCGAGCCGCCCGCCTTCACCTTGACGAAGAACGCACCGATGATCGAGGCGATGATCGACACGCCGCCCAGCACCAGCGGGTAGAGCACCGCGTTGGCGCCGGCGTCGGCCGACATCAGGCCGCCGAGCAGCATCGTCGCGATGATCGTCACCGCGTAGGTCTCGAACAGGTCCGCGGCCATGCCGGCGCAGTCGCCGACGTTGTCGCCGACGTTGTCGGCGATCACCGCCGGGTTGCGCGGGTCGTCCTCGGGGATGCCGGCCTCGACCTTGCCCACCAGGTCGGCGCCGACGTCGGCGCCCTTGGTGAAGATGCCGCCGCCCAGTCGCGCGAAGATCGAGATCAGCGAGGCGCCGAAGGCCAGGCCCACCAGCGCGTGCAGCGCCGGCTCGCCGGTGATGCCCATGTGGCCGAGCACCACGTAGTAGCCGGCCACGCCGAGCAGGCCCAGGCCCACCACCAGCATCCCGGTGATCGCGCCGCCGCGGAAGGCCACGTCCATCGCCTTGCCCATGCCCGCGCGCGCGGCCTCGGCGGTGCGCACGTTGGCGCGCACCGAGACGTTCATGCCGATGTAGCCGGCCGCGCCCGAGAGGACCGCGCCGACCGCGAAGCCGATCGCGGTGGGCCAGTTGAGGAAGAACCCGATCAGCACGAACAGCACCACGCCCGCGATCGCGATCGTCGTGTACTGGCGATTGAGGTAGGCGCGCGCGCCTTCCTGGATCGCGCCGGCGATCTGCTGCATGCGTTCGTTGCCCGCCGGCTGCCGGTTGATCCACCCGGCCGAGAAGATCCCGTAAAGGATCGCGACGGCGGCGCAGGCCAGCGCCAGCCACAAACCGTACTGCTCGAGCATGAATTCCTCCCCGGAAGTGAACGATTGGAACAGCGCCGGACTATCGCACAGCGTCCGGAGACCGGATGTTGCAGTGCGGGAGGGGCGCGATTGCACGGCGATGCGGGTCGCCGATGGGATTCCGGACCCCACGCGCGGGGTTGCCGAGGTCATCGCTGGGGTGCCGGACCCCAGCGCATGGGGTTGCAGAGGCCACCGATGGGCGCCGGACCCCATCGCATGGGGTCAGGGGCCACGCGCCGGTGCGTCGCCCGCGTGAGCACCGATTCAGCCGCCCCGTGACAGCCTTGCCGCCGGTCTTCTCCCCCGGAATCCCCGATGCGCCTGATCGCCCCCGTCCTGCTCCTGGTCGCGCTGCCGGCCTTCGCCGCCGACCCGGTCCCCGAGATCAGCCGGCCGGCCGCCACGCCGCAGCCCAATGGCGTGGTCCACACCCTGCGCCAGATCCCCGAAGCCTGCGCCCGCATCGAGGGCGCGTTCACCGGCCAGGCGGCCGAGCCCTACAAATTCGCCGTCGTGCGCACCAGCCCCAACTGCCAGCCGCGCGCGCGCTTCGTCGATTTCGCCAAGGCCAGGCCCTCGGAAGCGGGTGGCTGGAAGTTCAACGACATCATCCGCGTGCCGAGTGCGGCCTGCCCGTCGCAGCAGGCGGTGGTGCGGGTCTGGCGCAAGCCGGTCGAAGTGGGCCAGAAACTCGACGGCCAGGGCCAGTCGCGCATCTACCTCGAGGACGCGAAGAAGACCGCCGCCGCCGGCAAGATCCCGCCGATCCCGATGTTCGCCGCGTCGATGGAGGTCGAGGGCAAGGCTTGCGATTGATCGGGGCAGCGCGGACTGCATCGCGGCGATCCCGATTCGCGTTCGCTCGATCCCGGCATGCCCGCGACGTGCCGCAGGCAAACGAAGGGCCGCATCCGCGGCCCTTCGCGCATCCGGCGGAAGCCGGCCTCAGTTGGCGAGCGACTTCAGCTTCGGCAGCATGCCTTCGAAGGTCGCCTGGTCGGAAGGCGACAGGTTCGGATGGCCGGCGAAGAGTCCCATCGTGACCGAGCCGATCACGTAATAGGTCTCGCCCGCCTCGACTTCGAGGTTGAGGATGTCCTTCGCTTCCGAGTGCACGGTGTATTGGTGCGCGCCCGGCGCGACCGGGACGACGAAGTAGGTCCCGCTGGCGAGCTTGCCGAGCTCGGTGTCGCCTTCGCGCACCTTGTAGCGGATCGCCGCGCCGGCGAACTTCTTCTCGCGGAAGAAGACGATCTGTCCCATGCCTTCGGCGGGCGGGGAGATGGGGCCGGCTGCCTGCGTCGCCGCGGGGGCGGATGCGCTCGGCGCGGCAGATCCTTCCGGCGCCGGTTCGGCCGGCGTCGCAACGTCGGCCGCCGCGGCCGGTGCGGCATCCGTCACCGGCGCAGTGGCGACCGTCGTCGGCGTGGCTTCGACCGCGGGCGCGGCCTCCTGCGCGACGGCGGAGCCGGAAACGAGTAGCAGGGCCGGCAGGAGCGCGCCGCGGAACATGTTCGTCATGGAGATTCCTCTGTCGTGGTTGGGGTGGTGGTGGACTGGGCCGGGTCCGGCGGCAGGCCGGACGGCGGTGCGGGGGACGGATTCGCGGCTGCTGTGGTGACGGGTGCGGCGGCCAGCCCGGCCTCCATGGCATCGGGAGCCGTCGGTTCCCGCGGCAGCACGATGTCCGCGGCCAGCCTTGCCTGCGCGGTCGTCGCGGCGGGAATCTCCACCTCGCCGCCATGGATGAACTGTGCGAACGGGCCCAGCGCGACCGCCGTGGCCAGGGCCGCCTTCGAATGATCCTTGCCGTTGGCGCCGACCCGGAAGCCGCGCAGGGGAATGCGCACGCCTGCGTACTCGAGGTAGCGCGCGGCCAGCAGTAACTCGCCCGGCTTGCCGCCGCCGCGCGCGCGATCGGCATGGATGATCTCGCCGATGCCGCGAATGCCCGCGGGCAGCGCCACCACGCCGTCGATGACCAGTGGCGCGCGCAACCGAAGCGCGAAGCGCTCGCCCCGCTTGCGGGCCTTCGAGCTGATGGCTTCGGTGATTTCGAGCTCGACGGTGGCGTTGGCCGGCAGGACGTGGCCAGCTGCGGGGAGCGCCGCGTCGAGCGATGCCGGCGCCACGTGCGGCGCCGGCGCCATGGCGTCCTGCTGCGCCCATGACGGCGCGCACGCGGCCAGTGCCAGCAGCGCGCTGGACATCCTTGCGATCCGGATCATGGCTCCCCCAAGCCGTCGTGCGCGGAACGCTATCCGAGGCGGGGAGGCGCCCGCAAGACCGCGGCGGCTGCGAATTTTTCTTGCCGCAGCGCCAGGTCGGACAGCACGGTCACGCGTCGCGTGTCGAAGGCGCTGCGCGTTCCCACGGCGCGACCGGTCCCGCGCACGCGCGGAACAGCGGGTGGCACGCGGGCCGGCGCAGCGATGCCAGCGCCGCGAAGCGCGGCGGGTCGCGCACCGCCAACTTGGCGAGCAGGTGTCGCCATTCGAAGTCGAGCTGGCCGCGCGTCACCGCGATCGGTTCGACCGCGCGCAGCGGGCCGGCCCTGGCGCGGTCGAAGGCGTAGCCGCGTGCGTCGGCCTCGTCGGCGATGGCGGCGAGCCAGGCGCTGATCGCCAGACGCGGCGAGGCGTGCGCGCGGAAGCGCTCGAGCTGCGGGTGGCGCGTGTAGCCGCGCGTCCGGCCGCGCAGCACCGCGCGCGCCAGCAGTCCCTCGCGCCAGGCGGCGACCAGCCCGGGCGCATCGAGGTAGCGCGGATGCAGCGACCACAGGCGCATGCGATGGGACCCGCGTCAGGCGCGGCTGCCGGGCAGCACGCCCAGCCAGACCGGCCGCTGCGGGTCGCCGGCCTCGAACATCACCCAGACGATGTCGCCGATCGCCGGCAGGTCCATCGGCAAGGCCGCGGGCACGTCCGCCTGGCCGGCCGGCACGCAGGCGCAGGCCCAGGCGGCGGGCACGTCGTCTAGCGCGGGCACGGAGATCCGCAGGCGGCGCGACTGCCGCGGGTCGACGTTGTCGAGCACGATGGCGCGGTGCAGGCCGCCGAAGGCGTCATCCATCGCGCCGTCCCCGGGCGGCGTCGCGGCCGCGGCGTCGCGTCAGCCTTGCCATGGCGCGAGCTTCCGCTTCACCAGCACGTTCTTCAGCTCCACGTACTTCGGGATGCCGTCGCTGCCGTACGGCGGCGGCGCCTCGCCGCGGATCAGCGGCTCGAGGTAGGCGCGCGCGGCGGCGGTGATGCCGTGGCCGTCCTTGCGGATGAAGCTCGCCGGCATCTTCTTCTCGCGGTTGGCGACCTGGTCCAGCGGCGCCGCCGTGATCTTCCAGCGGTAGGGCTTGTCGGAGGTGCGCTCGATCACCGGCATGGTGGCGTTGCGGCCGGCCAGCGCGTAGTCGACCGCGGCCTTGCCGACGGCCAGCGCCTGGGCCAGGTCGGTCTTCGAGGCGATGTGGCGGGCGGAGCGCTGCAGGTAGTCGGGCAGGGTCCAGTGCACCTTCATGCCGAGCGTGTCCTTCACCCTGCCGGCGAGGAAGGAGGCGACGCCGCCGAGCTGCGTGTGGCCAAACGAGTCCTTGCCGCCGCCGGCATCGGCGACGAAGCGGCCGTCGGCGGTGCGGATGCCCTCGCTGGCGACCACCACGCAATAGCCGACCCGCGCCACGATCGCCTCCACCCGCGCCAGGAACGCGGCCTCGTCGTAGGGTCGCTCGGGGAACAGGATCAGGTGCGGCGCGTCGTCCGCGCCCTTGCCGGCCAGGCCCGCGGCCGCGGCCAGCCAGCCGGCGTGGCGGCCCATCGCTTCGTAGACGAAGACCTTGGTCGAGGTCTCGGCCATCGCCGCCACGTCCAGCGCGCATTCGCGCACCGACACCGCGGTGTACTTGGCCGCCGAGCCGAAACCGGGGCAGCAGTCGGTGACCGCGAGGTCGTTGTCGACCGTCTTGGGCACGCCGACGCAGGTGAGCGGGTAGCCGAACTCCGCGGCGAGCTTCGACACCTTGTTGGCGGTGTCGGCGGAATCGTTTCCACCGTTGTAGAGGAAGTAGCGCACGTCGTGGGCGCGGAACACCTCCAGCAGCCGCTCGTAGCGCGCGCGGTCTTCCTCCAGCGACTTGAGCTTGACCCGGCACGAGCCGAACGCGCCGCCGGGCGTGTGCGCCAGCGCGCGGATCGCGGCGGGCGATTCCTTCGCGGTGTCGACCAGCTCCTCGCGCAGCGCGCCGAGGATGCCGTTGCGCGCGGCCAGCACCCTGACCTTGCGCGCGCGAGCCCGCGCGATCACCGCCGAGGCGGTGGCGTTGATGACGGCGGTGACGCCACCGCTCTGGGCGTACAGCAGGGTTCCCTGGGGCATCGGCTGGGGTTCCGGGTTCGTGGAATCGGGGGGCCGGCGGGCCGGGATACGGTAAAGTGGCGCGGTCCGCGCCGTGGCCGGGGCAGTTTACGCCCCCGCGGCGCCCCGTCTTTTCAGCGTTCGGAGCGATTCATGCGACTGGTACTTCTGGGTGCGCCGGGCTCGGGCAAGGGAACGCAGGCCGCGCGCCTGAAGGACCACCTCCAGGTCCCGCACATCTCCACCGGCGACCTGCTGCGCGCCGAAGTCGCCGCCGGCAGCCCGCTCGGGCGGCAGGCCAGGGAAGTGATGGCGCGCGGCGAGCTGGTCTCCGACGCGATCCTGCTGGGCATGCTCGAGGACCGTTTCTCGCGCGACGACACCCGCGGCGGCTTCATCCTCGACGGCTACCCGCGCAACCTCGCCCAGGCCGACGCGCTGGACGCGCTGCTGGGCCGCATCCGCCAGCCGATGGATTACGCGGTGCAGCTGGAGGTGCCGGTGGACCTGCTGGTCGAGCGCATCGCCGGCCGCGCCAAGGCCGAGGGCCGCGCCGACGACTCGCCGGAGTCGGTGCGCACCCGCCTGCGCGTGTACGACGAGCAGACCGCGCCGGTGATCGAGTTCTACCGCCAGCACGGCCAGCTCACCGTGGTCGACGGCGTGGGCTCGCTGGACGAGGTGTTCACCCGCATCGTCGAGGCGATCGCGCCGGAGAAGGCGGTCGGTTGAGGGGCTTTCGCTCTTGAAGCTCCATATTCTTGGAATCGCCGGCACCTTCATGGGCGGCGTCGCCGCGCTCGCGCGCGAGCTGGGACACGAGGTCGAGGGCAGCGACCAGGCGATCTACCCGCCGATGTCGACGCAGCTCGAGACGCTGGGCATTGAACTCAAGCAGGGCTACGCGCCCGCCAACATCGCCGCGGACTGCGACGAGATCGTGATCGGCAACGCGCTCTCGCGCGGCAACGCGGCGGTCGAGCACGTGCTCGACCATGGGCTGCGCTACACCTCCGGCGCGCAGTGGCTGAGCGAGCACGTGCTGCCCGGCCGCGACACGCTGGCGGTCGCCGGCACCCACGGCAAGACCACGACGACCACGATCCTGGCGTTCCTGCTGGAGGCGGCAGGGCGCGCGCCGGGGTTCCTCGTGGGCGGCGTCGCCGAGGACTTCGGCGTGTCCGCGCGCGTGGGGGCGGGCAAGGAGTTCGTCGTCGAAGCCGACGAATACGACACCGCCTTCTTCGACAAGCGCAGCAAGTTCGTCCACTACCGGCCGCTGGTGGCGATCCTCAACAACCTCGAGTTCGACCACGCCGACATCTTCCCGGACGTGGCCGCGATCCAGCGCCAGTTCCACCACCTGGTGCGCACCGTGCCCGCCCGCGGGCGGCTCGTCGTCAACGGCGAGGATGCGCGCCTGGCGGAAGTCCTGGCGATGGGCTGCTGGACACCGGTGGAGACCTTCGGCATCGACGCCGACGCCGCGGCCGGTGGAAGGCCGTTCGACTGGAGCGCGCGCCTGGTCGCCGCCGACGGCAGCGAGTTCGCGGTGCTGCATGCGGGAGAAGAGGTCGGCGTCGTGCGCTGGCCGCTGGTCGGCCGCCACAACGTGATGAACGCGCTCGCCGCGCTCGCCGCCTGCCACGCGGTCGGCGTCGACGTCGCGGCGGTGGCGCCGGAGCTGGCGCGCTTCCGCAGCGTCAAGCGCCGGCTCGAGGTGCTGGGGCAGGCGCGCGGCGTCACCGTGTACGACGACTTCGCCCACCACCCGACCGCGATCGCGACCACGCTCGCCGGCCTGCGCGCGAAGGTCGGCGGCGCGCGCATCGTGGTCGCGATGGAGCCGCGCAGCAACTCGATGCGGCTGGGCGCGCACGCCGATGCGCTGGCGCCGTCGCTGGACGGGGCGGACGCGGTGGTGTTCCTGCACCGGCCGGAGCTGGCGTGGGACGCCGGCAAGGTGGTGTCCGCGCTGCGCGGCGAGGGCCATGCGGTGCGCGACGTCGACGCGCTGGTCGAAACGCTGCGCGGCCTGGCGCGCGACGGCGACCACGTCGTGTTCATGTCCAACGGCGGCTTCGACGGCGCGCCGCGGCGGTTCCTGGCGGCGCTGCGCGTCTAGCCGGCATTCCGTGGGAGCGACGGAAGTCGCGACGTTTCCGCAAGCCGATGCAGGTCGCGACTTCCGTTCGTGGGAGCGGCTTCGGCCGCGAGCTTTTCCCCGCGGATCCGCGGTGGTCTGCCAAGAGCTCGCGGCTGAAGCCGCTCCCACACGTCCGATTCCGCACGTGCCGATCCCGCATGCCGCCTCCACATGCCCTGTTCGCACGCCCGGCTTTCGCCTCGGGCTGACGCCACCTGCGCTAGCCTTCCACCGATGCCCGCCCAGCCGCTCCCGCTGTTCCCGCTGCACACCGTGCTGTTGCCCGGCGCAGCGCTGGGCCTGCGCGTGTTCGAGCCGCGCTACCTCGACCTGGTGCGCGAGTGCGGGCGCAGCGGCGGCGGCTTCGGCGTCTGCCTGATCCTCGACGGCGAGGAAGCCGGCAAGCCGGCCACGCCCGCCGCGTTCGGCACCGAGGCGCTGATCGAGGACTTCGGCACCGACGACGGCCTGCTGACGCTGCAGGTACGCGGCGCGCGCCGCTTCCACGTCGACCGCACGCGGGTGCGCGACAACGGCCTGGTGGTGGCCGACGTGCGCTGGTGCGACGACGCCGACGTCGAGGAGCTGCGCCCGCAGCACGGCCTGCTGGCGATGGTGCTCGAGCGCATCCTCGCCCAGGTCGGCGGCGAGCACGCCGGCGCGCCGGCGTCACGGCTCGACGACGCGGCCTGGATCGGCTGGCGACTGGCCGAGCTGCTGCCGCTGTCGGACCAGCAGCGGCAGTCGCTGCTGCAGGACGACGACCCGCACGCGCGGTTGGATCAGTTGCTCGGGATGATGTCCTGAGCATCTGCGTCGGCCGGGATGCGCATGCGCAGCACCGGCACGCCCGTCTGCGGGTGCGGCGCCTGCGCGGTGTCCAGGCCCGCCATCGCCTCGCGCACGTCGTCGTGGGTGACGCCGGTGTCGCGGTCGGGCAGCCACAGCCCGAACAGTCCGAACGGCTCGGCCCAGTGCAGCACCTGGGTGGTGCCCACCCAGAGCGGCGTGCCGTCGGCCAGCCGCGCCGGCGCGCGCCACAGGCGCAGCACCTTGGTCTCGCCGGAGCGGTCGCCGGGGCGGCGCAGCAGCAGCGTTTCGGCCTCGGTGTCGAGCGTGGCCGGCAGCACCGGCTGGCGCTCGGGCGGGACGTCGTCGTCGAGCAGGCCCAGCGTCGCCAGCCAGTTCGCCTGCGGCTGCACGCCCCAGCCGTTGGCCTGCAGGCGGCGCTGCAGCGGCTCGAGCGGCCCGGCGACCTGCACGTCGAGCGGCCAGCGCTGGCTGGCGTCGTGCTCCTTGCGCTGCGCCGGCAGCGCGGACCAGCCCTGCCGCCACCAGTCGTCGACCTGCATCACCAGCGCCGGCTCGGGCGGCGTGAAGCGCGCCAGCAGCGTGTCGACCGCGCGCGGCGCGTGCCACAGCGCGGCGACCAGGAACGTGGCGTAGAACACCAGCGCCGGCGGCCGCATCCAGAACGAGCGCGCGACGTGGCGCCGGTAGGCGATGCCCAGCACCAGCAGCCAGACGATCCCGAACAGCATCCCGCCGACGACGTCGCTCAGCCAGTGCGCGCCCAGGTACAGCCGCGCGAAGCCGAGCACCGCCACCACCGCGCCGCTGACGAGGTAGGGCCACACGCGCCGGCGCCCCGGCATCTCGCGCGCGATCAGCACGGCGAAGAAGCCGAAGGTGATCGTCGCCATCGTCACCGCGATCGCCGGGAAGCCGAAGCCGCGCGGCGCGGTCGGTGGGTTGGGCATGTCCACCGCCGCGCCCAGCACCGCGGTGAGCGCCAGGCCGAAGGCCAGCGCCGCCAGCCAGTGCGCCGCGGCCATCCAGCGCTTGCGCCACAGCAGCCACGCCAGCGCCAGCGCGACCGCGGGCGCCAGCACCACGGTGTCGCCGATCGAGGCCAGCCCGGCCATCAGCCGGTCGGCCAACGGGTTGCGCAGCGCGAGCATCGCCTCGTACACCGCGCGGTCGATCGCCAGCGGCTCGCTGCGCATCAGCACCGTGCCCAGCAGCGCGAACCAGGCCACGCCGATCGCCAGCAGGCAGGCGGCCAGGATCAGCAGCGAGGCCGACTCGGGGCGGTTGGGATCGATCATCGCGCCCGCGTACTTGCCCAGGTGCGGATGCGCGCGCGTCCAGCGCAGCGCGCGCGCCAGCAGCGAGTCGGCGTGGCGCGCGAACCAGCGATAGGTGTAGAGCACCGCCGCCCACGCCAGCGCCAGCGCGACCACCAGCCCGCCCAGCGCCAGCGCCAGCCGGTTGGCCACTGCGGCCACGGCGTCGTAGGCCGAGCCCAGCAGCCAGCCCGGCACCAGGAACAGCAGCGCCCAGCTCACCGCCGCGAACGCGCTCGCCGGCACGTAACGCCGCAGCGGCATCCGCGCCATGCCGGCAACCGCCGGCACGAACGGCCGGATCGGTCCGGCATAGCGCGCGATCACGATGCCCTTGGCCGCGTTGCGCCGGAACACCGCCTCGCCGCGCTCGAGCAGCTGCGGATAGCGCGAGAACGGCCACGCCGCGCGCAGCCGCGGTCCCCAGCGGTGCCCGATCCAGAAGCTGATGCCATCGCCGATGAACGCGCCCAGCGCCGCGCACGCCACCGCATAGGGCCCCGAGATCTCGCCCAGCCCGATCAGCACGCCGATCGCGAACAGCAGCGGCAGCGCCGGCACGATCGCGCCGAGCACCACCACCGCGTCGCAGAACGCGATCGCGAAGATCACCGCACCCGCCGCGATTGGATGGGTGCCGATCCAGGCGACCAGTTGTTCGAACCAGCCGTTCGTCATCGGCGGATTGTACGGGCGGGCCGCTGCGCGATGGGTGGCGTGATTCGCTGTCATCCCGAGCGCAGCGAGGGATCTGCTCCATCGCGCCCGGATCCCTCGCTGCGCTCGGGATGACAAGGGGCATAGAGGGTTCCATTCCGGATCCCGCCCCTAGAATGCAGCGATGCCCCGCGATGCCGTCGAAATCCAGGCCCTCAAGTCCGACAGCTTCGGCCGCATCGCGCTGATGCGCGACGCGGCGGGCCTGTTCGTGCGTCGCGACCTGCGCCACGTGCCGTGGTGGCTGCGGCTGCCGGCCTGGTGGCTGGCGCGGCGCGAGGCGCGCGGGCTGCGGCGCGCGCACGGGCTGGACGCGATGCCGCAGCTGCTCGACTGGGACGGCCGCATCCTCGACCGCAGCTACCTCGAGGGCGCGGCGATGTACCAGCGCCCGCCGCGCGGCGACGCCGCCTGGTTCCGCGACGCGCACCGGCTGCTGCAGCGCCTGCACCGGCGCGGCATCGCCCACAACGACCTGGCCAAGGAAGCCAACTGGCTGGTGCTGGCCGACGGCCGCCCGGCGCTGATCGACTTCCAGCTCGCCGTCACCGGCCACCCGCGCTCGCGCTGGATCCGCCTCCTGGCGCGCGAGGACCTGCGCCACCTGCTCAAGCACAAGCGCACGTATTGCCCGGAATCGATCACGCCGGTGGAGCGGCGGATCCTCCGGCGCACCTCGTGGCTGCGCGAGGCCTGGTTCGCCACCGGCAAGCCGGTGTACCGCTTCGTCACCCGGCGGATCCTGAAGTGGGAAGACAACGAGGGCCAGGGCCCCAAGCCGTAGCGCAGTCCGCTGTCATCCCGAGCGCAGCGAGGGATCCGCCCCGTTGCGTCCGGATCCCTCGCTGCGCTCGGGATGGCAGGGATCGTGGGATGATTTCGCTTCGAATCCCGATCCCGGATTTCCGATGCCGTCCCTCCAAGGCAAGACCCTGTTCATCACCGGCGCCTCGCGCGGCATCGGCCTGGCGATCGCGCTGCGCGCGGCGCGCGACGGCGCCAACGTGGCGGTCGCCGCCAAGTCCGACGTGCCCAACCCGAAGCTGCCCGGCACCATCCACACCGCCGCGCAGGCGGTGAACGCCGCCGGCGGGCAGGGCCTGGCGCTGCGCTGCGACATCCGCGAGGAGGACCAGGTGCGTGCCGCGGTCGCGGCCACGGTCGACGCCTTCGGCAGCATCGACATCCTGGTCAACAACGCCAGCGCGATCTGGCTGCGCGGCGTGCTCGACACGCCGATGAAGCGCTTCGACCTGATGCAGCAGGTCAACGCGCGCGGCACGTTCCTGTGCGCGCAGGCCTGCCTGCCGCACCTGCTGGCCGCGCCCAACCCGCACATCCTCACGCTGTGCCCGCCGCCGTCGCTGGATCCGAAATGGTGGGCGCCGCACACCGGCTACACGCTGGCGAAGATGGGCATGAGCTTCGTGACGCTGGGCTTGGCCGGCGAGTTCGGGCCGCAGGGCGTCGCGGTGAACGCGCTGTGGCCGCGCACGCTCATCGGCACCGACGCGCTCAACATGATCCCGGGCGTGAGCGCCGCCAACGGCCGCCGCCCGGAGATCATGGCCGACGCCGCGCACGCGATCCTGGTCCGCGAGGCGCGCACGTGCACGGGCCGCTTCTTCATCGACGACGAGGTGCTGGCCGAGGCCGGCGTGACCGATCTTTCCGGCTACGCGATCGATCCTTCGCAGCCGCTGCTGCCCGATCTGTTCCTGTGAGGTTGCCTGTCATCCCGAGCGCAGCGAGGGATCTCGTTCTTCGCGCCGGGAAGGAAAGAGCAAGATCCCTCGCTGCGCTCGGGATGACAAGGTTGCATCCTCTCCATCCCCAGGAGGACACATGAAATACCTGCACACCATGATCCGCGTCCGCGACCTCGACGCCACCCTGCGCTTCTTCTGCGAAGGCCTCGGCCTGGAGGAGACGCGGCGCATGGACAACGAAGCGGGCAAATACACGCTCGTCTTCCTCGCCGCCGCCGGGACGCCGCAGGCCGAGATCGAGCTGACGTACAACTGGGGCTCGGAGGAGGACTACGGCAGCGCGCGCAACTTCGGCCACCTTGCCTTCCGCGTCGACGACATCTACGCCACCTGCGAGCGCCTGCAGTCGATGGGCTACGCCATCAGCCGGCCGCCGCGCGACGGACACATGGCGTTCGTGCGCTCGCCCGACCTGATCTCGGTCGAGCTGCTGCAGGACGGCCACCTGCCGCCGCGCGAGCCGTGGGCGTCGATGCCGAACACGGGGACCTGGTGATGGCCACGCGCGTGCCCGGCGACGGCGGCACCGAATCCAGCGCCGACCTGATCGCCGCCGGCAGCCGCCACGTCTTGCCGGTGTACCGGCCGCGCGAGGTGGTGCTCGAGCGCGGCCAGGGCGCGCGCCTGTGGGACCGCGAGGGCCGCGAGTACGTCGACTTCTCCGCAGGCATCGCGGTGTGCGGGCTCGGCCACAACGACCCGGACCTGGTCGCCGCGCTGGTCGAGCAAGGCGGCAAGCTGTGGCACACCAGCAACGTGTTCTACAGCGAGCCGCCGCTGCGGCTGGCCACCGAGCTGGCCGAGGCCTCGCGCTTCGCGCAGCGGGTGTTCCTGTGCAACTCCGGCACCGAGGCCAACGAGGCGGCGATCAAGCTGGTGCGCAAGTGGGCCGCGGCGCGCGGCCGGCCGCCGGCGCAGCGCGTCATCGTCACTTTCCGCGGCAGCTTCCACGGGCGCACGCTCGGCTCGGTCACCGCGACCGCGCAGCCGAAATACCAGGAAGGCTACGAGCCGCTGCCCGGCGGCTTCCGCTACGTCGACTTCAACGACCTGGTGCAGCTGGAAACAGCGATGGCCGCCGGCGACGTCGCCGCGCTGCTGGTCGAGCCGGTGCAGGGCGAAGGCGGGGTGACGCCGGCCGCGCGTGGTTTCCTCGCCGCGGCGCGCGCGCTGTGCGACCGCCACGACGCGCTGCTGGTGCTCGACGAGATCCAGTGCGGCATGGGCCGCACCGGCACGCTGTTCGCGCACTGGCAGGACGGCGTGGTGCCGGACATCGTGACGCTGGCCAAGGCGCTGGGCGGCGGCTTCCCGATCGGCGCGCTGCTGGCCGGCCCGAAGGTCGCCGAGACGATGCAGTACGGCGCCCACGGCACCACCTTCGGCGGCAACCCGCTGGCCGCGGCGGTGGCGCGGGTGGCGCTGCGCAAGCTGGGCTCGCACGCGATCGCGAACAACGTGGCGCGGCAGTCCGCCGCGCTGCGCGAGGGGCTGGCGAGGCTCGACGCGGAATTCGGCCTGTTCGCGGAAGTGCGCGGGCGCGGGCTGATGCTCGGCGCCGTGCTGAAGCCGCAACACGCGGGCCGCGCGGGCGAGATCCTCGACCATGCCGCCGCCGCCGGCTTGCTGCTGCTGCAGGCCGGCCCGGACGTGCTGCGGTTCGTGCCGCCGCTCAGCCTGACCGATGCCGACGTGGTCGAGGGGTTGGCGCGGCTGCGGACGGCATTGCGGGCCTTCGTTGCCGCCTGATCCCAGCCGCACCGCGGCCTTGGTAGGAGCGCACCTGGGCGCGACCGGCTTGCCGGGGAAAGCCCGTCGCGCCCAGGTGCGCTCCTACAGCGTGCGCAAGGCCTGCTCGAGGTCGGCGACCAGGTCGTCCGGATGCTCCAGGCCCACCGAGATCCGCAGCAGGTCCTGCGGCGAGGTCGGGTTCGCGCCTTCCACCGACGCGCGATGCTCCACCAGCGATTCGCAGCCGCCGAGCGAGGTGGCGTTGGTGAACAGCGCCAGCGCGCCGGCCATCGCCAGCGCCGCGTCGCGGCCGCCGTGCAGCTGCACGCTGAGCATGCCGCCGAAATCGCGCATCTGCCGCGCGGCGACCGCATGGCCCGGATGCGAGGCCAGCCCGGGGTAGTGCACGCGTGCGACCTGCGGCTGCGCGGCGAGGAAGTCCGCGACGCGGCGCGCGTTCGCGCAGTGCATCGCCATCCGCGCCGGCAGCGACCGGCAGCCGCGCAGCGTCAGCCAGGCGCTGAACGGCGCCAGCACCGCGCCGGTGATGTGCAGCCGGTGCGCGACGCGCTCGAAGAAGCCGTCCTGGCGCGCGAACGCCAGCGCGCCGCCGAGCACGTCGCTGTGGCCGCCGAAGTACTTGGTCGTCGAATGCATCGCGATGTCCGCGCCCAGCGCCAGCGGCCGCTGCAGCACCGGCGAGGCGAAGGTGTTGTCGCAGGCCAGCAGCGCGCCGTGGCCGCGGGCGATCGCGGCGACCGCGACGATGTCGCCGACCTTCATCAGCGGGTTGGACGGCGTCTCCATCCAGAGCAGGTCGAGCCCGCCCGCGCAGGCGGTGCGCACCGCGTCGAGGTCGGCCATGTCGAGCGTGGCGACCGCGATGCCGCGTTCGGGCAGGAACTCGGTGGCGAGCTTGCGCACGCCGACGTAGCAGTCGTCCGGGATCGCGATGCGCGCGCCCGGCGGCAGCGATTCGAGCAGGGTGCTGGCCGCCGCCATCCCGGAGGAGAACGTCAGCGCCGCGGCGCCGCCCTCCAGCGCCGCGATCGCTTCGCGCAGGCGGTCGTTGGTGGGATTGCCTTCGCGCTGGTACTCGTAGCCGGCCAGTCGCTGCGCCGCGGGCCCGTGCTCGAAGGTGGTCGACAGGTGGATGGGCGGCGCGACCGCGCCGGTGGCCGCATCGGCTTCGCCGCCGGCGTGGATGGCGAGGGTTTCCAGGCGCATCGTGTTCAATCCTCGGGAAAGCCGAGCCCGGGCAGCTCGGCGAGCAGGGTGGGCAGGTCGCGGTAGTGGTGCGCGCGCAGGCCGGCCTGGCGCGCGCCGTCCGCGTTCTCGCGCTTGTCGTCGATGAACAGGGCCCGCGTCGGCACCGCGTCGAGTTCCTCCAGGCAGCGCAGGAAGATCGCGGGATCCGGCTTGGCCAGCCGGTACTGCGCCGAGCAGAACACGCGGCCGTCGAACAGCGGGAACAGCGGCGGGCAGATCGCCGGCAAGTGGTCGCGCAGCAGCAGGTTGTTGTTAGTCAGGATCGCCACGCGTGCGTGGCGCGACAGGCGTTGCGCGAGCGCCAGCACGGCGGGATCGGCGCGCATCGACGCGCGCCGCGCCGCCACGCAGTCCTCCAGCGTCACCGGCATGCCGAGCCGGCGCGAAAGCTCCTCGACCTGGCCTTGCGCGTCGTGCAGGCCGAGGTCGGCGTCGTGTTCCAGCCCGGATTCGAACAGCGCCGTCGACACCGCCTCGACGCCCGCGCCGCAGCGTTGTGCCAGCAGTCGCAGCCGCGGCGCGTGGTCGTAATGCGCCAGCACGCCGTCCAGGTCGAACAGCACGACCTGCGGCGCGCCGTTCACGCCCTGGCCACCCGGAACGCCTCGCGCGCCGCGGCGAGGGTGCGTTCGATCACCGCGTCGTCGTGCGCGGCGGACATGAAGCCCGCCTCGAACGCCGACGGCGCCAGGTACACGCCACGCTCGAGCATGGCGTGGAAGAAGCGGTTGAACGCCGCGGTGTCGCAGGCCACGGCCTGCGCGTAGGTATCGACCTTCTCGTCGCTGAAGAACAGGCCGAACATCGCGCCGACGCGGTTGGTGGTCAGCGGTACGCCGGCCTCGCCTGCGGCGGCTTCCAGGCCGTCGCACAGCGCGTTGGTGCGACGCTCCAGTTCGGCGTGGAAATCCGGCGCCTGCACGAGCTCCAGCATCGCCAGCCCCGCCGCCATCGCCACCGGGTTGCCGCTGAGCGTGCCGGCCTGGTAGACCGGGCCGGCGGGCGCGATCTGCGACATCAGTTCGCGCCGGCCGCCGTAGGCGCCCACCGGCATGCCGCCGCCGATGACCTTGCCGAACGTCACCAGGTCGGCGGTCACCCCGTAGCGCGCCTGCGCGCCGCCGAGCGCGACCCGGAAGCCGGTCATCACCTCGTCGAAGATCAGCAGCGCGCCGTGGCGCGTGCAAAGTTCGCGCAGGTGTTGCAGGTAGCCTTCGCGCGGCGGCAGGCAGTTGGCGTTGCCGACCACCGGCTCGACGATCAGCCCGGCGATGTCGCCGCCGCATTCGTCGAACAGCGCGGTCGCGGCGTCGAAATCGTTGTACGGCAGCGTCAGCGTGAGGTCGGCCAGCGCCTTGGGCACGCCCGGCGAGGTCGGCACGCCGAAGGTCAGCGCGCCGCTGCCGGCCTTGACCAGGAACGAGTCGCCGTGGCCGTGGTAGCAGCCCTCGAACTTGACGATACGCGCGCGCCCGGTGGCGCCGCGCGCGAGCCGGATCGCCGACAGCGTCGCCTCGGTGCCGGAGTTGACCATGCGCACCATCTCGCAGCCGGGCACCAGCCGCGCGATGGTCTCGGCCATCGTCACCTCCAGCGGGTTGGGCACGCCGAAGCTCAGCCCGTCGCGCGCGGTGCGCAACACCGCGTCGAGCACCGCCGGATGGTTGTGGCCGACGATCATCGGGCCCCACGAGCCGACGTAGTCGATGTAGCGGTTGCCGTCGACGTCGAACAGGTACGGCCCCTCCGCGCGCTGCGCGAAGAACGGCGTGCCGCCGACCGACTTGAACGCGCGCACCGGCGAATTGACGCCGCCGGGCATCAACGCCTGCGCGCGCTCGAACAGGGCCTGGGAACGCTCGGTCTTCATTCGTGATCCTTCTCTTGCCGCGCCCGCGAAGAAACGGCGCGTTGGGCGCCCTCGCCCGCTTGCGGGGGAGGGCCGGGGAGGGGGCGCGCGCCGGCGCCGTCGAAGCAGGCGCGATACGCCCGCGCCGCCGCCGCCGGATCCGGCGCGTCGAACACGCCGCTGACCACCGCGACCAGGTCGGCGCCGGCCGCGACCAGCTGGCGCGCATTGTCCGGCGTGATGCCGCCGATCGCCACCAGCGGCAGGCCGAGGCCGCGTGCCTGCCGCAGCAGCGCCGGCGATGCGCGACGCGCGCCGGGCTTGGTCGGCGAAGGAAAGAACGCGCCGAAGGCGAGGTAGCTGGCCCCGGCGGCGGCGGCCGCTTCGGCGCGCGCGAGGTCGTCGTAGCACGAGGCGCCGAGGATCGCAGTCGCGCCCAGCGCCGCGCGGGCCTCGCGCAGCGCGCCGTCGCCTTCGCCCAGGTGCGCGCCGTCGGCGCCGATGCCGGCCGCCAGCCGCCAGTCGTCGTTGACCACCAGCGGCACGCCGGCGGCGCGGCACGCCGCCAGCAGCGCCATCGCCTGTTCGCGCCGCCGCGCCGGGCCCGCGGCCTTGTTGCGGTACTGCAGCAGCGCGGCCTGCGCCAGCAGCGGGCGCACCCGCGCCACCAGGCGCGCGGTGTCAGCCTCGTCCGGCGTGACGAGGTAGAGCCCGCGCGCCGCGCCGGCGTGGTTTGCGCTGCCGCCGTGCGGCCAGCCGGAATTCATCGTCGCGGTTTCCTGTCGGGGCGCCGGGTGGGACAATGCGGTTCCCGCTTCCACCCGCCAGGCCGGCATTATCCGATGAACGAGACCACGGTCGCCTACCGCACCTGGATGTGCGTCGTCTGCGGCTTCATCTACGACGAGGCGATGGGGCTGCCGGAAGAGGGTATCGCCCCCGGCACGCGCTGGGAGGACGTCCCGGACACCTGGACGTGCCCGGACTGCGGCGTGACCAAGGACGATTTCGAGATGATGCCCCTGTAGGGTGGGCCCCGGCCCACCATCGGTTCCGGCAACCGGTTTCCGCGCCGCTCGAACCACCCCGTCCCGGCCTCAGTTCAACCGCCCCCCGCCTCCGAGTCCCACCAGCCGCGCGCGCACCCGCATCGCATCGCGCGCGCGCGGATTGAGCTGCAGGTAGCGCGACAGGTCGGCGCGCGCGCCGCTGCCGTGCCCCAGTTCCAGGTAGCCCAGCCCGCGGTCGCGCAGCGCTTCTGCGTCATTGGGCAGCAGGCTGAGCAGGCGGTCGGCGCAGCGCGTCGCGCGCTCCCAGTCGCCGGCGTCCTCGTACACGCCGTGCAGGTTGCGCAGCACGCGCGCCAGGATCGCGCGGTGCGAGGCCGGGTGCAGGATCTGCGAGAGCACCTCGTCGTCCGGCACATCGCCGCCCAGGTGCGGTCGCGCGCGCTGGCGCAGCTCGTCCACGTCCAGCGGCCGGCCGCGGTTGAACGGATCCATCACCAGCACGCCGTCGTCCACCGGCAGCCGCACCAGGAAGTGGCCGGGGAACGACACCCCGTCCAGCGGCACGCCGAGCCTGCGCGCGACCTCCATCTGCACCATCGCCAGCGAGATCGGGTTGCCGAGCCTGCGCTCGAACACCTCGTTGAGGTAGCTGTTGCGCGGGTCGTAGTACTCCTCGTGGTTGCCGGCGTAGCCCAGTTCCTCGAACAGGTGGCGGTTGATCGCCTGCATCTTCAGCGCCCAGTGGTCGATCGCGTCGATCTCCGCGCGCATGCCCGCCGCATGGCTCTGCAGCAGCGTGTCGTAGAGGTCGGCGTCGAGGCCCGGGTATTCGTCGCGCGCGATCAGCAGCGCGGTGCCGAGCAGCGGCAGGGAGGCGTCTTCGATCCCTGGCAGCGAATTCCAGTCGGGCAATGCGAGGCGTGCGCGCATGCCGCAAGCCTGCGCCCCGCGCGTGGGCGTCGCAAGTGCGACGCGCCGGCCCGATGCTTCAGCGCGTGCCGGCGGGAACGCCGGGCCCGAAGCGCAGCTGCGCACCGGCTTCCAGGCCGAGCCGCTGGGCGTCGCCCGCGTTGAGCTCGAGCACGTAGCGCGCAGGCGCATCGCTCGGGTAAGACGGGCAGGCGTCGCCCGCCGAGCAGGGCGGCACGTCGCGCTGCTGCGAGACCAGCCGGCGGTCGTCGTCGAAGTACAGGATGTCCAGCGGGATCCGGGTATTCTTCATCCAGTACGCCTGCGGGCCCAATTCGTCGTGGATGAACAGCATCCCGTGGTCGGCCGCCAGCTCGTCGCGGAACATCAGGCCGCGCGCCCGTTCGGCGTCGTCATCGGCGATTTCCACCTGGTAGCGGTGCCCGCCCAGCTCCACCCAGGTGCCGCTGGCGCACGCGGTCGACAGCAGGCTGGCGGCGCAAAGGGCCAGGCAGGCGGGAAAGCGGCGGTTCATGGACATCGGCGGCATCGGCTGGCTGGGGTGCCGGCACGATCCGCCAGCCCGGGGAAAGACGTCAAGCGGGCCGCCGCCCCGGCGCCCGAATCCCGCGCCACCGCTGCCGCCCGGTGGCCATCGCCGCAGCGCGCATTCACGCGCGTTCGGCAGCCCGTGAGGGGCGCCACGAAAAAAATGGGTCCACTCCCCTTCCCAAAGCCGGAGGCCACGTGCACAATGCGCGCCCCGCCACGGAGCGGCCGGCGCGAGCCGGACAGCCGGGGCGGGAAGGGACGAAAAACATGCTTCACAAGGTGTTGACGTTCCCGGAAACCGCGCTAGAATGTGCGGCTCCCCAGACGGGAAGGCCTTCGGGCCGAAACGAACGGGATGCTCGAATCGGCATCGAAAAGGTGTTGACGAAAGCGAAAACCGCGCTATCATGGGCGGCTCACCTCGGAGAAAAACGAGGTGCTACGGAAGAAGGCGTTGAGGCCGCTTCCCTGGATCTTTGACAGTGTGCGCAGGTGACTTGTGCGGGCGTCTGGCAGGTGGATGACTGTCCACAGCAGGGCGTTCGTAACAGAGTCTCCAAATCAATTCAAATGCAAGCAATTGCAAGCGAGTGGTTCTGGAGCTCGGTGACGACGACTGCACTCAAGAAATTGGTTGGAAGTCCTTCGGGACGGAAAGCCGCAAAACTTAAGTGAAGAGTTTGATCCTGGCTCAGAGTGAACGCTGGCGGTAGGCCTAACACATGCAAGTCGAACGGCAGCACAGGGGAGCTTGCTCCCTGGGTGGCGAGTGGCGGACGGGTGAGGAATACATCGGAATCTACCCTGTCGTGGGGGATAACCTCGGGAAACCGGGACTAATACCGCATACGACCTTCGGGTGAAAGTAGGGGATCGCAAGACCTTACGCGATTGGATGAGCCGATGTCGGATTAGCTTGTTGGCGGGGTAAAAGCCCACCAAGGCGACGATCCGTAGCTGGTCTGAGAGGATGATCAGCCACACTGGAACTGAGACACGGTCCAGACTCCTACGGGAGGCAGCAGTGGGGAATATTGGACAATGGGCGCAAGCCTGATCCAGCCATACCGCGTGGGTGAAGAAGGCCTTCGGGTTGTAAAGCCCTTTTGTTGGGAAAGAAATCCTGTCGGTTAATACCCGGTAGGGATGACGGTACCCAAAGAATAAGCACCGGCTAACTTCGTGCCAGCAGCCGCGGTAATACGAAGGGTGCAAGCGTTACTCGGAATTACTGGGCGTAAAGCGTGCGTAGGTGGTTCGTTAAGTCTGATGTGAAAGCCCTGGGCTCAACCTGGGAATTGCATTGGATACTGGCGGGCTAGAGTGCGGTAGAGGATGGCGGAATTCCCGGTGTAGCAGTGAAATGCGTAGAGATCGGGAGGAACATCTGTGGCGAAGGCGGCCATCTGGACCAGCACTGACACTGAGGCACGAAAGCGTGGGGAGCAAACAGGATTAGATACCCTGGTAGTCCACGCCCTAAACGATGCGAACTGGATGTTGGGAGCAATCTGGCTCTCAGTATCGAAGCTAACGCGTTAAGTTCGCCGCCTGGGGAGTACGGTCGCAAGACTGAAACTCAAAGGAATTGACGGGGGCCCGCACAAGCGGTGGAGTATGTGGTTTAATTCGATGCAACGCGAAGAACCTTACCTGGCCTTGACATGCACGGAACTTTCCAGAGATGGATTGGTGCCTTCGGGAACCGTGACACAGGTGCTGCATGGCTGTCGTCAGCTCGTGTCGTGAGATGTTGGGTTAAGTCCCGCAACGAGCGCAACCCTTGTCCTTAGTTGCCAGCACGTAATGGTGGGAACTCTAAGGAGACCGCCGGTGACAAACCGGAGGAAGGTGGGGATGACGTCAAGTCATCATGGCCCTTACGGCCAGGGCTACACACGTACTACAATGGGAAGGACAGAGGGCTGCAAACCCGCGAGGGCAAGCCAATCCCAGAAACCTTCTCTCAGTCCGGATCGGAGTCTGCAACTCGACTCCGTGAAGTCGGAATCGCTAGTAATCGCAGATCAGCATTGCTGCGGTGAATACGTTCCCGGGCCTTGTACACACCGCCCGTCACACCATGGGAGTTTGTTGCACCAGAAGCAGGTAGCTTAACCTTCGGGAGGGCGCTTGCCACGGTGTGGCCGATGACTGGGGTGAAGTCGTAACAAGGTAGCCGTATCGGAAGGTGCGGCTGGATCACCTCCTTT
>DATLJE010000010.1:0-15631 GCA_035539095.1 Luteimonas sp.
GATCCTCCGTTCAGGCGCTTGCGATAAGCTCGTTGGACTTGGTCCGACATTTTACGGCCCGGCCGTCCCAGATGCCCGTCACCCTCCGTTTGCTGCTCCCGCTCGCGCTGTCGATCGCCTGCCTCGCGCCGCCCGCGACGATGGCGAAGCCGCCCGCCGCGCCGCCCGCCGACACCATGACCGCGACCCTGGCCGGCGAGTACGCGCTGCAGGCAGGACGCCTGGACGAGGCCGCCGGCTGGTACCTGCAGGCCGCGCGCAGCGTCGAGGGCGACGCCGGCCTGGCCGAGCGCGCGACCCGCATCTCGCTGCTCGCCAACGACGACGTGCGCGCGGCGCAGGCGCTGGCGCTGTGGCGGCGGGCGGATCCGGATTCGCTCGCGCTGCGCGGGGCGGAAGCCACGCTGGCGCTGCGCAGCGGCGACCTCGCCGGCGCCCGCAGCGGGGTCGAATCGCTGCTGCGCGACCCCGACCCCAAGGCCTGGCCCTACGCGGTGTCCGCGCTGGGCAGCGGCAAGGATCCCGCGGCCACGGCGCGCCTGCTCGGCCAGCTGCTCGATGCCGACGCCATCCCCGGGCAGCTGCAGGCCTGGCTGGCGCTGGGCGGGCTGGCGCAGCGCCTGGGCGACGACCCGCTGACCGAGCGGATCGTCGCCGACGTGATCCGGCGTTTCCCGGGCGAGCCGCGCGTGGCCCTGCTGCGCGCCAGCCAGCTGCGCGAGGCCGGCAAGCCCGACGAGGCCCGCAGGGCACTCGCGGCGATGGCGCAGCAGGGGCACCTGTCGCCCGAGCTGCGGGTCTCGATCGCCGCCGAATACGACGCCCTCGGCGACGGCAAGGCCGCGGCCGCGACGCTCGCGCGCGGCCCGCAGGACGACCAGCTGTATCGCCTGCGCGCCTCGCTGCTCGCCAAGGACGAGGACAAGCAGGGCCTGGGCGCGCTGTACGAAGAGCTCAAGCGCGACTCGGCCAGCCCGGACCCCTCGCGCCGGCTGCTGCTGGGCCAGGTCGCCGAGTTCCTCGAGCGCCACGCGGAGGCGCTGGACTGGTACCGCAGCGTCGCCGGCGGGCCGGCGCGCGCGCAGGCGCGGCTGCGCATCGCCAAGGTGCTCCACGACCTCGAGCGCAGCGGCGACGCGTGGAAGGAGCTGCGTGCGATCCAGTCCGACGCCTCGGTCGACGACGAGGCCCGCCGCGACGCCTACCTGCTCGAGGCCGAGTTGCGCAACGACGACGGCGACCTCGACGGCGAGCTCGACGCCTACGCGCGCGGCCTGGCCGCGTATCCCGACGAACCCGAGCTGCTGTACGCGCGCGGGCTGATGTGGGAGCGCCGCGACGACATCGCGCGCGCCGAGGCGGACCTGCGCAAGATCCTGGTCGCCGACCCGGACAACGTCGCCACCCTCAACGCGCTCGGCTACACCCTCGCCGACCGCACCACGCGCTACGCCGAGGCGCTGCAGCTGATCGACCGCGCCCGCGTCGCCGAGCCGGACAACCCGGCGATCATCGACAGCCACGGCTGGGTGCTGTACCGCCTCGGCCGCAACGAGGAAGCGCTGGAGGAACTGCGCCGCGCGTTCTCGATGCAGAAGGACGCCGAGATCGCCGCGCACGTGGCCGAGGTGCTGTGGGTCACCGGCAAGCACGACGAGGCGCGCCGCTATTTCGACGAGGCGCGCAAGCTCGACCCGGAAAACCGCGCGCTCAAGCGCGCGCTGGACAAGACCGGCGCATGAGGCTGGCAGGCTGCGCATGCCTGGCGGCCTGCCTGGCGCTGGCCGGCTGCGTGTCGGTGCCGGCGGGCAAGGGCGTGGCGGTCGGCGAGCTGCCGGCGGCCGAAGCGGCCGCGGCGATGCAGCGCCAGCAGGCGCGCGAACAGCGCCTGGCGGCGCTGCCGGCCCTGTCATTCGATGGCCGGGTCGCGCTGTCGAACGGCCGCAACGGCGGCAGCGGCAGGATCGAATGGCGCCAGCGCGGAGACGCCTACGACGTCACGCTGTCCGCGCCGGTCAGCCGCCAGAGCTGGCGGCTCGAGGGCGACGCGGCCTCGGCCCGCATCGAAGGCGTCGAGGGCGGCCCGCGCAGCGACACCGACGTGGTGCGGCTGCTGCGCGAGGCCACCGGCCTGGAGATCCCGGTCGGCGCGCTGGCCGCCTGGGCCAGCGGCGCGCGCGCCGATGCCGCTGCGTTCGGCCCGGCCCGGCTGGGGTTCGCCGCCGACGGGCGGCTGGCCAGGATCGAGCAGGGCGGCTGGACCGTGGACTACCTGGCCTGGCGCGACGCCGACATCGGTGACGGCCGGTCGTCGCTGGCGGTGCCCGCGCGGATCGACGCCCATCGCGGCCAGGCCAAGGTCCGGCTGGCGATCGACGCCTGGTCCTGGGCGCCGTGAGCGCGGCGGCCGGGCCCGGCTGGTCGCGCTGGCCGGCGCCGGCCAAGCTCAACCTGTGCCTGCGCATCGTCGGCCGCCGGGCCGACGGCTACCACGAGTTGCAGACCGTCTTCCGGCTGCTCGACTGGGGCGACACGATCGGCCTGCGCCCGCGCCCGGACGGCGTGGTGGCCCGGCACGGCGCCTCCGCCCGCGGCGTCGCCGAGGCCGACGATCTCACCGTTCGTGCCGCCAGGTTGCTGCAATCGGAGGCGAAAACGGCGCAAGGCGTCGATATCGTCGTCGAAAAACGCATTCCCGTTGGCGGCGGCTTCGGCGGCGGCTCGTCCGACGCCGCCACCGTACTGCTGGCGCTGGACCGGCTCTGGGGGCTGGACCTCGGGATCGAGCGGCTCGCCGGCCTGGGCCTGGCGCTGGGCGCCGACGTGCCGGTGTTCGTGCGCGGCCGCAACGCCTGGGCCGAAGGAGTGGGCGAGCGCCTGACCGCGCTCGACCTGCCGCCGGCCTGGTACGTGCTGGCCGACCCCGGCGTCCACGTCGCCACGGGTGAACTGTTCCAGGCCCCTGAATTGACGCGAAATGCCGCGCCCGCGACAATATCCGACTTTGTTTCGGGAGCTGTGTCCGGCAACGCGTTCGAGCCGGTCCTGCGCCGCCGCGAACCGGCCGTGGAGGCCGCCTTCGCCGCGCTGGCGCGGGTCGGGACGCCGCGGCTGACCGGATCGGGCAGCGGCTGCTTCGTCGAGTTCGCCGACCGCGGATCCGCGGAAGCGGCGCTGGCGCGGTTGCCGCCGGGCTTCGGCGCCTGGATGGCGGCCGGCGCTGCGCGCTCGCCACTGCACGCCGCCCTCGATGCATGGCGACACCCGTAGGCAGCAGGTAGACAATCGCAACCGGTTTTTTTTGATGCCGCAGGGGCGTCGCCAAGAGGCCCAAGGCACCAGGTTTTGATCCTGGCATTCGTAGGTTCGAATCCTACCGCCCCTGCCAAAAAACGCGGGTCCCTCCGCAAGAGCCCGCACGCGATGCGGCTCCCCCGCAAGAGCCCGCACGTCCATGTGCGGACTTTTCAAGAAAACGCGGCCCGCATACGGATGCGCGGGCTTTACCACCACCGCAACGGTCAGAGCGCAGCGGAGCGAGACAGATGAAAGAGGATGGCAACCTGCTGATCTTCTCCGGCAACGCCAACCGGCCGCTGGCGCAGGCCGTGTGCCGCGAGCTCGGGGTGCGTCCCGGCAAGGCGCTGGTCTCGACGTTCTCCGACGGCGAGGTCCAGGTCGAGATCGAGGAGAACGTGCGCCGGCAGGACGTGTTCGTCATCCAGCCGACCTGCGCGCCCACCGCCGAGCACTTCATGGAGCTGCTGGTGCTGATCGACGCGCTCAAGCGCGCATCGGCCAGCAGCGTCACCGCGGTGGTGCCGTACTTCGGCTACGCCCGCCAGGACCGGCGCCTGCGCTCGTCGCGGGTGCCGATCACGGCCAAGGTGGCGGCCAAGATGGTCACCGCGGCCGGCGCCGACCAGATGCTGACCGTGGACCTGCACGCCGACCAGATCCAGGGCTTCTTCGACATCCCGGTCGACAACGTGTACGCCTCGCCGCTGCTGCTCGCCGACATCTGGCGCGCGCACGGCACCGACAACCTGATCGTGGTCTCGCCGGACGTCGGCGGCGTGGTGCGCGCCCGGGCGATCGCCAAGCGGCTGGACGACGCGGACCTGGCGATCATCGACAAGCGCCGCCCGCGCGCCAACGTGGCGACGGTGATGAACATCATCGGCGACGTCGCGGGCAAGACCTGCGTGCTGGTCGACGACATCGTCGACACCGCCGGCACGCTGTGCGCGGCGGCGGCGGCGCTCAAGGGGCAGGGCGCGACCAAGGTGGTCGCGTACTGCACCCACCCCGTGCTCTCGGGCGCGGCGATCGACAACGTGACCCGCTCGCAGCTCGACGAGCTGGTGGTCACCGACACGATCCCGCTGTCGGAAGCGGCCCGGGCCTGCGGACGGATCCGCCAGCTCAGCGTCGCCGAGCTGCTGGCCGAGACGATCCGCCGGGTGGCGTTCGGCGAGTCGGTGAGTTCGTTGTACGTGGATTGAAGGGCCGGGGATCGAGAATGGGGAATCGGGAATCGTAGAAGCGGGCCAGGCCCTTTCGATTCCCGATTCCCGATTCCCGATCCCCGGGAACACAAGGCTCCCCTGGTCGCGGGGGAGTCGCCAAGTCGCCGCGAGGCGAACCAACACAGCAAGAGCGAGTAAACGAAAATGTCAGAACACAAGCTTTCGGCCATGGGCCGCAGCGACGAGGGGAAGGGTGCGAGCCGCCGCCTGCGTCGCGCCGGCGCCATCCCGGCCGTCGTCTACGGCGGGCACGCCGACCCGCAGAGCGTCCAGCTCGAGCACGAGAAGACCTGGGTCGCGAGCCAGAACGAATGGTTCTATTCCTCGATCATCGACCTCGACGTCGACGGCAAGGTGCAGAAGGTGCTGCTGCGTGACATGCAGCGCCATCCGTACAAGCAGGTCATCATGCACCTGGACTTCCAGCGCGTGAACGAGAACGAGGCCATCCGCATGTCGGTGCCGCTGCACTTCGTCAACGGCGACACGTCGCCCGCCGGCAAGGCCGGGGACGTGGTGATCATGCACGAGCTGACCGAAGTCGCGATCAGCTGCCTGCCGGCCGACCTGCCGCTGAACATCGAGGTCGACCTGTCGGAGCTCAAGCTCGGCGACACGATCCACCTGTCGAGCCTGGTGCTGCCCAAGGGCGTCGAAGTCCCGCAGCTCAAGCTCGGCCCGGACCACGACGTCGCCGTCGTCGTCGCGCGCCACGCGCGGGTCGAGTCCGAGGAAACCGCGGAAGGCGAGGCCGAGGCCCCGGCCGCGGCGCCGCAGGCGGCCGCGGAAGGCGAGGCCGAGGGCGACGACAAGTAATCGCCGCCACCGTTGCGCCCCGCGCGGGCGCAACGGGCGGTCGTTGCCGTCGAGATGGAAGGCCTGCGACTCATCGTGGGGCTGGGCAACCCCGGCCCCGAACACGCACGGACCCGGCACAACGCCGGGTTCCGTTTTGTCGACGCGCTCGCGGACAAGTCCGGCGAGCGCTTCAAGGTCGACGGCAAGCTGTTCGGCGAGACCGCGAAGGTCGACGTCGACGGCCGCAGCATCTGGCTGCTCAAGCCGGCGACCTACATGAACCTCAGCGGCAAGTCGGTGCTCGCCGCGCTGCGGTTCTGGAAGATCGAGCCGGAGCAGGCGCTGCTCGCGCACGACGAGCTCGACCTGCCGCCGGGCGTGGCGCGGCTGAAGTTCGACGGTGGCCACGGCGGGCAGAACGGCCTGCGCGACACCATGCGCCTGCTGGGGCACGGCCGGTTCCACCGGCTGCGCGTCGGCATCGGCCATCCCGGCCACAAGGACAAGGTCACGCCGTGGGTGCTGGGTCGGCCTTCGGCCGGCGACGACGTCGAGATCGCGCGCGCGATCGACGCCGCCCTCGACGTGCTGCCGCTGGCGGCGCGGGGCGACTTCAACGAGGCGATGAAGCGGTTGCATACGCAACAGCCGTGAATCGGGAATGGGGAATCGGGAATCGATAGGGCGGCACGCCCGCTCTTGACGATTCCCGATTCCCGATTCTCCATTCCGGATACACCATGGGCATCAAATGCGGCATCGTCGGCCTGCCGAACGTCGGCAAGTCGACCCTGTTCAACGCGCTGACCAAGGCGGGCATCGCCGCGGCCAACTTCCCGTTCTGCACGATCGAGCCCAACGTCGGCGTGGTGCCGGTGCCGGACCCGCGCCTCAACGCGCTGTCCGTCATCGTCAAGCCGCAGAAGGTGGTGCCGACCGCGGTCGAGTTCGTCGACATCGCGGGCCTGGTCGCCGGCGCGGCCAGCGGCGAGGGACTGGGCAACAAGTTCCTCGCGCACATCCGCGAGGTCGACGCGATCACCCACGTGGTGCGCTGCTTCGAGCACGCCGACGTGATCCACGTCGCCAACAAGGTCGACCCGATCGCCGACATCGAGACCATCGACACCGAGCTGGCGTTGGCGGACCTGGAGTCGGTCGACAAGGCCATCGCGCGCTTCGAGCGCGTGGCCAAGAGCGGCGACAAGGAGGCGAAGGCGAAAATCGAGGTGCTGCAGAAGCTGCGCGCGGCGCTCGACGACGGCAGGCCGGCGCGCTCGGTGGCGCTGGACGAGGAGGAGAGGGCGGTGGTGCGCGACCTGTTCCTGCTCACCCTGAAGCCGGTGATGTACGTGGCCAACGTGCTCGAGGACGGTTTCGAGGGCAACCCGCACCTGGACGCGGTGCGGGCGCGCGCGGCGGGCGAGGGCGCGGAGGTGGTGCCGGTGTCGGCGGCGATCGAGGAGGAGCTCTCGCAGCTCGACGACGCCGACCGCGACGAGTTCCTCAGGGACCTGGGCCTCGACGAGCCCGGCCTGAACCGGGTGATCCGCGCGGCCTACAAGCTGCTCGGCCTGCAGACCTACTTCACCGCCGGGGTGAAGGAAGTGCGCGCGTGGACGGTCAAGGCCGGCTCGACCGCGCCGCAAGCCGCGGCGGTGATCCACACCGATTTCGAGAAGGGCTTCATCCGCGCCGAGACCATCGGCTACGACGACTTCATCAAGTACAAGGGCGAAGCCGGCGCCCGCGACGCGGGTCGCCTGCGCCTGGAAGGCAAGGAATACCGCGTGCAGGAAGGCGACGTGCTGCACTTCCGCTTCAACGTCTAGGCGGATGCTTGAATGACTCCCGCGGGGGATTCTGTTTAGTAATTCTCCGTCGGAGGAAGTGCCGCACTTCTCAGCGGCTTCGGCTGGATGCGCGAGGGAAGCCCGCGTCCGGTGAATCGCTCTTCCCCCGGCAGGACATCCTGTCCTGACGGGGGCGCCGGCCATCCATGGCCGGCTTGACGCGATCCCCCGGCCGCCGTCTTCCTGCCGGACATGCGTTGCTTCGACGGCGAGAAGCACTCGTCGGTGACGCAGGCTGCGCGCTGGCCCCGCCAGCCATCCCTGTAGGGGCGCCCGATGGGCGCGATCGGATTTCGCCACGAAGCGCTTCGCGGCGCGTGGGCGCGAGATCCGGAATACGGATTCCGACCCACGGTCCCTTCGCTTTCAGCAGCCACTGCGCGATTCGTAATACAGGGTGCGGATGCCCTTGGGTGCGAAGTAAAGGAGGAGGCGTCGGCCGAAGGCCTGCGCCGGGGCGTCGCACCCAAGGGCATCCGCACCCTGCGCCGGCCATCCAACGGGCACAGCGCTTTCCCTCGACAGGGATGAAGAACAAAAAACCCTCCCGATCGGAAGGGTTTTTCAAGCGCCGGCGCCGAGCTACAACGCCTTGCCGCCGAACTTGTAGGTGAACTCGACGTAGTAGCTGCGCCCCAGCGTGTCGAACCACGAGATGTCGTAGTAGGGATACGCGGTGTAGGTCGGGTCGCGCGGCGGCAGCTTGTCGAACAGGTTGTCCACCGCCAGCGACAGCCGCGCGTGGTCGGTGAAGCGGTACTGCAGGGTCGCGTTGTAGCGGTAGGTCGCGCCGATCCACGGGCTGCCGCCGTCCTCGGGATCGAACACGCCGTCGTAGGAATCGGAGTTGGGCAGGCTGCCCAGGCGCTCGCCGTGCAGGGTCGCTGTCCAGGCGTTCTTGTCCCACGACACGCTGGCGCTGGCCTTGCTGCGCGGGATGTCGAAGCCGCTGTTGACCGCGAACTCATCCTCGACGATGTCGCCGTCGAACTGCTGGAAGTCGTGCTTGCGCACCCAGGTGTAGCTGCCGGTGAAGCGGAAGTCGCCGATCCCGGTCTGCAGCCGGTAGTGCGTGCTCAGGTCGACGCCGCTGGTGCTCTCGCTGGCGACGTTGATCGGGTTGACGTAGATGCCGTAGAGCCGGCCGTCGATGCGGGTCACGCGCGAGATCGCGTCCACGCAGGTCGGCGAATTGATGTCCACCGGCGTGCCGTCCACGCGCGAGCCGATCCGGCAGTTGGCCTCGTCCTGCAGGATGGCGTCATTGCGCATGTCCTGCACCTGGTCGCGCATGTCGATGTCGAAGTAGTCCAGCGACACGTCGAACGCCTCGTTCGGCGACCACACCAGGCCCGCGGTCCACGAGGTGCTGGTCTCCGGGTCGAGGTCGCGGTTGCCCGAGCGCGTGCGGATCAGGCCCTCGTCGCCCCAGGTGCAGTCCTCGAGCTCCTCGTCGGGCTCCTCGGTGCGGCAGCGGTAGTAGTCCACGCCCGAGGTCTCGTCGTTGCCGATGCCCGCGTAGATGTAGTGCAGGTCCGCCGCGCGGAACGCGGTGCCGTACGAGCCGCGCACAAGCAACGTGTCGAACGGGCGCCATTCCAGCCCCGCGCTGTAGGTGAACTTGCCGACCTTGTGGCCGGAATAGCGGTACTGGTCGTAGCGCCCGGCGACGCTCAGGTCCAGCGAATCGAGCACCGGCATGCGCAGCTCGCCGGCGGCGGCCCAGCGATCGCGGTCGCCCTCGCCGTCGGAATCCTTCCAGCTGTAGTAGTAGAACTGCGTCGCCAGCGGGTCCGGGTTGAGGTCGTAGGCCTGGTTGCCGACCTCCAGCACGCCGGCGAAGCCCGCCGGGCCGGCCGGCAGCTCGAACAGGTTGGTGTTCGTCACCGTGAACGACGCGGTGTCGGTGCGCGACTTGGGATGGTAGATCGTGTACGCGGCGATCGAGTCGTACTCCTCGCGCGTGAGCGGGGTGTACAGGCGGTTGGGGTCGGCATCGAAGATCGGCAGCCCGTAGGTGTCGTCCACGCCCAGCTGCGGACCGAGGAACAGGTCGTTGGCGCGCGAGGCGACGATCTGCGGCCAGCCGATCTCGGACTGGTACTGCGAATGGCTGAACGCCGCTTCCCAGTCCCAGTCCTGCCCGAACACGCCCTTGAAGCCGGTGGCGATGCTGAAGGTCTTCTGCTTGTTGCGGATCATGCCGCGGTCCAGGCCGCCCATTTCCTCCGGCGAGAACTGGCGCTGCCAGTACTCGACGCGGCCGGTGGCCTGGTTGAAGAAGTAGCCTTCCTCGTTGCCGTCGGGCGCCATGTAGGCCCAGCTGCGCACGTCGGTGAACAGCTCGACCTTGTGGTAGCCCATCTGCACGTCGGCGAACCACTCGGTGCCGCCGTCGCCGAAGGCATAGCTGAAGGAGCCGTAGGCGTTCGCGCCCTCGCGCCGGCTGATGATGGTGCCGTAGCCGATCGACTCGTCGCTGCCGCAGAAGTAGCCGAGCGGGTAGTCGTCCGCCACCGGGTCGTAGCGTCCCCAGTTCGGGCGGCTGGCGCGATAGGTCGAGCCGCCGTTGAGGAAGGCGAGCGAATCGCAGGTGGCCTGGCCCGGGTCGACGTAGTACTCGTTGTCGCCGTCGTCCGGATCCCAGGCGGTCTGCAGGAACGCGCGCCGCGCGACGGCGTCCTCGTCGGGCGAGTCCTTGACCGAGTCCTGCATGCTGCGGTCGTACGCCCACAGCGGGTGCTGGTCGAGCAGCTCGATCCCGTACACCGCGTTGAAGCCGCCGCGCGAGAAGCCGGACGACAGGCTCAGCTTCATCGACTCGCCGCCGCCGCGGGTGGTGTCGCCGTAGCGGAAGTCGATGGTGGTGCCGTCGGCCTCCTTCTTGAGGATGAAGTTGATCACGCCCGAGATCGCGTCCGAGCCGTACACCGCCGAGGCGCTGCCGGTGAGCACCTCGATGCGATCGACCATGCCCAGCGGGATGTTGGAGATGTCTGTGAAGTTGCTGCGGCCCTTGAACGGCATCGGGAAGTCGGCGATGCGGCGGCCGTTGACGAGCACCAGGGTGTGGTTGGGGCCGAGCCCGCGCAGGTCGACCTGCTGCGCGCCGGGCGAGAAGTCGCCGCCGCTGAAGGACTGCTGGCTCTGGGTCTCGCCGCCGTTCTGGGTCATCGCGCGCAGCACGTCGGGCACGCTGGCGAAGCCGCTGGCGCGGATCTCGTCGGCGGTCATCACCGTCACCGGCGCCGGGCCCTCGACCTGCGCGCGCGGGATGCGCGAGCCGGTGACCTGGATCGTCTGCAGCTCGGTGGTCGGCGGCTCCGCCTGCGCCGGCGGGTCGTCCTGCGCGGGCGCCGGTTGCGGGGCGGCCGGGCGCGGCGCGGGCGCAGGCGCGTCGCCCTTGACGATCAACACCGCGCCCGAGGGGTCGCGGTGCGGCACGTAGCCGGTGCCCTGCAGCAGCCGGTCGAGCGCGGCGTCGGCCGGCAGGTTGCCGCGCACGCCGCGGGTGCGCGCGCCGCGCAGCTGGTCGGGGCGGTAGATGAGCTGCGTGCCCGACTGCCGGGCGAGGCTGTCGAGCGCGGTGACCAGGTCGCTGGCGGGAATGTCGATCTGCGCGGCCGGTTCCGCCTGCGCATGCGCGGAGAGGGCCAGCAGGCAGGCCGTTGCGATCGGAAGAATGCGGATGCGACTGGACACTAGGACCCCTCCCCGGGTGGCGGGCGGCGCCCGCCCTCTCCCCTACGTGACGAACGAACGACGCAAATCCCACCCGGTCCATCGTGGCCCGCGCCAGAGCCGGCTGCATGAACGCACCGGCGTCAGCGGTCGTGCAGCACGACCTCGTCGCCGCGACGCTCGGCGCGGACCGCGAATCCCTGTTCCAGCAGACGCACGAAGGCCTCGGTGTTGGACCAGCGGAAGTTGCCGCCGATCCGCATCGCCGCCACCGAGGGGTCGCCGATGACGATCTTGCGGGCGTTGTAGCGGTTGAACTCGGCGACCGCGACCGCCAGCGGCGTGTCGTGGAAGGCGAGGAAGCCGTCGCGCCAGCTCAGCAGCTGCTCGGCCTGCGCGACCGAGTCGGTGCGCACGACCACGCCGCGGTCGCTGGCCAGCGCCACGCTGCCGGCCGGCAGCAGGGTGGTGGGCTGGCGACGGCCGTCCGGCCCGGGGTCGGATTCCAGCCGCACCAGGCCCTCGGTGACCACGACCCGCACGCCGTCGCTCTCGCGGCGCACCGCGAAGCGCGTCCCCACCGCGACCGCGCGGTGGCCGGCGGCGGCGACCACGAACGGGCGCCCGGGATCCTTGGCGGCGTGGAAGAACGCCTCGCCGCGCTGCAGGTCGACGTGGCGCTCGCGACGCGACAGCGAGACGACGATGCGGCTGTCGCTGCTCAGGGTCGCCTGCGTGCCATCGGCCAGCGGCATCGATTCGAGGTCGCCCACCGCGGTGCGGTAGGCCACCGGCTGCGCGGCCGGGTAGAAGCGCAGGCCCAGCGCCAGCGAGGCCGCCAGCACGACCACGACCGCCGCGGCCGCGAACGCGGGCATCCGCGACGCCGCCTCGCGCGGCCGGGGCGCGAACACCAGCGCCCCGGCGTCGAACGGGCCGCGCGCGGCGACGCCCGACGATCCGGCGCGTGCGGCGGGCGGCGCGGGGCCGCTTGCCACGTCCGCCGGCGGCCCGGGCCGCGTCCACTGCCCGCGCGCCGGGATGTCGCCCGCGGGCAGCCCGGCGCCCAGCGCCCTGAGCCGGCCGCTCTCGCGCCAGGCCGCTTCCAGCCGCACCCAGGCAACGCGGTGGGCGGTGGATTCGCCCAGCCACGCATCGAGGCGGGCCTGGTCGCGGCCGGTCCAGCCGCTGGCGTCGCGCCGGGCCAGCCAGGCCGCGGCTTCGCGCTCAGTCCGGGTGCTGCCGGCCATGTCCGTTCCCATCCTCGGCCTCCGCCGCGCGCGCGGGCTCCGCCCGCCGCGCCGTTCCGTTCCCGTAGAAATGCTCGGCGATCAACCGGACGCCCTTGGCGACCTGCTTCTCCACCGTCTTCTCGCTGATGCCCAGCCGCGCCGCGACCTCCTTCTGCGGCAGGTCCTCGACCCGCCGCAGCCAGACCACCTCGCGGCAGCGGTCGGGCAGGCGGTCGAAGGCCCCGGCCAGGCGCCGCAGCACCTGCCGGGCGTCCAGCCGGCGTTCCGGCGTCATCTCGTCCATCAAGACGTTCAAGGCGTCCAAATCACCCACGGTCTCGATCGAGACCACCCGGCCGCGGCGCAGGCGGTCGGTCACCAGGTGGCGGGCGGTGGCGAACAGGAAGGCCCGCGGCGCGGCCGGCCGGGCCTTGCCGGCGGCCTCGTAGACGCGCACGTAGGTTTCCTGGCGCAGGTCGTGGACTTCCGCGCGCTGCGGCCAGGCGCGCTGCAGGAACGCCACCAGGGCGCCCTCGTGGACGAGGATCTCGCGGGCGAACCAGGCGTCCAGGGAATCGTCCATCCGGTCACGATATCGTCATTCGCGGTAGGCTTGCACGGGCCTGCCCGGCGCGCGCGGTGGGGGATGGCGGCCGCTCGCTCGTCAAGGTTCCAGGTCGCCACACGGGGAAGCCCGCGCATGCATCGTCAGTTCGCCAGGGCGTCCGGGATCGCCGGCCGCCTGCTGTTCGCCCTGTTCGCGGCGTGCCTGCTCGCCGGGGCCGCCCCGGCGAAGGAGGCTTCTCCGGGCTACGCGCATTACGCCGTCGGCGATCCCGCCGCCCCGCGCCCCGGCAAGGTGGAGCCCGGCCTGTTGCTGGTCGGCGGCGGCGATTGGCCCCGCGACGCCTTCCGCTGGATGATCGAGCGCGCCGGCCACGGCCACATCGTGGTGCTGCGCGCCTCCGGCACGACCGAGGCGCAGGACGAGTTCTACAAGGCCATCGGCGGGGTGGCGTCGGCGCAGACCTTCGTGTTCTCCGACCGCCGCGCGGCCAGCGATCCGAAGGTGCTCGCGGCGGTCGAGGCGGCCGACGGCGTCTTCATCGCCGGCGGCGACCAGGCCAACTACGTGCGCTACTGGAAGGGCACGCCGCTCAACGAGGCGCTCGACCGCCACGTCCGCGCCGGCAAGCCGCTCGGCGGCACCAGCGCCGGGCTCGCGATCCTCGGCGCCTGGGCCTACGGCGCGATGGACGGCGGCAGCATGGCCTCGGACGTGGCCCTGCGCGACCCGCTGGGGCCGGGCATGACCCTGGTCGGCGACTTCCTGCACCTGCCGCACCTGGAGCACGTCATCACCGACAGCCATTTCGCCAAGCGCGACCGCCTCGGCCGCCTGGTCGCCTTCGTCGCCAAGCTGCGCAACGGCGGCGCGGCCGGCGTGGTCGGGCTCGGCATCGACGAGGGCGCCGCGCTGTGCATCGACGGCGACGGCGTCGGGCGGCTGTACCCGGGCGACGCGCATGGTTTCGCCTGGCTGGTGCGGCCGACCCGCCCGCCGGCGCCGATGGCCGCGGGTCAGCCGCTCGAGTTCGCCGGGGTGCGCGTCACCGGCATCGGTGCGGCCAGCCGGCTGCGGCTGGACGGCCTGGAGGTGGTCGCGCCGGCCTTCGAGAAGGTCGCCGACGCCCACGGCGGCAAGCTCGTCCTGCGCGACGCGCCGTCGGCGGCCGCGGCCGCCGGCCGCTAGCATCGGCCCGCCAGCCGTCGCGCGAACCTCCCGCCACGTCCGCCGCCAAGCCAACGGAATCCGCCATGAAGCTTCTGTGCTACCTGTGCGTCCTCGCCCTGTCCCTGTCCGTCGCCGCGCCGGCCTGCGCCGCCGACGACCACGCCACCGTGCTGGTGGTCCACGGCGGGGCAGGGCTGCAGCGCGAGGGCACCACCGCCGCCGACGAGGCCGCGATCCGCGCCGCCATCACCCTGGCCCTGCGCCGGGGCCACGAGCAGCTGGCGGCCGGCAAACCGGCGCTGGACGCGGTGACCGCGGCGATCACCGTGCTCGAGGACGATCCGCTGTTCAACGCCGGCAAGGGCGCGGTGTTCACCCACGACGGCCGCAACGAGCTCGACGCCTCGCTGATGGACGGCGCCACCCGCATGGCGGGCGCGGTCGCCGGCGTCCACCACGTCCGCAACCCGATCCTGCTGGCCCGCGAGGTGATGCAGCACTCCCCGCACGTGATGATGGCCGGCGACGGCGCCGAGGCCTTCGCGAAGGAGCGCGGGATCGAGCTGGTCGACCCGGCCTACTTCCGCACCGACCGCCGCTGGCAGGAACTGCAGCGGGCGCTGGAGGAGGACGCCGCCGGCCAGGCCCACGCCGACCCCGCCGTCGCCAAGCACTTCGGCACGGTCGGCGCCGTAGCGATGGACCGCCAGGGCCACCTGGCCGCCGGCACCTCCACCGGCGGCATGACCGACAAGCGCTACGGCCGCATCGGCGACTCCCCGATCATCGGCGCCGGCACCTATGCCAGCGACGGCTGCGCGGTCTCGGGCACCGGCTGGGGCGAGTTCTACATCCGCGTCTCTGCGGCCCATGAGATCTGCGCGCGGATGGCCTACCTCAAGGAAAGCCCGGCCCAGGCCGGCGAGGCGGTGATCGACCGGGAGATCCCGGGCATGGGCGGCGACGGCGGCGCCATCATCCTGGCCGCCGACGGCCGCGCGGCCATGCCCTTCAACACCGAAGGCATGGCGCGCGGCTGGATCGGCGCCGACGGCGAGCCGCACGTGGCGCTGTACTCCGACGAGGCCCTGGCGCCGCCCGGCGGACCCGCCGCCAGGCCCTGAGCCGCCCGGCCCGCCGCCGCGCCGGGCCGCGGCCGCCCGCCCGGCACGCCCGGCACGCCCGGCAGCGAAAAAGGTGGTGGCCACCGTTGACATGAAATCCGGCCCGCGTCAAAATCGCGGGCTGTTTCATGGGTTTGCACAACGACCGGAGGGATACCCAAGCGGCCAACGGGGGCAGACTGTAAATCTGCTGGCTTACGCCTTCGGTGGTTCGAATCCACCTCCCTCCACCAAGCCGGTTCCGCAGCCTGCGGGAGTAGTTCAATGGTAGAACCTCAGCCTTCCAAGCTGATGGTGCGGGTTCGATTCCCGTCTCCCGCTCCATTGCGCTTCCCGCATTGATTTACCCGCAACACGCACGCATCTGCATCGCTCACGTAGCTCAGTCGGTAGAGCACCTCCTTGGTAAGGAGGAGGTCGATGGTTCGATTCCATTCGTGAGCACCATACAGGCGGATCCTTCCGCAACGGCCCGGCCCTCCAGGGCCGGACTTTCCAACAAAGCAGTCCCCCATCTAAAAACGTCAGCGAGACAGTCATGGCCAAGGGTAAGTTCGAGCGCACCAAGCCCCACGTGAACGTGGGCACGATCGGTCACGTGGACCACGGGAAGACGACGCTGACGGCGGCGCTGACGAAGATCGGCGCGGAGCGTTTCGGCGGCGAGTTCAAGGCCTAC
>DATLJE010000011.1:0-52274 GCA_035539095.1 Luteimonas sp.
AGCCGCCACCCCCGCCCCAGCCACCGCCACCGAAGCCGCCCCAGCCGCCGTGCCGCGCGTAGCGGCCCGCGGGCAGCTTCACCAGCCCGTAGAGGAAGCCGACCACCGCCGCCACGCCGCCCAGGCCCAGCAGCGACGACAGCAGCCACGCGACACCGCCGGCCGCGCCGCCGGTGAGCACGCCGCGCACCGCGGCCGGGGTGCGCCCGAACACCCCGCGCACGAAGCTGGCGGCGATGAAGGCGGCGAACAGCGCGAACAGCCAGTCGCCGCCACCGCTGCCGCCATCGCCGCGGTTGTCGGCGATCGGCTCGGGCAGCGGTTCGCCGTCGATGAGCTTCACCAGCGCCGCGGTCGCGTCGACCAGGCCGCCGCCGTAGTCGCCGGCGCGGAACTTCGGCGCCATGTATTCCTGGATGATGCGGCCGGCGGTGATGTCGGGGATCGCGCCCTCCAGCCCGTAGCCGGGCTGGATGCGCGCGCGGCGGTCGTCCCTGGCGACGACCAGCAGCACCGCGTCGTCCACGCCCTTGCGCCCGAGCTTCCATTGGTCGAACACGCGCTGGGTGTACTGCTCGATCGACTCGGGCTGCGTGCTCGGCACCAGCAGCACCTGCAGCTGGCTGCCCTTGCGCTGCTGCAGGGCGAGCGCCTGCTGTTCCAGCTGTCGCTTCTGCGCGGCGTCGAGCGTGCCGGTGGTGTCGACCACCGGCGAATCCAGCGGCGGGATCGCGGCCAGCGACTGCGCGCGCGCCCACGGCGGCGCGGCCAGCGCCACCAGCAGCGCCAGCACGCAGGCGCCGGCCATACGTGCACCGGAGGACATCGCCCGCGCCGCGCCGGCCTCAGTGCGCCGGCTGCGGCTGCGGATCCTGCTGCGGCGGCTGGTCCTGCGGCGGCTGCGCCGGCTGCGGCTGCGGGGCGGCCGGCGCCTGGCCGAAGTCGACCGTCGGCGCCTCCTGGATCGCGCGCTCGTTTTCGACGGTGAAGTTGGGCTTCTGCGCGTAGCCGAACATCTTCGCGGTCAGGTTCTGCGGGAACGAGCGGATGTAGGTGTTGTAGTCCTGCACCACCTGGATGTAGCGCCCGCGCGCGACGGTGATGCGGTTCTCGGTGCCCTCGAGCTGGGTCTGCAGGCCGATGAAGGACTGGTCGGCCTTGAGGTTGGGGTAGTTCTCGGTCACCACCAGCAGCCGCGACAGCGCGCTCGACAGCTCGCCCTGCGCCTGCTGGAACTGCGCCAGCGAGGCCGCGTCGTCGGCGTTCACCTGGATCTGCCCGACCCTGGCGCGCGCCTGCGTCACCTCGGTGAGCACCCGCTCCTCGTGCGTGGCATAGCCCTTGACGGTGTTGACCAGGTTGGGGATCAGGTCGGCGCGGCGCTTGTACTGGTTGAGCACCTCGGACCAGCCGGCCTTGACCGCCTCGTCCTTCTGCTGGATCTGGTTGTACCCGCAGCCGCCGAGCAGCGCGGCGAGCACCATCAACAGGATCAGTCGCATGGCCCGGCTCCGTTGGGAAGGCGCCGGCATTGCAGCACTCCGCGCGGGCCGGCGCAACGGCCGGCAGGCAGGCTCAGGCCTGCTCCTCGCCGCGCAGGCGCGCCCGCCGCTTGGCCCACAGGTTCAGCGACTCGACCAGCGCCGAGAACCCCATCGCGCCGTAGATGTAGCCCTTGGAGATGTACAGCCCGATGCCGTCGCCGACCAGGTACACGCCGATCAGCACGATGAACGCCAGCGCCAGCATCTTGATCGTCGGGTTGTTGTCGATGAACTGTCCCAGCGGGCGCGCGGCGAGCAGCATCACCGCCACCGCCAGCAGGATCGCGCCCACCATCACCGGCACGTACTGGTCGGCCATGCCGACCGCGGCGATCACCGAGTCGAGCGAGAACACGATGTCGATCACCGCGATCTGCGCGATCACCATCCCGAACGAGGCCAGCGGCTTGGTGTGGATGTCCTCGGACTCCTCCTCGCCGGCGACCAGGTCGCGGATCTCCATCACGCCCTTCACCACCAGGAACACGCCGCCGAGGATCAGCACCAGGTCGCGGATCGAGATGCCCTGCCCGAACACGGTGAACAGGTCCTGCTTCATGTGCGCCAGGTAGGCCAGCGTCAGCAGCAACGCGATGCGGGTGACGCAGGCGACCGCGATGCCGAACTTGCGCGCGCGCTCGCGCTGCGCGGCCGGCAGCCGGCTGACCGCGATCGAGATGAACACCAGGTTGTCGATGCCCAGCACGATCTCGATCGAACTCAGGGTCAGCAGCAGGATCCACACCTGCGGATCGGCCAGCATTTCAAGACTCATCCAGCAACTTCCTCGAATCAGTACGCGCGCGCCGGGACGGCCCGCGCGGCGTCACGACCAGCGCGGCGCCAGGACCAGGCCCCAGCACAGCAACACGTTCATCATCAGCACGAACACCGCGGCCGAGCCCATGTCCTTGGCGCGACCGGCCAGCTCGTGGTGCTCGGGCCCGTAGCGCTCGATCACCGCCTCGATCGCGGAATTGAGCAGTTCGCCGGCCAGCACCAGCAGCATCGAGCCGATCAGCAGGGCGCGCTCCACGCCGCCCTCGCCCAGCCACCAGCCCAACGGCGCCAGCACCACGAACAGGTAGACCTCGAGGCGGAACGAGGACTCGTGCAGCCACGCCGCGCGCAGGCCCTGCAGCGACCAGGTCGCGGCCTTCAGGACCCGCGCCGGGCCGCGCGGCAGGTGGCCGAACGCATCGGCCACGTCAGCAGCCGCCGCGACGGGCGCGGGCGCCGGCGGGATCCGGGCGGGAGGGCGGGCACGGGACGGCGATGCGGCGGCGACCGAAGGCAGGTTCCGGGATCTGCTGCATGAAGGATGGGCGCCGCGACCGATGGATGGGAATCCCGCGATTTTGCCATACCGGCCCCGTCCGCAGCCCGGCGCCACCGGCGATCCGGCCGATTTGCAATCGCCGCCGGCCACTGCTCCACTGGCCCGCCCGCCCCGAGGACGACGCGATGCGCACCGGCCCCCTGCTCGCCGCCCTGCTCGCCACCCTGCTGGCGGCCTGCGCCACGGCGCCCTCGGCGACCGACGGCGCGCCACAGGCCGCGCTGGATCCGGTGTCCTCGCCGCAGTGGGCCGTGGACATGGCCGAGTTCGCCGCGCAGGACGCGAAGGACCCGCCGCCGGCCCATCCGATCGTGTTCACCGGCAGCTCCTCGGTGCGGATGTGGGCGTCGCTGGGCGCGGACTTCGCCGGCAGGCCGGTGCTCAACCGCGGCTTCGGCGGCTCGCAGCTGCGCGACGCGATCTGGCATGCCGACCAGGTCGCGGTGCGCTACGCGCCGCGCCAGGTGGTGCTGTATGCGGGCGACAACGACATCGACGCCGGCCGCACGCCGCGGCAGGTGCTGGACGACTTCCGGGCCTTCGTCGCGCGCATCCGCCGCGACCTGCCCGGCGTGCCGATCGCCTGGATCTCGATCAAGCCCAGCCTCGCGCGCGTCGACCAGTTGCCGGCGCAGCGCGAGGCCAACGCGCTGGTGCGCGCGGAAGCGGCGCGGATGCGCGGCGTCGCCTACATCGACGTCGCCACGCCGATGCTCGGCCCCGACGGCAGGCCGCGCCCGGAGCTGTTCGGCGAGGACGGCCTGCACATGAACGCGGCCGGCTACGCGCTGTGGCGGCGGATCGTCGCGCCCTATCTCGTCGACGGCGCGGACGATCCCTGACGCGCGGCCGCGGCGCGCGAGGCCGTGATTCGCGCGGGCGCGATGACCGCGCCGGGCGAGCCCCTGCCTAGGGATCGCGGAAGATCGCGGTGCCGCGGCTGCCGTCGGGGCGGATCCAGCCGCGGTACATGCCGGCGGTGTTGAACGGCATCGCGATGTTGCCGTCGCGGTCGACCGCGATCGCGCCGCCGTCGCCGCCGAGCCGCGGCACCGCCTGCATCACCACCGCGCCGGCGGCGTCGGCGAGCGAATCGCCGCGGTAGGCCATGCGCGCGGCGATGTCGTGCGCCACCGCGCAGCGGATGAAGAACTCGCCCCAGCCGGTGCCCGACACCGCGCAGCGATCGTCCGCCCAGGTGCCGGCGCCGACCAGCGGGGTGTCGCCGACCCGTCCCCAGCGCTTGTTGGTCATGCCGCCGGTGGAGGTCGCCGCGGCGAGGTGGCCGCGCGCATCGAGCGCGACCGCGCCGACGGTGCCGAAGTACCGGCCCTTGAGGTCGACCACGACCTCGGCGTCGGCCCGCTCGCGCGCCTGCGCCTGCTCGAGCTCGCGTCGGCGGTGGTCGGTGTCGAACCAGGCGTTGGGCACGCGCGCGATTTCCGCGCGGGTGTCGGCGAACGCCTCGGCGCCGGCGCCGACCAGCAGCACGTGCGGCGAATGCGCCATCACCGCGCGCGCCAGCGAGACCGGGTTGCGGACGGTGGTCACGCCGGCGACCGCGCCGGCGCGGCGCGTATGCCCTTCCATCAGCGAGGCGTCGAGCTCGTGGCGGCCGTCGGCGTCGTAGACCGCGCCGTGGCCGGCGTTGAAGCGCGGCGAATCCTCCAGCGCGCGCACCGCCGCCTCCACCGCGTCCAGCGCGCCGCCGCCGCGCGCGAGCACCGCATGGCCGGCATCGAGCGCGGCGTCGAGGTCGGCGCGGATCGCGCGCTCGTCGTCGGCGCCGAGCCGCTCGCGCTCGATCACGCCGGCGCCGCCGTGGATGGCCAACGCGGTCGGGGAAGTCGTGGATGCGTCCATCGCGACAGGATAACGGCCGGCGCGGCGGGGTTCACGCGCCACGCGGCCGGAGGGGCGACGGCCTGCATCGACGCGCCACCGGCGCGACCGGCATCCGCGCGGCGGCACGCGCGGCGATGGCTCAGGAAATGAGGTTGCGCGCGAAGACGACCGTCGCCGTGGTGCCGCGGCCCGGCAGGCTGTCCAGGACGACGGGCCAGCCGGACCGCTCGCCCAGCCGCCGCACGATCGACAAGCCCATGCCCTTGCCGGTGGGATTGACCAGGTTGGCGCGATAGAACGGATCCCAGGCCTTGCGCAGCACCTCCGGCGCCATGCCGACGCCGGTGTCGGCGACGACGACGCGGTCGGCCTCGATCCGCACCTCGATCCGCCCGCGCTCGGTGAAGATGCAGGCGTTGTCGAGCAACTGGCCGAGCATCACCGCCAGCACCCGCGGCGAGGCGTGCAGGCGCGGCGACGCGGTCGCCACCACTTCCAGCTCGACCGGCTTGTGCGCGAGCAGCGGCCGCACCTTCTCGACCTCCTCCCCGACCACCTCGGCGACGGTGAAGTCCTCGGTGAGCGGCGCGCGCCCGCGCTCGCGCGCCAGGATCAGGAAGGCGTCGATGATCGCCTCCATGTCGCGCCCGGCGCGCTGCATCCTGGCCAGCGTGCGCTGCGTGCGCTCCGGCACGTCGGCGTCGGCCAGCATCATGTCGGTGGCCACCCGGATCACGGTCAGCGGCGTGCGCAGCTCGTGGCTGGCGTCGCGGGTGAAGTCGCGCTCGCGCTCGAGCACCTCCTGGGTGCGCTTGCCCAACCCGCGCAGCGCGCCGCTGAGCTGCTGGACCTCGCTGCCGCCGTCGCCGGGCACGCGCCCGGGCTCGATCGAGCGCATGTCGGGATCGGCCGGATCCCAGCGCGCCACCTGCCGCGCCAGCCAGTTGACCGGCGTGACCAGCCGCTTGGACGTGCGGTAGGTGAGCCAGCTGGTCAGGTGGACCGCGAGCAGCGCGAGCAGCATCGACACCAGCCCGGCGCGGCGGATCACCCCGTCGAGCACGGCGAACGACATCACCAGGTAGAGCCGCCCCTGCGGCCGCTCCTCGACGATCAGCTTGCGCTGGCCTCCGGGCAGGGTGGAGATGCCGTTGCCGTGGCGCCGCAGCTCCGCCGGCACCGCGGCATCGTCGCCGCCGCGCGCGACGAACCAGCCGTGGATGGTCGAGCTGCGCGGCAGCGGATAGGCCGGGTCGCGGGCCCGGCCGTTCCAGAACTCGCCCGCCTCGCTGCGCAGCTGCTGGCTGGTCAGCACGTCCTTGACGATGCGGCTGCTGGCCACCACGCCGACGACCACGACCAGGCTCGCGAGCAGCACCTGCAGGAAGAAGGCGTAGCGCAGCCGCCGTGGCAGTCCCTGTGGCATGTCGGCACGGCGCCCGCCGGCGTCAGGCCGGCGGCTGCTCGATGTCGGCGATGCGGTAGCCGGCGCTCTGCACGGTGTGCAGCAGCGGCTTGTCGTAGGGCTTGTCGATGGTCTTGCGCAGGTTGTACAGGTGGCTGCGCAGGGTGTCGGAGTCGGGCAGGCTGTTGCCCCAGATCTCGCGCTCGATCTCCTGCCGGTTGACCACCCGCGGCGACTCGCGCATCAGGATCGTCAGCAGCTTCAGGCCGATCGGCGAGAGCTGCAGCTCGGTGCCGCCGCGGGTCGCGCGCAGGCTGGCCGGATCGAGCACGAGGTCGGCGACCTTGAGCACTTCCGAGCCCACCTGCCGGCGCTCGCGCCGGATCAGCGCGCGCAGCCGCGCTTCCAGCTCCTGGATCGCGAACGGCTTGGTCAGGTAGTCGTCGGCGCCGGCGCCCAGGCCGGTGAGCTTTTCGTCCAGGGTGTCGCGCGCGGTGAGCATCAGCACCGGCGTGGACTTGCGCGCCTCTTCGCGCAGGCGCTTGCAGACCTCGATGCCGTCCAGCCGCGGCAGCATCAGGTCGAGCACGACGACGTCGTAGGTGTTCTCGGCCGCCAGCCGGTAGCCGTCGAGGCCGTCGGAGGCATAGTCGACCTCGAAGCCGCGGCCCTCGAGGTATTCGCCCACCATTTCCGAGATGTTGCGGTTGTCCTCGACGATGAGGACGAGGCCGCCTGGTTCGGTTGATCCGCGCATGCCAGCTCCGATTGCGTTGGGTAGGAAGAAGGGCGCCAGCCCATCTTCAGGTTTGTGAAAGGTGCCGTCCATCGGGTCGAGGGGCCGTGAAGGCGGGCGCGAAGGCCGGCCTGCGCGCGCCGGCCACGGCCCGCAGGCGCTAGGCTGGGCGCCCGCCAGAGCCGCCCGCGCCGATGCCCACCCTCTTCGACCGCCTCCTGCCCGTCCTCCTGCTGCTGGGCTCCAACGTCTTCATGACCTTCGCCTGGTACGGGCACCTGAAGTACAAGTCCTCGCCGCTGCTGCTGGTGATCGTGGCCAGCTGGGGCATTGCCTTCTTCGAGTACGTGCTGCAGGTGCCCGCCAACCGCTGGGGCAGCGCGGTGTATTCGGCGCCGCAGCTCAAGGGCATGCAGGAGGTGATCACGCTGCTGGTGTTCGCCGGCTTCTCGGCGCTGTACCTGGGGCAGTCGCTGAAGTGGAACCACTGGGCCGGCTTCGCGCTGATCGCGGTGGCGGCCTGGCTGATCTTCCTGGAGTGACGATCGGATCGGCCTGGATCGCTTTCGACGTTTTGCCACGGATCTGCACGGATGAACACGGATGGCCCGCGCGGCGATCGGGGCCTGCGCTAGCGATCCGCGTTCATCCGTGCAGATCCGTGGCTGAAAAATCGAGGCCAACCACGCCGGCCAGGCACGCATCTGCTCCGTGGCGGCAAGCTTGCGTGGCGCCACTCAGAACGGGATGCGGCCGGTGAGGATGTCCTTGAACATGACCCAGTCGGCCATGAACGAATACAGCGGGTGCCGGAACGTCGCCGGGCGGTTCTTCTCGAAGAAGAAATGGCCGACCCAGGCGAAGCCGTAGCCGCACAGCAGCGCGCCGAGCAGCCACCAGGCGTTGCCGTTGGCGATCGCCGCGGCGACGAGCGCGAGCACGCCGCAGGTGCCGACGAAATGCAGCCGGCGGCAGGTGCGGTTGGCGTGCTCGCCGAGGTAGTAGGGGTAGAACTCGTGGAAGCTGGCGAAGCCCATGTCGTCACCTCCTGCCCTTGCTTGCCTGTAGGAGCGCACCGGGGCGCGACCGGTTGCAACAGCGGTCGCGCCCGGTGCGCTCCTACCTCGACTCCGCGGCCTTGGCGCGGTTCCAGTAACCATCCTGCGCGTCCAGCGGCAGCAACCGCAACTCCACGCCGTCGGCCGCGGCCAGCGCCTCCATCGCGCGGAAGCGTCGCTCGAACTTGGCGTTCGCGCGACGCAGCGCGCCGCCGACGTCGACCTTCGCATGGCGCGCGAGGTTGGCGCAGACGAACAGCAGGTCGCCGATTTCGTCCTCGAGGCGGTCCTGCGCCGCGGCGTCGCCCGGGTCGGCGGCCACCGCGGCGAATTCGGCACGCACCTCGTCGATCTCCTCGTGCAGCTTGTCGATCACCGGCGCCGGCGAGGGCCAGTCGAAGCCGACCCGCGCCGCGCGCTGCTGCAGCTTCACCGCGCGCTGCCATTCCGGCAGGCCGCGCGCGATGCCGGCCAGCGCGGAGGCGTCCTCCTCGCCGGCGCCCGCGCGCTCGGCGCGCTTGATCTCCTCCCAGCTGCGGCGCACGCCCTCGGCATCGCCGCGGTCGGCGTCGCCGAACACGTGCGGGTGCCGGCGCACCATCTTGTCGCCGATTCCCTTCGCCACGTCGGCGAAGCCGAAGGCGCCCTGCTCGCTCGCCATCTGCGCGTGGAAGACGACCTGCAGCAGCAGGTCGCCGAGTTCGTCCTGCAGCGCCGGCAGGTCGCCGCGGTCGATCGCGTCGGCGACCTCGTAGGCCTCCTCGATGGTGTACGGCGCGATCGTGGCGAAAGTCTGCTCGACGTCCCACGGGCAACCGCGCTCGCGGTCGCGCAGCCGGGCCATGATGTCGAGGAGGCGGTCGAGGGCTTGGGTGGACATGGCGTTCCGTTCGAGGTTCGAGGTTCGGGGTTCGGGAGCCGGATGGGATCCGGATCCGGAGACGAGCGTCGGCATCGTCCTTGGCTGTCATCCCGAGCGAAGCGAGGGATCCTGCTCCACCGGAAGACAGATCCCTCGCTTCGCTCCGGATGACAGGCGCGATCGTGTCCCACGCAATCGTGTCCCACGCACCGGCGTGGCATGCCGGCTGCGCGCCATCGGCTCAGGAACCAGCCGCGGCATCCCCGACCCAGTCGCGCCACGGCAGCGACGGGTCGCCCAGCGCGATGAAGTCGCCGTTGAGCAGCGTGTCGCGCTGGTTGTAGCGGAACGGGCGTCCGCGCGGGTCGAGCACGCAGCCGCCGGCGGCCTCGAGGATCGCCTGCCCGGCCGCGGTGTCCCACTCGCTGGTCGGGCCGAAGCGCGGGTAGACGTCCATGCCACCCTCGGCGAGGCGGCAGAACTTGAGCGAGGAGCCCAGCGCGACCGGTTCGCTGTCCGCGCCGGTGCCGGCGGCGATGCGCGCGAGCAGGGCCTCGGTGCGCTCGTTGCGGTGCGAGCGGCTGGCGGACACGCGCAGCGGCGCGGCCGCGGGCGCGCGCGTGCGCAACGCAGCGTCGGTGTCGCCGTCGCGCCGGAATGCGCCCTGCCCGCGCGCGCCGTGCCACAGCGCGCCGGTCACCGGCGCCTGGATCACGCCGAACACCACCTCGCCGTCCTCGACCAGCGCGATGTTGACGGTGAACTCGCCGTTGCGCTTGACGAACTCGCGGGTGCCGTCGAGCGGATCGACCACCCACAGCCGGCTCCAGCGACGCCGCGTCGCGGCCGGCACGGCATCGGCCGCTTCCTCCGACAGCACCGGGATTTCCGGCGTGGCCGCGGACAGGCGCTCGACGATGCAGCGGTGCGCAGCGATGTCGGCCGCGGTCAGCGGGCTGTCGTCGGCCTTGCGCTCGACGTCGAAACCGGTTTCGTAGACGCGCAGGATCGCCGCGGCGGCCGCGCGCGCGGTGGCGATCACCTCCTCGCGCAGGGCTTCAGCGACCGGCATGGTGCTGCAGGTACTCGCGGGCGATGAACAGCGCCGCGATCGAGCGGCCCTCGGAGAACTCCTCGCGCAGCACCAGCTCGTGCAGCGCGTCGAGCCGCCACGGCACCACCTCGAGCTCCTCCGGCTCGTCGCCCGGCAGCCGCTGCGGGTACAGGTCGCGCGCGAGCACGAGATGGGTCTGGTGGCTCATGTAGGTCGGCGCCAGCGACAGCGAGCGCAGCACCTGCACCGAGCGCGCGCCGTAGCCGGCCTCCTCCATCAGCTCGCGGTTGGCGGCGTGCTCCGGCGTCTCGCCGGCGTCGATGCGGCCCTTCACCAGGCCGAGCTCGTAGCGGTGCATGCCGGCGGCGTATTCGCGCACCAGCAGCACGGTGCGGTCGTCGAGCAGCGGCACCACGACCACGGCGCCGTGGCCGCGGCCGTGCAGGCGCTCGTAGCGGCGGCGCTCGCCGTTGCCGAACTCGAGGTCGAGCCGCTCCATCCGGTATGGCCCGGCATCGTGCTCGGTGATGCCGTGGATCACGGGCAGCGGCCGCGTCACGGCGCAACCCCGGGGCAGGTTCGTCCGGCGCGGGCGATAATGGGGGAATGAAGGCGGTCCACGATGCGGGGATTCTAAACGACGCCGGCGACGGCGCGGGCTGGCGCTCGCGCGACCTGGCGGTGCTCTGGCACCCGTGCACGCAGATGCGCGAGCATCCGGACGTGCTGCCGCTGCTGCCGGTGGCGCGCGGCGAAGGCGCCTGGCTCGTCGGCCACGACGGCGGCCGCACGCTGGATGCGGTCAGCAGCTGGTGGACCAACCTGCACGGCCACGCCGAGCCGCGCATCGCCGAGGCGGTGGCGCGGCAGGCGCGCACGCTGGAGCAGGTGATCCTGGCAGGCTGCTCGCATCCGCCGGCGGTGGAGCTGGCCGAGCGGCTGCTGGCGATCGCCCCGCGCGAGGTCGGGCGCGCGCCGCTGGCCAAGGTGTTCTACGCCGACAACGGCTCGGCCGGGGTCGAGGTGGCGCTGAAGATGGCGTTCCACTGGTTCCGCAACCGCTCCGATGAGCCGCGGCGGACGAAGTTCGTGGCGCTGTCGAACGGCTATCACGGCGAGACGATCGGCGCGCTGTCGGTCGGCGACATCCCGCTGTACCGGCGCATCTACGCGCCGCTGCTGCTGGACGCGCTGTTCACCCCCTCGCCCGACGCCTTCCTCGCGCGCGCGGGCCAGTCGCCCGCCGATTGCGCCGAGGAGGCCGCCGACGCGTTTGCGCGCCTGCTCGACGAGCGCGCGGGCGAGGTCTGCGCGCTGATCCTGGAGCCGCGCGTGCAGTGCGCCGGCGGCATGCGCATGCACGACCCGGTGTACCTCAGGCGCGTGCGCGAGCTGTGCGACGTGCACGGCGTGTTCCTGATCGCGGACGAGATCGCGGTCGGCTTCGGGCGCACCGGCACGATGTTCGCGTGCGAGCAGGCAGGCATCCAGCCCGACCTGCTGTGCCTGTCCAAGGGCCTGACCGGCGGCTTCCTGCCGCTGTGCGCGGTGCTCGCCACGCAGTCGATCTACGACGGCTTCCTCGACGATTCGCGCGAGCGCGCCTTCCTGCACTCGCACAGCTACACGGGCAACCCGCTGGCCTGCGCGGCGGCGCTGGCGTCGCTGGACATCTTCGAGGCCGACGGCGTGCTGGAACGCAACCGCGCCACCGCCGCGAAGATGGCCGCGCTCGCCGCGCCGCTGGCCGGCCATCGCCACGTCGCCGACGTGCGCCAGGCCGGGATGATCGTCGCTTTCGAGCTCACGCGCGAGGGCGACAAGGCCACGCCCTTCGACCCGTCGCTGCGCGTGGGCCTGCGCGCCTACCGCGCCGCGCTCGAACGCGGCGTGCTGCTGCGCCCGCTCGGCGACGTGCTGTACTGGATGCCGCCGTACTGCATCGACGACGAGCAGCTCACCCTGCTCGCCGGGACCACCCGCGCGGCGATCGACGCGGCGACCGCCGATGCTGGCTAGCGCAGCTTGGCCACGGATTGACACGGATGAACACGGATAAAGCGAAAGAATCGATGAAAAGGAATGCGGCTGCTTTTCTTCCGCGCCCGCCTTATCCGTGTCGATCCGTGTTCATCCGTGGCAAAAATAGGACTGTGCCATGCGCGTGAACCGTGCCTGCGTCGACGTGCCGCTTGCGGTCGGTACGCGGGTGGTGCTGCCGGAAGCCGCCGCGGCGCATTTGCTGCGGGTGCTGCGCCTGGGCGTCGGCGACGCCTGCGTGCTGTTCAACGGCGACGGCCGCGACTACGACGTGCGCATCGTGGCCGCGGGCAAGCGCGGCGGCGAGGTCGAGGTCCGCGGCGCGCGCGAAGTCGGAAACGAATCGCCGCTGCGCATCGTGCTGCTGCAGGGCATCGCGCGCGGCGAGAAGATGGACTGGATCCTGCAGAAGGCCACCGAGCTCGGCGTGGCCGCGTTCGCGCCGGTGTCGTCGGAGCGCAGCGAGGTCCGGCTCGAGGGCGAGCGCGCCGAAAAGCGGCTGGCGCACTGGCGCAGCGTGGTGGTGTCGGCCTGCGAGCAGAGCGGGCGCGCGCGCGTCCCGGTGGTGGCGCCGCCGGCGACGCTGGACGCGGCGATGCGCGGGCTGCCAGCCGGAGGCCCGCGGTTCACGCTGGATCCGCTGGCGGACGCCGCGGTCGACGCGCTGCAGGCGCCGGGCGGGGCGCCGGTGGTGCTCGCGATCGGCCCGGAAGGCGGCTGGTCGCCGCGCGACCGCGAGACGCTCGCCGCCGCCGGTTTCACCGGCCTGCGCCTGGGCCCGCGCATCCTGCGCACCGAGACCGCCGGCATCGCCGCGATCGCCGCGCTGCAGTCGCGCTTCGGCGACCTGTAGGTCTCGGGGCTACCGCGCCGACGCCCATCGCTGCAGATCGAGGCTACCGCCACGACGCCGATCGAACCGATGCATCGGGACGTGGAAGAAGCGTCGGGTGCGTAGCCCCGACCTGTGTCGATCAAGCGAAGCCAGGTCGGAACGTACGCGAAGCGTCGGGGGCGAAGCCCCGGCCTACGCCGCCAGCGCCTGGTGGATCGAAGCCTCGACGCTGCCGATGTCCGGGATCAGCGCGGCATCTTCGTTGAGCAGCACGCGCGCGCGCACGCCGGCGGGCAGGTCGTCGCTGCCGCCGGCATCGGGCACCAGCGCCTCGCGCGAGACCGTCACCAGGCGCGGGAAGCCCTGGGTCAGCATCGCGAAGTGCGGCAGCCGGGCGTCGCCGCCCAGCGCCTTGAGCACCACCACCTTGCTGCCCAGGCCGCCGCGTTCGTCGGCGAGGCCGGCGATGCGCGAGAACGACACCAGCGGCAGCTGCCAGCCGCGCCAGCGGATGCGGCCGAGCAGCCACGCCGGCGTGTCGGCGACCGGCTCGGGATCGGCATAGGACAGCACTTCGGAAATGGTGGCGTTGGGCAGCAGCAGGCGCGCGCCCTCGACCTGGATCAACACGCCGCGGATGTCTTGGCTGGGTGTGCTCATGTCTGCCTCGGGATCAGGACGGCCAGCGCTCGGCGAGCCGCGCGGCGAGTTCGGCCGGCGTGCCGGTGTCGCCGCCGTGCGCCACCAGCGCGTTGGTCGCGGCCGGGTCGTAGCAGCCGTCCAGCGCCTGCGCGGCCACCAGCAGGCCGGCGTGGAGCTGCGCCACCGCGGCATCGACGCTGCCCACGGTGCTGCCGCTCATCAGCAGGATCGCGCTGTCGCCGGCGGGAAGCTCGGCCAGCAGCGGCCGCGCGCCCGCGGCGTCGGCCACGAAGGCCAGGCGCCCGCGCCCGCGTTCGATCGACAGCTCCGGCGGCACGAAGTAGATGGTGCCGGGGTCCACGGCCTGCCCGGCCTCGGCCAGTGCCACGGGAAGCCGCGCGGCGCGCTCCATCTGGCGCACCAGCCGGTCGTAGCGCCCGCCGTCGAGCTGCAAGCGCACCAGCACCGGCCGCGGGAAGTCCTCGGGCATCGCGGCGAGCAACTGGCGCACCGCGTCGGGCCCGCCGAGTCCGCCCTCGACCAGCACCGCGCCGCGCTCCGGCCCGTGGCCGTAGCTGTCGACGTCCGCCAGCGACAGGCCGGCCACGCGCCGCTCGAGCGCATCCAGGTCGACCTCCGGCGCCGACGCGGCAGGCGCGGCGGCCTCGACGTGCGGCGTGCGGGATTCGAGCGTCTCGACCGACGCGAGCAGCGCATCGACGTCGACCAGGTCCAGGGTGCTGCGCGGCGCGCCGGCCGTGGCCGCGTCGTCGTCGCCCACCGTCGCCAGCGGCTCGTCGCCGACCAGCCCGTCGATGGCGAAACTCCCAGCTTCGGCCAGTTCGAAATCGCCTTCCAGCGCGTCGCCGTCGGCGGATACGATGGCGAGCGGCTCGTCGCCGGTCATGTCGTCGATGCCGAACCCATCGGCGGGGACGGCCTCGAAGGTGAGCGCATCGGCCGACGGCTCGTCCGCCGCCTCGTCCGTGCTCCACGCCGTCGACGGCTCGTCGGCAAGTTCGTAGCCGGGCTCCAGCGGGGCCTGCGCCGCGGGCGCGTCGTGCTCGGCGAGCGACAGCGTGCCGGCGTCGGCGTCGATCCGCACGTCGGCGGCGGGGACATCGTCGCGCGGTACCTCGACGGCGAGCTCCTGCGCCTCGCCGGTGAGCGCGGCGATGTCCAACCCGCTCGCGTCGCGCGGCGGCGGCAGCGGGCCCGGCGACGGCTGCAGGTCGCGCTCGGCGTCCCAGCCGGGCGGCAGCACGTCGTCGTGGCGGTTGAGCTTGGCCGAGAGGTGGCGCACCCAGCGGGCGGCTTCCCAGCCGGCGCGCTGCGCCGCCAGCTCGGCCTCATCGAAGATCACGGTGACCGCGGGATCGGAAAGCAGCGCGTCGAAGCGCTCGAGCGCGTCCTCGACCGCCGGCTCCAGCGCGACCAGCACGGCCTGCGGGCGCGCGGCGACCGCTTCGCCGGGATCGGCCGAGACCGGGTCGGCGACCAGCGCGACCTGCGCGCCGGCGGCGTCGACGGCCTCGCGCAGCCGGTCGCGCGCGTCGCCCGCGCGCGCCAGCAACAGCACCCGGGTGGCGGTGGGCTCAGACATCGCCGCGCGGCTGCAGCTTCAGCAGCTCGTAGACGTTGCGGACCAGCTCGTGCTCCTGGTACGGCTTGCCGAGGTAGCGCTCGACGCCGATCTCGAACGCGCGCTGGCGGTGCTTCTCGCCGGTGCGCGAGGTGATCATCACGATCGGCACGTTGCGCAGGCGCGGGTCGGCCTTCATCGCGGTGGCCAGCTCGTAGCCGTCCATGCGCGGCATCTCGATGTCCAGCAGCATCAGGTCGGGCACGCGCTCGGCCATGCGCTCCAGGGCGTCGATGCCGTCGCGCGCGCTGGCGACCTCGAAGTTGTGGCGCTCCAGCACGCGGCCGGTGACCTTGCGCATCGTCACGGAGTCGTCGACCACCATCACCAGCGGCACGCGGTGCGCCTCGACGGCGGCGGCCGGCTCGGCCTCGCGCGGCTGCGTGGCGCGGCGGCGCACCAGCGGGGCGACGTCGAGGATCACCACCACGGAGCCGTCGCCCATGACGGTGGCGCCGAAGATGCCCGGGATCGAGGCGACCTGCGGGCCGACCGGCTTGACCACGATTTCGCGGCTGCCGACGATCTGGTCGACCGCCACCGCGGCGCGCAGGTCGCCGGAGCGGATCAGCAGCAGCGGCATCTGCAGCTGGCCTTCCGCCTTCGCCGCGCCGTGGCCGACGAGCCCGCCGAGGTCGTGCACCGCGTAGTCCTCGCCGCCGTAGCCGTAGCTTGCGTCGGCCTGGCCGAACTCGTCGCGGGCGATGCGGCCGACGCCGCGGACCGAGGCGATCGGCACCGCGAAGCTGGTCTCGCCGATGCGCACGAACACCGCCTGGGTCACCGCCAGCGTCTGCGGCAGGCGCAGGGTGAAGGTGGTGCCCTCGCCCTTCCTGGACGCGATGTCGAGCGTGCCGCCGAGCTGGCGCACCTCGCTCGCGACGACGTCCATGCCGACGCCACGGCCGGCCAGGCGGCTGACCTCGTCGGCGGTGGAGAAGCCGGGCTCGAAGATCAGCGCGTCGAGGTCGCTGTCGGCCAGCACCGCGTCCGCGCGCACCAGGCCGCGCTCCTCGCCGCGGCGGCGGATCGCGGCGCGGTCGAGGCCGCGGCCATCGTCGCCGACTTCCAGCACGACTTCGGAGCCTTCGCGGCGCACCGCGATGCGGACCGTGCCTTCCTCACCCTTCTTCGCCTTCCTGCGCTGCTCGGGCGTTTCCAGCCCGTGCGCGACCGCGTTGCGCAGCATGTGTTCCAGCGGCGCGGTCATGCGCTCGAGCACGTTGCGGTCGAGCTCGCCCTGGGCGCCGTCGAGCCGGAGCTGGACCTGCTTGCCGGTCTCGCCCGCGGCCTGGCGCACGACGCGGCGCAGGCGCGGCACCAGCGCGTCGAACGGCACCATGCGCGTGCGCATCAGACCTTGCTGCAGGTCCGAGCTCACCCGCGACTGCTGCAGCAGCAGGGTCTCGTACTGGCGGGTCAGGTCGTCGAGCGTGCCCTGCAGGCTCGACATGTCGGCCGCCGATTCGGCGAGCGCGCGCGAGAGCTGCTGCAGGGTGGAGAAGCGGTCGAGCTCGAGCGGGTCGAAGGTGGCGTCGGCGGCTTCGTGCTCGCGCTGGTAGCGCGCGATGATCTGCGCCTCGGTCTCGATGTCCAGGCGCCGGAGCTGGTCGCGCAGACGCATGTTGGTCTGCTCCATCTCGCCCATCGCGTTGCGGAAGGCGCCCAGCTGCTGCTCCAGGCGTGCGCGGTAGATCGCCACCTCGCCGGCGTAGTTGACCAGCTTGTCGAGCAGGTCGGCGCGGATGCGCACCTGCTCCTGCGGCGCGCGCACGCCGATGTCGTCGTCGTCGCCCGCGACGGCGTCGCCGATGGGCGCCGACAGCGGCTTGAGCTCGACCTTCGGCGCAGGCACGCGCACGGCGGCGTCTTCGGCGGGCATCTCCACCGGCCGGCCCTGGGCGCGGGCGTTGAACTCCTCGATCAGCGCTTCTGACGGGTCGATCGCGCGGCGCGCGCCGACGCGGGTGACCATCGCATGCAGGCGGTCGAAGCCGCGCTCGAGCAGCGGGATGCCGTCGCGGCCGAGCTCGCGGCGCAGTTCCACCACCGCCTCGAGCAGCGATTCCATCGCGTGGCCGAGCTCGCCCACGGCCATGATGCCGGCCATGCGCGCGCCACCCTTGATGGTGTGCAGGTCGCGCTGCAGGCCGACCAGAGGCTCGCGCTCGGACGGGCTTTCGCGCAGCTGCGCGAGCAGGCCGTCGGAGTGGTCGAGCAGGTCGCCGGCTTCCTCGACGAAGATGTCGACCAGCTCCGGGTCGAGCCCGTCGAGGTCGAAGGCGGCGTCGGGATCGGCAAACGCGGGCACCACGCGGGCGGGCGCGATGTCGGCGGGCTCGACCACGGCAGCGGCGTCGGCCGGCTGCGCGGCGGCGTCCGAAGCGGGTTCCACGGCGAGCGCGGCGGCGGCGAGGCGCTCGGTTTCCAGTCGTTCGGCCTCGGCCTGCTCGGCGGCGAGGCGCTCGGCTTCCAGGCGCTGGGCTTCGGCCTGTTCCGCCGCGAGGCGCTCGGCTTCGAGGCGCTCGGCTTCCGCCTGCTCGGCCGCGAGGCGTTCGGCTTCGACGCGCTCGGCTTCGGCCTGCTCGGCCGCGAGGCGTTCGGCTTCGACGCGCTCGGCTTCGGCCTGCTCGGCGGCGAGACGTTCGGCTTCGACGCGCTCGGCTTCGGCCTGCTCGGCGGCGAGACGTTCGGCTTCCGCCTGTTCGGCCGCGAGGCGTGCGGCTTCGGCGTATTCGGCTTCCAGGCGCGCGTACTCGCGCTCCTCCTCGGCGAGGCGCTCGGCTTCGGCGCGCTGGCTGGCGAGGCGTTCGGCTTCGACCTGTTCGGCGGCGAGGCGGGCTTCTTCCTGGACGCGCTCGGCCTCGAGGCGCTCGGCCTCGATGCGATCGGTTTCGGCCTGTTCGGCAGCGGCGCGCGCGGCTGCGTCCTGCTCGGCGGCAAGGCGTTCGGCTTCGACGCGATCGGCTTCCGCCTGCTCCGCGGCGAGGCGCTCGGCTTCCACGCGCTGGGTTTCGGCCTGTTCGGCGGCGAGGCGCTCGGCTTCGACGCGCTCGGCTTCCGCCTGCTCGGCGACAACGCGTTCGGCTTCGAGGCGATCGGCTTCGGCCTGCTCGGCGGCGAGGCGTTCGGCTTCGACGCGCTCGGCTTCGGCCTGCTCGGCGGCAACGCGTTCGGCTTCGATGCGATCGGCTTCAGCCTGCTCGGCGGCGACGCGTTCGGCTTCCACGCGTTCGGCTTCCGCCTGCTCGGCGGCGAGACGTTCGGCTTCCGCGCGTTCGGCTTCCGCCTGCTCGGCGGCAGTGCGTTCGGCTTCGCGGGCGGCATCGCCGGCCAGCGTGGCTTCGGCGTCGGCGTAGGCGCTCAGGTCGACGTCGACGAGTTCCGCCCCGGCGTCGGCCAGGTGCTCGACCGGCTCCGGCATCGCCGCGGGCTCGGCCGGCACGGTCGCTTCCGGCAGGCTGTCGCGCAGGGCGACCAGCTGGGCCGCGAGCGCGACGCAGGTGGGCACCTGCGGCGCCGTGGCGTGCAGCGCGGTGACCGTGGCGCGGATCAGGCCCGCCAGTTCGCCGAGGGCGGCGACGCCTTCGCCGCTGGCTTCACGACGCGCGGCGAGCATGCGGCGGATGTAGGCCTCGGCCGGGCTCAGCGCGTCGGTGATGGCCGGCACTTCGGTCATCGCGAACGCGCCGTTCATCGTGTGCACGGCGCGCAGCAGCGCGTCGCTGGCCGGCGTCGGCGCCGCCTGCGCCTGCGACAGCCAGGCGTCAACGGTGGACAGGTGGCCGGCGACTTCGGCGTCGAGGATCTCCAGCAGCAGCGCGTCCACCGAAGCCGGCAGCGTGCCCTCGGCGGTCGCGGCAAGCGGTTCCGGCGTGGGCTCGGCGGGCGTGGCGGCGGGCGTGGCGGCGGGCGCCGCGTCCGGCTTCGCCTGCGAAGGCGCGACGGCGAAGGCTTCTTCGCCCTCGGCGATGCGGTCGGCCAGCGCCTGCATGCCTTCGAGGTCGGCGGCCACCGGCGCGGTGCCGCGCAGCGCGGCGAGCAGTTGCGGCAGCGTGTAGAAGGCCTGGTCGACCATCGCGATCACCGCCGGGCTGGCGGCGCGCGTGCCGTCGAGCACGCGGTTGAGCATGTTCTCGACTTTCCAGCTGAACTCGCCCAGCGCGCGCGCGCCGACCAGCCGGCCGCTGCCCTTGAGCGTGTGGAACACGCGCCGGATCGGGCGCAGGCGTTCCATGTCCTCGGGCTGCTCGCGCCAGACCGGCAGCAGCTTGTCGAGGTTGTCGATCTCCTCGCCGAACTCCTCGAGGAACACCTCGCGGATCTCGTCGTCGATCTCGTCGCCGGTGGTCTCGAAGCCGCCGGCCATGCCTTCGCCGTGGGCGGAAACGGGAGCGGCCGGGTGCGCCGGCGCGGCGGGCTGTTGCGGCTCCGGCGCGGCGGCCGCCTGGGAGGCGCGCGCCTGGTCGATGCTGCGATCGATGAAGGCGGCGACGTTGCGGTCGACGTCGTCGGCGAGGCCAGCCTCGACCGGCGAGGCGTCCGTTGCCGCCTCGGCTTCGGCGTCGGCTTCCTGCGCCGCCGCGATGGCGGGCGCCTGCACTTCCGGCAGCGGCCAGTAGCCCAGCGACTCGAGGCTCGCGCGGGCGATGTCGAGGATGCTGTCGCGGTTGAGGCGGTTCTCGCGCAGCGCCTCGAGGTAGTACTCGAGGCTGGCCAGCGCGTCGGCGAAGGTGTCGAGCTGGCGGCCGTTGGGCACGCGCTTGCGGCCGAGCAGCTCGACCTCGGTGTACATGCGCACGCCGGTCAGGTACGCGGCCGGCTGCGGCAGTTCCAGCATCGCCATGGCGCCGGCGACTTCCTGCAGCAGGCGCGGCACCTCGGCCAGCTCGTTGTGGTCCCAGCTGGTCTCGACGAAGGCGACGAAGGCCTGGCGCGCGTCGGCGAAGTTGGCGATCGCCTCGCGTGCGATGACCTCGAGCACCTTGCGCGACTCGTTGGAGAACAGGTCGTCCTGGCTGCCGCCGGCATCGCTGTCGCCCAGGCGCGCGACCTGGTCGTCGAGCGTGGCGTCGACGTAGAGCAGCGCGCCGGCGACGTCGAGCAGCGCGCCTTCGTCGGCGACGCGGTCGCCGCGCACGATCGCGTCCATCGCGTCGCGCTGCTGCTGCACCACGTTGCGGGCGACGCCCAGGCCGAGCATGCCCAGGGTGTCGGCGACGCGGCCCAGCGCCTCGACCTGCGGCTGCAGGTCGTTGACGCCGGAGGCGTTGGTGCGCAGGTGCAGGTCGAGCACGTCCTTGACCCGCAGCAGGTCTTCCTTCACCGCCGCAGCGACGGTGTCGAGCAGCGCGCGGTTGCGCCCGCTCAGGCTGCCCTGGGCGTGGCTGATCTCGCTCTCGGTCGGCTGCGCCGCGTCTAGGTCGAAGGTCTCGCGCAGCTCCTGCAGCGCCGCATGGCGGCCATCGCTGTGGGCGACGTGGTAGAGCAGCTGGCGGGTCGGCTCGAGGGTGGTTTCCGGGCGCGGGATGCCGAAGCCGTCGTCCTCGAACTGGCGCCGTGCCTCGCGCTGCACGCTGGCGAAGGCCTGGCGCAGGCCGGGCGACGGCCGGATCGCGCCGTCGCGCAGCGCGGTGGCGACCGAGCCGGCGACCCACAGCATGCGCCGGGTCTCATCCTGCTCGGTGCGCACGAACAGCGCGTCGATCACGTTGCCGATCTCGACGGCGTCCTTCGGCGCGCCGTCCTCCGGCCACGCCGCGAGCGCGGTCGAGAGGCGCTCGAGCAGCGGCAGGACCTCGGCGTTGCGGCCGCGGCCGCGGCCGGCCTCGGCCGCCGGCAGCCCGGTGGGCAGCGGACGGGCCAGGTCGGGCGCGAACAGCACGCTCTCGCTCAGCCCCGCCTCGCCGCGCGCCGCGCGCAGCTCGTTGAGCAGCGGCAGCAGCACGATCGGGATGTCCTTGTGGCCGCTCTGCAGGCGCTCCAGGTAGTCCGGCAGCAGCACCACGCCGCGCATCAGGGTCGCGCAGGCGGCGTCGCGGTCGGTGACCTCGCCGTGCTGCAGCGCCTGCGCGAGGCGCTCCATCTCCTCGGTCACCATCGCCGGGGCGTAGAGCTCGACCATCCGCAGCGTGCCCTGCACCTGGTGCAGGTAGCTGGCGCAGAAGCGCATGCGGCTGGTGTCGGCGGGGTCGTCGACGAAGCCCTCGATCTCGATGCGCGCCTGGCGCAGCGTCTCGTCGAGCTCCGGCTTGACCCAGCCGAGCGTGGTGTAGTCGATCGCGTCGCGCAGCGCGGTCATCGCGCGCCTCCCGTGGGATGCGCGCGGACGCTGCCGCGATCGTTGTCGATGCCGGTCATGCGTTCGATCGTCCTGGCGCTCAGGCCGGCAGCTTGAAGTCGGCGACCGAGCGGCGCAGGTCGGCGGCGAGCTGGGCCAGGTTGCCGATCGACTCGGCGGTCTGGTTGGCGCCCTGCGAGGTCTGCGCGGTGATCGACTGGATCGTGTTCATCGTCGCGGTGATGTTGGTCGCCGCGGCCGACTGCTGCTGCGAGGCGCTGGAGATGCCTTCGATGAGCGCCGCCAGGCTGGACGACACGTTTTCGATCTCGCCCAGCGCGGTACCGGCGTCCTCGGCCAGGCGCGCGCCGGCGACCACCTCGGACGTCGTCTGCTCCATCGAGCTGACCGCCTCGTTGGTGTCGGACTGGATCGCCTGCACCAGCGTCTCGATGCGCTTGGTCGCGTTGGACGCGCGCTCGGCCAGTCGCTGCACCTCGTCCGCCACCACCGCGAAGCCGCGGCCCGCCTCGCCCGCCGACGCCGCCTGGATGGCCGCGTTGAGCGCGAGGATATTGGTCTGCTCGGAGATGTCGTTGATCAGTTCGACGATCGAGCCGATTTCCTGCGACGACTCGCCCAGGCGCTTGATGCGCTTGGAGGTTTCCTGGATCTGGTCGCGGATCGAGTCCATGCCGGCGATCGTCTCGCGCACCACGCCCGCGCCCTTGGTCGCGATCTGCACCGAGCGCTGCGCCACGTCGGCCGACTCGGCGGAGTTGCGCGAGACCTGGTTGATGCTGGCCGCGATCTCGTTGATGCGGTCGGACGCGGAGCTGATCTCCTGCGCCTGGTGTTCGGCAGCCTCGGCCAGGTGCATGGCGGTGGCCTGCGTCTCCTGCGCGCTGGAGGCCACCTGCACCGAGGTGTCGTTGATCGTCTGCACCAGGCTGCGCAGCTGCTCGACCGCGAAGTTGATCGAGTCCGCGATCGCGCCGGTCATGTCCTCGGTCACGGTCGCCTTCACGGTCAGGTCGCCTTCGGCGAGCGAGCCCATCTCGTCCAGCAGGCGCATGATCGCCTCCTGGTTGCGGTTGTTGAGCTCCATCGTGGTCTCGTAGCGCTGCCGCTGCGCGCGGTTCAGGCTGAGCACCAGGAGCACGATCGCCAGCAGCGCGACGATGCCCGAGGCGATGCTGATCCAGATGTTGCCGAGGAAGCTGGTGTCCTTGAGCGAGCCGAAGGCGGTGAAGGCGCGGAACAGGTCCTTGCTGTCGGCGAGCAGCTTGTCGGAGCCGGTGGTGAGCGAGGTGGCGGCGTTCTGGGCGGCGAACAGCTTCTGCGAGCTGCCCAGGATCGCGTCGAGGTCCTTCTTCATCCCGGCCCACTGGGTGGTGGCCTGGTTGAGCGCGGCCACCGCGTTGCCGTTGGACAGCGCCTGCACGTTCATTGCCTGGTCGCCCGACTTCAGGCCGGCCAGCACCTGCTCGAACACGTTGGCGTCGCGCGCCAGCGCCTGGCCGGCGACCGCGGCGCCGGCGCCGCCGGCGCGCACCTCGGTCACGCGGCGGGCCAGGTTGCCCGCGAGCACGTTCTGGCGCAGCGCGATGTAGATCTGCGAGGACGGCGAGCCGCTGGAGGACATCGCGCGCACCACCTCGTCGAGCTGAGCCTGCAACTGCGGGATGGCCTGGGTGAAGCGGTCGGCGTTGCCGGCCAGCGCGAGCACCGCCGATTCGCTGGCGATCACCTCGTCGGCGTTCTTGGCCAGCGGCGCCCAGGTCTGGCTGACCGTGGCGATCGGGCCGGACACGCCGGTGGTGCTGCCGAAGTTGCTGTTGAGGCCGGTGATGTCGGCGTCGACCTCGGCCTTGGTGGCCTTGAACGCCGCGAACGCGTCGCGGTTGCCGCCGACCGCCTCGCGGCCCTGGTTGGCCAGGCGCTGCGAGTTGAGCTGCAGGTTCGACGCCGAGGTGCTCGCGCCGCCCAGCCGCGCCGCCTTCCACGTCGCGTAGCCGGTATTCGCACCGAACACCACCAGCGCGACCGCCAGCACGACCAGCCAGAAGTTGGTGCCCATGTTCCGGCCCTTGCCGGCGACGGTATCCATAACAGTGCTCATGATGTGACCCCTGGTACCACGTACGTAGCGGCGATCAGGCCGCGGCTTGTCTGAATTCGGGTGTGCGGGCCAGCCGGTCGAGGCTGAAGATCCCCCACGCGTGGTCGGCCAGGCGGTAGGCCCGGTCGACGAAATGCGCATAGCGTCCTTCCGCCAGCGGGCTGGCGGGCAGCTCGTCGGCGGGCAGCGCCTGCTCCTCGAGGAAGGAGCGCTGGCCGAACAGCTCGTCGATCGTCACCGCGACGTCGCCGCCGGGCTGGCGCACGATCAGCACGCGCTGGCCCTCGTGCAGCACGGTGCGCTCGCCCTCGAGGAACTGCTTGAGGTCGACCGTCGGCAGCAGGTTGCCGCGGATGTTGGCCACGCCGAGCATCCACGGCTGCGAGCCGGGCACCGGGGTGACCTGCGGCATCGGCAGGATCTCGACCACCTCGTCGAAGCCCGACGCCAGCCGGCGCTGGCCGATGCGGTAGCCGACGCCGCGCCACAGGCCGGGCGCGTCGAGCTGTTCGGGCAGGCCGGCGACGTGGTCGAGGCTCTTGCGCTCGTACTCGGCCAGGATCGCGAACGGATCCGCCGGCACGGCGGCTTTCGCGGGCTGGTCGTGGTGGCGGTGGCGGCCCATGCTCAGGCGCCGAGCAGCTCGTTGATGCGGGCGATCAGCGCGCCCTCGTCCGGCGGCTTGACGATGTAGTCGCGCGCGCCCTGGCGCAGGCCCCAGGCCTTGTCGGTCTCCATGCCCTTGGTGCTGACGATCAGCACCGGGATCTGGCTGGTGGCGCCGTCGCGCGAGAGCGCGCGGGTGGCCTGGAAGCCGTTCATGCCCGGCAGCACGACGTCCATCAGGACCAGGTCGGGCAGCTCGCGCTTGCAGACCTCGATGCCGTCCTCGGCGCTGTGCGAGGCCAGCACCTCGTGGCCGTTGCGCTGCAGCAGCTGCGTGAGCACCGCCGTATCGGTCGGTGAGTCCTCGATCAACAGGATTCTTGCCATGTGGTGCCTGTCCCCCCGGTCAGGCGCTGACGTGCTTGCGGATGGCGTCGAGGAGTTCCTCGCGCGTGAAAGGCTTGGTGACGTACTGCTCGGAGCCGACGATGCGCCCGCGCGCCTTGTCGAACAGGCCGTCCTTGGAGGACAGCATGATCACCGGCGTGTGCTTGAACATCTGGTTGTTCTTGATCAGCGCGCAGGTCTGGTAGCCGTCCAGGCGCGGCATCATGATGTCGACGAAGATGATCTGCGGCTTCTGGTCGGCGATCTTGGCGAGCGCCTCGAAGCCGTCGGTCGCGGTGGTGACCTCCGCGCCCTCGCGCTTGAGCAGCGTCTCGGCGGTGCGGCGGATGGTTTTCGAATCATCGATCACCATCACCCGCAAGCCACCCAGGCTGCCGGCGCGACTGTCGTCTTGCGTCATCTTCAACTCCCCCGTGCGCGGCGCTTCGTCGATTCCGGCGCCGCTGCAAACCGTCTTATATCCCAGTCGGCCGCTGCACTGTCAAGCATTCGTTTTCGCGGCGCGAGGCTGAATGCCACGGCGCGCGCAAACGGCCCTCCCCGCCCTGCTAACATTTGTCAGAATCTGCCGCGGAACGCTGGAAATGCCACTCGACGTCATCGTCGTGATGGACCCGATCGGGTCGATCAAGATCGCCAAGGACTCCACGTTCGCCATGCTGCTGGAAGCGCAGCGGCGCGGCCATCGCCTCCACTACGTGCTGCCGGGCGGGCTGTCGATGCACGGCGGCCAGGCGCGGCTGCAGGTGGCGCCGCTGCAGGTCCGCGACGACCCGCGGGGCTGGTTCGAACTGGGACAACCGTCACAGCGGGTCCCGGGGCCCGGCGACCTGGTGCTGATGCGCAAGGACCCGCCGGTCGACGCCGACTACCTGCACGACACCCAGGTGCTGGACTTCGCCCGCCGCCAGGGCGCGCTGGTGGCCAACGACCCGCGTGGGCTGCGCGACTTCAACGAGAAGCTGGCGGCGCTGGAGTTCCCGGACTGCTGCCCGCCGACCCTGGTCGCCCGCGACGCGGCCGCGCTCAAGGCCTTCGTGGCCGAGCACGGCCAGGCCGTGCTCAAGCCGCTGGACGGCATGGGCGGGCGCTCGATCTTCCGCGCCGCGGCCGGCGAGCCCAACCTCAACGTGATCCTGGAAACCCTGACCGGGAGTGGCCGCCAGATGGCAATGGCGCAGCGCTACCTGCCGGAGATCAGCGGCGGCGACAAGCGCGTCCTGCTGGTCGACGGAGAGCCGGTCGACTACTGCCTGGCGCGGATCCCGCAGGGCGACGAGTTCCGCGGCAACCTGGCCGCGGGCGGCCGCGGCGAGGGCCGCCCGCTCACCGACCGCGATCGCTGGATCGCCGCCCAGGTCGGCCCGAGGATGCGCGAGCGCGGGATGCGCTTCGTCGGCCTGGATGTGATCGGCGACTGGCTGACCGAGGTCAACGTCACCAGCCCGACCTGCATCCGTGAGCTGGATGCGCAGTTCGGCCTTAACATCGCCGGCATGCTGTTCGACGCGATCGAAGCCGGGCTGCCCGGCGCGCCATGACCCATCCGGACGTTGCCGCCATTCTGGCGCACCATGTTTTTGACCACGGATCGACACGGATCGACACGCATGGTGCATCGTCGCGTATTCCCGGCACGCCGCGCGATGGACATGCATTGCCTTATCCGCGTTCATCCGTGTTGATCCGTGGCAAAGGCAAAGGCGTTCCCGCCGGATGAACGCCGTCGCCGCGCCGCCCGTCATCGGCGACCGCCAGCGCCTGGGCGCGACGATGGTGCTGTCGCTGCTGCTGCACGGGATGCTGATCCTGGGCGTGGGCTTCGCGCTCAACGACGCCGCGCCGGTGCTGCCGACGCTGGACGTGATCCTCACCCAGACCCGCACCGCGCTGACGCCCGCGCAGGCCGATTTCCTGGCCCAGGCCAACAACCAGGGCGGCGGCGAGCAGGAGAAGACCACCCGCCCGCGCGACGCACAGGCCGGCGTGGTGGCGCAGCCCGAGCCCGGCGTCGCGCCGCGGCCGATGCGCGCGCAGTCGCCCACGCCGCGGCCGCCGCCGGAGGCGCGGGTCGTCGCGAGCACGCGCGCGCAGGAGCCGATGCCGGCGCCCGACGCGCGCCCGCAGGCCGACGAGGTGCCGCTGCCGCAGGGCCAGGAGAAGATCGACCACGACCTGGCGATGGCGCGGCTGGCCGCCGAGATCCACCTGCGCTCGGAGCGCTACGCCAAGCGGCCCAAGCGCAAGTTCGTGTCCGCCAGCACCACCGAGTACGCCTGGGCCGGCTACCTGCGCGCCTGGGTGGACCGGGTCGAGCGGGTCGGCAACCTCAACTATCCCGACGAGGCGCGGCGCCGCAGGCTCGCCGGCACGCTGGTGATCAGCGTGGCGATCCGCCGCGACGGCTCGGTCGAGCGCGCCGACGTGATCCAGTCCAGCGGCATCCGCCTGCTCGACGACGCCGCGCTGCGCATCGCGAAACTCGCCGAGCCCTACCCGCCGCTGCCGAAGACCGAAGAGAACATCGACGTGCTGCACGTCACCCGCACCTGGAACTTCCTGCCCGGCGGCGAACTGCTCGACGAGCGCTGAGCGAAGGCGTCCGCATGACCCCGTTCGAATACCTCTCGGTGCTGGTCTCGATCATCGTCGGCCTGGCGATCACCCAGCTGCTGTCCGGCGCGGCGCGCCTGATCCAGCTGCGCCGCCGGGTGCGCCCGCACGCGGCGACGCTGTGCTGGATGGTGTTCCTGTTCCTGCTCGACACGCAGATCTGGTGGGCGGCCTTCTTCCGCCGCTATTCGCAGGACTGGAACTTCTTCCTGTTCCTGTTCTACCTGCTGATGCCGATCCTGGCGTTCCTGCTCAGCTACCTGGTGCTGCCGGAGCTCGGCGACGAGGACGAGATCGACCTGGCCGCCAACTTCGAAGGCAACCGGCCATGGTTCTTCGGCCTGGCCGCGCTGATGCTGGCCACCAGCCTGGCCGAGCAGGCCGTCCGCGTCGGCAGCCTGCCGATGGACGTGGACGTCGCCTTCCGAGTGGTGTTCCTGGCGCTGTCGCTGGCCTGCGCCGGCATCCGCAGCGCGCGTTTCCAGCTGTGGGCCGCCGCCGCCGCGCTGGCGCTGATGTGCAGCTACGTGGCGATGGTGTTCCGGCACCTGCACTGAGGCGTCACAACGACTTCCACACCGGCCCCTCGCCGCGCCGCCAGAACACGCCGACCGCGCGCGCGTACAGCGACGAGGCCGGGACGAGGCCGAAATAGCGCCCGTCGAGGCTGTCGCCGCGGTGGTCGCCGAGCATCAGCACCTGCCCGCGCGGGACGACGAAGCGGCCGATGTCCGGGCCGCCGCCGGCGTCGAGGTTGAGCGCGACGGTGCGCGCGCCGAAGCGTTCGCGCGCGGCGCTGGCGTCGCCGGCCAGCGGCCGGCCGTTGATGGACAGGCGCCCGTTTCGCAGTTCGACCAGGTCGCCGCCGACCGCGGCCACGCGCTTGACCAGGCGCGTGCCGTCGCGCGGCGAATCGAACACGGCGACGTCGCCGCGTCGCGGCTGGTCGCGCGCCAGCAGCACGATGTCGGTGAACGGCAGGCGCAGGCCGTAGGCGCTCATGTCGACCGCGACGTGGTCGCCGGGCATCAGCGTGTATTCCATCGAGCCGCTGGGCACCGCGTAGTGGTTGGCGAACGAGGTGCGCGCGACCAGCAGCAGCGCCACCACCACCAGCAGCCGGCCGCCTTCGCCGCGCAGCCAGCGGCGCAGGCGGCCCGTCGCGGGCTTGAGGCGGAAGGTTTCGTCGGGCCTGGCCATGCGCGCGTCTCCGTTGGGTGGCCTGGCAACGACCGTGGCCGGGGCGCGGAGGTTCCCGGGGTCAGCGCGATTCGCGCAGCGCCTGCTGCTCGGCCAGGGTCAGGGCGACGTTGTCGCGCAGGTAGGCCGGCTCCACGCGCTCGGGCGCGAGCGCCTCGCCGCGCGCGAAGGCCGCCGCGGCCAGCCGGGCGACATCGGCGGCGTGCGGGAGCGCGGTGGCGTCGACGCGCGCCAGCTGCGCGCCGAGGCGCTCGCGCAGCGCGCCCTCGCCCGCCGCGAAGCCGGTGCCGGCGCCGATCCAGCCGCCGTCGTCGCCAGGAAGCGCGACCGCTTCGGGCCGCGAGACGGTTTCCGCCGACAGCGCGGCCAGCGCATCGCCGTCGCGCGCGAACGCCGCCGAGTACACCTCGCCCATGCGCGCATCGATGGCGGCGAGGATGCGGTCGCCTGCGTCGCTCGCCGCGCCGGCGGCCAGCGCCGCGAGCGTGGACACCGGCACGACCGGGCGATCCAGCGCCAGCGCGATGCCCTGCGCGATCGCGATCGCCAGCCGTACGCCGGTGAACGCGCCGGGACCGCGGCCGACCGCGATGGCGTCGAGCCGCGATTTCGCCACGCCCGCATCCGCCAGCAGCGCTTCGGCCCAGGGCAGCGCCAGCTCGGCGTGCCGGCGCGGCGCGAGCTCGAAGCGCTCGCGCACCTCGCCGTCGATCCACAGGGCGACGGAGCAGGCTTCGGTCGAGGTTTCGAGGGCGAGCAGGTGCATGGGAATGGCCGGGTAGGAACGACAGCGACACGGAAGGGTAGCCGCTTTTTTTTCATTTCCCGCGAAAGTCGAAGCGCAAGTAGATCGCTTTTCAGGTCTTTCCATGAGCGTTCCAAACAGCAGACAGCGCGGCTACGGATCGGCCGCCGGGAGGACCGGGGGCTGCTCCACCCTTCCGCGGTCCGTCCATGGCCCGAGGAAGGGACGTGCGCCATCCATGGCGCACTTTCCGCAGGCCCCGGCCCTCCCGGCTCTTCCGCGGCTTGGGGCTGGCTGGCTTCGGGTTGAAGGAGTGGTGGGTGCGCGGCGATAAGCCGGGCCCTCACCCGGCGCTTCGCGCCTCCCTCTCCCGCTTCGCAGGAGAGGGTTGCAAGCGTCTCCCTGCTCCGGCCTGTCTGTCCTGGCTTCAGCTTTTTGAAGCTCCTTTACGAAGTCGCGGACCTACGGCAGGAATTCGGCGGCCGGGGAATCGCGGCGAAGCCGGCCATGGATGGCCGGCGCCGGCATCAGGACAGGATGTCCTGCTGCCGGAAGAGCGATTCCCCGGCCGCCGGATTCCCTCGCGCAACCATCCGAAGCCGCAGCTTCAGAACGGCAGATGAGTCGTGCTGCCTGTCGAAAAGAAGGACTGCACCTGCGCGACGTCGCGCGTCCGCGGGAACGGCGGCAGCGAGTCCAGGAACAGCTTGCCGTAGCTCTTGCCGAGCAGGCGCGGGTCGCACAGCACCAGCACGCCGCGGTCGGTCTCGGTGCGGATCAGGCGGCCGACGCCCTGCTTGAGCGCGATCACCGCCTGCGGCAGCTGCTCGTCGCGGAACGGGTTGCCGCCGGCGCGGCGGATCGCCTCCAGCCGCGCCTCGAACACCGGGTCGTCGGGCGCAGCGAACGGCAGCTTGTCGACCACCACCACGCTGAGCGCGTCGCCGGCCACGTCGACGCCCTCGCGGAAGCTGGCGGCGCCCAGCAGCACGCCGTTGCCCGATTCGCGGAACCGCTGCAGCAGCTGCGCGCGCGGCGCCTCGCCCTGCACGAACAGCGGCCACGGCCCGCCACGCAGCAGCTCGGCCGCCTCGCGCAGCGCGCGATGCGAGGCGAACAGCACGAACGCGCGGCCACCGGAGGCCTCCAGCACCGGCCGCAGCGCGGCGGCGATCGCGGCGGTGTAGTCGCGCGAGGCCGGCTCGGGCAGCCGCGGCGGCAGGTAGCACAGCGCCTGCGCGGGCCAGTCGAACGGGCTCGGCGCCAGCAGCGTGCGCGGCTCGTCCAGCCCCAGCCGCGTCGCGACGTGGCCGAAATGCCCGTCCACCGCAAGCGTCGCCGAGGTGAACACCCACGCCGCGCGCGAACGCTCGCGGTGCGCGCGCAGCGGCGCGGAGACGTCCAGCGGCGTGCGCTGCAGGCGGAAGCCGCGCGGCGAGAGCTCGTACCAGCGCACGTCGTCGTCGGGCGACTCGAGCTCGCCGTCGATGTCGCGCCGAACCCGCCAGCGCGACAGCCGCGCGAGCTGGTCCTGCGCGCGCACGTGGCAGGCCTCGAAGCCGGGCGCAGCCTCGCGCAGCGGCGCCAGCGCGGCCGCCAGCGCCGACAGCGCCGCCGCCAGTGCGTCGAGCGCCTCGCCGACGCCGGCGTCCTGCAGCGCGCGGAACTGGGTGCCGCGCGGCGGCAGCGTTTCCATCGCCGCGCGCAGCGCGCGCGTCGCGTGCTCGAGCCCGCGCGCCGGTTCCTGCACGACCGCCAGCGAGCCCTCGACGTCCTTGCACTCGCCCAGCGCGTCGCGCCCGAGCTCGGCCAGCGGCCGCGCGCTCAGCGATTCGCCGAAGAACTGCGCCGCCAGGTCCGGCAGCTGGTGCGCCTCGTCGACGACGAAGGCCTGCGCGCCGGGGAGGATTTCGCCGAAGCCCTCCTGCTTGAGCGCGAGGTCGGCGAGCAGCAGGTGGTGGTTGACCACCACCACGTCGGCGCCCTGCGCGCGCTGGCGCGCCTGCACGACGAAGCAGTCGCCCCAGAACGGGCATTCGCTGCCCAGGCAGTTCTCCGCGGTCGAGGTCACCATCGGCAGCAGCGGCGAGTCCTCGGGGATGCCCTCGAGCTCGGCCAGGTCGCCCATGCGGGTGCGCCCGGCCCAGGCGACGACGCGCTGGAACTGGCCGATCTGCTCGCGGGAAGAGAACCGTGGCTCGCCCTTCGCGCGCTCGAGCCGGTAGCGGCACAGGTAGTTGGCGCGACCCTTGAGCAGCGCCGTGGTCGGGCCGACGCCGAGCGCGTCGCGCACGCGCGGCAGGTCGCGGTGGTAGAGCTGGTCCTGCAGCGCGCGGGTGCCGGTGGAGACGATGGTCTTCAGCCCCGACAGCAGCGCCGGCACGAGGTAGGCGAAGGTCTTGCCGGTGCCGGTGCCGGCTTCGGCGAGCAGCGTGCCGCGACTCTCGAACGCATCGGCCACCGCCGCGGCGAGGTCCTGCTGCGACGGCCGCGGCGCGAACGCGGTGATGCGCGCAGCCAGCAGCCCGCCTTCGGCGAGCGCCTCGCGGCTGCGCGCGCCCAGGTCCCCCGCGTCTCCCGGCGTCATCTCAATAGCGCTGGACGCCGGCGACGGTGCATTGCCCGACCTGCGCCTTCGCGGTGGCGGCGCCGGCGGCGTCGCCGGCGAGCAGGCGGGCCTGCTCGACCGTGGCCCAGTGCCGGCGGCACAGCGGGCCGACCTTCGAGCCCAGTTCGAAGGCGCGGCGGGCCAGCGATTCGGCCTGCGCGGGATCGCCGAGCAGCAGCGCGGCCTCGGCGCGCTCCTGCAGCAGCGCCGGGTCGTCGGGGACGATCGCGAGCGCTTCGTCCAGCGCCCTGGCCGCATCGGCGTAATGCTGCTGCGCCACCAGCCGCTGCGCCTGCTCGCGCAGGTCCTCGACCTTGGGATCGCGCAGCGGCTGGATCGCCAGCTCGCCCTCGCCGTCGCCGGCGGCGGCGTGCACCGCGGCGACCTGCTGCTGCGGCGTGGCGGTGGTCAGCGCGGGCGTTTCCGGCGCCGGCGGCGCCTGGGTGGCGCAGGCGGCCAGCGCCAGCGCGAGGACGGGAGCGAGGCCGCGGCGCGCGGCGGGGATCGGTCGGGAAAACATCAGTCCTGCTCTTGCGGCTGCGGGGGATTGGGGGCGGGCTGCGGCTGCGGCGGCACCTGCCGGGCCGGGTCCTGCGGCTTGCGGTCGAGGCCGAACCAGCTGCGCCAGCCGCCACCCTCGTCCTGCTCGCCGTCCTGCGGGTAATCCGGCTCGGCGTAGACGCAGGGCTCGTACGGCGGCGCGTAGCCGGCGGCGAAGGGGAAGCGGCGCGCGCCGGGGCACGAGGCGTCGGTGCTGCTGGACTGCGCCACCCACTGCCAGTCCAGCCCCTCGCTGCCGACCTTGAGCGGCGCGCTGGGCAGGCGCGAGAACAGTCCCGACCACACCCGCATCGCGCCGGTGGCGCCGTACAGGCCGGTCATCTCGTTCTGGTCGTTGCCGACCCAGGCCACCGCGAGATGGTCGCCGGTGTAGCCGGCGAACCAGCTGTCGCGGCCGTCGTTGCTGGTGCCGGTCTTGCCGGCGGCCTGCAGTCGGCCCAGGCCGTCGCGCACCAGCTGGTGCGCGGTGCCCGAAGTGACGGTGTGCTGCAGCGCCGTGGTGATCAGGCGCACGGCGATCGAATCGCCGGGCTGGGCCGGGGTCGGCGGCTTGTCGTAGCGCTTGAGCATGCGGCCGTCGCGGTCGAGCACGCCGCGCACCATGTGCAGCGGCTGGATCTCGCCGCCGGAGGCGAGGAACTGGTACAGCTGCGCCATCGCGTACGGGCTCTGGTCGACCGCGCCGAGGATCAGCGACGGATTGCTGCCCACCTGCACGCCGGACAGCTTCTCGACCAGCTCGGCGATGCGCGCCGGGGTCACCGCCATGCCCACCCGCACCGTGGCCTGGTTGTAGGACTGCGCCAGCGCGTCCATCAGGCGCACGCTGCCGTGGCTGCGGCCGTCGGAGTTGCCCGGGCTCCAGCGCTTGCCGTTGCCCAGCGTCACCGTCACCGGCGAGTCGTCGACCCAGCTCGCCAGCGACCAGCGGTCGGGCGTGGCCAGCGCGAGCATGTAGACGAAGGGCTTGAGCAGCGAGCCGACCGGGCGCTTGGCCTCGATCGCGCGGTTGAAGCCGGGCTGGCGGAAGTCGCGGCTGCCGACCACCGCCAGCACGTCGCCGTTGTCGACGTCGGTGACCACCACGCCGGCCTGCAGCGGCGGCCGCTTCTTGCTGGCCAGCGCGTCGAGCGTGCGCGAGACCGCGCCTTCGGCGTAGGCCTGCGCGGACGGCGACATCGCGGTCATCACCCGCAGGCCCGCGCCCTGCAGCGCGTCGGCGGGGTAGTCGCGCACCAGCTGCCGGCGCACCAGGTCGACGTACGCGGGGAAGCGGTTGGCCGAGGTGCTGCCGGGCGCGTCGGTCACGCCCAGCGGCGCCTTGCGGGCGCGCGCGTACTCGGCGTCGTCGATCAGCTGCGGCTTCGACTCGTGCATCTTCGCCAGCACGAAGTCGCGGCGCGCGCGCGCGCGCTCGGGGTTGCGGCGCGGGTCGTAGTACGACGGGCCGCGGATGATGCCGATCAGCAGCGCGAACTGCTCGGTGGACAGGTCGCGCAGGTCGCGCCCGAACCAGTACTCCGCGCCCGCCGCCACGCCGCGGATCTCCTGCGCGCCGCGCTGGCCGAGGTAGACCTGGTTGAGGTAGGCCTCGAGGATGGTGCGCTTGTCGTAGCGCGCCTCCATCAGCAGCGCGAACAGGATCTCGTTGAACTTGCGCGTGAAGGTCTGCTCGCGGCCGATCCCCAGCAGGCCCGAGCGCGCGAGCTGCTGGGTCAGCGTGCTCGCGCCCTGCCTGGCCTCGCCGGACTTCATGTTGACGAAGGCCGCGCGGAGCATGCCGGACAGGTCGATGCCGTGGTGGTGCTTGAAGTCGCGGTCCTCGACCGCCTGCAGGCCGGTCACCAGCAGCTCGGGGACGTCCTCGATCCGCACCAGCTGGCGCTCCTCCTGCGACTGCCCGTACAGCGTCGCGATGCGCGCCGGGTCCAGCCGCGCCGATTTCACCGGCTTGCGGTTGGCGGCGCCGCGCAGGCTGGCGACGTGGCCGTCGGACAGCACCAGGTCGACGCGGCTGGCCGCCACCTCTCCGGAGACGTCGCGGAAACCGCGGCTGGTGATCGTCCAGCGCGCGCCCTCGTGCACGTAGGTGCCCGGGCGGCCGCCGGCGTCCTCGCGGTAGGAGGCCGCGGCCAGCTCGGTCTGCAGCGTCTTCGCATCGATCGCCAGCCCCGGCGCCAGCTGCAGCGGGCGGGCGTACACGCGCGTGGGAACCTGCCAGCGCAGCTGGCCGAAGCGCTCGCTGACCTGGTGGTTGAGGTAGAGCGTGTAGGGGACCAGGAAGCCCAGCCCGAGCCCGATGGCCGCCAAGGCCCAGGTCAGCAGCCTGCGGCGCCAGTCCGGCGCCCGCGGGTCGCCGCCATCGCCGTCGAGATCGTCTTCGTCTTCGTCGTAATCGATGCGGGCCACGGGGTGCGGTTCGGGAAGGGAATGCGACAATGGCGCGAACGCCGGGGAAGCGGCGAGTCTAGCGCAGACCCTTCCCCTTCCCCGGCGCGCGCCGGTCCACAGTCAGCGGGAGTTCCAGAGTTGCCGATTTCCTTGGCCGACGCGCGTTTCCTGCTCGATCGCGCGACCGGCCTGGTCCGCCGCGGCTGGCTGAGCCTGCGCACGCGCGGGCTGCGCGCGAGCTGGCAACGCGTGCGCGCGCATTTCCGGCGGGTGCCGGCGGCGCGGCGCGCGGCACCGTGGTTCCCGCCCGCGGAACCGCGCGTCCCCGCGGCGCTGCCGACCAGCGACGCGCCGCTGGCCAGCATCGTGGTGCCGGTCTACGGCCAGCTGGCGCACACGCTCGGCTGCCTGCGCGCGCTGGCCGCGCAGCCGCCGCTGGCGGCGTTCGAGGTGATCGTCGTCGACGACGGCTCGCCGGACGACACCGCCGCCGCGCTGCCGGCGATCCCCGGCCTGCGCTACCACCGCCGCGCGCAGAACGGCGGCTTCATCGCCGCCTGCAACGATGGCGCGGCGCTAGCGCGCGGCGAGTACCTGGTCTTCCTCAACAACGACACCGTGCCGCAGCCGGGCTGGCTGGACGCGCTGCTGCGCACCTTCGCCGAGCAGCCCGGCGCGGGGCTGGTCGGCGCGCAGCTGCTGTATCCGGACGGCAGGCTGCAGGAGGCCGGCGGGGTGGTGTTCGCCGACGGCAGCGGCTGGAACTACGGCCGCAACGAATCCCCGGCCGACCCGCGCTTCGCCTACCTGCGCGACGCCGACTACGTGAGCGGCGCGGCGATCGCGATCCCGCGCGCGCTGTTCATGGCATCGGGCATGTTCGACGCCCGCTACGCGCCGGCCTACTACGAGGACACCGACCTCGCCTTCGCGGTGCGCGCGGCCGGCAGCCGCGTGCTGTACCAGCCCGCCGCGCGCGTGGTCCACGACGAGGGCACCACCGCGGGCACCGACACCGGCAGCGGCACCAAGGCCTACCAGGCGCGCAACCGCGGCCGCTTCCTCGAGCACCGGCGCGCGGCGCTCGCCGCGCACTTGCAGCCCGGCACCGTGCCCTCGCCCGCCACCTTGCATCGCGGGCAGCCGCAGGTGCTGGTGATCGACGCGCTGACACCGATGCCCGACCGCGATTCCGGCTCGCTGCGGCTGGTCAACCTGATGCGGCTGCTGCGCGAGGAAGGCGCACACGTGGTCTTCGTGCCCGCCGACGCCAAGCACGCCGGCGACTACACCGTGGCGCTGCAGCGCGCGGGCGTCGAAACCTGGCATGCGCCGTACCTGCACCGCTTCCCCGCCTGGCTGCGCGAGCACGGGCCGCGCTTCGACGCCGTGGTCGCGTGCCGGCACTACGTGGCGCGCGAATTCCTGCCGCTGCTGCGCGAGCACGCGCCGCGGGCGCGGCTGGTGTTCGACACCATCGACCTGCACTACCTGCGCGAGGGCCGCGCGGCCGAGGTCGCCGGCGACGCGGCGATGGCGCGCGCGGCCCTGCGCACCCGCGCGCTCGAGCTCGACGTGATCGCGCGCAGCGACCTGACCGTGGTGGTGAGCGAGGCCGAGCGCGCGCTGCTGGCGCGCGACGCGCCCGGCGCGCGGGTGGAGGTGTTGTCCAACCTGCACCACGTCGCCGGCCCCGGCGCGCCGTTCGCGCAGCGCAGGGACTTGGTGTTCGTCGGCGGCTTCCGCCATCCGCCGAACGTCGATGCGGTGCGCTGGTTCGTCGAGGCGGTGTTCCCGCAGGTGCGCGCGCGCCTGCCCGGCGTGCGCTTCCACTGCATCGGCGGCGACGTGGTCGACGCGGTCGCCGCGCTGGCCGCGCACGAGGGCGTCGTCGTCCATGGCCACGTGCCCGATATCGCGCCCTACATGGACGGCTGCCGCGTCGCGCTGGCGCCGCTGCGCTACGGCGCCGGGGTCAAGGGCAAGGTCAACCTGAGCATGGCGCACGGCCAGCCGGTGGTGGCCACCGCCTGCGCGGTCGAGGGCATGCACCTGCGCGAAGGCCACGACGTGCTGGTGGCCGACGACCCGGGCGCCTTCGCCGACGCGGTGGCGCGGCTGCACGAGGACGAGACGCTGTGGGACGCGCTGGCGCGCAACGGGCTGGACAACGTCGCCCGCCACTTCTCGCTCGATGCGGCGCGCGGCACGGTGCGACGGGTGTTCTTCGACGCGACCTGAAGCGCCTCAACGCTGCGGGATCGACGCCGCGCGGATCCGTTGCTCGAATTCCGCCAGCCCCGGCGTGCCCGGGTCGAGCGCGCGCGCCGAGGCCAGCGCCGCAGTGGCGCCGCGCAGCTCGCCCGCGCCCAGGCGCTCGTCGCCGATCGCCAGCCAACGCCCGGCCAGGCGCCGTCGCGCGGCGGCCAGCGCCGCATCGTCGCCGTCGACGACCGCGCGCGCGTCGAGGCAGGCGCGCGCGCGCCCGAGGTTGTTGTCGCGCAGCGCGCGTTCGAAGCACTGCGTGGCGGCCGGCAGCAGCCGCGCCGATGCGCGCCTCACCGCCGCGTCGTCCGGCGCGATCGCACGCGCGGCGCGCAGCTTGTCGAAGGCACTGTCGCCCGGCGGCTCGACCAGCTCGCCGCGCGCCTCGGCGGCTTCGGCCTCGGCGAGCAGGCGCGCCACCCGGCGCGCGCGCTCGCGCGGCGGCAGCTGGCTGCCGATGCGCGCGTGCGCCTGCTGCGCGCGCGCGATGCGCTGCGCGGCCGCGGCGACCGCGCCCGCGTCGGGAGCCAGCGCGCGCGCCTGCGCCAGCGCGGCGGCGGCGGCGCCGAAGCGGAAGTCGCCGGCGAGGGTTTCGGCGCGATGCGCCCAGGCCGCGGCGACGCGCTCCAGCCCGGCCTCGCCGTCGGCCTGTTGGCCGGCCTCCGACAGCAGGCGGTAGCGTTCGGCGGCGCGCTCGAGCCGGCCGACGCGCAGGTCGGCGGCGGCGTTGCGGCGGACGTCGTCGAGCTCCTCGTTCAGGCGCGCCTGCGTGTCGGGCAGGTCGACGTGGCCGGGGTCGTAGCCGCGCGCGGTTTCGATCGCCGCCGCGGCTTCGGCCAGCTGGCCGTCGCGCAGCCGGGCGCGTGCCTGCTGCAGCAGTTCGCCGAGCGCGTCCTCGCGGCCTTCGAGCGCGCGCGTGTTTTCCGGCTGCAGGGCGAGGATGCGCCGGTACAGCGGCAGCGCGGCCGCGTCGTCGCCGGTGAAGCGGCCGGCCGCGCGCGCGGCATCGGCGCGCTCCAGCAGTCCCGGGATGCCGGCGTGGGCGGCCTCGCGCCTGCGCAGCGCCGCCTCGACGCGGGCGGCGTCGGCGCGCGGCACCGACAGCGCGCGCGCCAGCCGCAGCGATGCATGCGCGTCGGCGAAACGATCCTGCGCGATCGCCGCGCGCGCCTGCGCCAGCGCCGCCTCGGCCACGCGCGCCAGGCCCACGCGCGCCTCGTCGCGATCCGGATCCATCGCCAGTGCGGCCTCGTACAGCTCGCGCGCGCCGCTGCCGTCGGCGGCGCTCAGCCGTCCCTGCGCCAGCGCCTGCGCCGCCTGCGCGCGCAGCGCCTGGGCGCGGGTCTGCGGCCACAGCCGGTCGGCCAGCGGGCGCCGGAACGCGACCACCAGCACCACCAGCAGCAGTGCCGCGGCGGCGATCCAGGGCCACCGGCGCGGCGTCCGGCGCGCGCGCGCCTCCGGCCGGGCCGGACGGTCGAAGTCGAGGCCGCCGACCGGGCCCAATCGAGGCTCGCGGCGTCCATCCGGCGCCGCCGGCGAATCATCGCGGCGTGCATCGTCGGCGTCGGGGTGGTCGCGATCGCGGATCACCGGCGCAGCATAGAAGATGCCGCTGGCGGCTGCCGTGAGCGGCAGGTTTCTTCCCGCGCTTGCAGGGAGGAGCGAAGGCGGCTCGCTGCGCTCGCTCCCTCACCCGGCGCTTCGCGCCTCCCTCTCCCGCTTCGCAGGAGAGGGGCTGACTCGCCTATCCCCTGCGCGCCTGCTGCACGCCCGGCAGCGCGTCGAGCTTGCCGAGCAGGCGCGAAAGCTGGCCGAAGTCCTGCACGCGCAGCTGCAGCTGCAGCCGCACCTGGCCGTGGCGGCCGCTGTCGCTGCGGATCTCCAGCACGTGCGCGTCCTCCTGCGCGATCAGGTTGGTCAGGTCTTTGAGCAGGTGCTTGCGGTCGATCGCATCGATCACCACGCCGGCCTCGTGGCCGCCGCCCACGCGCCCCCATTCCACCGGCAGCACCCGCTGCGGGCTGGCGGCGGCCAGGCGCAGGAACGCCGCGCAGTCGCTGCGATGCACGCTCACGCCGCGGCCGCGGGTGAGGTAGCCCGACACCGCCTCGCCCGGCACCGGCTGGCAGCAGCGCGCGACCTGCACCAGCAGGTTGCCGACGCCGACGACGGTGAACGCCGAGGCCGGCGTCTTCGCCGGCTTGCGCGGCGCGCGTACCGCGACCGCGGGCTCGGGCTGCGCCGCCGCGGCCTCGCGTTCACTGCGCTCCTGCTCCAGCAGCGCGCGGCCGACCTGGTGCGCGCCGACGTCGCCCAGCGCCACCAGCACGCACAGGTCGTCCGCCGTGGCGGCGTTGAACTTCTGCAGCGCCGGCGCGAGGTCGGCCTGCTGCAGGCCCAGGCGCTTGAGCTCCTTGTCGAGCAGCTCGCGGCCGTCCTGAAGGTTGCGCGCGCGATCGAGCTTGTTGAACCAGTTGCGCACCTTCTCGCGCGAGCGCGCGCTGGCCAGGAAGCCGTTCGCCGCCACCAGCCAGTCGCGGCGCGGCTCCGACGCCTTGCCGGTGAGGATCTCGACCCGGTCGCCGCTGCGCAGCCGGTGGTCGAGCGGGACGATGCGGCCGTCGACCTTGGCGCCGCGGCAGCGATGGCCGACATCGGTGTGCACGTGGTAGGCGAAGTCCAGCGGCGTCGCGCCGCGCGGCAGGTCCACCACCTCGCCGCGCGGCGTGAGCACGTAGACGCGATCCTCGACGAGCTCGGTGTCGAGGCCGCCAGCGAGCTCGCCCTGGCCTTCCGCGTGCGCCTCCAGCAGCCGGCGCATCCATTCGATCTTGCGGTCGAGCGCGGCGTTGCCGGCGGCCGAGCGCTGCGAGCCGCCCGGCCCCGAATAGGCATGTTCCTTGTAGCGCCAGTGCGCGGCGACGCCGAGCTCTGCCTGCGCGTGCATCTCGCGGGTGCGGATCTGCACCTCCAGCGTCTTTCCCCCGGGCCCGACCACGGCGGTGTGCAGCGAGCGATAGTCGTTGTGCTTGGGGCGTGCGATGTAGTCGTCGAACTCGCTCGGGATCGGCAGCCACAGTGCGTGCGCCACGCCCAGCGCGGCGTAGCAGGCCGGGATGTCGTCGACCAGCACGCGCACCGCGCGCAGGTCGTAGAGCTCGCCGATCGGCACGCCCTTCTTCTGCATCTTCTTCCAGATGCTGTAGATGTGCTTGGGGCGGCCCGCGACCTCGGCGTCGATGCCCTGCGCGGCCAGCGCCTCGCGCAGCGACTTCGTCACCTGCGCGATGTAGCGCTCGCGGCCGGCGCGCTTGTCGTCGAGCAGGCGCGCGATGCGGCGGTAGGTGTCGGGGTCGATGTGGCGGAACGCCAGGTCCTCGAGCTCCCACTTGAGCTGCCAGATGCCGAGCCGGTTGGCCAGCGGCGCGTGGATGTCGCGGGTGAGCTGCGCGAGCTCGCGACGCTCGTCTTCAGGCAGCCGCGCGGCGGCGCGCAGTTGCGCGAGCTGCCGCGCCAGCAGGATCGGCACCACCCGCAGGTCGCGCACGATCGCCAGCAAGAGCCGGCGCAGGCCTTCGGCGTTGCCGGCGCCGCCGCGTTCGGCATGCAGCGCCCACACCTGCGTCGCGGCGCGCTGGCCATCGACGAGTGCGGCGACGGCCGGCTCGGCATCCGCGAGCCGGGCCTCGAGCCGCGCCGCCGCGCGCGGAAGCGCGTGCAGGATCGTCGCCAGCACCACCTCGCCGTCGGCGTTGAGCAGGGCCAGCGCGTCGAGCGTGTCGGCCACGACGTCGGCCGGCTCGCCGCCCTCGCCGCCGCCGGACGCCAGCGCCTCGTCCAGCAGCCGGTGCAGCCGCTGCGGCAGCGCCGCGACCGCCGGGTGGGCGGCCAAGGCGGCATCGACGTCGGGCACGGGCACGGACACGCGTTCAAGCTCCGGGGGGAAGGTCTACACTAGCCGCCCCACGCCCGGAGGAACAGGCCATGCGTTGTTTGCGACTGCTCGCGTTCACCCTGCTGCTCGGCTGCATCCTGCCCGCGTCCGCGCAGGTCGCTGGCGGCACCGCGCCGATCGAACGCCAGATGACGCCGGAAGAGTTCAAGGCCGCGGGCCTGGACAAGCTCGACGCACAGGAGCTTGCCGCGCTCAATGCATGGCTGGGCAGGACGATCGACACCGAGACCACCAAGGCCGCGGTGCAGGCGAAGAAGCAGGTCGAGGACGACAACCGCGGCTTCTTCAACTTCGGCTCGACCGAGCCGGTGGTGGCCCACATCGTCGGCGAGTTCCGCGGCTTCGAGAAGGGCCGCCAGTACACCCTCGACAACGGCCAGGTCTGGCGCCAGACCGATACCGCCTCGCTGGCCGGCGTGCGCGCCACCGATCCCGAGGTGCGGATCAAGCCGAGCATGGTCGGCAACGCCTGGTACATGATGATCAAGGGCTACAGCACCAACGCCAAGGTCGAGCGGGTGAAGTAGGACGCGATCCCCGGCCATCGGCGCCCTTTCGAGCTCGCGTCGCTCCGATTGCACAATCCCCACCCGATGGCGCGGGTCGTGCCTGCGCGCCGATACTTCGCGCGAAGGCCGTAGGAGCGCACCAGGGCGCGACCGCTTTTCGCCGGGTCGCGCCCTGGTGCGCCACTACCCGAGCTGCGCCACCCTTGCCGCCAGCTTCTTCGGCGACACGCCGCCCTTGGCGCCCAGCTCCTGGGCGAACAGCGAGACGCGCAGTTCCTCGAGGTCCCAGCGCAGCGCCTGCCAGCCGGGCTCCGCGGCAAGCCCTGCGAGTTCCGCGTCGGCCAGCGCGTCGGCGAACGGCTTGAGGTCGAGCATGCGCTGCTGGTCGCGCGCGGGGTCGGCGAGCGCGCGCTGCGCGCGCACGGCCAGCGCGCGCAGGTAGCGTGGGTACTCGGCGAGCGCGGCGGCCGGCACGTCGCGCAGGAAGCCCGGCGGCACCAGCGCGGCCAGCTGCGCGCGCATGTCGTCGAGGTTGCCGCGCGCCCAGCCGACCAGCTTCGAATCGAGCTTCGCGCGCACCTCGGCGACCAGGCCCAGGATGGTCTCGGCCTGCTGCAGGCGGCGCATCGCCTCGCCGAACAGCGCCTTGCCGATCGCCTCGCGGCGGGCCTCGAACGCAGCGGCGTCGCGGATGTCACCCAGGCCGTCGCTTGCGAGCGCCGCGAACGCGCCGTCGACCAGATCCTCGCGCAGGTGGTCGGCCGGCCGGCCGGGCTGCTGGCCGCGCGGCGCGGCCGATTCGATCGCCGCGTACAGCAGCGCGGTCTTCGGCGCCACCGGCAGCTGCTTGCGGGCCTGGCGCATGCGATCGGCCAGCGCGAGCGCGAGCAGCCGGCGCACGCCGCGCGGATGGTGCCTGCGCGCCTCGTTGCGATCGGCGTGGACGTCGAGCGAGACGCTGCCGCCGTCGTCGTGCAGCGCCGGATACGCCGGCACGCCGCCGGCGCCGGGCACGGATTCGGGGATCGGCTCATGGGGGAAGGCGGTGAGGCCGCCGCGTGCCAGCCCCTTCGAGGCGCGCTCGGCGAAGGCGTCGCGGGCGCGGGCGCCGAAACGTTCGCGCAGCTCGTCCAGGTTGCGCGATTCGGCCAGCACCGCGCGGCCATCGGCGTCGAGCAGGCGCAGGTTGGCGCGCAGGTGCGGCTCGAGCGCGGTCTCGTCGAAGTCGCCGGCCATCACCTCGACGTCGGCGAGCCGCCGCAGGAAGCGCGCCAGTGCGCCGGCGAACGCATCGGTCGCCGCGTCCGCGGCGCCATGCACCTGCGCGAAGGCGCGCGCGAAGTCCGGCGCCGGCACGAAATTGCGCCGCAGCGCCTTGGGCAGCGAGCGGATCATCGCCGCGGCCTTGTCGGCGACGAAGCCCGGCGCCAGCCACGACAGCCGCGCCGCGTCCAGCGCATTGAGCAGGTGCAGCGGCACCACCACCGTCATGCCGTCGTCGATCGCGCCCGGCTCGAAGCGGTAGCGCACCGCCAGCCGCGCCTCGCCCAGCGGCAGGAAGGCGGGGAACAGCGCGGCGTCCGATTCGTCGGCGACCAGCAGGTCCTCGCGCGTCCACTCCAGCGCCTGCCTCGCGTCGGCCGGCAGCTTCGAATACCAGGCATCGAGCGCCTGCGCACTGACGATCTCCGCCGGGATGCGGTCGCGGTACCACTGCGCCATCCAGTCCTCGTCGACGACCAGGCCGGCGCGGCGCTGCTTGGCTTCCTCTTCTTCCGCCTGCGCCAGCACCTTGCGGTTGCGCGCGAGGAAGGCGCTGCGGCTGTTGATCTCGCCGGCGACCAGGCCGTCGCGCACGAACAGCTCGCGCGACTCCTCCGGATACAGGCCGCCGTAGTGGATCGGCCGCTTCGGCGCCAGCACCAGGCCGAACAGCGAGACCTGCTCGCTGCCGACGACGCGCCCCTGGCTGCGCGACCAGCGCGGATCGAAGTGGCGCTGCGCGAGCAGGTGCGGCAGCTCGGCGATCACCCAGTCCGGCTCGATCGCGGCGTTGGTCAGCGCCCACGGCTTGCCGGCGTCGGTGTCGAGCAGCGTCGCCGACAGCACCCACGGCGGCGGCTTCGACGCCAGCGGCGAACCGGGGAAGAGCTGGAACTTGCGCCCGCGCGGGCCGTCGTACTGGCTGCGCTCGGTGCGCTGGCCGACCTGCGTGGGCAAGCCGGCGATGAGGGCGCGGTGGAGGCGGACGTAGGCGGCGTGGGTATCGGAACGGTCGTCGGCAGCGCGCGTCGTCGTCCCGGACGCGTCATTCCCGCGGGGACGGGAATCCAGGGATTTCCGCTCCTGATGTCGAGAGCCAACGTCCATGGATGACTCGTTGCGCTCGCCGCGTTGGGTCCACCCTTCGGATGTTCCGCGCGCTTCGCGCTTGTCCCGCCCGCGTCGGGCCGGCGACTTCGCGGTTTCGCGAGCGGGCCGGGGAGAGGAAAGGGGCTCAGGATCCCTTTCCTCCCGCCATCCCAGCTCCTCGCACTGCAGCTTGAGCTGCCGATGCAGCTCCCGCCATTCGCGCATGCGCAGGAAGCCGAGGAAGCTGCGCTCGCACCACTTGCGCAGCTGCGACTGGGTCATCTCCTCGTGCGCCGCGCGATAGGCGTCCCACAGCTTGAGGATGCCGACGAACTCCGATCGCGCGTCGCGGAACTGCGCGTGCGCGTTGTCGGCCGCCGCGCGCTGGTCGGCCGGGCGCTCGCGTGGGTCCTGGATGCCGAGGAAGGCGGCGATCGCCAGCATCTCGCGCAGGCAGCCGTGCTCCTTCGACGCGACCAGCATGCGCGCGAGCTTCACGTCCACCGGCAGCTTCGACATCAGCTTGCCGACCGCCGTCAGCCTGCGCTGCGCGTCCACCGCGCCGAGCTCGGCCAGCTGCTGCCAGCCGTCGGCGATCGCGCGCGGGTCCGGCGGATCGATGAAGGGGAAATCCTCGACCAGGCGCGCGTTGCCCGCCGCCCGCGCCGCGTCGCTTGCGCCGCCGCCGCGACGCGGCCGCCGACGCTTGCCGTCGCCTTCGTCGCCGCCCAGCCCGAGCGACAGCATGCGCAGGATCACGCCCGCCAGCGCCGCGCGGCGGATCTCGGGATCGGTGTATGGCGCGCGCGCCTGGAAGTCGGCCTCGGAATAGATGCGGTAGCAGGTGCCCGGCGCGATGCGCCCGCAGCGGCCCTTGCGCTGGTCGGCGCTGGCCTGGCTGACCGGCTCGACGTGCAGGCGGTCGAGCTTCAGGCGCAGGCTGTAGCGCTTCACGCGCGCCAGCCCGGGATCGACCACGTAGTGGATGCGCGGCACCGTCAGCGAGGTCTCGGCGACGTTGGTGGCGAGCACGATGCGCCGCTGCGGGCCGGGATGGAACACGCGGTCCTGGTCGCGCGCCGACAGCCGCGCGTACAGCGGCAGCACCTCGGTGTGGCGGTACTTGCGCCGCTCCAGCGCCTGGTGCGCGTCGCGGATCTCGCGCTCGCCGGGCAGGAACACCAGGGTGTCGCCCCATGCCCCGTTGGGGCCGGGCCGTTCGCGTGCGATCTCGTCGCAGGCGGCGACGACGCCGTCGAGCACGGTGCGCCCGCCTTCGTCTTCCCCATCGCCTTCCAGCGGCCGGTGGCGCACCTCGACCGGATAGCCGCGGCCTTCGACGTCCACCACCGGCGCATCGCCGAAGTGCGCGGCGAAGCGCTCGGTATCGATCGTGGCCGAGGTGACGATGACCTTGAGGTCGCGGCGCCGCTGCAGCAGCTGCTTGAGGTATCCGAGCAGGAAGTCGATGTTGAGGCTGCGCTCGTGGGCCTCGTCGATGATGATGGTGTCGTAGGCCGACAGCCATCGGTCGGAGGCGATCTCGGCGAGCAGGATGCCGTCGGTCATGAACTTGACCGCGGTGTCGGCCGAGACCTGGTCGCTGAAGCGCACCTGGAAGCCGACCGCGCCGCCCAGCGGCACCTGCAGTTCCTCGGCCACGCGCCGGGCGACCGCGCGCGCGGCGATCCGTCGCGGCTGGGTGCAGGCGATCATCCCGGCGGCGCCACGCCCGGCCGCCAGGCACAGCTTCGGCAGCTGGGTGGTCTTGCCCGAGCCGGTCTCGCCGGCGACCACGACCACCGGGTGCTCGCGGATCAGCGCGACGATGTCGTCGGCGTGCGCGGCGATCGGCAGCGCCGGGTCGACCGCGGCCCGCGGCAGCCGCGCCGCGCGCGCGGTGCGCCTTTCGACCGACTGCGCCAGCGCGGCCTCGAACGCCGCGCGCGCGGCCGCGTCCCCGGGCGCCGCCTGCCAGCGCCGCAGCAGCCCGCGCAGGCGTGCGCCGTCGCGGCTGCAGGCGCCGTCGATGGCGCGTGCGGCCTGCCTTGACGCGGCACTTGCATTCTGGTCGATAGGCTTCATTGATCTTTCCGACAGCGACTTTCCATTTCACGCGATCGCCGCCAGCGCCTATTGTGGCGGCATCCCCCCATCCGGAGAAGGAACCATGGCCAAGGCCTCCAGCAGCAAGGGCAAGTCGAAGGCGAAATCCGCAAGCGCCAATCCCGCGGCCTCGCCCGCGCCGGGCGACCGCGGGCCGGCGATCGACATCGGCATCGGCGCGGCCGACCGCAAGCAGATCGCGCAGGGGCTGTCGGCGTTCCTCGCCGATGCCTACACGCTGTACCTGAAGACCCACAACTTCCACTGGAACGTGACCGGGCCGATGTTCAACGCGCTGCACACGATGTTCGAGGCGCAGTACACCGAGCAGTGGAACGCGCTGGACGACACCGCCGAGCGCATCCGCGCGCTGGGCTTCAACGCGCCGGGCTCGTACGCGGAGTTCATCCGCCTGTCGAGCATCCCGGAGGAACCGGGGCTCACCGAGGCGCCGGAGTGGCGCGAGATGGTGCGCCAGCTCGTGGTCGGCAACGAGGCCGTGTGCCGCACCGCGCGCAAGGCGCTCAAGACCGCCGACAAGGCCGGCGACGACCCGTCCGTGGACCTGCTGACCCAGCGCCTGCAGACCCACGAGAAATACGCCTGGATGCTGCGCTCGCTGCTGCAGTGAGCCCCGCGCCGGCCGGGTGACCGGCTTGCGGCGTTTCGATGGGAGGCCCGCGTCCGCGCGGGCCTTCCCGGTTCCTTTCCATGACTGATGGCAAGCTCTGCGCCTGTTGCTGGCCGCCGCATGGCGCAGGATGCGGATGCCCTTGGGTGCGAATGTCCCCCGGCATCCGCCTGCGGCGCATGCCTCCTCCTTTATTTCGCACCCAAGGGCATCCGCACCCTGCGTCAAGGTTGCGCGGTGGCTCAAGAGCAAAGCCGTAGGTCGGGGCTACACCCCCGGCACCCGTCATGCCGACCTCTGCTTTTTCGGCAAGCCTGCGATCAGACGCCCCGGTGTGGACGCAGACCTTTTGGGGCGAACTTGAAGGCAAACCGCATCCTGGATCTCCAATTCGCATGCCTGCGATCAATCGCCCCGGCGCGGCCGGGAGGCCTTCGGGGCGAAATAAAGGAGGAGGCGTCGGCCAACGGCCGGCGCCGGGGGACATTCGCCCCGAAGGCCTCCCGGCCGCGCCGGGGCCCGTCAGGTCGAAGCGAGGCGTGCGATCGAACGAGAGCGCTGTCCTCTTCATGAGTCAGGCGCGGACCGTATCGAGCAAAAGCCTGTAGACGCGCGGCTTCTCGCAATGTGAGGAAGCTTCCAGGCATCCGTGGTCGAAACGCGACCCTGTAATCGTTTACATTCCAGCGGAACCGCCCTTCGACGAGGATCCGCCATGGCCCCCGCCCTCTCGCGTCGCGAACTGCTCGCCGGCGCTGGCGCGCTGGCACTGCTGGCGCGCGCGCCGGTCGGACTGGCGCTGGGACCCTCGAAGGCCGCCGACCCCGCCTTTATCGGCGACCTGCTCGCGCGCATGAGCGTCGAGGAAAAGGCCGGCCAGCTCACCCTGTTCACGTCCGCGGTGCAGGATCCCGCGGCCGCGGCCGCCAACCCGGTCGCGATCCGCCCCACCGCCGAAGGCCAGCTCGCCGCCGCGCGCGCCGGCCGCCTGACCGGCGTGTTCAACGGCTCCGACCCGCGCTGGCACCAGCAGCTGCAGAAGGCGGCGATGGAGAGCCGGCTGAAGATCCCGCTCATCTTCGCCGCCGACGTCATCCACGGCTTCACCACCGTCTTCCCCGTGCCGCTCGCCGAGGCCGCGAGCTTCGAGCCGGAACTCGCCCGGCGCACCGCGCGTGCGGCCGCCCTGGAGGCCACCGCGGCCGGCATCGACTGGACCTTCGCGCCGATGGTCGACATCGCCCGCGACGCACGCTGGGGCCGCATGGTCGAAGGCTCGGGCGAGGACGTCCTGCTCGGCCGCCGCTTCGCCGCCGCGCGCGTGCGCGGCTTCCAGGGCGACGGCCTCGACCGCGCCGACGCGATGCTCGCCTGCCCCAAGCACTTCGCCGGCTACGGCGCGGCGGAGGCGGGCCTGGACTACAACACCGTCGACGTCTCCGAGCGCACGCTGCGCGAGGTCTACTTCCCGCCGTTCCAGGCCGGCTTCGACGCCGGCGCACTGTCGACGATGGCCGCGTTCAACGAACTCTCGGGCGTGCCCGCGACCGCGAACAGCTGGCTGCTGGGCGACGTGCTGCGCGGCGAATGGGATTTCCGCGGGCTGGTGGTCTCCGACTACACCGCCGACCTGGAACTGGTCGCGCACGGCTTCGCCGCGGACGCGCGCGAGGCGGCGCGGCTGGCGTTCCTGGCCGGCGTCGACATCAGCATGCAGAGCGGCCTGTACCTGAAGTACCTGCCCGGGCTGGTGGCCGACGGCGCGGTGCCGATGGCGCGGCTGGACGAGGCCGTGCGGCGCGTGCTGCGGGTCAAGGCCTCGCTCGGGCTGTTCGACGACCCGTTCCGCCGCCACGCGCCGGCGCGCGCGCAGTCCAGGCAGCGGCGGCCGGAAACGCTCGCGCTGGCGCGCGAGGCCGCGCGGCGCTCGATCGTGATGCTGAAGAACGAAGGCGACCTGCTGCCGCTCAAGCGCCGCGGCCAGCGGATCGCGCTGATCGGCCCGTTCGCCGAGGACTGGGAAAACCCCGCTGGCCCGTGGGCGATCTTCGGCGGCGGCAGCCCCGGCACCGACCTGGCCAGCGCGATGCGTGCGGCGATGGCCGATCCGGACGCGCTGCAGGTGGTGCGCGGCGCCAATGCCGGCGGCTCGCTGGCGGGCGGCTTGCAGGCGGCGGTCGCGGCGGCGGCCGCGGCGGACGTCGCCGTGCTCGCGGTCGGTGAATCGCGCGAGCAGTCCGGCGAGGCGCAGTCGCGCACCGAGATCGGCGTGCCTGCCGCGCAGCAGGGCCTGGTGGCCGCGGTCGCGGCGACCGGCACGCCGGTGGTGGTGGTGCTGAGCAACGGCCGCGCGCTGGCGCTGGACGGCGCCGTGCTGGCGGCGCCGTCGATCCTGGTGACCTGGTTCCTGGGCTCGGCGTCGGGCGCCGCGATCGCCGACGTGCTGTTCGGCGACCACGGGCCCTCCGGCCGCCTGCCGGTGAGCTTCCCGCGCGAAGCCGGGCAGGTGCCCTACCACTACGACCACAAGCCGACCGGGCGGCCGGGCGTGTCGCCCGACGCGCTGGAGAAGTTCACCACCCACTACCGCGGCGTGCCGAACACCGCGCGCTTCCCGTTCGGGCACGGCCTGACCTACGGCCGGATCGAGTACGCCGCGCTCGACACCGGCAGCGGCACGCTGGCGCCGGGCGGCACGCTGGAGGTCACCGTGCGCATCCGCAACCGCGGCGCGCGCGCCGCCGAGGAGGTCGTGCAGCTGTACGTGCGCGACCGCGCCGCGAGCGTGACCCGCCCCGTTCGCGAGCTCAAGGATTTCCGCAAGGTCAGCCTCGGTCCCGGCGAGAGCGTGAGCGTGCGCTTCGCGCTGCGGCGCGAGGACCTGCTGTTCGTCGGCGCCGACCTCGAGCCGACGGTGGAGCCGGGCATGTTCGACCTGTGGGTGGCGCCGTCGGCGGAAGCCGACGGGCTGGCCGGAACCTTCGAACTCCTCGCCTGACAGCGTCTCCCCGGTCCCCGGGGAGGGTTTGAGGCGCGGCGCGCCCCGCAACACGCATCGCGGCGAATCCCGACGCGACGCGCCACCGATCTCCGATGGCCGCGATCCGGGCCCTTGCTACCCTTGCGGCATGAGCGACGCCGCCCTCGACATCCTGCGCACCGTGTTCGGCCACGACGATTTCCGCGGCCTGCAGCGGTCGATCGTCGAGCACGTCACCGCCGGCAACGACGCGCTGGTGCTGATGCCCACCGGCGGCGGCAAGTCGCTGTGCTACCAGGTGCCGGCGCTGCTGCGCGAGGGCTGCGCGATCGTGGTCTCGCCGCTGATCGCGCTGATGCAGGACCAGGTGGAGGCGCTGCGCCAGCTCGGCGTGCGCGCCGAGTTCCTCAACTCCACGCTCGACGGCGAATCCGCAGCGCGGATCGAACGCGAGCTGCTGGCCGGCGAGCTCGACCTGCTCTACGTGGCCCCCGAACGCCTGCTGACCCCGCGCTTCCTGTCGCTGCTCGACCGCAGCCAGGTCGCGCTGTTCGCGATCGACGAGGCGCACTGCGTCTCGCAGTGGGGCCACGACTTCCGCCGCGAGTACCGCGAGCTGACCCTGCTGCACGAACGCTGGCCGCAGGTGCCGCGCATCGCGCTCACCGCCACCGCCGACCCGCCGACCCAGCGCGAGATCGCCGAGCGCCTGCAGCTCGAGGACGCCAGCCGCTTCGTCAGCTCGTTCGACCGCCCCAACATCCGCTACACCGTGGTGCAGAAGGACAACGGCAGCCGCCAGCTGCGCAACTTCCTCGACGCCCACCGCGGCGAGGCCGGGATCGTCTACTGCCTCTCGCGCAACAAGGTCGAGAAGACCGCCGCGGCGCTGCGCGAGGCCGGCTTCGACGCCCTGCCCTACCACGCCGGCATGGACGCGGCGCTGCGCGCGGCCAACCAGCGCCGCTTCCTGCGCGAGGAAGGCGTGGTGATCGTCGCCACCATCGCCTTCGGCATGGGCATCGACAAGCCCGACGTGCGCTTCGTGGCCCACCTCGACCTGCCCAAGTCGATCGAGGGCTACTACCAGGAAACCGGTCGCGCCGGCCGTGACGGCGAGCCGGCCGAGGCCTGGCTGTGCCACGGCCTGGGCGACGTGGTGCTGCTGCGGCAGATGATCGAGAAGTCCGAGGCCGGCGAGGAGCGCAAGTGGCTGGAGCGGCGCAAGCTCGACGCCCTGGTCGGCTACTGCGAGACGCTGCGCTGCCGCCGCCAGGTGCTGCTGGCCAGCTTCGGCGAGGAGTACGTGCCCGTCGGCGCGCCGGAGGGCGCGACCGGCGGCGCCTGCGGCAACTGCGACAACTGCCTGCAGCCGGCCGAGACCTGGGACGCCACCATCGCCGCGCAGAAGGCGCTCTCGTGCGTCTATCGCAGCGGCCAGCGCTTCGGCGTCGCGCACCTGGTCGACATCCTGCGCGGGGTGGAGAACGAGCGCATCGTGCAGTTCGGCCACGATCGCCTCTCCACCTTCGGCGTCGGCGACGACCTGGACGCGCGCAGCTGGCGCGGGGTGTTCCGCCAGCTGCTCGCCGCCGGCCTGCTCGACGTGGATTCGGAAGGCTACGGCGGCCTGCGCCTCACCGACGCCAGCCGCGCCGTGCTGCGCGGCGGGCAAGCGGTGATGCTCCGCAAGGAGCTGCCGCGCGCCCGCCAGCGCGAACGCAACCGCGCCGCGCGCGCCGGCAGCGCCGCGCCGGTGGAACTGTCGGCCGCCGACCGGCCGCTGTTCGAGGCCCTGCGCGAGCTGCGCACGCGGCTGTCGCGCGAACAGAACGTGCCGCCCTACGTGATCTTCCACGACGCCACCCTGCGCGGCATCGCGCAGCACCGGCCGGCCACGCTCGACGAACTCGCGCAGGTCGGCGGCATCGGCGGCACCAAGCTGGCGCGCTACGGCGAGGACGTGCTGGCGACGATCACGGCGGCTGCGGACGCGCCCGCGGCGCAGGATGCGTGAACGAAGGATCGGGATCCCGCTGGCGCGTTTCAGGCGCCCGGGCATTGCACCGGTGCGTGCCGGCAACCGCATCGCAGCGCCGAATGGTGGGCCGTGATGGATTCGAACCATCGACCAGCGGATTAAAAGTCCGATGCTCTACCGACTGAGCTAACGGCCCACGAGGCCGCGCCTGCCGCGCGGGGCGGCAATTCTACCGCACCGCCGCGACGCTACGCGGCGTAACGGGTGGGATCGGCGGCGCCGGCCGCGGCGAAGCCCTCGGCGCGCAGCCGGCAGGCGTCGCAGTGGCCGCAGGCGCGGCCCAGCGCGTCGGCCTGGTAGCAGGAGACGGTGGCGGCGAAGTCGACGCCCAGGCGCAGGCCCTCGCGCACGATGTCGGCCTTGCTCATCCGCTGCAGCGGCGCGTGGATGCGGATGCCGGCGCCCTCGACCCCGGCCTTGGTGGCAAGGTTGGCCAGCCGCTCGAAGGCGTCGATGAACTCGGGCCGGCAGTCGGGGTAGCCGGAATAGTCCACCGCGTTGACGCCGCAGAAGATGTCGGCCGCGCCCAGCACCTCGGCCCAGCCCAGCGCCACCGACAGCATGATGGTGTTGCGCGCGGGCACGTAGGTCACCGGGATCGCGGGCGCGTCGGCGTCCTGGTCGGAATCCAGCGGCACGTCGATGTCGGCGGTGAGCGCCGAGCCGCCGATCGCGCGCAGGTCGACGTTCACCGTCTTGTGCTCGACCGCGCCCAGCGCCGCCGCGACGCGCTCCGCGGCGTCGAGCTCGGAGGTGTGGCGCTGGCCGTACGACACGCTCAGCGCATGCACGGCGAGCCCCTGCTCGCGGGCGATGGCGAGGACGACGGCGGAATCCATGCCACCTGAAACGAGGACGACGGCTTTCTTCATCGGGAATCGGGAATCGGGAATCGG
>DATLJE010000012.1:0-105502 GCA_035539095.1 Luteimonas sp.
TGTCGGCGACGGAGCTGAAGCCCTGCTTCTCGATCTGGTCGCGGGTGACGGTGATGATCGGCTGTTCGTTCTCGATCTCGGCGCGCGGGATGCGCGAGCCGGTCACCTCGATGCGGTCGAGGGTCGTGGCCTGCTGGTCGCTGGGCGCCGCATCCTGCGCGAACGCAACACCGGTGCCCGCGAGGGCAGTGGCGCTCACGGCGAGCGCCATGGAGATGGCGTCGCGGAGCTTGGTGGTCTTGAAGGTCATCTCTCTCTCCAAACGTGGAAAAACTCGGGTAAATCCCATGGGAACCTTCCCGGGTGACGTCAAGAAAGACACCAAGTTCCGGCAAGGCTCGGGCGATAGTAGTCCCGCTCGCGGAAAAATTAAAGTGTCGTTAACACATGGAAAAAAAGGCACATCGGCCTGCCGGGGGCCGTCAATACGCGTGCGTATGCACCGCGATCACCGGAGGGCGCAAGGATGAATCGGGGCGCGGCTGCCGCGGATCAGGACCCGGTCGCGGCAACGTGTACCGGGTGCAGGCCTGGCCAGACCACGTGCAGGGGCAATGCCCGCGTCCACGTGACATGCCGCGGCACGGCCTGCGTGCCGGGCATCCGGAAAAAGGGAGGTACGGGATGGTCCGCATCCCGCCAGAAGCGGGCGCCGGGATCAGCGGATCAGAGATCCTGCTCGTAGCGGACGTACGGGATCGCGCCCTCGTCCTGCTTGCCGTCGACGCCCGGCGAGAACGGGTTCTTGCCGCGGGTCACGAGGTTGTCGGCGCCGACGGTGAGCTGGCCGCTCCAGGGCGTGCGCCAGGTCAGGCCGACGCCGAGGCCTTCCCACTGCTGCTGGCCGGGCGTGTTGACCACGTGGCCGATGATGCTGGCGCCAAATGCGCCATAGCCGCCGCCGAGCGTCAGGGTCTTGGCGTCCCAGTTGTCGGCGAGGCCGGCGGGCAGGTCGCCGCTGGGGATCAGCTGCGCCTTGGCCATGGTGCCGGCGATCGAGACCGTGCCTTCGCGGCCGATGTTCTTCTGCGCGAAGACGGTGAGGTCGTTGACGTTGACGTCGCCGGCACGGTTGCCGTTGGGCGTCAGCCATGCCGGCAGGTTGGCGCGACCGCTGCCCGCGGTGACGCCGATGCGGCCGCCCGGACGGCTGAAGGCGGCCGTGGCGCTGGCGCGATGACTCACGCCGTCGCCGTCTCCGTCGCCATCGTCGCCCACGGAGCCGAGCAGGCAGTTGTTGGCCAGGCTCGACAGCGCGCTGGCCACGCCGTTCTTGCACAGCAGCGCGAGCGAATCGCCCGCATCCAGGCCGAACGCGGCGTCGAGTTCGTTCTTGCCGCCGAAGCGACGGCGCGCGCCGACCTGCGGGCCGTCCGTCGGCTCGAGCAGCAGATAGGCCTCGACCTTGTTGCTGGCGTTGTTGTAGACCGGCAGCACCGCGGTGTTGGCCGTCGACTGCGCGGACGCGCCCGTGGCCACGCCACAGGCGAGCAGGACGGCAATCGAGAGCTGGACGAGGCGCGTTCGCATGGCTTGGAATCGACCCCTGGCCCCGGGCGAAGTTCCCCCGGTGGATGGGGGATTGACTTTATCCGGTTTATGTTTCTTTAACAATCCCCTCAGGCTGTCCCGTTCATCGGAAAGGCCTACTGCAGTCGCTCCGGGGCCTCCACCCGCGGCGCGGCCTGGCTGAACAGCGCCGCGACCTCGGCGGCCGTGAACCGGTAGTCCTGGCCGCAGAACTCGCAGCGCACGTGCGCGCTGCCGCCGATGACCGCGGCCCCGGCTTCCTCCGGCCCCAGCGACTCGAGCATCGCCGCCACCCGCTCCCGGGAGCAGGAGCAGGCGAAGCGCAGCGGCCTGTCGCCGAGCAGGCGGACCCCATCCTCATGGAACAAACGCGCCAGCAGGGTCTCGACCGGCCAGTCCAGCAGTTCGTCGGCGGCCAGGGTGTCGAACAGGGCATTGGCGCGCCGCCAGCCGTCATCGTCCCCGGTGTCGCCCGGCAGCTTCTGCAGCATCAGGCCGGCGGCGCGGCGGTCGTCGGCGGCCAGCAGCAGCCGCGTCGGCAATTGCTCGGAACGCTGGAAATACTGCTCGAACGCCGTCGACAGCGCGTCGGCCTCCAGCGCGACGATGCCCTGGTAGCGCACCGGCTCGCGACCCGGCGTGCCGGGATTCTCGATGGTGATCGCCAGCATCGCGCCCGGGCCCAGCTCGCGCAGGTCGCGCGACACCGTGCCTTCGTCGCCTTCCGCGAGCTGCGCGATCCCGCGCAGGGTGCCGGCGGCGGTGCATTCGGCGAACAGGGTGCGCAGCCGGCCCTGGCCGCGCAGCTGCACCGACAGGCGGCCGTCGACCTTGGCGTGGCCGGTGAACAGGGCCGCCGCCGCGGTCGCCTCGCCGAGCATTTCCGCCACTGCTCCCGGATAGTCGCCGCGGCCGCGGATCTGCGCCCAGGTCTCGTCCAGGTGCACGCGCACACCGCGCACGCCGGCGCGATCGAGCAGGAAGCGGGTCAGGCGGTCGCCGTCGGCGGACGGAGGAGGAGGATGGGCGGGCGTCATGGGCAGCGGCGTTGTCCGGAATGCGGCACCACGGATAATGCCGCGTCACGTCGAAGGGTGGGACCAGCGAAATGGGGATCGCGTGCGGGCAGGTCAAGCAGCGCGGGGCATCGCGGTGACGGAGCGCAAGCGCGGGCGCCGCTGGGCGCGTTGGCTGTGGAAGCTGCCGTTGCTGCTGCTCGCGCTGAGCGTGCTGCAGGTGCTGGCGTTGCGCTTCGTCGATCCGCCGTTCAGCGCATTCATGGCTTCGCGCCAGCTGGCGGCGTGGGGATCGGGCGACTGGGACTTCCGCGTCGCCTACGACTGGCGCGACCTCGACGCGATCGCGCCGAGCCTGCCGGTGTCGATGGTCGCGGCCGAGGACCAGAACTTCGCCCGCCACGGCGGCTTCGACTTCAAGGCCATCGAGCGGGCGCGCGCCAGCAACGCCCGCGGGCGCAAGGTGCGCGGCGCCAGCACGATCAGCCAGCAGGTGGCCAAGAACCTGTTCCTGTGGAGCGGCCGCAGCTGGGTGCGCAAGGGCATCGAGGCCTGGTACACGGTGCTGATCGAGGCGCTGTGGCCGAAGTCGCGGATCCTCGAGGTGTACGCCAACGTCGCCGAGTTCGGCGACGGCATCTACGGCGCGCAGGCGGCCGCGCGCAGCTACTGGCGCAAGGACGCCGCGCGGCTGACGCCGGCCGAGAGCGCGCGCCTGGCCGCGGTGCTGCCCAGCCCCAGGCGCTACAGCGCGGTGCGCCCGGGTCCCTACGTGCAGCGCCGCGCCCAATGGATCGAGCGCAACGTACGTCGGATCGGCGGGACGGCCTACCTGCGCACGCTCGATTGAGTCGGGCGACGCGCTACGATCCGCCCATGATCCGGGACCCGCTCACCGTCGTCGTCGCCGCCTTCAACGAAGCCGAGGCGCTGCCGGCGCTGCATCCGCGCATCGCCGCGGCGCTCGACGCGCTGTCGGGCGAGGTCGACGGCCGCGTCCTCTACGTCGACGACGGCAGCCGCGACGGCACCTGGGCCGCGCTGCAGGGCATCGCCAACGGCGACGCGCGGGTGTCGCTGCTGCGGCTGTCGCGCAACTTCGGCAAGGAGGCCGCGTTGACCGCGGGCCTGGACCGGGTCGAGGCGGGCGCGGCGATCATCCTCGACGCCGACGGCCAGGATCCGCCGGAGCTGATCCCGCTGTTCGTGTCGAAATGGCGCGAAGGCTACGACGACGTCCACGGCACCCGCACCGGGCGCGAAGGCGAGACCTGGCTGAAGAAGGCCACCGCGCACGCCTTCTACCGGGTGATGCAGCGGCTGTCGAAGACGCCGATCCCCACCGACACCGGCGACTTCCGCCTGCTCTCGCCGCGCGCGCTGGCGGCGCTGCGGCAGCTGCGCGAGCGCCATCGCTTCATGAAGGGCCTGTTCGGCTGGGTCGGCTTCCGCCAGGTCGCCATCCCGTACCAGCGCGAGGCGCGGCTGGCGGGCAGCAGCAAGTTCAACCTGTGGCGGCTGTGGAACTTCGCGCTGGAAGGCGTCACCAGTTTCTCCACCGCGCCGCTGCGGCTGGCGACCTACCTGGGCGTCGCGACCGCGCTGCTGGCCTTCGTCTACGCGCTGTGGGTCGTGGTCAAGGCGCTGTTGTGGGGCGACGCCGTGGCCGGCTGGCCGACGATGATGGCGGTGATCCTGTTCCTGGGCGGCGTGCAGCTGGTCGCGCTGGGGATGATCGGTGAATACCTCGGCCGCCTGTACGAGGAATCCAAGCAGCGGCCGCTGTACCTGGTCGATAGCTGGCGCCCGGGGATGGAGGTATCCTCGGGGCGTGTCCATGGTCAGGGAGAGTCCCATGCGTACCGTACGGCACCTGCTGGAGGCGAAGACGCCCGAGGTCTTCGCGATCGGTCCTGATGCACCGGTGATCGAGGCAGTCCGCCTGATGGCGGAGAAAAGCATCGGCGCGCTGCTGGTGATGCAGGGCGGCCGCCTGGTCGGCATCCTTTCCGAGCGCGACTACGCGCGCAAGGTGGTGCTGCAGGGGCGCTCATCCGCGGACACGCCGGTGCGCGACATCATGACCACCGACGTGGTCTGCGTCGCCCTCGACGACACCGCCGACCATTGCATGGAAACCGTCACCCGGCGCCGCATCCGCCACCTGCCGGTGATCGACAACGACGCCGTGCTGGGCGTCGTCTCGATCGGCGACCTCGTCAAGGCCGTGATCGAGGACCAGCAGCTGGAACTGGACCAACTGCAGCGCTATATCGCTTCCTAGCGGGGACTGCGCCCGGCTGGAATGCCATTCGCCCGCTTCGGTGCGATCGGCGCCGCGCGCGACAACCTGCGCTGCGTTCGAAGGGCAGACGGCGTGACCGCGATACCGGGCACTCAGTTCGCCGCGTCGCCGCCGCGGAGCTTGCATGCCAGCTCGCGCGAGCCGTCCTGCTGCGACAGGTGCGCGGAGCCCGTGCCCAGCGTGAAGTACAGCGAGCTGCCGGCGTACACCGCAGGCTCGCTGCCGGCGACCCGCGACAGGTCGTAGCGTTCGCCGCCCGGCAGCGCGGCGCGCGCGTTGCCGTCGCGCAGCACGACCACGGTGGCGCCCGCGTCGCAGGCGTAGCGTGCGGTCGCGTCGTCATCGGTCGCCGCGACCTGCGCCGCCGGCCGCGCGTCGTCGCCGGCAGGCGATCCGGGACCCTCGCGCTGGCAGCCGGCGAGGGTGGACAGCGCGAGCGCCAGGACGATGGCGTGGAACGGGATGCGCATCGCGTGCTCCGGTCGGGCCGCCGATTATCGGAGCCGCCGGGTAAAGCGGCGGTGAGCGTTCGCGTGATGGCCGCGGGCTATTTCGCGTAGCGGCCGCCGCAGTCGGCGTCCTTGCCGCCGCCCAATTCGAGGGTCGCGAGCAAGGCCGCCGGCGGCGCGATGCTGCCGAGCGCGATCGCGATCGCGCCGCGCAGACCGAGGCGCCCGAGGTCGGGGCGGAACGAGGGATCCTTGAACGTGCCGTCCACCACCAGCGGCGAGCGCAGGGTGAGGATGCTGCGGTCCTTCGGCCGCGGGCGCAGCAGCAGGTCCAGGGTTTCGTCGCGCAGGCTGACCGTGCCTTCCCCGACGATGATGGTGTCGGTGGTGTCGAAGGCCAGCGCGCGCGACGTCATCAGCCCGTCCTCGACGCCGAAATCGCCGAACGCGCAGCGAATCGGCACCTTGTGGTCCTTGCCGATCAGGAATTTCAGCGCTTCGTAGATGTCGATGCCGGCCAGCTCCATCATCAGGTTGCTGATCTGCCCGCGGCCCATGCCCAGCGCGACGTCGCCGTTGGCGCTGCCGAGGATCTTCGCGATGGAGTTGCCGGTGCCGGTGATCGCGACGCGGCCGCCGATCCGGCCGATCGCGTCGCTGGTCAGCTTCGCGCCCGGGAACAGCTTGCCCAGTTCCAGGCCCCTGGCGTCGGCGTCGATGCGCGTGTGGATCGTCTGCCGGCGCGCGTCCATCCGGATGGTGGAGCGGATGTCGCCGCCGGCGACGCCGAAGTCGAGCGGTTCGAGCCGCAGCAGGCCGGCGTCGAGCAGCAGGTGCGCGTCCATGTCGTCCAGCGGCAGCGAAGGCGCGTTGATCCGATGCGCCTTCAGGCGCACGTCGGCATCCATCGCGCGCAGCTTGCCGAGCTCGTAGGGCGTGTCCGGCAGCAGCCTGGGACTCGCCGCGCGTTTCGCAGCCATCGCCTGCAGTTCCGGGTTGCTGGTTTCGTCGCCGCCGGTCTGCGGGGCGGCGCCGACGAAGCCGGCGAGGTCGTCGAAATCCAGGCGCCTGGACACCAGGTTCGCGCGCAGGAACGGGCGCGCGCCACCGGTGGCGACGCTGGCAGAGCCGGACAGGTCGCTGTCGCCGACCTTGCCGGTGAAGCCGTCGTAGTGCCACGTATCGCCGTCGCGGGTGAAGCGCCCGTCGAGCGCGTACGGCGGCGTCGGCGGCAGCGCGATGCCGAGCAGGGGATAGAGGTCCTCGAGGTTCTTCCCCGACAGCGCCATGCGCAGGTCGAAGTCGCGCAGCCGGAACGGATCGACCAGCGTGCCGCGGGCGCGGGCGCGGGTGGCGCCGGCGGCGGCATGCAGGTCGATGCGATAGGGCCGGTCGGTCTCGCGCAGTTCCAGCGGCGACTCCGCGACGCCCTCGAGCGTGAAACGGTTGCCCGCCCAGTGGCCGCCGCCCTCGATCCCGATCGGCGGCGCGTCCTGCGGTCGTTTCGGCGCGCGGCTGGCCAGGCGCACGTCGATGTCGGTCTTCTTCGGCGCGTCGCGGTACACCAGGTGGCCATCGTCGACCCAGATCCGCTGCAGGCGCATCGGCTCGCCGCCTTCCGACGGCGTGCCGAACACCCAGTTGCCGGCGCCCTTGGGGCCGGTTTCCAGGCGCACGTCGGGCCTGGCCAGGCGGATCTCCGGGATCCGCACCTCGCGCCGGAACAGCAGCGCCAGCGGCTCGATGCGCAGCTCCAGCCGGTCGGCGCTGGCCATCGTGGGCTGCTTCGACCACGGCGCGTTGCCGAAGCGCAGGGCGTCGGCGCGGATCGTGGTGATGCGGCCGAGGTCGACGTCGAGGTCGCCCCCGATGTCGAAGCTGCGCCCGGTCCGGGCTTCCACGGCTCGCTCGACGGGTCCCTTGAACCAGTTCCAGTCCCACAGCAGCGCCAGCGCCACGAACACCAGCGCGAGTACCGCCAGCACGGTGCGCCACGGATGCGCGGTGACGGCATCGCGCGCGCGCCTGCCTACGGTGGATGGAGGGGAAGCGGGCATCACGGCCTCGAGCGCGGGAACCTAGGCACCATCGCGACCAGGCGATCAAGCGATGGTGAATGCCCTCAGCCGCGGTTCATGCCGCCGGCAGCACCTGCGCCATCACGGCGATGTAGTGGCACACGCTGCCGGCGATGCAGAACAGGTGCCAGATCGCGTGCGAATAGCGGATCGATTCGCGGTGGTAGAACACCGTGCCGAGCGTGTAAGACAGCCCGCCGGCGACCAGCCAGCCCAGCGTCCAGTCGTCGAGCGCGGCCATCACCGGCCGGATCGCGACGATCACCAGCCATCCCATCGCGACGTAGATCGCGGTCGAGAGCAGCTTGAAGCGGCCGGTGAAGAACAGCTTGAACACCACGCCGGCCAGCGCCAGCGCCCAGATCGTGGCGAACAGCGTCCAGCCCAGCGTGCCGCGCAGGCCGACCAAGGTGAACGGCGTGTAGGTGCCGGCGATCAGCAGGTAGATCGCGCAGTGGTCGAACACCTTCAGCCGCGTCTTGGCGAGCGGGTACGGGATTGCATGGTAGAGGGTGGAGGCGACGTAGAGCAGCAGCAGGCAGATGCCGAACACGATCGACGCGGTCAGCTGCCAGCCGTCGCCGTACGCCGCGGCGAGCGCGACCAGCACCGCGCCGCCGGCGAGCGCGGCGATCGCGCCGACCCCGTGGGTCAGCGCGCTGGCCAGTTCCTCGCGGGGATCGAGCGCCTTGGCGACCATGCGCCCACCTTGCCGGGCCGCTGGCGGCGAGGCAAGCGGGCGTTGGCGCCATGCCGGCCGGTTGTGGCGGCGAGGATCACGGGCGCGCCCAGGGATCCACGCGCGGTCGCGCGACGGGGCGCGGGTCAGGTCTGGTGCGCGTGGCAGGTGCGTGCCGGGGATTCGTCGACGTGCAGCTCCAGGCGGGTCCCGTCGCGCATCAGCGAGACCGCCTCGCCGACATACACGTCGCCGCCGCCCTTCGACGCCGACTGCGCCTTGGGCAGCACGACGCCGCGGCCGTCGGCGAGGGTGACCGTGGCCTGGTCCTTGCCGTAGGCGACCTTGACCTCGCTCTCGTCGTCGCAGGTGTAGGTGGTCGGCGCGCCCGGCGGAAGCGGCGCGAAACCGGCCCTCGGCGGCGTCTGCGCCGGGGCGCTCGCGGTCTCGCCGGCGGCGATCGCCGCAGGCCTCGCGTTGGCCGGCGCTGGCGCATCGGCTGCTGCGGGCGCGGAAACCGTCGCGCGCTCGGCGGAGTCCGACGGCGGCGCTTGCCCGCAGGCGGCGCAGGCGAGCGCGAACGCGAACGGAAGCAGGAGGCGTCGCATGGGCAGTGCTCCGGTGTGGCGGAGCCCGCAGTCTGCCGGCGCCGCCGCAAGCGCCGGGTGACGATGGCGCTTCAGCCCGCGGCCACCGCGTGCGCGTGCTCGCGCGTGGCGAGGAACTGCACCGCCGGCGCGCGCTCCTGCGCCAGCTGCAGGTTGATCCGCGTCGGCGCCAGGTAGACCAGCTCGCCGGCGCCGTCGATCGCCAGGTTCATCGCGTTCTTCTCGCGGAATTCCTCGAGCTTCCTCGCGTCCTCGCCCTTGATCCAGCGCGCGGTGGCGACCTGCACCGGCTCGAACGCGGCATCGACGCCGTACTCGTCCTTGAGCCGGTAGGCCACCACGTCGAACTGCAGCACGCCGACCGCGCCCAGCACCAGGTCGTTGCTCATCAGCGGGCGGAAGAACTGCGTCGCGCCTTCCTCGCTCAGCTGCGCCAGCCCCTTCTGCAGCTGCTTGAGCTTGAGCGGGTCGCGCAGGCGCGCGCGGCGGAACAGCTCCGGCGCGAAGTTGGGGATGCCGGTGAAGGAGATCGCCTCGCCCTCGGTGAAGGTGTCGCCGATCGAGATCGTGCCGTGGTTGTGGATGCCGATCACGTCGCCCGGCCAGGCGCTCTCGGCGATCTCGCGGTCGGAGGCCATGAAGGTCAGCGCGTTGGCGAGCTTGACCTCCTTGCCGCTGCGCACGTGGAAGGCCTTCATGCCGGCGGCGAAGCTGCCCGAGCACACCCGCATGAAGGCGACGCGGTCGCGGTGCATCGGGTCCATGTTGGCCTGGATCTTGAAGACGAAGCCGGACAGCTTGTTCTCGTCGGGCTGCACCATGCGGGTGGTGGTCTCGCGCGGCTTCGGCGGCGGCGCGTGGCGGACGAAGAAGTCCAGCAGCAGCTGCACGCCGAAGTTGTTGACCGCCGAGCCGAAGAACACCGGCGTCTGCCGGCCGGCGAGGTAGGCCTCGACGTCGAACGGATGCGAGGCGCCCTGCACGAGCTCGAGCTCGTCGCGCAGCTCGCGCAGCATGTCGGCGCCGATGCGCGCCTCCAGCGCCGGGTCGTCGATCGAGGCGAAGATCGTCGAGTCCTGGCGGGTGAAGTTGCGTCCCGGCTCGTACAGGTGCACCTCGCCGCTGAGCAGGTGCACCACGCCCTTCAGGCGCTTGCCCATGCCGATCGGCCAGGTCACCGGCGCGCACTGGATGCCGAGCACGCTCTCGACCTCGTCCAGCAGGTCGATCGGGTTCTTGCCTTCGCGGTCGAGCTTGTTGATGAAGGTCATGATCGGCGTGTCGCGCATCCGGCACACCTCCATCAGCTTGATCGTGCGCTCCTCGACGCCCTTGGCGACGTCGATCACCATCAGCGCCGAGTCCACCGCGGTGAGCACGCGATAGGTGTCCTCGCCGAAGTCGGCGTGGCCGGGGGTGTCGAGCAGGTTGACGATGTGGCCTTCGTACGGGAACTGCATCACCGACGAGGTGACCGAGATGCCGCGTTCCTTCTCCAGCGCCATCCAGTCGGAGGTGGCGTGGCGCGAGGTCTTGCGCGACTTCACCGAGCCGGCCATCTGGATCGCGCCGCCGAACAGCAGCAGCTTCTCGGTCAGCGTGGTCTTGCCGGCGTCGGGGTGGGAAATGATCGCGAAGGTGCGGCGGCGGGCGGCTTCCGTGGAAACGTCGGGCATGGCGACAGGCGCCTGCGCGGCGCAACGGGGTTCGGGGAGGCCGCGGATTATACGGGCTGCCGGTGGGGCCGGTGTTTTTTTGCCACGGATCTGCACGGATTTGCACGGATCGATCCGATGACCATGAGCCGGCGTCGGGCCCCGCCCGGGCTACCCCCTTCCAGCCCTATCCGTGCCGATCCGTGTTCATCCGTGGCAAGAACCTCAGGAACCGCCTGCAACCTCCGCGGAGGCCGGCTCGCTGAAGCGCAGGATGCCGCCGGGGCCGAACATGCGGAACGGAATCGATTCCAGGTGCATGCCGCGGTTGACCTGCACCGCGAAATGCAGGTGCGGGCCGGTGCTGAAGCCGCTGTTGCCGGAGACGCCGATCGGCTGGCCGCGTCGCACCCGTTGCCCGGGCCGGATCAGCGCGGCGGGCGCCAGGTGGGCGTAGACGGCCATGCTGCCGTCGTCGTGGAGGATGCGCAGCAGGTTGGCGCGGCCGTCGCGGGCAGTCGCGCCGGCGTCGCCGGCTTCTACCTGCATCACCACGCCATCGCGCGCGGCCAGCACGGTCGTGCCCGGGTCGGCCGCGAAGTCCACGGCGTGGCGGTTCTCGGCGTCGGCGTGGCTGTAGGTGCCGCCCCAGGCCTGCTCGACCCGCGGCGCGCGCATGTCCAGCGGGAACAGGTATTCGTAGTCGCGCGGCCTGGCGTTGACGCTGCCGGGCACGGTGTCCAGGCGCAGCGCGAGCGCGTCGCCGCGCACGGCGGCGCCGGGATGCACGCGCGCGACCAGCACGCGCGCGTTCGCGGGCACGGTGGCGCGGGCGGGCAGCTCCGGTTCGCCGGTGACGCCGGCGCGGTCGGAGCGCAGCCGCACTTCCACCGGTCCGGCGAGCGCGTTGTCCGCCCATACCAGGTAGCTGCCGGCATCGCCTTCGATCCGCATCGACACGCCGCTGCCGGCGGCGGCCGTTGCCGTTGCGGCCAGCAGTGCCGTCGCGATCGCCGTCGCCGCGAGCGTCGCCCAGCGGCTGCCGCCGCGCCGGCGGCGTGCGCGTCGCTGGCTGGCTTGCGCGCTGGGGTTGTCCCTGATCGGGTCGGCCCTAGCTGGCAGCGGGCGCTTGCGCGCATTGCAATGTGGCCACGGAACTTGCATTCGACGCATCCAGACGGGAGGGACGGCAATGGGCGAATTCATCACCGGCAACCTGGCCACGGTCAAGGCGCAGATCGCCGCGGGCGGCTGCATCGGCGGGCCGGGGCCGACCACGTGCAGGACGGCGGACGGCAAGGTGCAGTTCGAGAACGCCAACTATCGCATCACCGCCGACGACAACAACGAGATCATCGTCCACAACAAGGCGACCGGCGAGACCTATCGGATCTGGGGCGATCCGCACGTGGAGATCGACGGCAGGCATGCGTTCGATTTCTGGGGCCAGACCACCTTCGTGCTCGACGACGGGACGCGCCTGACCATCGCCACCACGCCGTGGGCGGAGGGGCACAACGGCGCGACCGTGGCCTCGCAGCTCACGATCGTCGACGGCGGCGGCGAGTACATGGCGCACGTCGAGGGCATCGATTCCAACACCCATGGGGACCTGGGCTTCACCGACATCGGCGTGGGCGATGGCGACAAGCTGCAGGTGTTCGTCGACGAGGGTAACGTGCTGCGCGAGAACGCCAACGGGAGCGGCTTCGTCGCGGTGGCCAGCGACGGGCAGCTGCGCGGCGTCGACCAGGCCTTCATCAACGCCACCGACAAGGTCAAGCAGGGCGGCGTGTCGATGATGCAGCGGTTGACGAGCATGTTCGCCGACTTCAGCGGGCTGGTCTCGCTGTCGATCAACGGTGCGCTGCTCTCGGTGGACGCGGACGACGGCGACGGCAAGCTCAACGTGCCGGTGGCGCTGCCGTTCGAGCTCGGTGCCGACCACCAGCTCAACCTCTCGATCGTGCACGCCTGAAGGCGCTGCCCGAACGGGAACGGGATCGACGGCCATCTTCGGATGGCCGTTTTTTTTGGAAGCACGTGTGATCGCCAGCAGCGTCGTGACCTGACGGGCCCGGCGCTGCTTGTCGTTCGATCGCGCACGCACGTTGCGACCTGACGGGCCCCGGCGCGACCGGGAGGCCTTCGGGGCGAATGTCCTCCGGCATCCGCCTGCGGCGAATGCCTCCCCCTTTATTTCGCCCCGAAGGCCTCCCGGCCGCACCGGGGCGCCTGATCGCAGGCTTGCCGAAAAAGCAGATGTCGGCATGGCGGGTGTCGGGAACGTAGCCCCGACCTACGGCTTTGCTTTTTGAATCACCGCGCAAGTCTGACGCCGGGTGCGGATGCCCTTGGGTGCGAAATAAAGGAGGAGGCATTCGCCGTAGGCGGATGCCGGGGGACATTCGCACCCAAGGGCATCCGCACCCGGCGCCTCCAGTCCTCCAGCCCTCAGAGCGTGCAAAACAGAGAAGACGCGCCTGCTGCGGACCAACGCGAGGACATTCGCAACAGAGCATCCTGACGCAACGATACGGACGCAATGCGTTTCCCCGTCGAGAAACCGCAACTGTGCGTGCCCTTCCGGACAAGGAGCGCGATTGGAGCCGCCTACTCGCAGCGCGGATCCAGGCCCAGTGCGTGCACGATGTCGGACAGGTCGAAGGCCGCCACCGCCTTGTCCTCGTGGACGGCGAACAGCGCGCCGGACGGGAACGACGGCATCGCCGCGGCGTGCAGGGCGATGCCGTCGGTTTCGGCCGTGGTCTGGCCCATGAAGCTGCCGCGCGGCGCGAGGGTGTCGCGGTCGAACAGCAGGAAGTGCGTCAGCGGATAGCGCTGGTCGGCGGCGACCCAGTAGCCGACCTCGGGCGCGCAGTCCCACAGCGCAACGCCCTCGGCCTGGGCCTCGAAGCTGCCGGCCGGCAGCTCGCGCCCGGTGGCCTTGCCGTCGAAGGTGTACTCGCGCAGGTTCGACGCATGGCGGTTGTCCTCGTCGGCCACCAGCAGCCGCTGCTGCGCCGGGTCGCCGGCGATCGACTCGACGATCCGCAACGCCTTGGCCTCGCTGGTGTCGCCGAACGAGCCCTCGTCGCGTGCGGTCATGCGGCCGTCGTCGTCGAACGCGACGCGGTAGCGGCGCACGCGGCGGTCGAGCTGGTCCAGCGGCGGCACCACGTCGTAGTGCTCGCCGTCCATGAAGCTGTCGGTGACGTAGACCTCGTACTCGTCCGGCGCGCTCTCGTGGATCCACAGCCCGTACGGGCTGCGCAGCTGCTCGGCGCCGAATTCGCCCTCGGGGACGAAGCCAGGCAGCGACAGCACCTGCACCCGGTGGTTGTCGCGCTCGGCGACGAAGACGTGGTCACCATAGACGGCGATGCCGTTCGGGCGCAGGAATTCGCCCGGCCCGTGGCCCTTGCGGCCGACGCTGCGCAGCCGCTCGCCGGTTTGCGCATCGAACACCACCAGCTGGTGGCTGGACTTGCCGGTCACGATCAGCCAGGTGCTGCCGTCGTCGGCCGGCCACGTAGCCAGCGAGTCGAGCTCATCGCTCGCGTCGTCGGCGGAGACGTAGCGCTCGGGCACTACTTGCAGCGCCTGTGCTTCGGCCGCGGCGGGGATGGCGGCAGGCGGCGGCGCGGGACGGGGCGAGGGCGTGCTGCACGCCGCCAGGCAGAGCGCGGCGGCGAAGCTGAACAGGGGGAGTCGGCGCATCGCGGAAGTATGCGCGAGCGCCGCGCGGGCGGTCGATAGGTCCGGCGCCGAGGTTGCCGGAAAATTAAATCGCTTCATGCCGATGAAGCGATTGACAACCCCGCGAAGCCCGTGCAACCTGTGCGCTCCATCGAGACCGGCTGAGGGACAGGCCCGAAGACGCCGGGGCAACCCTCCCGCCTTTCCAGCGCACCGCGCCGGGACGGCGGGAACGGTGCCAAGTCCTGCGGGGACCTGTGCGTCCACCGGAAGATGGTTGCCGACCGCCTCCCACGGCGGTCGCGCACGCGCCGTTCGCGGCGGACTTCCGGCATGCCCCGCGCGCCTTGTTGGCCCTTCCCGCCATCGGAACGCGCCATGAGCCTCGTCGACAGTAGCACCGGGTCCAGCCCGGCTTCCCGTTTTCCCGCCCCGTCCGCGCCGCAGGCGCCGGCCCGCGCCGACGCGCTGCGCGGCCACGTCGATCTCGTGCTGCCGATGCGCCACGCCGGCGTGCGCGGCGTGCGCGTGGCGTACGAACTCGCCGGCGTGTCCGGCGCGCCGGTGGTGCTGGTCGCCGGCGGCATCTCCGCGCACCGCCACCTCGCCGCCAGCGGTCGCTTCCCCGAGCGCGGCTGGGCCGACCATCTGATCGGCGCGGGCCGCGCGCTGGATCCTGCGCGCGTGCGGCTGCTCGCGTTCGACTACGTCGGCGCCGACGGCACGCTCGACGCGCCGATCGATCCGGCCGACCAGGCCGACGCGATCGCCGGCCTGCTCGACGCGCTGGGCATCGACGCGCTGCACGCCTGCGTCGGCTATTCCTACGGCGCGTTGGTCGGCCTGCAGCTGGCCGCGCGCCATCCGCGGCGGCTGCGCAAGCTGGTCGCGGTCAGCGGCACGCATCGCGCGCATCCCTACGCCGCGGCCTGGCGCGCGCTGCAGCGCAAGGCGGTCGAGCTGGGCCGGCTGCAGTGCGCCGACGGCCAGGGGCTGTCGCTGGCGCGGCAGCTGGCGATGCTGTCGTACCGCACGCCGGAGGAGTTCGACGCGCGCTTCGACGCCGCACCCGAGCTCGTCCACGGCCGCGTGCGCGTGGCCGCCGAGGACTACCTCGACGCGGCCGGCGCGCGCTACGTCGGCCGCACGCCGGCGACCGGATTCCTGCGCCTGTCCGAATCGATCGACCTGCAGCGGGTGGATCCCGCGCAGGTGCGCGTGCCGACCACGGTGGTCGCGGTGGAAGGCGACCGCCTGGTGCCGCTGGCCGACGCGGTGGCGCTGGTCGAAGGCCTGGGCACGCCCGGCAGGCTGCGGCTGGTGCGCTCGCCCTATGGACACGACGCCTTCCTCAAGGAACCCGATCGCATCGATGCGATCCTCGCCGCCGCGCTGCGCGCGGGAGGCGCCGCATGAGCGCCGCGACCGAGCGCGACTGTCGCCCCGCCACCCGCGCCGTGCGCGCCGGCATCGACCGCGACGAGGCCTTCGGCGCGGTGACGCCGCCGCTGGTGCTGTCGTCGAACTTCAGCTTCGCCGGCTTCGACGACAAGCGCCGCTACGACTACACCCGCAGCGGCAACCCCACCCGCGACCTGCTCGGCGAGGCGCTGGCCGGGCTCGAAGGCGGCGCCGGCGGCACCGTCACCGCGACCGGCATGGCCGCGATCGCGCTCGCGCTGCACGCGCTGCTCGAGCCCGGCGACCGCCTGCTGGCGCCGCACGACGGCTACGGCGGCAGCTGGCGGCTGTTCAAGGCGCTGGCGGCCAAGGGGCTGTTCGAGCTGGAGCTGGTCGACCTCACCGATCCGCGCGCGCTGTCCGCGGCGCTCGCGCGCTCGCCGAAAGTGGTGTGGATCGAGACGCCCTCCAACCCGCTGCTGCGCATCACCGACCTGCGCTTCGTCATCGAGGCCGCGCACCGCGCCGGCGCGCTGGCGGTGGTCGACAACACCTTCCTCTCGCCGGCGCTGCAGGCGCCGATCGCCTTCGGCGCCGATGCAGTGGTGCATTCGACCACCAAGTACATCAACGGCCACAGCGACGTGGTCGGCGGCGCGGTGGTGGCGGCCGACGCTGCGCTGCACGAGCGGTTCACCTGGTGGGCCAACTGCCTGGGCATCACCGGCGCGCCGTTCGACAGCTTCCTCACCCTGCGCGGGCTGCGCACGCTCGACGCGCGCCTGCGCGTGCACCAGGACAACGCGCAGGCGCTGGTCGAGCTGCTCGAGGGCCACGCCGCGGTGCGCGCGCTGCACTACCCGGGGCTGGCCTCGCATCCCGGCCACGCGGTGGCCGCGCGCCAGCAGCGCGGCTTCGGCGCGATGGTGTCGGTCGAACTCGAGGGCGGCGAGCCGGCGGTACGCGCCTTCCTCGACGGCCTGCGCCATTTCACGCTCGCCGAATCTTTGGGCGGCGTCGAAAGCCTGGTCGCGCACCCGGCGACGATGACGCATGCGGCGATGTCGCCGGAGGCGCGCGCCGATGCCGGCATCGGCGACGGCCTGCTGCGGCTGTCGGTGGGCATCGAGCATGTCGACGACCTGCGGGCCGACATCGCCGACGCGCTCGCGCGTGCGCTGGCCGTGTGCGGAGGCGGCGAGCGCCGCACGGTGGACGCATGAGCAACGTCGTCACGCTGCCGCTCGCCGCCGGTCGTGCCGTGCCGCGCGCCGCGCACGCGCCGCACCTGGCGCTGCTAGGCACCGGCACCGTCGGCAGCGCATTCGTCGCGCGCTGGGCCGCGCTACGCGAACGCGGGATCACGCTGCCGGACTTCGCCTGGATGTCGAACTCGCGCGCGCTGCGGGCCTGCGCCGACGCGCCCGCCGCCGCGCTCGCATGCCTGCGCGACGCGCCGCCGCGCGAAGGCGCATGGTCGCCCTGGGTCGAGAGCGAAGGCCTGCGCCGCGGCGACATCGTGGTCGACGCCAGCGCCAGCGACGTGGTCGCCGGCTGGCACGGCGAATGGCTGGCGCGCGGCGTCCACGTCGTCACCGCCAACAAGCTTGGCGCGGGCGCCGACCGCGGGCGCGCGCACGCGATCGAATGCGCGGCGCGCGCGGGCGGCGCGCACTACGGCGACGCCGCCACGGTGGGCGCCGGCCTGCCGCTGCTGCGCTCGATCCGCGCGCTGCGCGACGGCGGCGACCGCGTCCACGCTGTCGCCGGCGTGCTGTCGGGCTCGCTGGCCTGGCTGTTCGACCGCTATGACGGCCGGCGGCCGTTCTCCGGCTTCGTGCGCCAAGCGCGCGAGGCCGGCTACACCGAGCCCGATCCGCGCGAGGACCTGTCCGGCGAGGACGTGCGCCGCAAGCTGCTGATCCTCGCGCGCGCTGCGGGGATGATGCTGGAGGCGCACGAGGTGGCGGTCGAATCGCTGCTCACGCCGGAGCTCGCCGCCGCCGCGCCGGCCGACGTCGACGCCGCGCTCTGCGGGCTCGACGCGCCGCTGCGCGAGCGCCACGCGCAGGCGCACCGGAACGGTGCCAGGCTGCGCTTCATCGCCCGCCTGGCTCGCCGCGACGACGATGGCGTCGACGCCAGCGTCGGCCCCGAGGCGCTGGCGCCGGACGATCCGCTCGCGATCGGCGCCGGCACCGACAACCGCGTCGCGATCTGGTCCGACCGCTACCGCGACCAGCCGCTGGTGGTGCAGGGCCCGGGCGCCGGCGCCGAGGTCACCGCCGCTGCGCTGCTCGACGACGTGCTGCGGATCGCCGGCGCGCGGGCGCGGGAGTGAGCCGGCAGTCGTCCGGCGCTTGCGCCCGATCCTCGCGTCATCAGGCCGGGCACTTGCCCGGTTGCAGTTCCGGCGCGACGTAGCCCGGCGGATCGACGTCGCCGGTCTCGGCGCGCAGCTGCCGCAGCCGCTGCTTCAACTGCGCGATGCGCGCGGCGTGCTCCGGGCGGTCGACGAGGTTCTCCAGTTCGTCCGGATCGTGGCGCAGGTCGTACAGCGCCCATTCGTCCGGCCGCTCCCAGAAGTGGATCAGCTTCCAGTCCGCGGTGCGCACGCCGCGGTGCTTGCGCACGCAGTGCACGGCCGGGTACTCGAAGTATTCGTAGAGGAAGGCGTCGCGCCACGGCGCGTGCGCGTCGGCCAGCAGCGGCTTCCAGCTGCGTCCGTGCATCGTGGCCGGCGGCGCGAGGCCGGCCATGTCGAGCAGGGTCGGCGCGACGTCGATGTTGAGCACCATGTTGCGGTCGTCCACGCGGCCGGCCGGGATCGCCTTCGGCCAGCGCATCAGCATCGGCACGCGGATCGAGGGCTCGTACATCAGCCGCTTGTCGTAGAAGCCGAATTCGCCGAGGAAGAAGCCGTTGTCCGAGGCGTAGACCACGATCGTGTCCTCGGCCAGTCCTTCCTCGTCGAGGAAGTCCAGCACCCGGCCGACGTTCTCGTCCACGCCCAGCAGCACGCGGTAGTAGTTGCGCACCAGCGCCTGCAGGTTGGCGCGCGTGCGTTGGTCCGGCGGCAGGTCGCGATCCACCTGCGGCGGCCGGCGTTCGGCCTTGTGGTAGAAGTCGCCCATGCCGGCGATCGAGTTGCGCGTCTTCGACAGCGCCACCGGCGCGCCCTCGGGCGGGCCCTGGAACGCGACCGGAACCGGGATTCGCCCATCGACGAACTCGCCCATGAAGCGCTGGTCCGCTTCCCACGGCCCATGCGGCGCCTTGAACTGGTACAGCAGGCAGAACGGCCCGTCCTTCGGACGCTCGTGGCGCAGGTAGGCCAGCGCCTGGTCGCCGATCACGTCGTCGGTGTGGCCGCGGAAGCGCACGCGCGCGCCGTTGACCAGGAAATCCGGGTCGTAGTACGTGCCCTGGCCGGGCAGGATCGCCCAGTGGTCGAAGCCTTCCGGCAGCGACTTGATGTGCCACTTGCCGACCAGCGCGGTGTGGTAGCCGGCCCCGCGCAGCAGCATCGGCCAGGTGACCTGGCCCCTGGCCATGCCCATCTGCTCGTAGAAACCCGGTTCCTCGCCGTTGCTGGTCACGCCGTGGGTGTGCGAATACAGCCCGGTCATGTACGAGGCGCGGCTGGGCGCGCACAGCGAGTTGGTGACGAAGGCCTGGTCGAAGCGGATGCCCTCGTTGCCGATGCGGTCCATGTTCGGCGTCTTGAGCAGCGTGTTGCCGTAGACGCCCATCGCGTGCTGCGCGTGGTCGTCGGTCATGATGAACAGGATGCTGGGCGCGCCCTCGCGCGCCTTCCCGCGCGGCGCATCGCCTGCCTGCGCGTGCAGCCGCCGCCCGCCCAGCGCCATCGCGCCTGCGCCCAGCAGCTGCAGCGTCCTGCGTCGTCCGGTGTCGGTCGTCATCGCCTGCTCCCGTCGTTCGCGAACCCGTGCATCATGGGCCGCTCACGCGCCGCGATCACGCCGTGGTGCAAAAACCCCCTGCAGGAACGGCTTGCGCGACGCGGCAGGGCGTCCGCGTCCGCTCAGCACTCGATGACGTTCACCGCCAGGCCGCCGCGGCTGGTTTCCTTGTACTTGTCCTGCATGTCGCGGCCGGTGTCTCGCATGGTCTTGATGACCTTGTCCAGCGAGACCTTGTGCTTGCCGTCGCCGCGCAGCGCCATGCGCGAAGCGTTGATCGCCTTCACCGCGCCCATCGCGTTGCGCTCGATGCACGGGATCTGCACCAGCCCGCCGATCGGGTCGCAGGTCAGGCCGAGGTTGTGCTCCATGCCGATCTCGGCGGCGTTCTCGATCTGCCCCGGATTGCCGCCCAACGCCGCGGTGAGCCCGGCCGCAGCCATCGAGCAGGCCACGCCCACTTCGCCCTGGCAGCCGACCTCGGCGCCGGAGATGCTGGCGTTTTCCTTGTAGAGGATGCCGACCGCCGCCGCGGTGAGCAGGAAGTCGAACACGCCCTGCTCGTTGGCGCCCGGGATGAAGCGGTCGTAGTAGCGCAGCACTGCCGGCAGGATGCCGGCCGCGCCGTTGGTGGGCGCGGTGACCACGCGGCCGCCGGCGGCGTTCTCCTCGTTGACGGCGAGCGCGTACAGGTTGACCCAGTCGAGCGTGGTCAGCGGGTCGCGCATCGCCGCTTCCGGCCGCTCGGACAGCTCGGCGTACAGTGCCGGCGCGCGGCGGGACACGTGCAGCCCGCCCGGCAGGGTGCCGCCCTGGCGGATGCCGCGCGCGATGCACGACTGCATCGCGTCCCAGATCTCGCGCAGCCCGGCGCGGACCTCCTCCTCGCTGCGCCAGGAGCGCTCGTTGGCCATCATCAGCTGCGCGATGCTCAGGTTGTGCTCGCGCGCCTGCGCCAGCAGCGCGTCGCCGGTGTGGAAGGGGTAGGGCACCGGCGTGGTGTCGGCGACGATGCGGTCCTCCGCGGCCTCGTCCTGGTTGACCACGAACCCGCCACCCACCGAGTAGTAGTCGCGCGTGGCGACCACCTCGTCGTTGGCGCTGAAGGCGGTGAAGCGCATGCCGTTGGTGTGGAAGGGCAGCTTCTGGCGCTTGTTCATCACCAGGTCGCGCTTCTCGTCGAAGGCGATCTCGTGCTTGCCGGCCAGCCGCACGCGCTTGTCCGCGCGGATGCGCGCAAGCGCCGCGGGGATGAGGTCGGGGTCGATCTCGTTCGGCCAGTGGCCTTCCAGTCCCATCAGCACCGCCTTGTCGGTGCCGTGGCCGCGGCCGGTGAGCGCCAGCGAGCCGTACACCTCGGCGCGGATGCGCGCCACCTCGGCCAGCCGCCCGGGCTCGTCCAGCCAGTGCTCGACGAAGCGCGCCGCCGCGCGCATCGGCCCGACGGTGTGGGAGGAACTCGGCCCGATGCCGATCTTGTAGAGGTCGAAGGTGCTGACGGCCATGCACGTATTCTATGCCTGCGCCCACATCCACGGGTTTCCGCCATGAACGCTCCCTGCCTGCAGCTGATCCAGCGCGACGACTGCCCGCTGTGCGACCAGGCCCTGGCCGTGCTCGCCGCGGCGCGGGCGCCGGAGTTCGACAGCGTCTGGATCGACGGCGACGAGCGCCTCGAGGCCGCCTACGGCGTGCGCGTGCCCGTGCTGCGCGACGCCGGGACCGGCGCGGAGCTGGACTGGCCGTTCGACGCAGCGCGCGTGCGCGCCTGGCTGGACGCGGCGGCATAGGGCCCGCCCTAGTCCCTGCGTTCACCCCGCGGCGCGGATACTGGCGCCGCACGTGGCGGCGGCATCGCCACGCCAAGGAAACGCCGATGCGCAGAACCCTTCCCGTCCTCCTGACAGGCTTGATCCTCATGAACAGCAGCCAGGCCGGCAACGGCATCCACACCCCCGAGGCCGGCAGCGCGGAGCGCCGGCAGGTGCTCGACGCGGTGCGCGCGCCGCTGGAGAAGAAGCTCGGCCAGGACGTGCGCTTCGACGTCGAGCAGATGAAGGTCGGCGACGGCTGGGGTTTCCTGTATGCGCGCATGCAGGACGCCGACGGCGGCCGGATCGACTACGCGAAGACGCCGCTGGCCGACGCGGCGAAGGAAGGCTACGCCTCGCCGGTGTACGTCGCGCTGCTGCAGCGGGCCGGCGGGCACTGGGAGTTGCGCGCCGAGGCCATCGGCCCCACCGACCTGGCGTGGGCGGACTGGTCGAGCAAGTACGGCGCGCCGCAGGCGTTGTTCGAGGGCGACTGAGCCCGTGGGGAGCGGCGTCCCCGCCGCTTAGCCCCCGATCCCGTCACGACGTCCGATCTCCCTTCTCCCCGCCAGCGGGGAGAAGGAGGGAGTTCCTGTTCGCTCTCGGCTGGAACAATGAAGGCCCGAGCGAAACGAAAAAAGAACGGCCGCTTGCGCGGCCGTTCCACCCGCCCCTGGTGGCGGGTCGGCGACGGCGATTGGGGACGCCGTCGCCCGTCTTCCCCGGGGGATCAGGGAGGCGACAGGTAGTAGGCGTTGCCGTACGGGTTGCCGTAGCCCACCCGCTGCGAGCCGTCGGCGTTGGTGTTGTTGGAGCCGATCAGCTTGATGTGGCCGTTGTTGTTGCTGGCCACCAGCTCGACGTGCCCGCCGTAGTTGAGGATGCACACGTCGCCGGGCTTGGCCTGCGAGGCCGGCACCACGTGCCAGCCCTGCGCCTTGAGCCGGCGCGCGGTGCCGGCCACGGTGTTGTCGTGCCAGTTGATCATGCCGGCCTTCTGCAGCACGGCGGTGACGAAGTTGGCGCAGTTGACGTCGTTGGGCACCCAGGACTCCATCGGCAGTTCGCCGCTGCGCTTGAGGTCGGAGGCGTTGCGGCCGAGGAACTTCTCCGCGATGGAGACCACGTTGCCGTTGCCGTGCGTGTTGCCGCCCGACGGCTCGTCCACCGGGCCGCTGCCGGTGCTGCTGCCGGCGCCTGGGACATGGATCGTCTGCCCGGCGTAGATCAGGTTCGGGTTATGGACCTGCGGGTTGGCGTTGATCAACGCGGAGAGCGACACGCCGTTGCGCGCGGCGATGCCCGACATCGTGTCGCCGGAGCGCACCGTGACGTCATGACTGGCCGGTGCAGTGTGGCCGCCGCCGCCCGAAGACCCGCCCGGAACGTGCACGGTCTGGCCCGCGTAGATGAGGTTGGGGTTGTGGATCTGCGGGTTGGCGTTGATCAACGCGGAGAGCGACACACCGTTGCGCGCGGCGATGCCCGAGAGCGTGTCGCCCGCGTGCACGGTCACGTCGTGCGACTTCGCGCCCGAACCGCCGCCGCCGGGCAGGTGGATCGTCTGCCCCGGATAGATCAGGTTGGCGTTGCGGATCTGCGGGTTGGCCGCCAGCAGCGCGGACAGCGAGACGCCGTTGCGCGAAGCGATGCCCGAGAGCGTGTCGCCCGCATGCACGGTGACGCTGCCGCCGTTGCCCGAGGGCTTGGACGGCGTGCCGCCGTCGCCCGGCTTGTCCGGCTTGTCGGGGATCGACGAGCCGCCCTGGTCGATGTTGCCGGTGACGCGCCCGCGCACCGCGTTGGCGGCCTCGCCGGCGGTGATGCGGCCGTCGCCGTTGCGATCCAGGCCCTTGTTCCAGGAATACGCGCTGCTGCCGCTCGACCACAGCGTCGAGCTCGGGTCCGCCTTCGGCGAGCCGTACAGCACCGTGGTGTACACGCCCTCGAGCGTGGAGAGCTTGCCGTTGTGCGCGCCGGCGCGCTGCATGAAGTACTTCTCGACGTACGCCAGCTGCTCCACCGAGCTCATGCGCGCGAGCGCGGACGTGCTCGTGCCCAGTCCCGACGCCGTGCCCGGCATGAACTGGATCAGCCCGGTCGCGCCACTGCCGGCGTTGTTCTTCTGCCCCGGCGAGAAGCTGCCGCCGGTCTCGAAGCTCATCACCGCCATCAGGTACTCGGGCTTGGTGCCCAGGCGCGCGGCCATCGCCTCGACTTCCCGGATGAACGCGGGCGTGACGTTGGGATTGCCCTTCACGCCGGCGATGCGGTTGTAGTCGAACTTGCCGCCGGTTGCGGCCGCGGGCTGCGCGGCGGGCGCATCGGCCGTCGCCGCGGTCTGGCGGCCGCCGCCGCCGGAGGAAGGAATGTCGAGCTTGTCGCCGGGGTAGATCAGGTTCGCGTTGCGGACCTGCGGATTGGCCGCCAGCAGCTCCGACACGGTGACGCCGTGCTGCCTGGCGATGGCGGACAGCGTGTCGCCGCGCTGGATGGTGTAGTTGGCCTGGGCGTCCTGTGCTGCGAGGGTCTGGCGTTGGGAAACGGCAGAAATGCTCATCGGGATTCCTTGCGCTCGCGGATCGGAATGCCGAGCTCCCCCTTGGCTCGATCTGCGGCGATTGCAGCATCCGCCCCCGCACGGGGCCATCCGGGGCGTGCCCTACCTAGGGTTGGCCCGGGATTGAGGGCGAACGTTGCTCGGCAGTGGCGACACTACGCTACGCATGTCGCCAGTCACGCCGCGCAGGTGCCGGTGATCCGGACGCAGGTCGGAAGGCCAGCAACTGGCGACCGCAGCCCTTCTCCCGCAAGCGGGAGAAGGGCTGCGTATCGGAGGTTGCGCGGCTGGCGGATCGACGCCAGCCACGTGTCAGCCGGCCGGCTTGAACACCACCTTTGTGCTCACCGCCACCTCGTCCGGGATCGCGTCGGTGTCCGCCCAGTCGCCGCCGCCGACGCCGAAGTCCAGGCGCTTCACCGTCGCCTTGCCCTGCAGCACCGGCGTGGCGCCCGCGGTCCAGGTGAAGGTCAGCGTCACCGGCTTGCTCACGCCGTGCAGCTCGAGGGTGCCGTCGGCCGCGTAGCGGTCGCCGCCGAGGCTGCGGAACTTCGTCGCCGTGTAGCGCGCCTGCGCGAACTTCGCCACGTCGAAGAAGTCGCTGCCGCGCAGGGTCGAATCGCGGTCGTCGTTGCCGGTCTTCGCGCCCGCCAGCGGGATGGTGACGTCGAGCTTCGACGCGGCGAGGTCGGCCGGGTCGAAGCTGAGCTTCGTCGAGAAGCCCGGGAAGCTGCCGGTGAACACCTCGCCGTCGTACTTGCTGGCGAACACCAGCGTCGAGCCGGCCGCCTGCACGTAGTCGGCGGCGCGCGCCGGCAGCGCGGCCAGCATCGCGACGAGGGCGGCGGCGACCGCGGCGGGCGTGGTGGGCTTGAAGGACATGGCGTGGCTCCTGTGGGGCGTGTGGCAGCGTACCCGGGCGCGGGTGTCTTGCGATGAATGTCGGCCGGCTCCCCGCAGGAGCGCACCCGGGCGCCCCCGCGGGGCTCGCCGAAGCCCGGAACGACCCCGGCAAGGCGGTCGCGCCCAAGTGTGCTCCTACACGGATTGGCCGCCGCGCGCGCGCCGCCCGGGCAGCATGCGCAGCAGCGTGGCGTCGTTGCGGAAGATGTGGTGGTGGAACGCGGCCGCCGCGTGCAGCGCCACCAGCGCCACCAGCACCCAGAACATCAGCTCGTGCGCGTCGCCTGCGACGTCGCGGATCGCCTCGTCGGGCGCCACCAGCTTGGGCATCGCCACCAGCCCGTAGAGGCGGAACGGCCGCAGCCCGCTGGCCGAGTCGAACAGCCAGCCCGACAGCGGCATCGCCAGGATCAGCGCGTACAGCGCCCAGTGGGTGAGGGTGGCGATGCGCTCCTGCCACTTCGGCGTGCCCGGCACCGGCTTCGGCGCGCCGGCGTACAGGCGCCAGCCGATCCGCAGCAGCACCAGCGCCAGCACGGTGATGCCCACCGATTTGTGCAGGGTGTACACCCAGAAGTACTTCGGCGTCTTCGGCAGCTCGACCATGGTCAGGCCGACGATCGCCATCAGCAGGATCAGCAGCACGATCAACCAGTGCAGCAGCTGGCTGACCGGGCCCCAGTTGTCGTCGGTGTTCTTCCAGGTCATGCGCTGGCTCCGGGTTGTGGCAGATCCCTCGCTGCGCTCGGGATGACAACGGAGGCTGTCGCGGGCGTCATTGGCTCGCCCTCGCCGGCCGGCGGCGGTGTCTCGCGGGACCGAATCTCGACCGGCGACCGCGACTCGTCTTCTTCCACCGGCGACGCGGGCTGGCCTTCCTGCGGCGGCGGGACCACCTCGGCGTTCTCCGCAGGCGGCGCGAGCTGGTCTTCTTGCAGCGGCGGGGCTGCCTGGTCGCCTTCCGGCGGCGAAGCGTCCTGCCCCTCCGCCGGCGGCATCGGCTCGCGCTCGTCACCGACCGGCGGTTGCTGCCCGTCATCCGCCGCGACATCACCCGGCTCGCCGCCGCGGCGCGCGCGGCGGCCTTCGGCCTCGATGCGCAATTCGACGCGGTCGCCGATCACCGTCGGCCAGGCGTCGATGCCGAAGTCCTTGCGGCTGATCGCCGTCGTCGCAGAGAACCCGACGGTGCGCCGGAACGGCGGCAGCGGATAGCGCTTGAGCTGGTTGAACGTCACGTCGAGCTTCACCTCGCGGGCGACCCCGTGCAGGGTCAGTGTCCCGAACACAGAGGCGTGCCGGTCATCGATCGGTTCGATCCGGCTCGAGGAAAAGGTCGCCTGCGGGTAGTCGCGCGCATTCAGCAGGTTGGCGGCGAGCGCAGCCTTGTTCCACTTCGCGTCGCCCAGGTCCAGCCGCGCCATCGGTACGCTGACCTCCACCCGCGCGCTGCGCCAGTCCTGCGGATCGAACGCGAACGTGCCGGTGCTGCCCGACACCGTGCCGATCGCCTGCGAATACCCCGCGTGCGAGAGCGCGAACATCACCCGGGTGTGGACCGGGTCGAGCTCGTAGCGCTGGGCCTGGGCGAAGGCGGGCGCGGCGGCGCCGAGCAGGAGCGCCGGCAGCGCCAACGCGACCAGGGACATGCGCGCGCGGCGCCGGCCAGGCGCGGCGGCGCGCGCCGTCGATGGCCACCGCGAAGGCCTCCGCGTATCGCGCTTGCCCAAATCCGTCCACATCGCCCGTGCCATCGCCGCCCTCCGATCGACCGCGACCGATTCTATGCCTAGCGGCGCGCAGGGCCCGGCGGGCGGCTGGAACGATCCTTTCCCTTCTCCCTGCAAGCGGGGAGAAGGGAAGCCGTCAACCGTTTCGCGGGGAGGAGGGGGCGGCCCAACTTGCAACACCGCCCCCACGTTGCGAGGATTCCCGGCGGCCATGGGGGGCCGTCGGACGGGGAGGGAACCGGGTGCGCACATTCGCCTTGCTGCTGGCCGCGCTGTCGTTCGCGGCGGCCGCGTCCGTCCCCGTCGCGCGCGCGGGACTGCCGGAGACGCCGCAGCCGATCCAGCTCACCGTCGCCGACGGCTTGCCGTCCAACCGCATCAACGGCATCGCCGAGGACGCGCACGGCTACCTGTGGATCGCCACCAGCGACGGCCTGGCGCGCTACGACGGCATCGGGTACCGCGTCTGGCGCGTCGACCAGGGCCTGCACGACAACTTCGTGTGGTCGGTGTACGTCGACGCGCGCGACCGCGTGTGGATCGGCACCCGCGACGCCGGCCTGGCGATGCTCGACACCGACCGCGAGTCGTTCCGCCACTACGACCGCGCGCACAACCCGCAGATCGCCAGCAACGCGATCTGGACCATCCAGGGCGCCGCCGACGGCACGCTCTGGTTCGGCACCGGCGACGGCGGACTCAACAGCCTCTCTCCCGACGGCCGCATCAGCCGCTACGCGCCGAAGGCGGGCGACCCGGCGAGCCTGCCGGACGCCGCCGTCAGCCAGGTCGAGATCGCGCCCGACGGCGCGCTGTGGGTCGGCACCAAGAACGGCGTCGCGCGCTGGACCGGCAACGGCTTCGAGCGCCTGCCCGACGCCGCCTACAACTCGCGCGCGATCAACGCGCTGAGCACCGACGCCGACGGCACGCTGTGGATGTGCACCCCGCGCGGCGTCAGCGAGCGCCGGCCGGACGGCAGCTTCTCGCTCGACCCGTGGCCGGACTACCCCAAGACCGTGTTCCACATGCTGCTGCGCGACCGCCAGGGCAACCGCTGGCTCGACACCTCCGACGGCCTCGGCCGCGAGAGCGAGGGCGAGGTGCGCAACGTGCCGCTGTACAGCACCAGCGCGCGCGGCGCGGTGCGGCCGGCATGGTCGAGCGCGCTCGAGGACCATGAGGGCGGGCTGTGGTTCGGCAGCACCGACAGCGGCCTGTGGTACCTGCCGGCGGGCTGGTCGCGGTTCTCTGTGCTCAGTCGGCTCGACGGCGTCCCCGACTCGCTGGCCAACGCCTACGTGCGCGGCATCTCGCCCTCGGCCAGCGCCGACATGTGGCTGGTTGGCAGCGGCGGCGTGCTCGACCTGCTCGATCCCGAGACCGGCGAGGTGCGGCATGTCGTGCGCGATATCGGCCAGGGCTACATGCCGCTGGACGTGCACGAGGACCACGACGGCCGCGTCTGGGTGAGCTACTACGACGGCCTCGCGCGCTACGACCCCGCAACCGGTGAGCTCGCGCGCTGGCACGTCGGCGACGCCACCGACCCCGCACTGTCCAACGAGCGCACCTGGTTCACCGGGACCCGCGACGGCCTGCTCTGGCTCGGCTCGGAGAAGGACGGCGTGCAGGTGCGCGACGGCGACGGCCGCGTGCTCGACACCCTCCGCCCGGGCGACGGCCGCGGCCTGCAGGCCGGCGCGATGCTGCACCAGATGGGCCTGGCGCCAGACGGCGCGGTGTGGCTCGCCGGCACCCAGGGCCTGCTGACGTGGAACGACGGCGCGCGCCGGTTCGAACCGGTGGCCGGCGCGCCGGCGCGCGAAGTCACCAACTTCACCGTCGACGGCGACACCGTCTGGCTCACCGGCTTCGGCCTGCTCGAGCAGTACCACTGGGACGGCGCCGCGCTCGTGCGGGTGGCCGGCTTCGACCAGCAGCAGGGCCTGCCGCGGCTCAACTTCACCGGCCTCACCGTCGACCGCGACGGCGTGCTCTGGCTCACCAGCATGCGCGGCCTGATCCGCTTCGACCCGCAGCGCCGCAACACGCGCATCTACGGCGTGCGCGACGGCCTGCCGAGCCAGGAGTTCGGCGAGCGTCCGGTGCAGCGCCCGCAGGACGGCCGCATCCTCGCCGCCACGCCCGAGGGCCTGGTGCTGTTCGATCCCACCGTCGTGCGCCCGGCCGACGCCACGCCCAAGCTGGTGGTGCAGTCGGTGAGCGTGCAGCGCGACGGCAAGCGCGTCGAACTGCCGATGCAGGGCTTCGACGTGCGCGCCGACGACCGCGACCTGCGCATCGACGCGCGCCTGCTGTCGTTCAGCAACGCGCGCTCGCACCGTTTCGCTTTCCGGCTCGAGCCCTTCGACACGCAGTGGGTGGAGACCGGCGCCGCCGGCGAGCGCGTGTTCTCGCGGCTGGAGCCGGGCCGCTACGTGCTGCGCGTCAAGGCCGCCACCTCCGACAACCTGTGGGCGCCGGAGCAGGCGATCCGCTTCCGCGTGCAGCCGCCGTGGTGGCGCACGTGGTGGGCGCGCGCGCTGTTCGCGCTGTTCGCGCTGGGGCTGCTGTGGAAGGCGTTCGCCGACTACCGCCGCCGCCTGCGCCGCCGCCACGCCTGGCAGATGGAGGTGCACCAGCGCGAGGTCGCCGAGCAGGCCTCGCAGGCCAAGAGCCGCTTCCTCGCCACACTCGGCCATGAGGTGCGCACGCCGATGACCGGCGTGCTGGGCATGAGCGAGCTGCTGCTGGGCACCGACCTCGACGCGCGCCAGCGCGGCTACACCGAATCGATCCGCAAGGCCGGCGACCACCTGATGCGGCTGGTCAACGACGCGCTCGACCTCGCCCGCATCGAGGCCGGCAAGCTCGCGCTCGAGGCGCGCGCGTTCGACCTGCACGCGCTGGTGGGCGAGGTCGCCGCGCTGATGGCGCCGGTCGCGCGCCAGCGCGGGCTGGGCTTCGAGCAGTCGATCGCCGCCGGCACGCCGCGCTGGCTCACCGGCGACGCCGTGCGCCTGCGCCAGATCCTGCTCAACCTGCTCGGCAACGCGATCAAGTTCACCGACAGCGGCGAGGTCGCGCTGCGCGTCGCGCACGGCGGCGACGGCCTGCGCGTGGTGGTGAGCGACACCGGGCCCGGGCTCAACGACGAGCAGCGGCAGCGCCTGTTCCGCCGCTTCGAGCAGGCCGAGGGCGCGCGCACCGCCGCGCGCTACGGCGGCAGCGGCCTGGGGCTGGCGATCTGTCAGGAGCTCGCCGACGCGATGGGCGGCCACATCGAGGTCGACAGCGCGCCGGGGCAGGGCACGCACTTCACCGTCGCGCTGCCGCTGCCCGTCGCGCAGGCGCCGGCCCGCGGTGCGCGCGCGCATGCCGCCCCAGGCGACGGCGCGCCATGCGGGCCGCTGCGGCTGCTGCTGGTGGAGGACGATCCCACCGTCGCCGAAGTGGTGACCGGCCTGCTGCGCGCGCAGGGCCACGACGTCGTCCACGTCCCGCACGGCCTGGCCGCGCTCGCCGAAGCCAGCGGCGCACGCTTCGACCTCGCCCTGCTCGACCTCGACCTGCCCGGCATCGACGGCCTCGCGCTCGCCCGCCAGTTGCGCGCCGGCGGCTTCACCGCCCCGCTGCTCGCCGTCACCGCCCGAGCCGATCCCGACGCCGAACCCCAGGCTCGCGCCGCCGGCTTCGACGGCTTCCTGCGCAAGCCGCTGACCGGCGACCTCCTGGCCGAAGCGATCGACACGCTGCTGCCGGCCCTATCCCGCTCCGATCCCGAGCCCACGTCGCCCTGGCCACCCGCATCGCCCGGATACCTCGGATAGCTCGAGTACTCGTGGGAGCGGCTTCAGCCGCGAGCTCTGCTCCTGCCTCTGCCTTCGCAGCAGAGGCGGCAAGGGCTCGCGGCTGAAGCCGCTCCCACACAAAAGCCGATGGCAGCGCTCCCTCCCCTGCGAAGGCAGGGAGGGTTGGGGCGGGGCGTGGGGTCTCAGCAGAGGTTTCCGGAAGCTCGCGTCGGCGCCCATAGCCCCCCTCCCGGCCTCCCCTGCCTTTGCAGGGGGAGGAGCCACTGCCTCCCAGGCTCCCCTGCCTCCCAGGCTCCCCCCTGCCTCCGCAGGGGCCGCCGTCTTCGCAGCGGGAGGAGCAAGCGCAGCGCGTGACCACCGTTCCATCCCGCACTTCCACCCCTAGGAAAACTTCCCGCCCGGCCCCGCGCGACGCCGCGGCGCCCCTAACATGCGCGCCGCACACCCCACGCACGGACACCATGGACGCGAGCACCCCGCTGCACCCCGAACCCTTCGCCGGGTGGATCCGCATCGTCCTGTCCAATCGCCGCGCGAAGTGGTCGCTCAACATCGCCTTCATCGTCCTGGCCGCCATCGCGGCCTGGAGCCTGGGCGACCTCTACGACGGCTGGCATCCCCGCGCCACCCAGGCCGAGCAGCGCTTCGCCGACCGCCGCGCCCACCAGCGCGAGGCCTTCCGCGAGGTCCAGTCGCAGCTGCAGGCCGTGCGCGGCACCGTCCCGCCCGCCGGCCGCGAGGAATTGCTCGGCCTGCAGGCGTCGATCCACGCGCTGGAACGGCACAGCAGCGGCCTGGTCCAGCAACTCGCCCTGGCCAAGCGCGAGAACGACGCGCTGCGCCGCCAGCTCGAGCGCGCCGAAGGCCCGGCCGGCGGCTACGACTTCATCGTCCCCGAGGCCGGCAGCATGCGCATCGACGCCACCACCGTGCTCGGCGTGGCCGGCGTCGGCAACGGCGGCGCGCGTGTCAACCTCACCAGCGCCGGCAACGGCGACGTGCGCGACCGCTTCCTCGCCAGCGGCCAGTCGCTGCGCTACCGCGCCGCCGACGGCCACGCCTGCAAGGTCGCGCTGCTCGGCACCGGCCCGGCGCCGGGCGGCGCCGCGGCGTTCGCGCTCGGCTGCGAGTGAGCCGGGGGCGCGCGGCGCGGCCGGGATGACCGCCTGCGCCACATTCCGGGCGCGCTTCTAGGAAAACTTCTTACCCGGTCACAACCCCCGGGTTTCCCGGACCTAACATGCGGGCGGGGACACGGAAGGGGACGAGCATGGACACCAGCGCCGGACTCCAGGGCGAGCCACGGGCCGTCGGCCGCATCCGCGCCGGCGTCGCCAACCTGCGCCGGAACTGGTACCTCAACCTGCTGTTCGTCGCCGTCGGCGTGCTCGGCGGCAAGGTGGTCGGCGACGCCTACGACCACCTCAAGCCCTGGGCCGCGCGCACCGACGCCTACATCGCCGACCTGCAGGCCTCGCAGCAGGCCGGGTTCCGCGCCATCCAGGACAACCTGCAGGCGCTGCGCGGCAGCCTGCCCTCCGAAGGCCGCGACGACTTCCGCCGCCTGCAGGCCTCGATCAACGCGCTCGAAAGCCAGGGCGGCGGCCTCGTGCAGCAGCTCGCGCTGGCCAAGCAGCAGAACGACGACCTGCGCACGCAGCTCGCCGCCAAGGGCGGCCCCACCGGCGGCTACGACTTCACCGTGTCCGAGGACGGCAGCATGCGGCTGGACGCCCGCACCGTGCTCGGCGTCACCAGCGCCGGCAGCAACGGCGTGCGCGTGAACCTCACCACCGCCGGCGACGACGGCGTGCGCGGCAAGTACCTCTCCAGCGGCGAATCGATCGCCTACCGCGCCGCCGACGGCCGCGCCTGCAAGGTCACCCTGCTGGGCGCCCGCGAAGCGCAGACCGGCGCTGCCGCTTTCGCGCTGGGCTGCCAGTAGCGCGCGCCGGCTTTAGTCCCGGCAAAGAAACGGCTCGTAGGTCGGGCCTACGCGCCCGACGCCCGCGAACGGCAAACGTCGGGGCGGTAGCCCCGACCTACGTCCCGACAATCAAATGGCCGTAGGTCGGGCTTACGCGCCCGACGCCCGCGAAACGAAAAGGCCGCCGGTCGGCCTACACGCCAATCGCCACCGCGCCCGCGACCGCGCCCACCGGCATCGCAACCGCCTGCGGCCGCGCGTCGGGCGCCGGCGCGGGCCAGTCGAGGTCGAGCGCGCGGATGCGGGTGGTCATGAAGTCGATGAACACGCGCACCCGCTTGGGCAGCTGCTGCCGGCTCAGGTAGCACAGGTAGTGGCCGTGGTCGTCGGGCGCGACGTGCGCCAGGCATTCCACCAGCGTGCCGTCACGCAGCGCCTCGCAGGCCTGGTACGCGGGCAGCTGCGCGAGGCCCTGGCCGTCGAGCGCGGCGCGGATCGCCAGCGACGGGTCGTTGACGACGATGTCCGCCTCCGGCGTGATGCTGCACGGCCGCCCGTCGACCTTGAAGTCCCAGCCTTGCAGGCGCCCGTTGGCCAGGCGCTGGTTGATGCAGGCGTGCGCCGCCAACTCTTCGACCGACTGCGGCAGGCCGTGCCGAGCGGCGTACCCGGGCGATGCGCACACGTGCATCCGCATCGGGATCAGCTGCTTGGCGATGACCTGGCTGTCCTCCAGGCGCCCGTCGCGGAAGGCGACGTCCACGCCGTCGGTCGCCATGTCCGCCGGGCGCTCCTCGAGCATGAGTTCCAGCGCCACCGCCGGGTAGCGCGCGCGGAAATCCGCCATCAGCGGCGCCACCACCTTGCGGCCGAACCCGTGCGGCGCGCTGATCCGCAGCCGCCCCTGCGGCGGGCCTTCGCGCAGGTCGCGCATCTCTTCCAGCGCCTGCAGGATGCGTTCGATCCCGGGGCGGCAGTTCTCGTAGAACAGCTCGCCCTCGCGCGTGATCGAGGTCGCGCGCGTGGTGCGCCGGAACAACCGCGCGCCGAGCTGGCCCTCGAGCTTGCGCACGCTGCGGCTGACCGCGGAACGGCCGATGCCGAGGCGGTCGGCGGCGCGCGAGAAGCTGCCCTCGTTGGCCACGGTGATGAAGGCGATCACGCCCGCGTAGCTGGCCGACAGGCTGGAGGCGAGCAGGTCCTGGTGGGCGGACGGATCCCGGGACAAGGCGATGATCGACATGGTGTCCTCGCTTCGTCGTTGCGACCCGGCACAGGCTGACAGCGATGCCGCGCGGACGGCATCCCGGGACGGGTCAGTCGTCGCCCCCCCGATCCGGGGTGGCCTGGAGGTGGATCACGCGGCGCCCGTGGAGCCGGGCGTCGACCGAGAACGCGCCGGGCCCGGCCAGCACGATCATTGCGCAGCCGCCGAGGGCGCCCGCGAGCAGCAGCGCCTGCACCAGCGTGCCCGGCATCGCCAGCGCGACCGCCGTCGACACGCCGAGCACCAGCGCGACCGGCCGCGCCGCCAGCCCGATCGCCAGCAGCAGCGCCACCAGGCCCGCCACTACGTGCAGCACGCGCGCATCGATCGCACCCGACGCCAGCACCATCGCCACGCCGAAGGCGACGAACCCAAGGCAGCAGCGCAGGCTCAGCAGCGCGAAACCGGGAGCGCCGTCCGGATAGCGGCATACGTAACTCGTCATGCGACGACGATATCGCCGCGTCACGCCGGCGCGAGGCCCGGTCGGGTGACCGTGCGGCCCCCCGATCGAGGGTAGGATGGCCGCGCTCGACAGGCGAGCCTCGGGGATCGACCGGGCAACGCCGGAAGGGGTGACAGCAACGATGCGGGTACTCAAGGCCTTCCTGCTCGCAGCGCTGGCGCTCGTGCCCCTGGCGACGCCGGCGGCGGAGCCGCGCCGGCTCGCGCACTACGCGCACCAGCGCTGGATCGAAGGCAGCGAAGCGCCGGTGCCGGTGCTGGCGATGGCGCAGGGGCGCGACGGCTTCCTCTGGCTGGCGACGGGAGACGGGCTTTTCCGCTTCGACGGCGTGCGCTTCGAGGCGATCGCGCTCGACGGCGACGCGCGCGGCAACGACCTTCCGAGCACGGTGCTGGCCACGCGTAGCGGCGACGTCTGGACCAACTTCGAGACCTCGCGCCGCTTCGCCGTCTACCGCCACGGCGCGCTGCGCCTGCTCGACGCGCCGCCCGCGCCGAGCAGGATCGTCGAGATGGCCGAAGGCGCGGACGGCGCGATCTGGGCGCTGACCGCGAACTTCAACGCGACCGCGCTGCGCTTCCACGACGGGCGCTGGACGACCTTCGACGCCGCCGACGGCCTGCCGCAAAGCAACGCCGCGAACCTGCTCGTCGCCGCCGACGGCGCGGTGTGGATCGCGTGCAGCACCGGCATCGCGCGCCTGGCGCCGGGCGCGTCGCGCTTCGCGCTGTATCGCGCGACGCCGCCCGGGCGGCTGTCGCAGGATCCGGCCGGGCGGATCTGGTTCTCCGGAAGCGACGGCAGCTATCCCGTCACCGGCCCCGGCGGGCGCGGCCCGGCGCCCGCGCTGCGCGCGCCGTATCGCAGCGGCGAGGGGCAGCTGCAGGGCGCGCCGCTGTTCGATCATGAGGGCAACCTCTGGTTCGCCACGCGCTACGACGGCGTGCGACGCCTTGCCGCGCCCACCGCGTCGCTCGCCGCCGGCGGCGACGACACCGCCGAACCCGAATCCTTCGGCAGCCGCGACGGCCTGTCGTCGGACGTGACCAACCAGGTGCTCGAAGACCGCGAGGGCAACCTCTGGGTCGGCACCGAAGGCGGGCTGGACAAGTTCCGGCCCGCCACGCTGATCGCCGATCCCGCGCTCGGCTCCCCGGCGACCTTCGGCGACAAGCTGCTGGCGGCTTCCGACGGCAGCGTCTGGATCGGCCAGGCGCGCACGCTATATCGCGCCCGGCCCGGCCAGCCGCCGGAGCCGGTGCTGCGCGACATCGAGGAGCCGCAGAGCCTGTGCGAGGCGCCCGACGGCGCGATCTGGGTTGGCTTCGCCACCCACGTCGCGGTGTGGGCCGACGGCCGCATCCGCGACACCATCGAGCGCCCCGACCGCGGCGCCAGCCACAACCTCATCTACGACTGCGCGTTCGACGCCGACGGCCACTACTGGATCTCCGCGGCCGGCGGCGGCGTGCACCGCTACGGCGACGGGCGCTGGCAGGCGATGCTGCCGGCCGGCGACCGCCCCGACTTCTACCCGACCTCGATGGTGCGCACGCCGCGCGGCGGCGTGGCGGTGCAGGCCGGCGACAAGCTGGTCTGGTTCGAGCGTTCCGGCCGCTCCACCACGCCGCTGGATTTCGGCGGCAGCGGGATCAAGGTGCTCACCCTGCACACCGACGGCGACGACGTCTTCGCCGCCGGCGCGTTCGGGCTGTCGCGCCTGCGCGACGGTCGCGTGGAGACGATTCCCGCCGCCGAGGTCGGCCCGGGCAGCCGCATCAACGGCATGGTGCGCACACCCGCAGGCGACACTTGGCTGGCCTATCCGAAGGCGCTGATGCGGTTCGGGCCGAAGGCCTTCGAGCGCGCGTTCCACGACCGCAAGCTGCCGGCGCCCGCGCTCTCGCTCGGGCTGGGCGACGGCCTGAAGAGCCGGCCGCATTCGCATTCGCAGCAGTCGATGGTGCGCGGCGGCGACGGCCGGCTGTGGATCGCCACCGAGACCGGCACGCTGTGGATGGATCCGGCGCGCATCGTCCGCAACGGCGTGCCGCCGATCGTCGCGATCCGCTCGATCACCGCCGACGGCCGCGTGCGTCGCGATCCCGGCGCGCTGCAGCTGCCGGCGGCGACCGCCAACGTCGAGATCGATTTCGCGGTGCTCAGCTTCGCCGACCCCGGCCGCGTGCGGGCGCGCTACCGGCTCGAAGGCTTCGACCGCGGCTGGGTCGATCCCGGCGCGCGGCGCGAGGCGTTCTACACCAACCTGCCGCCGGGCACGTACCGCTTCCGCGTGGCCGGCGCCAACAACGACGGCGTGTGGGACGAGGCCGGCGCGACGCTCGCGTTCACCATCCCGCCCACCTTCGTGCAGTCGACGTGGTTCGTGCTGCTGTGCTGCGCGCTCGGGCTCGCCCTGCTGTGGGTCGTGTACCGGCTGCGCGTGGCGCGCCTCGCGCGGCGCATCCGCAACCGGCTGGACGAGCGCGTCAAGGAGCGCGAGCGCATCGCGCGCGAGTTGCACGACACCCTGCTGCAGGGCGTGCAGGGCCTGGTGCTGCGCTTCCAGGCGGTGGCCGAGCGCATCCCGGGCGGCGATAAATCGCGCGAGCAGCTCGAAGCCGCGCTGGCCGCGGCCGACGACGTCATGGTGGACGCGCGCAACCGCGTGCGCGACCTGCGCGGCGAGGGCGCCGACGACCTGTCCGCGAGCATCGAAGGGCTCGTGGCCGCGGCGCCGTTCGACCCGCCGATCCCGGTGCGCATCGTCGTCGAGGGCAAGCCGCGGCGGCTGCATCCGCTGGTCGCCGCGGAAGTCACGCGGATCGTGCGCGAGGCGCTGTTCAACATCGCCCACCATGCGCGCGCGACGTCGGCCGAGGTGGCCATCGGTTTCGAGGCGCGCCACCTGGCCATCCGCATCCGCGACGACGGCGTCGGCATCCCCGAAGACGTGCTCGCGCGCGGCCACAAGGATGGCCACTACGGCATGGTCGGCATGCGCGAGCGCGCCGAGAAGATCGGCGGCGCCATCACCATCACCAGCATGCCCAGCGGCGGCACCGAAGTTACACTGGCCCTGCCGACCCGGCTGGCGTTCGCCCGGCGCGGGCCGCGCCGCCCGGCCTGGTGGCCGCGTTTCCTGCGAGGAGGATCGAGCGATGGGTGAGCGGAAGATCCGCGTCCTCATCGTCGACGACCATCCCGTGCTGCGGGACGGCGTCGCCGCGATCCTGGGCAACCAGTCCGACATGGAGGCCGTGGGCGAAGCGCGCGACGGCGCCGAAGCGGTGGAGCGCTTCCGCGCGCTGCGCCCCGACGTGACACTGATGGACCTGCAGATGCCCGGCATGAACGGCGTCGACGCCATCATCGCGATCCGCGCCGAACACCCCAACGCCCGCATCATCGTGCTCACCACCTACGCCGGCGACGCCCAGGCCGTGCGCGCGCTGAAGGCCGGCGCCGCCGGCTACCTGCTCAAGAGCAGCCTGCGCACCGAACTGATCGACGCCATCCGCGACGTCCACCGCGGCCAGCGCCACGTGCACCGCGACGTCGCCGACGAGATCGCCCTGCACGTGGTGGACGAGACCCTGACCCCGCGCGAAGTCGCGATCCTCCAGCTGGTCTCGGTCGGCAAGGCCAACAAGCAGGTCGCCGCGGAGCTCGGCCTGTCCGAGGAGACCGTCAAGGGCCACCTCAAGAGCATCTTCGCCAAGCTCGACGTCGCCGACCGCACGCACGCCGTCACGGTGGCGGCCCGCCGCGGGATCATCGAACTTTAGCGGGCGCCAGCAGCGCCTCCGCCGTAGGTCGGGCATGCGCCCGACGCTCCCGTATGTCGGGTCTGCGCCCCCGACGTCCGTGTCGGGCCTACCCCGCCCGACGCCCCCTGTAGGAGCGCTCCTTGCGCGCGACCGCCTTTCCCGCGCCCCTCACCAACCGCCAACCCCGCCGAAAAAGCGGACACCCACAAAGCAACAACCGCCCCTCGAAGCGGCAACCTCGCCCCAAAAAGCGGCATCACCCCCATTCCAACCCGCAAGCTCGCCGCTCCAAGCGCCAACGCTGGCGAAAAAAGCGGCACCGCCGCCCCTGAAAGCCCCAACGCCGCCGCGCAAAGCCGCACCACCGCCGCCGAAAGCGCCAACCTCGCCGCTCCCGGCCGCAACCGCCCCGTCCAGAGCGCCAACACCGCCCCAAATTGGGGCGCCGCTGCCACTCCAAGCGCCACGCTCGCCGCTTTTCCGCGCGGGGGTAGGCAAAAAAAGCGGCATCGCTATCGCTCCCAAGGCATGCGTCGCCGCCCGCCACGCCTCGCGCGCCGCTTTTTTCGCCATTGCTGCCGAAAAATCGCCTTACCCCTGCGTCTGCCGGGACCGCGCAAGGCGCTTTTTTCGCCACCCGCGCCGCTGGAACCGCCGGCATCGCCCCAAATTGGGGCAAGACAACCGCGCAAAGCGCCGCCGCTGCGACGCGGAGCGCCTCCGGCAGCCCTTCTCCCTCCCCCGCTCCGCGGGGGAGGGCGGGGAAGGAGGAGCCCGTCGCGGCGCCCAGCCCACGACTGGACGGCCACGGGCATCCATCGCGCATCGTCTAGGAAAACTTCTCCCCGGATCGCCTCCTCGGCACCCCCACCGCTACCATCCATGCCGGCCGTACCGGGATCCAGCCGCGCCCAAGCTGCAGCCGTGGCGATCAGATCGGGATTGCACAGTCGCTAAACTCTCGACCGCACGTTCACCGCTCCGGCCGACTGGCCCTGGCGGACGACCATGAGGGCTTCATGCACGTCAGGGAAAGCACCATCGAACAGGAGCTGATCGAAAAGCTCGGCGAACTCAAGTACGCGCTGCGGCCGGATATCCGTGATCGCGCGGCGCTGGAGCGCAACTTCCGCCAAAAATTCAATGAGCTAAACAGGGTCACCCTGACCGATAGCGAATTCCAGCGCCTTCTGGAGGAGATCGTCACTTCCGACGTTTTCGCAGCGGCCCATACTCTGCGCCACCGCAACGCCTTCACCCGCGACGACGGCACGCCGCTGAACTACACGCTGGTGAACATCAAGGACTGGTGCAAGAACACCTTCGAGGTTGCCAGCCAGCTGCGCATCAACAGCGATTACAGCCACCATCGCTACGACGTGATCCTGTTGATCAACGGCGTGCCTGCCGTGCAGATCGAACTGAAGACGCTGGGCATCAACCCGCGCCGGGCCATCGAGCAGATCGTTGAATACAAGAACGACGCAGGCAACGGCTATGCGCGCACGCTGCTGTGCTTCATCCAGCTGTTCATCGTCAGCAATCGCGACGCTACCTACTACTTCGCCAACAACAACACGCGCCATTTCGCCTTCAACGCCGACGAGCGCTTCCTGCCGATCTACCAGTACGCCGCGCTGGACAACAACAAGATCAGTGGCCTCGATGCGTTTGCCGACGCCTTCCTGCCCAAGTGCACCTTGGGGCAGATGATCAGCCGTTATATGGTGCTGGTGGCGAGCGAGCAGAAGCTGATGATGATGCGGCCGTACCAGATCTACGCGGTCAAGAACATCGTCGAGTGCATCGACAAGAACTTGGGCAACGGCTACATCTGGCACACCACCGGCAGCGGCAAGACGCTCACCAGCTTCAAGGCATCCACCCTGCTAAAGGCCAATCCGGCCATCGAGAAGTGCCTGTTCGTGGTGGATCGCAAGGATCTGGATCGCCAGACCCGCGAGGAGTTCAACCGCTTCCAGGAAGGCTGCGTCGAGGAAAACACCAACACCGAAACGCTGGTGCGCCGCCTGTTGTCCGACGATACCGCTGACAAGGTCATCGTCACCACCATCCAGAAGCTGGGCCGCGCGCTGGACCCGGCCCGCGCCGACTATCGGCAGCGGCTGGAACCGCTGCGCGAGGCGCGCATCGTCTTCATCTTCGACGAATGCCACCGTTCGCAGTTCGGCGAGAACCACCAGGCCATCAAGGCGTTCTTCCCCAAAGCCCAGCTGTTCGGCTTCACCGGCACGCCGATCTTCGGGGACAACGCCAGCTACAAGCGCATTGAAGGCGACGAGCAGACGCTAAAGACCACCGAAGACCTGTTCCAGCAGTCACTGCACGAATACACCATCACCCACGCCATCGAAGACCGGAACGTCCTGCGTTTCCACGTCGAGTACTACAAGCCCGATGGGAAGAATCCGCCCAAGCCCGGCGAGACGCTGGCCAAGCGCGCCGTGGTGGATGCCATCCTGGGCAAACACGACGCCGCCACCGGCGGGCGGCGTTTCAACGCCATGCTCGCCACCGCGTCCATCAACGACGCCATCGAATACTTCGATCTGTTCAAGGCCGCGCAAGCCGAGAAGCAGAAAGCCGATCCCGATTACGTGCCGCTCAACATCGCCGCTGTGTTCTCGCCGCCCGGCGACCTCAGCGCCGACGTGCGCCAGTTGCAGGAAGACCTGCCGCAGGAACAGGCGGACAACAAGAAGGACCCGGAAGCCAAGAAAGCTGCGCTGAAAGCCATTATCGGCGACTACAACAGGCGCTTTGGCACCAGCCACCGCATCGAAGAGTTCGACGCCTACTACCAGGACGTGCAGAAGCGCATCAAGGACCAGCAGTACCCGAATGCCGACCTGCCGCACAAAGGCCGCGAGAAGCTGGACATCGTGATCGTGGTGGACATGCTGCTCACCGGCTTCGACAGCAAGTATCTCAACACCCTGTACGTGGACAAGAACCTCAAGTACCACGGCCTGATCCAGGCGTTCAGCCGCACCAATCGCGTGCTCAACGACACCAAGCCCTACGGCAATATCCTCGACTTCCGCGGCCAGCAATCGGCCGTGGATGCCGCCATTGCGCTGTTCTCCGGCGCCAAGACCGACAAGGCGCGCGAGATCTGGCTGGTGGATGCCGCGCCGGTGGTCATCGACAAGTTGAAGGAGGCGCGCGCCAATCTCGACACCTTCCTCGCCTCGCAGGGGCTGGACGGGAAAGCGGAGGACATCGCCAACCTCAAGGGCGCCGCGGCCAAGGTCGCCTTCGTCAAGCACTTCAAGGACGTGCAGAAGCTGCAGACCCAGCTGGACCAGTACACCGACCTGACCGCCGAGCAGCAGGCGCAGATTGAGACGATCCTGCCGAAGGACGAGTTGCGCAGCTTCCGTGGCCAGTACCTGCAGAAGGCCGAGGAGCTGCGCGCCGACCAGAAGAAGCCCGATGAGCTGGACGACACCACGCGCAACGAGGTCGAGCAGCTCGATTTCGAGTTTGTGCTATTCGCTTCCAGCACGATTGATTACGACTACATCATGAAGCTGATCGCCGACTACTCGGGGAACGCGCCGGGCAAGGCCAGTATGAGTCGAGAGCAGCTGATCGGCCTGATCGCCTCCGATGCCAAGTTCATGGGCGAGCGCGAGGACATCAGCGAGTACGTGCGCGGGCTGAAGGCGGGCGAGGGCCTGAGCGAGGACGCCATCCGCGCCGGCTACGAGGCGTTCAAGGCCGCAAAGACCGCGCAGGAAATGGCCGCGCTCTCCGCCAAACACGGCCTGCCGGTTGCCGACGTGCAAGCCTTCGTCGACGCCATCCTTGCCCGTCGCATCTTCGATGGTGAACAACTCACCGAGCTGCTGGCCCCGCTGGACCTGGGCTGGAAGGCACGCACGCAGGCCGAACTGGCGCTGATGCGCGATCTGCTGCCATTGCTGCACAAGCGTGCCGGTGGGCGCGAGATCGCCGGGCTGAAGGCATACGAGGAATGAGCATGGCGAAGCAGGGAGCGAAGACGGCGGTGCCGAGGCTGCGGTTTCCGAAGTTTGAGGGAAGGCCGCGGTGGCCGCTTCTCAAACTCGGAGCGCGCGGGAAGTTCGTAGGAGGCGGAACTCCGAGCAGGGAGAATGCGGAATTCTGGGCTGGCGCCAATCCGTGGATTTCGAGCTCGGATGTCTCGGACGAAGAGATTCGTTCAGTCAAGCCATCACGATTTATCACTGATGAAGCTGTGGCTCAAAGCGCAACGCAGGCCGTTCCCGCAGGTAGCGTCCTTATCGTCTCGCGTGTCGGTGTTGGAAAGGTTGCTGTCAGCGAAGAACAACTCTATACCAGCCAAGACTTTGCCAACTTTTACCCATCGTCTGATTCGCCAGAATTCATTGCATATCTGCTGAAGTCGCGTAAGTCGTCCTTACTTGCTTTCAATCAGGGAATGGCAATCAAAGGCTTCACGCGTGATGATATAGCGGGGCTAGATGTTCCTATCCCAAGCAAACCAGAACAACAAGAAATCGCTGACTGCCTGATGTCGCTGGACGAAGTGATTGCCGCACAGGGCCGGAAAGTGGAAGCATTGAAGGCCCACAAGCGCGGCCTGATGCAGCAACTCTTCCCCCGCGAAGGCGAAATCCGCCCCCGCCTCCGCTTGCCCGAGTTCCGCGATGCGCCGGAGTGGGCTGAAGCAACTATCGGCAGCCAAAGTCAATCATTTAGCGGTGGCACTCCCAGTACGGACGATAGAAGCTACTACGACGGAGAAATTCCGTTCATTCGATCTGCTGAGATCGGAAGTGCATTCACCGAACTCTCTCTGACTGAACTTGGGCTTCGAAATTCAGCCGCCAAACTTGTGGAGCCAGGTGACGTTCTCGTAGCACTTTACGGGGCGAATAGTGGAGATGTTGCGTTGGCAAAAACTTCTGGGGCGATAAATCAGGCAATTCTTTGCGTCCGACCAGAGGGTAGTAAGGCATATCTTTATCACTTCATCACTGCTCGGAAGGAATGGATTGTTGCGACCTATCTTCAAGGCGGACAAGGTAATCTCTCGGGTGAGATCGTAAAGTCTATAAGAATGCAATTCCCGTCTTTCGAAGAGCAACAGCGCATCGCCGATTGCCTCTCCTCTCTCGACACCCAGATTATCGCCGAATCCGCTCAGCTCGCCGCCCTCAAGACCCACAAGCAGGGCCTGATGCAGAACCTGTTCCCTGTGCAGTCGGAGCAGCAGCGATGATAGCCAAGTTTAGATCTCTCCCGTCCTTGGCGAGAAAGCTGCGCAGGGATCTCAAAGGCGTCACGGCAAGAAAGAGGACCGCGTCACGCAAAGGCACAACTAAAGTCAATGGGAATGACTTTGCGCTGATATTCGCGCACAACGGTGTCGGTAAAACGCGACTGTCGATGGACTTCAAGGATCACGGGAAGCGGGGTGGACGGCGCGACACACTCTACTTCAATGCGTTCACCGAAGATCTCTTCGATTGGGAGAATGACTTCGATGGTGATTTGGAACGAAGGATCAGGTTCAAGTCGAGGTCCAAGTTCTTCGACGGCCTTGATGGCATGGGCATCGAGGATCTCATTCGTCCACATCTTCATAGATATGCGGATTTTAACTTCGCAATAGATTACACCGCGTCGGAGATACGATTCTTTCGTGATGTCTTAGTGGCCGGAAGAAGCGTGCGGAAAGAAGACATCAAGATATCTCGCGGTGAGGAGAATCTCTTCATCTGGTGCTTCTTTCTTGCCATCCTTCAGTTAGCTGCAGAAGCAAAGAAAGGCGATCCATACGATTGGGTTCGATATGTCTATATAGACGACCCCATATCTTCCCTGGATGAGCACAACACGATTGCGCTCGCATCTGACCTCGGGGCCATGCTCAGGTCGGCAACCAGCGACATCAAGGTTGTGGTTTCCACGCATCACGGCCTTTTCTTCAACATCATGTTCAACGAACTGAAAGGTAAAAAGTCGGCGCTCGGTGGGGGCGAATTTAAGCGGAAAGTCTACGTGTTGAGTCGAGCGAACGGTTCTGCGACCTATATTCTTGAAGACGCAGGGGAATCACCGTTCCTGCACCACGTCGCAGCATTGAAGGAACTGCAGTCCGCTGCAAAGGTTGGAGATTTGTCTCACTATCATTGCAATGCTCTGCGAAGCATCCTTGAAAAGACATCGGTGTTCTTTGGGCGAAAGCACTTTTCGACTTGCTTTGATGGTCTTCCAAAGCGCGACATGTATGCGCGGTTCCTGAACATACGAAGCCACGCGAAGTATTCGGTTTATGAGCCAGAGGTTCTTCATCCTGCGGAGAAGAGAATTTTTCGCGAAATCCTTGATGAGTTCGTCCAACGCTATCCGTTTCAGCAGGCGTTGACAGCTACCACTGGCGGTACACCATGACAAAGAACGACCAGAAACAACTTGGCATGACTTTGTGGGCCATCGCCGACCAACTGCGCGGCAGCATGAATGCGGACGACTTCCGCGACTACATGTTGTCGTTCCTGTTCCTGCGCTACCTGTCGGACCACTACGAGGCGGCGGCGAAGAAAGAGCTGGGCGCGGACTACCCGGATCCGAATGCCATCGGCAACGGCGGCACGACACCGCTGTCGGTCTGGTACGCCGCCAACTCGGGTGACGTTGCTGCGTTCGAGCAGCAGATGCGGCGCAAGGCGCATTACGTCATCCAGCCCAAGTACCTGTGGGGCCACATCGTCCATCTGGCGAAGACCCAGCATCACGATCTGCTCGATACCTTGCAGAAGGGCTTCAAGCACATCGAAGAGGATTCGTTCGAGAGCGAGTTCCAGGGACTGTTCTCGGAAATTAACCTGACCTCGGACAAGTTGGGCAGGAAGTACGACGACCGCAACGCTAAGTTGTGCTCGATCATCAGCGAGATCGCTCGCGGCATGGCGCTTTCAACCAGGGCGGATTCGCTGGGTGACGCCTACGAGTACCTGATCGGCCAGTTCGCCGCCGGTTCCGGCAAGAAGGCCGGCGAGTTCTACACGCCGCAGCAGATCTCCAACATCCTGTCGGCCATCGTCACCCTTGACAGCCAGGAGCCGAAGACCGGCCCGCGCGGCAAGCTGGACAGTGTGTTCGATTTCGCCTGCGGCTCGGGCTCGCTGCTGCTCAACATCCGCCATCGGATGAAGGAGAGTGGCGGCAGCATCGGCAAGATCTTCGGGCAGGAATACAACGTCACCACCTACAACCTGGCGCGCATGAACATGCTGCTGCACGGGGTGAAAGACACCGAGTTCGAGATCTATCACGGCGACACGCTGAAGAACGACTGGGACTGGCTGCGCGAAACCAACCCGGCGAAGAAGCCGCAGTTCGATGCAGTGGTCGCCAATCCACCTTTCAGCTACCGCTGGGAGCCGGGCGAAGCGATGGCGCAGGACCCGCGCTTCAAGAACCACGGCGTGGCACCCAAGAGCGCGGCAGATTTCGCCTTCCTGCTGCACGGCCTGCATTACCTGAAGGACGACGGGGTAATGGCGATCATCCTGCCGCACGGCGTGCTGTTCCGCGGCGGCAAGGAGGCGGACATCCGCCGCAAGCTGCTGGAGGACGGCCACATCGATACGGTGATCGGCCTGCCGGCCAACCTGTTCTATTCCACCGGCATTCCGGTCTGCATTCTGGTGCTGAAGAAGTGCAAGAAGCCGGACGATGTGCTGTTCATCAACGCCAGCGGGCCCGAGAACTTTGCCAAGGGCAAGCGGCAGAACCAATTGCGCGACGAGGACATCAAGCGCATCGTCGACACCTACCAACACCGGCCTGAAAAGCCGATCGAACGCTATGCACGCCGCGTTTCAATGCAGGAAATCATCGACAACGACTACAACCTGAATATCTCGCGCTATGTCAGCATCGCTGAAGCAGATGCGGAGATTGATCTAAAGGCAGTTCACGCCGATCTTGAATCGATCGAGTTGCAGATTTGCGAAGCAAAGAAACGCCACAACGCCTTCCTTATCGAATTGGGACTACCACCACTTCCTTGATTGACGAGCAATTGGAGTCAGCATCGCAGAAGGACGTCTTTATGGCCGGAGATAGTCATGCCGTTTGGTAAATCGGTGCGAATTTTTCTTCCCGATGCGACGGTCACGGGGATAAGACATGCCGAAATTCTCAATCGAACCGGGCAGGCGATTGCTTGTCCGCGAAGTCGCCTTGAGGAGCTAAAGCATTGGTCCGAGACTTCCAAACCAGGTGTGTACTTTCTCTTCGAGGCCAGGCTGGGGGATTCCAAGCCGACTGCGTATGTCGGAGAGTCCGAGAACGTAGCGGAGCGGTTGCTGACCCACGACCGGAAGAAGGACTTCTGGAACGATGTGGTCATTTTTTCCAGCAAAGATGACAACCTCAACAAGTCCCATATCAAGTATTTGGAATCAAGGCTTGAATCGTTAGCAAAAGCCGCTGATCGGTACCAGTTGGAGAACGGGAATACGCCGACGCTTTCGAGCCTTTCGCGTGCCGAGCGCGAAGCTATGGAAGAACTCCTTGAAGACATCCGTCTCGTGCTTGGCACGCTGGGCTACCCGGTCTTGGAGCCGCTCATTCAATCGGTCTCTAGTGCGGAAATCAGTGTTGCAGTGCCGAAAGTGGCACCCGTGTCAGCTGACGATCTGACTTTTTCCGTTCACAAGCTGGTTGCTCGTGGTGTCCAGACTGACGAGGGCTTTGTTCTCAAGAAGGGGTCTACGGCTGCGAAGACAAACACCGACAGCCTAACCACCAAGATGGTGAAACTGAAAGAACAGCTGATTGCCGATGGCCGCCTGATTCCGGAAGGAGATCATCTGCGTCTCATTGAAGACGTCCTTATTAGTTCCTCAAGCTACGCTGCAGCAATCGTTGCCGGAACAGCACGTAGCGGTCCGCAAAGCTGGTATTCCTCGGATGGAAAGTCGTTGAAAGAGCTTGAGGATCAACTTGCCGAAGGTGAGGCTTAGCTGCGTTGAGTGAACGGGAGCGCGTCGAAAGCACGAAACCGTGTTCGCTATGATCGAGGTAACTTCGCGCATGCGGAAGCAAGCCACCCTCTACGGCCTCCTCCTCGCCCTCGGCACCCTCGCGCTGGCGTGGTTCGACTACCAACGCATGGCGCGGGTGCATGCGGGGGCGGTCTACGACCTGCTGCTGGCGGCGGGATTCCTGGCGCTGGGGCTGTGGATCGGGGCGCGGGTGCTGGGGCGGCGGGGGGCGACGCCTGCGTTCGACGGCAATCCGCGGGCGCTGGCGGAGTTGGGGATCAGCCCGCGCGAGGTGGCGGTGCTGCGGGAGATCGCGGCGGGGCATTCCAACAAGCAGATCGCGGCGAACCTGCACGTGTCGCCCAACACGGTGAAGACCCACGTGGCGCGGCTGTTCGAGAAGCTGGGGGCGCGGCGGCGGACGGAGGCGCTGCGGAAGGCGCGGGAGCTGGGGCTGGTGCCTTGAGGAACTGGTCAGGGTGCCCGGGGATTTCGGGACCTGTCATCCCGAGCGCAGCGAGGGATCTCGTGGGGGGAATCGAGGCCGGGGCAGATCCCTCGCTGCGCTCGGGATGACAGGTCTTTTTGTTGCGCTTCCGGGCGGATTCGGCCGAATCACCCGTTTTGACGATTGCCGGGCGCCGCGCCGCGGGGCCCAATCCGGCTTCTTTCACTGCACGGGGAGGTGGTTCACATGTGGCGCAACATCCTGAAGTACGGCGTGATCGCTGGCTTGGTGGTGGCGGCCGCCATGTGGGGCACGTTGCTGGCGTTCGGCAAGCAGATGCCGCACGGCTGGCTGGGCATGGCGCTGGGCTACCTGGGCATGCTGGTGGCGTTGAGCGCGGTGTTCGTGGGCATCAAGCACCACCGCGACGTCGACCGCGGCGGGGTGATCCGGTTCTGGCCGGCGTTCGGCCTGGGGCTGGGAATCTCGCTGGTCGCGGCGGTCTTCTACGTGCTGGCCTGGGAGCTGGCGCAGGCGACGGTGGTGGGGGATTTCGCCGGCCACTACGCGGCGGCGGCGATCGCGCAGGCCAAGGCGGGCGGGGCGGACGCGGCCGAGCTGGCCAGGCTCACCGCGCAGATGGAGGCGTTCAAGGTGCAGTACGCCGATCCGCTGTTCCGGCTGCCGATGACGTTCGCCGAGATCTTCCCGGTGGGGGTGCTGGTGTCGCTGCTGTCGGCGGCGGTGCTGCGCAACCCGCGGGTGCTGCCGGCGCGAGGGTGAGGGAGGACTGGCCGGGGATCCGGTCGGCCGTCGCAGGCGGCTTCCAGATTGTCGATTCCGGCCCCGTTGGCGCGTCGCACCAGCATCAACCCCAAAGGAGCATCCCATGGCCCGCATGATCTTCGTCAACCTGCCCGTGTCCGACCTGGCGGCCTCGGTCGCCTTCTACGAGGCCCTGGGCTTCGAGAAGAACCCGCAATTCAGCGACGACACCGCCGCCGCCATGGTCTGGAGCGAGGCGATCAACGTGATGCTACTGACGCAGGAAAAGTGGCGCTCGTTCACCACCCGGCCGATCCCGCCGTCGACCTCCAGCGAGGTGTCGCTCGCGCTGGCGCTCGACAGCCGCGAGGCGGTCGATGTCATGGCCGAGGCGGCCGGCGCGCACGGCGGCACGGTGGACATCAATCCGGTGCAGGACATGGGCTTCATGTACGGGCGCGACGTGACCGACCCGGACGGGCATGTGTGGGGGCCGTTCTGGATGGACATGTCGGCGATGCCGGCGGGGTGAGGGGCGCCGGGAAGGCTTTCCGCTTTTGCTCGTCATTCCCGCGAAGGCGGGGTTTTCAACAGACGAACGTCTGGTCATCCATGGACTTTGCGTTCACGGGTTAACGTCCATGGATCCCCGCCTTCGCGGGGATGACGGCGGTTATTTTCGCGGGAATGACGGCACTTTTTCGGACCGTCCTTAGGTCGGCCGAGCGTCACGCCGCGAGCGCGGCGAGGAGGTCACGGCGCCAGGGGTCGCGTTCGAACTCGCCCAGCAGGTGGCGCGTCACCATGCCCACGCCGTCCATGCCGATGCCGCGCGAGCAGATGCAGTCGTGGGTGGCGCGGATGACCACGGCCACGCCGCGCGGGCGCAGGACGCGGTCGAGGGTGTCGGCGATTTCGGCGGTGAGGCGCTCCTGGATCTGCAGGCGGCGGGCGTAGGCGTCGACCAGGCGCGCGAGCTTGGAGATGCCGACGACGCGTTCGCGCGGCAGGTAGGCGACATGGGCGACGCCGCGGATCGGGGCCATGTGGTGCTCGCAGGTGGAGCGCAGCGGGATGTCGCGCAGCAGCACGATGTCGTCGTAGCCGGCAGGCTCGAACGTGCGGCCGAGGATGCGCGCGGGATCGAGCGCGTAGCCGCCGAACCATTCCTCGTAGGCGCGCACCACGCGCGCGGGCGTGTCGAGCAGGCCTTCGCGTGCCGGGTGGTCGCCGGCCCAGCGGATCAGCGTGCGCACGGCGGCTTCGGCTTCGTGGCGGGTGGGACGGGCGGCGCCGGGCGCGGCGTCGCGCTGCGGTGGCGGGCATTCGAGCAGGGTTTGGGCGTCTTCGAGCATGGCGTGGCCTTGGCGGCGGGATGTCCATGCAGATGCGCCAGCGTGCGCGAGGTTCCCGCCCGGGTGACGCCGGCGGTCGTTCGTCGCGCGTTCGCGCTGCCGTTGCAGGAGCGCACCTGGGCGCGACGCTTCACCGGGAAAGCCTGGTCGCGCCCTGGTGCGCTCCTACAGGGGGGAGGCTGCGCGGGAACCTCTGCGTGCCTCGTGCATCCATCAGGTGCATAGTCGCCCCGTGCTGTAGGAGCGCCCCTTGGGCGCGATGCCGTCCTCGCGAGAGCGATCGCGCCCAAGGGGCGCTCCTACAGGTGGGTTTGCGGGAAAGTCCGGTCGCGCCCTGGTGCGTTCCTACAGGGTGGGTTTTGCGAAGGCATCGCGCCCGAGAGGCGCTCCTACGGAGGATTGGCATGGGACAGAGTGAAGCTCCCACGGGTCCGGACTTCGGCAAGGGCGTGCCGCTGGCGGATGTGCCGCAGGGCGGCGTGCTCGCCGGCCACGTCGATGGCGAGGCGGTGCTGCTGGCGCGGCTGGACGACGGTTTCCACGCGGTCGCAGGCAGCTGCACCCACTACGGCGGGCCGCTGGGCGAGGGGCTGGTGGTCGGCGACCAGGTGCATTGCCCCTGGCACCACGCCTGCTTCAGCCTGCGCACCGGCGAGGCGCTGCGGGCGCCGGCGTTCAAGGCGCTGGCGCGGTGGCGCACGGAGATCGTGGGCGACAGCGTGTTCGTGCGCGAACAGGAGAAGGCGTCGCACGCGCCGCCGCCGCGTCCGCGCGTGGATCCGGGCGCGGTGGTCATCGTCGGCGGCGGCGCGGCGGGGTTCGCGGCGGCGCAGCGGCTGCGCGCGCTCGGCTTCGACGGGCCGCTGTCGATGCTGAGCGCGGACGCGGATCCACCCTGCGACCGCCCCAACCTGTCGAAGGACTACCTGGCCGGCACCGCGCAGGAGGACTGGATCCCGCTGCAGGGGCCGAAGTTCTTCGCTAAGCACGACATCGACCTGCGCCTGGGCTGCGAGGTCGCGGCGATCGACGTCGCCGCGCGTCGCGTGCGGCTGGCCTCGGGCGAGGAACTCGGCTACGGCGCGCTGCTGCTCGCCACCGGTTCCGAGCCGCGCCGCTTGCAGGTGCCGGGGTTCGATCGGCCCAACGTGTTCGCGCTGCGCACGCTGGCCGATGCGCGCGCGATCGTCGCGGTCTGCGCGCAGGCGCGCTCGGTGACGTTCGTCGGCGGCGGCTTCATCGGCATGGAGGCCGCGGGCGCGCTGCGCTCGCGCGGGCTGGCCGTGCACGTGGTCGAGAGCGGCGAGGTGCCGATGGAGCGCGCGCTGGGGCGCGAGCTCGGCGCTTTCGTGGCCGGGCTGCATCGCGACGCGGGCGTGGTGTTCCACCTGCGCGCGGGCGCGAAGGGCTTCGACGGCCACGAGCTGGCGCTGCAGGACGGCACGGCGATCGCGGCCGACGTGGTGGTGGTGGGCGTCGGCGTGACGCCGCGCACGCAGCTCGCCGCCGCGGCCGGGCTGGCGGTGGACGACGGCATCGTGGTGGATGCGCGGCTGCAGGCCGCGGCGCCCGGTGTCTACGCCGCGGGCGACGTGGCGCGCTACCGGCACCGTGGCGAACTGGTGCGGGTCGAGCATTGGGTACACGCGGAGCGGCAGGGACAGGCCGTGGCCGCCAACATGCTCGGCGCCGGGCAGCCCTTCGCCGACGTGCCGTTCTTCTGGACCCACCACCAAGGCGTGGAGCTGCGCTGCAGCGGGCACATGGCGGGGTGGGACAGGATCGACATCGATGGGGCGCTGGCCGCGCGCGATTTCACCGCGCGGTTCTTCCGCGCCGGGCGCCTGGTCGCCGCCGCCTCGGTCGGGCGCGACCGCGAGAACCTGGAGATCGAGGAAACGCTGCGCGGGTGACGGCGGCCTCCTGCATGTGCTCTTGTGGGAGCGGCTTCAGCCGCGAGCTTTTGATGTCGAGGAAGAGCTCGCGGCTGAAGCCGCTCCCACAAGCCGGCGACAGCGGCGCTCGTGGCTGCGCTGGCTTAAGCTGTCCCGCACACCGGCACCGGCCGTCGCCATGACTTCCAGCTTCGTCGCCCTGCTCGACTTCCTCGGCACGTTCGCGTTCGCGATCAGCGGCGGGCTGACGGCGGTGCGGCACCGGCTGGACCTGTTCGGGGTGCTGGTGCTGTCGTTCGCGGCGGCCACCGCGGGCGGCATCACGCGCGACGTGCTGCTGGGCGCGACGCCGCCGGTGTCGCTGGTGGACTGGCGCTACCTGGCGGTGTCGGTGGCGGCGGGGCTGCTCACCTTCTACCGCCACGAGCAGGTGGAGCGGATGCGCAACCCCGTGCAGCTGTTCGACGCGGTGGGGCTGGCGCTGTTCGCGGTGATCGGCGCGGGCAAGGCGCTGGCGTTCGGGCTGGGTCCGGTGGGCGCGGTGATGCTGGGCGTGCTCACCGGCATCGGCGGCGGCGTGGTGCGCGACGTGCTGGTGGCGCAGGTGCCGCACGTGCTGCGGCGCGAGCTCTACGCGGTGGCGGCGCTGGCCGGCGCGCTGGTGGTGGTGGTGGGCCATGCGCTCGCGCTGCCGGCGGCGCCGGTGGCGACGGTGGGCGCGATCCTGTGCTTCGCGCTGCGCTGGCTGGCGATCCGTCGCGGCTGGCGGCTGCCGGTGTCGGGCGGCGACGGGCCGGCATAGCGACGCGTCGGGCGCGAGGGCGTGCCGGACGCGCGCATCGATTGCGTAACCGGGAGTCGCCGGTCCCGCTTTCGTGGGCATGACGATCGGAAGACCACACGCCACAGGCTTGCCGCGGCCGGGGAACGGCCGTGCACATCCGCAGGACATCGGGCGGCGTAGGGTCGCGGGGCCATAGCGCGCGGAGGATGTCATGGCCATCACCATCGACCGGCGGTACCGGAGCGACCTGCATCCCTTCCACGCCGTGCTGCTGGCCGGGGCCGTGCCGCTGTTCCTCGGCGCGATGCTGAGCGACATCGCGTATGCGCGCAGCTACCAGATCCAGTGGACCAACTTCGCGTCCTGGCTGCTCGCGGGCGCGCTGGTCGTGGCTGCGGGCGCGCTGCTGTGGGCACTGGTGGACCTGTCGCGCGGGCGTCGCGACGGCCTTTGGCTCGCCTACGTGCTGGTGCTCGCGGTGACCTGGCTACTGGGCTTCGTCGACGCGCTGGTGCACGCGCGCGATGCGTGGGCGACGATGCCGACCGGCCTGGTGCTGTCGGTGGTCGTCGCGGTGCTGGCCTGCGTGGCGACCTGGCTGGGCTTTGCCGGCGGCCGCGCGGGAGGTGCGCCGTGAACCGCGCGTTCGCGTGGCTGGCCGTCGCGCTGCCGGCGTTGCTGGCCGGATGCGGCAGCGATCCGGATCCGGCGCAGTACGGCGCGGCGCCCGATCTTCCCGCGCAGGAGCGCGGACTGCTGCCCGACATGACCATCGCGCGGCCGGCGTCGTGGGGCGACCTGCGGCCGACGGTGCCGCAGGGTTACGCGATCGCGGCGATCGCCACGGACCTGGCGATCCCGCGGCAGACGCTGGTGCTGCCCAACGGCGACATCCTGGTGGCCGAGGGCCGCGGCGGCAGCGCGGCGCGGCTCAAGCCCAAGGACGTGATCGCCGGCTACATCAAGGCCAAGGGCACCAGCCCGGTGAAGGGCGGCAACCGCCTGACCCTGCTGCGCGACGCGGATGGCGACGGCGTGTACGAACTCAGGACCGTGTTCGCCGACAAGCTCAACGCGCCCTACGGGCTGGCGCTGGTCGGCAACCACCTGTACGTCGCCAACCAGGATGCGCTGGTGCGCCTCGACTACCGCGAGGGCCAGGTCAAGGCGGAGGCGCCGCCGGTGAAAATCGCCGACCTGCCCGCGGCGATCAACCACCACTGGACCAAGGCGCTGGCCGCCAGCGCGGACGGGCGTTTCCTGTACGTGGGCATCGGCTCCAACAGCAACATCACCGAACGCGGCATGGACGCCGAGGTCGACCGTGCACGGGTGTGGCAGGTGGACGCCGCCACCGGCGCGCACAAGCCGTATGCGACCGGCCTGCGCAATCCCACCGCGCTCGCGATCCAGCCCGGCAGCGGCCGGCTGTGGGCGGTGGTGAACGAGCGCGACGAGCTCGGCCCGAACCTGGTGCCCGACTACCTGACCTCGGTGCGCGAGGGCGGCTTCTACGGCTGGCCCTACAGCTACTGGGGCCGGAACGTGGACCCGCGCGTGCGGCCGCAGGATCCGGCCAAGGTCGCCGCGGCGATCGTGCCCGACTACAGCCTGGGCTCGCACGTCGCCGCGCTGGGCCTGGCGTTCTCGGCGCCGGCGATGGGCGCGAAGTTCGCCGACGGCGCGTTCGTCGGCGAGCACGGCAGCTGGAACCGCAGCGATCCGGTCGGCTACAAGGTGGTGTTCGTCCCGTTCCGCGACGGCCGCCCGGCGGGGCCGCCGGTCGACTTCGTCACCGGCTTCCGCGGCGAGGACGGCATGACCCGCGGCCGGCCGGTCGGCGTGACGGTGGACCCGCGCGGCGCGCTGATCGTCGCCGACGACCTGTCGAACACGATCTGGCGGGTGACGCCGGCGCGGTAGGGCGCGAGGCCTGTGTTTGCGGGGATGACGACGTGATGCGAACGCGTTGACGCCGGCCTTCGCCGCCCGTCGCTAGGATCGGGCCTCCCCCGATGCGGAAGGACGACCCCATGTCCGACGACACCGCCAAGCGTCCCCTCGACCACGTCAACGACACCCTGGCGCAACTCAAGGAGATGCGGCACTACTCGAAGAACAACGTCGAGCGGCTCACCGCGGAGTGGCTGCTGTTCGACGGCGAACTGTCGAAGCTCGGCCAGGCCGCGAACATCGAGGAGCTGATGACCCGGCAGGGCGAGCTGCACGATGCGCTGGAGCGCGTGATCGCGGAGCTCGAGGAGCAGGTGGTGAAGCTGCAGCCGCCGCCGGAGGAATAGGCGGCGGCTTCGGCCGCGGCCCCCTCCGCATCGGCTTCGCCACCGGAAACGGACCCCGCCACGCGACGCATTCACGGCTCGAAGACGACCCGGAAGTCCTCGTCGTCGCGCGACACCGCCGCGAGGAAGCCGCGTGCATCGAAGGCCTCGCCCGCGGCGAGGACGCCGGCACGGCTTGCGCGGCCATCGAGGATGCGCTCCAGCGCTTCCACCACCAGCGGCGCGCTGGTCGCGTAGATGTCGCGACCCCGTGCGGTGGCGCGGCGCAGGTCGTCGCCGCGGCGCACGTGCACATCCATCGCGAAGCGTTGGGCGGAACGTCCGCTGGCGTCCGCGGGCACGGGCGGCGGCGTGGACGAATCGCGCAGGTCCTGCAGCGGAGCCAGGTTCATCCACGAATGCACTTCCGCGCAGCGGACGTGTCGTGCGACGACGACGATCTCCGAGAGCGGCAGCCCGACGGCGGCTTGCGCGCCGAACGGCGCGGGGAACGTCCAGTCGCGCGTCGGCGGCGGATCGGCGAGGTCGCGCAACTGCCCGCCCGCGACCACCAGCCGCGGGCCATGGTTGCGCTCGCCGGTGCGGCGCGTGCCGGTGGTGGGATGCCAGCTGTCGAGCGCGACCGCGATGTCGATCGCGTCGGCCTGTCGCCAGTCGCCGAGCGCGGCGGTGGCGAGCAGGTCGGCCAGGCCGCCGTAGAAGGCCATCGCCGGCACCGCGGTGGTGCCGGCGGCGCGTGCATCGGCGTCGCGCGCGAAGGTGGCGAGCGCAGCGCGCTGTTCGGCGGCGAGGTCGAGGTAATGGATGCGTGCGCGCAGCGCGGCCTCGAGCAGCGGCGTGGCGGTGTCGAGGAAGGAACCTGCGCAGTTGACGACCGCGATCGCGCCGCCGAGCGCGCGATCGAGCGCGCCGGGGTCGCCGGTCGACGCGACGCGGGTTTCGAGCCGCGGAAACCCGGCGGCCAGCGCCGCGAGCCTGGCCGCGTCGCGCCCGCACAGGATCGGGGTCCAGCCGCGCCGGCACAGCTCCGCGACGACGAAGCGGGCGGTGTGCCCGTAGGCGCCGTAGACGGCGATGCGCCCGCGCGGAACCGCGGTGCGCACGCTCATCGCAGCGACCCGCCGCCGTGCGGCGTCCAGGCGCCCCACAGACGCCGTGCCTCCTCGGCGATGACGTCCGGCCGCTCCTCGGGCCAGAACAGCTTGCTTCCCGCGAGCAGGCGCACGCCGCGCGATTGGCCGAAGGCGTGATCCAGGAAGTCGGGATTGCGCGGCGAAAAGATGGTGTCTGCGGTGCCCCAGACGATGCGCGTGGGCACCGTGCAGCGCGCGAGCGCGGGACCGATGCCGGCCAGCGCATTGCGTTCCAGCGCGATCGCGTAGGCATGCGCGTTGGCGGTGCGCCGGGGCGTCGACAGCAACGGCGCAAAGTAGGCGTCGATCGCCTCGTCGGTGGGATGCGCGGGATCGGCGTAGCACATGCCGCCGATGCCCTCGGGCGAGCGCGCCAGCGCGGGGTCGGCGTGCCAGCGGCCGAGCCATTCGTCGACGAAGCGGCCCTGCCTGGCGAGCGCGATCACCGGCAGCAACGCCGGAGGCGGGCTGTCGTCCTCGGTGTCGCAGTTGGTCAGCAACAGCGTGCGCACGCGCTCGCGATGGCGCGTCACCAGCAGCTGCGCGACGGCGCCGCCGCTGTCGTTGGCGACCACGTCGACGCTGTCCACCGACAGCGCGTCGAGCAGCGCCAGCAGCATCGCCACCTGCGCGTCCGGCCCGCAGGCCTGGCCGTCGGCGACGCGCGTATGGCCCATGCCGAGGAAATCCGGTGCGATGCATCGCCGGTACGGTGCCAGTCGCGCGATCGCCCCTCGCCACTGGAACCCGTTGAGCGGGAAGCCGTGCAGGAACAAAGCAGCCGGGCCTTCACCGCGCTCGACGTAGGCGATGTCGCCGAATCCAGTTCTGGCGTACCGGCGCGCGGCGTGGAAGCGGGTTGCCTCCAGCGTCGGTCCGCGCGCGGGGCCGCCGTTCCCTGGCAGCCCCGGCAGGCAGCCCGCGAGCGCGCCCGTGGCAGAGAGCAGGAACGTGCGCCGGTCCAGGCCCGGGGCACGCACCGCAGGCGAGCGCGCGTCGCTCACGACTGCGCTTCCGCCTCGCGCAGCTTCTGGGCGCATTCCTCGCAGCAGACCTCGACGGTGCGGCCGCCGATGGTGACCTGGATGGCGTTGCCGTCGAGCGCGTAGTCGCAGACGGCGCAGGTGTTCTCTTGCATGGTCGTTCTCCGGTGATGCCCGCGATCGGGCATGGCCATGGAACCACCGGGGCGCGGCCGCGGCTGTCGGAATCTTTAGCGGTTTGCGGCGGGCTTCGCGTCGGCGCCGTTGCTCCGTGAGGGCGCGGCGACGGTGGCGCTGCTCTGTGACGGTACGGCCACGGCGGCATTGTTCCGTGAGGGCGCGGCAACGGCGGCCTTGCTCCCTCCCCCGCTGCGCGGGGGAGGGTTGGGGAGGGGGCCGGCGGTTGGGTGATGCGTCGTGCTTCGCGCACCCCCATCCCAGCCTTCCCCCGCAAGCGGGGGAAGGGGCCGAACCAGCCTTCCTCGCAAGCGGGGAAGAGGCTGGGCCCGGTGACGCGCGACGCGCCTGCTACGCGCTCTTGGCCAGTGCCGCGCGGCGGAACTCCGTCGGGGTGCGCCCGTAAGCCTGCTTGAACGCCGCGCTGAAATGGCTGTGGCTGGAGAACCCCAGGTCCTGCGCCAGCGCCGAGACGTCCTCGCACTGCGCGACCAGGTCGAGCGCGCGCGCCAGCCGCAGGCGCAGGTGGTAGCGGTACAGCGGCAGGCCTTCGACCTGCTGGAACGCCTGGGTGAGGTAGACCGGCGAGCCGCCGATCGCGTCGGCGATTTCCGCCAGCGTCCAGCGTCGGGTCAGGTCGCCGGCGAGCAGCACCTTGGCGCGATCCACCAGCCGCTGGCGCGCATGCGTGGCGCCGGGCGCGTGCGTGGTGCGCGGGCCGAGGCTGCGCGCGACCAGCGTCAGCGCCAGGCTCTCGGCTTCCAGCGGCTCGATCGTGCCGTGGGCCAGGCTGTGGCGCAGCAGCGCGACCAGCACCTGCGCGCGCGGGTCGATGCGCAGCGACTGCATGCGGAAGCCGGGCGCGTCGCGCCGCTGCAGCAGCGCGGCTGGCGCGAGCTCGCGCAGCAGCGGCGCCGACACCTCCAGCGACAGGCAGGCATCGCCGCCGCTGGCCGGGTGGCTGACCTGGTAGCCCTCGCCGGCGTTGAAGAACAGCACGTGGTTGGCGTCGGCCACCGACTGGTCGCTGCCGACGTGGCGCAGGAACAGGCCGCGGTACGGGAACACCAGGTGGGTCGAGGACGCGCACTCCTCCGCGCTGCGGTGGCGGCAGGCGCCGCGGCACACCACGCTGCTCGCCGCGACGGTGGCGGCGTCGAACAGCGGATGGACCTCGAATTCCGGCATCGGCCCGATGCTCCTGTGGCGCGTGCGCGCAGTCTAGCGCCTGTGGGTGGCGCCCATGGCGCAGGCGCCTCCAGGCTCGCTAGGATGTCGCGTCTCCGGGGAGGCGACCGTGTCCATCTTCCTGTTCCTGCTGTACACGCTGTTCTGCTACTGGGTCGTGTTCCGCGACGGCGCGGCGGTGATCGAGGGCTGGAAGTCGTTCTTCCTGTTCGGCTGGCTCCCGGGCTCGTTGACGACGACGGAGTTGAAGCTCTACGCCTGCATCTCGTGGGTGGCGGGCCTGGTGGTATTGGCGATCCATCTGTTCTCCGGCGTGGACGCCTGATCCACCGCCAACGGCTTTCCGGCGGAGCCTGCGCCAAATCGGCCGGCGATTCCGCGCGGCGATTGCACGAAGGAGAAGCAGGCGCCGTGTGAAGGCGGGATCCTTTTTTCCGCCAGGCGGCCCGGTCGCCGGGTGTGGCGCATCGCCATCGCGATTTGAACCACGTCACGCATCGGGATGCGCGGTCGCGATTTGCGACCTGCGTCCATCAAGCCTGCGCAACCGCGGCCGATAGTGCGGCGGAACGGGCACGCGCGTCGCATGCGCCCCGCCCCGGCCGGATCCGCTGCGGTGCACCGATTGGTGTCCTGCCGTGCCGGGACGCACGCCCGTTCGCGAGCCGGTCGAACGGAGCAGGACATGGGGAAGCATCGCGCAGTCGCATTCGGATGGTCGCTGGCGGCATTGGTGGCAGGCGCCGCGTTCGCCCAGGACGCGGCGGGTCCGCGCGCCGGCGACATCGTGCAGGGGCGCCTGGAACTGCAGTGGGGCGACGCGCCGGGGCGCGTGGAAGCTCTGCGCGTCGACCTGGTCCGCGACGACGGCCACCGGATCGCGCTCGATCCCGCGCAGGCGCGACGCGCGGCCGGCGACCTCTACGCATTGATGAACCGCAGAGTGGCGGTCAGCGCGGCCGGCGGTGGTGGCGCGCAGGCGCTGCGCATCGATGCGATGGTGCCGGTGCAGGTGGTGCGCGCCGCGCGCGACACGGCGCTGCCGTCCTATCGCGTCGCCGCCGCGGCGCCGGTCTCCGGCAACCGCCGCTGGGTGACGCTGCTGTGCAAGTTCAGCGACATCGACGACGAGCCGCGCCCACGCGCATTCTTCCGCGAGCAGTACGCCGACGCGCCCGGGTTGCTCGGCCGCTACTGGAAGGAAGTGTCCTACGGCAAGGTCGACATCGCCGGCTCCAACGCCTACGGCTGGTACCGATTGCCGCACCCGCGCAGCTACTACACGCCGGCAGGCAAGCGCACCAACACCTACGAGCTGTTCCGCGACTGCGTCGCGGCGGCCGATGCGGACGTCGATTTCTCCGCCTTCGATGGCGTCAACACGATGTACAACGGCGAGCTCGACGGCTTCGCCTGGGGCGGCAGTGGATGCGCGCCGTTCGACGGCGGGGCTTCGGTTTGCAAGCCTGGCACCTGGACGCCGCCGTGGGGGTTCGAGAACCTGGCCACGCTCGCGCACGAGATGGGCCACGGTTTCGGCATGCCGCATTCGGACAACTCCGACGGCGACGCCGACAGCTACGACAATCCCTGGGACAACATGAGCGACGACTGGACCAACGCCGCCAGCGACCCGGTCTATGGCGTGCTCCCGAAGCACGTGAACATGTACCAGCGCGAACGCATGGGCTGGGTCGACCCCGCGCGCAAGGCGACCATCGCGTCCACGTCCACAGCGCCGGTGACGGTCGACCTCGACTACGCCTCGCTGGCGAGCGCCTCCCACAAGCAGCTGGTCGTCGTCACCCTGCCCGAGCCTGCGGATCCGGCGGCGCAGGTGGTCTACACGTTCGAAGCGAGACGGCCGTCGGGCGGCTTCGAGGCCAAGCTCGCCGGCGACGCGGTGATCGTCCATCGCCTGGAAGGCTACGGCACCGCGCGCAGCCTGGACGCGAGCGATCCGGCGGCGACCCGGTCGGACAACGAAGGCTCGATGTTCAAGGTCGGCGAGCGCCTCCCGCTGGCGGGTACGGCGCTGAGCATGTCGGTCGTGGCGCGGACTGCGACCGGGTTCCGGATCCGTTTCGCGCGCTCGCCCACGACGGCGCGCCCGCTGCCTGCGCTGCGCAAGTGAGCGGCGATCGCGCGAGCTGTCGCATCGTCGCGGCAGCATCGGCGGACCGCGCGGACGGGTGCCGCGCTGCCGCGGCCGATGCACGTGAGTGCGGCGCCTGCCCGGACCGCGATCAGTCGCGTGCTTCGCGTCGCAGCAGTTCGCGCTTGCGCTCCACGCCCCAACGGTAGCCGGACAGCGCGCCGTCGCTGCGCACCACGCGGTGGCAGGGGACTGCGACCGCGAGGTGGTTGGCTCCGCAGGCCTGCGCCACCGCGCGCACCGCGCGCGGCATGCCGATGCGGCGCGCGATCTCGGCGTACGACGCGGTGCTGCCGGGCGGGATCTGCCGCAGCGCCTGCCACACACGCTCCTGGAACGCGGTGCCGCGCACGTCCAGCGGCAGGTCGAGTCCGAGCGCGGGCGCCTCCACGAAGCCGACCACCTTCGCCACAAGCGCATCGAAGGCGTCGTCGTCGCCAATCAGCTCGGCCTTGGGGAACTGGTCCTGCAGGTCGCGCGCGAGCGTGTCGGGATCGTCGCCGAGCAGGATCGCGCACACGCCGAGCTCGCTGCGGGCGACCAGGATCGCGCCCAGCGAGCACTCGGCAATCGCGAAGCGGATGCGCGCGTTGGCGCCGCCGTCGCGGTAGTCGGTGGGGCGCATGCCGAGCAACTGTTCGGAGTTTTCGTAGAAGCGGCTGCTGGCGTTGAAGCCGGCGTCGTAGATCGCGTCGGTGACGCTGGCGCGCTTGCCCAGCTTCGCGCGTACGCGGCGGGCACGGTGCGCTGCGGCGTAGTCGCGCGGGGTGAGTCCGGTGCGGGCCTTGAACACGCGATGGAAGTGCCACGGGCTCAGCCCGGCGCGGCGCGCGAGTTGCTCCAGCGTGGGCACGGTTTCGGCGGCCTCGATGTGGCGGCAGGCGTCGGCCACCAGCGCGGCGTGCTGCCGCGCCAGCGCGGCCTGGTCGTCGGCGTGGCGGCGGCTGGGGCGGTAGCCGGCGGCCTCGGCGGCCTCGGCGGTATCGAAGAACTCGACGTTCTCCGGCCGCGGCAGGCGCGCGCTGCTGCCGGGCTGCGCGTAGACGCCGGTGGTCTTGACCGCGTAGACGAACGGCGTGCGCGGCGCGGGATCGCGGGCGAGCAGGGCGGCCCAGCGCGGGTCGCGTTCGGTGGGGTGCTGCGGGCGGGAAGCGGGACGTGGCATGGCGTTGGCGGGCCCGGGGGCGCCGGACCGGGATTGCGGGGATGCGCCTACCTTAAGGATGGGGGCAAAAATGTTCACTCCGGGCCTTGCGGTGGAATTCTGCACCTGGAATGGCGGGAGTGGAGTGCGCCCCATTTTCGCGGCCTGAAGAAGACTTCCCGCGGTCCATGCGGTGCATGCTGAACGCGTGCGGAAGTCACACCCAGCCCTTCTCCCGCGTGCGGGAGAAGGGCTGCGCTCCTCGCGGCCAGGTCGGAGATGCTTCAACCGGCCTTGCGAAAGGTGAGGTTGATGCGCTGCTCGCCCAGCAACGGATGCGTGCCGGGCTTGAGCACCGCGACGCCGTGGTAGCGCAGGCGGTCGACGCCTCCCCAGCAGGCGACGTCGCCGTGCGCGAGCGGCACGCGCAGGGTCTTGTCGGCGCGGCGCGCGCCGCCGAACAGGAACGTCGCCGGCAGCCCCAGCGACACCGACACGATCGGCGCGTCGAAATCGCGCTCGTCCTTGTCCTGGTGCAGCGAAAGCTTCGCGCCGGGGACGTAGCGGTTGAGCAGGCAGGCATCGGGCACGAAGCCCGCGAAGCCGGCCGACTCCGCCGCTTCGCACGCCAGCCGCAGGAAGGCCTCGGGCAGCGGCGGCCACGGCCGCCCGCTGCCGGGGTCGGCCGCCGCGTAGCGATAGCCGCGGCGGTCGCTGGTCCAGCCGAGCGCGCCGCAGTTGGTCTGCGCGGCGGACATCGTGTAGCCGCCCGGCGTCACCATCCGGCGGAACGGCGCGTCGCGCTCGATCGCTTCGATCGCCTCGACCAGCGCATCCTCGAACGGCAGCGCGAAGCTGCGCAGCAACACCGACTGCGGGCCGAGCGGCTGGCGCGCGGGTTCATCGGCGGGCGGGAACAGGTCGTGCATGCGGGGCGGGGCGGGCGAATGGCGTCGCGACTTCCGTCGCTCCAAAAGAGCTCAGCCGCGCGCGCTGTAGGCGTGCACCTCGTCCACCAGCACGGCGACGCGATCGGGATCCATGTCCGGCGACATGCCGTGGCCGAGGTTGAAGACGTGGCCTTCGCGCGAGCCGCCGTTGCCGTCGCGGTAGCTGTCGAGCGCGCGGCGCGCTTCGTTGCGGATCGCGTCGGGCGAGCCGTACAGCGTGGCCGGGTCGAGGTTGCCCTGCAGCGCGACCTTGCCCTGCGTGCGGCGCGCGGCTTCGCCGAGTTCGACCAGCCAGTCGACGCCGACGCCCTCCGCGCCGGATTCCGCCAGCGCCTCCAGGTGCGCGGCATTGCCCTTGCCGAAGAGGATCAGCGGCGTGCGCGCGTCGCCTTCGCCGCGCTCTAGTCCGCGCGCGATGCGGGCCAGGTACGGCAGCGAGAACTCGCGGTACATCGCCGGCGACAGCACGCCGCCCCAGGTGTCGAACACCTGCAGCGCCTGCGCGCCCGCCGCGCGCTGCGCGGACAGGTAGGCGATCACTGCATCGGTGTTCACCGCCAGCAGCGCGTGCAGCGCCTTCGGCTCGTTGAGCGCCATCGCCTTGATGCGCGCGAAATCCTTGCTGCCGCCGCCCTCGACCATGTAGCAGGCCAGCGTCCACGGGCTGCCGGAGAAGCCGATCAGCGGCACCTTGCCGCCGAGTTCGCGGCGAATCGTGCGCACCGCGTCCATCACGTAGCGCAGCTCGGTTTCCATGTCCGGCACGCCGAGCCGCGCGATGGCGGCGGCGTCGCGTACCGGGTCGCGGAACTTCGGGCCCTCGCCCTCGACGAAATGCAGCCCCAGGCCCATCGCATCGGGAATGGTGAGGATGTCGGAGAACAGGATCGCCGCGTCCAGGTCGAAGCGGCGCAACGGCTGCAGCGTCACCTCGCAGGCGACGTCAGGGTTCTTCGCCATCGCCAGGAAGCTGCCGGCCTTGCGGCGCGTCTCGCGGTATTCGGGCAGGTAGCGGCCGGCCTGGCGCATCAGCCACACGGGCGTGCGGTCCACGGGCTCGCGGCGCAGGGCGCGGAGGAAGCGGTCGTTGGCGGGGGTGTTGCTCATGGGTGCGGCATTCCTTCTTCTTTCTGTCTTCTCTTTTGTCATCCCGAGCGCAGCGAGGGATCTTCCCGGGACCAGATCCCTCGCTGCGCTCGGGATGACAGGGGCGCCCGGGATGAGGGGCGCCCGGGATGACGGTTGCCGGGCGGCTAGCGGTCCTGGCCGCTCCTCGGCGCGTCCGAGCCCTGCGCGAACGTCAGCTGGAACCCGCGCTTGAGTTGCTGGTCGCGCGCATGCTCCAGCGCGGCGACCGCGCTGGCCTGGTCGAGGAACTGCTCGCGGCGCACCGTGCTGCGGCCGCCCATCTGCCCGGTCTCGCGCACCAGCTCCCAGCCGCCGAGCAGGTCGGGCTGCAGCATCAGCTGCACGAAGCGCGGGGCTTCGCGGCCATCGGGACGTTGTTGCAGGAACAGGCGCATGGGGCGGGCATTGTAAGGGCGGAATGCCCCGTGGGAGCGGCTTCAGCCGCGAGCTTTTGCGCCGGGTGGGCTTGCAAGCGAAGCGCTCGCGGCTGGAGCCGCTGCCATCACGGCCCCGGTCGCAGGTCACCCGCCGCGCAGCACACCGAGCACCGCGTCTTCCGGCACGCCGGCCACCACCCGCGCGCGGCCCAGGCCGTCCCACAGCACGAAGCGCAGGCCGCCGGCCTGCGCCTTCTTGTCCAGGCGCATGTGCGCGAGCAGCGCGTCGGAATCCAGTCCCGCGGGCAGCGTCGTCGGCAGCCCCAGCCGCTGCACCAGGGCGCGCAGGATCGTGGCGTCGGTGTCGGTGGCCAGCCCGAGCGCGGCCGACAGCCGCGCCGCCAGCACCATGCCGATCGCCACCGCCTCGCCGTGGTTGAGCGCGCCGTAGTCCTGCGCGGTCTCGATGGCGTGGCCGAAGGTGTGGCCGAAATTGAGCAGCGCGCGCTCGCCGCGCTCGAACGGGTCGCGCCCGACGATCGCCGCCTTGTGCGTGCAGCTGCGCGCGATCGCCTCCGGCAGCGCGTCGCCGTCGCCGGCGAGCAGCGCGTCGGCGTGCGCGGCGATCCAGTCCAGGAACAGCGCATCGGCGATCGCGCCGTACTTCACCACCTCGGCCAGGCCGGCGCGCAGCTCGCGCGCGGGCAGGGTGCGCAGCGTGGCGGTGTCGGCGTGCACCGCGACCGGCGGGTGGAAGGCGCCGACCAGGTTCTTGCCCTGCGGCAGGTCGACCGCGGTCTTGCCGCCGACCGAGGAATCGACCATCGCCAGCAGCGTGGTCGGCAGCTGCACGCAGTCGATGCCGCGCATCCAGCAGGCCGCGGCGAAGCCGGCGAGATCGCCCACCACGCCGCCGCCGAGCGCGTAGACGCAGGCGTCGCGGGTCGCGCCCAGCGCGGCGAGGGCGTCGACGGCTTCGGCGAAGCGCGCCAGCGTCTTTTCCCGTTCGCCAGCGGGCATGGCGTGGATGGCGACGTGCGCGTCGGGGCGCGCGGCGCGCAGGGCCGCGACGACGCGTTCGGCGTACAGCGGCGCGACGTTGCCGTCGCTCACCACCAGCGCGTGGCGGCCGCGCAGCGAAGCGGCGAGCGCGTCGCCGTCGCCGAGCAGGCCGTCGCCGATGGCGATGCGGTACGGCCGTTCGCCGCCGACCTCGACGTGGCGCGGCGGCGCGTTCATGCCGACCTGCCGTTGCCGAAGGACGCCGGCGTGGCCGGCCGCCAGTGCGCTTCCAGCAGGTGGCCCAGGCGCGCGGTGGCCTCGGCCGGATCGAGCGACGCGGTGTCGAAGCGCAGGTGCGCGACCTCGGCGTACAGCGGCCCGCGCAACTCGGCCAGGCGCCGCAGCACCTGCTCGCGGTCGGCGCCGGCCAGCAGCGGGCGGCTGCGGTCGCGCGCCAGCCGCGCCAGCTGCTGCGGCACGTCGGCGTGCAGGTGGACGACGAAGCCGCGCTCGCGCAGCAGCGCGCGCGTGCGCGGATCGAGCACGGCGCCGCCGCCGGTGGCGATCACGCTGCCCTCGGCGGCCAGCAGCCGCGCGAGCACCGCGTGCTCGCGGGCGCGGAACGCGGCCTCGCCGGCGCATTCGAAGATCGTCGCGATGCTGGTCCCGGCCTGCGCCTCGATCTCGTGGTCGGCGTCGACGAAGGCCAGCCCCAGCCGTGCGGCCAGGCGGCGGCCGATCGACGACTTGCCCGAGCCCATCGGGCCGACGAGGACGAGGTTGGGGGCGTGCTGCATCGTGCGTGCGTCGCTGTGCCGGTCATGCCGGGCCCGCGGCGTCGCAGGCGTGGCGTCGGGCCAAGTGTATGCCGTGGGCGGCTGCGTGGGCGCGGCCTTAACGTCGCCCGGCCTAGCCTGCGCGCTCCGGCGGCCGCGCCGCCTTCGAAGGAGAAACGCAATGGCAGTCGCCAAGGTCATCGAAGTCAACGCCTCCTCGACCAACAGCGTCGAGGACGCGGTCAGGCACGGCCTGAAGAAGACCGCGGAAACCGTCAAGGGCATCAAGGGCGCGTGGGTCAGCGAGATCAAGGCCGTCACCAACGACGCCGGCGACATCATCGAGTGGCGGGTGAACCTGCGGATCACCTTCGTGGTGCAGTAGCCGCAAGCGCGCGAGCGCGAAGCGCGTAGAGCGCACCGGGGCGCGAACGCTTTCTCGCGAAAGGCGGTCGCGCCCCGGTGCGCTCCTACAGCACGTGGTGGTGTGCGTCCAGGCGCACGACACGGTCGGCGATGCCCGGCAGCGTGCGCATCGCCTGCCGGCTGGTGCGCTCGTAGAACTGCACGAAGCGCTCCACCTGCGCGCGCGTCATGCCGGCGCGGCCGGGCTCGGCGGCCTGCATCGACTGCTCCTGCTGCCAGCGCCACTGCGGCACGATGTCGAAGCCGGGACCCTGCAGGAACAGCAGGCGGTCGATGCGCCGCCACAGCGCCGGGTAGTCGCGGCCCAGCGCGTCGTTGCAGTAGCGGCGCCAGCGGCCGTCGCGGTCCTCGTCGCGCTCGAGCGCGTTGATCGGTGTCGCGAGTTCTTCCTCGGCCTGCGGCGGGGTGCCGAGGAACCAGCCTTCGAACACCACCAGGTCGACCGGCCCGGCCTGCGGCCATTGCGCGCGCGGCAGGCGGCGGTCGCCGAGCTTGTCGAAGCGCGGCAGCGCGACGGTTTCCCCGGCGCGCAGCGCGTCGAGCGTGGCGATCGCCAGGCCGACGTCGTGCGTGCCCGGCGGCCCGCGGGTGGCGAGCAGCGGATGGACGTCGCGCGCAAGCGCGGCGCGCCGGTCGTGGTCGAAGTAGGCGTCGTCGATCGACAGCGTCGCCGCGGCGATCCCGCGCGCGCGCGCCAGCGCGACGACCTGCGCGGCGAGGGTGGACTTGCCGGTGCCCTGCAGGCCGGTGATGCCGTGGACCCTGGCGCCGCTGGACAGCGCGTCGTCCAGGCAGCGCGCGACGAAGGGATCGGGGAAGCCGTGCGGACCCGTCGACATCGGGCCACAATACCCCAATGACCCAGACCGACCTCCTCGCCGAAGCCCTCGCCACCTTCGACCGGCTGTTCGAGGAGGCGCTGGCCGCCGGCGAGCCCGACCGCACCGCGATGGCGGTGGCAACCGCCACGCTGGACGCGCGCCCGTCGGTGCGCACGGTGCTGCTCAAGGCGCACGACGCGCGCGGGTTCGTCTTCTACACCCACCTCGACGGCCGCAAGGGCCGCGAGCTGCAGGCCAACCACTGCGCCGCGCTGCTCTTCCACTGGCCGCGCGTGCGCCACGGCGTGCAGGTGCGGATCGAGGGCGAGGTGGAGCTGGTGCCCGACGCCGAAGCCGATGCCTATTTCGCCACCCGTGCGCGCGTGAGCCAGCTCGGCGCCTGGGTGTCGCACCAGTCCGAGACGCTGGAATCGCGCGAAGCGTTCGAGGCGGCGCTGGCGGAGGCCGGGCGCCGGTTCGAAGACCGCCCGGTGCCGCGCCCGCCGCGCTGGACCGGGATGCGCGTGCGGCCGGGCAGCATCGAGTTCTGGTACGCCGGCGACTTCCGCCTGCACGAGCGCTGGCTGTACGAGGGCGACTGCACGGGGGCGTGGGCGAAGCGGATGCTGTATCCGTGATGCGCCCTCGCCCTTGCGTTTGCGCAGGCTTTCGCAGGAGCGGCGGAAGCCGCGAAGCCTTCCACGCGGATATCGATGCGAGCGCGGAGCCCGGTCGCGGCTCCCGCCGCACCTACACGGGCGGATGCCGGGGCAATCCAGCTGCATGAGCGGGCCTCGTCGCATCGTCTGCCTCACCGAGGAGCCCACCGAGGTGCTGTACGCGCTCGGCGAGCAGGACCGGATCGTCGGCATCAGCGGCTTCACCGTGCGGCCGCCGGCGGCGCGGCGCGAGAAGCCGAAGGTCAGCGCGTTCACCAGCGCGAAGATCGACGAGATCCTCGCGCTGCGGCCGGACTTCGTGGTCGGCTTCTCCGACATCCAGGCCGACATTGCCGCCGAGCTGGTGCGGCGCGGCGTCGAAGTGTGGATCAGCAACCACCGCAGCGTCGACGGCATCGTCGACTACGTGCGCCGGCTCGGCGCGCTGGTCGGCGTCGCGGCGCGCGCGGATGCGTACGCCGACGGGCTGGCGCACGGGCTCGACGCCGTCGCCGCACGGGCAGCGCGGCTGCCGCGGCGGCCCAGGGTGTACTTCGAGGAATGGGACGAACCGCCGATCAGCGGCATCCGCTGGGTGGCCGAGCTGGTGCGCATCGCCGGCGGCGACGACGTGTTCCCGGAACTGGCGGAGCAGTCGCTGGCGAAACACCGCATCCTCGCCGATCCGCTGGAAGTGGTGCGGCGCGCGCCGGACATCATCGTCGGCTCGTGGTGCGGCAAGAAGTTCCGTCCGGAGAAGGTGGCGGCGCGGCCGGGCTGGGATGCGATCCCGGCCGTCCGCGACGGCGAGCTGCACGAGGTCAAGTCGCCGCTGATCCTGCAGCCCGGCCCGGCGGCGCTGGCCGACGGCGTGGCCGCGCTGGCCGCGATCATCCACGGCTGGGCGCAGCGGCGCGGCTAGCAGGCGCGATGCGGCCAGCAGGGCGACGTCCATGGATCCCCGCCTTCGCGGGGATGACGATCAGGGAGACCGGAAGACCGGTTCCGAGCCGTGCACGGCGTTCATGCCGCTACAGCGACGCCGCGGCGATCCGGGGCCGCGGGGCGCGCACCCTACGCGGGCCCGCGGCTTCTGCCATGATGCCCCGGCCAACCACGGGGAGACGGGCATGAACCAGGCGGCGATGCAGGACTTCGGCAAGCTGGTGCTACGCATCGCGCTGGGCGCGCTGGTGCTGCTGCACGGGATCTCCAAGCTCAGGAACGGCCTCGGACCGATCGAGGGCATGGTCGTCGCCCACGGATTGCCGGCATTCGTCGCCTATGGCGCGCTGGTTGGCGAGGTGGTCGCGCCGCTGATGCTGCTGTTCGGCTTCTATGCCCGCGTTGGAGCGGCCATCGTCGTGGTCAACATGCTGTTCGCGTTCGGCCTGGCGCACATGGCCCAGCTCGGCCAGCTCAACGACCAGGGCGGCTGGGCGCTGGAGCTGCAGGGTATGTTCCTGGGCACGGCGGTCGCGATCGCGCTGATCGGGCCCGGGCGGTACGCCATCAACCAGCGCTGATCGTCGGGCGGCCGCAATTCCTTTGTGGGAGCGGCTTCAGCCGCGAGCTTTTGCAGGCACGTCATCCAACGTTCCGCCAGGAGCTCGCGGCTGAAGCCGCTCCCACGGTTCGGGGGCCGACTCCGCGCGTCAGCGCGGGAAGAAGTCGCGGTTGAACTGCAGCTTCATCGGCGCGCCACCTTCCGGGGCGACCTCGATGTCGAAGCGCAGCGTGTCCGGCGCGATCACGTGGGCGGTGCCGGCGTAGTCGACGAATTCGCCGCTGCGCACCTCGCGCATGGCGATGGCCTGGCGCTTGCCCAGCAGGTCGGTCGCGGTGGCGGCGACGCGGGCGGGCAGGGCGGTTTCCGCGCTGCCGCGGCGCACGCCGACCAGCAGCAGCACGTTGCCGGGCGCGCGTTCGATGCCGTACTGCCGGGCCACCGCTTCGCCGAGCATTTCGGTGGGCATCGCGCTGGCGCGCACCACCACGTCGCCCTGACGCGCCAGGGCTTCCTGCATGGCCTGGGTCGAATCGGCCCTGCCGTGCGACGGCGGCGTTCCGCCGCAGCCGGCGAGCGCGAGGGCGAGCGCGATCGATGCGGCCCTTGCGCAGCGCCATGGGGCACGCGTGCGCAGGCAGCGCGCAGGGCGCAGTTCGGATGGCCAGCGCGGCGCGCGCGCGGACAGCGGGATTCGTTCCACGGATTGCCGGACGCGCATGTCAGTCGTTCGCCGCCGACAACTGCCGCCCGCGCTCGGCAGCGTTGGCGATCGCCGCATCGACCAGCGCGCGCAGGCCGCCGGCCTCGAAGGTCTCGACCGCGGCCTGGGTGGTGCCGCCTGGCGAGGTCACCCGGCGCCGCAGCTCGGCCGGCGGCTCGCCGGATTCGGTGAGCATGCGCGCCGCGCCGAGCACCGTCTGCAGCACCAGCGTGCGCGCGGTGGCGTCGGGCAGGCCCTGCCGCCTGGCCGCGTCCTCCATCGCCTCGGCCAGCAGGAACACGTAGGCCGGCCCGCTGCCGGACACCGCCGTGACCGCGTCCATCAGCGCTTCGTCCCCGATCCACGCCGTCGCGCCCGCGCTCGCCAGCAGGCCCTGCGCCTGCGCGCGGCCCTGCGCGTCCACCGCGGGCGTGGCGAACAGCCCGGTGACGCCGGCGCCGAGCAGCGCCGGCGTGTTGGGCATGCAGCGCACGATCGCAGGGGCGCCGGTGCCTTCGCCGCCGCCCAGCCAGCGCGCGATCTGCGCGGTGGTGATGCCGGCGGCGATCGAGACCACCAGCGGCCGGCGCGTGCGCGCGATCGGCGCGAGCGACTCGCACACCTGGCGCATCACCTGCGGCTTGACCGCCAGCACCCAGGCATCGGCGCCCTCGACGGCCTCCGGGCCGTCGGCGAAGGCGGCGACGCCGAAATCGGCGGCCAGCGCCGCGCGCGCGGCCTCCGCGGGTTCGCCGACCCGGATCGAATCGCCCCGCACCCCGCGCGCGACCAGTCCGCCGACCAGGCTGCGGGCCATGTTGCCGCCGCCGATGAAGGCGATGGTGGCGGGAATCGGGAATGGGGAATCGGGAATCGTGGAAGCAGTCATCGGCAACCGGATACGGTGCGGGTGGAACACGGATGGTAGGGCATCGCCGCCAATGGCCCGATTGCGGGCGCTGCCACGGGGGCCGGAAACCGGCTCCTACGATTCCCGATTCCCGATTCCCGGTTCCCTGGCCCCGAACAGCGCCGTCCCCACCCGCACCATCGTCCCGCCCTCGGCCACCGCGAGCTCGATGTCGTCGCTCATGCCCATCGACAGCGTGTCCACTGTCGGATACTGCGCGGCCAGCGCGTCGAACAGCGCCTTCATGCGGATGAACGCGGCGCGGCGCAGGCCGGCGTCCGGGTGCGGCGCCGGGATCGCCATCAGGCCGCGCAGCGCCAGCCGCGGCTGCGCGGCGATCGCCGCGGCCAGCGCCGGCACCTGCGCGGGCGCGCAGCCGTGCTTGCTGGCTTCGTCGTCGATGTTCACCTGCACCAGCACGTTCAGCGGCGGCCGGTCGCCGGGGCGATGGCGGGCGAGGGCGGCGACCAGCTTGTCGCGGTCGACGGTCTGCACCCAGTCGAACGCGGCCGCGGCCTCGCGGGCCTTGTTCGATTGCAGGTGGCCGATGAGGTGCCATTCCAGCGTTTGCGACGACAACGCGGACTGTTTCGCGAGCGCCTCCTGGACGTAGTTCTCACCGAACGCCGGGAGGCCCGTGATCGCGGTCGCGCCGGTTACGGCTGTCGCGGCGGAGCGCAGGGCGGCCGCCATTTCCGCGACGGCCGTCGCAGGCTGCGTCTTGGACACCGCCAGCAGGCGCGGTCCAGGGCGCCCAGCCGCCTGCGCCGCCGCGGCGAGTCGTTCCAGGACCGCGTGCAGGGCTTGTGCGTAAGGGGGGTGTGGCATCGGCGGAGGGCTGGATTTCCGGCGCAGGTCCGGGGCTATACTGCCGCGCAGGGGTTTTACGTTCCAGTCGCAATGCCAGGGGAGCATGCATGGATATCGCCGAACTGTTGGCGTTCTCGGTCAAGAACAAGGCGTCGGACCTGCACCTGTCGGCAGGCCTGCCGCCGATGATCCGCGTCGACGGCGACGTGCGCCGCATCAACATCCCGGCGCTGGACCACAAGCAGGTGCACGCGCTGGTGTACGACATCATGTCGGACAAGCAGCGGCGCGACTACGAGGAGTTCCTCGAGGTCGACTTCTCGTTCGAGATCCCCGGCCTGGCGCGCTTCCGCGTCAACGCGTTCAACCAGAACCGCGGCGCCGGCGCGGTGTTCCGCACCGTGCCCTCGGAAGTGCTGACGCTGGAGGACCTGGGCTGCCCGCGCATCTTCAAGGAGCTGATCGACCAGCCGCAGGGCCTGATCCTGGTCACCGGCCCGACCGGCTCGGGCAAGTCGACGACGCTCGCGGCGATGGTCGACCACGTCAACAAGAACGAATACGGGCACATCCTCACCATCGAGGACCCGATCGAGTTCGTGCACACCGCGCAGAAGTGCCTGATCAACCAGCGCGAGGTGCACCGCGACACCCACGGCTTCAACGAGGCGCTGCGCTCGGCGCTGCGCGAGGACCCGGACTACATCCTGGTCGGCGAGCTGCGCGACCTGGAAACCATCCGACTGGCGCTGACCGCCGCGGAGACCGGCCACCTGGTGTTCGGCACCCTGCACACCTCGTCCGCGGCCAAGACCATCGACCGCATCATCGACGTGTTCCCCGCCGGCGAGAAGCCGATGGTGCGCTCGATGCTGTCGGAGTCGCTGCGCGCGGTGATCTCGCAGGCGCTGCTGAAGAAGGTCGGCGGCGGCCGCACCGCGGCGTGGGAGATCATGGTCGGCATCCCCGCCATCCGCAACCTGATCCGCGAGGACAAGGTCGCGCAGATGTACTCGTCGATCCAGACCGGCCAGCAGCACGGCATGATGACCCTCGACCAGCACCTGCAGGACCTGGTCAAGCGCGGCATGGTGACGCGGCCGCAGGCGAAGGACTATGCCAAGGACAAGCGCTTGTTCGAATGACGCCGCGACTGTCATCCCGAGCGAAGCGAGGGATCTTGCTCCGCCGGAAACCTTCCGGGACAGATTCCTCGCTGCGCCCGGAATGACACCTCCAGAGGTTCCCGGAGTTACGCCATGAGCAGCATCGACTTCACCTCGTTCCTCAAGCTGATGGCCCACCAGAAGGCCTCGGACCTGTTCATCACCGCGGGCATGCCACCGTCGATGAAGGTGCACGGCAAGATCTCGCCGATCACCCAGAACCCGCTGACGCCGCAGCAGGCGCGCGACCTGGTGCTCAACGTGATGTCGCCGCCGCAGCGCGAGGAGTTCGAGCGCACCCACGAGTGCAACTTCGCGATCGGCGTCTCGGGCGTCGGCCGGTTCCGCGTCTCGTGCTTCTACCAGCGCAACCAGGTCGGCATGGTGCTGCGCCGGATCGAGACCAAGATCCCGACGGTGGAGGAGCTCAACCTGCCGCCGATCATCAAGACGCTGGCGATGACCAAGCGCGGCATCATCATCTTCGTCGGCGCCACCGGCACGGGCAAATCCACCTCGCTGGCGGCGATGATCGGCTACCGCAACCAGAACTCGACCGGCCACATCATCACCATCGAGGACCCGATCGAGTTCGTGCACAAGCACGAGGGCTGCATCATCACCCAGCGCGAGGTCGGCATCGACACCGACAGCTGGGACGCGGCGCTGAAGAACACCCTGCGCCAGGCGCCGGACGTGATCATGATCGGCGAGGTGCGCACCCGCGAGGGCATGGACCACGCCATCGCCTTCGCCGAGACCGGCCACCTGGTGCTGTGCACCCTGCACGCCAACAACGCCAACCAGGCGATGGACCGCATCATCAACTTCTTCCCCGAGGACCGCCGCGGCCAGCTGCTGATGGACCTCTCGCTCAACCTCAAGGGCGTGGTCGCGCAGCAGCTGATCCCGACCCCGGACGGCAAGGGCCGCCGGGTGGCGATGGAGATCCTGCTCGGCACCCCGCTGGTGCAGGACTACATCCGCGACGGCGAGATCCACAAGCTCAAGGAAGTGATGAAGGAGTCCACCAACCTGGGCATGAAGACCTTCGACCAGAGCCTGTTCGAGCTTTACCAGGCCGGCGAGATCTCCTACGAGGACGCGCTGCGCTACGCCGACTCGGCCAACGAGGTGCGCCTGCGCATCAAGCTCGCCCAGGGCGGCGACGCGCGCACGCTGTCGCAGGGGCTGGACGGGGTCGAGGTCGCCGAGGCGAACTGAAACGCTGCGTTGCCGGCGGGACCTGCGAAAGGGCGCTTCGGCGCCCTTTCCTTTTCGCATTCTTTACCCGTTCCGTAGGAGAATGCGCATTCAGCTTTCCCGACAGGAGATCGACGTGGCCCATACCCTTCCCCCGCTCCCGTACGCCTTCGATGCGCTCGAGCCGCACATCGACGCCAAGACGATGGAGATCCACCACGACAAGCACCACCAGGCCTACATCAACAACCTCGACAAGGCGGTCGAAGGCACGCAGTACGCCGACACGCCTGCCGAGGAGCTGATCCGCGACCTCGACGCGCTGCCCGAGAAGATCCGCGGCGCGGTGCGCAACAACGGCGGCGGCCACGCCAACCACTCGCTGTTCTGGACCGTGATGTCGCCCAAGGGTGGCGGCCAGCCGGTAGGGGATGTCGCCAAACGCATCGACAGCGACCTGGGCGGCTTCGACAAGTTCAAGGAAGCCTTCACCCAGGCCGCGGTGAGCCGCTTCGGCAGCGGCTGGGCGTGGCTGAGCGCGGACAAGTCCGGCAAGCTCTCGGTGGAGAGCAGCGCCAACCAGGACAGCCCGCTGATGAAGGGCGTGGGCTCGGGCAACACGCCGATCCTGGGCCTGGACGTGTGGGAGCACGCCTACTACCTGAAGTACCAGAACCGCCGTCCGGAATACATCGGCGCGTTCTACAACGTGGTCGACTGGAACGAGGTCGAGCGCCGCTACCAGGCCGCGATCAAGGGTTGAGCCGCGCAGGCGCGGATCGCCGCGTGTAAAAAAAGGCCCGGCGACGCCGGGCCTTTTGTTTCCGCCCGCCGCGGTCGCATGGCGGGGCCTTGGCTACACGCCCAGCGCCCTGCGAGCCGCCGCGATGCGTACGAGCGCCGGGCAACCGGGCCGGTGGGCGCCCGGCAAATAGCCCAGGCTCATCAGGAACTCGCCGGTGATCTCGCCGCCTGTAAAGCGGAACGTCTGCTTGAACAGCTTCACCCACGAGGCCTTGTCCCGCGGCTTGCCGGTGGCGGGATCGCGCGCCTGCGCGTCGAGCCACTGTGCAAAGCTCCCGTGTGATGCGCGCAGGCCGCGCACGACGCCGCCGTTGTGGATCGCCGCGTCCACCTTCAGCCGGTTGCGGATGATCCCGGCGTCGGCCAGCAGGCGCGCGCGGTCGCGCTCGCCGTAGGCGGCGACGGCGTCGACGTCGAACCCGTCGTAGGCGCGGCGGAAGGCCTCGCGCTTGCGCAGGATCGTTTCCCAGCTCAAGCCGGCCTGGTTGATCTCCAGCACCAGCCGCTCGAACAGCGCCGCGTCCTCGCGCTGCGGGAAGCCGTACTCGCCGTCGTGGTAGGGGCCGTGCAGCGGGTGCCCGGGCGCGCTGTCGCAGTAGCTGTTTGCCATGCGTGCAGCTTAGGGAACGTTCGAACAGCTGTCATTCCGAGCGCAGCGAGGAATCCCATGGGGGCTGGCCGCCCGGATTCCTCGCTGCGCTCGGAATGCCAGTCCGCGGCGTTGTGGCATGGCTTCCGGAGCGCCGAGGCATGACGATCCGGGGTGTCGCGGCCTCGATTGGCGGCCGTGGATGCCCGGCGCAGCCCGGGGTTGCGCGGCGATTCGCCGCTGCGCGACCATGCCTGCATCCCCCGCACGAGCGCAGGCCGCCATGGAAATCGCCGATCGCCGCGTCGCCACCATCCACTTCACCCTGCTCGACCAGCAGGGCGGGCAGGTCGCCAGCACCCACGGCCACGATCCGCTGGTCTACATGCACGGCACCGGCGGCATCGTGCGCGGGCTGGAACAGGCGCTGGAAGGCCGGCAGCCGGGCGACCGCTTCGAGGTCGAGGTCGCGCCGGAACAGGGTTTCGGCCCGCGCCACGAAGGCCTGGTGCAGACGCTGCCGCGCGGCATGCTTGGCGCCGACGGCGAGCCGCGGGTGGGCGCCCGGCTCAAGGCGCAGACCGCGCGTGGCCCGCTCGACGTGGTCGTCACCGCGGTCGATGGCGACACCCTGACCGTCGACGGCAACCATCCGCTCGCCGGGCGGCCGTTCCGCGCCCGGGTCGAGGTGGTCGACGTGCGCCTGGCCACGCCAGAGGAGCTGCAGTTCGGCGTCGGGTGACGCACGCCTTCCCGCGCCCGCCGCTAGAATGACGCCATGGCCGCCGCCCCGACATCGCTCGCCAACCAGCTGCTGATCGCGCTGCCGTCGCTGTCGGACCCGAACTTCTCGCGCTCGGTGGCGCTGATCTGCCAGCACGACGACGAAGGCGCGATGGGCGTGGTGGTCAACCGCCCGTCGGAGTACACGCTGGGCGAGGTGTTCGAGCAGATGGGCATCGCCGCCGGCGACGAGGCGCTGCGCGCGCAGGTCGTGCTGGCCGGCGGACCGGTGCATCCGGAACGCGGCTTCGTGCTGCACGACGGCGGGCGCGAATGGGATTCGAGCCTGGCGATCGCCGACGGCCTGTTCGTCACCACCTCGCGCGACGTGCTCGAGGCGATGGCGCGCGGCGAAGGCCCGGCGCGCGCCACCGTCGCGCTCGGCTGCGCGGGCTGGGGCGCCGGCCAGCTGGAGTACGAGCTGACCGAGAACAGCTGGCTGACCGTGCCCGCCGACGCCGAGCTGCTGTTCGCCACGCCGCTGGACGCGCGCTGGCAGGCCGCGGCCGGCCGCATCGGCGTGGACATGAGCAGGATGGCCGACTACAGCGGCCACGCATGAGCGCCGCGGCGATCAAGCCCGACGGCACCGTGCTCGGCTTCGACGTCGGCGCGCGCCGGATCGGCGTCGCGGTCGGCAGCGCCTTCGGCCACGGCGCGCGCGCGCTGGCGGTGATCGACGTGCACGGCGACCACGTCGACTGGCCGGCGATCGACCGCCTGCAGAAGGAATGGCGCCCGGACGGCCTGGTGGTCGGCGACCCGATGACGCTGGACGGCGGCGACCAGCCGATCCGCCAGCGCGCGCACGCCTTCGCCCGCGAGCTGCAGTCGCGCTATCGCCTGCCGGTGGTGCTGATGGACGAGCGGGCGAGTTCGATCGAGGCCGCGCAGCGCTTCGCGCTCGACCGCTCCGAAGGCCGGCGCCGCAAGCGCGACGCCGCGGCGCTGGACGCGGTGGCCGCGGCGGTGATCGTCGAGCGCTGGCTCGCCTCGCCGCAGGACGCCATGCAGTTGTAGGAGCGCACCGGGGCGCGACCGCCTTGCGCGCGAAACAGCGTCGCGCCATCGCACCGACGGTCGCGCCCGGGTGCGCTCCTACGAGAACCCTTGTTTCGCCAGGCTTTCCCATGACTCCGCGATCCGACCTGCGCCACCTGCTCACCCTGGAAGACCTGTCGCGCGAAACGCTGGTCGCGCTGCTCGACCGCGCCCAGTCCTTCGCCGAAGGCGAGGCGCCCGCGCGGCCACTCGCCGGCACCGCGGTGTGCACGCTGTTCTTCGAGCCCTCCACGCGCACGCGGCTGAGCTTTCAGCGCGCGGCGCAGCGGCTGGGCGCGGACGTGCTGAACTTCGACGCGGCGACCTCGTCCACCACCAAGGGCGAGAGCGCGGTCGACACGCTGAAGAACATCGAGGCGATGGGCGTGCGCGGCTTCGTCGTGCGGCATCCGGGCGACGGCGCGGTGGCGGCGCTGGCCGCCGCCGCCGGCGCGGGCACCGCGCTGGTGAACGCAGGCGACGGCCGCAGCGCGCACCCCACCCAGGGCCTGCTCGACATGCTCACCCTGCGCCAGGCCAAGGGCGCGGATTTCTCGAAGCGCAAGGTGCTGATCGTCGGCGACATCCGCCACTCGCGCGTCGCGCGCTCCGACCTGCAGGCGCTGCGCACGCTCGGCGCCGGCGAGATCCGCGCCTGCGGGCCGGCGTCGCTGCTGCCGGACGACGCGACCCTCGACGGCTGCGTCGTCTCGCACGACCTGGACGCCGCGCTCGACGGCGTCGACGCGGTGATGATGCTGCGCCTGCAGCGCGAACGCATGGCCGAAGGCCTGGTCGCTTCGCTCGACGACTACCACCGCGACTACGGCCTGACCGTGGAACGCCTGCGCCGCGCCGCGCCGGACGCGGTGGTGATGCACCCCGGGCCGATGAACCGCGGCATCGAGATCGACGACGCGGTGGCCGACGGCCCGCAGTCGCTGGTGCTGCGCCAGGTCGCCAACGGCGTCGCGGTGCGCATGGCGGTGCTGGAGGCGCTGCTGGCTTGACGTAACATGCGAGGTTCCACCGATCGGGAATCCCGCGCATGACCGGATCGCCACGCGGCGCCATGCTCGCCGCGCTGATCGCTTTCTCTTCGCTTCCCGCGGCTTCCGTCGCGGCGTCGCCAGCCGCGCCAGCCGCGCCAGCGTCCGGCTACGACCCGCTGGCGCTGTTCGCGCCGCTGCAGCTACCGCAACCGGCCAACGCCTTCCGCGACGGCAGCGGCAAGCCCGGCCCGCTGTTCTGGCAGAACCGCGCCGACTACGACCTGCACGCCACCATCGACCCGGCCACGCATCGCCTGCTGGGCGAGGAAACGATCACCTACACCAACAACAGCCCGGACGCGCTCGGCGTGCTGTGGCTGCAGCTCGACCAGAACATCTATCGCGCGGACTCGCGCTCGGCGACGGCCATGCCGTGGCGGCGCAAGGACGCCACAAGCGGCTTCGAGATCGCCTCGGTCGAGGTCCGGTCCGACGGCAGGTGGCAGCCGGTGCGCACCCTGGTCGACGACACCCGCATGCGCGTCGACCTGCCGCGGCCGCTGGCCGGCGACGGCAAGTCGCTCGAGCTGCGCCTGCGCTACGCCTACACGATTCCCGGCACCTGGGGCGGGCGCACCGCGGTGACGCCCAGCCGCAACGGCGAGATCTACGAGATCGCGCAGTGGTACCCGCGCATGGCGGTGTACGACGACCTGCGCGGCTGGGACACGCAGCCGTACCTGGGTTCGGAGTTCTACCTCGAGTACGGCGACTTCGACTACGCCGTCACGGTGCCGTGGGATTACCTGGTCGCCGGCTCCGGCGCGCTGGTCAACGGCGACGAGGTGCTGACGAAGACGCAGCGCGAGCGGCTGGCGCAGGCGGCGGCCAGCGACCGCACGGTGATGGTCCGCACGCCGGCCGAAGTCGGCGACCCGGCCAGCCGACCCACGCGCGAAGGCACGCAAACCTGGCGCTTCCACATGGACCACACCCGCGACGTCGCCTTCGCCGCGTCGCCCGCGTTCGTGTGGGACGCCGCGCGCATCAACCTGCCCGATGGCGGGCATTCGATGGCGATGTCGGTGTATCCGGTCGAGGCCGTGGGCGCGGACAAGTGGGACCGTTCCACCGAATACCTCAAGGGCGCGGTCGAGCATTTCTCGCAGTGGTATCCGTACCCGTGGCCGGCCGCGGTCAACCTCGGCGGCCACGGCGCCGGCATGGAGTATCCCGGCATCGTCTTCGACGGCATGGACGACGGCGGCAGCAAGCTGTTCTGGATCACCGCGCACGAGATCGGGCACGGCTGGTTCCCGATGATCGTGGGCTCCAACGAGCGCCGGCACGCGTTCATGGACGAGGGCTTCAACACCTTCATCGACGTGTATGCGTCGGACGCCTTCAACGGCGGCGAGTACGCGCCCAAGCGCGACAGCGAGTACGCGCCCAAGGGCGGCAACCCGGTCGACGAGATCCTGCCGCTGCTGGCCGACCGCGACGCGCCGACGCTGATGGCGACCGCCGACGCCACCAGCGAGAAGTACCGGCACCCGGTCGCCTACTTCAAGGGCGCGCTGGGACTGGTATTGCTGCGCGAGCAGATCCTGGGCCCCGAGCGCTTCGACCCGGCGTTCCGCCGCTACATCGCGACCTGGGCGTACAAACATCCCGCGCCGTCTGACTTCTTCCGCTTCATGGAAAGCGAGGCCGGCGAGGACCTGTCGTGGTGGTGGCGCGGCTGGTACCTGGAGAACTGGCAGCTCGACTTGGGCGTGCGCGGTGCGAAGTACGTCGACGGCGATCCCGCGAAGGGCGTCGTGGTCACGCTGGAGAGCCGGCGCAAGCTGGTGATGCCGGCGACGCTGCGCATCGATTTCGCCGACGGCAGCCACCAGGACCGCCGCCTGCCGGTGGAAACCTGGATCCAGCAGGCCACGCCCGAACTGACGTTGCCGACCCACGCCCGCATTGCGCGCGTGAGCATCGACCCCGACGCGAAGCTGCCCGATGCCGACCGTGGCAACAACGCGTTCGACGTGGGCGGCTGAGGCCTGCTGCAAGCGACCATCTTCGCTTCGCTTGCCGTTGGCCGTGCATCCGCCTTCGGCCGCAGGAGCGGCGGAAGCCGCGACCGCTTTCCCCGTGGCGATAGCGGCCTGCGGGGAGCGATGGCAGCGATTGCCCGCCAGGCGGTCGCGGCGCCCGCCGCTCCTGCAGGAGGGGCGGTTCGTCGGCCGCGCTAGCGCCGCCGCTGCGCGAACAGCCAGCTCCACAGCTCCGGCATCGCGTACGCGGGATCCCAGGCGTTGTGGTTGGCGTCCGGGAACTCGGTGTAGCGCGCATCCTTCGCGCCGGCGGCGCGGAACGCGGCGACCAGTGCATGGTCGTCCTCCAGCGGCACCACGTCGTCCAGCGCGCCGTGGAAGATCCAGACCGGGACGTCGCGCAGCGTGCCTGCGATGGTGGCGAACGGGTCCGGGTCATCGGCGACCTGGGTCACGTACAGGGCGCGCTCGTCGCTGGCCTGGCGCACCGCGCCGCAGACCGGCACCATCGCGGCGAAGCGACCAGGCTGCATCAGCGCCAGCTCCCAGGTGCCGTAGCCGCCCATCGACATGCCGGTGAGGTAGGTGCGGTCGCGATCGCCGCCGAACTCGCGCGTGGCCGCGTCGAGCGCGGCGAATGCGAGCGCGGTGTTGTCGCTCCATTCCTGCCCGTCCGGGACCTGCGGGAACACCACGAGCGCGGGGAAGTCGGCGGCGTGGGCGCGGACATGGGGCCCGAGGCCGGCCTGTGTCGGCTTGACGCCGTCGGTGCCGCGCTCGCCGGAGCCGTGCAGGAACAGGATGACCGGGAGCTTGTCGCCGGCCGCATGCGCGGGGACGAAGACCTGGTAGCGATGCCTGGCGCCGTCGACGACGACTTCGCGCGTCACGAATCCAGCTTCTGTTCGCGTCGCGCGCGGTTGCGTCGCGCAGGCGCAAAGGCAGGCGACGAGGGCCAGGAGGGCGCAGGACGATCGCAGCTTCATCGTGAAGGTTCCTTGCAGCGGGTTCGCAGGTTTTCGGTGGAAGCGGCTTCAGCCGCGAGCTTTGCCTGTCCGGCAAGCCGGGGTGAAAAGCCCGCCGCCGAAGCCGCTGCGCGTCGTCCCCCGCGCCGGCGAGCAGGCTCACCACAGCAGGCTCACCGCAGCAGAATCAGCGTCGCCAGGCCAAGGAAGCTCAGGAAGCCCATCACGTCGGTGACCGTGGTCAGGATCACGCTGCCGGCCAGCGCCGGGTCGAAGCCCATGCGCTTGAGCGTGATCGGCACCAGCACGCCGCCCAGCGCCGCCGAGCACAGGTTGATGGTGAGCGCCGAGGCGATCACCAGCGACAGCGGCAGGTCGCGGTACCACAGCCACACGATCACGCCCAGCAGCGAGCCGAGCGTGATGCCGTTGATCAGCGCCACGCGCACTTCCTTCCACAGCAACGTGCGCGCGTTGGAGCGGCCGATCTGGCCCAGCGCGAGGCCGCGCACCATCAGCGCCAGCACCTGGGTGCCGGCGTTGCCGCCCATGCCGGCGACGATCGGCATCAGCACCGCCAGCGCGACGATCTTCTGGATCGTGCCCTCGAAGCGGCCGACCACGCTGGCGGCGAGGAACGCGGTGCCCAGGTTCACCGCCAGCCACACCACCCGGCGCCGGAATGCGCGCTGCACCGGGCTGAACATGTCCTCGTCCTCGTCCAGGCCGGCGGCGCCCAGCGCCTGGTGCTCGGCCTGCTCGCGGATGATGTCGACGACGTCGTCGATGGTGATGCGGCCGAGCAGGATGTTGCCGTCGTCGACCACCGGCGCGCTGATCCAGTCGTGGTCGGAGAACTGGCGCGCGACCTCCTCGGAAGGCTCCTGCACGTCGATCGCCGGCTGCTCGTCGTCGATGAGCTGGTTGATCGGCGTGTTGGCCTCGTGGGTCAGCAGCGACTGCAGCGCGATCCGGCCCAGGTACTGGTGGCGGCGGCTGACCACGTACAGGTGGTCGGTGTGCTCGGGCAGCTCGCCGCGCAGGCGCAGGTAGCGCAGCACCACGTCGACGGTGGTGTCGGTGCGCACCGTCACCACGTCGGGGTTCATCAGGCGGCCGGCGGTGTCCTCGTCGTAGGACAGCACCTGCTCCAGGCGCTCGCGGTTCTCGCGGTCCATCGACTTGAGGACCTCGTCGATGACCGTGTCGGGCAGGTCCTCGACCAGGTCGGCGAGGTCGTCGATGTCCAGGTCCTCGACCGCGGCGACGATCTCGTCCGGGTCCATGTCCGCCAGCAGGCCCTCGCGGACCTCGTCGCCGACGTGGACCAGCACCTCGCCGTCGTCCTCGGGATCGACCAGCCCCCACACCACCTGGCGCTTGGCCGGCGGCAGCGATTCGAGCAGGTTGCCGATCTCGGCAGGGGCGAGGGTGTTGACCAGCCGCCGCACCGGGCCGAGGCGGCCGCTGTCGAGCGCGTCCGACAGCAGGCGCAGCTGGCGCGCGGTCTTGTCGTGGCGGACGGCTTCGGCCATGCGGGACTTCCGTGGCAGCGTCGCGACACGAGGGCGCGACAGGATCAGGCGTTCATGCGGGCATTATCGCCCGCCGTGCCGCGTCTGCCCACCCACCTTGTATTTGGGAGGTCTGGAATCGCGCTGCCCTTTCGAGTGGAGCTTCGGCTGGATGCGCGAGGAAATCCGGTGGCCGGGGAATCGCTCTTCCTCCGGCAGGCACGCCGCTGCGCGGCTCCCCCGGCCCGGCGTAGCGCGCCGGGCATTCGCACGGGCGCGCGGCAGTGCCGCGCAAGCGTCCCGTGCTCATCCTGTCCTGACGGGGGCGCCGGCCATGGATGGCCGGCGCCGTCATCAGGGCAGGATGCCCTGCTGACGGGAAAGCGATCCCCCGGCCGTCGACTTCCTCCCGCAACGAGCCGAAGCCCGGCTTGGAATGCGAATCGCGACAGCGCTTTCTTTCGGGCCGCTACGTCTCCGCGGGCGCGTTGGTCTGCATCCACTTCTCGATGCCGGCGCGGTCGCGCGCGCGCAGCAGGGCCGGCGCGGCGGCGCGCAGGGCGCCGAGGTCGCAGGCGCGGATCGCGCGGCGCAGCTCGAGCAGGGTGCCCGGATGCAGGCTGAACTCCTCCAGCCCCAGCGCCAGCAGCAGCGGCGCGAAGCGGGCGTCGCCGGCCATCTCGCCGCACACCGCCACCGGCTTGCCGCGGCGACGGGCGGTGCGGATCACGTCGCCGAGCAGGCGCAGCAGCGCCGGGTGCAGCGGCGTGTACAGCTCGCCCAGCGCCTCGTTGTTGCGGTCGACGGCGAGCAGGTACTGGACCAGGTCGTTGGTGCCGACCGAAAGGAAGTCGACCGCGTCGACGAAGCCCGGCAGCGCGATCGCCGCCGCCGGCACCTCGATCATCGCGCCCAGCGGGATGTGCTCGGCGATCTCGTAGCCCTCGCCCACCAGGTCGCGGCGCACGCGCGCGAGCAGCGCGGCGACGGCGACGACCTCCTCGCGCGCGCTGACCATCGGCACCAGCACCCGGATCGGGCCGTAGCCGGAGGCGCGCACGATCGCGCGCATCTGCGCCTCGAAGATGTCAGCGCGCGCCAGCGACAGGCGCACGCCGCGCACGCCGAGGGCGGGATTGGGTTCGTCGGCCAGCGCCAGGCCGGTGCGGTCGGCCTTGTCGGCGCCGATGTCGAGCGTGCGGATGGTGACGGTGCGGCCGGTCATGCCGATCGCGAGGTCGCGGTAGGCGCGGAACTGCGCCTCCTCGTCGGGCAGCGCGTCGCCCATGAACAGGAATTCGGTGCGGTACAGGCCGATGCCGGCCGCGCCCAGCGCGTGCGCCTCGGCCACGTCGTCCCGTGATTCGGCATTGGCGAACAGGCGCACGTCGACGCCGTCCAGCGTGCGCGAGGGCTCGCGCCGCAGCCGGTGCAGCTGCTTGCGCTCGCGCTTCTCGCCGCGCACGCGGGTGCGGAAGGCGCGCAGGTCGTCGGCGCCGGGCTCGACCACCACCAGGCCGCTGCCGCCATCGACCACCAGCACGTCGCCGTCGTTGACCTGCTGCAGCGCCTGCGCCGCGCCCACCACCAGCGGCAGGTGCAGGCTGCGGGCGAGGATTGCGCTGTGCGACAGCGCGCTGCCGCCGGTGGTGACGATCGCCATCACGCCGTTCGACTGCAGTTGCGCGAGCTCCGACGGCGCGACGTTGTCGGCCACCAGGACCTCGCCGGCGATGCCGTGCAGGTCGCCGTCGCGCTTGTGCAGCGCCGCGTGCAGGCGGCCGATCACGTGGTCGATGTCGTCGATGCGGTTGCGGAAATAGGTGTCGTCCATGCCCGCGAACACCGCCGCGATGCGGTCGCGCTGCAGCCGCAGCGCGTAGTTGGCGCCGTAGCGGCCCTTGCGGATCAGCTCCTCGATCCCGTGCAGCAGCTCCGGGTCGTCGAGCAGCAGGGTGTGCATGTCGATGAACTCGCCGACCTCGTGCGCGAGCGCGCCGTGCAGGCGTTCGCGCAGCGCCAGCATCTCCGCGCGCACGGTCGCGACCGCGGCGTGCAGGCGCGCGAGCTCGGCGTCGACGGCGGCAGCGTCGATGCGGTCCTCCGCCACTTCCAGCACGTGCGGCAGGCGCACCCGTGCCCGGCCCAGCGCGTTGCCCTTGGATGCGCCGTGACCGGACAGGAGCTTGCGCATCAGCTGTCCTCGTCGAATCGTCGTTCGAACAGCGCCGCGACCGCATCCACCGCGGCGGCCGCGTCCTCGCCCTCCACCCGCAGCACCACCGGGGTGCCATGGCCCGCGGCCAGCAACATCACCCCCATGATGCTCTTGGCGTTGACCTCGCGGCCCTTGGCCGTGAGCGTGGCGTTGCAGCGGTACGGCGCCAGCGCCTGCACCAGCTTGGCGGTGGCGCGCGCGTGCAGGCCGAGCTTGTTGGCGACGAGCAGTTCGCGTTCGATCATGGAAGCATTCCGGCACCGGCGGGCCGGCGCATGCGGGGGGCGTGGGGCAGGGGACGGCGGCGGTCAGGCATCGTCGACCACCACGCCGTTGCGGGCGCCGGCCGTCGCCACCGCGGGCAGTTCGTCCAGCGGCAGTTCGGGATAGTTGAGCACGCGCAGCAGCATCGGCAGGTTCAACGCCGAAACCCGGCGCACCGGCGTGCCCAGCCGCGCGAGCCGCGCCGCCAGGTTGCTCGGGGTCGCGCCGTACAGGTCGGTGAGCACCAGCACGCCGGCACCGTCGTCGACCTTGCGCAGCGCCGCGCTGGCCTGCGGCAGCAGCGCCTCCGGATCACCCGCGAACGGCACCTCGAAGGCCTCGACCTTCAGCGGCAGGTTGCGCAGCAGCCCCGACGCCACCGCGACCAGCGCGCTGCCGATGCCCGAATGCGTGACGAGGAGGATGCCGACGGCCATGCGGCCAAACTTAGCAGACGCGGGCGACAGGCCGGTAGGGTGGGGCCCGGCCCGCCGGCACGGTCATTCGGCGGAAACATGACCGTGTGCATGCGGCATGGCGCGCGGGCCCGGGCGCGCCATCGCGGGGGCTGCGCGTTTTGGTGCCGGCCGCGGAAGAGCGGTGGGCCGGGGCCCACCCTACGCATCCGCGCGATCGAGACTAGTCGAGTTCGCGGTGGTAGGTGGCCACGTCGGGCCAGCCGTGCTCGCGGGCGTGCTCGGCGAGCTTCTCGGTCAGGTAGACCGAGCGGTGGCGGCCGCCGGTGCAGCCGAAGGCGACGGTGATGTAGCTGCGCGTGTCCGATCGCATCCGCGGCAGCCAGTGGTCGAGGAAGCGGCTGACCTGGCCGACGTACTCGACGACGTCTTCCTGGGCGTCGAGGTACTCGCGCACTTCCTGGTCGCGCCCGGACAGCGGCCGCAGGCGCGCGTCCCAGTGCGGGTTGGGCAGCACCCGCGCGTCGAACACGAAGTCGGCGTCGGCCGGCACGCCGCGGCGGTAGGCGAAGGACTCGAACAGCAGCGACAGCGTCGGGTCCAGGCCGAGGTCGAGTTCGGTGGTCACCCGCCGGCGCAGCTGGTGCACGTTGAGGTCGCTGGTGTCGATGGTGACGTCAGCCAGCGTGCGCATCGGCTTGAGGACCTGGCGCTCGAGCGCGATCGCGTCGGCCAGCGCCAGGCCGAGGTGGCTGAGCGGATGGCGGCGTCGGGTGTCGGCGTAGCGCTTGAGCAGGACCTCGTCGCGGGTGTCGAAGAACACCAGCTTCGGGTCCAGCCCCAGCGCACCGACCGCGGAGAGCCACTGCGGCAGGTTGGACAGGTCGCCATGGCGGTTGCGCACGTCGATGCCGACCGCGAGCTTCTGCGGCGCGTTGTCGCCCTGGGTGACGCTGCGCACGAAGTCGGCGAGCAGGTCGGCCGGCAGGTTGTCGACGCAGTAGAAATCCAGGTCCTCGAGCGTCTTGAGCGCCACCGACTTGCCGCTGCCGGACAGGCCGCTGACGACCAGCAGGGTGGGCTTCCCGGCGCCTGGCGTGGACTGGGTCATGGCGCGCCGCGCTCCAGGAAGTGCGAATGCCGCGCCATGAACGCCGCGGCCGGGTCGACGCCCTTCGCCCGCAGGATGTGCATGCGCGTGGCCGCCTCGGTGAGCACGGCGAGGTTGCGGCCGGGCATCACCGGCAGGGTGATCATCGGCACGTCCAGGTCGAGCACGCGGCGCGCGCCGAGGTCGCCGGTCAGGCGCTCCATGCCGTCGTTGGTGCTCGGCTGCGGCTCCAGGTGCGGGCGGGTGAGGTGGACGATCAGGCGCAGGTACTTGTTCCGCTTCACCGCGGTGTCGCCGAACATCTCGCGGATGTTGAGCACGCCCAGCCCGCGCAGCTCCAGCAGGTCCTGCAGCAGCTCCGGGCAGGTGCCGTCGAGCACGTCCGGCGCGATCTGGGTGAACTCGGGCGCATCGTCGGCGACCAGGCGGTGGCCGCGGGTGACCAGTTCCAGCGCCAGCTCGCTCTTGCCCGACCCGGACTCGCCGGTGACCAGCACGCCGATCGAGTAGATCTCCAGGAACACCCCGTGCAGCGTGACCCGCGGCGCCAGCTTGCGCGCCAGGTGGTACTGCAGGTGGTTGAGCAGCTCGTGGCCGCGCCGCGGCGAGCCCCACAGCGGCGTGCCGGATTCCTCGGCGGCGTCGCGCAGGTCGTCGGGGCAGCGCTGGTCCTTGCTGATCACCAGCGCCAGCGGCCGGTACTGCATCAGCCGCTCGATGATCTCCCAGCGCAGGCGCGAGTCGAGCGCGTCCAGCCAGGACAGCTCCTCGGTGCCCAGGATCTGCACCTTGTTGGGATAGATGGTGTTGAGGTAGCCCGCCAGCGAGGGCCGCCGCGCGACGGTGTCCACCGCCTCCAGCAGGCGCGGCTCCCCGTGCTCACCGGCGATCCAGTGCAGGTCGAGGCGTTCGCGCATCTGCTCGAACAGGTCGGCGGCGGTGATGCTGGCGTTCAAGACGCCTCCCGCAGCGTCATGGTCGCGCGCGGCAGGTCGAGCAGCACCCGGCGCAGCGCCTGCACGTCCGCGGCGCCGCGCAGCGCATCGCGGAACTCGGCGCTGGAAAAGCGCTCGGCGAGCTCGGACAGGATCTCCAGGTGCTGCTGCGGCGAATGCGACGGCACGCTCATCGCGAACACCAGGTCGACCGGGACCTGGTCGCGCGCGCCGAACTCCACCGCGCGCTCGAGCCGCAGGAACGCCCCGCGCGCGGCGTCGTGCGCGTTGCTGCGCGCGTGCGGGATGGCGACGCCGTGGCCGATGCCGGTGCTGCCCACCGATTCGCGTTCACGCAGGGCCGCGCCGATCACCGGCGTCATCGTCGGCGAGGACGCCGCCAGCAGGCGTGCCGCGGCGTCGAGGACCTGATCGCGGTCGCCGGGCTCGGTCATCATCACGATGCGCTCGGCGGTGAGGAGGTCGGCAAGCGGCATGACCGGACCCGGCGGCGGGAGCGGCCTATGGTAGCCGCGCCGTCCCTGCGGCGCATCCCGGGCACGGGACAGGCGCCGCGGCCGACGGGACGTGCTCGGGATCGTCCCATGCTGCAAGTCCACCCGGCGCAGGGCCGGGCGTTCGCTCCGGCGCGAGGCGGCGCCTCGCATGAATCGCGCCGTATTCCCCGGGCCGTGCGTGCGCCGCAACGGCGCGCATCCGCGCGCCGGCGCGGGCTTCAGCCGAATTCGCCGCTGCGCGCGATGCTCTCGCCGCGGCGGTAGTGGTCCACCATCTTCTGCTTGTGCTTGAGCAGCAGGCGGTCGAGCTTGTCGACCAGCAGGTCGATCGCCGCGTACATGTCCGGCGCGCTGGCGTCGGCGTGGAAGTTCTGTCCCGAGAGGCTGATCGTAGCCTCGGCGCAGTGGTTGGGCTTGTCGAGGCTGAGCTGGGTGCGGACCTCGAAGGGCTGGTCGAAATGGCGCGAGAGTCGCTCGAACTTGTCCTCGACGTAGTCGCGCAGGGCGGCGGTCACCTTGATTTCATGGCCGTGGATATCGACGCGCATTCGCCACCTCCTGGTCGTGCCGGCGGCTCGCGCCGGCGGGTTGGGTCGGGGCCAGCATCGCCCGAAGCGGGCGGGCAAGGGCTAAGAACAGGTTAATCCGGGGCCGCGGTGGCGGGAAGGTTCATGCCGTGCGCGGCGGCTCAGGCGACCCGGATGCGCTCGTGCGAGGACGGGATGTTGAGCAGCTCGCGGTATTTGGCCACGGTGCGGCGCGCCACCGGCACGCCGCTGGCCTTCAGGGTCTCGGCCAGGCGCGCGTCGGACAGCGGCTTGCGCGGGTTCTCGGCCTCGATCAGGCGCTTGATCATGTCCTGGATGGCGATGCTGGAGGCCTCGCCGCCGCCCTCGGTGCCGATGCCCGAGGCGAAGAACGCGCGCAGCGGGATCGTGCCGCGCGGGGTGCGCACGTACTTGCGCGAGATCGCGCGCGAGACGGTCGATTCGTGCAGGCCGACCTCGGCGGCGACCTCGCGCAGGGTCAGCGGCCGCAGCGCCTGCGGGCCGAACTCCAGGAAGCCGGACTGCTCGCGGACCAGGCACTGGACGACCTTGAGCAGGGTCTCGCCGCGCTGGGCCAGGTTCTTCAGCAGCCAGCGCGCCTCCTGCAGGCGGCCGCGCAGGTAGCCGGCGTCGGTGGCGCCGGCGTGCTGGATCATCTGCTCGTAGCCGCGGTGGATGGTCAGCCGGGGCTGGCGCTCGCTGGCCAGCGCCACCCGCCACATGCCCTGCTGGCGGGTGATCACGCAGTCGGGGGTGACGTAGGTGTTCGCCGGCAGGTCGCCGATCTGGGCGCCCGGGCGCGGGTCGAGCGAGCGCAGCAGCTGCAGCGCCAGCGCGGCCTCGTCCTGCGCGCAGCCGAGCTCGGCCGCGATGCCCTCGATGCCGATCCTGGGCAGGCGGTCGATCGGGCCGGCGGCGATGCGCAGCGCGAGCTCGCGGCCCGGGGTGTCGGCGGGGAGGTTGTCGAGCTGCAGGCGCAGGCATTCGCCCAGGTCGCGGGCGCCGACGCCGGCCGGATCCAGGCGCTGCACCTGGTGCAGCACCGCGAGCACCTCGTCGGCCGTGCACTGGATCTCCGGCTGCAGCGACTGCGCGATCGCGTCGAGCGCTTCGCGCAGGTAGCCGTCGTCGTCGATCGCGTCGACCAGCATCAGGCCGATGCGGCGGTCGCGGTCGGACATCTGGGTCAGGTGCAGCTGCCAGGACAGGTGGTCCTGCAGCGATTCGGACTGCGCCATGCGGTCGGCGGGGTCGCCGTCGTCGTCGCCGTTCCAGGTGCGCGACTCCTGCCAGGCCTCGCCGGCCTGGCCCCAGTCGTCGTCGCGGAAATCGCCGTCCTTGGCCGGCTCGGCGTCGCCGCCGGGACCGGCGTCGGCCCCGCCGGCCTCGCCGTCGCCGCTGCCGTCGGTGACGCGCAGCGGCTCGGATTCGTCCCAGTCCAGCAGCGGGTTGCTCTCGACCGCTGCGTTGATCTCGGCCTCGAGCTCCAGCGTCGAGAGCTGCAGCAGATGCAGCGCCTGGCGCAGCTGCGGCGTCAGGACGAGCTGTTGTCCCAGCGATGTCTGGAGGCGTGGCTTCATCTTCCCCTGCAGGCGCTGCGCACGGATCCGCTCCGGCGGCGAAGGCTACAGGCGGAAGGAGTCCCCCAGGTAGACGCGACGCACGTCCGGGTTGGCCAGCAGCGCGTCCGGAGCCCCCTGCGCGAGCACGCCGCCTTCGCTGAGGATATACGCCCGGTCGCAAATGCCCAAGGTCTCGCGGACGTTGTGGTCGGTGATCAGCACGCCGATGCCGCGGTTCTTGAGGTGGCGGACGATGCGCTGGATCTCCCCGACCGAGATCGGGTCGACGCCGGCGAAGGGCTCGTCGAGCAGCATCAGCCGCGGGTTGGCGGCCAGGGCGCGGGCGATCTCCACCCGCCGGCGCTCGCCGCCGGACAGGCTGGCGCCGATCTGCCCGGACACGTGGCCGACCTGCAGCTCGTCCAGCAGGCTGTCCAGCTCGCGGTCGCGGGCGGCGCGGTCGAGGTCCGGGCGCAGCTCGAGCACCAGCCGGATGTTGTCGGCGACGCTGAGCTTGCGGAACACCGACGGCTCCTGCGGCAGGTAGCCGACCCCGAGCCGGGCGCGGGTGTACATCGGCTCGGCGGTAATGTCGCGGCCGTCGAGGACGATCTCGCCCTCGTCGGCCGGCACCAAGCCGACGATCATGTAGAAGCAGGTGGTCTTGCCGGCGCCGTTGGGGCCGAGCAAGCCGACGACCTCGCCCGCGTCGAGCGTCAGGCCGAAGTCGCGCACGACCTCGCGCGAGCGGTAGCGCTTGCGCAGTCCCTTGGCGACCAGCATCAGTCCTGGTCCTGCTTCGGCTCGGCCGGGGGCGTGGCCTGGTCGGCGGGCTTGCCCTTGCCCTTGCCGGCGGCCGGGGCCTTGTTCTTCGGCTCGAAGGTCATGTTGACGCGGCCGCCGCCAGCCTCGCCGCCGCTCTGCACCTGGCCGGTGCGGGTGTTGTAGACGATGCGGCCACCAGTGATGCCGCCCTTGCCGGGCTGCTGCACGCTGGCGTCGCCGGTCAGCACGATGGTGTCGCTGGACATGTCGTAGTCGATCTGTCCCGCGGTGGCGTTGATCCAGCCGCCGTCGTCGTTCTGCTGCTTCATCTGCACCGGCGATCCGGTGAGCCTGACCGTGCTCACGTCGCCGTTGGCGCGGCGCACGTCGGCCTTGGCGGCCTTGATGTCGAGCGTGCCCTGCACGACGTGGACGTTGCCGATCAGCAGGCAGGGAGCGCTCTCGTTGACCGAGCAGTCGGTACGGTCGGACTGCGTGGTCATGGTCTGGTTGCGGTCGGAGGTCTTCGCCTGCACGGCGGCGACGGATGCCATCGCGGCCAGGGCCAGCAGCAGACTAGCGGCGCGTGGGCTCATAACGGGTGCTTACCTTGGAGAGGAGCTGGATGCGCTTGGCGGCCAGGTCGGCGCGCATCCCGGTGCCCCGCATTGTATAGCCGGGGGCCGTGACGACGACCCGGGACGGGGAGGAGGCGGTGTTCCGGTCGGGGAACACGTTCAGTTGCTGGGTCTTCATCGTCGTCGGGTGCGCCTCGCCCGGCGGGCTCGTCGCCTCGACGTTGCCGCGCAGGCGCACCTCGCTGTTGTCGGCGGCAACCCAGCCGGTCTTCGAGCGGACCTGCCAGCGCGCGCCTTCCTTGTCCGGAATCAGGAACAGCGGCGTGGCGATCGACAGCGTCTTGTCCCCGGGGCTGCGCTCGAGCCTGGGCGCGCGCAGCACGAAGGCCTCCTGGCCCAGCTTGTCGAGCGCGACCAGCTCGAAGTCGTGCAGGACGTAGTCGGGGCGGGCCTTCGCCGCCGCCGGGGCGGGCTCCTCCGCGCGCTGGCGCCAGGCCGACCAGCCGGTGATCGCGGCGGCGACCAGCAGCACGAGGGTGAGGATGCCGCGCCAGCTCACGGTGCGTCCGCCGCGCGCAGCAGCGCATCGACCAGGCCCTGCGCCTGCAGCAGCAGGTCGCACAGCTCGCGCGCGGCGCCCTCGCCGGCGCGCGCCGCGGTCTGCCAGTGCACGCGTTCGCGCGTCCACGCATGCGCGCCGGCCGGCGCCACCGCGAAGCCGACCGCGCGCATCACCGGCAGGTCCGGCAGGTCGTCGCCCATGAACGACACCTCGTCCATGCCGATGCCCAGCTCGGCCGCCAGCGCGACGACGCAAGCGCGCTTGTCGCCGACGCCGACGTGCGAGCGCACGCCGAGGTCGCGCGCCCGATGCGCTGCCGCGGCGCTGTGGCGCGCGGTGACGAAGGCGACCTCGATGCCGGCCTTGCGCAGCAGCGCCAGGCCCTGCCCGTCTTTGACGTCGAAGGCCTTCGACTCGCGGCCGTCGGCGTCGAACCACAGCCGCCCGTCGGTGAGCGTGCCGTCGACGTCGAAACACGCCAGGCGCACCTTCGCGGCGCGCTGGAGGATGTCGGCGGGGATGTCCTGGCTCGGCATGCGGTCGGTCGTGTCCATGTCTGGCGTCGCGTGGCGCGGTCTGGCGTCGCGTGGCGCACCGGCAAGCCGCGACGCCTCCCGGGTGCTTCGGGTCCGGCTCCCGGGGCCGGGCCTTTAAACCACCCGCGCCCGCAACAGGTCGTGAATGTTGAGCGCGCCCACCACCCGGCGGGCATCGTCGAGGACGACGAGCATCGTGATCTTGCGGTCCTCCATCAGGCGCGCGGCCTCGCTCGCCATGGCGCCGGCGTCGATGGCGACCGGCGAGCGCGTCATGACGTCGGCGATGCGCGCGGCGTGCACGTCGATCGCGGGATCGGCCAGCGTGCGGCGCAGGTCGCCGTCGGTGTAGAGGCCGAGCAGGCGACCGTCGTCGTCGACGATCGCGGTCATGCCCAGCCGCTTGCGGCTCATCTCCATCAGCGCCTCGGCCAGCGAGGCGTCGGCGCGCACGCGCGGGATATCCTCGCCGGCGTGCATCACGTCGCGGATGTGCAGCAGCAGGCGGCGGCCGAGCGCGCCGGCCGGGTGCGAGCGCGCGAAGTCGTCGGCGGTGAAGCCGCGCGCGTCCAGCAGCGCCACCGCCAGCGCGTCGCCCATCGCCATCGAGGCGGTGGTGCTGGAGGTCGGCGCCAGGTCGAGCGGGCAGGCCTCGGCGGGCACGCTCACGTCGAGGTGGATGTCGGCCTCGCGCGCCAGCGTGGACCGCGCGCGCCCGGTCATCGCCAGCAGCGGGTTGCCCTGCCGCTTGAGGACCGGCAGCAGCGTCAGGATCTCGTCGGACTCGCCCGAGTAGGAGATCGCCAGCACCGCGTCGGCGTCGGTGATCATGCCCAGGTCGCCGTGGCCGGCCTCGCCGGGATGGACGTAGAAGGCCGGCGTGCCCGTGGAGGCGAGCGTCGCGGCGATCTTGCGCGCCACGTGGCCGGACTTGCCCATGCCGATGCAGACCACCCGGCCGCGGCAGGCCAGCAGCACGCGGCAGGCGCGCGAGAACTCGCCGTCGATGCGCGCGCCGACGGCCTCCAGCCCGCGCGCCTCGGTCTGCAGCACGCGCCGCCCGCTGGCGGCCAGCGTTGCATCGTCGATGTCGGGTGTTGCGGTGACGGCCATATCGAAGCGAGGGCCTTTCCGTTAGGCTAACCGGCTCATTTTATGCGCTTCCGGGGCGGAAAAGCCCGCCGCGGGCGCCATGCCCGGGCCCGCATGCTCACGCGGGCTTCAGAAGGAACCCGGCCTTGGACCCCAGCACCATCCGCGAGTTGATCGAACAGGGCCTGCCCGGCGCGCGCGTCGCGGTGCAGGGCGAGGACGGCGTGCACTTCGAGGCGCTGGTGGTTTCCGAGGCCTTCCGCGGCAAGCTGCCGCTGGCCCGGCACCGGCTGGTCTACGCCACCCTGGGCGCGCTGATGGGCAACGAGATCCATGCGCTGGCCCTGCGCACGCTGACGCCGGAAGAGCACGGAGCCTGAATGCAGAAGATCATCGTCAACGGCGGCGTCGCGCTCGAAGGCGAGGTCGCCGTGTCCGGCGCCAAGAACGCCGTGCTGCCGATCCTGTGCGCGACGCTGCTTGCCGACGGGCCGGTGTCGATCGCCAACGTGCCCGACCTCCACGACGTCAAGACCACGCTGCGGCTGCTTGCCGAGCTCGGCGCCGGGGTGATCGTGCAGGACGCGGCCGACCTGCAGGTCGACCCGCGCACGGTGCGCAGCCACGTCGCGCCCTACGAGCTGGTCAAGACCATGCGCGCCTCGGTGCTGGTGCTGGGGCCGCTGCTTGCCAAGCACGGCGCGGCCGAGGTGTCGCTGCCGGGCGGCTGCGCGATCGGCTCGCGCCCGGTCGACCTGCACATCCGCGCGCTGGAGGCGCTGGGCGCGCGGATCACGCTCGAGCACGGCTTCATCAAGGCGCAGGCCGATCGTTTGCGCGGCGGCCACATCGCCTTCGACATCGTCAGCGTCGGCGCCACGGAGAACGCGCTGATGGCCGCGACGCTCGCCGACGGCACCACCGTGATCGACAACGCCGCGAAGGAGCCGGAGATCGTCGACCTCGCCGACTGCCTGCTGGCGATGGGCGCCGACATCGAGGGCGCCGGGACCTCGCGCATCGTCGTGCGCGGCGTGGAGCGCCTGCAGGGCGGCGCGCACCGGGTGGTGGCCGACCGCATCGAGACCGGCACCTTCCTGGTCGCGGCGGCGATGACCGGCGGCTGCGTCACCACCACCCACGCGCGACCCGGCACGCTCGACGCCGTGCTCGACAAGCTGGTCCAGGCCGGCGCCGACGTTGGCACCCGCGGCGACCGCATCACGGTCGACATGCGCGGGCGGCGGCCGAAGGCGGTGGACATCGCCACCGCGCCCCACCCGGGCTTCCCCACCGACATGCAGGCGCAGTTCATGGCGATGAACTGCATCGCCGAGGGCGTTGGCACGATCGACGAGACGATCTTCGAGAACCGTTTCATGCACGTGCAGGAGCTGGTGCGCCTGGGCGCCGAGATCCACGTCGAGGGCCATCGCGCCACCGTGACCGGCGTGCCCACGCTCAGCGGCGCGCCGGTGATGGCCACCGACCTGCGCGCCTCGGCATCGCTGGTGCTGGCCGGGCTGGTCGCCGAAGGCGAGACCACCATCGACCGCATCTACCACCTCGACCGCGGCTACGAGAACATCGAGCGCAAGCTGTCGGGGCTGGGCGCGAAGATCCGGCGGGTCGGCTGATGCGCCGCGCCGGCAGGCGATCCGCCATCACCCCGCGGCGCCGCTTCCTGTTCGCCGCGCTCGCGCTGCTGCTGCTGTATTCGGGCTATGCCTGGCATGCCGGGCTGGCGTTCACCGCGGGCATCGGCACGCAGGACATGGACTGGGACGGCGACGGCGAGGTGACCACCCGCGAGACGCTGCAGTCCTGGTATGCGGTCACCGTGCGCACCAAACACGAAGGTCCGCGCGAGTGCCACAGCTTCTACTGGCGCGGCCGCGAGGACGGCGAGCCGATCCGCGTCGATTGCAGGACCACCTTCGACGAGAAAGCCGAGTAGCGCAGGGCGGCGCGGCATCGCGCCGGCGCCTCGCGGAGGCGGGGCGGGCTACTGCACCGACTGGATCCGCAGGTCGATCTCGTCCTTGCCGTGCTTGCGCTGCAGGATGCGCGCCGGCACCGGCAGGCCCTCGACCACCCACGCGATGGTTTCCTTGTCGCCGCTGACGTAGCTCACCTTCGTCGCCGGCTGGGACTTGCCGCCCACGGTGACGTTCTCCTTGCCGACCACCTTGTAGGTGAGCTGCTTGACCCGGCCGTCGTCGACCATGCGGTAGTCCAGCGGCTTGCCGGCGGGGACGTCGCGCGCGAGCTCGAGGTTGAGCAGCAGCGCGTCGACGTCGCCTGGCTGCAGCTGCACCGGGCCGGCGCGCTCGGGCTTCACGTCGCCGGTCCAGGTGGCCACGCCCTTGTCCCAGTCGTAGCTGGCCTGCTTGTCGGTCTTCTTGATCAGCAGCAGCGAGGAGTCGGTGCCCGAGAGCGGGCGCCACTTGCCGTCGCGGTCCTCGAACACCGTGCTCTGGTCGAGCCGGATGCCGCTGCTGCCGATGCTCAGCGTGTACTTCCAGCGGTGGTCGCCCTGCGCCTCCAGCGTCATGCGGCCCTGGCCCTGCAGGCCCATGTAGCTGGCCTGGTAGTTCGCGGTGAACGGCTCGATCGCGAGTGCGGGCGCGCTCGCCAGGGCGAGCAGCGCGGCGGCGAAGAGGACGGGCGTGCGGTTGGATCCGGTCATCACTGGACTCCCTCGTAGGCGGTCAGGCGCAGGTCGATGCCGTCCTGGCCGTCTTCCCGCTGCAGCATGCGTACCGGCGTCGGCACGCCATCGGCGACCCAGAAGATGGTCTCATCGTTGCCACCGTTGACGCGTGAAACCCGCATCGCGTCGTAGCTCATGTCGCCGACCTGGACGATCTCGGTCTGTTCGGCCACCTGGTAGACGTGATCGCGCACGCGGCCACCGTCGACGAACCGGTACTCCAGCCGGCGGCCGGGCCGGGCGTCGCGGATCACCGCCAGGTTGATCAGCAGCCCGCTCATGTCGCCTTCGCGCAGCGGCACCGGCTTGCTGCGCTCCTCCTTGATGCTGCCCTGCCAGCGCGCGGTGTGCGCGTTCCAGTCGTAGACGCCGCTGACCTTCTTGCCGAGGAACAGGCCCTTGCGGATCGTGCTCTGGCTCAGCGGGCGGAACTCGCCGCCGATGTCGTCGAACACGGTGCTCTGCTGGATGTTGAGCCCGAGGATGCCGGCGAAGCCGCGGTTGCCGCGGATGCCCAGGTCGACGCGCCACTGCTCGCCGGCGTTGTGCACGACCTTCATGGTGGCGTTGCCGGCCAGCGCGCCCTTGTTGTAGGCGTCGTAGCTGGCGACGAAGGGCTCGAGCGCGACCGGGGCGTCGGCGGCCACGGCGGCGCCGGATTCCGCCACGGCCTGCTGCGCGCGGCCGGCGGGCAGCCACGAGAGCAGGACGAGCAGCGCGAGGAGGGGCAGGGCCTTCATGGGGGCGCCATCATGCAAAGCGCTGGTTGGCTCCAAGCTGAAGCGGGCCGCGGGCGGCGCCGTCGACATGAACGCCATCTTCAGCCAGCGCGATGCGCCCGGCGGCGAACCAGCGCAGGGTCTCCACCAGCAGCGGGTGCTCGCGCTCCAGCACGCGGGCGGCGAGCAGGTCGGGATCGTCGCCCGGGTGCACCGGCACCCGGGCCTGCGCGATCACCGGGCCGCCGTCGAGGTCGGGGGTGACAAAATGGATGCTGGCGCCGTGCTCGGTCGCCGCCGCCTCCAGCGCCTGCTGGTGGGTGTGCAGGCCCTTGAACGCGGGCAGCAGCGAGGGATGGATGTTGATCACCCGGCCGCGGCGCGCATCGACCGCCGCGGCGTCGATCAGGCGCATGTAGCCGGCGCAGACGATGAGGTCCGGCCGTACGGCGTCGATCGCGTCGAACAGCGCGGCGTCGAACGCGGCGCGGTCGGCGAACGCCTTCGGGCCGAGCGCCCGCGCCGGCACGCCGGCATCGCGCGCGCGCTGCAGCGCCCAGGATTTCGCGCGGTCGGAGAACACGCCCGCGACCTGCGCGTCCAGCGAGCCCGCCGCGATCGCGTCCAGGATCGCCTGCAGGTTGCTGCCGCGGCCCGAGGCCAGCACCGCGAGCCGGTAGGGCGCGCGCGGGGCGGGAACCGTGGGGGCTTGACCGGACGCCGGTCCGCGCTCAGCCGATGCGGACACGGTCGCCACCGCTGGCGCGCACGACCTCGCCGATGCGGCGGTGCGACAGGCCCAGGCGATCGAGTTCCGCCTCCACGCCGGGGGCCTCGGCAGCGGCGGCGACCAGCACGAAGCCGATGCCGCAGTTGAAGGTGCGCCACATCTCGGCGTCGGCCACCGCGCCCTCGCGCTGCAGCCAGTCGAACACCGGCGGCAGCACGATTGCCGATGCCTCGATGTCCAGGCCCAGGCCGTCGGGCACGACGCGGATGATGTTCTCGGTCAGGCCGCCGCCGGTGACGTGCGCCATGGCGTGGATCGCCTCGCCCTGCGTGCCGCGCAGCAGCTCGAGCACGGGCTTCACGTACAGCGCGGTCGGCGCCATCAGCGCGTCCTCGAGCTTCGCGCCGCCGACGTCGATGCCGCCGGGGCGGCCGGCGCGGTCGAAGATGCGGCGGATGAGCGAATAGCCGTTCGAATGCGGGCCGCTGGAGGCGATGCCGACCAGCACGTCGCCGGCCAGCACGCGCGCGCCGTCGCGCAGTTCGGACTTTTCCACCGCGCCGACGGTGAAGCCGGCCAGGTCGTATTCGCCCGGCGCGTACATGTCGGGCATCTCGGCGGTCTCGCCGCCGATCAGCGCGCAGCCGGCGAGCTCGCAGCCGCGCGCGATGCCGCCGACCACGGCGACCGTGGTGTCGACGTCGAGCTTGCCGGTGGCGAAGTAGTCGAGGAAGAACAGCGGCTCGGCGCCCTGCACCAGCACGTCGTTGACGCACATGCCGACCAGGTCGATGCCGATGGTGTCGTGACGCCCCAGCTGCTGCGCGAGCTTGAGCTTGGTGCCGACGCCGTCGGTGCCCGAGACCAGCACCGGCTCGCGGTACTTGCCCGAGAGGTCGAACAGCGCGCCGAAGCCGCCCAGGCCGCCCATCACCTCCGGGCGGAAGCTGCGCCTGACCAGCGGCTTGATGCGTTCGACGACCGCGTTGCCGGCATCGATGTCGACGCCCGCGTCGCGATAGGTCAGGGGAGCGGGGGCAGGGGGGGTCGGGCCGGTCACGGCGACTCGCGGGCTGGGGAAAGCGGCGATTTTAGCAGCCGGGCGGCCCGCGACCGGCGCTTGCGCCGCGCTTCCGCGCGCCGGGCGCGGCCGGCGGCGCGCGGATCCGGAATCCGGACAGGGCCTTTGTGGCACCATTTCGGCCGGTACGCAGGCGGGAAGGACTGATGCAGCAGGCAATCCGGTGGACATGGGCGGCGGCGCTGGTGCTGGCGGGGATGCTGGCCGCGAGCGGCGCCCGCGCGCAGCGCGTCGAGGGCGACGTCGCGCGCGCGCAGGGCCTGTACGCCACCGAGGTGCAGGTCAACAGCCAGCGCGAGGCCGAGCGCAAGGCCGCGTTCTCGCGCGCGCTGGCCGACGTGCTGGCCAAGCTCTCGGGCGACCGCGGCGCGGCCGCCCGCCCGGGCGTGGGCCGCGAGCTGCGCCGCGCCGAGGACTACGTCGACGGTTACGACTACCGCCAGGACGAGGGCACCTCCGCCACCGGCGCGCCGAGCTACACCACCACCCTGGTCGTGCGCTTCCGCCAGGACGACGTCGACGGCCTCGCCGCCGCGCTGGGCCTGCCGGTGTGGCCGGAGCCGCGGCCCAAGCCGGTGCTGTGGCTGGCGATCGACGACGGCTCCGGGCCGCGCCTGGTGGCGCTGCCGCAGAACAACGTCGCGCGCTCGGTGCTGCAGCGGGCCAGGCAGCGCGGCTACAGCCTCGGCCTGCCCTCCGGCAGCGCCGCCGAGCAGGCCGCCGTCGGCGCGATCTGGCGCGGCGACACCGGCGCGATCGCGCGGCTGTCCTCGCGCTACAGCCCGCCGATGCAGCTGGTCGGCAAACTCTACCGCAGCGAGGGCGGCTGGAAGGCCGACTGGACCTTCGTCGACCACGGTCGCGTGCTGTCGAACTGGAGCACCAGCGACGGCGACGCCCGCCGCGCGATGGCCGGCGGCGCCGACGGCGCGGCCGACGCGCTGGTCAAGCGCTACGCCAAGCGCGTGGCCGCGGGCGAGCCGGGCAAGTACCGCGTCACCTTCACCGGCATCGACGACGGCGCCGACTACGTGCGCCTGTCGGCGCTGCTGCAGGGCATGTCGGTGGTGCGCGGCATCACCCCGCTGCGGGCGACGCCGGACGGGCTCGAGGTCGAGCTCGACCTGCTCACCGGCCTGCCCGGCTTCCGCCGCATGGTCGACGACGACGTGCTGCAGGAAGTGGGCGGCCCCGCCGGCGAGCCGGGCACCGCGGAGCCGAGCCCCGTGGTGGTCGCGCCGGTCGTGTTCCGCCTGCTCTAGCCCGGCCTGCAGCCCCGCCAGCCCAAGCACGCTTCCGGACCTCCCATGGACGCCGCCGCGAACGACATCGCCCGCTTCCTCAAGCGCCTGCAGTGGGGGCTGGTCGCGCTGGCCGCCGGCTGGCTGGTGTGGCTGCTGGGGCCGATCCTGACCCCGTTCGTGGTCGCCGCGCTGCTGGGCTGGCTGGGCGACCCGCTGGTCGACCGCCTCGAGCGCGCCGGTCGCTCGCGCAACGTCGCGGTGGTGCTGGTGTTCGCGCTGATGGCGCTGCTGCTGGTGCTGGCGCTGCTGATCCTGGTGCCGACGCTGCAGCGGCAGATCGCCACCCTGGTCGATTCGCTGCCGCACTACCGCGACTGGTTCGTCGGCACCGCGATCCCGTGGCTGGAGCGGCGCACCCACCTGCAGCTGTCGACCTGGCTGGACCCGGAGTACATGATCGAGCAGCTGCGCGTGCACTGGGAGCGCGCCGGCGGCATCGCCACCACCGCGCTGGGCTACCTGTCGCGCTCGGGCTTCGCGCTGTTCGCCTGGATCGCCAACATCGTGCTGATCCCGGTGCTGACGTTCTTCTTCCTGCGCGACTGGGACCTGTTCGTCGAGCGCGCCGCCTCGCTGGTGCCGCGCGACCACCTGGCCACGGTCTCGCGCCTGGCCGGGGAGTCGAGCGACATGCTCGGCGGCTTCCTGCGCGGGCAGTTCACGGTGATGCTGATCCTGGGCGCGATGTACGGCATCGGTCTGTGGGCGATCGGGCTCGACCTGGGACTGCTGATCGGAATCGTCGCCGGCCTGCTGACCTTCGTGCCTTACCTGGGGCCGACCAGCGGCGTGGTGTTCGGCGTGATCGCGGCGCTGGTGCAGCACGGCGACTGGAAGCACGTGGCCGGAGTGCTGGCGGTGTTCGGCGTCGGCCAGGTGATCGAGAGCTACTGGCTCACGCCCAAGCTGGTCGGCGACCGCATCGGCCTGCATCCGGTGGCGGTGATCTTCGCGGTGCTCGCCGGCGGCCAGCTCTTCGGCTTCCTCGGCATGCTGCTGGCGCTGCCGGTGGCGGCGGTGGCCAACGTGCTGCTGCGCTACGCGCACGCGCGCTACACCCACAGCCGGCTGTACGCGGGCGCGGCCCCGGCGATCGTGGTGCCCGAGCCGCAGGTCAGCGAGGGCGGGATCATCCTGCCCCGCGACGTGGACGACGACCGGCGCGACGAAGACGACGAGGCGTGAGCGCGCAGCTGCCGCTGGCGCTGCGCTATCCGCCCGACCAGCGCTTCGACGGCTTCGTCGGCGCCCCGGCCGGGGCGCTGGCGCAGCTCGAGGCGCTCGCGCGCGACACGCTCGGGGACTGGCTCTACCTCGCCGGCGCGGCCGGCTCCGGCAAGACCCACCTGGCGATCGCGACCTGCGCCGCCGCCGAGTCCGCATCGCGCCGCGCCGCCTACCTGCCGCTGGCGACGGTCGCGGGCCGCCTGCGCGATGCGCTCGAGGCGCTGCACGAGAACGACCTGGTCGCACTCGACGGCCTCGAGGCCATCGCCGGCCGGCGCGAGGACGAGGTCGCGCTGTTCGACTTCCACAACCGCGCCCGCGACGCCGGCATGGCCGCGCTCTACACCGCGCGCGCCGCGCCGGACGCGCTGCCGTTGCGGCTGCCCGACCTGCGCTCGCGGCTGTCGCAGTGCGCGCGCATCGCGCTCGCGCCGCTGGACGAGGCCGACCGCCGCGAGGTGCTGCGCCTGCGCGCGCGGCGGCGCGGGCTGGCGATCGACGAGGCGGCGATCGACTGGCTGCTGCGGCGGGTCGATCGCGACCTGTCGAGCCTGGCGGCGCTGCTCGACCGCCTCGACCGCGCCTCGCTGGCGGCGCAGCGGCGGATCACGGTGCCGTTCCTGCGGGAGGTGCTGGGCGGCGGGGCGGCGTAGGCGGCGTAGCGGCGAAGGTCCGGATGCGCCCCTGTGGGGGCGGCTTCAGCCGCGAGCTCTTCGAACGGATGCGCAACCGGTGGAAAAGCTCGCGGCTGAAGCCGCTCCCACAGTGTGGCGCCGTGGTCGCGGCTTCCGCCGCTCCTACACGGGGTGGCGTTGCAGCGCCGCGTCGAGCTGCGCGAGCCGCTCCGGCGTGCCGACGTCGGTCCAGCGCCCGCGGTGGTGCTCGCCCGTGACGCGCCCGCGCGCCATCGCCGCGCGCAGCAGCGGCACGAGCTTGAAGCGCGGCGGGTCTTCGCCCGCGCCTGCGACGTCACCGACCACCTCGCGCCAGCCGTCGAACAGCGACGCGCGGTAGACGCCGATGCCGGCGAACGTCAGCCGCGGCTCGCCGGTGTCGGCGACCAGGCCGTCGTCGCCCAGCGCGAAGTCGCCGCGCGGATGGTGGGCCGGGTTGTCGACCAGCACCAGGTGCGCGTCGCCGGCGGGCTCGCGCGGCAGGCGCGCGAAGTCGTGGTCGGTCCAGGTGTCGCCGTTGACTGCGATGAAGGGCGCGTCGCCCAGCAGTGCCAGCGCGTGGAGCATGCCGCCGCCGGTTTCCAAAGGCCTGGCGCCTTCGTACGAGTAGTCCAGCCGCAGCCCCCAGTGCCCGCCGTTGCCGAGCGTGCGCGGGAACTGGTCGGCCAGCCAACTGGTGTTGACCACGACCTCGCGCACGCCGATCGCGGCGAGCCTGTCCAGGTGCCAGGCGATCAGCGGCTTGCCGCCGGCCGGCAGCAGCGGCTTGGGGGTGGCGTCGGTGAGCGGCCGCATGCGCTCGCCCAGTCCGGCGGCGAAGACGAGCGCCTTCATGCCGCCGCCAGCGCCCGCATCGCCGGTTTGACGCGCTGCTCGAGCAGTTCGGCCAGCGGCGACAATCGTGGATGGCGCGGCAGCACTTCGTCGAGGTAACCGATGAAGCGCGGCGCATCGGCGAGGTAGCGCGGCTTGCCGTCGCGATGGTGCAGGCGGGCGAAGATGCCGAGGATCTTCAGGTGCCGCTGCACGCCCATCCAGTCGGCGTCGCGCAGGAACGCATCGAGCGGCGGCACCGGCAATCCGGCCGCGGAGGCGCGCGCGTGGTAGCCGCGCAGCCAGCCGTCGACGCGCGCCAGCGGCCAGCCCAGGAACGCGTCCTTGAACAGGCTCGCCGGGTCGTAGGCGATCGGACCGACGACCGTGTCCTGGAAGTCCAGCACCGCCGGTCCCGGCCGGACCGGCATCAGGTTGCGCGGCATGAAGTCGCGGTGCACCAGCACGCGCGGCTGCGCGAGCGCGTTGTCCATCAGGCGCCGCTGCACGAGTTCGAGCCGGTCCAGGTCGGCGCAGTCGGGCGACAGCCCGAGGTGGCAGCACAGGAACCATTCCTCGAACAGGCCCGCGTCGCGCTGCAGCAGCGCCTCGTCGAAGCCGCGCATGCCGGCCGGCGGCGCGATCGCCTGCAGCCGCAGCAGCTGCCCGATGGCCGCTTCGAAGTGCGCGTCCGCGTTCTCCCCGTCGAGGACCTGCGCCAGCGTGGGCCCGCCGAGGTCTTCCAGCAGCAGGAAGCCCTGTTCGAGGTCGCGCGCGAGCACGCCCGGCACGCGCACGCCGCCGGCTTCGAGCAGGTCGCGGATGCGCAGCCACGGGCGCACGTCCTCCAGCTGCGGCGGCGCGTCCATGACGATGCGCGACGGCGCGGCGCCGGTGGTGCGCCAGTAGCTGCGGAAGCCGGCGTCGACCGACGCGCGCTGCAGGTCGAGCGCGGGCTCGGCGGTGGCGCGGCGCGCCCAGTCGAGGCGCTGCGCGTCGCGCGAGGACGGGTTGGCGTGGGACGGCATGCGGTCTCCCGCCGGCAGGGGCCGGCGGCAGACAGGGTAAACTCGCCGCCGCAATCAAGGGAGATGCTGGATGTCCGAGTCGATGACGCGCCTGCAACCGGTCCTGCTTTCAGGCGGCTCCGGCACGCGCCTGTGGCCGCTGTCGCGCGAGGCCTATCCCAAGCAGTTCCTGGCCCTGGCCGGCGAGCGCACGATGCTGCAGGACACCTGGCAGCGGGTCGCGGAACTGGCCGGCGACGCCGCGCCGATCGTGGTCGCCAACGAGGAACACCGCTTCCTTGCCGGCGAGCAGCTGCGCCAGGTCGGCGTGGAGCACGCCGCGATCGTGCTCGAGCCGGCCGGCCGCAACACCGCGCCGGCGATCGCCGCGGCGGCGCTGCAGGCGATGGCCGGCGGCGACGACCCGCTGCTGCTGGTGCTGCCTTCCGATCATGTCGTGCGCGATCCGCAGTCGTTCCGCGAGGCCGTGCGCGCCGCGATGCCGGCCGCGGAGGCGGGCGCGCTGGTGACGTTCGGCATCGTGCCCGAATCGCCGGAGACGGGCTTCGGCTACATCCAGGCCGAGGCGGGCGAGGGCGTGCGCCGCGTGCAGCGCTTCGTCGAGAAGCCCGACGCCGCCACCGCGCGTCAATACCTGGACGCCGGCGGCTATTACTGGAACAGCGGCATGTTCCTGTTCCGCGCCTCGCGCTTCCTCGCCGAGCTCGAGCGCTTCCGCCCCGACATCCTGTCCGCCGTGCGCGCCGCGTTCGACGGTGCCAAGCGCGACGGCGACTTCGTGCGCCTGGACAAGGACGCGTTCGCCGCCTGCCCGTCGGATTCGATCGATTACGCGGTGATGGAGAAGACCGCCGACGCGAAGGTGCTGCCGGTCGACATCGGCTGGAACGACGTCGGCTCCTGGTCGGCGCTGTGGGACGTGAGCGCGCAGGACGGCGAGGGCAACGCGCGCCACGGCGACGTGATCGCGGTCGACAGCCGCAACAGCTACGCCTACGCGCGGCGGCTGGTGGCGTTGGTCGGCGTCGAGGACCTGGTGGTGGTCGAAACCGACGACGCCGTGCTGGTGGCGCGCAAGGACAAGGTGCAGCAGGTCAAGGATGTGGTGGCCAGGCTCAAGGCCGACCAGCGCAGCCACGCGGTGCTGCATCGCGAAGTGCACCGGCCCTGGGGCAGCTACGACTCGGTCGACCAGGACGACGGCTTCCAGGTCAAGCGGATCAAGGTCAAGCCCGGCGCGCGGCTGTCGCTGCAGTCGCACCGGCACCGCGCCGAGCACTGGATCGTCGTGCGCGGCACCGCGCGGGTGACGCGCGACAACGACGTGTTCGAGCTGTACGCCAACCAGTCGGCCTACATCCCGCTGGGCGCGAAGCACCGGCTGGAGAACCCCGGCACCGAGATGCTCGAGCTGATCGAGGTGCAGTCGGGCGACTACCTGGGCGAGGACGACATCGTCCGCTACGAGGACGTGTACGGGCGTTCGTAGGCGGGCTTCGGCCGCGGGCCGCCGCGGCCCACCGATCGCCCCGTTGGGAGCGACGGAAGTCGCGACGCTTTCCCGATGAATGCGCTGGCGCGACTTGCGTCGCTGCCAGTATTCGCGCCGCCGCCGAGCTCACGGCTGAAGCCGCTCCCACAAGAAGGCCGTGCCGCAACGGCGGCCGGTGCCGGCAGGCGGCTGGCTACAATGCCGCGATGACTGCCTCCGCCAACGATCGCATCCTCGACCAGCTCGAATCCCAGAGCCTGCACATCCTGCGCGAGGTGGCGGCCGAGAGCCGCACGCCGGTGCTGCTGTACTCGATCGGCAAGGACTCGTCGGTGCTGCTGCACTTGTTGCTCAAGGCCTTCGCGCCGGGCCCGCCGCCGATCCCGCTGCTGCACGTGGACACGACCTGGAAGTTCCGCGAGATGATCGCCTTCCGCGACCGGCGCGCGGCCGAGACGGGGGTGGAGCTGCGGGTGCACATCAACCGGGACGGG